>CBFHKO010000001.1:0-747046 GCA_965656445.1 uncultured Paracoccaceae bacterium
CATAATCAAATCATAGGTGTACCAGAGCCTCCATGCTTCATACAGCTCTAGTGTTCCAAATTATCTGACGACCGACACATTTATTGACGGTGAGGCTGCAGCTGAACTACAAAAGGAAAAGGATAAACGCAAACTTGCTGCACAAAAGACCAGTGCACTTGGGCTGGCAAAAAGCTGTCATCAAGACAAACTGGATAAAATAGAACGGCTGGAAAAAGTGTATGGGCAAGTACGTAAAAATTCAAACGACAAACTTATCAACGAACTGACACAAAAAGCATGTATGAGGATGCACGAGGATAATCCCTTTGATGCCATTTTACACCCAGTGTGCAGAGCAACCTTTATTCAAGGCGTACATCCTGATTTGGACATCACAAATGATTTAAAGGTAGCCAACATGCTTGGCGTCATTACGGCTAACAGTGAAGCTGAAATAGCTAGGATAGATGATGAATTGGACGCCCTTTACAGAAATGGACAGCAATCAGACCAAGGAAAGACCATATCAGAAATACTAGGTGATCTACAAAAACCATGCGAGTAACCTTTGATTGATAAGGGAATGCCTTGGATGGATGTTTGTACGGCAAGCCAAGTGTCAGAGTGGGCATCTTCTGCACCAAGTTCTTCTCTTGCGTATTTACGGTAACGGGTCAGTAGCCATTCATTGTAATTGCCTTTGGCATACAGATGAAGCAGTTTTTCCATGACGATCAAGCATTTGAGAAAGCTTGTGAGATGGGATTAACATTATCAAGACTGCACACCACTACAAGATGGCAAAATATGGGGTCTCGATTCGGGATTACTGCAGTTAGCTTAGCTGAACACAGTTTAACGATGTTCCAATATACAGAATTTGGTACGCCATTGTTGGTGCTTTTGGTACGTGATGGGTTTGACTTAACAGCTTAAAAGCACCGCAAAAACCCTTATTTTTATGGCGCACCCATGAGGATTCGAACCTCAGACCTCTGCCTTCGGAGGGCAGCGCTCTATCCAGCTGAGCTATGGGTGCCTGATGCTGTCTATAACTTTTGCAGGCCAGTCTCGCAATGGCAAAATGTTATTGTTTTAACACAAGAGATCATGCGCGAGGTTTAAACCATCAACCAAGGCATCCACTTCGTCTTTGGTGTTATAAAACGCGAATGACGCACGACAGGATGCCGTAATCCCCAGATGATCCATCAGTGGACCAGCACAGTGTTGACCGGCGCGCACAGCGATGCCTTTTTTATCAAGGATCGTCGAAATGTCATGCGCATGCGCCGCCCCCTCAAGGGTAAAGCTAAAGATCGCGCCTTTGTTAAAGGACGTGCCTTGTACGTTAAGCCAATTCAACCCAGCCAATTTCTCGCGCGCATAGCTGGTGAGCATATCTTCGTGAGCGGCGATATTGTCCATGCCGATTGACATCATATAGTCCAAGGCAACGCCCAAACCGATGGTTTGCACAATGCCCGGCGTTCCCGCCTCAAACATCATAGGGGCATCATTATAAAGAACGTGATCCTTGTGCACTTCGCGGATCATATCACCGCCACCAATAAAGGGACGCATTTCTGCCATCCGCGCGTGGCTCATGAATATCGCACCAGACCCTGACGGACCACAGAGCTTGTGACCCGTGATTGCGTAGAAATCACACCCCAATTCATCGACATTCACAGGCATATGAACAGCCCCCTGCGATCCATCGACCAGAACAGGGACGCCTTTGGCCTTGGCGCCTGTGACGATTGATTTAACGTCAACTTTGGTGCCCAAAACATTAGACATTTGCGTCACAGCGATCAGCTTAGTGTTTGGCGTGATTGCATCCAAGACGGCTTGAGGGTCCAAATCACCATTGGCGTCAATATCCACCCATTTCAGCACCACACCACAGCGTTCGCGCAAGAAATGCCAAGGAACGATATTGGCGTGATGTTCCATGACGCTGAGGATAATTTCGTCCCCCGGCTGCATGACATTCATGGCCCACCCATAGGCGACCGTGTTGATCCCCTCAGTCGTGCCAGAGTTCAAAACGATTTGATTTTCATCCGCAACGCCCAAGAATTTCGCAATAACCCCACGCACGGATTCGTATTTTTCTGTTGCCAGATTGCTGAGGTAATGCAAACCGCGATGCACGTTTGCATATTCCTCAGCGTATGCCTTGGTAATCGCATCAATCACGACCTGAGGCTTTTGAGAAGACGCCCCATTATCCAAGTAAACCAACGGCTTACCATTCACTTCGCGGGATAAAATTGGGAAATCTTTGCGGATCTCTTGGACGTCAAACTTCGGCATATCAGCCTCCTATCAACACAGGCGATAAAATACCGGCGAGTGCTGCGATTGATGCGATAAATCCAGCAAGGGATACAACAGCAGACTTGAACCAATTTTCAAAGCCATAGGCTTCGGCAACGAAGGCCACGAAAATAAAGATGCCGTACCAAAACATGACGAATTGCATCAGCATCGCAGCAGGTGCGATTAAGATCAGCAAGGCATAGGTCACAACCTGTATGCCCACTTGAAGAACCTGAAACCATGCCATGATCAACATCATGTGCAATACCGTTCCCGTTCCACCGACCAATTGCCCAACAAAGTTGATCCCCAAAGAGACGATAACGCCTGAGGCTAAGAAAAAGCTCACCAACAAAAGCGGCGCTTGGAAGACTGCGGCAAAGGGGAAATCTTCGGGCACTTGCCCGCCATCAAAGGAAAAGAACAAAATCGTGCTCAGACAGGAGGACGCTATAAAGGCGGATAATACGATGTCCCACCCCAAATTCCTGTCTATCAAGTCGCGCGCTGCATCACGAGGCTGCGTAAATGAGCGTAGTGCAATTTCCATCCAACTTCCCATTAGCGGGCCCCTTTTCGAACGGCTTTTACGGCAGCAAAGACAAATGTAACGAAGGCTGCAAACCACAGAAAACCAACAATTTGCTTTGCGCTTCCCTCACCAATAAATCCAGCGACTAATCCATAGAGCAACATCAAAGGAGATGCTGCAAAAAACGACCAAAACACACCTGATCGCATGGCTTGTGCGGAGGCCTTGGTTCCCAATGCCTTCAACGCAAAGGTCAATAGCAAGGCAAGCACATAAAAGATCAGCGGCATGATAAACAACCACCCCATCAGGGAAGCTGCCAACAACATGTTCATCTCTTCGCCATCAATATGCGCTTGTCGCGCGACCACAGGCCATTGCGAAACAAAGGCCAAGGCGCAGCCGCCCATCAAATAGGCAAGCGATCGGGCTTCTGGTGCGTCAGAGACAGCAACACCACCCAAAACCAAATTCGGGTGGCGGTAACTGCGCATGATATTTCGAACAATCGACATGAATTAGCGACTGCGACGCGATAACCAAGCTGACATGCGATCGTTGATCAATTCGCCCAAGGCCTCATCTTCGATTTCTTGCACGGCTTCGGCAAGAAAGGCCAAGGTGAGCAAATTTGTCGCCTCTGCCGTTGGAACACCGCGTGATTTCAAATAAAACAGTGCCTCTTCGTCGATGCAGCCAGATGTTGATCCATGCGAACAGGCCACATCATCTGCATAGATTTCCAACTCAGGTTTGGCAAGGAATTGGCTATCCTCATCCAAGAGCAAAGATTGGCTAATCTGATATCCATCGGTCTTTTGAGCGTCAGGTTTTACAAGGATTTTCCCCTGGAACACACCAGTTGCCCCATTGCGAAGCACTTTCTTGAACACTTGACGGCTTTCGCAGCCGACCGCATCATGGGTGATAAAGACCGTGTCATCATGATGGAAATCTCCATCCCCGACACAGGCACCGGCAACATGGGCAATCGCATCATCACCCGTAAGCTCAAGGATACATTCATTGCGGGTCAAAACGCCGTTTACGGTTAGGGTAAAGGATTTGAACACGCTCTCAGTGCCGAGACGCGCAAAGATATGCGTCACTGCGCGGCGTTCATGATCCCGCCCTTGCGCGCGGACGTGATGAAATTCACCGCGATCTGCAACCGCGACTTCCATCACTTTGTTAAACCGAGACGCCGCTGGACCATTTTCCAAAATGGTGAGCTTCGCCCCCTCTTCGACCTTGACAACATGGTGTAACATCGCATCAGAACTCTCTGATTTATGGACATAAACCAGATTAATCGGACGCGACACAACGCCAGTTGCGCGGATCAAAATACCATCTTGTGCAAAGGCTGTATTGAGTGAGGCCAAGGGTCGTGCAACAGGTGTTTGTCCGTTGTTTTCCAAAACGCCGTAGACGTCCTTGGCCCAGTGAATATCAGAACTGGCCGAAGTTTGCAGGCGTTCGATTTCCAACCCTTCGCCCGTCAAATCATCAGATTGATCCGCATCAAAGACACCATCCACAAACACGACGCGCAAGGCCTCTATATCAGCAAATAGCGGCGCTTCGTCTGATCCGTCAAAGACGGCGGCTGTTGGGGCCTCGGCGATTGTTAAGGTTTCAGGACGTGTATATTTCCAATATTCATCCCGACGATGTGGTAGTCCCATCGCCTGAACCCGTGCCAAAGCCTCAGCACGCGCAGGACCAGACCACCCGCCCTCTGGCAGGGAAAGCCCCGCCAAACGCGCATCAGTTTCGTCTTGTTTCACTTTGGCAAGTGCCATTATGCAACCTCCGCCAAAATATCCGCATAGCCGTTCTTTTCGACTTCAAGAGCCAGCTCAGGACCACCCGTTTTCACAATACGTCCATTGGCCATGATGTGAACAACGTCAGGTTTGATATGATCCAAAAGACGTTGATAGTGCGTGATCACAAGGAACCCACGCCCCTCATTGCGAAGCGCGTTCACACCTTCGGCGACCAATTTCATCGCATCAACGTCCAAACCTGAATCCGTTTCATCCAAGATGCACATCTTTGGCTCAAGCATCGCCATTTGCAAAATTTCGTTACGCTTTTTCTCACCGCCAGAAAAGCCGACGTTCACAGGACGTTTCAGCATGTCTGCGTCAATCTTTAATGTTTTTGCACGTTCGCGCACGACTTTGAGGAATTCTGCGGCGCTCATTTCCTCTTCTCCGCGCGCTTTGCGCTGTGCATTCACAGCTGTGCGCAAAAAGGTCATGTTGCCGACGCCTGGGATTTCAACAGGATATTGAAACGCAAGGAAAAGTCCCGCCGCAGCGCGCTCTTCTGGTTCCATATCAAGCAGCTCTTCTCCACTCAAGCTCGCTTCGCCGTCGGTAACCTCATAGCCATCCTTGCCAGATAGCACGTAAGACAAGGTCGATTTACCAGACCCGTTTGGCCCCATAATCGCATGGACTTTGCCAGCCTCGACAGTCAAATCAACGCCCTTAAGGATTTGCTTGTCTTCATCTTCAAGTTTGACGTGAAGGTTTTTAATTTCTAACATTCTTATATTCCTATTCCCTTGCCCTTATCAGTAGGCGTATCTTTTAGATGACAACCGCGGTTCCGCTCACGGACACCATCAACATGCTGTCTCCGACAACTTCATAATCGAGATCGACGCCGACGACGGCATTGGCTCCAACGCGGCGCGCTTCTTCTTCGATTTCGGCCATGGCAGTGGCGCGTGCATCGGCGAGTTTGCTTTCATAAGCGCCCGAGCGACCGCCGACGATATCAGTGATGCTTGCAAAAATATCGCGCACGAAATTCGCACCCATAATCGCTTCGCCAACGACGACGCCTTTGTACTCCTTGATCGGTTGGCCCTCGATGTTGGGGGTTGTTGTGATAATCATCCCACAGACCCTTCTAGGCTAATGGCGACCAATTGCTGAGCTTCCATTGCGAATTCCATTGGCAAAGCCTGAAGGACGTCCTTACAGAACCCATTGACAACCAAGGCAACGGCCTCTTCTTCGTCCATGCCGCGCTGACGGCAGTAGAACAATTGATCATCGTCCACTTTGGATGTTGTTGCCTCATGTTCAACGCGGGATGAGTTATTTTTCACCTCAATATACGGCACTGTATGCGCTCCGCATTTATCGCCAATGAGCAAGCTGTCACATTGGGTGTAGTTGCGGCTATCCTTGGCTTTGGGATGCATCGAGACCAAACCACGGTAGGTATTTTGGGCCACACCTGCACTAATCCCTTTGGACACGATGCGTGATTTCGTGTTTTTGCCCAAATGGATCATCTTGGTGCCTGTGTCGGCTTGTTGGCGATTGTTGGCAATCGCGATGGAATAGAATTCGCCTTGGCTGTCATCACCGCGCAAGATGCAAGATGGGTATTTCCATGTGACGGCAGAGCCTGTTTCCACTTGGGTCCACATGACTTTGGAGCGATCGCCACGGCAATCCGCGCGTTTCGTCACAAAGTTATAAATGCCGCCGACGCCGTTTTCATCCCCAGGGTACCAGTTTTGCACCGTTGAATATTTCACTTCGGCGTCTTCTTCGATGATGATTTCAACGACCGCTGCGTGCAATTGCGCGACATCACGCTGTGGTGCGGTACATCCTTCGAGGTAAGATACATAGGAACCCTTGTCCGCAATGATCAATGTGCGCTCAAACTGGCCTGTGTTTTCTGCGTTGATGCGGAAATAGGTGCTGAGCTCCATTGGGCAACGAACACCTGGTGGGATGTAAACGAATGACCCGTCTGAGAACACGGCGCTGTTCAAAGTCGCGTAATAATTGTCGCTTGCTGGAACAACTGTGCCAAGGTATTTTTTGACCAATTCGGGATGTTCCCTGATGGCTTCAGAGATTGAACAAAAGATCACGCCTGCCTTTTTCAATTCGGCCTGAAACGTCGTCCCAACAGAGACAGAGTCAAAGACCGCATCAACGGCCACTTTGCGACCCTCGGCTGGCATATCTTCAGCACCTTCAACACCTGCAAGGATCAATTGTTCCTTGAGGGGAATGCCAAGTTTTTCGTAAGTCGCCAATAGCTTGGGATCAACTTCGTCCAGTGATTTTGGCTTTTCAATCATGGACTTAGGACGCGCATAGTAATACTGATCTTGGAAATCGATCGTTGGATAATCAACCATCGCCCAAGTCGGCTCTTCCATTTGCTCCCAACGTTCAAAGGCCGCAAGACGCCATTCAGTCATCCATTCTGGCTCTTCGTTTTTGTCAGAAATCAAACGCACGATATCAGGATTAACACCCTTGGGCGCATATTCCATTTCGATCTCGGTGTTCCATCCATATTTATAGGCACCGCCTACTTCACGAACTGCATCCACAGTTTCCTGATCTACGCCTTCTTTGACATCAGTATTGTCAAACGCCGCCATTATGGCCTCCTAACTGGTTCACCCTGTGCGGGCTCGAAATCTTTCGTGATGTTTTGACCAAGCATCCACAAAGGCCAAAACCTGTTCTTCTGTCGTTTCTAACCCCAAGCTCACGCGAAGGGCGCATCCGGCGGACATCTCGTCAAACCCCATGGCACGCAACACGCGACTAGATTTGACCTTGCCGCTTGAACACGCCGATCCTGCAGAGACTGCAAATCCAGACAAGTCCATTTGCATAACTTGGGTTTCGCCCCGCCACCCTTCAGTGATAAAACATGAGGTGTTGGGAAGGCGATCCGCGTCTTTCCCGACAAAAATAGTTTTATTTGCAGATTGTGCAATGCCCAATTCTAGAATGTTTCTAAGTTTTTCAACTTTTTCCCATTTGCCTGACGCAAGGTCGCTGGCAGCGGCCTCGGCTGCGGCGGCAAAACCGGCAATTCCAATGATGTTTTCGGTTCCCGATCTGCGCCCCATTTCTTGGCCACCGCCAAGGATTTGCGCAGGGATTTCCGTTCCACGTTTCACAACCAAGGCCCCTATTCCCTTGGGCCCACCCAGTTTATGGGCCGAGACCAAAGCCATTGTTGCGCCAGCCCAATTAAACGCGATGGGGTGTTTGCCAAAGGCCTGTGTCATATCGCATAGCAAAATGCCTTCAGGCAGTTTTTGAATGATACCCGTTTCCGAATTTGCATATTGAAGCGCCGTTGTTTCAGGCGAGCTCACAACAACCTGACCCATTTCATCCGCAGGCAGGTTTGTTTGGCACCAACTCGACACCGCCTCATGTTCAATATCACAACACTCAGCTGTTTGATGCGCAAGGGCGAGCGCCGCCCCCTCGGTGGCACCAGAGACAAATATAACATCAGCCCCATCCGCGCCCAAAGCGGAGGCGATTGTTCCCCTTGCGCGCTCTAGCAACCCTTTGGCCGCGCGCCCTTCGGCGTGAACAGATGAGGCGTTTCCGACGATATCCATGGCCGCAATCATCGCATCACGGGCCTCTGAACGTAGGGGCGTTGTCGCATTGTGATCTAGGTAAACGCGCATCAAGGTGCCGCCTTTGAACAAGGAAAGAGTTAGTCTTCGTCGACTAAAGAAAAGAGCGATGGCACCGCAGGACAAGGGGCCAATTCATTATTTATAACATCCGAGAGCCGCGTTTGATGCAAAAAGACATAAACATGCGAGCTCATGTTTTCCCACAAGCGATTGGTCAAAGATTGTGCTTTGCTCCCAGACAAGGCACCTGAGGCCCCAGCCCCCTTGTGCATCGCATCTAGTGTTTCGTCGACCGCAGAGAGAATATCGATAATGCGAATTTCCAGAGGAGTCTTTGACAGTTTATATCCACCCCCCGGCCCGCGCACCGATTCGACCAAGCCCGTTCTGCGCAGTTTGACAAATAATTGCTCAAGATAAGCCAAGGAAATATCTTGTCTTTTGGAAATATCCCCAAGAGTCACCAGCTGATCCACCGGTTGAAGGGCAATATCGGTCAAGGCAACCATGGCATACCGACCCTTTGTACTCAGTTTCATCGCATTCACCTGCTAATCATTGACCTATGCGCCTGCATTGCTTATCTGCAAGTCAACCAAGGGGTCGAATGCAGCACATAGCTATGCTCTAGTTTTCGTGGCGCTGTCTGTCAATAATTGACCCATTACATCGAAGAGAGAGTTTTGAAGAATGCCAGAGGTTATTTTTCCCGGACCAGAAGGTCGCCTAGAAGGTCGTTATCATCCGCAAAAGGACCGGGACGCCCCCATCGCGATTGTCTTGCATCCGCATCCACAGTTTGGCGGGACAATGAACAACAAAGTTGTCTATAACCTTCACTATGCATTCTACAACATGGGCTTTACGGTTCTGCGCTTTAACTTTCGTGGTGTCGGTCGCAGCCAAGGTGAATACGATCAAGGCGTTGGCGAATTGTCTGATGCGGCCTCAGCCTTGGATTACCTGCAATCCATGAACAACAATTCCAAACATTGCTGGGTTGCTGGATTTAGCTTTGGTGCATGGATTGGCATGCAACTTTTGATGCGCCGTCCAGAGATCACAGGGTTCATTTCCGTGGCTCCGCCTGCGAATATGTATGACTTTTCCTTCTTGGCCCCTTGCCCATCCTCTGGTTTGATCATCAACGGCACAAGCGATCGTATTGCGCCGCCTGCAGATACTGTTGATTTGGTGGACAAACTGCATGAGCAAAAAGGCATCACCATCACGCATACTCAGCTTGATGGCGCAGGTCACTTCTTTGAAGATCACATGGACCCAATGATCGATCACGTCAGCACATATGTGAAACGTCGGTTGACCGAAAATACGAGATAAACATGGGCGTTGCAGAAGACTTAGGCGACGCGCTCGCCAAAGACACAATCGAAGCGGCGGAAAAGCTCGGTGATCAAGAGCTTATCCGCGAAGTGGCACGCGAGCTCGCCGCGACATCCTCAACATCGGAAGAGGCTTTTATGACCTCTGTCCGAGTGAGATTGGCCGAACGGCGCGCACGCAAATACCTTGAAAGTCGCTTCAAGAACGCCGAGTAGATTACTGTTCTACAACAATAATACCCGTCATTGTTCCGCCCGCAAAGCCGGCTACGAATTTTTCGGCGCCCACGTTCATACGATCTCCGAAGAATCCACCGCGCATCCGCGCTTCTGTTCCGCTATAAGCAACAGAGCCATCAACGCGACCGTTTGAAGATATCGCACCATAGACGTCCAAGTTTCCGCCATCATTCATCAGATACGGATCACTCGCGCTAAAATCAGCGATCAGATCGACGGGCTCATAGGAATATTGACCCCGATTCAAAATCGTTGCCTGACCTGAAAACGACGCCTGACCGTTCATGCGAACAGATGTATATGTATCAGAGACGGATGTAATCCGCTCTCCGTTATAGCGCCCGCCAATGACGACATAATCCGATGATCTCGTCGCCACATATTCTAGCCCATTGCCACTATAGCTTTCGGTTTCATCTTGCACGTCCCCTGCAGGGAGTGTGCGCAAAATTCCATCTTCGGTAAAGGCAAAGGCCCCTTCAAAATAGAGGGCTGTATAATCATCACTCGTTCTAACCGTTTCGGCCGCAGCCACCATTTCATCCGAAACCGTTTGTCCCATTCCACACGCCGAAACCATCGCCGCAAACCCACATACTAGTACCAATCTCATAAGCAAAAGTCCTTTCACAGACATTGCTCGCATCCACGTTTTAACCTAAGGTAAAAGGTAAACGTCCGATATTTACAAAAGTTTAGGTATCACTTCTTTCGTTTGACAATTACTTGTTCAGCCAGGTCTCTAGCAATCGCAAAAGCGCCCTTAATTTTATCGGCATCGCTCTTCCAATCACGACGGACAACAATTTTATTGTCACGCACTTTTGCGAGGCCATTTTGATTTTGGATAAATTTAACTAAACCCTCAGGAGAGGCGAATTTATCGTTGTGGAACTGAATTGTTGCGCCCTTTGGCCCCCCATCCAGCTTTGAAATACCCGCACGTTTGCACATGGCTTTGATCCGCACGACCAACATCAAAGTGTTCACTTCGCGCGGAAGCTTACCAAAGCGGTCAATCAATTCCGCGGCAAAACCTTCTAATTCCACTTTGGTGGACAGAGAAGACAAGCGACGATAAAGGCCAAGGCGCACATCCAAATCAGGGACATATTTTTCTGGGATCAAAACTGGCACACCGAGGTTGATCTGAGGCGCCCATTGATCATCTGCGATCGCCAGCCCATCCATTTCGCCTGCTTTGATCTTGGCAATCGCTTCCTCGAGCATGGATTGATAAAGCTCATACCCAACATCGCGCATTTGGCCCGATTGCTCTTCGCCCAACAAATTACCCGCGCCGCGAATATCCAAATCCTGACTGGCCAAGGTAAAGCCCGCCCCCAAAGTATCGAGCGATCCCAAAACACGCAGACGCTTTTCCGCTGTTGTTGTCAGTTTCGCCCGTGGCTTGGTTGTTAAATAGGCATAGGCCCGCGTTTTTGATCGACCAACACGGCCGCGAATTTGATAGAGTTGCGCAAGCCCAAACATATCCGCACGATGCACGACCATTGTGTTAGCCGTTGGAATATCAAGACCGCTTTCGACAATCGTTGTCGCCAACAAAATATCGTATTTGCCATCATAAAAGGCATTCATACGGTCATCTAATTCACCCGCCGCCATTTGTCCGTTGGCAATGACATAGCTCAATTCAGGAAGCTGTTCTCTGAGGAACTCTTCGATTTCAGGTAAATCACTTATGCGGGGCACCACATAAAAGGATTGCCCTCCACGGTAATGTTCACGCAAGAGCGCTTCGCGGATCGTGACGGCGTCAAATTCGCTGACGTAGGTGCGAATGGACAGACGATCCACAGGCGGCGTGCCAATGATCGACAAATCCCGCACACCAGACAAAGACAATTGTAACGTGCGTGGGATTGGCGTCGCGGTTAGGGTCAGCACGTGAATATCGGTGCGAAGCTGTTTAAGCTTTTCTTTGTGCTGAACCCCGAAATGCTGTTCTTCGTCGATGATCAAGAGGCCAAGGTTTTTGAATTGGATCCCGTTGGCTAACAAAGCATGCGTACCCACGACGATATCAACTGTTCCGCGCGCCAGACCATCACGTGTAAGAGCCGCCTCTTTGGCGGGGACAAAACGGGATAATTGGCGCACTTCTAGGGGAAATCCCCGAAACCGCTCTTTGAACCCTTTGGCATGCTGACGAGCAAGCAAGGTTGTTGGCGCGACAATCGCGACTTGAACCCCTGACATCGCGGCCAAAAATGCCGCGCGCATTGCGACTTCGGTTTTGCCAAAGCCAACGTCCCCACAGACCAATCGATCCATCGGCGCGCCAGAGGTGAGATCTGTCACCACATCTTCGATGGCGTTTAATTGATCATCGGTTTCCTGATAGGGAAAGCGCGCGGCAAAGGCATCCCATGCGCCCGGAGGCGGATCTAAAACTGGCGCTTTGCGCAAGGCACGTTCGGCGGCCACGCGGATCAAGCGATCCGCCATTTCGCGGATACGCTCCTTGAGCTTGGCTTTCTTGGCTTGCCATGCCCCACCGCCCAAGCGATCCAACAGTCCTTCGTCATGGCCGTATTTTGAGAGAAGCTCTATATTTTCAACAGGCAAATAAAGGCGCGCATTTTCCGCATATTCAAGCAAGATACATTCATGCGCCGCGCCCGCCGCCGTGATCACTTCTAACCCGTGATAGCGTCCGATCCCATGATCCACATGCACCACCAGATCACCGGGGTTTAGAGATTGCGTCTCGGTTAAGAAATTTTCCGCCTTGCGCCGCTTTTTCGTCGTGCGAATGAGACGATCCCCCAGAACATCTTGTTCTGAAATCACAGTCATATCAGGCGTTTCAAACCCGTGATCCAAGGCCCAGACCGCGAGGTGAAGTCCCTGTTTACCGATGCGCGTGCCATTCTCAACATGGATCGTCTCAGACAATCCTTCATCCTCGATCAAACCAGAAAGACGTTCACGCGCGCCTTCTGAATAGCTGGCGATGACCACCGGTCCCTCTGACATTTTTGATTTGATATGCTGCGCTAAAGCTCCGAAAAGGCTCACACTTTCCTGTTGGCGTTCGGGTGAGAAATTGCGCCCAATGCGCCCGCCTGCATCAATGACATTTGGACCTGAAGCCTGCGGCAAAGGATGGAATTGCACAACTCGATGATTGGCAATCGCCCCTTCCCAAGCGCCATCATCAAGATAGAGCAACTCTGGTGGCACAGGTTTATACACAGAATCCATGCGGTTCTTTTGTGTCATGGCATGCTGTCGGGTATCGTATTGATCCTGAACAGAGTCCCAGCGCGCCAACCGACTTGGCGTGATTTGATCATCCATCGTTACGGTCACGTCGGACACATAATCAAACAGGGTCTCTAGGCTGTCATGGAAAAATGGGAGCCAATGTTCAACCCCTTGATATTTGCGCCCTGCACTCACCGATTCATAAAGTGGATCGTCAATGCGTGCGGCCCCAAATTCAATGCGATAGTTTTGGCGAAACCGCGTTATCGCCGCCTCGTCCAAGATGACTTCGGACACAGGGGCAAGCTCTACTTCACTGAGGCGTTCTGTCGTGCGCTGTGTTGCGGGATCAAAACGGCGCGCCCCATCAAGGACATCGCCAAACATATCAAGCCGGACAGGCCCCTGCTCACCTGGCGGAAAGATATCAATGATGCCGCCGCGAATGGCATAGTCGCCTGCTTCTAAAACAGTTGGGGCTTGAACAAATCCCATACGCACCAAAAATTCACGGAGCTTTTGTTCATTGATCCGCCCACCAACCGTGGCTTTGAAGGCGGCTTCTTTTAAAACACTGCGCGCTGGAATTTTTTGAGTGGCCGCATTGAGCGTGCTGAGCAAGACAAACTGTTTGGGCATGCCATGCACCAGCCCCGCCAAAGTCGCCATGCGCGCCGCAGAAATATTGGCATTGGGGGACACGCGATCATAGGGCAAGCAATCCCAGCTTGGAAACTCAACAATCGGCATATCAGGGGCGAAAAACCGCAAGGCTTCTTTGATGGCCACCATGCGGCGATCATCGCGGGCGATATGAACGACGGGCTTACCTGATTTTTCGATTTCTTTTAGGATGAGACGCGCATCATACCCCTCTGGGGCTCCGCCAATTGTTAGTCTGCTCATTGCTGTCATCACTTTTCGTTGGCGCAGATGCGCATTCTCAAATCACAGAAGCATCGTCAGCTCAAAGAGGACTCCCCAGATCGTAATGCCAAACAACACAAATGCGCCTGCAACCATGACCCAGAACCGATGCCACCAGATAATGCGATAAAGCTGCGCAAAATCAGGAGTGCGCTGTGAGATAGTGCGCAGCGTCCTCCAACGCAATAGCAGGACCAGAAAATTTGGAAAAACCAGCAAAAAACTCGCCTGGACCAGCTCATGGCGGGTCGAAAACCCTGCATAGGCCCAAAAGCCAAAGGCAAACCCACAGACCAGCGCAAACAGGATAGAGGCTTTGGGCGCAAAAAATTGCTGCACTCGATTGGCATTCAGCTGACAGATTTGTGTTAATTCAGTCTGCAATTCAGCATCATTCTCGCGTTTTGCAAAATGCAATTGATAGAAGGGAACCCCCGCAATTTGGTGCGTGGCATAGGCCCAAATAATGAGCAAAATGACCCAATACCAAATGTTTGAAAATGAAGTATAATCAAGCTGAAGAAGCAAAATTTACGCTTTCTACCCATGCGAATCTGAGGCCTTCAGCATATCTGCTTATGAGACATGAGCAACCGCCTCTTGTCCTCACGGCGAAAGCGTGACAAATTTCTCGGATAGGCATCACCTTGGAGGGTCTAATGCACACAATCACCAATGCGTCTTTCCCAAATGCGCGCTTTCGTCGTGTTCGTAAATCAGCGCAGACACGCGCGCTCACGCGGGAAAATCACCTTAGCGTGGATGATTTCATTTGGCCTGTGTTTGTGTGTGATGGCGAGAATGTCGAAACACCTGTTCCCTCTATGCCGGGTGTCATGCGGCGCAGCGTGGACAGAATTGTCGAAGCCGCCAAAGAAGCCGCCGATCTCGGAATTCCCGCGATCTGTTTGTTTCCATACACCGATCCCGCTCTCAAGACAGAAGACTGCGCCGAAGCATGGAACCCGAATAATTTGTCCAACCGTGCAACGCGCGCCGTCAAAGCAGCCGTTCCAAATATTGCGGTCATGACGGATGTTGCGTTGGATCCCTATAATATCAACGGGCATGATGGTTTTGTTGAAAATGGGGTCATCGTGAATGACAGAACAGTTGAGGCCTTGGTAAAACAAACCCTCTCCCAAGCCGAAGCAGGAGCCGACATCATTGGCCCCTCTGATATGATGGATGGACGCATTGCAGCGATGCGAACCGCATTGGAAAGCAATGGTCATACCGATGTGATGATCCTGTCCTATTCTGCTAAATACGCCTCTGGGTTTTATGGCCCCTTCCGCGATGCGGTGGGCGCTTCTGGTGCGCTAAAGGGCGATAAATCCACCTATCAAATGGATTCTGCAAATTCAGATGAAGCCTTGCGGTTGGTTGGGCGTGATCTCCGCGAAGGCGCAGATATGGTAATGATCAAACCTGGCATGCCCTATTTGGACATCTGTCGTCGTGTCAAAGATCAATTCGGCGCACCCACCTATGCCTATCAAGTCTCAGGCGAATATGCGATGATCCAAGCAGCTGTTCAGAATGGTTGGCTTGACGGGGATAAGGTCATGATGGAAAGCCTTCTTGCCTTTAAACGTGCGGGCTGTGATGGGATATTGACCTATTTCGCCCCTGCGGCTGCAAAATTGCTCGCGCGCCGTTGATATAGTGACAACTGCAAATTTATAGGCTATATTTAGGGCAAAAGCGGGACAACCCGCGCAAATGAGCAGGAACACCATGTCAAACTATTCGCGTCGTGCTTTTACAGCACTCTCCCTTTCTTCTGTCGTCGCTCTGAGTGCTTGTTCTACGCCAGACGTGCTTCGTGTTGATCCAAGTGTTATTGACGCCCGCGTTGATTACAGCTTGAACCAACTCTACCAAGACTATCCAAACACACGTGCCTTGACTCAAAAAGCCTCGGGCATTCTCATTATGCCGCTGATTACCGAAGCAGGTTTTGGCGTCGGAGGATCCTATGGTCGCGGTGCATTGCGCGTAAATGACAAAACGGTTGATTATTATTCCTCAGTGAGCGCGACAGTTGGCTTTCAAATCGGTGCCCAGCAATATGCGCATGTTCTCTTTTTCATGACGGATGACGCTCTGGCAGGGTTTCGCAATTCGCAAGGCTGGGCCGCAGGCGGTGACATTGAATATTCCATTCCAGATCGCGGCGAAACACTTCGGGCGGAAACAACGACTGCCATGGCGCCGATCTTTGCGGTTATCTTTGGGCAATCTGGCCTGAAAATTGGTGCGACCCTTGAGGGCACCAAATACACGCGGATCATTCCATAAGGTTTAATTGGGCGGGGACTTCCTCGCCCATATATGCCTGGCGCTTGAGATTATCCAATCTCATGCAAAATTCGCGTTAAAAACACTGGCAAACATTCGCAAAATCGCCGAATTTTGCCCAATTTCGTGAAATGAACCCCAAGTAATTGCACAGCACCATTGCGCCCCATATCCATGGTCTGTTATACATTTTGTAACAAGATGTTGAGCTAAAAGAAACGAGCATACTCCGTGACCGATACGCCTGAAACCCCAGAGACCGAAGACGACAACACACCACAGCGACCAGCATACGACGGGCCGACTGTTTCCATCACGAAAGAAATGAAAACATCATACCTCGATTATGCTATGAGCGTGATCGTGAGCCGTGCTATCCCTGATCTTCGTGATGGGTTGAAACCGGTTCACCGCCGTATTCTCTATGCGATGCATGAAACAGGCAACACGCATGACAAGTCCTACCGTAAATCTGCGCGCCCTGTTGGGGACGTCATGGGTAAATATCACCCCCATGGAGACAGCGCGATTTATGATGCCCTCGTGCGGATGGCGCAAGATTTCTCAATGTCGCTTCCTCTGTTGGATGGGCAAGGAAACTTTGGCTCGATGGATGGCGATAATGCTGCGGCGATGCGCTACACCGAAGTGCGCATGGACAAGCCGGCTGCGTTCCTATTGGCCGATATCGACAAAGACACGGTTAATTTCCAAGACAACTATGATGGCAAAGATCAGGAGCCAACTGTCCTCCCTGCCCGTTATCCCAATATGTTGGTCAACGGTGCTGGTGGTATTGCGGTTGGTATGGCCACAAACATTCCGCCCCATAACTTGGGCGAAGTGATTGATGCCACGCTTGCCTTGATCGACAATCCAGATTTGACCAGCGAAGATTTGATTGAATACGTTCCTGGTCCAGATTTCCCCACAGGCGCCTTGATGCTGGGTCGTTCTGGTGCGCGCAAAGCCTATTTAGAAGGCCGTGGCAGCGTGATCATTCGCGCCAAAACCCGTGTCGAAGAAATTCGCAAAGACCGCTATGCGATCGTCATTGATGAAATCCCCTATCAAGTGAACAAAGCTTCAATGATCGAAAAGATCGCCGAGCAGGTTCGCGAGAAAAAGATTGAAAACATCGCACATGTTCAGGACGAAAGCGACCGCAACGGGGTCCGCGTTGTTGTCGAATTGAAACGCGATGCAACGCCTGATGTGGTCTTGAACCAGCTCTATCGATTTACACCAATGCAGACGTCTTTTGGCTGTAACATGTTGGCCCTAAATGGTGGTCGTCCGGAACAGCTCACGCTCCGTCGGTTCCTCACTTCGTTCATTGATTTCCGCGAAGAAGTGGTGGCCCGTCGTACAGCCTATGAATTGCGCAAAGCACGCGAGCGCAGCCATATCCTCTGTGGTTTGGCGGTTGCTGTGTCCAATGTGGACGAAGTTGTCGCAACAATTCGAAGCTCTGCTGATGCGGCGGATGCCCGTCACAAGCTTATGACACGCCGTTGGCCTGCACATGATATCGTTGAATATATCAAACTGATCGATGATCCGACCCATACTGTGAACGAAGACGGCACCTATAACCTGTCTGAAATCCAAGCACGCGCAATTCTTGAATTGCGGCTTCAGCGTTTGACTCAGATTGGCGTCAAAGAAGTTACCGATGAGCTTCAGGAATTGGCAGGCAAAATTCGCGAATACCTCGATATTCTTGCCTCACGTGAACGGATTATGGAGATCATCACCAATGAGCTTCGCGAAGTTCGCGAGAATTTCGCAGTTCCCCGTCGCACCGAGATCGTTGACTGGTCTGGTGACATGGATGATGAAGACCTCATTCAACGCGAAGATATGGTTGTGACCATCACCTCTGGTGGCTACATCAAACGCACTCCATTGGCCGATTTCCGCGCCCAACGTCGCGGCGGCAAAGGCCTCTCTGGTATGCAAACCAAAGACGAAGATGTGGTGACCACCCTCTTTGTGGCCAACACGCATACGCAGCTCTTGTTCTTTACGACCGATGGGATGGCCTACAAGCTCAAGACGTGGCGGCTTCCTCTTGGGGGGCGCACTGCCAAGGGCAAAGCAATCGTTAACATTCTACCAATCCCGACAGGTGTCTCTATCGCAGCAATTATGCCAGTAGATGCGCCAGAGGACGATTGGGAAAACCTTCAAGTGATCTTTGCAACATCCGCGGGTGATGTTCGCCGAAATGCCTTGTCTGATTTCACGAACGTGCGCTCAAACGGCAAAATCGCGATGGACCTGCCAGAAGGCACCGAATTGGTGAATGTGCGCATCGCGAATGAAGACGACGATGTCATGCTCGTGACCAATTCAGGCCGAGCCATCCGATTTGCCACAACCGATGTGCGTATCTTTAAGGGGCGCAAATCGACAGGTGTGCGTGGGATCAAGCTGACTGGCGAGGACCGCGTTGTATCCATGTCAATCATTCGCCACTTTGACGCAACCTCAGATGAGCGAAGCGCCTATCTCAAAATGCGCCGCGCAGTCGCTGGCATGGTGGATGATGAGACAACGCAATCAGACGATGATGAGGTCAATGCCAACGCAACAATTAGCCAAGAACGCTATGCAGATATGTCAGCCGCTGAAAACCTGATCTTGACCATAACGACGGGTGGGTCAGGCAAGCTTTCCTCAAGCCATGATTACCCTGTGCGCGGTCGCGGCGGTATGGGTGTTGCAGCTATGGACAAAGCCATGCGTGGCGGCGAATTGGTTGCTAGTTTCCCCGTTGAAATCGAAGATCAGATCATGCTCGCGACGTCGAAAGGCCAATCTATCCGCGTCCCGGTTGAGGGCATCTCTTTCCGCTCTCGCAGCGCAGGTGGTGTTCGCGTATTTGACACTGGCAAAAATGAAGAAGTCGTCTCAGTTGCCCGCATCGCGGACCAAGGAGATGACGAAGAGACAGAAGAATAAGTTAGACCTCTGTCAAATTGACACTGACAAAACCACATTGAGACTGTTTTCACGTAAGAAAATGTTATCAATGTGGTTTTTTCATTTTCGCATGATGGTGTTTGCAGAAAAAATCCTGATATTTCCATGACTTGAGTGGTATACTTTGTCGGGAAAGGTACCATTATTATGCATATGATCGCTGTCTCGATAGTCCGACTGACAAGCGTGTTCTTGGCGTTTGCCCTGAGCGCGTATTTGTTGGAATTTTCTTGGAAACCTTTTGCGGACTTAACTGTCACTCACGGTCATCCAGTGTACCACAACATACTGGCGTTTTTATTCGCCGGTGTTGGGTGCCTTTTGCTATTTAGTAAGGCCGATGCATTTGTTCCTATTGCCTCTTTAATCTTGGCTGTCACGCTTGCTTACGAAGCTCTCTTGTTCATGCGTGAGCTTAGGGATATCGAATACATCGCAATCCTGCTCGTCATTTTGAGCACAATCCTGTTGATTATTTCCAAAACCTCTATCGACGATACCGTTTAGGCGAATTTCGATCTGATGTAAGTGATAAACGGTTGAACGCTGGGCGCCTGACCTGTGGCTTGGATCATTAGGACATCCGCAGGCTTTGAGGCGCCATGCACTTGTAGGTTCTGACACAGCCAATCTGTCGCCGCTTTCGTATCCCCTTGGGCCAAGTTATCCTCTAAATTCGGAACGGCTTTTTGCAAGGCCTCATAGAGACAACCAGCATAAACATTGCCCAACGAATATGTCGGGAAATATCCAAACAGGCCTTCGGACCAGTGAACATCTTGCAAGACACCATTGGCAGCGCAATCCACCTCGAACCCGAAATCCGCAGAAAAGCGGTCGTTCCACGCCCCTTCAAGATCAGGTACAGCCAAATCCCCAAGCATCAAGTCACGCTCTAAGTCAAAGCGCATCATGACATGAAGGTTATACTGTAACTCATCTGATTCCGTGCGGATATATCCGTTTCGAACCGCATTCACGGCGGCATAGAACTCTTCTTCGGTTTGAACTCCAATGTCCCCAAAGCGATCTTTGAGTTGACCAAACAACCACCCCGTAAAGGCACGAGAGCGGCCCAGTTGGTTTTCATAAATGCGGCTTTGGCTTTCGTGGATCCCCATAGAACATCCATGTCCTGCTGGGGTAAAGGCAAAATCATCATGGATATTTTGCTCGTATGACGCGTGACCCACTTCGTGGATAACGGAATAAATGCAACCCAAAGGCTCTGTTTCATCAACGCGCGTTGTGACACGCACATCAGCGCCGTTGCCTGAACAAAACGGATGTACGGCCAAATCAATACGGCCGCGCGACATGTCATAACCGAAAGTTTCGGCGATGAACTGACCAAGCTCAAGTTGTTTGTCTTTGGGAAAATGTCCTTTGATCTCTGGTGCCGCAGGACGCGACAGCACATCCGAGCGCAAGTCCACTAAGGGGCCCCGAAGAGCGTCAAACATTTCAGAAATTGCCGCAGTCGAATTCCCAGGTTCATAATCCTGCAATAAAGCGTCATAAGCTGACATCTCAGTGCCGTCAGACAAGGCTTGGCCTTCTTGTTGGCGTAAATGGACAACCTCGCTTAGGACTGGACCAAAGGCTTGGAAATCATTGTTGGCGCGGCATTTGATCCAGTCTCTATGCGCCTTGGATGTTGTTTTTGCCAAAGCAACGGCCAAGTCCTCAGGAACCTTCAGCGTACGCTCATAGTCTTTCGTAATGAGATCGATCATCCGCTGTTGAACGGGTGTCTCCCCTGATCCAGCTGCCGCACTTAAAAGGTCCCCCAATTCATTTGAGGTCCGACGCGAATGAAGAAGCTGCTCCATGGCGGCCATTTCTTCTGATCTCTCAGAAATCGCCGCATCCGGCATGACCGTTTCTTGATCCCATCCTAACCGTGTCGCGACCTTGGCAAAGGCTTCGGTTTGGCGTTGATAGGCCATCAAACGGTCATATGCAGTCATGGTTTATCCTCTAATAGATTGGGCCGGTGGATAGCCGGCCATAAAGCGCGCACGCAGGATCAAGACCCATGTTAGCACAGCTCCGATTTGATGGATAATGGCAATTTGCCAAGGCGCTGAATACATAACCGTCACAATGCCCAAAATCATTTGCACAATGATCATCAGCATGACCGCGTTATAGGCTGTGCGAATTTGGCTATTGCCAGACTGACGCGAGCGACGCCACACAACGATGGCAAAAATGAACAGCGCATATCCAACCATACGGTGCATGAACTGAACTAGCCCGTCATCTTCAAAGAAGTTGCGCCACCACGGATCAAGCGCAAAGAGATCGGGCGGGAGAAATCCACCTGCCATCAGAGGCCAATCCACATAATTGCGCCCCGCATCAATGCCGGCGACCAATGCACCGATTAGGATTTGCAAGAATGTGAAATGCAGCAATCCTGTTGAAATTTTGAACAGTTTGGTTTCGCGCATGCGCCGCTCCTGAAGCAAGTCTTTTTCAGACTGTCCCAAGAGGAACACAAACCATGAAATATAGCCCAGAATGACGAAAGCGAGACCTAGATGCGTAGCCAAACGATAGCTGGCCACATCCAACATAGACCCTTCTAATCCGCTGGACACCATCCACCAGCCAACAGCCCCCTGAAGCCCACCAAGCGCCCCAAGGAACAGCAAACGCCCAGTCCACCCTGTCGGAATATTCTTTGTGACCAAAAACCCAAGGAACCCAACGGCCCAAACAAGGCCAATCACGCGCCCGAGCTGACGATGTCCCCATTCCCACCAATAGATAACTTTGAACTCAGCAAGGGACATTCCCTTGTTCTGAAGCTGATACTCAGGGATTTGTTTGTATTTCTCAAACTCACTTTGCCAGGTTTCGGCATTCAGAGGTGGCACGGATCCCGTCACCGGTTTCCATTCAGTGATCGATAACCCACTATCAGTCAAACGGGTCAATCCGCCAACTGCGATCATGATCGTGACCAAAGCGAAGATCACCATCAGCCACGCGCGAATACCACGCCGCGCACCAAGGTTGCGGCCCTGATCAATAACGCCACCCTGTGGCGTGTCTTCATGCGGCCGAGTGTCGGATGGAACGTCTTCGAAAATGGATCGTTTCGTGCTCATGATTTAGCCTCTGTTTGTTTGTGCTAAGTCTAGGGTGGAACCCGACCCCTTTCAAGCTATCCCCCCCCACTTTTCCAGCGCACCATTTGACGCAGGATACCATGGAAGGTTTGAACATCCGCGCGTGTCATTGGCATACGGGACCAGAGGTTGCGCAAATTGGTTTTCATCAAGGGCGCTTTATGCTCCGGGAAAAAGAACCCAGCCTCATCAAGACGTTGCTCGTAATGATCAGCAAGCTTTTCCACTTCAATCCCTTCGGCCCATTCAGTTTTGCCCATATCCATGCGCATATGCTCAATCTCACTTGAGGCGCGTTTCCATTCATAAGCTGTCAACAACACGCATTGTGCGAGGTTGAGGGATGGGAACTCTGGGTTTACGGGCACCGAGATGATTGCATTGGCTTGGGCCACATCATCATTTTCCAATCCGGCCCGCTCAGGTCCAAACATCACCGCAACTTTTTCACCCGCTGCAATTTTCTGGGCCGCAAGGGTCATTGCCTCTTCGGGGGAATAGACGGGCTTGGTTAATCCGCGCACGCGCGCTGTGGTCGCAAACACGAAATGGCGATCCGCAATCGCCTCTCCGACAGTTTCAAAATGCCCCGCCTCATCCAAAAGCCGCCCTGCACCACTGGCCATGGCAACGGCCTTTTGGCTCGGCCACCCATCGCGTGGCTTGACGACGCGCATGCGATCCAATCCAAAATTCCACATAGCGCGCGCTGCCGCACCTATGTTTTCGCCCATTTGAGGATGCACAAGGATCATTGAGGGATGTTGGGGTGTCTCTGTCATTTGGGAACCATTGTTTTTATCAACAAGAGCGATCTAAGCCAATTTTCCCCAAGTTACAACGCCCCTGCCTCACCCGTCGAATTCCACTAAATCCCCATAGCCAAGACAGGAAATCCAGTTTATGAACAACACTATCGCTGAGTAAAGGATAACAGACATGGCCGATCAAGAGCTTCCACAGATCTACCTTATAACGCCCCCTGAGTTTGAACTTAGCCAATATCCCGATCAGCTTGCCTCTGTATTAGACGCCCATGATGTCGCCTGCGTCCGCATGGCTTTGACCACGCGCGACGAGGCGCGTTTGTCGAAATCTGCGGATGCCTTGCGCGAAGTCTGCCATGCGCGCGACGTTGCAATTGTGATTGATAGCCATATCCTTTTGGTCGAAAAACTGGGGCTAGACGGTGTGCATTTGCCCGATGGATCGCGCAATGTGCGCAAAACCCGCAAAGAGCTTGGCGATGATGCAATTGTCGGCGCCTTTTGTTCGGCCTCGCGGCATGATGGCATGGGCGCTGGCGAAGCAGGATCAGATTACGTCAGCTTTGGCCCGATCTCGGGCGGCAACTTGGGCGATGGGCAATTGGCCGAACATGAGCTGTTTGACTGGTGGAGCAAGATGATTGAGGTTCCAATCGTTGCCGAAGGTGGGCTCACCCCCGAATTGATCCGCCAATTCACCCCCGTCACCGATTTCTTTGCCTTTCAAGACGAAGTTTGGGGCAAGGACGCTCCGAGCCAAGCCTTGAGCGACCTTATTGCGGCAATGACCTAATCGGCATGATGCGTCAGGCTATGCTTGGCGCGCACATCTTGTTCTAGGGCGGCGGCCAGGGTCTTGCGATCATCAAAATCCACAACAGCTTTGGGAGGTTGAAACACAACCTCAATCGCCCCTTGGCGCACCGTTGACAGGGTCGCCAACAAATGGGTTCCAAAATCCATATCCCCCCACCATCCATAATAGCGCGCATCCGCGCCTTTGGGTGCGTGATAGAGAACCGTCACGGGTTGGATATACATATCTTGGCGTAAATTTTCATCAAAGAACGCCGCAAAAAGTGTTGATTTAAAAGGCAAAACGCGAATTGCATCTGTGGACGTCCCCTCAGGGAAAAACAACAGTTTGTGACCCAAATTCAAGCGCTCTTCAAAGACGGTTTTCTGCCGTTTGGCATCCCGAGGGTCCCGTCGAATAAACACTGTCCCTGTCGCCAAAGCCAACCAACCAATCCCTGGCCAACTTGCAACCTCAGATTTAGAAACAAAATAAATACGCTGGCACGCATTGAGTGAAAAGATATCCAGCCATGAAGAATGATTGGCAACGATGGCGCCCTTTTGGGTCATAGGACGCCCAATAACGCTATATTTGATCCCCATGATCACAAAGGCCAAACGGCACACGGCCTGAGTAATAAATGGCGTCACAGGACGGTTTTGCCCACACAGAGGACGCTCGATCAAGCGGCAGGTCAAATGAACCAACAGCCCACCAAAGACAACAATCGCCAAAGGGACTGTACGTAGAATGACCAAGACCCACCCAAATAAAGAGATGTCTTTAATCTCTTTGACCGCTGGTTCCGTTTGCCAATCACTCATGATGCGTCTCTTTTTGCATAGATATTTTTCTGACGCGCGTTCATTTTTTGCGTATCCATAACCAAACAAACGTCCGTCGTGTTAAAGGCATGATCCACAAACGCGCCTTCACCGACACATCCGCCCAAACGTAAATAGGCCTTGATCAAAGCTGGAATCGCCAACATAGCTTCGCGGGCATCCAGTGTTTCAGAATCCATAATATCCATATCACGCGCATGCGGTGGTTTTGCCTTTACCCGTAACTCTTCGGGTGCCAGATGACGGTTATGCAAAAGGGTCAAAGGCCCAGCTAAGGCCTCAATATCCGTGCCATGAAAGCTTGCAACGCCGAATAATATCTCAATGTCACGTCCGATGACATAATCCGCCAGCCCTTGCCAAAGATGGAACATCGCCGTTCCGCCACGATAGTCTGGGTGCAAACACGACCGGCCCAGCTCTAGCAATTTGCGCCCCGAGGTTTTCAATGGGGTTAGGTCGTATTCATCTTCAGAATAAAACTGACCGATCTCTGCAGCGCGCGCATCACTCAACACGCGATAGACCCCCACAACCTGATGCAAGGCATCCAGAGGGCGCGATTTATCGATCAGGATCAAATGGTCGCAATATGCATCAAAGCGATCTGTCTCAAGCTGTCGATCATGATCCAACAGATCCCCATCGCTCCCCAACTCTTGAACAAACACCTGATAGCGCAAATGTTGAGCGCCCAAAACTTCGTCTTGGGTCGTTGCAAGTTTAACAACAAATTCTGGCTGTTGGGCGGTCATATTAAGTCTCTAATCAGTTAGGGAGTGTTTAGGCTGTCACAAAGTCATATTCAAGCCGTCACATTTTAAGACAGAAATGACACAATTACCTCAATAGGATTAGGTAATTTTCTTTGCTATTCAATATCATAGACGGGATCAAGAGCAATCAAAGTGCTATCAATGACGACTTTACCCATTTCTTGGAAATTTACAGTTAGTTTACCATTTATGCGCGATTGTACTTGTCCAACGCCCCAATCCTCTTGGGTTGGATGTCGCACCAGCATGCCTGGTTCTAGAAACATGTTTAAATCTTCGCTCACTGCGGATCTCCTTTAGGGATTGTTATGTCGCATACTCATTCAAATTTAGCCACCCTTATTGGGTCGCGTATCTGTCACGATTTAATTAGCCCGATTGGAGCCATTCACAATGGGCTTGAGCTTCTTGAGCTGTCAGGTGGGATGTCGCAAACCCCTGAAATGCAGCTTATTGTCGAAAGCTGTGCAAATGCACGCGCACGGGTTACGTTTTTCCAACTGGCCTTTGGCATGTCGCAAGGCGCGCAAACCGTGTCACATCGCATGCTGAGTGACATGGTAACGCCAGTGTTTTCTGATCGAATAAAAGTGAAGTTTTCGGATCATGGCCCTATTGATCGATCACGTGCGCAAGCAGTTCTTTTGGCGCTCTTATGCATAGAAAGCGCACTCCCACGCGGTGGCATAATCGACATTGACCTTTCAGGTCAGATGACAACACTCATGGCCAACGCAAGCACGATTGAATGGGACGCGTCCCTGTGGTCTCTCTTGACGCAAAATCCACCAGAATGCTCTGTTGCCCCGTCCCAGGTTCAATTCCAGCTTTTGGCTGACTTAACGGATCCTGAACGACGTGCGATCAACCACTCGGATACGTCTCTGACGCTTAGCTTCTAACGGTTCCGTCCCCAACGACGAGGTATTTAAAGCTTGTCAGTTGCATCGCGCCAACTGGGCCGCGGGCATGCATTTTACCTGTGGCAATACCGATTTCAGCACCCATTCCAAATTCCCCGCCATCGGCGAATTGGGTCGAGGCATTATGCATCAAAATCGCGCTATCAACTTGTTTGAAAAACTGATCTCGCGCAGCCACGTCTTCGGTCATAATGCAATCTGTGTGATTGGACCCAAACTCAGCGATATGCGCGATTGCGGCGTCAATATCATCAACGACCTTGGCGGCGATTATGCTATCGAGGTACTCTTTGCCCCAGTCCTGGTCAGTCGCAGGCGTGGTTCCCTTTATATGAGACAGTGCAGCATCCACCCGCGTTTCCACACCTGCATCAATGAGGGCGCGCAAAATGCCGCTGCCCAAGCTATCGGCGACATCACGATGGATCAACAGGCATTCCGCAGCGCCACAAATTCCTGTGCGGCGTGTTTTTGCGTTCAACACAACGTCCAAGGTCTTGATCGGATCTGCGGACGCATCGATATAGATATGCACAATGCCTTCAAGATGCGCAAAAACCGGCACACGCGCTTCGCGTTGCACCAATCCAACAAGCCCTTTGCCCCCTCGGGGAACAATCACATCGACGTATTCCGTCATCCCTAGCAATTCTTGCACCGCCGCGCGATCACGCGTTGGCACCAATTGGATCGCGTTGGGATCAAGTCCAGCATGCTCTAAGCCCGCGACCAAACAGGAATGAATGGCGTTTGAGCTGTTGAACCCTTCGGAGCCGCCGCGCAAAATAACGGCATTGCCAGATTTAAGACACAAGGCACCTGCATCCGCCGTCACGTTTGGGCGGCTTTCATAGATCACGCCGATGACACCTAATGGCGTGCGCACCTTTTGAATGTTTAATCCAGAGGGCTGGTTCCATTCCTCGATCACATCGCCAATTGGATCCGTTTGCGCGGCAATTGCACGAAGCCCATCGACCATTCCTTGAATACGCGCCTCATCTAATGTGAGACGATCCATCATCGCATCGGAAAGGCCCTTGTCACGACCATAGTCCAAATCTTTGGCATTGGCCTCGATGATATCGGCACGTGTTGCCCAAATTTGATCCGCCGCAAAAAGAAGCGCGGCTTCTTTGCTCTCGGATGAGGCCGTGGCAAGCTGGGCGGCCGCAGCTTTGGCGTTGCGTCCCAATTCTTGCATCATCGTTTGAATATCGCTCATATCATCATCCCTATTTTAAAGAGCCATGTCATCACGGTGGATCAAAACACTGCGACCTGGATAGCCCAAAATCTCTTCTATTTCTGAGGTGTTCCGCCCTATCAAAGCCCGTGCTTCGTGCGCGCTATAGGCGATCAACCCCTGCCCGATCTCATGGCCCTCAGGATTACAAATCGACACGCTATCGCCGCGTGTAAAGTCACCACTGACCGATTTAACCCCAGCGGGAAGCAGGCTTTTCCCTGAGTTAAGCGCCTTGATCGCCCCTGCATCAATCACCACGGCACCCAATGATTTGTTTGAGGAAATCCACCTTTTCCGCGCTGTGTTGCGATCAATTTGTGCGCGAAACACAGTGGAAGGTGCGCCCTGTTCCAAGGCCGCAATCGGGTTCATTGTTGAGCCTTCGGTTATCACCAGTGCACAGCCCGACCCCGTTGCCGTTTTCGCCGCCATCACCTTAGTTTTCATGCCCCCCTTAGAGAGCCCAGAGCCCGCATCGCCGGCCATTGCCTCAATCTCAGGGGTGATATCCTCTATGATATCAAAACGCTTGGCCTCAGGATCGGAATTTGGATTAGCTGTGTAAAGCCCATCCACATCTGACAACAAGATCAAGCAATCCGCCCCAATCGTCACTGCGACTTGGGCCGCGAGTCGATCATTGTCGCCATAGCGGATTTCATCAGTGGCAACAGTGTCGTTTTCGTTCACGATAGGAACCGCGCCAAGACCAAGCAGAGTTTCCATTGTTGCGCGTGAATTCAAATAGCGACGGCGATCTGCGCTATCCTCAAGCGTCACCAAGATTTGCGCTGCCGTAATGCCATAGGGGGCCAAGACCTCTTCGTAGGCGCGCGCGAGGCGGATTTGACCAACAGAGGCCGCCGCCTGTGATTGCTCCAAAGGAAGCGCGCTCATCGGTAATCCCAAGACACCGCGACCCAGCGCAATGGATCCAGAGGACACAAGGACCACATCGCATCCGCGCGATTTCAACTGATCCACGTCTTGGGCGAGACTAAGCAACCAATCCCGCTTGAGGTCCCCACTCTCGCGGTCAACCAAGAGAGCGGATCCAATTTTGATGACTATGCGTTTTGCATCACTCAGGGACGCCATGGCTCTGGTTCCTCATCTACGGCTTTTAAACGCAGACGGTCCTCATCAATTTCCGCCCGCATGGCGCGCAAAACAATATCGACCCCTTCTCGGCTCACACCTGACATGAGCAAGACTGGCTCCCCCGTCAATTTCTCAAGCTCATCTTTGAAAAACGCGCGCTCTTCGTCATCTAAGGTATCAATCTTGTTCAGAACTGTTATGCGTTTCTTATTCGCCAACTCACCGCCATAGGCGTTCAATTCATCAATAATGGTTTGGTAATCTTCCAAGAAATTCCCAGAGGCACCATCCACCAAATGCAACAAAACCGCACAGCGCTCTACATGCCCCAAGAACAAATCCCCTAGCCCGCGCCCCTCATGTGCCCCTTCGATTAGACCCGGAATATCCGCGACCACAAATTCCGCATTATCAATGCCAACAACACCCAAGTTTGGATATAGCGTGGTAAACGGGTAATCCGCAATTTTTGGACGGGCATTGGAAGTCGCGGCCAAGAACGTCGATTTCCCAGCATTCGGCAACCCCAACAATCCTGCATCCGCAATGAGTTTGAGACGTAACCAAATGGTGCGCTCAATGCCATCTTGTCCTGGATTGGCGCGGCGGGGCGCTTGGTTCGTGGAAGATTTGAAATGCAGGTTTCCAAAGCCACCATTGCCGCCTTTGGCCAACAACACGCGATCCCCAACCTGTTCAAGATCGGCGATAACGGTTTCTTGATCCTCGTCCAAGATTTCAGTGCCCGCAGGGACATAGAGAATGATATCTTCGCCATTCGCACCAGAGCGGGCCTGCCCCATTCCAGGGCGGCCATTATCCGCAAAAAAGTGTTGCTGATAGCGGAAATCGATCAGGGTATTCAATCCCTCGACCGCCTCGGCCCAAACAGAGCCACCTTTGCCGCCGTCACCCCCATCGGGTCCGCCGTATTCGATGAATTTTTCACGACGAAAGCTCACAGAGCCGCCACCGCCACTGCCTGACCTTATGTATACTTTGGTCAGATCTAGGAATTTCATAGTATTTTTCCTTAATTAGGGTTAGCTAACCGATATAGGGTTCCTGACCTAGGCTCAAGTGGGGAATGTGGTTTGGGGGCGCTGCCCCCACGCCTTTGGCGCCCCCCCTTGAGTATTTATGCAAAGATGAAGCCTATGCGAGCCTGTTCCAAGCTTGTCGCGTCAATCGCACCTTTTGCAAAAGCGCGGCCTCATTACGTGCCTTTGAGTGGATCATCTTAGGTTCGATATGCGGCACAAAGCCGAGCTTTGTGAGGATGGCTTGGGATTTATCGTTGCCGAGGTAATACCCACTGTAGAGGTCGTCCTGTTCTGAGGTTGCGAAAAAGTCGGTGACGACGGCCAAGGCTGCTTCGCTGACATATCCATTGCCCCAGAACTCCTGAGCGATCCAATATCCAAATTCAATGGTCCCTGTGTCAAGTTCATGCAGGCCGATGGTTCCCATAAACCCATCTGAGTTTGTGAGGGCCCAGACAGGGGCGGATGTTTCCATCATATGGTTAATGAATCCCCTTGCATCCTCTTCAGAATAAGGAAACGGCGGATTAGTGAGCCACTTGGTCACCTCATAGTTATTCATGTAGGCCGTGCATGGGGCGACGTCCTCTAGGCATAATGGTCTAAGGTGAAGGCGGGGTGTATCAATAATTGAATTATGCACTTTAATATACTCATTTATTTGTATTTTTTCAAATATGTCCATGTTGGGACAGAGGAATTACGAGCCACGCAGAAGGCTTCTGCGTCGCTAATATAGTCAAACCCACAATTGGTTAACACGCGCGCGGAGGCGGGATTATCCTGAAAGACCGCCGCAAACATGGTGCGGTTGTTCATTGGGTTCATATCCGAAACAAAACGCACGACTTCTGACGCAACCCCTTGGTTCCAAAAGGCAGGCGCCACCCAATAGCCCAGTTCGCTTTGGGTTTGATTAAGCCGCTCAAGGCTTATCAAGCCAACCACCTCGGAAAACTCGGATTTGATCCCATCTATGACCCAGATGTCTTCTTCACGGTCCTCCGACAGGCTGCGGTCAATAAAGGCCTCTGTCGCCCCTGGTGGCAAGGGGTGCGGAATAGTGGTCGTCATCCGCGCCACACGTTCGTCTTTGGTATAGAATTCAATGAGCCCTTGATCCGAGCGACGCAGAGGGCGCAGGGTAAAACGATCCGTTTCGACGACGGGCTGAATAAAGTTTTTTTCAAGGATCATTAGAATTCCCCCTTCAAGACTGCATAAACGACAAATGCAACGGTTAATCCTGCAAGTGTCCACATAAGATAACGTTCAAAAGGTGTCCCAATTATAGTTTTTGCGATGCGATCACCGAAAAAAGTCCAAATTGGGTGACAAATAAGTTGTACTGAGAACAACGTCGCCGCGATTGTTGCCGTCGCGAGCAAGGCGCCCGTGTTTGGTTCCACAAACGATGTGAAGCCTGTCACAATCATCGCCCAAGCTTTGGGATTGAGCGGATGGATCAAGAGACCTGCGCGAAATCCCGGTGCCTTGCCTTGGGCCATGCCTGGTGTTAGGCGCAAATTCGCGATCCGCCATGCGAGCCAGATAATATAGGCAGCGGAGGCAAATTTAAGAAAAGTAAACAAAAGCGGGACTTGCTGCGCCAATTGCATCAAGCCAAAGCCAATGGGCCAAATAATGAGCTGTTTGCCCAATAGCACACCGGCGACAAATGGCAGAGCTGCACAAAAGCCAAACCGCGCGCCTGTTGCCATCATTGCCATATTCGCAGGACCAGGCGTGCCGACTTGGGACGCTGCAAACCATGCAAATTCTTGAACCAATATGCCCATTATTTAATCTCCTCATCTGTCAGCGACAGATTGAAACGAAAAAGGGACCGGCGTTTCCGCCGATCCCTCATTTGAAAATGTATATTTTCTGGTTTCGGCTTACTCAGCGGCCTCTGCTGTTGGAAGAACTGAGATAAATGTACGACCTTTGAGGCCTTTGTGAAATTTCACATTGCCTTCGGATGTTGCAAAGATTGTGTGGTCTTTGCCCATGCCGACGCCTTCGCCTGGCCACATCTTAGTACCGCGCTGACGCACGATGATGTTACCTGGGTTTACGGCTTGGCCGCCATAGATTTTTACGCCGAGACGACGACCTGCTGAGTCGCGACCGTTACGGGATGAACCGCCTGCTTTTTTGTGTGCCATGGGGGGTTACTCCTTACTCTGCGATTTTCGCTTGGGCCTGAGCGATCCAGCCTTCACGCTCGATGCGACCTTTGAACGAAAGTTTCTCATCCATCTCAGCTACATCAGCGTCTGTCCATGCCGCAACTTGTGCGAATGTTGTAACACCGTTTTCATGTAGCTTTTTCTCAAGCGCGGGTCCCACACCTGAAAGCTCTTTTAGATCGTCAGCACCTGCCGCCGCTTTTGGAGCCGCTGCTTTTCTAGGAGCCGCTTTCTTGGCCGCTTTAGGAGCCGCTGCCGCAGCAACCGCAACACCAGCAATAGAGCCAGCACCCATAGCCGCTTTGATGCCAGACTTGTCGGCACCTGATGCAAGAACGTCCGTGACACGAACCAAAGTCAATTGCTGACGGTGGCCTTTCGTGCGCTGTGAGCTGTGCTTACGACGACGTTTTACAAAGTTAATTGTTTTGTCGCCTTTGATCTGGTCGATCACTTCAGCTTGAACAGCTGCGCCAGATACGAATGGTGCGCCAACGACTGGCTTATCGCCGCCTACCATTAGAATTTCGTTAAACTGAATTGTTTCACCTGCATCGGCAGCCAATTTTTCAACGCGGAGGATATCACCGGATTGAACTTTGTACTGCTTGCCGCCAGTTTTTAGAACCGCAAACATGCGTCTTTCCTTTTCATTACCGCGTTCGTTGGTTCCCCTCGGGGCATTTCTGGCCTGAGCCACCTAGAACAGCGCGTCCCTCAGGACGTCATTAAACGAATAGCGGACATCGGAGTCCGCCATGAGCCTCGGCTTAAAAAGGTATTTCAGAGCAAAGTCAACAAAAATCCCCAAGAAACTATGGCTATTTCCCAAGTTTCTTAGGCAAGTGGCGCGAATAGGTCCACTTCGTAGCCGTCAGGGTCAACCACAGTGGCATATCGTTGCCCCCAAAACGCATCCCAAGGATCGGTTTTCACTGTACCACCTGTTGATTTAATGCGTGTGGCGATCTCATCCACTTGGCTTGGACTATCGCAGAGAAGTGCGAAAATTGAATGGCTTGGCGGTTTTGGCGTTTTACCTGTGAGCTTTAAGGTCAAATCCACGTGATCAATCATCAACCGCGCCTCACCCTCCTGCGTTACAGGTTCCAAATGTTGATCCTCGGGACCAAATTCAGGGAATGCGAACCCAATGCATTCATAAAACGCAACGGTTTTTGCAAAATCTGCAGAGGTAATCGCGACGGCGTCTAATCTTGGTCTCATAAAATGGCCTTACAAATCTTGTGACGTTAATAATCGGGCAACAATCTTACCCAAGTCTCGTGAGATTTGGGTATCAATGTCGTGAAATACGGTAAATAGTGCTGTATTCAGGTCTTGTCCTATATCAGAGCGCTGCATTCCTAGATAGGCGTTGAACTGTTTGTCCGTCAGAGGCTGATAGGCCATGAAAGTAAAGGCCATAAGCCATTGTTTGATATTACGCTCTGTTTCACTTTGGCCCTCAGCTAAGAGACCTAAAATTGTTTGTTCATCAAGCCCGAATTGGCGCACGGTCGAAATTTCTGAAAGAAAAGCGAACTGACTATTGAAAGATCCCTCAAGATTTTTCTGAACCAAATCGAGATCTTGAATAAATTTCAGCAAATCGGCAATACGTTCGGGCTGTGTTGATCGCGCTTCTTGAACCATAGCTTCGGCCATATCTTCGACAGCTTGATCCGAAATTGCGCGCCGCGCTGAAACTTCAAGCTTGGCTGCGATTTGTCCGGCCTCTGTTTCGTAGAATTCTAGAACTTGGGCCGCAACATCTGCATCAAGTTCCTCACGCAATCCATTGAGAAGTCCGGTTTGAAGGCCAGCGAGATCATATAATTTATGTCCCTGCTCCTTGTAGCGATCCAGGCTGCGCCCTTCTAAATAGCTGGTCCCGATGGAGTCGACATAGTCACCGCCCTCATCCTGCATGATTTCCGCAATATCATCCAGATACATCGCATCGTAGAGGTCTTGGTAGACATCCGCCAAAGACTGGGTTGAAAGACCTAAGATAAGGATAAAGGAATTTAAAATTGTCCGCATGAGCATGCCTCCGTTATTCATTAGATAATACTCATTCACGTCTGACAACAAGGCTGAACAAAAATAACCTTCATCTCTTTGCACTATTTGCGGGAGACAATGCCAAAATCTACCTAAAGTTACAAAAACCTACCAATACGTATTACCCAAACAAACATCCGTTTGTATCATGGATTTATAGTGCGACTTCGGACACCCTACTCAGTAGTAGCCACAAACACAGACCCTTTGAGTAGCAGACCATTGATCAAACCCCATTAAGCCCACGCCACCCTATTTATAGGAGACGACCAAATGACATTTTACAGCAGCTCATCAAAACAAGCGATATTGTATTATGCACAGGTTATGGCCGGCTCATGGGGATATCGCCCCGAAGTCTATGCCAATCGCATGGGTTGGATCGACCAAACTGGGCGCGTCACAGAAAAGGGCCACAGATTGGCGAAATGGATATTGGATGCTCAAGACACCTCAAATGAGGCAGACAATCACCCGTAAATGCATAATTTGTTGGACGCATGACGTTCAACTTTAATCAGCATGAAGCCTGACATCTCTTCGGGGCATTTTTGCGAGAAATCGATTAACATCGAGCGACGCGCAACAGTTTGCTTGACAGGCACAATACTGTTCTGAGTAACTTGCGGTAACCCTAAGTCGCAACCACAAGAAAAAATAAGCGTCGCGAGGACCGGGAGAAATCCAGTATTCATAATAAAAACCAATATAAACTGACTACGCTGAAAATGTTGTTGCGCACGGTTTGAATGTAAAGATAAACGAAGGTCGGAAAAGTAGGCAATTCCGGACCACAGAGCAGGATAATTCGTCGTGAGTAATAACATTTGGGCAGCTGCTCTTTATATGTCTGGGGCAATCGCCTCTTTTTCCATGATGGCGATTGCGGGCCGTTATATCAGCTGGGAATTAGATACATTTGAAATCATGACCTATCGATCTGTGGTTGGGTTTGCGATTATGGTCACATTTATAACACTGTCTGGAAAATGGTCTCTCATCCCGACACAAAAACTTGGCACACACATCATCCGCAATGCCTTCCATTTTTCTGGTCAAAACTTGTGGTTTTTCGCGATTACAGCCGCTCCTTTGGCCCAAGTCTTTGCCCTCGAATTCACCTCGCCGCTTTGGGTTCTCTTGCTATCCCCCTTGTTTTTGAACGAACGCCTGACGAGTTTGCGCGTTCTTGCGGGTCTCTTGGGATTTGTGGGCATCTTGTTTGTGGCACGCCCCTTTTCAGATGAGATTTCAATTGGTGTTATGACGGCGGCTCTTTCGGCCATTGGGTTTGCGGGATCTATTATCTTTACAAAGCATCTCACAAAATCAGAGAAAACCGTCACCATTCTGTTTTACCTCACGGCGATACAGTTTGTCTTTGGACTACTCTGTGCAGGCATCGATGGGGACATTGCGCTGCCCTCTTTCGCCTCATTGGGATGGGTGGTTGTCATTGGGGGCGCTGGCCTGTTGGCGCATTTCTGTTTGACAACAGCCCTGACATTGGCCCCTGCAACAGTCGTTGTCCCGATTGATTTCATCCGCCTCCCTGTGATCGCAATTATCGGCATGATCCTCTTTGAAGAAGGCATCGACATCTATGTTTTTATAGGCGCCTTTTTGATCGTTTCAGGAAATTATGCCAACCTTTGGTACGAAAGCCGCCACCGAGAAAGCTAAGAAATCCATTTGACCCCTTTGCATGCACTCGATACCAAGGCATCAAATAGGATGAATAACATGATCTATACCTCAGCTCAGGATTGGACCAACGCCGCTAACAAGCGCGTTTTATTGTTTGGCATGTCAGGTTTGGGAAAAACCCATGTCTCAAACCTTTTGCGCAATTCTGGAAACTGGTTTCATTATTCCATCGATTATCGCATTGGCACACGCTATATGGGCGAATTGATTGCCGATAGCTTTAAGAAAGAGGCCATGAAAACGCCTTACCTGCGTGAGCTATTGCTTTCGGATTCCATATATATTGCGTCTAATATTACCTTTGAAAACCTTGCTCCGCTCTCAACTTATCTTGGCAAGCCTGGAAATTCAGAGAAAGGCGGCATTCCAATCGACACCTACCGCCGTCGTCAGGATCAACACCGAACTGCCGAGATTGCCGCACTGCTTGACACAGGCCATTTTATCGAGCGGTCTCAAGACATCTATGGCTATGAGAATTTTGTATGTGACAGTGGCGGCTCAATTTGCGAAGTCGTTGATCCCGATGACCCAAATGATCCGGTGCTAAAACATCTCTCTGAACAGACCCTTTTGGTTTGGATCAAAGGGAGCGATGCCCATAATGACGAACTCGCGCGCCGATTTGATCGCGCACCAAAGCCTATGTATTATCAGCCACAGTTTTTGACTGAAAAATGGCAGGAATACCTGAGCCTTCACGATCAAGACCCTGAAGATGTGGACCCCGATAGCTTTGTGCGCTGGACATATGCTCAGGCTCTTGCGCATCGCCAACCCTGCTACGCCGCCATGTCAAATTGGGGCGTCACAGTTGAGGCTGACGAAATTGCTAAGGTTCAATCTGTTGATGATTTCAATGCCTTAATCGCTTCTGCTCTTGAGCGTCGATAACTCAAGACCTATTTATACCTAAGACACCACATAAGGATTGGTTTAATGCCCATCAAACTTCCCGCCGACCTCCCTGCCTTTGACGTTCTCAAGCGCGAAGGTGTTATGGTCATGGCAGATGATGACGCATCCCGCCAAGATATTCGGCCTCTGCGTATTGGTCTGCTGAACTTGATGCCCAAGAAAATCCAAACGGAAAACCAATTTGCCCGTTTGATTGGCGCGACCCCTTTGCAAATAGAATTGTCCCTCATTCGGATGAGTGAGCATCAAACACGCAATACGGCTGCGGAACATATGACCAGCTTTTATCGCCCCTTTGACGAGGTCAAAGCAAGCGGCGACAAATTTGATGGCCTCCTTATTACGGGTGCACCGATCGAGCACCTTCCCTTTGATGAAGTGACCTATTGGCAGGAGCTTAAAGAGGTTTTTGAATGGACACAAACGCATGTGCATTCTACCTTTGGCGTTTGCTGGGGGGGCATGGCCATGATCAACCATTTTCATGGGATCAAGAAACATCCCCTATCTGCCAAGGCCTTTGGATGTTTCCGTCATCAAAACCTTGCGCCAACCTCGCCCTATTTGCGTGGATTCTCAGATGATTGCGTTATTCCGGTGAGCCGGTGGACCGAAATCAAACAAGCCGAAGTGGATGCGATCCCAAGTTTAACCACTTTGTTGGGTAATGATGATTTTGGCCCCTGTTTGATCGAAGACCAAGACCATCGTGCGCTGTTTATCTTTAACCACTTTGAATATGACAGTGACACATTGAAACAGGAATATGATCGTGACGTGTCAGAGGGCACAGAGATCAATGTTCCAATCAATTACTACCCAAACAATGATCCTTCTCAACCGCCTCAAAACAGATGGCGAAGCCACGGGCACCTGTTGTATGGGAACTGGATTAATCAAATTTATCAAACAACCCCCTATGATCTAAATAAAATTGGCTCTTAAACTGTTCATAATCCTAGCGGCCTTTGCTCTGCTGACCACGATGCTCGCGCATCGTCGCGTAAGGGTCGCACAGTCTTCTACGCCCCCAATTGGTGATTGGCTCGTCGTGAATGGCAAAGCTGTGCAGTACTTGGTATTGGGCACAGGTCCTGATCTCGTTCTGATCCATGGATCAAATGGAAATATGCGCGACATGACCATGTCGATTGCATATGAATTATCAACACGTTACCGCGTCATCTTGTTTGACAGACCTGGACATGGCTATACGGAGGCTTTTGACCCGCAAGGCGATCATATCAAGGATCAAGCGCTCTTGTTCCGCGATGCCGCTCTCATGCTAGGTGCCACGCGTCCAGTTGTTGTGGGACATAGTTTTGGCGGTGCAATTGGTCTAGCCTGGGCCATCCATGCGCCGCAAAATATCGCAGGGCTCATACCCTTGTCTGCGGTCTCCAACACATGGAGCACGGGATTAACGCTCTTTTACACATTGGCATCGGCTCCAATCCTCGGCAAAGCCTACTCCACATTTGTTTCTGCTTTTGCTCCGGAACCGCGCATTCACAAGAATATCGCAGCCGTCTTTGCGCCGGATCCTGTGCCACATGGGTACCGCGCAAATTTCGGGGTGGATATGTTACTTCGGCCTAAATCCATTCACGCGAATGCTTTGCAACGCAAAACCCTTGTCAATCAAATCGACGCGCAAGTGACACATTACGGTGACATTTCAATCCCAGTCGATATTGTACATGGAACAGATGACGACACGGTCCCGTTTCACATCCATGCACAAAAGCTAGCAGAGCAGATACCACAGGCACGGCTCACACCTTTGGAAGGTATCGGGCACATGCCACATCACGCCGCACCCAAAGATGTTATTGCTGCGATAGACCGCATGTTCGATAATATTCCACCTAACAATAGCGAGGACACCCATGCTTCCCTTTGATGGTGCAATTCGCGCATTTTATGAACAACAGGCACCCCAAGATATTCGCGACGCAATCGCGTCCTCCTCGGGCAAGGATATTTTGGACCCAAGCTACCCTTACTCTAAATCCCTCTCTAATAAGAAGTATGAAAAAGACTATCATGCCCTTCAAATTGAGATGGTCAAATTGCAATCGTGGGTTAACAAAACCGGCCAACGCATCGCCATTGTGTTCGAAGGACGTGACGCGGCGGGAAAAGGCGGCACAATCAAGCGAGTACGCGAACACCTTAATCCCCGTGGTGCACGTGTCGTGGCCTTGGCCAAACCATCCGAAAAAGAACAGGGTGAATGGTATTTTCAAAGATATATCAAACACTTGCCAACCGAAGGGGGCATCACGCTCTTTGATCGCAGTTGGTATAACCGCGGCGTCGTTGAAAAAGTCTTTGGCTTTTGCTCCGATGAAGAACGTGCCCGATTTTTCAATCAAGTGATCCCCTTTGAAACCATGGTCCAAGAAGACGGGATCTCTCTCATCAAAATTTGGTTAGATGTTGGACAAGCCGAACAGCTCCGCCGGTTTTTGGACCGTGAAAGCGATCCTTTGAAACAATGGAAGTTGTCCTCAATCGATGTCAAAGGGTTGCAAAAGTGGACTGAATATTCCGCCGCTATTTCCGAAACCCTTGAAAAAAGTGATCACAGCGCCGCCCCTTGGACGATTGTGCGCAGTGATGATAAAAAACGAGCACGCCTCGCCGTCATGCGTCACATTTTGCGACAGTTTGCATATGATGGTCGCGACATGGAGGTTATCGGCCCCAATGATGACGCCATATGCTCTCCAGCAAAGGATCAGCATGCCTAAACGCGGCTATCATCATGGCAATCTCAAAGAAGCATTGGTTCAGGCCGCGCTCATTTTGATTACCGAAAAAGGTCCAACAGGCTTTACCCTCTCTGAGGCGGCAAAACGCGCAGGCGTTACCCCAGCCGCCGTTTATCGTCACTTCGCAGGACGCGAAGATCTAATCGCAGAAGCTGCACGGCAAGGCTATGTCATCTTTGCCGATCTGATGCAGCATGCTTACGAAAGCGGTCAGCCCTCTGCTCTCAAAGCGTTTGAAGCAACAGGACGGGCCTATCTCGCCTTTGCGCGCAGGTACCCCGGTCACTATATTTCAATGTTTGAAAGCGGTATTTCCGTCAATCGCACGCCTGAATTGGCCGCAATATCGCAAAAAGCCCGCGGCGTCTTGGAAACCGCAGCGCATGAGCTGTGCGAGCATATCCCAGAGGACCGTCGCCCCCCCGCCAGCATGTTTTCGGCCCATATCTGGGCCATGTCGCATGGGGTTGTCGAACTTTTCGCGCGCAATTCACCAGGTATCCAAAGCCCCTTTGATCCAGAGGACCTGTTAGAAAGCGCAATCGGCGTCTATCTGCGCGGAATGGGCTTGATAGACAGCGATATATAAAGACCCCCCAAGTTTCCTTGGAGGGCCCATTATTTAATGAACAATGGCTTTAACTGTCAGCGACACCATGTTTGGCGCGCAACCCATCACGGTATAGTGCTTTGGCCAAGGCCACACACATCAACCCCATGACCATTGTAAAAGGCAATGCTCCGATGATCATAGCACTGCGCAGCGCTTCCATTGGATCTGCATCGCCACTGGTTCCTGCAACCAAGAGTGTCCCAATCACAAGCGTCAGAATGACACCCCAAACAATGCGGTGCTTGACGGTTGTTTCTTCGGAACCTGCAGACATGATTGTATTCATAACCAAAATACCTGAGTCCGCAGATGTCACCAAGAACGTCATGATCAAGACAACACACATCACTGTAATTGCCCCGAGAACTGCAGGGTTGCTGAGCATGGCTTCGAGTGTGACAAACAATTTAGCAGTGTTTGACGCACCAATGATTGCTCCATCAGCCGCACCAGATAGTTCTAGATCAATCGCAGTTCCACCGAGGATCGTCATCCACGCAAAGCAAACCATTGCTGGAACAAAAACGCAGCCAACAATAAATTCACGCACAGACCGACCACGAGAAATGCGGGCCAAGAACAACCCAACAAAAGGTGAAAAGGCAATCCACCAAGCCCAATAGAACGTGGTCCAACCCGCTTGCCATCCAAACTGACGCCCCTGCTCACCTGCAGAATAAACTGAGGCTAGAACGTCATCAGAGAGTGCCGCCGATCCCCCTCTAGGCCAGCCTTAAAGCTGTCAAACGATCCCCATGCATTGGTTGCCCCACCACGGAGTGCATCCGCGTAAGGTGCCGCTTCCGCAGGAAGAGCCGCTGCAAAATCCGCCGCGTCTTGTGGACCAAAGGCCCCAAAGCTGAGAGAGATGAAGTGGAACATATAATCAACAAATGCTGTCGCATAGGTCGTCATCGCAAATAGAAACGATCCAAAGATCACGAATGTCAAAAGCAAGATGACAGACAACACCAAGTTCAAATTGGACAGGTATTTAACCCCTTTGCCAACACCTGACACCGCCGAAATAATTGACAAGCCCATAATGACAACCAAACCGACCAATAGACCTACTGTGCTTGGTACTGGCGCATCCCCTGTAAGGTTCATCATCCAATCCATGCCAGTGATTGCGTAAAGACCGTCAATGAACTGCGATACGCCAAACCCAATCGTTACGGAAACACCAAGGATAGTGGCAACAACGCCCAACACATCAACGATATCCCCCAAGATGCCATTCATGAGGCGACCAAATAGAGGTGTCAGCGCTGTGCGGATCGTCAAAGGCATGTCGCGCGTGTATGCATAATATGCCAGAGATAGACCTGTCACAACATAGATCGCCCAGGCATGAAACCCATAGTGCAAGAATGTATAGCGATATCCCGATTGCAAGGATGCCTCTGTGTTTGCGGCAACGTCACCAGACAAAACAACTGGGTTTGATCCCCAAAGGCCCAGTGGCTCTGCGGTGGCAAAGACCATCAATCCGACGCCAAGACCGGCACCGAACATCATAGAGAACCATGAAAAATTCGAAAACTCTTTGGCCTCTCCTTCGCGCCCCATCACACGACGTCCCGTGCTTGGAATAATCGCGATGACGAAAAGGAAAAAGGCAAATAGGCCTACGATAATGATATAGAACTGGTTGAAATCTTCTAACAAGCGCCAGTTCAGGCTCCCCAACACGCCGTTAGCGTTTGCAGGCCATACAAGCGCCCACAAAACCAATGCGACCATGATCCCTTTACTCAGCAATGCAATGGAAACGCTATTGCCTTCATAAAACCCACGATCAGCCGTTTTGATCTCGAGATCAGTAAATGGCTTTTTAATTGACATAATGTCCTCCCTTAAGACACCTGAGTGATCCTCAGGCCCCTCATTGGTAAAGGACGACGTTCATTTTCAGGTTGTTTTTAAGACGAAAGTCAACCTAAATGCGACATCTTGTCACCAAAGCGCAGGATCAGAGAGAGCCTCAACACAGGTAAACTGACATACTTCGTCGATAACTTTGTTAGAGTTTAACATCATCGCCTGCCATCCAAAGTCAAACTCAAGTGAATAAGGCGGGACAAATTTCTGACCCATGTCGACAGTAAATCCATGACGACCGTAATAGTTGGGGTCGCCGTAAACTAGCAATGCGTCAATACCTTGCTCTGACAATGTTTGCTTTGCATGTGTGACCAACTCAGTCGCAATTCCTTGCCCTTGATGCGCGCTATGCACTGCTAGAGGGGCCAGAATGTAAGCGGTCACATCCACGCCTTTGGCGAAATACACGGGGGTAAACCCAACGGCACCTTGTAGCGCGCCATCCACATCATACCCCAAACACAAAGAGGTAGGATGCGTTTCCTGCGAGATGATTTTCATCATAAGATCATAGGTTACAGGCGCTTCGTCCTGAGAAAATGACTGAAAGAAGACATCTTTCAAGGGCAGCGCGTCTTGCGGTGTGAGGTGTCGGATCATGAGAATTTAACTGTCCTGAACGAGTGAGAGTCACATAAAGGCGCGTACCATACAATCCATCTAAAACAAAAGGGCCGCGATCTCTGCAGCCCTTTCATGCATTATCTCTTGTAGTGAGCCGTTCAACCAAGTTAGCTAAAAGCAATAGCCGTCGCCACCAAGACGATGAGCAGTCCGCCTCTCACAATCCATGCAAGGGTATTCATGACTTGGGCTCGCGGGGGCGCTTGACGGCGGATGGAACGCAGGGTTTCCAAATTTGTGCCCGCCGAGCCAATTAAAACGGCACTGGCACCCAATAGTTTGACGTGAAATGCGCCGATGCTCGGCAAACCGCCATAAATCGCATTTGCCATCAAATAACCTGTAACCCAAAGCGTCATCACAGAGATCAGAGCCAAAAGCCCAAGCAGCCGCAAAGAGTTTACAACTTCAAGTGTCGGGCGCGCAGCAGCCTTGGCATGCATGTATTGGATCACCCAACCACCAACACCAATACCGCCAGCGACCCAAAGTGAGAGAAAATGAAGAATTTTGTAGAGTTCTAGCATCGTATTTTCCTGACAGAATGGCTGCGCCGGTAAACTGAGGCCCATAATGCACAAAAGGGCCGCGAAAACCACGACCCTTTTGCAAAATAATGTAAAAGCGGAATTAACGCTTTGCAAAGTGTAAATAACATATTTTTCTAAATATTACCGTAAGTTAACTTGCGCAACAAAATTACCGTACATTAAAAGTACACTCCTCATTTCGACACCAAACATAACAAAATGTGCCTATCATTGGTGTTCGTGTGCTTGCAGAACTTGCTGGGCACAGCAGTATTGCAACAACGCAGCGATACATTGATGTAAACGCAGAACAGTTAGCGAATGCTGTAGAGTTGGATTAATATCGTGCAACTACACTATATCTATGTTTAGGTTTTCATCGTCACTAGGTGCTACAAAGTATTGTGTTATCGCATAAAACATTTCTACAGTGTCAGTGTTTGCATTTCCGCGTTTTAATAATTGATTTATACAAACTTCATCACTTCGTTCGACATAATAACAGATATGTTCCGCGTTTATTCTATCACTTATGCTCCGCAGCCATTGCCTTTGGCGTTCTGTATTTGCTGGGAAATCCAAAATCGCGTTTATCCCCTTGCTAAGAATTTGCTGCGACAAATTAAAAACGACTGGCTTTAGCTTTTCGGAATAGTATTTATAGTCGCTTACAGACGTAACCTTGCCTTCGTATAGTTTAGATAAAAGTTCGTCTTCGCTTATTAAAACAGCATCCATCTCGTCAACTTTTCTCGCAGCAAGAGTAGTTTTTCCAGCACCCATCTTGCCACAAAAAAATATGAGTTTTCCTGTTTTCATTTCACATCCCTAAACCAAGCTAGTTCGATAGTTGCTGTTGCTATAAACAGCTTTGCATTTGGATTGGCAATTACAGCGGCAGTTTCAATATCTCAAGTAGTACTGCTTCACTCAACTCGCCGCGCCTAAAACGCTTTAGTGCTTCAAGCGCAAAGCCATCTTCTGTATCCACAACTTCTTCTACAACGTCTGTAGTCTTACGCTTTGTTTTCGTAATCTCATGTCTGCGCTGCTGCGTTAGTACGTGACTGTAGTGGTTTTCAATTTGTGCTACTTTACAACCCATATTCATTGCCAAATCGTAAACACTCACATCACCCTTATCCAAACGCAGCGTCGCGTAAGTGTGCCGCAAACTGTATAAATTGCAAGTTTTGTGCTGCGTGTCACGTAGCCTTTGCGTCCACCAATCTTCAAACGCATATACCAATTTGCACGTCTGTCGGTTTTAGCGTTTGGCACGGCGGCACTAAGGGTGCGCTTAGACGGCGCAAGCGCACCACCATAGTGCTCCCTCTTGTCTTCATAAAACGCCAACAGCGCACTCCAATAGCAACCTAAAACGCTATAGACATGCTAAAATCGCTAACCCATAACGTCAACGCATACAGCAGATGCTACAATTCTGCTACGCATAAAAAAAGGGCTGCAAAATATGCAACCCTTTGTTTTATATAACAGTATATGTCGTTCGAGCTTAACGCTTTGAGAACTGGAAAGAACGACGCGCTTTGCGCTTACCGAATTTCTTACGTTCAACAACACGGCTATCGCGTGTCAAGAAGCCAGCTGCTTTCAATGCGCCGCGCAAGGAGGGTTCATAAAGCTGGAGAGCTTTTGAAATGCCGTGCTTAACCGCGCCCGCTTGACCTGACAAACCGCCACCTGTGACAGTCGCCATAACGTCAAACTGATCTTCTACGCCTGCAACCTGAAACGGTTGGCGAAGGATCATTTGAAGAACGGGACGTGCGAAATACACGCTCATGTCTTTACCGTTTACAACAACTTTGCCTGAGCCTGGTTTGATCCATACACGTGCAACAGCATCTTTACGCTTACCAGTTGCGTAAGAACGGCCAAGCGCGTCACGTTGTGGTTCACGAGGGGCTGCAACTTCTACAGGTGCTACAGCAACATCGCCAGCGACTGCTTCTAGGTCGCCCAAGGATTTGATATCTTCAGCCATTAGTTCGCCACCCGAGTGTTCTTAGAGTTCATGGATTTGACGTCCAAAACTTCTGGTTGTTGTGCTTCATGCCCATGTTCATTACCTGCGTAGACACGCAAGTTTGTCATGATCTGACGGCTTAGACGGTTGCCTGGCAACATACGCTTAACAGCTTGGATAACAACGCGCTCTGGGTGCTTGCCTTCCAAGATTTGCTGTTTCGTACGTGACTTGATGCCACCTGGGTGGCCAGTGTGCCAATAAAAATTCTCTTGACGCTTGTTGCCTGTCATTTGAATTTTTTCTGCATTGATGATGATGACATTGTCACCACAATCCATATGCGGAGTGAAAGATGCTTTGTGTTTGCCGCGCAAACGCATTGCTACGATCGATGCCAAACGGCCCAAAACAACGCCTTCAGCGTCGATAATGATCCATTTTTTCTCGATGTCTGCTGGTGTTGCAGAGAAAGTTTTCATCGAAGGTTACCCTTAGTTAAATGTCCCCGAACCAAGCAAAACGCCTGTTTCGTTTGTGATGGGCGGGTTATATACGGTTGAACCGCGCAGTCAACGGTGTTTTGACGCAAATAAACAAGCGAAAACAATGTCTTATAATTTAGGTATCAAAATACCCCACAGGAAACACCATAAGCAGAGCGTCGACGCAACTTGTCAATGATCCAGCTCAGCGTCCCAGTATAGAAAATCCATCCAGCTTTCATGCAAGTGGTTAGGGGGAAACTTGCGGCCGATGTTTTTCAATTCCTCGGCTTGCGGCTGACGTGGTTTGCGTTGCAAGGACAGGCCAGAATTGCGCAGGGACTTAGCCGCCTTTTTCAAATTACAGGGGCTACAGGCGGCGACAACGTTTTCCCAGCTGGTCACCCCACCCGAGGCACGCGGGACCACGTGATCAAAGGTCAAATCACCTCGTGATCCACAGTATTGGCATTTGAATTCATCCCTCAGAAATAAATTAAAGCGCGTGAAGGCCACGCGCTTTTGAGGAACAATATAGTCTTTTAATACAACAACAGATGGGATCCTGATCCGTGTTGTGGGGCTACTGACATAGTCGTCATATTCGGCCACGATATCAACCCGATCCATATAGGCCGCTTTGATCGCATCCTGCCAACACCAAAGAGACAGCGGGTAATAAGACAATGGACGATAATCCGCGTTTAACACCAAAGCGGGATGATTTTTAGCCCCCGAAGGAATGCGCACAAAATCGTGTCTAAAGTCTCCGTCCATTTCTGTCACCTATTCATCGTCGGATCACTACAGTTACTGTCTGTGAGTTAACTATATATGGTGTCAGTTTTATGACAAGCCCCCTTTATTTAGAACTCAAAGACTCAGCTTATCGCGCATGAATGCGAGCGCCACGGACAATCCGTCTGGTGCGATCCCATGCGCCGTGCCTTTTTGAATATGAGCAAAGACATCTTGGAACCCTGCGGTTTGCAGCGCTTCTGCCGCTTCGGGTAAGGATTGAACAGGAACAACATCATCTTGATCCCCATGCACCAACAGGATTGGCATCTTGCTAACCACTTCGTCCACCAAAAGATCAGGCTCAAGCAGGCGACCTGAAAATGCCACGATCCCTGCAATCGCATCTTCGCGACGGGGTGCCACATGAAGCGACATCATGGTGCCTTGGGAAAAGCCAAATAAAACAACCTGTTCAGGCAAGACATCTTCGTCCACCATTAACGCATCGAGAAATGCATTCACATCCTCAACGGCCGCTTGCATGCCGCGCATGCTTTCTTCTTCGCTTGATCCATCGATCCACGGGATTGGGAACCATTGATATCCCATCGGGCTACCCGCGCAATTTTCAGGCGCATCGGGGGCCACAAATAACGTATCGGGAAGGTGCTCTGACAAAGGATCCGCAAGACCAAGCAAATCGGCCCCATTCGCGCCATACCCATGCAAAAAGACGACAACAGATCGTGTACTTCCGGACACTGGCTCTTTTCGTTCTGCGTTCAATACTCGTGTCATCTTATTCCCTCTCGATTTTTCTCATAAGCGTAATAGGCCCAGAGCACGCGCGCTGCAACCGATCTCCATGGGGACCATGCTAAAGCCATCTCGCGAAAAGCGCGTTCTTTGGGGCGCTCTTCTAGATCGAAGAGCATGCGCGCCGCTTCTTGCAGTGCAAGGTCACCAGGTGCAAACACATCCGCGCGGGCAAGGCTAAACATAGCGTAAATTTCAGCGGTCCAAATTCCTATGCCCGATATCGCGGTCAAGGTTTTCACGACGTCCTGATGCGGCATATCTCGCAGGGCTGCCAAATCTACATTGGCCTCGGACAAAGCGCGGGCATATTTCACCTTTTGCCGACTAAGGCCAAGGGCGCGCAGGTCTTCATCGCTGGCCCCCAGAATAGCATCAGGGGTGATCATCCCCCCCTGCTCTAGCCGCGACCAAATGGCATCAGCCGCTGCAACCGACACCTGTTGACTAACAATCGCGCCGAGCAGCCGTTCAAATCCATCGGGACGCAGGCGGAGCGGCACCGTTTCTATACAAGCGATCGCATGGGCAAAGCGCGGTTCAACCTTGGCCAAAAATGCGGCCCCCTCGTTGATGCAGTCTTGCGATCTAATGATGCGCTCATCCAAAATGATTATCCACCCATTCTAATGCGTCCTCGATCCGTCTGATCGGTTTTGGTAGGTTCGGGCGAGGATGATTAATCATTATCACCTTTAGCCCCAACTGTCGCGCCGCTTCGACTTTGGAAAATCCGTTCTCGCCGCCAACGTTGCGTAAAATGATGGCGTCGATCTCAAGACGACGGAAAAGGTCCACTTCGTCTTGGACTGTAAATGGTGGTTTGCCGAAGACATGCTCCCCGTTTGGGAGCGGGAAACCCTCATTAACATCATGCAAAATTCTGTTAAATATGTAAATATTTTCAATATTTGAAAATTTACCAATAGAATGACGCCCTGTGAAGGTCATCACTTTTTGACAGTGAGCTAGGTGGTGAGCGGCCTCTGCTTCATCATTGATACGAATCCAATGATCCCCATCCTGGGGCCGCCATTCCCTGCGTTCCAATCGACACAATGGAATATCAAGCTCGCGACACAGCCCATGGGCCTGTTGAGAGACCTCAACAGCGAAGGGATGCGTTGCATCGATCACACCAGAGATTGCATGATCCTTGAGAAACGCGGCAAACTGTCGTTGATCTTCAAAGCCGCCCATGCGGGTCGGAACGTCCAAATCGCGCGGTAGACGAGCATCGCCATGAATGGATGCTATGACATCAACACTCTCTCGTTTCGCAAGCAGGCTCGCCAATGTCTTGGCCTCTCCGGTGCCCGCCAAGAGCAAAATTTTAGCGCGCGATGATGACAAAGAGCCGCATTCCTAAAACAGAATATATTACGTTTTGCGCATTTATGAGGCTTGCACCTTTATAAATCAAGGCGTACCGATTGCGCATGACACATATTCCTTCTGATACCCTAGCAAAGCGCAATGTCCTCGTCCTCGTTATGGCGCAAGCTATTTTGGGCGCTCAAATGCCAATGGTGTTTACTATTGGCGGCTTGGCGGGCCAATCATTGGCTAGCAATCCATGTTTCGCGACCCTCCCCATTTCGCTGATCGTTTTAGGGTCCATGTTAGCTGCAACGCCAATGTCCAACTTGATGCAGTCCCATGGCCGTAGGGCTGGGTTTATTGTGGGGGCAGTCTTCGGTGCGATTGGCGCTTTGGTTGGCGCGATTGGTCTGTATTTTGCGTCTTTCCCTATCTTTTTGGTCGGATCCTTGCTCACTGGGGTTTATATGTCGGCGCAAGGGTTTTACCGCTTTGCCGCCACCGACACCGCATCGGAAGAATTCCGGCCCAAAGCAATTTCCTATGTGATGGCCGGTGGGTTGCTTGCGGCGATCATTGGGCCGCAATTGGTGAAATTTACAGCCGATAGCTTTGTCATTCCTTTTTTCGGAACGTATCTGTCGATTGTCCTACTTACGATCATCGGTATCAATCTGTTTTTCTTTTTGGACATCCCCAAACCCCCTGCCCCAAGCGCGAATGCCCCCGTGGGTCGCAGCCGACGTGAATTGCTAAAAGACCCTGTAATCGTAGTCTCGATCATCTGTGCAATGGTCTCCTATGCCCTTATGAACCTTGTGATGACATCAACGCCCTTGGCGGTTGTTGGATGTGGCTTTGACAAAAACAACGCAGCAGACATTGTTTCAGCCCATGTCTTGGCCATGTTCATTCCGTCGTTTTTCACAGGTCACCTCATTGCCCGATTTGGCGTTCGTAAAATTGTTGCCTGTGGTTTGGTCATTTTGGGGGCCGCGGGTGCCGTTGCCCTTCAGGGTGTTGCAATTGAAAACTTTTACATTGCTTTGATTTTGCTCGGTATCGGGTGGAACTTTGGCTTTATCGGCGCGACCACGATGTTAGCAGGCGCACATAGCCCGAATGAGCGCGGTGCCTTGCAAGGTATGAACGACGTCTTTGTCTTTGGCGGCGTGACATTGGCTTCGCTTGCCTCTGGTGGTTTGATGAATTGCTCAGGCGGCAGCGCGCAACAGGGGTGGACCGCGGTTAATATCGCGATGGTTCCATTTCTTATCTTGGCAGGTGGGTCGTTGATCTGGCTCTGGTTGCGACCTCAAAAAACCTAATAGCGATGCGTCGTCGCCTGCCACATCAACCTTAGCGATGAAGCAAGCGGATTAACCGGTGCCAATCCATCGATGACACGGTCTGGATGCTGGATAGCTTGTTTCAATACCGCTTCACAGTCCCACCCGGCCAGCAATGCAGGCGCGGCTGCTTTTGTGACAAACCGTGCCTTTTGACGCGCTTTGCTTAAGCTGTCCAATCCTAAGGTCGCAAGCTGTGCTACACCTTCGGGGCGACCATCAACCAGCGGAATGCGCTTTTGCGCCAAGAGCGCAGGAATAGCATTGAGGTAATTCGCACAGCCCATGGCCCATCCATATTGCTCAACGGCCTCAAGCCCCTGATCGGAAATGTTATTATCCAGAAGCTGGGCCGCAACTCGAACCAGAACAGCGGATGTGTCGCGAATATAGGTTTGCAGAGCAGTTTGATCCTCAAACGGATCTTTGTAGATATCCCAGCGCCGCGCCTCGACCATCTTTTGCAGCTCTTTGACTTGTGCTGGCGTCAAAATATCCGCCAGAGGTGTTGCAACGGAATGGCGGTTAACAGGCTCCCCTTGGACAATCGCCTCAAGCACATCATACCACCACTGAAGCCGCATCTCAGCAATCATCGCCTCCGATGTCACCCAAGGCGCACGCGCCACTTCGACGTTCAGGGCATAGAGCGGAAACAAAATAGCGCGCGCCGCGACAGGCGACGCCATAGCCGCGCGGAACCTGACATCGTCCCCTTTTTGCACGAGCTCCGCACAGGCATTAAAATCATCAGAATGCATTCAATCTCGCCTTGATCAGATCAATCGTTGGCGCCGCTTGAACCACATCCAAATGCCCTAGTCCAGTTAGGATATGATATTCCCCTTTTTCCGTCACGGACGACATCAGGGTTTCATATTCCTTAGCAATAAACGCCTCATCTTGGTCCCCAACGATTAGGTCAAACTGGGGCAAGGCCGCAATATCGGCGAGGTAATCCGCGCGTGGCGCATAAGATGTGTTGAGCCGATAGGAATAGGCGGTCGTGGCCCCCGCGCCATATGGCCCAGTCAGGACCTGGTCTGGCATAGAGAATTGGATCATCGTGAGGTGATTCAAAGCGGTGATTTTCACATTATTCAGCATCGAAAGCCCAATCACACGGCGCAAAAGAACATGCGCCCAACCGCCAGAGTTTTCACGTGTTGTTGGCGCGTTATATTTCAAAAACGGCGCAATCAAAAACGCATGGTCCAACATATGCCCATTTGCCCCACCCGCAAAGCGCACCACCAAGCCGCCCCCCGAGGAATGGCCAAGCATGGCCACCTTTTGCCCAGGCTTGCGGGTTGTTTCGATGATTTCCGCCAAATCATCCTCAAGCTGACCAATATAGTCCACATCCCCACGATTAACCGCATTTGGCCCATGTCCACGCAAGTCCGGCGCGATCACATCAGCGACCTCGCCCAAAATGGGGATCATGCGATCAAATTGCTGACCATACCATCCTGAACCATGCACCAATACGATCAATGGTCTCGCATACCCCTCACCCATAAATTGGCGTGTATCGAGGCGTGTTCCATCCTTTAATGTGATATGTTCAACAGGCCAATCCTGCGGCTCAGAGCCACCAACAATGCGATCAAAATCCAAGGTCTCTTGCGATATTAAGGCATTGTTCGGCCATTGTGACAGGATCAATCCCAAGGCAATGGCAAAGTAAATGACAATTGAGGTTATAAGTATCTTAAAAATAAACATTTAAGCGTCCCGTCGAAAACAAAATGAATAATGCACGTAAACAAGAATTTTAAAATTACACTAAGCTGCCCACTGTATTTCAGCCACAGCGGACACAGGAATTAAACGACCTTACCCTTTGGTGTCGCGTACCAGCTTCCAATTGATCGCATCCAAGAGCGCTTCGAAACTCGCATCGACAATATTAGCCGATACGCCAACGGTGGCCCAACGGCGTCCCTTGCTGTCTTCGCTGTCAATCACAACGCGCGTTACCGCTTCGGTTCCCCCTTGGGTGATGCGCACCTTGAAGTCCACAAGCCGCATATCATCAATCAGCGCCTGATATTGACCCAAATCCTTTGCCAAAGCCTTGGCCAACGCATTTACAGGCCCCCGATCCGATCCTGTGACATCAAGCGATTCAGATACCGATAGCTTCTTTTCACCGTCAATTTTGACGACCACAACAGCCTCAGACAGGCTCACCATTTTATTGTATTTGTTCTTGCGCCGCTCAACGGTCACTTTGTAGCGTTTCACATCAAAGAATTCAGGCAATTGACCCAATTCACGCCGCGCTAGCAATTCAAAGCTCGCTTGAGCAGTGTCATAGGAATACCCCTGATCCTCGCGGGATTTAATCTCATCCAAAATGCGCGACAAAGCGGCCGTATCCGATCCGACATCCAATCCTGCTTCGCTTAAACGTCGCCTTAGGTTTGATTGCCCTGCCTGATTTGACATTGGAATAATGCGTGCATTGCCAACAACACTTGGATCAATATGTTCATAAGTTGACGGATCTTTCAAAATCGCACTTGCATGCAAGCCCGCCTTATGCGCAAAAGCAGAGGCGCCGACATAGGCCGCTTGTCGTGCTGGCACACGGTTCAAAATATCATCCAAAAGACGTGACACTTGGGTCAATTGGGTCAAGGCCTCGCGCGTTACGCCAATGTCAAACTGGCTGGCAAAGGGTTCCTTCAACATTAACGTCGGGATCAAAGTGGTCAGGTTTGCATTTCCACAGCGCTCGCCTAATCCATTCAAGGTTCCTTGAACCTGACGCGCACCCGCCTCAATCGCGGCCAGTGAATTGGCCACTGCATTTTCGGTGTCATTATGGGTATGTATGCCGAGCCGATCACCAGGAATGCCCGCCTCAATCACCTCTTTCACCACCTGATGCACAATGCTAGGAAGAGCGCCACCATTCGTATCACAGAGGACAATCCAACGCGCACCTGCCTCAAACGCTGCCCTTAGCGCCGCCAACGCATAGTCGGGATTATCGCGGTACCCATCAAAGAAATGTTCCGCATCAAACAAGGCTTCGCGCCCTTGATCCACGATATAGCCAATTGATTTTGATATATTTTCTAAATTCTCATCGAGCGAAATCCCAAGAGCCGCCTCAACGTGATAATCATGCGATTTTCCAACCAAACAAACAGCGGGCGTCTTGGCATTCATAACAGCCGCCAAGACCTCATCATTTTGCGCCGATCGCCCTGATCGTTTCGTCATGCCAAAGGCTGTGAATTGCGCGCGGGTCTTGGGGCGTTCTTCAAAAAACGCGCTATCAGTTGGATTGGCACCGGGCCAACCACCTTCGATATAATCCACCCCGAGCTGATCCAAGGCCGTCGCAATCTGAATTTTCTCAGCTGTCGAAAACTGCACCCCTTGCGTTTGTTGTCCATCGCGCAAAGTCGTATCATAAAGATAAAGTTTTTCTTTTGTCACAGCGTTCGTCTTTCATCTTTGCCCAAATACTCTTGGGGGTTTGGGGGGCAAACAGCCCCCCATCTTATCTTTTTTACAAAAGGCCATCCAATGTAGCGATGTCAAATCCAGAGCCTGCAATCAGCTCGACCCCAGTTTTGCTCATCCGCACTTCTAGCCCCGCCTCTTGAAAGACATGCTTGAGGCGATCCACTTCGCTGAAATCTTTGATCTCCATAGCCAAAGCACGCGCTTCACTTAGCTTGGCTTCAAAGGCGCTGAGATCAACACCAACGGCCCAATCGCCCATGTCATCCCCTAACAGCCCTAACAAAGCAGCCCCTGCGCGCAATCCCGCGACATCACCAGCCGTCGCACAGGCATGCAAGGCCGCAATCGCACCAGCGGTATTCAAATCATCCGCAACTGCATCCAAGACTGCCGTCGGGATATCCCCTGCAGGAACGCCCGCAGTCATCGCGCGCCATTTGCGCAGGGTCTTCTCTGCGCTTTGCGCCTTGTCATCCTTCCAATCCATTGGCTTGCCGTAATGGGTCGAAAGGAACACAAATCGAATGACTTCACCTGCATAGCCTTTGTCCAACAAATCGCGAACGGTAAAGAAATTACCCAAGGATTTGGACATTTTCTTGCCCTCGACCTGCAACATTTCATTGTGCAGCCAATACCGCGCAAATCCGCCCTCAGGATTGGCACAGCAGCTCTGCGCCAGTTCGTTTTCATGATGCGGGAACATCAAATCATTTCCGCCGCCATGAATATCAAATGTATCGCCAAGCAATTCATAGGACATAGCAGAACATTCAATATGCCATCCTGGACGCCCCCGTCCCCAAGGGCTTTGCCAGCCGGGAATCTCGGGGTTTGAGGGTTTCCATAAGACGAAATCCATTGGATCACGTTTATAGGGGGCCACTTCGACCCGCGCCCCTGCGATCATATCATCTACAGAGCGCCCCGACAAAGCGCCGTACTCTTGATAGCTTTTAACCGAAAACAACACATGCCCCTCGGCTTCATAAGCGTGTCCCTTGTCGATCAAGGTGTCAATCATGCGGATCATAGTATCGATATAATCTGTCGCCCGTGGCATCTCATTGGGCTCCATATTTCCCAAGGCGCCCATGTCGTCCAAAAACCATTGCGTGGTTTCTGTTGTGATATCTTTGATGTCACGCCCGCTTTGTGCGGCGCGTTCATTGATCTTGTCATCTACATCCGTGAAATTGCGCACATAGGTCACATGATCCGCACCAAAGGTATGGCGCAAGAGCCGAAACAACACGTCAAACATGATCACGTTGCGCGCATTACCAATATGCGCGCGATCATAAACCGTGGGTCCACAGAGATACATACGCACGTTTTTATCGTCCAAAGGTGTAAACACCTCTTTCTTGCGATGTTTCGTGTTGTGCAGCTTGATCTCGACCATGATGCCGTCCCCTCAGTAAACTTGCCTCTTGCCTTACCAAGTTCACACTCCCTTGAAAACGTGCAATTTCTCAATCAGCATGGTTTTTTGCCCATTATCGAGACAACGGTTTGACAGGGGATCACGAATCTGACCACCTCATGCCATCACAAAGAGGACATGCCCCATGACGCCATCCAACCGCATCAGCACAATTTCGCCCTCTGGTGACAATGGATGGGGTCTGTTTCTAAAAGCGCGCAGCCTTGTGGCCCAAGGACACGATATCGTGGAACTCACAATCGGCGAACATGATGTGAGGACGGACCCCAGCATCCTTGCGGAAATGCATAACTCTGCACAATCAGGCCATACAGGCTATGCCGCTGTTCCAGGAACACCGGAATTACGCGCCGCCATAGCCGCGCGCGTCGAACAGCAAACGGGCGTGCCGACAACGCCCGATAACGTCATGGTTACCCCAGGGGGGCAATCCGCTTTGTTTGCGGCCCATATGGCGGCCTGCGATACGGGGGATACCGCGCTTTATATTGATCCCTATTATGCGACTTATCCGGGAACAATTCGCGCTACTGGCGCCCTCGCCCAAAGTATTGAAACCAAGGCCACCAATGACTTTCAGCCGACGGAATCTGAACTCACCTCGCACATCAGCGGCGCAAAATCCTTGCTGATAAACACCCCCAACAACCCAACAGGAAGCACATATTCTCCCGAAACATTGGCCCTGATTGCGCGCCTATGCCAAGAGAACGACCTCTGGCTCATTTCGGACGAAGTCTATGACACGCAAATCTGGGAAGGAACGCATCTCTCACCAAGAGCCTTGCCAAATATGGCCGAGCGCACCTTAGTCATTGGCTCCATGTCCAAAAGCCATGCCATGACAGGAAGCCGCCTTGGGTGGATCATTGCGCCTGAGGGGATGATAGACCACCTGATAAACCTAGCGACCCATACGACCTATGGCGTTCCAGGCTATATTCAGGACGCCGCACTCTTTGCATTAAACCAAGGAGCCGCGTTTGAGGACAAGATAGCAGAACCCTTCAAGCGCCGCCGCGAGATCGCGCAATCCATCATTGCACATTATCCCAAACTCAGCGCCATCACCCCCAAAGGCGGCATGTATGTTATGCTCGACATTCGCGCGACAGGGCTTTCTGGGCTAGAGTTTGCCACCCGCCTGCTGGATGAAAAACAAATTGCCGTCATGCCAGGCGAAAGCTTTGGCATATCGGCTGCGGGGCACCTCAGAATTGCTATGACAATCCCAGATGATCGATTTGAAACAGCCCTCAACACCATGTGTCAATTCGCAACCGATTTGTCGCATGACTAACACGCCGATTTCCTCCATCCGCAACCTCGGCCCTGCCATGGAAGAGGCTTTCATAAAGGCAGGCGTCAGGGATGCAGAAACGCTCCGCGAGATTGGCCCAGATGCGGCCTATAAAAAGCTGTTGGAAACGGGTCATCGCCCTCATTTCATCGCTTATTACGCGATGGTTATGGGCCTTCAAGGACGCCCTTGGAATGACCTAACAGGATCAGAAAAAAGCGATCTTCGACGCCGCTTTGATGACATCAAATCTTCTCTCACAAAAACACAAAAGGATCACTCCGAAATCGAAATGATCCTTGACAAAATCGGGGTTCGCAACCCGACCTAATCTTCATCTTTGCCGAAATACTCTCGGGGGGTTTCGGGGGGCAGACAGCCCCCCGCACCGATTGGATCTTTGATCCAGTCGGTCTTAGCCAACCAACTCTAGACCCGAGAAGAAATACGCGATTTCGACTGCGGCTGTTTCTGGCGCGTCTGAACCGTGAACAGAGTTTTCACCGACTGATTCAGCAAACTCAGCGCGGATTGTGCCGGCTTCTGCGTCTGCAGGGTTTGTTGCGCCCATAACTTCGCGGTTTTTTGCAATTGCGCCTTCGCCCTCAAGAACCTGAACAACAACTGGCTCAGATGCCATGAAGTCGCACAATTCGCCGTAAAAGGGACGCTCAGCGTGCACAGCGTAGAAAACGCCCGCTTGCTCTTTGCTCAAGTGGATGCGCTTTTGTGCAACGATACGTAGGCCCGCATCTTCGAACTTTGCGTTGATTTTACCAGTTAGGTTACGCTTTGTTGCGTCTGGTTTGATGATGCTTAGTGTGCGTTCTACAGCCATTTTCATGTCCTCTAAATGATCTGGGCATTTGCCCCTTTTGAATTGCGTCGGCCAATACCATGCAAGTTCCCCTTTGAAAAGCATCAATCCACAAGAAGAATGGGAAATGATCTAAATAACGCAGAGGCCCACTGGCGTGCCAAGAATTGCTTTGATAATGCGTGTCCATGATAAAAATTGAAAACATCACATATTCGGTCGAAGGCCGAACTTTGTTGGAAGGGGCAAGCGCCTCTATTCCAGAAGGTCACAAGGTCGGACTTGTGGGGCGCAACGGCACGGGCAAATCCACTTTGTTCAAGCTCATTCGCAATGAATTGGTGCTTGAAGGCGGAGCCATATCCCTCCCCAATCGCGCCCGCATTGGAGGTGTCGCCCAAGAGGTGCCTGGCAATGAGGTGTCCTTGATTGACACGGTCCTTGCCGCCGATATTGAGCGCGCCGAGCTGATGGCCGAAGCTGAAACAGCGACAGATCCAACTCGGATTGCGGATATTCAAACACGCTTGGCTGATATTGACGCATGGTCGGCTGAGGGACGCGCCTCTAGCATCCTCAAAGGCCTCGGATTTGATTCCGAAAAACAAAAGCTTCCCTGTAGCGATTTCTCTGGGGGGTGGCGCATGCGCGTTGCTCTGGCGGCTGTGTTGTTTTCACAACCTGATCTCTTGCTCTTGGACGAACCGACCAACTATCTCGATCTCGAAGGGGCGGTTTGGCTGGAAAGCTATTTGGCGAAATATCCCCATACTGTTATTATTGTGAGCCACGATCGCGGATTGCTCAATCGCGCGGTTGGCTCAATCTTGCATCTTGAGGACAAGCAGCTTCATATCTATCAAGGCAACTACGATACCTTTGCCCGAACCCGTGCGGCCCGTTTGGCCGCGGCTGAATCTGAGGCAAAGAAACAAGATGCTCGTCGCGCCCACCTTCAGGCCTATGTGGATCGCTTTCGCGCCAAAGCGGACAAAGCCCGCCAAGCGCAATCTCGCCTCAAGGCGATTGCCCGTATGCAACCCATCACCCGCCCCCAAGAGGCGGCCCTGCGCCGCTTTAGCTTCCCAGAACCAGAAGAATTATCACCGCCAATTTTGCGGGTTGAAAATGGGGTTGCTGGATATGATGGCAATCCAGTTCTGTCGAACCTAGATTTGCGTATTGACCAAGATGACCGCATTGCCTTGCTCGGACAAAACGGCGAAGGAAAATCAACCCTGTCCAAATTGATTTCAGGGCGTCTTGATCCGATGGGGGGACGTGTCATTACCTCGTCCAAACTGCGCATCGGGTATTTTGCACAGCATCAGGTCGATGAGCTTTTCGTTGATGAAACGCCCCTCGATCACCTGCGCCGCATGCGACCAAGCAAAACACCCGCTCAATTGCGCGCGATGCTTGGCGGATTTGGCATTGGAACCGAACAGGCCGATACCCTTGTTGGGCGTCTCTCTGGGGGGCAAAAGGCGCGTCTGTCGCTCATGCTCGCCACGCTTGATGCACCGCATTTGTTGATCTTGGACGAACCGACCAACCACCTTGATATGGAAAGCCGCGAAGCCTTGGTCGAGGCTTTGACCGCTTACACGGGCGCTGTTGTCTTGGTGAGCCACGATATGCACCTGTTGTCGTTGGTGGCGGATCGCCTGTGGCAAGTCAAAGGTGGACGGGTCACACCCTATGAGGATGATCTGGAAACCTACCGAGCCAGCCTGTTGTCAGGTGACAAACCGCCTAAGCCGAAAAAGGCAGACGCCCCAAAACCAAAACGGGCAAGCCGTGATGATATCTTGGCATTGCGCGCAGAAGTTCGCAAATGCGAAGAACGTGTCGACAAACTCAATGATATGCGCGACAAATTGGCAACCAAGCTTGCTGATCCTGCCCTTTATGAGGCCGAGCGCATTGGCGAGCTTGAGACATGGAACAAGAAATATGCCGAAGTCATGGGCGCCTTGGAGCGTGCTGAAACCATGTGGTTAGCGGCGCAAGAAAAACTTGAAACAGCAAACGCTGGTTAACACGAATAGGTAGGGATGCTTTATGGATATGGCGTTTATGGTGACATCATTTGTCACGCTTTTTGTCATTATTGACCCAATTGGGTTGACGCCACTTTTTGTTGCTCTGACCCAAGGGATGAGCGATGCGCAGCGCAAACGCGTTGCGATCCGCTCAATTGTGACAGGTTTCATTATCTTGGTTGTCTTTACGCTCTTTGGCGAGGCCGTGCTTGGGTTTGTTGGCATCTCGATGCCAGCCTTCCGTATTGCGGGGGGCATATTGCTTTTTCTTACCGCTTTGGAAATGTTGTTCCAAATGCGCACAAAACGTCGCCAAGATAATTCTGATGAGGAAATTCACGATGATCCCTCAATATTTCCTTTGGCCATTCCGCTCATTGCTGGCCCAGGGGCAATCACAACGGTTATCTTGATTTCAGGCTCGCACCCAGGGTTCGTCGGCTATGGCGAAACATTCATCGTCACAATCGCTGTTCTGTCTATTGTTGCGGCCTTTTTCATGATGGGGTCCTTTATTGAGCGCGGTTTGGGGAAAACTGGAATCAACGTTGTGACACGTATTTTGGGGATGCTCTTGGCAGCACTTTCTGTGCAATTTGTGCTTGAGGGTATTACATCCTTCATCGCGCTTTCCTAAATATAAGCTATGGAAAGCTTTGATTACGCAAATTTGATTTATGCCTCACTCTTATTGGGTGTCATTCTACTGTCTGTTTTGGTCTCTCGCCGAAATCAATTGGGACAGGTCATGAAGCAGGCCACTGTTTGGTTGGTGGTCTTTTTGGTCGTTGTTTTTGGATATGGGATGTGGACCGATATCCAAGGCAATTCCAAACTTCAATTCGCCCAAGACACCAGTAACGGAGACGTCGTCATTCCAAAGCGCCCCGATGGGCATTATTACGCAACTCTCTTGGTCAATGACACGCCGATCAATTTTTTGATTGATACAGGCGCGACGCAAATTGTGTTGAACATGGAAGATGCCAAAGCTCTTGGATTTGACCCAGAGACGCTGACATTTTGGAATGTCGCAAACACGGCAAATGGACAGGTTCGCACAGCGCCTGTGCGATTAGAAACCATGGCACTTGGCCCCTATGTCGAGCGCAATTTTCGCGCCTCTGTCAACGAAGGCGACTTGCGGATATCCCTTTTAGGTATGGAATATTTAAACCGCTTTGCCTCTATTCAGCTGACCCCAAACGAGTTGAAGTTATCCAAGTAAACCAATGTTATGTTTCGGCTTTCTTCTCCCAAGAGCCGGACGCCTCAGACCAATATTGCGCAGACACGCCGCCCGCGGTGAGAGTTTTCCATTGAACACGGGCGTGTTGGACTGCATCACTATCGTTGCCGTCAAAGAGGATACAGACCCTCTCGGCCCCGGTGACCTCTTGGACTGATACATCTGCACCATGAACCGCCATGACACACTCAAAAGAGTGATCACTTGGCTCATGGGTGAGCAAAATCGGTTGAAGGGCATCATTTGGCGTTCCTGCAATGCCATGGGGCAAAAAGCCGTCTACCGGACCTTCCCAAAGCTGATGATCCAACCTTTTGAGCGCGGACAAGTCGCGCCCACGTATTTCTATGCGCCAGCCCGCCGCGCGCGCCCGTGGCAATAGCTTGTGTAAAGCCCCGTCCAGCGTGCTCTGCGTGAGGTGATAGAAATACGCGGCGCCCATGTTATTCTGTCTCGAACATATCAGAGACAAGCGTGTTCAAGGTCATAACACCCCAGCCCGTTGATCCAGATGGCGCATGATCTGTATCGGCTTTGGTCTGTGCAACACCTGCGATATCGATATGTGCCCAAGGGGTATCTTCTTTGACAAAGCGCTTTAGAAATTGCGCCGCTGTGATCGAACCTGCAGCACGCGTGCCGACGTTTTTCATATCCGCCACACGCGATTTAAGTTGATCATCATAGCTTTGCGCCAAAGGCATGCGCCACGCGCCTTCGTTTTCGCGATCCGCCGCAGTGAGCAGGCCATCACATAAGGCATCATTATTGGAATAAATCGCCGCTTTATCATGGCCCAATGCGATAATAACAGCGCCTGTTAGTGTTGCTAAATCGATCATAGCTGCGGGCTTGAAGCGATCCTGCGTGTACCACATCGCATCACAGAGGACCATGCGCCCTTCTGCGTCTGTGTTGATGATTTCCACGGTGTCACCCTTCATGGACGTAATCACGTCACCCGGACGGGTGGCCGTGCTAGAAGGCATGTTCTCAACCAATCCGATGGTTGCGACGACATTGGCCTTGGCCCCGCGCAGAGCAATCGTTTTCATGACACCCGCCACGACAGCCGCGCCCCCCATATCCATGGTCATATCTTCCATACCAGCGCCAGGTTTCAACGAAATCCCACCTGTATCAAAGACAACGCCTTTGCCAACCAATGCGAGTGGTGCATCATCCGCTGTGCCGCCTTTCCATTGCATGACCACAACTTTGGACGGGCTTGCCGATCCTTGACCCACCGCGAGGAGCGTGCGCATGCCAAGCTTTTCCAGTTCAGGTTCTTCTAAAACTTCGACCTCAATGCCCAATGATGTGAGCGTGCTTAGACGATCTGCGAAATCTGTTGTTGTGAGGATATTCGCGGGTTCATTTGTGAGATCGCGGGTAAAGAACACACCTTCTCCGATTGCGTTTACCACATCAATTTGTGCTGCAAGCGTGTCTGATTGCGTATGCATCACAGTGATATCACCATAAGGCTCAACAGGCGCGCTACGCCGTTCATCAAAGCTATAAGATCGCAGCACAACACCCTGAATAAAATCAACTATTCCCTTATAAGACATCCCCAAAACCGTCACGGCGGATTTGGCCCGTGCTTTGGCCAAAGCAACACCCGCCTTGCGCATATCGAGTGCGGTGCCTTTGCGATCAATGATCACGACATCAACGGCCTCAGCCTCAAGTCCAACTGGGAAATTCAACGAAATCACATCGCCAACTTTGGCCTTTTCAAAGCGCTCTGATTCGACAACACGGGCAATCGCGCCTTTGGTCAAACGGTTCACGCGACGCGCACCGAGATCGAGCTTGGCATCTTTGCCGATTAAAACAGCAATTCTTCCTTTTGTTTCAGAAAGTTGATCCAAATCGACTGTGCGACAGTGAACGTTTGAGATGGCGACCATTCTATTTCTCCTTGTTGGTTATCCCATAGATCTAGCGGTGATCCGCCACAATATCCAGTTAGCAGTTTTCCCCAAGCAATAATTCCTTTAAACGAGATGCATAACAAGGGTTTGAGGGCGACGTGTCGCGATTTGACAGATATCTATTATCACAATTGATAATCCTATTTGGGTTCTTTTCGCTTGTGTTGGTATCCGTTTATTGGGTAAATCGCGCCGTTGTTTTGTTTGATCAGCTCATCGCAGACGGTCATTCAGCGGGCGTATTCTTGGAATTCACCATGCTGACCTTGCCCAATGTGATCGGTATGGTTCTTCCGATTTCGACATTTGCCGCCGTCGTTTACGTCATCAATCGCTTGAACAACGAGAGCGAATTGATCGTCATGCAGGCCACTGGATTTAGCCCGTGGAGGCTTGCACGTCCTGTCGTGGTCTTTGGCCTTTTGGTTGCCCTATTCATGCTGAGCTTGACTGTCTACCTCGTGCCCGAAAGCAATGCCCAATTAAAGCAACGCGAACGCGACATCACGGCATCGGTGTCCTCACGTCTGTTGCGCGATGGGATCTTCTTGCATCCTGTCAAAGGCACGACCTTTTACATTCGCGAAATCACAACAGACGGTGAGCTATTGGATATTTTCCTCTCGGACCGACGCGACGAAGAGGTTGCCGTCACCTACACAGCCAACAAAGCCTATCTGTTGCGCGATGGGCCCTCGACGAATTTGGTCATGCTCAATGGGTTAGCCCAAACCTTGAATTACGAAACCAACCAAATTTCGACGACATTATTTAGCGATTTCGCCTATGATATTTCTGGAGTTTTTGCCAACACTGGACCTCTACGTTTGGGCATGAAAGAAATGTCCATACCTGACCTCTTGGAACAGGCAAAAACAACGACTTCGCTCAAAACAAAAGCCAGATCAATCGAAGAAGTGCATAGCCGACTTCACGAGCCACTTTTGTGTTTAGCGGCCGCGTTAATCGGATATAGCGCGCTTATGATTGGATCTTTCAGCAGGTTCGGCGCGACCCGACAAATCTTATTCGCAATCTTTTTGTTGGTCCTCATCAAAATGGTCGAAAGCCTTGTGACGGGACCGGTTCGGTCCAGCCCATCGTTGTGGTATTTGGTTTACACACCATCTGTGTTTGCCTTTGTCACTTCTGGCCTTTTGTTATACAAAGCCTCGCAACCAAAACGTCGCTGGATGATTTGGGGAGCGTTTTCATGACGCTGCATTTCTATTTTGCCCGACGCTTTTTCAAAATGTTTGCCTCAGTCTTTGCCGTGTTCTTTTTGTTCATGACATTGATTGACTTGGTCGAACAAATGCGGCGCTTTGGAAGCTATGTGTCGTTTGGGGATGTTGTTTACATTACGATGTTGAAAACACCTCAAGCGCTCTATCAAATTTTGCCGCTTGTCATGATTATCTCAACCGTGAGCCTCTTTATCGCCTTAGCGCGATCAAGCGAGCTTGTCGTTGCGCGATCTGTTGGTCGCTCTGCGCTGCATACGCTCATTGCGCCCATCACTGTTGCCTTTTTGATTGGGTTGGTCGCTGTGTCATTATTCAACCCAATCGTCGCAGCAACATCTGTACGCTATGGAGAGCTCAGTGAAATCTATAGATCGGGAAGCCCCTCTGCATTTTCGATTGGTCGCGAAGGTCTTTGGCTTCGGCAAGGTGGCGAAACAGGGCAAACTGTTATTAGGGCCGCACGCGCGAATTTTGATGGATCCATTCTTTTTGATGTCAGCATGCTGAATTACAGCAAATTTGGTGGCCCCAATCGACGGATTGAAGCGGATCAAGCCTCGCTCCGCGATGGGATGTGGATATTAGAACGGGCCAAAGTTTGGCCCCTCATTCCTGGTATCAATTCAGAAGAAGCCGCTCAGCAGCATGATATTTTGCGCGTTGAGTCCACGCTGACACGAGAACAAATCACCGATCAATTTGGAAATCCGTCTTCAATTTCTGTTTGGGATTTGCCAAAATTCATTGACCAACTCGACGAGGCTGGGTTTTCCGCACGTCGCTATGCTGTCTGGATGCAGATGGAACTTGCACGGCCCTTCTTTTTGGTGGCAATGATGCTCATTGGAGCGGCTTTCACGATGAAGCATTCTCGGTTTGGGGGAACGGGCTTGCGGGTGTTATCCGCTGTCCTCTTGGGATTTGGATTATATTACGTGCGCAACTTTGCTCAGATTTTGGGGGATAACGGCCAATTGCCGATTGTGGTTGCGGCATGGGTTCCTGCCCTTGCCTCTATCGCGCTTGCCTTGGGCTTGATTTTACAGATGGAGGATGGATGACCATGCTCCGCGCTATTGTCTTGTCTCTTGTCTGTTGCCTAGCACAAATCGCCACGGCTCAAACGAATGAGGATGCGGTTCTCATCGCTGATACTATTGAGGTCACCGCAAGCGGGGATTTGATCGCCAAAGGCGTCGTTGAAGTTTTTTATCGCGGAAACACCTTGTTGGCCGATGAAATCACATATGATCGCACCGAGGATACAATTGACATCTCAGGCCCCATTACCTTGAGCGACACATTAGGCAACGTTGTGAGCGCAACCCAAGGCACGCTTGATCGCGATTTGGAAAACGGGATATTGCGAAGCGCGCGCCTCGTTTTGAGCCAACAGATGGAACTCCAAGCCGCAGAGCTCAGCCGGATTGACGGACGCTATTCGGATATGACGGAGGTTGGTGCAACATCCTGTCAGACATGCGATGATCGCCCGCCCTTGTGGCAAATTCGTGCAAAATCCGTGCGCCATGATGATGAGGAAAAGCAAATTTATTTCCGTCACGCGCAATTCCGCATTTATGACATTCCGGTGTTCTATCTTCCTTACATGCGGCTCCCTGATCCAACGGTTGAGCGGTATCAAGGGTTCTTGACGCCTAAGGGGTTATCAAATTCGATTGTGGGCTTGGGGATTAAGCTCCCATATTTCATCCCGATCGGGGATGACAAAGACCTGACTGTAACTCCATTTATATCCACAAAAACAAACACCTTTGAATGGCGCTATAGACAAGCCTTTCGAAGAGGTGGCCTAACAATCAATGGATCCGTGTCGCGCGATGACCTAACACCAGCTTCGTGGCGCGGTTACATGCGCGCTATTGGCAATTTCAATCTTGCCCATGATTATAAATTCAATTTTGATTTAGAAACTGTCAGCGATGACAGCTATCTCGGCGATTATGAAATCGAAACCAAAGACCGCTTACAAAGCACGCTGACCCTGTCAAAAGCGGCCAAAAGGTCCTATCGTGCCGCTAATTTCATCAACTACCATTCATTTTATGACGATAACGGAACACTTCCGACCCTTGTCACCTTTAGCGAATATGAAAAACGGTTCTTGCCGCGATCCATCGGCGGGGAGCTGCGGTTAAACATTCAAGCGCATACAAATGTTCGTGGCTCTGATGCAGATCAAATCGGACGCGATATGGCGCGATTAAACGGCTCTCTCTTATATCGCCGCAGCTTTACCGATCGCCTAGGCATTCAATGGAGCGCCGGCGCACAAGCGCGCTATGATTATTTCGCCATTTCCCAAGACAGCCGATATCCCGAGATTCAATCTGCGGCAACGGCTGACACCTATTTCGATGCGCGTCTTCCCCTGCTTCGCCGAGGAACCGCCGAGCAAGTCACCCTGATTGAGCCAATGGTTCAACTCGGTTACAGCGCCCGCCAAATCCTTGACCTGCCCAAAGAAGAAAGCACGCGCGTCGAACTTGACAGTGCCAACCTCTTGTCCCTATCGAGGTTTCCGGCTCCAGATCGTTACGAACGCGGGTTACGTGGCGCAATCGGGTTGCGATTCAAACATCACTTTACCCAATCGCACAAATTAGATTTCGTCATGGGGCAGGTTTTCAGAGAAAATGCACGCGAAGATTTCTCCGCTAGTTCAGGCCTGCGCAATGCAAAATCTGATTTCCTGATCAGCACGCGCTATAACAACGGTAAAACCTTTGGCGTCATGGCCCGCGCGATTGTTGATCAAAAAGCCCAAGTCACCAAGGCCGAAGCCTTGTTTGACGTGACACACGGAAAATGGGACGTGAATGCGGGGTATAGCTTGCTCAAGGCTGACGCCTTTGAAGAGCGGGATACAACTGTCGCGGAGTGGAAGCTGGCTACGAGATATAAGGCCAACCAAAATTGGACAGTCTCAAACAACTTGCGCTATGATCTTGTCTCCGCCAAAACGGCGCAGGCTGGACTTGGCTTAAAATATCAAAATGAATGCGTGGAGATTGATTTTTCCGTCTCACGCCGCTTTACTGTATCGGGAACATCTGAGCCATTAACGACCTATGGGCTTACGGTGGATTTATTGGGGTTTAGCACTGGGGGCCAAAGCGGACTGGTCACTCGGTCATGTAGGAAATAATGGATGCGTCACACTTTACGTCACTTGACCATAGCAACCTTTAGCATTGGGCTATTGTTCGGAACCCCCAGTGTTCCACAGGCTCAGAGTCTCTTTTCAACGGCAATTCGTGTGAACGATGGCGCTATAACAGGCTATGAGCTGTCGCAGCGCGAAAGATTGTTGAGCGTTTTGAATGCGCCTGGCAATAAAAAACGCCTCGCCAAGACGCAATTGATCGAAGACCGACTAAAGCTTGGTGCGGCCAAGCAATTGGGCATTCGGATCTCAGAAGATGAAATCGACCAAGGCGTTGACGAATTTGCAGCCCGCACTCAAAAAACGGGACCTGCACTCGTTGCCGACCTTGCGCGTCGCGGCGTCTCAGAGAGCACGATCCGCGCCTTTATCGAAGCAGGTCTTGCATGGCGCCAAGTTGTGCGCGCAAAATTCGGTTCTCAAAGCCAAGTCAGCGAAGATCAAATTGAGCGGACCACCAATACAGGTCAAGGCGGCACAAGCATTCAAGTCTTGCTATCTGAGCTCATCATGCCGCTTCAGCCTCAATTCGAAGAAGAAGTGCGCGCAATCGCCAAAGAGGTCTCAGGCTATACTTCAACCGCACGGTTTTCTGCCGCCGCACGTGAATATTCCGCGGTTCCCACGCGTGACCAAGGGGGGCGCCTCGAATGGCAGCGTTTGGATAAATTACCCCCTGTGTTGCAGCCACTGATCTTTGACTTGAAACCAGGCGAAGTCACCGAGCCGCTTGAGCTCCCAAATGCAATCGCCCTGTTCCAACTTAGAGCGATGACAGAAACGCCCTATTCACGGCCAACCCCAGTGAGTGTGGACTATGCGACCTATTCTGTCCCAAATGGCGATGATACCCTCTCAAATCTAAGTGCAAGCCTTGTGCATTGTGATGATCTCTATGGCTTTGCCAAGGACAACGCGACCCATTCCTTGCGTCGCTTGTCAGGGGATCCAAAAATATTGCCGTCAAATTTACGCACCACATTAAGCCGATTGGACATTAATGAATTCGAGCTGAGCCAAGCTGAAGGGTTTGCGACGATTACAATGCTCTGTGGTCGCGCCTTTGCCCCCGAAGAGAGCCTTGATTTAGATGCAATCCGCAATGGACTGCGCAATAAGAAACTTGAAACCTATGCAAATGGCTATTTGGAAAATTTACGCCAAGACGCGCGGATCGTGGAAAAATGACACATGCGCCTATTGCTGTGAGCTGTGGTGAACCAGCGGGAATTGGCCCTGAGCTGGCGATAAAAGCGTGGGATGCCCTGAAAGACGGCCATCCCTTTTTCCTGATTGCCGATCCGCGTCATTTACCCAAATCAGCCCCAGTTCAGGTCATCTCAGACCCGTCCGAAGCAGTAGGAGCATTTGAAACCGCTCTTCCTGTTTTGGCGCATCCCTTTGATGGCGCGCTCAGTCATGGCACACCTGATCCGCGCAACGCCCAAGGCGTCATCGATGTCATCGCACGCGGTGTTGATTTGACGCTCAAAGGGCAAGCGAGCGCAATCTGCACGCTCCCCATTCACAAAAAAGCGCTTCAGGATGGGGCGAATTTTGCCTATCCAGGACACACGGAATATTTGGCGGCCTTGGCGAATGTGGATCAAGTCGTCATGATGTTAGCCTCAGACCAGCTTCGCGTCGTTCCAACTACGATTCATATCCCTCTCTCAGATGTTCCAAACGTACTAACGCCACAATTGATCGAAGACACAATTAAAATTACCTACCGCGCGCTGATCGACCAATTCGGAATAAAGCATCCGCGCATAACCGTTGCTGGCCTCAATCCACATGCAGGCGAAGGCGGCAAGATGGGCCACGAGGATCAAGAGATCATCGCCCCAGTTGTTCAAAACCTTGTGGATCAAGTCATGGATATTCGCGGCCCCCTCTCGGCAGATACCATGTTTCATGCCAAAGCGCGCGCAGGCTATGATGTCGCGATTTGCATGTATCATGATCAAGCCCTCATCCCGATCAAAACGTTGGATTTTGATCGCGGTGTGAACATCACCCTTGGGCTTCCTTTTATTCGCACGTCTCCAGATCACGGAACAGCCTTTGACATTGCAGGGCAAAATAAGGCAAACCCGAGCTCGACAATAGAGGCCATCAAACTGGCCGCCCAGCTAGGAGCCACCTGATGAGCGCGATAGATACCCTCCCCCCTTTGCGTGAGGTGATTGCAAATCACGGGCTATCAGCGCGCAAATCCCTTGGGCAAAACTTTTTGCTTGATCTCAATCTCACCGCAAAAATTGCCCGCCAAGCAGGGGATTTGACGGGCTGTGATGTGCTTGAAATCGGACCGGGACCGGGTGGATTAACGCGGGGGCTTTTGTCAGAAGGGGCACGCAAGGTTCTAGCGATTGAGAAAGATCATCGCTGTCTTCCTGCATTGCATGAGATAGCAGAGGCCTATGCAGACCGATTGCAGGTCATCGAAGGCGACGCACTTGAAATCAATCCGCTCGAACATCTCACCCCGCCTATTCGCGTCGCAGCGAACCTGCCGTATAATGTGGGAACCGAATTGTTGGTGCGATGGCTCACCCCAAAAGAATGGCCCCCTTTTTGGCAGAGTTTGACATTGATGTTCCAACGCGAAGTCGCCGATAGGATCGTCGCACAACCGGGATCCAAGGCCTATGGGCGCCTTGCTATTTTGGCCCAGTGGCGTGCTGACGCCAATATCGTGATCAACCTCCCCCCAAGCGCCTTTACTCCGCCGCCCAAGGTATCAAGCGCCGTGGTGCACCTGACAGCATTAGAGAAACCTCGATTTGAGGCCGATGCTAAAGTGTTGGAACGGGTTGTGGCCGCTGCCTTTAATCAACGTCGCAAAATGTTGCGCGCGGCCCTAAAGGGCGTGGCTCCTGATATCGAAGATAGATTGCACGCCGCTGGTCTCAAACCAACAGAGCGCGCAGAGCAAATTTCAATCGAAGGGTTCTGCGCCCTCGCCCGCGAAATTGCTAAAAAATAAACCCCGCAAGTTTTGCGGGGCTTCATTTATTCTGCAGCAGCAGTATCAGCTGCGGGCGGTTGAGGCGTATCCGACCCTTCGGGTTTATCCCCGCGTGGCTTGCGCGGTGCACGTGGCTTGCGCGGAGGGCGCGGTTTTTGCTGTTTAGGCGCAGCCTCAGGTGTTTCAACCAATCCAGCGTCGCCTCCCAAATTTGGGTGATCTACGATATCAGGCTGCTCACTGCTTGCCATATCATCAATGATGGCATCCCCAGATTGCGACGGCTGATCGTTTGACTGTGCGCGCTCTTGACGTTCGCGATCGCGCTCGGCTTGGCGTTCACGGTTTTCACGCTCTTGTTGTTCGCGCCGTGCATCCACTTCTTTTTGGGCCTCTGCCAGCAAACGAAGATAATGTTCCGCGTGTTGTTGAAAATTCTCAGCCGCAACACGGTCATTTCCCAATTGCGCGTCGCGCGCAAGTTGGTTGTATTTTTCAATGATTTGTTGAGGCGTCCCGCGCACTTTGCCTTCGGGACCGGAGCTATCAAAAACGCGATTTATGACATTACCGACAGATCGATTACGGTTCTGTTTTGACCGCGAGCGTGTTTTAGAAGATCTCATTTATGAGCAATCCAGCCTATTAATTTATGGCAAAGACACATTCTTATCATGCGGTTAAGGCTACGATAAATGTGTCGGCTAAGTGTTACCGGAACAGACAATGTGCCGCTCACGCTAGTAACACCAAATTGGTATCCCATTTTCCGCGACAAATACAAGTCTTTATTCAAAATAATTTTACCAAAAGTGGAAAATGCCTGCGAAAACGCAGTCTATACGGTCAATACGGCCTCAATAACGCGGTCTTTTCCGTTTAAATCACGATGGCATGTCACGTGAGCAAAGCCAGCATCGTGAAAGAAACCCATCACGTCGCGGGCTTGCTTGTGACCAATTTCTACCAAAACACGCCCACGGTCTGTTAAATATTTCGGTGCATGCGCGGCAATCTCGCGATAGGGCAACAAACCATCCCCCCCAGGGGTCAGCGCAATATGCGGATCAAACAAAGCCACATCTGGATCCAAGTCTGACATCTCTGTCTCGCTGATATAGGGTGGATTAGACACAATGAGATCAAAGCGCCCCTCAACCCGGTCAAACCAATCTGAGTGCTGAAACGTGATCTGCGCTTCATGGATTGACGCATTGTGTTGCGCCACATTCAATGCCGCTTGCGATATATCCGTGGCCACCACATCAGCCGAGGTTTCAGTGGCAATCGTAATGGCGATGCATCCGCTTCCTGAGCCGAGGTCAAGCGCCGTTTCAAATGGTTTTTCCAAAGCCAATGCAATCAGGGTTTCCGTATCCCCACGGGGGTCCAACACATCGGGCGTGATATCAAACCACCGCCCCCAAAACAGACGCCGCCCCAATATGCGTGAGACGGGCTCACGACTTAGGCGCGCCTTTGAGTAGTGTTGGGCCATTTCGATCATAGTTTCGGTGACGTCGCTATTGGCTTCTAACGTCAATCTATCAGGCTTGATATCACAGGCCGCAGCCACCAAAAGCCGCGCATCGCGTGCGGCGCTCTCAATCCCCCCTTGGGTGAGATCACTTTGAACCAAACGCAACAAGTCGCGTAAGATCATGCGTTCATTTCAGCAAGCATAGCAGCTTGGGCATCCGCAGTGAGAGCATCGATGATTTCATTCAAATCACCCTGCATCACTTGATCCAATTTATAGAGCGTCAGGTTAATCCGATGATCGGTCATCCGTCCCTGAGGAAAATTATAAGTGCGAATACGTTCTGATCGATCACCACTCCCTACTTGGGATTTACGGCTCTCCGAGCGTTCGCCATCAATGCGTTGGCGTTCCATATCATAGAGGCGTGTTTTCAACACCTGCATCGCGATTTCGCGGTTTCTATGCTGTGATTTTTCTGAACTTGTGACCACAAGACCCGTTGGAAGGTGGGTAATCCGAACAGCCGAATCCGTGGTGTTCACGTGCTGTCCCCCAGCGCCAGAGCTACGCATGGTATCAATGCGAAGGTCATTTGCGTTGATTTCAATATCTACATCTTCGGCCTCGGGCAAAACAGCAACTGTTGCAGCAGAAGTATGCACGCGCCCCCCGCTTTCTGTTTCGGGAACACGCTGAACACGGTGCACGCCCGATTCATATTTCATCCGAGCAAAGACACCGTCCCCTTTGATATGGGCAACAACCTCTTTGATCCCACCTAGCTCTGTGGCTTGCTCTTCTATGATATCAAAGCTCCACCCCTGCGCCTCGCTATAGCGTTGGTACATCCGCAGCAATTCAGCCGCAAAGAGCGAGGCTTCGTCGCCACCTGTGCCTGGGCGAATTTCCAACATTGCAGGACGGGCATCAGCCGAATCTTTGGGCAACAAGGCAAGCTGTAGCGCGGCTTCGACCTCTGGAATGCGGGCTTTGAGACGGGGCAATTCATCCTCGGCCAATTCACGCATATCCGGATCATCCAACATCACCCGTGCCTCATCCATATCGGACAGAAGTGTTTTATATTCGTGGATTTGATCCACGACAGATTTCAGATCAGAATATTCGCGCGCAAGCGTGGCAATTTCATCGCCAGACACCCCTGCATTCATCTTGGCTTCCAAAAATTGAAAGCGCTGCTCTATTTGTTCAAGTTTATCTAAAGGAACCATGACATTCCTTTCTTATATTCAACCCCAATGGTCAAGAGCCGCTCGTGTTTTGGGCCGCGTGGATCCAAGCCTCAAGGCGCTTTTTGTTGACGCCCAAATCGGATTGGCCAAACCGCAAACGGCTATAGAGCACGATAGTCTCTTTGTCCGTCCAGATCGTGACGTAATCAGGAAACCCAAAAACCAAGGAACGCACGACATAGGTCACATGTCCGTCGTCAACAGCTCCCGCCAAGCGCGTGCTGCGCGGCGCGGATTGCGCCACTTGGTTCAAGGTCGTGAACAGCTCAGCCGTATAGGGCACCACGCGTACAGCACCGCCTACTAAATCTTGATCCTGTTTGACCTCAGGCACGCGATGCCACGCTTGCAAATTATGCGGCGCGAGGCGCACATAGGCCATAAACACGACACCTATGAGAGCGAAGATCATGAACACTTTGATCATGATGTCTGCGCTCGACGTGTCCAGCCCCAAAGGCAAATAAGCTCCATCGCGATATGCGCACCTGCAACAGCCGTCGCACCGGTTGTATCAAAGGGAGGGGAGACTTCGACAATGTCGCCGCCAACCAAATTGATCCCTGATAAATCGCGCAGAATTGCCGCCGCTTGCCAAGAGGCCAATCCCCCCCAAACTGGCGTGCCTGTTCCCGGTGCAAATGCGGGATCCAAGCCATCAATGTCAAAGGTGATATAGGTTGGGTGATCCCCTACTTTGGCTTTCGCATAATCCGCAACCCATTTGGCCCCTTTTTCATGGACCGTGCGGGCATCAATATACTCCATGCCACAATAATCATCGCATTCGGTGCGAATACCGATCTGAAGCGAGCGTGTGACATCCACGAGCCCCTCTTTGACGGCCTTATACATGAATGTTCCGTGATCTATGCGATCTGGGTCATCATCTTGCCAAAGATCGGAATGGGCATCGAATTGAATAACCGACATCGGTCCATATTTCTCTGCATAGGCGCGCAAAATAGGCAGGGTCACAAAGTGATCACCGCCTAGGGAAATGCTCGCCACATCGCTTTGCAACAGGCCCGCAATATGCTCTTGCAAGAGCTTGGGGAATCTGGCGACATGTGCGTAATCAAAGGCCAAATCGCCATAATCGATGATGTCAAATTCGCCCAAAGGATCAAACATATCCCAGCCATAGGGCGGATCATAGGGTTGCAAACTGCTGGCTTCGCGGATCGCGCGGGGACCAAAGCGCGCACCTGGGCGATTGGTGACAGCTTGATCAAACGGTATCCCCGTGATCGCCAAATCAACACCAGTCAAATCCTTGGTATAGCGTCGGCGCAAGAACGATGTCGCGCCACCAAATGCGTTTTCATAGCTTAACCCGCGTTTGTCTTGACGGGTAAAAGCGTGGTCAATTTGTCGTTTTGCATCTTCTAATGCCATGAAAAGCCCTTTTTCGTGACGGGGTGGGAGGGTGGGCGACGCGAAAAAGGGCGTCACTCAATCGGGTTGGCGCGTTCAACCAAACGCGCAAAAAACGAGGCGCCATAGGGCGAGGCCTCATCATTGAAATCGTAATGAGGATTATGAACACCAGCCCCTTCCCCAATTCCCAAGAACAAATAAGATCCAGGTCGCGCCTCTAACATATAGGAAAAATCTTCGGCCCCCATTTCTTGGCCATAATTCCCTCTGACACGATCCGCTCCAGACACATCATTGGCAACGTCAACTGCAAAGGCGGTCTGCTCTTCGTGATTTATCGTCGGAGGGTAGCCAATTTCATATCTTAAACTCGCCTCGACACCAAACGCCTTTGACGTGCCATCCACAATTTCTTGCATTCTCGTCATCACCATCTCTTGGACGGATTTGTCAAAAATACGAACGGTTCCGTTGATATAGGCCAAATCTGGAATGATGTTATCTGCTGAGCCAGAATGAAATTGCGTCACAGAGACAACCAAATCCTGTAATGGATCATGGTTGCGCGACACAATCGTTTGAAAGGCTTGCACAATAGAGACCCCAGCGGCCAGAGGATCACGGGTATCTTGCGGATAGGCGCCATGCCCACCCTGCCCCTGAATATCCACATGGAATTGATCTGCACCGGCCATCAACGGCCCAGGTTTGGTATAGAAATGCCCAACCTCAACACCAGGCATATTGTGAATGCCATAGACCTCTGAGATATCAAAGCGCTCCATGATACCCTCTTCGACCATAATGCGACCACCGCCATCGTTTTCCTCAGCTGGCTGAAAAATCAACACCACGCGCCCCGAGAAATTGCGCGTTTCCGCCAAATACTGCGCCGCACCAAGAAGCATGGTCGTATGACCATCATGGCCGCAGGCATGCATGGCCCCTTTCACCACTGAGGCATAGGTCTTGCCCGTGAGCTCTTCCATCGGCAGAGCATCCATATCCGCGCGCAAACCAATTGTGCGCCCTGCGCCGCGTCCCTCAATGATAGCAACGACTCCAGAGGTGGCAATGCCTGTGTGTATATCCGTAATGCCAAACTCTTTGAGCCGCTGAACGACAAATGCCGCCGTCTTGTGACACTCAAGCCCAATCTCTGGGTTTTGATGTAAATATTGACGCCACTCTGTCATCTGATCACTCAGACCCGCTATGCGATTTATCACAGGCATTGATATGGACTCACTTCGTTAGGACGGTCACTATGTAGTGAACCTGAACTTAAGAGAGCTTGCAATGCCATACAATGAAACTTTGATCAAAAACCCCAAGGGCGGCATGCCCCGCTTGCTTGAGATTATGCGCGCCTTGCGTGATCCTAAAACGGGCTGTCCCTGGGACATAGAACAAGATTTCGCCTCCATCGCCCCCTATACAATAGAAGAAGCCTATGAAGTTGCCGATGCCATTGATCGAGAGGCATGGGGGGAATTGCGCGGTGAATTAGGCGATCTGTTGCTTCAATCCGTCTATCACACGCAAATGGCGCAAGAAGCAGGGCTGTTTGATTTTGAGGATGTGGTCAATGACATCAGCGATAAAATGGTGCATCGCCATCCACATGTCTTTGGCGATGAAAGCCGCGACAAAAGCGCAGAACAGCAAACCCTAGATTGGGAAAAGATCAAAGCCTCAGAACGAGCCGCAAAGGCAAGTTCGGGCGTATTGGATGATGTTGCCATCGGACTGCCTGCCCTCATGCGCGCGGTCAAACTTCAAAAACGGGCAGCACGTGTTGGGTTTGATTGGCCTGTGATCGACGATGTCATGGATAAAATCCAAGAAGAAATCGCAGAATTGGTTGAGGCCCGCGACGAGCTAACCCAAGAGGATATAGCCGAAGAATATGGCGACCTCTTGTTTGTCATGGCCAATTTGGGACGCCATTTGAATGTTGACCCAGAAGAAGCCCTTCGCGCAGCTAATTCAAAATTCACACGTCGCTTCAGATACATAGAAGCCGAACTTAACCAGAAAGGTAAGCGACCAGAACAGTCAAACCTAGAGGAAATGGATGCCTTATGGGATCAAGCTAAAATCGCCGAAAAAAATAACTGATTAAATAAATCAGGTATTGACCTGACTAAAAAAGTCGGATTTAAGATCGCCAAGATTTGGATTAAGAAAGGATCTAGTAATGTTTCGGTTCAACGCATCTTCTGTGGCTCTTGTTGCAAGCCTTTTTTCTGGCGCTGCTCTCGCAGACGAGGTGAATATATACTCCTATCGTCAGCCTGAGCTGTTGAAACCGCTCACAGATGCGTTCACGGCCCAAACAGGCATCGACGTTAATGTCGCCTTTTTGGACAAAGGCATGGTCGAACGACTCAAAGCCGAAGGGCGTCGCTCACCCGCGGATGTTATCCTGACTGTCGATATTTCTCGCCTCAGCACCGTGGTGTCCGAAGGGCTCACGCAACCCGTCACGAGCGAGACATTGACAACCAATGTTCCAGATCAATACCGTGATCCAGACAATCACTGGTTTGGCCTCTCAACCCGCGCGCGCATCGCCTATGTCAGTAAAGATCGTGTAGCCGAGGGCGAATTTGAAACCTACGAAGACCTCGCAGATCCCGCATTCAAGGATCGGGTGTGCACGCGCTCTGGCATGCATGCCTATAACATCGCCCTCACCTCAGCGGTCATCCATCATCATGGCGAAGACGGCGCAAAATCTTGGCTCGAAGGGGTGAAATCCAACCTAGCCCGCAAACCCCAAGGAAATGACCGCGCGCAAGTCAAAGCGATTTGGGCGGGCGAATGCGATATTGCTATTGGCAATACCTATTACATGGGTGCGATGCTCGCGGACCCCGAACAAAAAGAATGGGCCGATAGCGTTCGAATTATGTTCCCAACATTTGAAAACGGTGGCACCCACGTGAACATCTCAGGAGTCGCAATGGCAAAACATGCGCCAAACCCAGAGGCGGCGCTGAGCCTCATGGAATTCTTGACTTCGCCAGATGCACAAGAAATCTATGCCGAGGCGAACTATGAATACCCCATCAAAGAGGGCACCAAGCCTGCTGATTTGGTTGCCGATTGGGGCACGTTTGAGGCCGATGGCGTGAACTTGATGGATTTGGCAAAACTTCGATCAAAAGCGCTAAGGTTAACAGAAATCGTTAACTTTGACGGCTAAGAAATGCTTGCCCCTACGCGAAAACCGTAGGGGCAATTGACTTGCACCTTTTGTCCACCCATGTCAGGTCTAAGAAAACGACAGGTGACTTATGAGTGCGCAAAAAATTATCATTGACACAGACCCCGGCCAAGATGACGCGGTGGCGATCTTGTTTGCCCTAGCAAGCCCTGATTTAGATGTCTTGGCGCTCACCTGTGTTGCAGGCAATGTTCCCCTTTCCTTGACCCAAACCAATGCCCGCCGTTTGTGCGATCTCGCAGGGGTCGATGTTCCCGTCTATGCGGGCTGTGACAAACCCTTAAACCGTAATCTGATTACGGCCGAGCATGTGCATGGCAAAACGGGTATGGATGGTTATGACTGGGCCGAGCCTTTGCATCCTTTGCAGTCCGTGCATGCCGTTGATTATCTCATTGAGACATTCCGATCTGAACCTGCAAACTCTATCACGCTCTGCACCCTTGGTCCCTTGACCAATATCGCCGCCGCCTTGTCTCAAGCGCCTGATATAGCGGATCGTATCAAGGAAATCGTGATCATGGGAGGCGCGCATTTCGAAGGTGGCAACATCACTCCGATGGCGGAATTTAACTTCTACGTCGATCCAGAAGCCGCTGATATTGTTATGAAATCAGGATGCAAGATTGTTATCCACCCTCTCGACGTGACCCATCAGGCTTTGGTCAACAAAACCCGACTTGATCGCTTTGCCAATCTTGGAAACGCCGCAGGTGACGCGATTGCGGGTATGCTCGGACACGGTGAGCGGTTCGATTTGAAACAAGAAGCTGGCTCTGGCATTCCCCTCCATGATCCTTGTGTGTTGGCCTATGTGGTTCAGCCTGAATTGTTCTCAGGGAAACATGTCAATGTCACAATGGAAACCACATCAGAGCTTTGCCTAGGGGCCTCTGTTGTGGACTGGTGGGATGTGACAGACCGCCCCGCAAATGCAACCTTTATCAATGCAATCGATCACGACGTCTTTTTCGAATTGCTCTATTCACGATTGGCCACAGTGTGAGCGCATTACGACTAGCAAAACCAGACGACCTCGCCCGCATCTTACCCATGGTCGAGGCTTTTCATCAGCATATGGGTATCAAATCCGATGACGCCCATCGCCAAGCGGCGATTGCCCCCTTGTTAGATGGTTTGCCGCATGGGGCCGTCTATTTGATTGGACCCAATTCGGCGCCCGTTGGCTATATTGTCATATCTTTTGGCTGGTCCGTTGAATTTGGCGGATTAGACGTGGTCTTGGATGAATTTTACGTGCGCGAGCGCGTGCGCGGACGTGGTATGGGGGGCGAGGCATTGCGTGCTTTGATGAAAACACTCAGCACCTATGGCGTAAAAGCCATGTCCTTAGAAGTCGACACAACAGACGCCAAAACGCATGCCCTCTATAAACGTCTCGGATTTCGCCTCCGAGACTCCTATGGTTATATGAGTGCGGAGCTGTCATGAGCGATCTCTTTATCCCATTTGACAATAGCTATGCCGCCCTCCCAGACGGGTTTTCGGCCAAGGCGCGCCCTGCTCAGGCTAGCAATCCTGAGATGATTATCTTTAATCATGACTTGGCCTCGGTACTTGGGATTCAAAACACCGAAGGCGATTTGGCTGAGGTCTTTTCTGGCACAGAGATACCCATGGGTGCCGACCCGATAGCGCAGCTTTATGCAGGGCATCAATTCGGACATTTCAATCAACAACTTGGCGATGGGCGTGCGCATCTCTTGGGCGAAGTGGTGGATGCACAGGGACAGCGGTTTGACATTCAGCTCAAAGGATCAGGCCAAACACCCTTTTCCCGATCTGGCGATGGCAAAGCCTGGCTTGGCCCCGTTTTGCGCGAATATGTCGTAAGCGAAGCAATGCATGCCTTGGGCATCCCAACAACCCGCGCGCTTGCTGCCGTGGCAACAGGCGATCCAGTTTACCGCGATGATCTAATGCCTGGAGCCGTGTTCACCCGCGTCGCCGCCAGTCATATTCGCGTTGGCACCTTTCAAGTGTTTGCCGCGCGTCGCCAATATGATCACCTAAAAACCCTCTTTGACTATACGCGTAATCGACACTACCCAGAGGCGGAAACCCCGCTTGAATTTCTGAATGCCGTTATCGATGCCCAAGCGAAATTGATCGCAAAATGGATGGGTGTTGGGTTTATCCATGGGGTCATGAATACGGATAACTGTCAGATCGCAGGTCAGACAATCGACTATGGGCCTTGTGCCTTTATGGATAGCTATCACCCGATGACAGTCTATTCCTCGATTGATCGACAGGGACGCTATGCCTATGCAAATCAGGCCGATATTATCGTCTGGAACATGGCGCAATTGGCCACGTCACTGGTTCCCTTGCTGGAAGATCAGGATAAGGCCGTCGAAGATTTCACAAAGGCGGTCCATGCAATGCCCCAACGGGTTCAGAGCGAATGGACCAAGGTCTTTGCCGCGAAAATCGGGATTACGGCGGCTGAGCCTGAGGATGGGGCGCTTATTAAATCTCTGCTAAGCTTGATGGCGGAACACGAGGCCGATTTCACGAATTGCTTTGCTGGATTGCGCAATGGCACCGCATCTGAGGCGTTTGCCTCCCCGTCGGCATTTGCCGCGTGGGAAAGCCAGTGGTCGAAACGTATTGGGTCAGTCTCGGATGTAGAGACCACGCTCAAATCAGCTAACCCCATGCTCATCCCGCGCAATCATCAAATCGAAGCTATGATCCAATCCGCTGTTGCAGGGGATTATTCCAAGGTGCATCGCCTGAACACTGCCTATGCGACGCCCTATGATATGGACGATCAATATAGCGACCTTACCCACCCTCCTAAACAAGACGAAGTGGTACAGGCGACGTTTTGCGGAACATGATTATGTAAGGATGGTTTCGACGTCATCCTCACGGATTTGCGTAGGTCCAGACAAGAGAAGAACAGATCTTTTTTGACAGTTATTTCCTATTGATCAAAACAAGGCCAAGCGCGACACAGGCCAGCGCTCCGACGAGGTTAAAACTTACCCCCTCTCCCAAGATCAACCAACCAAGGGCGACGCTGAAGATCGGGCTTAGAAAGCTAAACGAGGCGACGCCTGAGGCGGGATAGATGGTCATGATCCAAAACCACAGGAGAAAGGCAAAAAAGGCGATGACCAAGGCCTGAAAGAGCAAGGCTGCATAGCTGATATATGTGGGCTCGCGCAGCCAATCGCCGAACCAGAGCGAAGCAATGAGCAAAACAGGCGCGGAAATCAGCAACTGAATAAAGAGCTGCGTTTCAGCCCTCTCTCGCGATAGGCTTGAGAGCCGAACCGTCAGAGCAATGGCCCCCCATCCAAATGCAGACAAAAGCGCCAAGAGATCGCCTGTGATGCTGCCTCCTTCTATGAATAGCCCCGAACCCAGTGACCAAATCATGCCCACCATCGCCAACAAAAGGCCGAGGGATCGCAGGGCTGTTAGGCGTTCATTGGGCAACACAAAATGGGCGGCAATCGCCAACCAAACGGGCATGGAATAAAACATGATGCTAGAGCGCGCGATTGAGGTGTAATCAAGTGCGACGAACAAGCATATGAATTCAAACGAGAAAAGGAGACCGACAAGAAGACCAGGTAGAAAATTGACCCGCCTTGGCATGAGGGGGATTGCACGCCACCACATCCAAAGCGCGAGAGACACAAGCGCCAAGGCAGAGCGCACGCCTGCCTGAAACACAGGTTGAAACCCGCCATTACTGACTTTAATGACGACTTGATTGAATCCCAATAACAGGGAAAATCCGATCAAGAGAATGGCTCCTTGGCCGTCAATATATGATTTGCGCTCACTCATGGCGCGACCCAACGATATTTCTAAAGAAGGTGCAAGGTGTCAATTACGACACCTTTCCATCCACCCTCCAGGTCAGGCAGCTTGACCTTATTGAAAAAGGCAGCCCCTGCGGGACTGCCTTTTTCTTTATGCTGCGCTGCGCGCTGGTTTGTTGCGCTTGCGTTGGCGGGCTTTTTGCGCGCCTGTCGGTGCGGGGCGTCCGCCTTCAGAGTTGCCTGAACGCGGTGGACCAGAGCGACCACGTGGTTTTCCTTTGCCGCGGTTGCCGCCGCCTGATTTTTTGGGTGGGGCATCTTCGATTTCCCAAGGACGGCCGTAGCCGACGGGAATTTTGACTTTCATGACCTTTTGGACGTCAATCAATTCGCCCATTTCGTCAGGAGAGCAAAACGCGATTGCGATCCCCTCGGCCCCTGCGCGAGCGGTCCGCCCAATACGGTGCACATAGTTTTCAGGAACATTCGGAAGCTCATAGTTATAGACGTACCGCACGGCTGGAATATCCAAACCGCGTGCCGCCACATCGGTTGCAACAAGCACCATGATATCGCCATTTTGCATCGCCGTAATCGCGCGGGTCCGCTGACCTTGGGATTTGTTGCCATGGATATCGTCCACGGCAAAGCCTTTGTTGCTTAGGAATTTGGCCAACTTGCTCGCGCCGTGTTTGGTGCGACAGAACACAATAGATTGTAAATCTTTGTGCTTGCTGAGCTGTTCAACCAAGTAGCTTGGCTTTTCCGCCTTGGCGATAAAGTGAACAGATTGTTCGATTTTATCAGCCGCTTTGCCAACAGGGTTCACTTCAATCCGTTTTGGGGATTTCAGATAGCTATTGGCAAGCTCATTCATTTGTTTTGGCATTGTCGCCGAGAAAACCATAGTTTGGCGGTCTTCTGGTAAGGCAGTTGAAATCGTGCGCAATGCATGGATAAAACCGAGATCCAACATTTGATCCGCTTCGTCCAAGACCAAGAATTTGGTTTCATTGAGGTTAATGGCACGACGTTCCATAAGATCGATCAAACGACCCGGTGTCGCCACCAAAATATCCGTGCCGCGCGCGATACGCTGGATTTGTGCGTTAATTGAGGCACCACCAACAACCAACCCGATCTTGAGCGGTGTGCCCTTGACCAATTCGCGGATTGTATCGCTAATCTGTTTGGCCAATTCCCGTGTGGGGGCCAAAATCAACCCGCGCACGGCCTTAGGATTTGGCTTGCCAGAAAATTCCATCATTTTCGCAACAAGAGGAATACCGAATGCAGCGGTTTTCCCTGTTCCTGTTTGCGCCAAACCCATAACATCCGTGCCTTGCAAGGCCACTGGAATAGCGTGGGATTGAATTGGAGTGGGATCAACAAGGCCCATGTTGGAAATTCGTGTCAACAAAGCCTTGGGCAAACCCATTTCTTTAAATAAACTCATAGTCGTCCTTTCCCTCGAGTGAGGGCATATAGATATGCATGCCGCAAGCGCAGCACATATGGACCCATGCGTGAGAGGTGGGATTATACAAACTCGTCTTTGGGAGCTGCTAAGACTATGGGATATGATCCCTCTTGTGCTCCGAATAGCCTGAACTCACGCAGCCAGACGAATGTTTGAAACTGTCTCATGCTCTTATATCACAGATAAGTCAAGCCATTGCATTTCCCCCACGAGGCCCGTTAATGTGAGCGCGATCCAAGTTTCCAAGGCCCACTATGTCAGATACAATCCTAGCAAGATGCGAACGCAATGGTTTGCGCATGACCAATCAGCGCAAAACAATCGCTCACATCTTAGAAGCCTCCGACGATCACCCCGACGTAGAAGAGCTCTATGCCCGCGCCTCAGCTCAGGATGCCTCAATTTCGATTGCAACAGTCTATCGGACAGTTAAATTGTTTGAAGAAGCTGGCATCTTGGACAAGCTAGAATTTGGCGATGGGCGCGCGCGGTATGAGGACGCAGAGCGGGAACATCATGATCACTTGATCGACATGAATTCAGGACAAGTTATCGAATTTGTTGATACCGAAATCGAAGCGCTTCAGGAAAAAATTGCCGAAAAACTGGGCTATAAATTGATTGGCCACAAGCTTGAGCTTTATGGCGTTCCCATCAAAAAGTGACGCTTGACTTTTGCCAGCCGCAGGCAGAGACAGTTTTAGCAACAACTGGTGATTTATGGATAATTTTCGCGGCATCGTTTTGATGACATTTTCAATGGCGCTCTTTGCGATCGAAGATGTTTTTATCAAATTTCTAAGCATAAATCACGGACCCGCCCAGATATTGTTGATCGTCGGATTTGGCGGCGCATTTGTGTTTATGGGGGTGGCCAAGGCGATGAATGCCCCGCTTTACACACCTGAGCTTTGGCAAAAACCTGTGATTATTCGCACCCTCTCTGATTTGTTTGGCGCGGTTTTCTTTATGCTGGCCATTGTGTCGATCCCGCTCACCCTCCTCTCTTCAATCATCCAAGTGATGCCGTTGGTTGTGACCTTCGGGGCGGCTTTGATGTTCAAAGAAAGCGTGGGCTGGCGGCGTTGGCTCGCCATTTTTATCGGCTTCATCGGGGTCTTGATCATTATCAGACCAGGTTTTGATGGATTTGAACCAGCCTCGCTCTTTGCTGTGATTTGCGTGCTCTTTTTGTCAACACGCGACTTGGCGACGCGTCGCATGCAAGGAAGCATGAACTCTTTGACCGTCTCAATCTATGGATTTGGCGCGATGGGGTCTGCTGGCTTTATCTGTTTGGCCTTTGATCCAACGCTGCGCGCCCTCACTCCGTCCGATGCTTGGTTTTTCCTCTGCGCCATTCTGACCGGCACATTTGCCTATTACCTTATCGTCTTGGCGATGCGCGTCGGTGACGTATCTGTTGTGACCCCGTTCCGCTATATGCGGCTTTTGTTCGCCGTTTTACTGTCGATGATGTTTTTGGGCGAACGACCTGATGCCGTCACGCTCTTTGGGGCATTGATTGTTGTTCTCTCTGGGCTCTACACTTTGATGCGTGAACGCAAGCTCAAAACGCAGGCTCCCTAGCCGCGTCATTCCGCCACAGCAATGCTTGCGCTATCATTTATGTTACCGCTAACAAAGACTGTTCCAATTTAGGACAACCCGTGTTATGCAACCGCAGAAATTAACCGATAGGACCCGTCCATGAGTATGATCATTGATATCCACGCCCGCGAAATTTTAGACAGCCGTGGCAACCCAACCGTCGAAGTTGACGTCACCTTAGAAGACGGCACAATGGGCCGCGCTGCTGTACCTTCTGGTGCCTCAACTGGGGCGCATGAAGCCGTTGAAAAGCGCGATGGCGACAAAGCGCGTTACATGGGCAAAGGTGTGCTAGAGGCTGTTGCCGCTGTAAATGGCGAAATCGCAGAAGCCCTTCTTGGATTTGATGCAACCGAACAAGAAGCCATCGATGCGGCGATGATCGAATTGGACGGAACTGCAAACAAGGGCCGCTTGGGGGCCAATGCGATCCTTGGTGTCTCTATGGCTGTTGCCAAAGCCGCCGCAGATTTCTCAGGTCAGCCGCTTTATCGCTATATTGGCGGGACATCGGCACGCGTCCTTCCTGTTCCAATGATGAACATCATCAATGGTGGAGAACACGCGGATAACCCAATCGACATCCAAGAATTCATGATCATGCCCGTCTCTGCGACAAATATCCGCGAGGCTGTGCGCATGGGCTCCGAAGTGTTCCACACCTTGAAAAAAGAACTCTCCACCGCAGGTCTATCAACGGGCATTGGCGACGAAGGTGGCTTTGCCCCAAATTTGTCCTCAACACGGGATGCTTTGGATTTCATCCTGAAATCCATTGAAAAAGCGGGCTACACACCAGGCGAAGATATCTATCTTGCGCTGGATTGCGCGTCGACTGAATACTACCGCGATGGAAAATACGAACTCAAAGGCGAGGGAAAATCCCTCACCTCTGAGGAAAACGTGGCCTACCTTGCGGAATTGGTCAATGACTATCCGATCATTTCCATCGAAGACGGCATGGCCGAGGATGACTGGGATGGCTGGAAAGCCCTCACAAACGCTATCGGGGATCGCGTGCAATTGGTGGGCGATGATCTCTTTGTGACGAACCCAATTCGCCTTGCAGATGGCATTGCCCAAGGCAGCGCAAATTCTATGTTGGTCAAAGTGAACCAAATCGGAACGCTCTCTGAAACATTGAAAGCTGTGGACATGGCGCATCGTGCGCGTTTCACCAATGTTATGAGCCACCGCTCAGGCGAAACCGAAGACGCCACAATCGCCGACCTCGCCGTTGCAACAAACTGTGGTCAGATCAAAACAGGCTCACTTGCGCGCTCGGATAGATTGGCGAAATACAACCAACTCATTCGTATCGAAGAACAATTGGGCGAAACCGCCCTCTACGCAGGTCGCTCTGTCCTACGCACTTAATTGATCAAGGCGCCTCTCGGGGCGCCTTTTTCTATTCGATTTCATCTTTGCAAAAATACTCTCGCCGAAGGCAATCCCACGGGATCACCCTAGTGCCGCGCTCACAGCTTTGGCAAACCGCGGCAATCGCGCCTTTTTAAACAAGGCCCGCGCGGTCCAAGCCTCACCAGACATCTCTCTGGCTCTTGCAACCATATCCGCCGCTAATGCCTTGATCGCGTCTGAATGATGCGGCCAGGCCTCCATGATCAACTCATCTGGACCAGAGCGCTCCACCCCTTCTTCCCAGAGGGTATTGCGCGGGAAATCCTTGATGTTCATTGTGACAAGGCAATCCGCTGATCCCGCAATCGCCGCCGCTAATACATGCCGATCCGCCTCATCTGGTAAATACAGCCGCGCTTCCAAGGATGCGGGCCAACTCACGCAAGCCTTCGGCCAAGCGGCCTTTAGCAGTGCGATTTCTGCGCGCGCTTGATCTTCGCCCAAAGGTCCGATCTTGCGCGCCGCACGTGCCCATTCTTCTAATATGCGATCAGACCACAGTGGCGTCCAATCCATAATGCGGCAGACACCCATTAATGTATCCCGCATGACTGTGGGATACAAAACACAGGTGTCAAACAACAGCTTCATAGACGGAAAAACAGCGACTTAAGATACCCGCTTTGCGCCAATTGTGGATGAAGCGGATGATCAGGTCCGGCAAATCCCGTATAGATCAAGGCAGCAGAGCGCCCTGCCCGTCCGATCCCACGTACTGACGCGGTGCGGAATTTATCCAATCCGGCTGCGTGCGAACAAGAGCATAGCCCCAAAATACCACCCTCAGTAACCAAATCCGCCGCCAAACGCGCCACGCGTTCATAGGCCCGCAATCCCGCCTCTAGCGCAGGTTTAGAGGATGCAAATGCAGGTGGATCACAGATCACAACATCAAACTTGCGCCCCTCTTCACCAAGCTGGGTCAACACATCAAAGGCATCGCCTTTGAGCGTGGCAAAGCGATCTGCAACGCCGCTCGCTTCGGCCCCTTGTTCTGCCAAAGCAAGCGCTGGCGCAGAGCCATCCACCGCCAAAGCCGATTTCGCACCCGCTTTGAGGGCTGCTAAAGAAAAGCCACCCACATGGGAAAAGACATCCAAGACATCTGCATCACGGCTGAGGCTCGCGGCAAAGGCGTGGTTCGGGCGTTGATCAAAGAACAAGCCTGTTTTCTGACCCCCAGCGACATCCGCCATATAGGTCGCGCCATTCATCTCAACTGGGATAGCCGCATTTGGCATTTCTCCAAAGGCGAGCGCTGTTGCATCATCCAAGCCTTCCAAGGCGCGCGAGCGACCAGAGGCGTTTTTGATAACCGATTTAACCCCTGTCACATCAACAAGCGCCTGAACAATCACATCCACCAAAGCATCCGCCCAAGCCGCATTTGGCTGAAGCACCGCAACATCGCCAAAACGATCAATGATCACGCCTGGAAATCCGTCGGCTTCTGCGTGGACAAGACGATAGAACGGCTTATCGAACATGCGTTCCCGCAAGGTAAGTGCGCGTTTCAGATGCGCGGCGATCCAATCATAGTTGATGTCTGCCTCGCCATCTTGGTCCAACATGCGGCAGGTAATCCGCGACTTGGCATTAAAGGCCACTGTCCCCAAGGGATTTCTGTCGCTGTCTTCCAAGGTCACAATCGTGCCATCCGGGATTTTTTTGGTTCTGCGGTCAAAAACAAGTTCATTGTCATAGACCCAAGGAAAGCCGTGGCGGATTGCTTTGGCTGCTGCGGTTGGCCGAAGCCGGACTACTGGTCGCGATATCTCTGTCATGGGCTCTCTCTAGTCTTTTCTTTTCCGCTTGGAAAGAACAGAATGGCGCCGTCTCTTGACTTGCTATTAAGACAAAAATGGATTATGTCACACCTAAGTTAGCGCTAACATATACTTCGCGCCGCCAAAATACCGCTAAAGGACATCACATGGCTTTGAATTCAACGATTGACCACGTCACCACCCGTATCATCGAACGCTCAAAACGCTCTCGCACAGATTATTTGGCACGGATGAAAGCCGCGTCAGACAAAGGGCCGCGTCGGGCGCATCTCAGCTGTGGCAATCAGGCCCATGCCTATGCGGCGATGGGGGATGACAAATCCAATTTGGCCGAAGGTCGTGGTCCAAATATTGGGATTGTGAGTGCTTATAATGACATGTTGTCTGCACACCAACCTTTTGAAACCTACCCCAACCTCATTCGTCAAACCGCCCGCGACAATGGCGGAACAGCTCAGGTGGCCGGCGGTGTTCCTGCGATGTGTGACGGCGTCACCCAAGGCCAAGACGGAATGGAGCTCTCGCTCTTTTCGCGCGACGTTATTGCTTTGGCCGCTGGTGTGGCTTTGTCGCACAACACTTTTGATGCCGCGATTTACCTTGGTGTATGTGACAAGATTGTTCCAGGCCTCATCATGGCAACGGGGACGTTTGGATATTTGCCGACAATCTTTTTACCAGCGGGCCCAATGCAATCTGGGATCCCCAACGATGAAAAGGCCAAAGTGCGCCAACAATTCGCCTTGGGCGAAATTGGGCGTGACGAATTGATGAAGGCGGAAATGGCAAGCTATCATGCCGCGGGAACATGTACCTTTTATGGAACCGCCAATTCCAACCAAATGCTGATGGAGTTCATGGGACTGCATATGCCAGGCTCCTCTTTTGTTAACCCTGACTCGCCGCTTCGTGAGGCTTTGACGGTTCATGGAACCAAACGTGTTATGGAGATTACAAACCTTGGCGATGATTACCGCCCTGCTTGTGATATTCTAAGCGAAAAAGCCTTTGTTAACGGGATTGTTGGGTTGATGGCCACAGGGGGATCAACCAACCTTGTGCTTCACCTACCAGCCATGGCGCGGGCCGCTGGAGTTCTCTTGGAAGTCGAAGATTTTGATGAAATCTCCTCCGTCACGCCTTTGATGGCCAAAGTTTATCCAAATGGCCTAGCCGATGTGAACCACTTCCATGCGGCGGGTGGCTTGGGATATATGATTGGCCAATTGTTAGACGCGGGATTGCTGCATGAAGATGTGAAAACCGTCATGGGCGACGGGCTTGCGCAATATAGCCAAGAGCCCAAGCTTGTTGAGGGACGTGTCACCTTCAAAGACGGCGCAGAGACCAGCCAGAACGATAGAATTCTTCGCCCCGCTTCCGATCCGTTCCAACCGACGGGGGGCTTGCGACAGTTAACGGGAAATCTAGGCACAGGTGTGATCAAGATTTCAGCCGTCGCTCCAGAGCGTCATGTTATCGAGGCGCCCGCGCGTATCTTTGAAACCCAAGACGCAGTGAAACAGGCCTTCCAAGCTGGCGAAATTACCACGGACACGATTGTTGTCGTGCGCTTCCAAGGACCCCGCATGAACGGAATGCCCGAACTTCACAGCCTCACGCCGACTTTGGCCGTTTTGCAAGATCGTGGTCTCAAAGTGGCCTTGGTCACAGATGGTCGCATGTCAGGTGCCTCTGGCAAAGTCCCCTCAGCGATCCACGTCAGCCCAGAGGCTGCGATGGGCGGACCTCTGGCGAAACTTCAAGACGGTGATATTGTCCGACTTGATGCAACAAATGGCTCTCTCGAAGTGTTGAGCGATGATTTTGACACACGGACGCCAAAAACGGCTGATATGGACACAAATACATATGGCACAGGACGCGAATTATTTGACGTCTTCCGTCAAAATGTCGGCCTCGCCTCAAATGGCGCCAGCACAATTTTATAAGGACTAGAGATATGACACCCCAAGACGCTAGCATTGAAACCCTAAAGCTTTGTGAAATGGCGCCCGTCATTCCTGTATTGGTGATCCATGACGCTTCAATCGCCCAAGACCTCGCCCGCGCTTTGGTCAGAGGGGGCTTGCCTGTCCTTGAGGTGACATTGCGCACAGAGGCCGCGCTTGATGTGATTAGCGAAATGGCCAAAGTTGAGGGCGGCATTGTCGGTGCGGGAACTTTACTTTCACCCGACGACGTCTCAAGCGCCTTTGCCGCCGGGGCCACCTTCGGGGTGTCACCAGGTGCGACGGATCTCTTGCTCGATGCCGCAGAAGCCGCCAATCTGCCGATGCTTCCGGGGGCTGCAACCTCATCTGAAGCGATGCGGTTGTTAGAACGCGGTTACAGCGTCCAAAAATTCTTTCCTGCTGAGGCAAATGGCGGCGCCAAAGCGCTCAAGGCGATTGGTGCGCCGATCCCTCAGGTCACATTCTGTCCAACAGGTGGGATATCCACGAAAAACGCGCATGAATATCTATCGCTCAAAAACACACGTTGTGTTGGCGGCAGCTGGGTTGCACCGCAGGATTTGATTGATGCAAAAGATTGGGACGGAATTACCAAGCTTGCGCAAGAGGCCTGCGCCTTGGTTTAAGGTTATGGACGGGGGCGGCTTTTCCAGCCGCCGCGTCGTTTGGGCTTGTTCATGGCTTCCAGTCCTTCACGCAAGGTTTGCGTCATGGGATGATCCTCAGGTTGATCGCTATATTGTTCCAAAACACGTTGAATAACCAACTGTGTGTCTTGGGTCATCGGAACGCCTAAGGCCCAATCCAAAAATATCGCCCGACATTCAGAGGCTGTAATGCCGTCAATGTTATAAGCCTCTCGGATCAATGCCTTAGGATCATCTGTGTCACCTTTCATCGGTGCCCTCCTCTGGTTCAGGAAGAGCATGCGCGATAATCTCCGCCGCAACTTGTACAGAATCCCCTATTTTTTGATCAAGCGCGACCAATCCGGTCTCTTTTGCCGCTCGGATCACAAAAGAAAGCCCATCTTGACCGCTATTATGGGGATCAAAGATATCTTCGGACAAAAGCTTGGTTACAATATGGATATCAGAGAGCACAGCGTAGCTTGCGCCCAATGATTTTGCCTCGGATTGTGTGATCAAGTCTAAACGAGCACTGGCATCTAGCCCTGCATTAGTTGCCCGCGCACCCTCACCCGATAACAATAGTCCCAGTTGTGAAAAAAGCTCAATATCTTGAAGGCGCCCCGCGCCTGTTTTGAGGTCCCAATGGCTGCTTGGTTTTGCCTCGGCGATCCGCGCGCGCATTTTTGCAAGCGCCTGTTTCACTTGATCCCGATCACGTTTGCCCATCAAAGAGTGGCGAAAGGCTTCGACATCATGGGCCAAGTCAATAGGTCCCGCCACCACCCGCGCCCGTGTCAAAGCAAGATGTTCCCAGACCCATGCATCATTGATTTGATAATCGCGAAAGGATTGCAAAGAGGTGGCCACTGGACCTTTGTTTCCAGAGGGACGCAATCGCATATCCACCTCATAGAGCCGACCCTCCGCCATTGGGGCGGTCATTGCGGTGACCAAAGCTTGGGTTAGGCGCGCGTAATAGGCACGGCTTGCTAGAGGGCGGCGTCCGTCAGATTGATCCACGCCTTGGGCATCATAAATCACAATCAGATCAAGGTCAGAATGCGCATGCAAGCGCCCGACCCCAAGGGATCCCATTCCCAAAACCACGGCCCCACGTCCTGGTGCGGCCCCATGTTTTTGGGCGAATTGATGCATGACAACGGGCCAAAGCGATTTTAACATCGCCTCAGCTAAATCTGCATATTGCCGAGAGGCCTCTTGAGGTGAAATAATGTCGCGCAGCATATGCACACCAATGCGAAAGTGCCATTCTTTGCCCCATCGCCGCGCTGCATCAAGTTGCGCTTCATAGTCTGACTCTTGCGCCAAACGCGCATCCAGTTCAGCAACTAATTGATTCAAGTCTGGCCAATCTTGCCAGAACGACCCACCAATGACCGCATCAAAGACCTTGGCGTTTCTGGACAAATACTGCGCCAACACAGGCGAAGTTCCCACAATATCCAGCAAGAGATCAATCAGTTGAGGATTGGCCTCAAAGAGCGAAAACAGCTGAACACCAGCGGGTAATCCCGCCAAAAACCCATCAAAGGCAATCAAGGCCTCGTCCGGGCGCGCAGAGGTGCGCAACCGTTTCAAAATCTCAGGTTTAAGCCTGTTGAATATACCTTCAGCTCGTTCGCTTCTTAAGGCAGGATAGCTTGCCCATCGCGCGGTGACCTCTGTTTCCTGTTCATTTACAGGGTCTGCGGGTTGTGCATGACCGGGCGCAAAGAACCCTTCGGTGAGGGAATGCACCTCTTCAAGGCGGTCTCTGAGGGTTTCCTCTAGCTCAGGGCGTGGCGTACCAACAAAGGCTGCCAATCGATCAAACCCTGCATCACTTGTCGGGAGGTTATGGGTCTGAGCATCATTTATCATCTGGAGGCGATGCTCGATTGTTCTGTGATAGCGATAATGATCGCTCAAACGATCGCACACTTCATCGCTGATCCAGCCTTTTTCTTGTAGCTGAGCCAGCCCTTCCAGAGTGCCGCGCACACGCAAATCTGGATCGCGCCCACCGGCAATAATTTGACGCGTTTGAGTGAAAAATTCGATTTCTCGAATACCCCCGCGGCCAAGTTTCATATTGTGATCACTGAGATCAAGCTTGCCCCCCAGACCTTTGTGTTCACGAATGCGTACACGCATATTATGGGCATCCTCAATGGCGGCAAAATCCAAATGCTTGCGCCACACGAAAGGCCGCATGCCATTTAAAAAGGCCTCCCCCCCCTGATGATCCCCTGCACAAACGCGTGCCTTGATGTAGGCGGCACGCTCCCATGTGCGGCCCAAGCTTTCATAATAGCGCTCTGCCGCATCAATCCCCATGCAAACGGGTGTAACCGAAGGATCAGGTCGCAATCTTAGATCGGTGCGAAAAACATACCCCTCACCCGTTAAATCAGACAGGGTTGCCGCCATTTCACGGGTTGCTTTGATAAAGCTTGCGCGCGCTTGATAAAACACATCCGTGTCAAATTTTGCCTCATCAAAAAAGACGATCAAATCAATATCAGAGGAATAGTTAAGCTCATAAGCCCCCATTTTCCCCATGGCGAGCACGAAGATACCTGTATCGGCGAGACTGTTTCCCGCATCAAACCCTGGCAATTTTCCGCGCTTGATTTGTTTGCGAACCGCATCCCCAAGAGCCAGCTCAACAGAGAGGTCTGCAAATTCGGTCAGTTTTTGTGTCACAGTCTCTAACGGCCAAATGCCAGCGATATCACAAAGCGCAGACCAAAGAGCAACACGTCGTTTGGCGCGACGCAGCTCAGAGGCCAAATCCTGCGACGGGCAGCCCCGCAAGCGCGCAAATTCTGTTTCAATGGCAGTGTCGGGATGTGCAAATTGACACTGCAACCATTCCTGTTCTTTCTGCATCAATGATTTCAGATAGGGGCTACAGCTTGCAACGCCGCTCAAAAGGGTGCGGATGGCCTTGGGCGACTGGCGAAAGAGCGCGTCAATATCAGCCGCATGATCAGCCTCGTAAACCTCGGGTGTGAATGTGATTAAATTTTCAAATGTCATAACTCTATCAAGGCCCCAAAGCGCGACATCGTCAATGATCAAAATAGAATATTCCGCCAATTCTGTAAAAAATATACGGGTAAATAATTGATAAAATTCAGAAATCAAAAATAATGTAAATAATATTCACATTAACCCTTGAAGCAAAACTCAACCCTCCCCATTTGTTTAATGTGAAAAGCATTCACATTTATTTTAATGGAGAACAAAATGACCACCGCCGAATATACGCCGAACCACGTAGACCACCAATCTTGGCTTAAACGCGCGGAAAACTGGCTCGACAATAAGGGTCGTGGCGCATGGATTGCTGCGACTATCTTAGGGTTCGTTTTCTTTTGGCCTCTGGGCCTAGCGCTTCTTGTCTATATAATTTGGAATAAAAAAATGAAAAATAGCTTCTGCACCCACCGTAATAAAATCCATCTGATGAAATCGTCCGGCAATAGTGCCTTTGATGCCTATAAAATGGACACGATCAAGCGATTGCAAGATGAACAAGAAAACTTTGAAGCCTTTCTAAAGCGTCTTCGTGATGCCAAAGACAAAGCTGAGTTTGACGAATTCCTTGCGGATCGTGAAAAACAAGACGCCTAATTTCCAAGCCCCCCGCGTCATCGCGGGGGTCACCCAATTAACGGAGCCAAAATGACTTTTCCTTTACCGTCTGCTGAAACCCACCCAGAATTTTATGCCTCAACTGCGTCCAAGCGTTTGGTGGCATGGGGGATCGACGTTATTATCACATTTGTTATCACCCTCATATTGACCCCATTTACGTTCTTTATAGCTGTTCTGTTTTGGCCGTTCTTTTTTGCTCTTGTCGGCTTTTTTTATCGCACGACGACATTGGCGACATCTTCGTCAACTTGGGGCATGCGGCTTATGGCGATTGAATTGCGCCGCGACACTGGAGAACGCTTTGATCTTCAAACAGCTGTGCTTCACACCTTTGGCTTGATCATTTCTTTTGCGATGCCTCTGTTGCAAATCGCATCCATGATCTTGATGGTCGCTAGCGATCGTGGCCAAGGATTAACCGATCGTATCTTGGGAACCGCGATGATCAACCGACTAAAGTCTTAACACCTTTACGTGTTGGTCATGCTTGATATAGAGCTAAGGCGTTGATAGGCTTTCCTTCATGAGACACAGTTTGCCTATCGCGCCACAATTTTATGTGACGGCTCCACAGCCGTGCCCCTATCTTGATGGGCGCAAAGAACGCAAGCTTTTTACCGCCCTGCACGGTAGCAATTCGCGCCCACTGAATGATGCCTTGTCCAAGCAAGGGTTTCGTCGGTCGCAAAACGTTCTATATCGTCCTACCTGCGCCGATTGCAGCGCGTGTTTGTCAGCGCGTATTGACGTGTCGAAATTCAAACTCAGCCGCAACCAGAAACGCGTCCGCAATCGCAACCGTGACTTAGAACGCTCTGTAAATTCACCTTGGGCGACAGAAGAGCAATATGATCTGTTCAAACGCTACCTAGGAAGCCGTCATGCCACAGGTGGAATGGCTGATATGGATGTCTTTGAATTTGCCGCAATGGTTGAGGAAACCCCCATCAAGACGCGTGTCATTGATTATGGAACCGATGATTTAACTGCCGTGTCGTTGACGGATATTTTGGATGACGGCTTATCCATGGTTTATTCGTTTTATGATCCCGAGGAATCCGCGCGATCATTGGGAACATTTCTAATTTTAGATCACGTCGCCATGGCGCTTCAGGCTGGGCTTAACTATGTCTACCTTGGGTATTGGGTGCCAAGCAGCCCGAAAATGCATTATAAATCACGGTTTTCTGGTCTAGAGGTCTTTTACAAAGGGGCCTGGCAACCGATTGGGGATCCTGAACAATATTCAACTGTTCTTCATCCGATGAATTCTGAACCCATCTCAGAGCAAGTTGCCTCGCTCTCGATTCCTCAAATCGAACCGAATGGATTTAAATAGCGGCTCCAACACTGGACGCGCCTATGAGAATACCCTATATGTTTACTCAGGTAATCAATAGGAAACACCATGACTGAGGCATCTCTTCCCTTAGAAGGCACACCGCTCATTGCACCATCTTCAACAGATCATCCGATGTATGAGTCTATCGTTGAAGCGTGTCGCACGGTCTATGATCCAGAGATTCCTGTGAATATCTACGATCTCGGATTGATCTACACGATCGATATCGACGAAGAGAATCATGTCAAAATCATCATGACCTTGACCGCCCCTGGCTGTCCTGTTGCCGGTGAGATGCCCGGTTGGATCGAAGATGCGGTTGGACCCGTTGATGGCATACAAGATGTTCAAGTTGAGCTGACTTGGGAACCTCCGTGGGGTATGGACCTCATGAGCGATGAGGCCCGTCTCGAGCTCGGCTTTATGTAACGATAGGAACCGCACGATGTTTGCAATGCCTGGAAAATCCCCGATAACACTGACGCCTGCGGCGATCAAGCAAATCCTTGACTTGATGAGCAAGGACAATCGCTATGGGTTGCGCATCGGTGTCAAAAAAGGCGGCTGTGCGGGTATGGAATACACAATGGATTTCGTGGACTCAGCGGAGGCTGCGGATGAAGTTGTCGAACAAGACGGTGCGCGCGTGTTAATCGCCCCAATGGCGCAAATGTTTTTGTTTGGAACTGAAATTGACTATGAAATCAGCTTGTTAGAAGCAGGTTTTAAATTCAACAACCCCAATGTGACCGAAGCCTGCGGATGCGGTGAGTCCATAAAATTTGCAGGCATGTAGCCTTACTTTTTCAGGTGAAGATAGGTTTCCTCGAACCGCTTAGTGAGATGCTCACCTGCGAGGATTGTATCGTTTGAGGACAATGGCGCGACATTGGTGTCGTAGTTCGGGTTAAAGAACATCGGAACAGATATCCGCTCATCACTAGACCCGCGCACACGGTGGGGCGTTGCACGCACCTGACCTTGAGTCCACATCTGCAACATTTCCCCGAAATTGATAATAAATTCACCTGGCTCTGCGCGCACAGGGATCCACGCCCCATCCCGTGTCTGCGCCTCAAGTCCCGCAACCCCATCCGTGGCCAAGAGCGTGACACAGCCGTAATCTGTATGTTCAGCGATACCAAAATCCTTGTCCCCTGCCCAATCAGGGCGCGATGGGTAATAATTGCCCCGCAACAGCGCCATCGGCTTGGAAAACTTATCATCAAAGTAATCCGCATCGCGCCCCATGACATCCGCAATAGCGCGCAATATATCTAATGAAACGCTCATCGCGCTTTGGTAATAGCTTGAAATCGCGTCTTTAAATCCAGCAGGCTGATCTGGCCAAAGATTTGGGGCATAAACAGATAAATCCCGATGTGGATCCCCATCAGACAAGGAAAACCCACAATCAAAGACTTCTTTATAATCCGGATTGGCCTTTGGATCGACTTGTTCCGATCCCGCACGCCCCCAACCACGGTTTGATCCAGTCAACGCCATATCAACCTTGGCCTTTTCAGAATCAGGCAATTTGAAAAAGCTGCGATACGCCTCAATCACCTGCATCACGCCTGCCGCACTCAGCGCCGTATTTCGCACAACCAAAAACCCGTGCTCTTCAATGCCCAGACGTAAATCTTGCAATGTTTTTGCATCACGCTTGGCTAACAACGTTCCATCTAATACCGGCACCATGGATTTATCCTTTATCAAACAAATTGCCGTCCGTGAGAACTCTGTTAAAGATACACAAACACTTACATTCAAACGGAGGCAATAATGCGCAAGCTCGCTGCTGGCAATTGGAAGATGAACGGACTGTTGGAAAATCTGGCAGAAATCGACAATTTGACACAGGCACATCCAGCGCCCAAGGTCGATATTTTGATTTGCCCCCCCGCGCCACTGTTGTTTAAGGCCGCACATCAAAGTGAAACGGTTCAAATTGGCGCACAAGATTGCCACATGACCCAGAGCGGCGCACATACAGGCGACATCTCAGCTGAGCTTATCAAATCAACGGGTGCGACCTCGGTTATTGTGGGACACTCTGAACGCCGCCAAGATCATGGCGAGAGCGACGCAACCGTCGCCGCCAAAGCGACAGCCGCCCAAGAGGCCGGATTAATCGCCACCATTTGCATCGGCGAAACACACTCTGAGCGCACATCAGGTCAGACACTGGATGTATTGGCGACACAACTGGCGGGATCGCTTCCTGATGGATGCACGGCTCAGAACACAGTCATTGCCTACGAACCCGTTTGGGCCATCGGAACGGGCCTTGTCCCAAGCGTTGAACAAATCGAAGAAGCACATAAATTCATCCGCGACACCGTGGTTGCCCGCTTCGGTGATGGCGCGTCCCAAATGCGCCTGCTTTACGGCGGCTCAGTCAAAGCCAGTAACGCCGATAGCATTTTTGCGATTGCGAATGTTGATGGTGCCTTAGTCGGTGGCGCAAGCCTCAAGGCAGCTGATTTCTCACCGATTGTGACGGCTTTGGAAAACAGCTGATTTCCGCACTTTGACCAAAGAAAAAGCGAGCCTGAGATGAAACTCCTTGAGCAAAGCCCAACAGATCCTCAATTTGTCCAAGACCCCTATCCTCTTTATTCGGAGGCGCGCCAAAGTCATCAGCCGATATTTTGGCAAGACTATCAGATGAAATCCTTGTTTCGCTTTGACGAAGTGGCGCATGTTCTCAAGGACAAACGGTTTGGACGCGAAGTGCCGCAAGAGGATCAAAGGACACCACCTAACCATTTAACGCCGTTTTATGATATCGAAGCGCATTCCATGCTTGAACTTGAGGCACCGCGTCACACGCGATTGCGTGGATTGGTGCTTCGTGCCTTTACCAGTCGGCGCATAGCCTCGCTTGCGCCAGACATTGCACAGCTTGCCCATGATCTGATTGATACATTCCCTCAGGACCGCGTCGATCTCATTCCCGCCTATGCGAACCAAATCCCTGTTATTATCATCGCCCGCCTCTTGGGCGTTCCCGAAAGCATGGCCCCTGATTTATTGAAATGGTCGAATGATATGGTCATGATGTATCAGGCCAAACGCACCCGTCAGCACGAAGATCAAGCCGCGCAATCCTCAAAGGAATTCGCCGATTTTATGCGCGGGTATATTGAGCAAAAACGCCACAAGCCGGCCGATGATCTTATCACGCATTTGATTGCGGCTGAGGAACAAGGCGATAAGCTCAGCACAGATGAATTGATCACCACCTGTATTCTTCTCCTCAATGCAGGTCATGAGGCGACAGTGCATACAATGGGCAATGGGATCAAAGCCTTAATCGAACACGGCAGCAATCCTGAGTGGTTCAAAGAGGATGTCATTGACCGCTGTGTCGAAGAAATCCTACGCTATGATCCCCCGCTGCATATGTTCACGCGCTATTGCTATGAGGGCTGCGACCTATTCGGACATCGCTTTGAGCGTGGCGATCAAGTGGCGCTCATGTTGGGGTCCACAGGGCGTGATCCAGAGGTATGGCAAGAGGCCGACCAATTTGACCCCACGCGCGCCATCAAAAAGAATACGGCCTTTGGCGGCGGTATTCATTTTTGCGTCGGTGCCCCGCTTGCGCGTCTGGAATTAAGAGTGGCCTTGCCTATCTTGTTTGAGCGTCATCCCAATATGTCATTTGAAACACCCCCCGTTTATGGCGATGTTTATCATTTTCATGGATTAGAGGCGCTCAACGTCACTCTATAGCGGCAAAATATTAGTGGATTTGATTTCTTCCATCGACAACAGCGCCGTTACATTATGCACTTTGACCTCGGAAATGAGCGCTTGATAAAACACATCATAGGCTCGCGCGTTTTTCACACGGACTTTCAGGATATAATCAATATCCCCTGCCAAACGATGGGCTTCTTGAACTTCGGGACGATCGCGGAGTGCCTTTAGAAAAGCGCTCTGCCATTCCGCGTCATGTTCGCTGGTTCGAATAAGAACAAAGAAACACGCCTCAAATCCCAAGGCTTCTGCATCGAGCTGCGCCGTTGTTTGACCGATGATCCCCGCCTCTTTCATTTTGCGAATCCTGTTCCAAACAGGTGTCTTGGAACTGCTCACTTTTTTGGCAATTTCATCCAAAGACTGACTTGCATCGCTCTGAAGTTCGACAAGAATTTTCCGATCTGTGTCATCAATACGAACTGCCATTTTATTTTCCTTTTCACCTATGGAACAAAGCTAGTGAATTTCAGCCAAAACAGAACAACGTTTCTTATTCACCTCAGACACTAGCATTTTAATGGGACAATATTCTATTTTTGGTCGAAATAGCAATCCATCTAAGGCTCAAAAATGAAACATTTCCCGATATTCATTGCAACCGAAGGCAAATCCATCGTGCTCTCTGGTGGGGGCGAGGCCGCTCTGGCGAAACTTCGGCTTTTGATGAAATCAGAGGCATCAATCACAGTTTATGCAGATCACGCAGAGCCGCGCATCCACACATGGCACCGTGAGCAACGGCTAACATTGATCCCCCATGCCCTCAGCTCAGACGACACCTTAGACGCCATTTTGTTTTATGCGGCGAATGAGGACGAGGATGAGGACACGCGCGTTTCACACATTGCCCGGCAACAGGGCGTATTGGTCAATATCGTCGATAACCTGCACGACAGCGCCTTTATCACGCCCGCGATTGTAGATCGGGATCCCGTGACCGTGGCCATTGGCACCGAAGGCGCCGCACCCGTTTTGGCGCGATCCATCAAAGCAAAGCTCGAAGGCTGGCTTCACCCTACCCTTGGAACGCTTGCCCGCATCGGGAAAACCTTTCGCCCCAAGGCGGATGCTTTGCCAATGGGACGCAAGCGGCGGGATTTTTGGGCAGAGTATTATCACTCTGTCGGACCTAAAACGATGGATAGCCTCGGCCAAACAGGGTTGGAATCCGCGCTGGAGGATTTGCTAGATCACCATATTGGCACCAAGGAGCGCCAAGGACATGTCGCCTTTGTCGGTGCAGGTCCAGGGGATCCTGAATTACTTACGCTCAAGGCGCGGCGCCTTTTGCACGAAGCGGATGTGGTGATTTATGATCGTCTGGTTGGCAAAGGTATCCTTGAGCTTGCCCGCCGCGAAGCCGTCATGATTGACGTGGGCAAAGAGGGCTTTGGCCCATCTACGTCGCAATCCGACATAAACGCCTTGATCATAGAGCATGCGCAAACAGGCGCGCAGGTTGTGCGCCTCAAAGGAGGGGATTGTGGTATCTTTGGCCGTCTGGACGAAGAATTAGACGCCTGTGTGTCACAATCTGTGGACTATAGCGTCACGCCCGGAATAACCTCCGCCTCTGCTGCCGTGGCGAGCATCGGGCAATCCTTGACCAAACGGGGGCGCAATGCTTCGGTTAGATTGCTCACAGGGCATGACATGCAAGGCTTTGCAGATCACGATTGGCGCGGCCTCGCACAAGAGGGCCAAGTCGCCGCGATTTATATGGGCAAGAAATCCGCACGCTTTATTCAGGGCCGATTGCTCATGCATGGTGCGCATCCCAAGACGCCTGTCACCTTGGTCGAAAACGCATCCCATGCCAATCAAACCACGGTTGAGACGACTTTGGCCGAGCTACCTAACGCAATTTCAGAGCATGACCTGACAGGTCCCGTGATGACGCTTTACGGTATTGCACCACGTCACGCAGAAAACATCACGCATATCAAACAGCAGGAATTGGCCTAATGTCACAACACGCCCATCAAATCATCACTGCCAACGCCCTGATAAACGGCGATGTGATCTACTTCACAGCCCAAGGAGAGTGGTCACCAGACATCCAAGATGCAGAGGTCTTTGATGACCCTGCCATTGCACAGGATGTTTTGATCACAGCGAGCGCGCACCACAGCCAAGCGGTGGGCGTTTATCTCACGTACGTTGCCTTAGACAAGGGTGTCATTCGTACCACTCATTTTCGAGAAGAGTTCCGCAAGACTGGGCCATCCAACTATTTCCACGGCGAACAGGAAACCCAAAAACATGTATAAATACAACGACTTTGACAGCGCATTTGTCAAAACCCGCAACGCCCAGTTTCGCCAACAAGTCGCGCGCCGCATTGATGGCAGCCTCAGCGAAGATGAATTCAAACCCCTTCGCTTGATGAATGGCGTCTACCTACAACTGCATGCCTATATGCTCAGGGTTGCCATTCCCTACGGGACGCTGAATAGCGCCCAATTGCGCCAACTTGCCTATATTTCGCAACGCTGGGATCGAGGCTATGGGCATTTCACAACACGTCAAAACATCCAATTCAACTGGCCGACACTCTCGGACATTCCTGAGATGTTGGACGCACTAGCTCAAGTTGAGATGCATGCGATCCAAACCAGCGGAAATACCATTCGCAATGTCACCGCGGATCATTTTGCTGCTGCCGCCGCCGATGAAATCGAAGACCCGCGCCCCTATTCGGAATTGATCCGTCAATGGTCCACCGATCATCCTGAATTTCAGTTCATGCCGCGCAAATTCAAAATCGCTGTCTCTGGTGGCACGCGTGACCGCTCTGTGACTAAGGCGCATGATATTGGTCTGCGCATTGTGAAACGCGGCCAAGAAACGGGATTTGAAGTCATTGTCGGCGGCGGTTTGGGCCGCACGCCGATGATTGGCAAAACACTCAATGCGTTTTTGCCACAAAGCGATCTCTTGGCATATCTTGAGGCCGTGGTTAGTGTCTGGAACCTGTTGGGGAGACGCGATAACAAATACAAATCGCGCATCAAGATCACGGTTCACGAGCATGGGATTGAGGATATCAAAGCGCGTGTTGATCAAAGGTTCGCTGAAATCAAGCCGACCTATCAAGGCATTGATCAGGATTACCTCAACGAGATCAAAGCCCAATTTGCCCTCCCCCAATTTATCAAAGCCTCAACGGAACGGTTTGAAAACGCTTATCACCAAGACCCCGTTTTTCGTTCATGGGTGGACACAAATACTGCATCTCACAAAGTGGACGATCATGCCATCGTCACAATTTCCCTCAAAAAACATGGGGCCACACCGGGCGATGCAACAGCAGATCAGATGCGCGCCATTGCAGATCTGGCGCAAAGCCTCGCCTATGACGAAATTCGCATCAGCCATGAGCAAAACATCGTTCTACCCCATGTCCCGAAATCACACCTCCCAGAGATCCATGCCGAATTGAAACGCCATGATCTTGCGACGGCTAATATCGGGTTAATTTCTGACATCATTGCCTGCCCCGGCATGGATTATTGTGCCTTGGCAACTGCAAGGTCCATCCCAATTGCTCAAGAGATCGCCACGCATTTTGACAAGCTCAAGATCGAACACGAAATTGGGCATCTTCAGGTTAAAATTTCTGGCTGCATCAATGCCTGTGCGCATCACCATGTTGCTCATATTGGCATTCTTGGATTGGATCGTGCAGGTGTCGAAAATTATCAAATCACCTTGGGTGGGGATGCCACGGAAACCGCTCAAATTGGAGATCGCACTGGACCTGGATTTAGCGCCGATACCATTTTGCCCGCAATTGATCGGATTGTGGCAGCCTATCTTGACCTCCGTCTGTCATCCGCCGAAATCTTTTTAGAAACCTACAGACGTGTGGGAATGGCCCCGTTCAAAGCCGCGCTCTATTCGGATGCATCCGCTAAATCACAAGCGGCCTGAGGAAGATTGACAACTGCATAGAAGAAACACAAGGAGACCTCTCATGAGTCAACTTATAAACGACACAGGGTTTGTCCCTGAAACGTGGCACGCAGGGTTTGTGTCAATTGAAAATACAACAAGACATAAGGGTGTGCATCTTGCCTCTGACACGGACCCGAATGATTTGGATCAATTTCTAAATTCACCTGCGATCCGAATTGAGTTTCCCGGATCCCATGACGGGCGCGGATTTACCCTTGCGCGATTGTTGCGCCTGCGTGGCTATCAGGGACGCTTGCGCGCCTATGGTGCTTTGATCGCGGATCAATACGCAATGGCGCGTCGGTCAGGATTTGATGAAGTTGAAATTCATGATGACCTGGCGGCGCGTCAACCCCAAGAGCAATGGCTCTTTCGATCAAATTGGCGCGATCATGACTATCAATCCCGCCTCAAAGCCCCTGTTAAATCTCAACAAAGCCCCCTATAAAGGTCCCAAATTAATTATGACAGAGCAAATCACAGTGACCGACACAGTAGCCCCCAAAGTTCCCACTCTTCCTGATGCACAAACGGTGACCGCAGTCACACATTGGACGGATCGGTTGTTTTCCTTCCGTGTGTCACGTCCACAATCCTTGCGGTTTCGCTCAGGCGAATTTGTGATGATTGGGCTGCTCAAGGAAGATGGCAAACCCCTTTTGCGGGCCTATTCAATTGCCTCCCCCGCCTGGGACGAGGAATTAGAGTTCTATTCGATCAAGGTCCAAGACGGCCCTCTGACAAGTCGTTTACAACATATCCAACCCGGCGATCAGATCATCCTGCGCCCCAAGCCCGTTGGCACATTGGTGCATGATGCGCTCTTGCCTGGGAAACGGTTATGGTTTTTCGCGACGGGAACAGGCATTGCCCCCTTTGCATCCCTCATTAGAGAACCGCAAACCTATGAAGATTACGACCAGATCATTCTGACGCACACCTGTCGCGATGTGGCTGAATTGGAATATGGGCGTCAATTGGTCGAAAGCCTCGCCGATGATCCTTTGATCGGAGAAATGATCGGGGATAAGTTGGTCTATTACCCCACAACGACGCGCGAGGAGAGCCCTAAAATGGGTCGGATCACGGACCTATTGTCCTCTGGCGACGTCTTCAAAGACCTTGGAATTGAAGGCATATCCAAGGAAACAGATCGCGCGATGGTCTGCGGCTCATTGGGGTTGAACAACGACATCAAAGCCATTCTGGAAGGCTATGGCCTAAGCGAAGGGGCAAATTCAGAGCCTGCTGAGTATGTCGTTGAAAAAGCCTTTGTTGGCTAAGACAATCACCAAGTTACAAAAAGGGCCGCTTGCATCTGCAACGCGGCCCTTTGTTTTGCAAAGCTTTTAGGCTTACATGCCAAGTGCTTCTTTGATCTTAACCAAGATTGCTTGAAGTTGCTCAGGATCGTCTTTGGCTTTATCCAAAGCAGTTTTCAACGCCATTTTACCCATTGAGTTCATCTCTGAGCCCTCAATCATTTCTGAGACTGAGTTCAAATCAAACCCTGCCACGGATAATGGATCAGCTGCGGCCTCTGTTGCAGCTTCGGTTGCTGTCTCGGTGGTTGCTTCCACGGCTTCAGTTGCGGTTTCTGTTGTTGCCTCAACTGCCTCAGTCGCCGCTTCTGTCGTCGCTTCAACTGCATCTATTGCGCCTTCGGCGACGGCTTCAGTTGTATCTGAAACGGCCTCTACTGCGTCTGTTGCTGTTTCTGTAACTGCATCCGCAGCCTCGCCAGCCATATCTGTCGCACCTTCTGCAACATCAGCAGCCGTATCAGCAACCGCATCCACGGCGTCACCAGCAGCTTCAGTCGTGGCCTCAACCGCGTCACTTGCGGCTTCTGTTGTTGCTTCTACTGCATCGCTTGCGGCCTCTGTCGTTGCTTCGACAGCATCTGTCGCAGCTTCAGTTGCAGCGGCGGCAGTATCTTCTACGACATCAGTCGCGGCTTCGACGGCATTTTCAGCCCCCTCAGCAACAGCTTCTACCGCATCGCTTGTGCCATCAGCTACAGTTGTCGCTGCATCACCGACAGTTTCAACTACCGCATCGGCACCAGTTGCTTCAACAGCCTCTGACACGGCCTCGGAGACAGACATCCCAGAGTAGACTTTGTATCCAACAAAAAGAACTGCAATCGCAATGACTGCATAGATAACATTTTTCATATTCGCATCCCTTTAAACAATGAACCAATCGGAGTTTGGCTCTTGCAGCTCTTTCATATGAAACGAAAGGGACACACAAGGGGGAAACTCTGCGCTATCTCCCCTCTGCAAGCGGATTCTTGCTTGATGTTCCCAGCGATCATAGCTACTGTGCCTACGTTCAATGTGCTAACTATACAAGGATTAAAACCATAGCTCGTAGACCTCACAACGCGCCTCCATCGCGCGAAACCGGCCCCCGTGTCAACGACCGCGTCCGGTGCCCAGAAATTCGCCTTATTGGCGCAGATGGCGAAAACGTAGGACTTATCACCCCTGAAAAAGCACTCGTTATGGCAGAAGATGCCGGACTTGACTTGGTTGAAATCTCCCCGAATGCCAATCCGCCCGTTTGCAAAATCATGGACTTTGGCAAGTTCAAATACGAACAGCAAAAGCGCGAATCTGAAGCTCGTAAAAAGCAAAAGATCATCGAGGTAAAAGAGATCAAATTCCGTCCGGGAACTGATACTCACGACTACGAAGTTAAAATGCGCAGTGTTTTTAAGTTTTTGGAAAACGGGGACAAGGTGAAAATCACGCTTCGTTTCCGTGGCCGTGAAATGGCACACCAAAACTTGGGTCGCGAGCTGTTGGAACGTGTTGCCGCCGATGTCAAAGAGTTTGGCAAGGTTGAAAACATGCCAAAAATGGAAGGCCGCCAAATGTCTATGATGATTGGCCCGCTTCCTAAATAATCCTATCAAGCCGCCTAAATAATCCTATCAAGCCGAAGGTCACGCCTTCGGCTTTTTACTTTTCTACCTAATTTATGCGTTTTTGATAGATCGACGTGGCAATGGTCTCGTTGGGATCTCTTTTAACAATCCCCCCACTGACATTTCCGCAAAATCCTGTGCTGTGGGTGTGATCCCACAGATAATCCGCGACATCACCCAATCCGCCCCATTTAATGCAGGCGCGCGCGCGCATCCTGGCAGCCCGATCACTGGTCCTCCCTCAAGGGTTCCGTGAAATAGCAAATTCCCAGGATCGACAGGCATCCCAAATCGGATGAGCCTCCCCCCAGCTTGGCGAAGCGCCTCAGGTGCGACATCCTCTTGATCCGATGTGGCTGATCCCGTTAAAATTAGGCTCAAATCTGCGCTGCTCTTACCAAGCGCGTCGGCAATCGCAGAGGTTTCATGTGGGACGATGCGTGTTTCGCTCAAGGTAACATTCAGCGCAGCAAGCCGCGCTTCAATCGCAGGGATCCCTTTTTCCGTCACACTCGTTCCAATGTCGGATAAAATCAAATCTGCAGTTTTGATTTGGGGCGCGATCAAAGAAATCGTCGCTTTAGCACGCGCGCATGCGAGCGATAGCTGGTCTTGGTGAACCGCATAGCTGATAATTTTGATCGTCGCGATCAAACTGCCTTCTGCAACCTGCTGATAGTCTGGGACCGTTGCCACAGTGATCATTGGATCAATCGCATTCATGGCAATAAGCTTGTCGCGATCCAAGCGCACGATCCCCGCAGCGGTCGCAATGAGGTTGACGCGCCCTGTAAAGGCATCACTGAGACGGATGTTAATCGACGCGGGGTTTGGGCAAATTGATTGCGCCAATTGCAGCGCGGCCGCATCTTCGTGGATATCCCCCTGCTCCATACGCGCCACGGTGACGGTCGTGATACCAGCAGCCCTCAGTTGCGCCAGATGTGCATCGCCCAAAATGACCCCTTTGCGCAGGCGCGATCCATTGCAAGACACGGAATGCGCCAGTATGGCGCCTTTGGCCTGTTCTACTGGGACATCGCCGAATTTCATGATGGACGGCGCAAGGTTTGCACCATCTGCGCCAAAATCGAGAGGGCGATTTCCGAAGGTGTTGCCGAGCCAATATCCAACCCGATTGGACCGTGAATTCGGCCGATATCCGTTTCAGAAAACCCATGGGCGCTCATGCGTTCGATGCGCTTTGCATGGGTGCGTTTGGAGCCCAAAGCGCCAATGTAATAGGGCGTATTCCGCAAAGCTATAATCAGGGCAGGATCGTCCAATTTGGGATCATGCGTCAATAAAACCACCGCTGTGCGCCCATCGACACCGATCTGCTCCATTGCCTCATCTGGCCAGTCTTCGATGATCGTTACCCCTGGGAACCGGGCTTGCGATCCAAAGCTCGCGCGTGGCTCAATGATGACAGGATCAAATCCAGCGATCCGCGCCATTGGAACCAAAGCTTGCGCAATATGCACCGCCCCAACGACGATCAAGCGCAGGGGTGGATTGTGAATGGCAATAAATGTCTCACCATCCTCTAAAAACCCAGATTTATCCGCACGGAACCGATCCTCGAATTCGGAAGAGGTCAAACGGCTCTCGCCAGTTTTAACATTCACGCAATAGGCAATAGGAACACGACGCGCACGATGATCCACCAAGGTTTTGAGTGTCTCAACCGAGAGGGCCGATCCAACAGGTTCGAGCAAAATTCGAATGGTTCCCCCACAGGCCAATCCGACAGAAAAGGCATCCGCGTCGCTCACGCCATATTCTAAAACCTTGCGCTCGCCCCTGTCCAAAGCCTCTATCGCCTCAAGAACAACAGCCCCTTCGACACATCCCCCCGAAACGGAGCCTTCCATGTCGCAGTCTTTATTGATGACCAATTGGCCCCCAACGCGTCGCGGCGCAGAGCCCCAGGTTTGGATGACCGTTGCCAACACAGCTCCCTTACCCGCTTGATGCCAATCAAGGGCGCGTTCTGGCATATTTTCAAAGATCGTATCCATCTTGGCTCCTGCTTTAGGGTTCAGACATCATCCGCATCAACCGCGCTTTGTCCCCGTGATCCCCTTTGATAGATATGACTTCGGCCAAGTCTTGCAAAGAGGCAATTGAATGGGAGGCGCGAAAACTATCGACATGCGGGAGCATGGCGCGGATGCCTGTCGCCTTGGGGGCAAAGCCATCCCACCGCAGCAAAGGGTTCAGCCAGATCAAGCGTTTAGCAGACAGGCCAAGACGTTGGGTTTCCTTGGCAAGATCCCCATCATCGCCGCGATCTAATCCATCCGTAATCAACAAAACAACGGCCCCTTGCCCCATCATGCGACGTGACCAATCTCGGTTAAAGCTATGTAAACAATGGGCAATGCGTGTGCCGCCTTCCCAATCTTGGGCCTCTGCACCCGCTGCGGCAAGGGCTGCATCGACATCGCGTGTTTTCATATGGCGTGAAATATTGGTTAAGCGTGTTCCAAAGGTAAAGGCATGCACCTTGGACCAGCCTGCCCCTTTGTGATTGCTGACCGCATGTAGGAAATGCAGCACCATACGGCTATATTGGCTCATGGATCCTGATATATCACAGAGCACGATCAAGTTGGGCCAACGAATGCGCGGCTCTTTGCGGTGAAGGGCGGTGAAATCTCCACCTTTGCGCAAAGAGGCCCGCAATGTTTTGACCTTGTCAATATGTGCGCCTCTGAGGGCGGATTTGCTTCGACGTGAGGCTATGGGGGCCACGGGGAGGGTTAGTCGCGCAATCAAAGCCTTGGCCTGTGCAATTTCGGCTGTACTCATTTGTTCGAAATCTAAGGTGCGCAAGCGTTCTTGATCCGACATTGTGAAAGAGGCATCCACCTCAATCATCGTTTCGCCCTCGTCCTCGTGATCTTGCTCTTCGGCTTGGGGCTGTAACCCATCCAAGAGCGCCTCTGCTGCGCGTTTTTCGGCGGCGGCGGCTTTGCGTTCTTCTTGGACGCCGCGCACGGCGGGTAACATCATGGACATCATATGTTCCAAAAACCGCGGATCGCGCCAATAGAGGCGGAACACTTGCGAAAACGTCGCCCGATGTTCGGGCCGATTGACAAAACAGGCATGCAACGCCCAATAAAAATCGGCCTTGTTGCTAAATCCTGCCGCCTCGATTGCGCGAACCGCATCAATCACGCGGCCCGGTCCGACAGGCAGCCCAGCGCGGCGTAACGCGCGGGCAAAATGCGTTATATTTTCCGCCAACCGTGGGTGATCTGGCAAATCTAGGGGGATATGCTCTGCCATGACTAGGCGCTTTCCACCGTTTCCTTTGCCTCATCTAGAATACGCTTGGCTTCTGATCCTTGGATTTTGGCAATGTCATCTTGGTATTTCAAAACGGCCCCAAGTGTGTCGGAAATCACCTCGGGACTTAATTCAATCACGTCCAAGGCCAATAAGCATTTCGCCCAATCAATGGTTTCTGCAACGCCTGGTTTTTTAAACAAATCTTCCGTTCTGAGATGTTGAACAAAGGCCACGACATTACGGCTTAGGGTTTCGGCGACTTCTGGTGCTTGTGCGCGTAAGATGTCTAATTCACGCTCATATTTGGGGTAATCCACCCAATGATATAAACACCGCCGCTTGAGCGCATCATGGACCTCTCTCGTGCGGTTAGAGGTCAAGATCACCAGAGGCGGTTCTTCGGCCTTGATCGTGCCGAGTTCTGGAATGGTGACTTGGAAATCAGAGAGGGCCTCTAACAAGAAGGCCTCAAAGGGTTCGTCTGTGCGGTCCAACTCATCAATCAACAAAATAGGCGCGCCGCCCTCTTGGGGATGCATGGCCTCTAGCAAAGGGCGCCTAATGAGGTATTTATCACTAAACAAATCCGCATTAAGATCATCCCCAGATTTGCCGCCGCTGGCCTCGGCCGAACGAATAGCAATCATTTGCGCGGTAAAGTTCCACTCATAGACAGCAGAGGACGCATCTAACCCCTCATAGCATTGCAACCGAATGAGCCGTTTTCCAAGAGCGGCCGCCATGGCCTTGGCGATTTCGGTTTTCCCAACCCCTGCTTCGCCCTCTAAAAACAAGGGGCGTCCAAGTTTCAAAGACAGAAACACAACAGTGGCGAGATCACGACCACAGATATATCCCTGCTCGCCCAGTGCCGATTGAACGTCGTCTATAGATGCAAATGCCACGTCATCCTCCCATTTTGACCATTGCTGCACTCTCACGCAGCTGGGTCAACCCTGCCTAAAGTAGGAGAGAGCACACAGTATTGGAAATTCATCCATATCAGATGGGTTTCATATTCCCCCGCGCGACAAAAGCATTTATACACGTCCCTAGGACATATATCGGAGACCCATCATGCCCAGCGCCCTCGCCCTTTTGACCCAAAAGAACGAAGGAGCCTTTTTGTTGGAATGGTTTGCACATCATATTGCCACAGGGTTTGATAAGGTTTTGGTCTACTCCAACGATTGTGTCGATGGCAGCGATCTCATGTTAGATCGGCTTTCTGAATTGGGATATTGTGATCATGTCCGCAATGACGGCCCCTATGACGATCGCGGCATTCAATTCACGGCTCTGAAATTGGCGGAAAAGCATCCCCTCGTTCAGGAAGCCGATTGGATATTGTCGATGGATGTGGATGAATTCGTCAATATCAAAATAGGCGATCACACGCTATCGGCCTTGTGGTCTGCTCTTCCTGAGGCCACGGCAATTACCCTAACATGGCGGCTTTTTGGGAATAACAACATCTATGCTTACGAAGACCTCCCTATCCGTGAGCAATTCACCAAAGCCGCGCCAGAGACGCTTGATTGGCCGTGGCGGGCCTTTATGATCAAGACATTATACAAGAACGATGGCACCTACCGAAAGCTTGGCGTGCATCGCCCCCGTAACCCCGATAAATCAAAACTAGACACAGCACGTTGGTTTGATGGCTCTGGACGGCGCTTGGGGGGCGAGTATCTCACCAATCGACTGTTTTCGCCCTTTACCCAGAATAACTATGATCTGGTGCAGATGAACCATTATCCCCTTGGGGCAATGCAGAGCTTTATAATTAAAGTGGATCGCGGGCGCTCTGGTCATTCTTATCAGCCTTTGGGAATGGATTATTGGACTGAGCGCAATTACAACACTGAGAGCGATACATCAGTTTTAGCTTTGAATGATACGGTGTCCGCCCTCATGGAACGGTTTCTCTCTGATCCTAAACTGGCTCAGCTCCATCACAATGCAGTTGCTTGGCGGCATCACCAGTTTGAAAGGCTCATGGCGCAAGAACCCATGCGCGCCTTGCTGGGCCGAATGATGGTCACACCACAAACTCAGCCAATTTCACCCGAAAATGCACGAATTTTGGTGAATTATGCGAAAAATGCCCAAAACGGCGCGTAACTTGGTCAAAGTTTAACCACAGTTCTCCCTCACTGAGGGCAAAACATAACAAGTAAACTGTGGTCCCCTATGAATTCGCAAACCGACATGTTCACCAAGGTGTTCGAAAAATCAAACTTTCAAGCATGGCTAGAGGATCTAGACCAGTTTGATGATCTGTTTATTGACTACCTCGGAGATGACCATGCCTCAATTCAGATTGAGGGCAATTCAACGCTGTTTGTCGATTTCACAAGCTTTGAGGGTCTCTTTACCTATGCCCCTGCTGGACACCCCCTCGCGTGGCAATTGGCGCAGTCTTTGGGGTGGTCCACACTGTCTCTTGTCTGTTCTCGGCCAACTTGGTTTCGTGATCCTTATGTTTATTCCTATTTCAATCGTCTCGTCGATGACGGAACGTTAGACGAATTCGACCAAGTTATCTTTTATGGCGCCGAATCCGCAGGCTACGCTGCCGCCGCCTATTCTATCAGCTACCCAAGTGCGCAGGTTGTTTTAATATCCCCCCATGCAAGCCAGAACCCCGATGTCGCAATCTGGGACAAACGCCACAAATCCGCACGTCGCTTAAATTTTTCTTCCCCCTTTGGCTATGCACCCGCAATAGCGCAAGCCGCGGACCGTGTCACACTCCTTTATGATCCCTTTGTGGACGAGGACGCCATGCATGCCGCCTTGTTCCCGTATCAGCATTCGCACCATATTCGCCTCCGTCATCTCGGCACAGGGATAGAACGCATGCTCGTTGAGATGGATCAATTCATTCCCTTGATCCAATCCATCACGGACAAAGATGCCGCACCCTCCAATATCTTTAACATCCTTAAAGCGCGTAAAACCTACCTTCCCTATTTACGCTCTCTGTTAGTGAGGTGCGATCGAAGCAAACGCTATAATTTGGCGAAATTAGTGTGTACCCATACATTGGCGCATTACAACGCTCCACGGTTCCGGAAATACCTTGATCTCATTGAGGGCGAAAATTCTAACGCGAAAGACAGTTCAGCAGGCTAAAACCACTGGAAGATTTCAGCGATATTGTGTAACCGCTGTGCCATGAGCACAGATTTGACCCTTACCCGCCCCGATGACTGGCATCTTCACCTGCGCGATGGTGACATGCTGGCTGCTGTCCTTCCTGAAACTGCCCGCCATTTTGCCCGCGCGATTATCATGCCAAACTTGGTTCCCCCTGTTGTGACAGGTGAGGATGCGCGCGCCTATCGTGATCGCATCATGGCCGCTCTCCCTGAGGGCATGTCTTTTGAACCGCTTATGACGCTCTACCTGACGGAACAGACCGATCCCGACGATCTAGCCGCTGCGTTTCAATCTGGCCTGATCAAAGCGGTCAAACTCTATCCCGCAGGGGCAACAACCAACTCTGCCTCAGGGGTTCGTAATTTCGAAAATGTGCGCCCCGTCTTGGAACGAATGGGGGAAATTGGCTGTCCTTTATGTATTCACGGCGAAGTCACCAAAGACGACATAGACATCTTTGATCGTGAGGCCGTCTTTATCGACACCGTCCTTGATCCCCTGCGCCGCGCCATTCCTCAGCTTCGCGTGATCATGGAACATATCACCACATCCGACGGTGTGGCCTATGCACAATCCGTCGATGAGGGGCTCGCCGCAACCATTACAACACATCACCTCATTATCAATCGCAACCACATCTTGGTCGGTGGGATCAAACCGCATTACTACTGCTTGCCTGTCGCTAAACGCGAAAGCCACCGCCTCGCCTTGGTCCAAGCCGCCACCAGCGGCGATAAACGCTTTTTCCTGGGCACAGATAGCGCACCGCATCTGGACCACCTCAAAGAAAATGCATGTGGATGCGCTGGCTGCTTTACCGCGACCAACACAATGCCCCTCTTGGCCCATGTCTTTGAACAAGAAAACGCATTGGACAAGCTTGAGCGGTTTACCTCTCTCAACGGCCCTGCCTTCTATCGCCTTCCTGTGAATACAGAGACACTCACCTTAACCAAGTCCGATCAAAAAACGATTTGGCCCAAAAACATTGAGACCCCGCAAGGGCCAGTCACCCTCTTTGATCCAGGCTTTGACGTACATTGGTCTGTCGCAGACTAAGTCTTCATCTTTGCAAAAATACTCCCGCCGGAGGCATCCCACAGAGGCAACTGGCGCGACCTTACCGAGAAAGGATAGATTATGATCCCATCCACATATCCAGAGGCCAAAGAAATCGCGCGGCTCACTGCGCGTATGCTCCTTGAAATTCAAGCGGTCCATTTTAATGCCAAAGACCCCTTTATTTTGGCCTCAGGTCTGCCCAGCCCGACCTATATCGATTGCCGTAAACTGATCAGCTACCCACGCATTCGCGCGACCTTGATGGATTTCCTAACTGTCACAGTTATGCGCAACGCAGGCTTTGAAGCGTTTGATAACATCGCAGGTGGCGAAACCGCAGGCATTCCTTTTGCCGCCCTTGTCGCAGAACGCATGGCCTTGCCCATGACATATGTGCGCAAAAAGCCAAAAGGCTACGGCCGGAACGCCCGCATCGAAGGCGCCATGAGCGAAGGCGAGCGTGTTCTTTTGGTTGAGGATCTCACAACGGATGGCGGATCAAAATTGAGCTTTGTAGATGCGATCCGCGACACGGGCGCAAGCTGTGGCCATACGGCGGTGATCTTCTACTATGGTATCTTCCCGGAAACGGAAAAAACCCTTGGGGATCACGGCGTTGATCTTCATTACCTCTGCACATGGTGGGACGTCCTCGAAGAGGCCAAAGCCCAAGGATCCTTTGATCAAGACACGCTTAACGAAGTCGAAGCCTTCTTGAATGCGCCGCGCGCGTGGCAAGAGGCGCGCGCAAAATAAAACCTGTAAATGAGCGCGTCAGTCGCGCTCATTTTCCGTATAATTAGAGTTATCCACAGAAACATACAATTTGCGATCTTGGCCAAGTTTGGCTATCTATTTGGGACGAATTGACAGGTGGGACATGAATCAGATCGCAAATATTTCCGATAAAACGCCTGACGTGCAATCACCAGAAACGATGCCGCATTCAATCGAGGCTGAGCAACAATTGCTAGGTGCGATTTTAACGAATAACGACGTTTATGATCGTGTTGCCTCAATCATCAAACCGGAGCATTTCTACGAACCCGTGCATGCCCGCATTTATGAAGTGGCCGCAGCGCGTATTGCGAAAAACAATCTGGCCTCCCCTGTGACCTTGTCCACCTTCCTGCAAGAGGACGAAGGACTAAAGGAACTTGGCGGTGGCACCTATTTGGCGCGTCTTGCAGGGGCGGCTATTGCGGGCTTTGCCGTGCGCGATTACGCGCAAATGATTTATGACTTGGCGATCCGTCGTCAGCTTATTCTCTTGGGAGAAGATATCTCAGAACGCGCGCGTCACGTTGATATCCAAACAGAGCCCAAAGAACAAATCATTCTCGCCGAACAATCGCTCTATAAACTGGGCGAAGAAGGCAATGCCGACAGTGGGTTTCAATCTTTTCTCAAAGCGGTCACAGCCGCTGTCGATGTCGCCAATAACGCCTATCAGCGCGAAGGCGGACTAGCCGGCATTTCCACGGGCCTTGTGGATATGGACAAAAAGCTTGGTGGATTGCACCCCTCAGATTTGCTGATCCTTGCGGGACGCCCCTCTATGGGGAAAACCTCTCTTGCAACCAATGTCGCCTATAATATTGCCAAAGCCTATAAGCGCGGTGTGCGTTCGGATGGAACCGAAGGCACGATTGAGGGCGGCGTGGTCGGGTTTTATTCCCTTGAAATGAGCGCGGAACAATTGGCTGCGCGTATTTTATCTGAGGCAGCCGAAGTTCCCTCAGAACAAATCCGCAAAGGCGACATGACAGAGGCCGAATTCCGCCGCTTTGTTGAGGCCGCCAAGCGATTAGAAAGCTGTCCGCTTTATATTGACGACACACCCGCCTTGCCTATTTCCCAACTGGCCGCCCGTGCGCGTCGTTTGAAACGGACCCATGGGTTAGATGTCTTGATCATCGACTATTTGCAGCTTGTGCGCCCCGCCTCTGCCAAAGATAGCCGTGTGAATGAGGTGTCCGAAATCACCCAAGGCATGAAAGCAATCGCCAAAGAGCTGAACATTCCCGTTATTGCCTTGTCCCAGCTATCCCGTCAGGTCGAAAGCCGTGATGATAAACGTCCTCAGCTGTCGGACTTGCGGGAATCTGGATCGATTGAACAGGATGCGGATGTTGTGATGTTCGTGTTCCGCGAAGAATACTACAAAGAACGTGAAAAACCGGGCGATCACGATTTGGAAAAAATGGCCGTCTGGCAAGATGAAATGGAACGCCTGCATGGTCGCGCCGAAGTTATCATCGGAAAACAACGTCACGGTCCGATTGGGTCGATTGAGCTCTCGTTCGAGGGTCAATTCACCCGTTTTGGTAATTTGATCAAGCCGTGGCAACAAGATGGTGGTGATCGCGGCTATTGATCCGTTTACTTGAAATTAAGGAAACAATGCTTACCTTAATAGCAAGAAAACGCTTTGGATTTGCATATTCGCTCAGAATGCGGCATACTTATCCAAGCTAAGGAGAGAATGATGAAACTAGGTCCAGACCCAATTATCATCTAATCGTTGAAATCATTAGTATTTCAGCGCAATCAGCTTTGTATCCAAGTTTACCCATCTTTGCTTGAGGTCCTCAAGGGATTCGTGCTCTGGCCGGACGTGGCGATGTAGCCCAAGATGCGGATATTCATATTCCAAATCCGCCAGCAATTCACGTCCACTCATTAACGCATCCAGTGAACTACGTCGTATAACGTCAACGGCAAAAAATCGTCCATCATCACTCAGCGTTTGAAAGCTTGGATAATTCAGCCCCTCGACTTGGACCCGAATTTTTTCCAATTGTCCGTAAAACAACACTATTTTCGCCATCAGGTGGTCTGAAATCACCCAGAGATCGGCGATAAGGTTGTTATAATAGGCCGTATGACGTGCATCCGTCACGTGAGGAATAAGATTGCGGTTCGCTTTAATCGCGCGGCGCAACTTGCGAGTTGGCGGGCTTTGATCCAGAAACACTTCCATATCTGATGTGTTGAAATCAATCTCCGCATAGAGCGCACGAATAAGATTGTTTTTCTCACGTTCACTGTCGCGCTGCTTGCGACGATCTTCGAAAAAGCGTTGTCCGATCCACACCAAAAACGCCAAGCTCGGCCCCAAAAACGCAATGATTAATCGAATATCTAATTCCCAAGCGGTCATAAAATAGCATCCTAATCCCAATTACCTAAACTTTAGTCAACTTGCGGGCATCTGCCAAGCATAAGGATTTAGGTTCTTTCTTCTTGACCTTCTCTACCTGATGCACAAGAAAACCATATGAGCACAGCAACACTTACAATTGATCTAATGGCCCTTCGCGCCAACTGGCGGGCGTTGAAATCGATGTCAACCGCAGAAACCGGCGCAGTCGTCAAAGCGAATGGATATGGATTAAGCAGCGAACTTGTGGCCACCGCCCTTTACAAAGAGGGCGTGCGCACCTTTTTCGTGGCCGCCGCAGAAGAAGGTGTTGCGGTTCGAAATGCCGTTGGACCTGATCCCATTATTTACGTCTTTTCAGGCCATATGCATGGGGATACCCCCCTATTACAGGATCACGCTTTAAGCCCGCTTTTGAACTCTGTTGATCAACTGATAATGCATGCGGAAAGCCTGCCTGATCACCCTTTTGGTATTCAGCTTGATACGGGTATGAACCGCCTCGGCATGGAAGCGCCCGAATGGTTTGCTGTCAAAGACTTGGTTCTCAAGATGTCCCCGACATTGATTATGTCCCACCTCGCTTGTGCCGATGATCCAGAACATCCAATGAACCGCAAGCAGCTTAATGAGTTCAAGAGATTAACGGATGGTCTCAATATTCCGCGATCTTTGGCGGCAACGGGTGGGATATTGCTTGGGCCTGATTACCATTTTGATATGACACGTCCGGGGATCGGCCTTTATGGTGGTGCACCCTATACACAAGCCCGTAGCGTCGTTGCCCTTGATGTTCCAATCATTCAAATTCGAGAAATCGACAAAGGGGAAACCGTTGGGTATTCCAATACTTGGACCGCCCCGACGCCACGTCGTATTGCCACAATTGCAGCCGGCTATGCCGATGGTTTGATCCGCGCGATGGGCCCAAATATTCGCGCCTATTCTGGCGATGCTGGCTGTCCCTTTGTGGGGCGTATTTCCATGGACATGATTGGAGTGGATGTAACCTTGCTAGATCATACGCCCAAAAAGCTAAGCTTGCTCAACAGGCACCAAGGTGTCGACACTTTGGCAACAGCTGCAGGGACAATTGGCTATGAAATCCTCACCTCCCTTGGAGCCAGATATAACAGGCGGTACATAGAGTAATGATGTTTATTGGGATGCTTGCTTCATTGGGTCGCTTCGTTCTGTCAGCTCTGGCAGGCGTTGGGCGTATTTCGATATTCGCCTTTAACACAGTCAAACATCTGTTTTCGCCCCCCTTTTATGGCAAAGAGCTCTTTGCCGCTTTGATCCAAATCGGGTGGCTCTCTTTGCCTGTGGTTGGATTAACAGCCTTTTTCACGGGCGGAGCGTTGGCCTTGCAAATCTATGCGGGTGGTGCGCGGTTCAATGCAGAATCCGTTGTTCCCTCAATCGTAGCCATTGGTATGGCGCGCGAATTGGGTCCGGTCTTGGGCGGATTGATGGTTGCGGCGCGGGTGTCCAGTTCGATCGCCGCTGAAATAGGTACTATGAAGGTGACCGAACAGATCGATGCCCTCGTGACGCTGTCGACCAATCCGATGAAATACCTCACCCTGCCCCGCGTTTTGGCCGCGACCTTGGCTGTGCCAATTCTGGTTGCCGTTGGCGATGCGATTGGCATCATGGGTGGCTTTATCGTCGGAACGGAACGACTGGGCTTTAATGCGGCGGCTTACCTCAAAAACACTGTCGATTTCCTTACCATCGCAGATATCACGAGCGGCATGATCAAAGGGGCTGTCTTTGGATTTATCGTAGCCTTGATGGGTTGTTATTTCGGCATGAACTCTGGGCGCGGTGCCCAAGGTGTGGGGCGTGCCACAAAATCGGCCGTTGTCACATCAAGCGTGATGATCCTAGCGGCCAATTACATTCTAACAGAGGCCTTCTTTAGCGCATGATCACACTGTCCTCTGTTCATAAATCCTTTGGTCCGATTGATGTGTTACGCGGTGTCGATTTGTCGATTGAGCGTGGGAAATCCATGGTTATCATTGGCGGGTCTGGAACGGGTAAATCCGTCTGCCTCAAATGTGTGCTTGGCTTGATCAAACCCGATCAAGGGCTCATCACTGTTGATGGTCAAGATGTCCAGACCGCCGAACGCGAAGCCTTCTTGGCCCGTTTTGGGATGTTGTTCCAAGGGGGCGCCTTGTTTGACAGCCTTCCTGTTTGGCAAAACGTGGCCTTTCGCCTGATGCGCGGATCGCTCAAACGCCCCAAAGACGAAGCACGCGAGATTGCGATTGAAAAACTTCGCCGTGTTGGATTGAAACCCGAGGTCGCGGACAAGTTTCCAGCCGAACTTTCAGGTGGCATGCAAAAACGTGTGGGGCTTGCGCGCGCTATAGCTGCCGATCCTGAGATCATCTTTTTTGATGAACCCACAACGGGATTGGACCCAATTATGTCTGGGGTTATCAATGACTTGATCCGCGAAATTGTTGTGGAAATGGGCGCAACAGCGATGACCATTACCCATGATATGACATCTGTGCGCGCCATTGCCGATGATATTGCCATGTTGCATGATGGGGTTATCCAATGGACAGGACCCGTGGCAGACATGGATCACTCAGGTGATCCTTATCTCGACCAGTTCATTCACGGTCGCGCAGATGGTCCAATCGAAGCCGTAAGATAATGGAATCCCTGTTCCGCCCCCCACCCGAAGTTGTTGCTTTTCTGATTTTGCAGAAGTTTATCTATCTTCAGGCCATGGTGGTTTTGGCCTGCGTTCAAATGGCGATCACCTATCCCAAGAACCGCAAATTTGCCGCTCTAAGCTTAGTTTTTGCTTTGATCGGTCTCTTTTGTCTGTTTGGACCCGCGGCCCTAGGGCTGTATTCTGGGCCTATTCCTATATATGCATCCTATGTATCCCTTAGCATGGCAGGGTTGTTGCCGCATTTGCTTAGCTCGGCTGCCTTTCTCTATTCTGGGTCACACTGGTCCAATTACGGCAGCTGGTTAGACAGACTGCATCTGCTCTTGCTAGGCGTGCTAATCGCTCTGTTTCTTTGGTCTTTGTGATCCTCTAAGTGCTTAGGGGAATTTATGTCCCTAAACAACAAACTCACCTTTAAACACTTGCGAGGAACGGCACAGTTTGGCACTAGGGGTGTATGGCTAAAACGAAATCATTCTCGTGTAATTCCTGCGGCAACGTCACCACCAAATGGGCTGGTCGCTGCGAAGCCTGTGGCGAATGGAATACAATCGTCGAGGATGCAGGAATTTCCAAAGGACCAACAAAGGGATCCATTGGGGCCAAACGTGGGTCCCAAATCATCCTCACCGACCTTGCCACCCAAGAAGCGCCACCCCCGCGTACAAAATGCGGAATTACCGAATTAGATCGGGTTCTTGGTGGAGGTCTGGTTGCCTCATCCGCGCTTTTGGTTGGGGGTGATCCAGGAATTGGGAAATCCACATTATTGCTTCAGGCGGCGGCGGAATTTGCCCGTTCTGGATTGAAAACCTTTTATATCACCGGCGAAGAGGCCAATGCACAAGTGCGCATGCGGGCCCAACGTTTGGGATTGGCCGATGCCCCCGTTAAATTGGCCGCCGAAACAAATTTACGCGATATCCTGACCACATTGGATGCGGAAAAACCTGATCTTGTGATTATCGACTCGATCCAAACTATGTGGGCCGATACTGTCGAAAGCGCACCGGGAAGCGTATCACAAGTGCGCGCTGCCGCCCATGAGCTGACATCTTTTGCCAAACGTAAAGGGTTTTCCGTCATTATCGTCGGACACGTGACCAAAGATGGTCAAATCGCGGGTCCTCGCGTTGTCGAACACATGGTGGATACGGTTCTCTATTTCGAAGGGGAACGCGGTCATCAATTCCGCATCCTACGCGCGGTAAAAAACCGTTTTGGTCCCGCCGATGAAATCGGTGTCTTTGAAATGACTGGCGGCGGCTTGAGCGAAGTTTTAAACCCCTCTGCGCTCTTCCTCTCTGAAAGAGGCGAGCCGAGCCCAGGATCCGTTGTCTTTGCAGGTATTGAAGGCACCCGCCCTGTCTTGGTGGAATTCCAAGCCCTCATCGCGCCCTCACCGCATAGCCAACCGCGCCGCACCGTTGTTGGCTGGGACGGAAGCCGCCTTGCGATGATTCTCGCTGTGCTAGAAGCGCGCTGTGGAATTCCCTTCACAGGACTAGATGTGTACCTAAATGTCGCCGGTGGGTTGAAAATTAGTGAGCCCGCTGCCGATTTAGCTGTGGCTGCTGCACTTTTGTCAGCACGAGAAGACGTAAGTCTACCCAAGGACACTGTTGTTTTTGGTGAAATTAGTTTATCAGGCGCTTTGAGACCTGTATCACAGGCAGAAAATCGCTTGAAAGAAGCTCAAAAGCTTGGTTTTAGCAAAGCAATCACTCCGGCTGGGGGGAAACAGCCGGATGTGGACGGAATGGAATTGATGCAGATGTCGGAATTATTGGCATTTGTGGGGGAAATTTTTGGCGCTGGATAAGGGCGCAAATAAGGGGATGCCTTGGGTATGGAAGGTTTTAACATTGTAGATGGTGGCGTGTTGGTTGTGGTGGTGCTGTCTGCGCTATTGGCATACGGACGCGGTTTGGTTCGAGAAGTTATGGCAATTGCAGGCTGGGTTGGCGCCGCCTTTATGGCATTCATTTTTGCCCCACAGGTTATGCCCTTAATTAAAGAAGTTCCCGTTCTCGGGCCCATTTTGTCCGACAGTTGCGAGCTTGCTATAATCGCGTCTTTTGCGGCTGTTTTTGCGGTATCGCTGGTGATTGTGTCCTTCTTCACCCCTCTTTTATCTTCATTGATAAACAAATCCGCCCTTGGCAAAATTGATCAAGGTTTGGGATTTGTCTTTGGCGTGTTGCGCGGAATTGCCCTCATTGCAGTGGCTTTCTTTGCTTATAAAACAGTTCTAAGCTCAGAAGCCTTTCCAATTGTGGATCAAAGCCGCTCTGCGCAGGTCTTCCAAGATATGGTAACAAGCATCGAAGAAAGCGAACCAGAGCGTTTGTTTGGCTGGATTACAGGTCAATACGAACAGCTTGTTGCAGTTTGCGAATAAGACATTCGCTCAGAGTGAACCAAAGGGATGCCTCTCAGGCATCCTTTTTTTATTTAACGATACCAACTTGTCCGATCCTTTCGTGACATAAGCCCATTAAGCCACTAAGAGAGATGAAAGAAACGCCTCAAGATTCGGAGCACTGTAATTTGTCTGCCAAACAAATGCCCCCCGCCCATCCCTTTGATGATGACAAACTAAAAGAGGAGTGCGGCGTTTTCGGCGTTATTGGCGTAAGCGATGCATCCAATTTTGTTGCTCTCGGTCTTCATGCTCTTCAACACAGAGGTCAAGAAGCCGGCGGTATTGTGAGCTATGATCCAACGGTTGGATTTAACTCCGCGCGCCGCTTTGGCTATGTACGAGATAATTTTACGTCGCAATCGGTCATGGAAACCCTTCCTGGGCCCTTGTCTATTGGGCACGTCCGCTATTCTACAGCGGGGTCCAAAGGCGCCGCTATTCGCGATGTCCAACCCTTCTTTGGCGAATTTGCTATGGGTGGAGCGGCTATTGCGCATAACGGGAATATCACCAACGCGGACGCGCTTCGTCGTGAATTGATTGAGCGTGGGTCAATTTTTCAAAGCTCATCGGATAGCGAATGCATCATCCACTTGATGGCCCGCTCTTTACAGAAAAATATCCCAGAACGCATGGAAGACGCGCTGCGCCGTGTTGAAGGGGCCTTTTCCGTCGTTGCCATGACACGGACCAAGCTCATCGGTGTACGCGATCCATTGGGGGTTCGTCCTCTTGTTTTGGGCAAAGTTGCCGAAGGCTACGCACTGAGCTCCGAAACCTGTGCTTTGGATATCATCGGCGCTGAGTTTGTGCGTGAAATCGAACCAGGTGAGATGGTTGTGATCACAGATCAGGGCGTCGAAAGCCATTTCCCGTTCCGCCCGCAAAATTCGCGGTTCTGCATTTTCGAACATGTCTATTTCTCGCGTCCTGATAGCATTATCGGGGGACGCTCGGTGTACGAAACACGCCGTCAAATTGGTGTCGAACTCGCCAAAGAAAGCCCTGTTGACGCTGATTTGGTTTGTGCTGTGCCTGATAGCGGCACGCCTGCGGCCATTGGCTTTTCTCAGGAATCTGGGATCCCCTTTGCAATGGGGATTATTCGGAACCAATATATGGGTCGCACGTTTATCGAGCCGACCGAACAAATCCGTAATATGGGTGTGCGACTTAAATTAAACGTGAATCGGGCGTTAATTAAAGGGAAGCGCATTATATTAGTGGATGACTCCGTGGTTCGAGGCACAACATCACGCAAGATTAAGGAAATGATTTTGGACGCAGGCGCGGCCGAAGTTCACTTCCGTATTGCCTCTCCTCCCACTGCATGGCCTTGTTTTTATGGCGTTGACACACCTCAACGTGAAAAACTTTTGGCTGCCACAATGACCGAAGAAGAAATGCGCGCACATTTGGCTGTTGATAGCCTCAAGTTCATTTCGCTCGACGGCCTTTATCGTGCTGCTGGCGAAGCAGAGGGCCGCAAGGCCTCTTGTCCGCAGTATTGTGATGCATGTTTCTCAGGGGAATACCCTGTCGCGCCATCTGATATGATTGCCAAGGGGTTCACGGTTAAGGCCGCTGAATGACATGGTTTAACAGCCTCCCTTCTTTCCTGAGCGCCACTGCTCCCCTTCCTCAAAAAGACTATATCCCGACGCGCGATCCGCGTTGGGATTTGGTCTGTCATGGTGTTTGCCCCTGTTGTGATACGCCTATCCTTGATCTTCTCAGCTTTGCCTATACATCGCCGACGCATTGGGCGGGGTCTATGGAGGCCTTTGGCAATTCATTTTTCGCAACCTCACTGAGTGATATCCTCTGCGATGATTTTTGCCGAATAGCCCAAGACACCTATATCCGCGCCATCTTATGCTTGCCCCTTGAAGGAAGCGAAAGCCCATTGATTATTGGCGTTTGGGTTCATTTAGACGGGGAATATTTAGAACGCTATCACGCAAGTTTCGGCAGCACGACCCAAGCCAGCATCGGCCCGCTCTATGGTACGCTTGCCAATGACATAGGCGGAAACGCCTATCCTTTGCCCGTTATCTTGCATCCCCAAAATGACTGCCAACGCCCATTGGTGCAAATTGCCTTCGAAGATCATCCTCTTTATGTGGCGCAATTGGATGGATTAACGATTGATCAATTCACCACACTTCTCGAAGGATATGGACATCATTTGCCTGAGGCGATGCAAATTCAATCAGATTGACCACTTGACGATTTGTCGAAAACCGATCATCTGAACCCTATGACTGATAAAATTGCTCTTATTACTGGTGCTTCTCGTGGATTGGGCGCTGCCTTGGCAGAGGCTTTGTGTGACACGCATCATATCGTTGCCGTTGCACGCACAACTGGTGCCTTGGAAGACCTGGATGACCGGATCAAAGCCAAAGGTGGTCAAGCAACCCTTGCCCCTATGGATATCACGAACAAGGACGCGATGGCACAACTCTGTCGGTCAATTTATGATCGTTGGGGTGAGATTGACATTTGGGCGCACACAGCCGTGCATGCGGCCCCATTAATGCCAGCCTCCACATTAGATGCAAAAGATTGGGAAAAATCAGTTGCCTTAAATGTGACGGCAACAGGATATCTCATTCCCTTTGTCGCGCCTTTGCTTGGGGACAGCGGTCAGGCGGTCTTTTTTGATGACACGCATATGTCTTCCAAATATTTCGGAGCCTATGGTGCGAGCAAAGCTGCACAAATCGCCCTTGCTCAAAGTTGGGCTGCAGAAAGCCAAAACGTCGGACCCAAGGTGCATATTGTGACACCCGCGGCGATGCCGACCGCAACACGCGCACGCTTTCATCCCGGTGAGGATCGCGCGACACTTGCCACGCCCCAAGACGAAGCGGCGAAAATTCTGGCTCAATTGCGCGGATAACATCTGTTTACTTGCCCCATGGCCTTTGCTTGTCTATTGAAGAGAAAAGGCAACAATGGGGCAAGCAATGCGCATTCTCGTAACAAATGACGACGGTATCAACGCAGAAGGTTTAGGCGTCTTAGAAGCGATCGCTGCGGAGATAGCAGGTGACACAGGCGAGGTCTGGGTCGTTGCCCCTTCAACGGAAAGATCCGGCGTCGCGCATTGCATCAGCTACACAACCCCGATGATGGTAACGCAACACGGTCCCCGTCGCTTTAGTGTGGATGGATACCCCGCCGATTGTGTTTTGGCAGGCGTTCATCATGTCCTCAAAGACACGCCACCTGATTTGATCCTATCTGGGGTCAATCGTGGCAACAACTCCGCTGAAAACGCGCTTTATTCAGGCACGCTTGGGGCCGCAATTGAGGGCGCGATGCAGGGGATCGTCTCGATTGCTTTGTCGCAATATTTTGGCCCCAAAATGGTCAACAGCACGGATAAATTCGAGGCAAGCCGCACCTATGGCGCCAAGGTTGTGAAATCGATCCTAGACCAAGACGTCGATAACCCGAGCGATTACAAGTTGTTTTACAATGTGAATTTCCCACCTGTTCCTGCCGAGGACGTCAAAGGCATCAAAACTTGCCCTCAAGGATATCGCAACGGAACCTGCTTTGGCGCGGATCTGTTTGAGGCGCGCAATGGCCGCCAATTCCTTTTTGTGCGTGGCGGGGATCAACATATCCAAACAACGGCCGGAACCGATGCCGCTCTGAATTTAGAGGGGTATGTCTCTGTGACACCAATGCGTGCGGATTTAACGGCGCATGATGTCCTCCCCCAGCTCAAGGGATTTGAATGACCCTCTCTGCTGAACGAAAAATGCAGTTCCTCTACGCCCTCCGATCCAAGGGGGTGACAGATGCACGCGTGTTAACGGCTATGGAAAAGATCGACCGTGGTTTGTTTGTGCGCGGATTGTTTTCTGAACGGTCTTATGAGGACATGCCGCTTCCGATTGCTTGCGGTCAAACGATTTCGCAACCCTCTGTTGTCGGCTTGATGACCCAAGCGCTTCAGGTGCGTCCACGGGACAAAGTGTTAGAAGTCGGCACAGGATCAGGTTACCAAGCGGCCATTCTCAGCCACCTTGCACGGCGCGTCTATACAGTTGAGCGTCACAAACGATTGGTCAAAGAAGCCGCCAGCTTATTTCAAAGTTTGGACTTAGTGAATATCACGCCGATCTTGGGCGATGGCAGCCACGGATTGCCAGATCAAGCCCCCTTTGATCGGATCATCGTTACCGCCGCCGCCGAAGATCCGCCTGGAACCTTGCTTGGACAACTCAAACCCGGAGGCATCATGATCGTGCCTGTGGGGCAATCAGACACCGTTCAGAGTCTCATTCGTGTCACACGTACGGAAAATGGCTATGATTATGATGACCTCAGATCAGTAAGATTCGTTCCCCTCGTTGAAGGATTGGGAAAAGAAGGTTAGATTATAGCAAAACCCAAAGAGGTTACGCTGAGGAGTGAGCACATGAACTACGCACGCAAGAGCGCCCTAATCGCAACGCTAAGCGCAATTGCCTTGACGGGCTGTACGGATACATCTGGATTTGATTTCGACTTTAGACGCAATCAATACAACACCGCCGATGCCGCCCTCAAGGCAACAGAAGCCCGCCCAAAACCAGATGATAAGGGCATTATCAATTATCCAACCTATCAAGTCGCTGTCGCGCGCCGAGGGGATACGCTGCGAAGCTTGGCCAATCGAATTGGGATGGATGCCGACGCTTTAGCGAAATATAATGGGACAAGCCCGAATGCCCAATTGCGCCAAGGCGAAGTGGTCTCACTTCCCTCCAAAGTGGCCTCTTCAGTCCCTGCGCCAAGCGACGTTACCACTTCGACCTTGGATGGCGGAAATGACGTCAACATCACTGAGCTGGCTCAAACAGCGATTGGAACCAGCTCAGCAAGTGCAAAGCCATCCACGAACCAACCTGGCAAAGACCCCATTCGACATCGTGTGGAGCGCGGTGAAACGGCCTATACGATCGCGCGGCTCTACCGCGTCTCTGTGCGATCCCTTGCGGAGTGGAACGGGCTCGATAGCAATTTGAACATTCGTGAAGGCCAATATTTGACGATTCCGGTGGCCTCTGAAGAGCCTGCAAAACCTGTTGCAGCAAAACCAAAGGTGACGGCACCAGGTACGGGAACACCAACCCCAACACCGCCAAGCGCCAAAGCCCCCTTGCCCGTGGCCCCTGTTGCCCCAGCAACGCCAACAGTGTCCAAACCTGCACCTGTGGTTCAAAAACCCGTGGCCGCCCCCACAGGCGGGAAAATGGCCTACCCTGTTCAAGGCAAAATCATTCGGGAATATGTCAAAGGCAAAACCGATGGGATTGACCTGTCGGCCCCCGTCGGCACGTCAATTGTTGCCGCCGATAAAGGAACCGTCGCCGCAATCACAGCAGATGCAGATCAAGTGCCAATCGTCGTTATCAAGCATGACAATGGCCTTTTGACAGTTTATGCAAATGTCGGAGATATCAAGGTTGCAAAAGGCAGCGCTGTGTCACGGGGTCAAAAGATTGGCTCCATCCGTGATGGCAACCCCGCCTATCTTCATTTTGAAGTCCGTCGAGGCTTTGACAGCGTCGATCCAATGGATTTCTTGAAATAAGGGATTAGGACGTGGTGAGGGCGACACCCATGCGCCCCGCCAAATCCATGAAATATTGCCAAGCAACGCGACCAGACCGAGATCCCCGTGTTGCTTGCCATTCTATGGCTTCTGCACGCAGAGTATCAGGATCAACCTCAACACCATAAGCCTCGCAATACCCGTGAATCATCGAAAGATATTCGTCCTGCGTACAAGGATGAAACCCGAGCCAAAGACCAAAGCGATCAGATAAGGATACTTTTTCTTCAACGGCTTCGCTCGGGTTAATGGAACTTGAGCGTTCGTTTTCAATCATGTCCCGAGGCATAAGGTGACGGCGGTTCGATGTGGCATAGAGCAAGACATTGTCAGGCCGCCCTTCGATCCCCCCATCCAAAACCGCTTTGAGGGATTTGTAGTGTTGATCATCATGGCTAAAGCTCAGATCATCACAGAATAACACAAAACGTTCCTGAGCGCCGCGCAATAGCGATAACAATCGCCCAACAGAGGGCAGATCTTCGCGTTGAAGCTCGACAATTTTCAAAGGTAATCCTTCGGCGTTGATCTGGGCATGGATCGCTTTGACAAGGGACGATTTCCCCATCCCACGCGCGCCCCACAGGAGGGCATTATTTGCGGCAAAGCCTTGGGCAAATTGGCTGGTGTTATTCAAGAGCGTATCGCGCGCGCGATCAATTCCGACAAGGAGCCCCACATCGACGCGGGACACCTGTGTCACAGGCTGCAATTGATCGGGATTTACATTCCAGACAAAGGCGCTTGCTGATGTGAAATCAGGGGCTGCTATGGGAGGGGGGCTGACGCGTTCTAATGCATCTGCGATGCGTCCAAGATCCTTGGCATCCATGTCAGCCCCCATCCTTATTTGTCGTCTTCGTCGAATTCTTTCATCAAAGGATCATCAAAATCCTCGTCTTCATCTTCGTCAAAGTAACCTTCTTCACGAAGCTTTTCATCGCGTTTCTTTTCAACACGCGCGACCAAGAAGATCGACACTTCGTAAAGGCCATAAACCACAACAAAGAGGATGACCTGAGTAATGATGTCAGGCGGCGTCACAATCGCGGCGAGCACCAAAATAGCCACAACCGCATATTTACGCACATTGCCTAAACCCTCAGAGCTCACCAACCCAGCTTTGCCTAACAGGGTGAGCAAAACAGGCAACTGGAAACACAGGCCAAAGGCGACAATGAATTTGATCGTCAGGCTGAGATATTCCTGAGCGGAGCCTTGGAACGCGATGCCAGCTGTTGCATTTTCGCTCATGTCTTCGCTAATCACAGAACCCGCTTGTTGAAACCCTAAGAAGAAGTCAAAGGCCAAAGGCGTCACGACGTAATAGGCAAAAGACGCGCCCAAAAAGAACATAAAAGGGGATGCGATTAAAAACGGAGCAAAGGCGCCTTTTTCCGATTTATACAAACCAGGGGCAATGAAACGCCACATCTGGAATGCGATAAAGGGAAAAGACAACATCAATCCCCCCATCAAGGAAATTGAGATCGCAACAAAGAAACCCTCTTGAAGCTTGATCAAAATCAAACCGCAATCGCTATGCCCCTTGAACGCCATGGCCGAACAAAGAGGCTGCGTCAGGAAGTTGAAGATCGGGTTCCACACTGTGAAACAGATGATCATCCCAACAATAAACGCTGAGACCGAATAAATCAGACGCTGGCGCAGTTCGGCCAAGTGTTCAATTAACGGCGCTGCGCTGCTTTCGAGGTCTTCAGTTTGGCTCATTCTTTATCCTTAGCGCTGTCTGTGACGCTTGGTTCGGCGGGCTTCGACGCCTCCGGTGCAGGCTCACTCACGTCTGCTGCGGCTGCTTTTGCTTGAGCCGCTTTTTCAGCCGCACGCTTTGCCGTGGCATCATGAATTTTCTTTGCCGCTTCGGCTCGTTCTGCGGCGAGCTTGCCAACTTCGCTATCGGGGTCAAACTCCGCGAAACTCTTGGCGGCTGATTTGACGCTATTTAGGCCTGTTTCAACTGGGTTGGTCGCCGCACGAAGTGTGTCAGACATATCTTTGACGCCTGCATCATCCGCAGCTTGGTTCATCGCGCTTGAAAATTCGCGGGCCATGCCTTTGGCCTTGCCGACAAATTCTCCCACACGGCGGAACAACATAGGAAGATCCTTCGGTCCCACAACGATAAGCGCCACAATCCCAATCAGGAGCAGCTCAGTCCAACCCAAATCAAACATGATTTACGCCTGTTCTTTGTCGTTCTCTGGCGTCACGTCTTTTGCCGCTTCTGCGGCTTGCTCTTCCAATTCTTTGGAACCATCGTTCACACCTTTTTTGAAGGCAGTGATCCCTTTACCAACTTCGCCCATGAGCGAGCTGATTTTGCCGCGGCCAAAAAGAACCAAAACGACAACGGCGATAAGCAAAAGACCTGGAAGGCCAATATTATTAAGCATGGGTTTTCTCCTGTCAGATGGGCGTCTACAGCCCTGTATCTCATGTCTGTCTACTTATGTATTGATTTCATGCGTCCTGTTAAAGCCGCAAATGCACGAAAAGACGCCTTTTTTTGATTTTTTAGGAAAATTGGCCGAAAAAAGCGCACTATATGAAAGCCAAAACATATATGAGCAAAATGTCCGTTATGCGCAAAGGATTAAGCGAACGGACCAATACTCGCTTACGTTAGGTCAAAACATTGCAAACCCAATTTGCAATTTGACAAAACCTTTCCCCTACGGAGAATGAATTTCGTTTATAACCAATACTTTAAACGTCAATTCACACAGTAATGGGGGGTATTTAAGGGGGACGTAGGGTTTTCCCCACCCTGTTGGGCTATTGGTACTCTCAGAAATCAATGTTAATTTTGATTTACAGTGGGTGTAAACTTTAACAAACTACGAGGCAATTCCATTGCGTACCGTATTTCTAACAGTTCTAGGAATATTTTGGTTAACAAGCCTTCAGGCAACCAATTATTCAGAAATAGACGACCCGACACGAGATTCGCGAATGGACGCGTTTTCGATGCCTGTTTGCACCAGTGAGCGCTCCAAAATAATCGCGGTTGGTCCCAAAGACATTCACCGCCATCTTTGGATCAAACTCACCACATTACCCGCAGACGAAATCCTAAAAGATACATCAAACCTACGCATTACAGCGTTTGATCGACAAGACAAAGAGGTTGGGAACACACTGCTTCACATTCGTCGTTCAGATCGTGCGCAACCTGTCGCTCTGCCACTATCATGGAGTGTTCGGGACGTTTTCAGATTGGAAATCAAGTACTTATCGAAAGACCCTAAGGATGCTGGCTGTATCGTTTCCGCACATCTTGATTAAGTCGCCTCAAAGACAAAACACTTGTCGCGCGGAATGGTAAGCCACAATACCTGTCCTTGTTTCGGCAAGAATACATTTGGGACCGTCGCCCTTAGAATGGACCCATCGTGGTCCATTTTGAATTCAATCAAGCTTTCACTGCCCATAAACCTTGCGCGTTCGACGCTTGCTTTGGCGGCGACACCTTGGGATTCTGTTGGACTTGGCCCGCGCCCTGCCCGATCAAAATCGATGCGCAGATGTTGCGGACGAAAAACAATGTCGACCTTGGTGCCATCACTAAACCCTGGGGCAAAGAACTGACCAAACACGGTTTGCGCCAATGCCCCATGCACCGTGGCGGTAATGACGTTCACATCAGAAAAGAAAGCAACTGCAGCTCGATCAATCGGGGCGTTATAAATGTTATAAGGCGCGCCCATTTGAACGATCTTCCCATCTCGCATAAGAGCAATCTCATCAGCCATACGCATGGCTTCTTCGGGTTCATGGGTCACGAGTAAAACGGCGGCGTCTTCGGATTTCAAAATGGCCAAGGTTTCATCGCGGATCCCGTCGCGCAAACGGTTATCCAGTCCTGAAAACGGTTCATCCATCAACATAATGCGGGGTCTTGGGGCCAAGGCGCGCGCTAAGGCCACCCTCTGTTGTTCGCCACCTGACAAGGAATGCGGATAGTCTTCAATCTTGCCAGCAAGACCAACTTTGGACAATAGATCCAAAACGCGATCCCGCTTTTGAGCTTTACTCCCAGTAAGACCAAAGGCGATATTATCCGCTACATTTAAATGCGGAAACAAGGCAAAGTCTTGGAACATCAAACCGATAGAGCGTTTTTCTGCAGGAACACTCACCACAGTGTCACAGACAAGCGCACCATCCGCCCAGATTTCACCTCCATCTTGGCGATCAACGCCTGCAATCATGCGCAATGTCGTTGATTTTCCGCAGCCTGAGGGACCAAGCAAACAGGTCACTTGACCTGGCTTGATTGAGAATGACACATCATTCACCACAGCTTTGCCATCAAAGTAGCGCATTAGATTTTTGACTTCGAGGCGCGGTCGCGACAATTGGGTCACGGGCAGTATCCTTGTCCAAGGGAATGTCCGATAAAAGTTATCGGGTTTAAGGCATGACTATCAGCACAAAATGCCTTAGGCAACCCGCCGACTACCAAGAAGAGCACTAAGCGCCCCGCTCAACAGAACAAAGAGGCAAATCGCCAAGAGTTGTTCATATTTGTGTCCCTCTGGCAAAAGGGTTTGCGCCCATGCGGAGCCACGCGCAAAATAAAGAACCGCTCCAAAGAGAGCTGAGGCAAAGCACAGCACATAGGCCCATCCCGCCATGTCACGGCGCAAGATCAGCACCGTTATGACCACGGGCGTGAGGAACATCGAGGCTGTTCCACTTATCGCTACGGCATCAAACAAAGTTCCATTGCCCCAGAGGGTTAGCCCCCCTCCGATCAACAGGAACATCACCATCGCAACGCGTCCCCCTGTCACTGTACGTGGCAAGAGCGCGAATTCCTCGCTCATGAGGCGGGCCACAGAGGACAAGGCAGAATCAAGTGTAGACAGCCCAGAAATCAACAAGGACAACAAGAGACAAGCAAAGATCACATCAGGAAACTTCTCAGCCCAAGTGCCGAGTAAATCGCTTTGGATCTCGGCCCCGATTTCGGCAGCTTGTATTCCAAACAAAGCGAACCCCATGATGCACAGGGAGGACACCCAAAACGCATGGAGAAAGGATTTCTTCGTCACCTCGTCATCCGCCAAAAACCCGCGATCCATCATCACAGGATCATGCAGCGGATAGGAAAACACCTGAAGCGCAGCGACAGCCAAGAGCACCCAGCCATTATAGCCCCCTGCGACCCCGTCAGAGGTCATAATTGCGGTGATTGAAAACTCTGGCGACGTCACGAGAAAAGCAAGTGCTATGGCAAACACAATCAAAAAGACGATCATTTGCACCACATCCGTTTTCAGGGCCGCGCGCAATCCGCCCCATGCGGAATAGACAAAGACGATAATCGACAAAACAACTACGGAAATTTCTCGAATATAGGTCACATCAGGCATTAAGACTGCAAAGATCAACGCGATAACCAAGAGGTTTGCAAAGACTTCAGACAACAAGCGAAGCGCTATCACCCCGTTATATGTCAGGGTCCCCATGCGCCCAAAATGTCGGCGGAGCCAGTCTTGAACAGACGTGCTTTGATCCTTTCGCAGGCGGTTGACCACAAACCCACCCGTGAGGAATGACACATAATAAGCTGTATAGGCCAAAGCGCCTGCAATACCGTAGTAATAGCCGAGGATGGCCGCATTCAGCAGCGAGCGCGCAAAGATCCATGTTGTAACTTGGCTTAGAACCAATGTGGTTAATGTCGGCGCATGCCCTGTATCGGATTTCCCCTCATAGAACCCTGCCACTGTGACAGGTTGCGCCGATAAATAGAGGCTATAGGCAAGCGTCGCCACTAACCCAACCAAAACGATCCCAAGTATCATAGAGTTTTCCCCGCTGTTTGAGGCAACCTCTAGCAACCTCTCCTTGGGATCGCGATGCTTATTTTAGGATTTAACGCATTTGTGAGGTTAAAGGGTTGCGTTCACCGCCCCACCATCCAACAAGATATTTTGACCGATGATAAAGCCTGCATGCTGAGAACACAAAAACGCACAGGTCGCCCCAAATTCTTGGGCCGTTCCATAGCGCCCTGCTGGAATAGTCTTAGCACGTTGCACGGCTGCTTCCTCAATGGAAATGCCTTGCTGGTTCGCCACGCCGGTGTCTAAGGCCACTGCACGATCCGTGGCGTGAATACCAGGCATGAGGTTGTTGATTGTGACGCCATGCCCCGCCACTTGGCGTGCTGTGCCAGCGACATACCCCGTCAATCCCGCGCGCGCAGAGTTTGACAAGCCCAGAACCGCGATCGGAGCTTTAACTGATTGTGAAGTGATATTCACAATACGACCCCAGCCCTTGTCCATCATCGACGGCAAGACCGCTTTGATCAAGGAAATTGGCGTTATCATATTGGCATCTAACGCTTTTATAAAATCGTCACGTGTCCAATCAGACCACATACCAGGAGGCGGACCGCCTGCGTTGGTGACCAAAATGTCGATGTCACCTGCCGCTTGTAACACGTCCTGTTGCCCTTGCTCTGTTGTGATGTCCGTCGCGATTGTGACAACCTCAACACCGAAACGGCTACGGATATCCTCAGCCGTCGCCTCAAGCGCCTCAGACCCACGGGCACACATGACAAGATCTACGCCAGCCGCGGCCAAATTTTCAGCGCAGCCTTTGCCCAATCCTTTGCTTGATGCACAAACAAGCGCGCGTTTTCCGTTTATTCCTAAATCCATAACGTCCTCCTAGGTTTTCACGGACTATGGCGAAAGCGTGGCGAATTGCAATCGCAATTGCCCCGAAATGAACTGTGACTTGGCCCGTTTTTGACACATTCATAATCACATAATCGTCAAAACAGCAGTAAACTATAAGAGAATGGTGACGTTTGTGTTAGATGTAGGCTTATTAGGATCAACATTTCAAATGTCGGCGATTTCAAAACCAAAGAAACGGAGAAAAATGCAAACCGTTCCAGTTTATTCCGCAGAGTCTTTTCGCGTGGAAAATGGTGCAAATTTAGGCGATCCTATTTCAACCTCTGAAGACCTTTGTTTAGATGATTGTTATGCTCTGCATTCCGCAGCACCCCGCCAACGCTTGTCCCTCTTGTTGGATGATGATGGGTTGCGCGTCGGTAAAAACGGAGATGTCGGCGCATTCATGAACCGTCTTTTTCTGGATTGCGTCATCACCTTGATGAGCACCTCTGGCAAAGTGATCGACGCCATTGTCGCCGTCGAAGTCGACGATTCAGACATGATTGCACGCACATATCTTTTGCCCCTCTGTCCGATTGATCCTAAAATTGAATACACGTTGATCAATGTGTGTCGCGACACCGCGGAGGAAATATTTGCGCAGATCGCTTGTGTGTCCTTCGTTAAAGGCACGCGCATAACGCTGGCGACTGGCGAGATGATCCCAATCGAAGATCTGAAAGCCGGAGATAGCGTCATCACCCGCGACGCTGGCGTGCAAGAAATCAAATGGGTTGGGCATTCCACTGTTCGGGCCACTGGTGAATTTGCCCCCGTTGTGATCAAAGCCAAAGCCTTGCACAACGAAAACGATCTTATCGTCAGCCCTGAGCATCGTTTGTTCATCTACCAACGCAGCGATCAACTTGGAACAGGGCGCGCTGAAACATTAGTGCGCGCCTCTCAGCTTGTGGATGGCAAGGACGTCACACGGCTTGATTCAGGCTTTGTTGATTACTACCAGCTTTTGTTTGATGATCATCACATCATCTATGCCGAAGGAATTGCCGCCGAAAGCCTCTTATTCGATCATCGCACGCGCTCTGCGCTTCCTGATCAAGCAACACAAAAAATGTCGTCTCATCGGACACGTTATGGCAATGAATTAGAAATCGAAGATCATCATTTTAAAGGCCACACACCTGTTTCCATTCTGAGGCTTGCCTCAACGAGCTAAGCCGCCGAACCATGTGCGGCCCCTGTCATACGTCCCAAGAGGAACCCAGTCACAAACACCCTCAGCAATCCCGATTGCAGGTTGGATAAATCATCCTCATTGTCAAAAAAGCCATTGAGCTGCTCTAATTTTGATCGTTGCGCCGTCTCAAGGCGGGCAAATCCCATTTTCCATTTGGCAAAAGCGCGTTTGTTCACACGCCCATCATATAACAAAACCATGTCCTTGTGACGTGGGTCGTTTGAGATACGCGCAAGTGCCGCTTTGACCGCATCATATCCGCCTTCGAGAACCTGAAGGAATTCCTTGTTTTCATAAAGCAAAATACCCGTCAAACCTTGAGCTGAATTGTTTTTCTGAGCCTGTGTCAGGATTGCTTCTAGCACGTCATCGCTGAGGTCTTCTTCTGTTTTGGAAAGGTAAATTATTTGATAAATATCCTGTGACATGCCCGTCTCTGAGTTGAAATTTCCTACATGTAGAAGAACGGAGTTTGACCCGTAAATTTTAGAACCACGCCAAGTGTTTTTCTTGCCAATTCACATAACCGCGCATATACGGCGAAGATATGTTGGATATTGATACAAACCGCCCCGCATTGCCGCCAGAAATTGCACGTCGTCGAACATTTGCGATTATTTCTCACCCTGATGCGGGAAAAACGACACTGACGGAAAAATTCCTTTTGTTTGGCGGTGCCATTCAAATGGCGGGACAGGTGCGCGCCAAAGGCGAAGCACGCCGCACACGCTCAGACTTTATGCAAATGGAAAAAGATCGCGGTATTTCCGTATCCGCCTCTGCGATGTCGTTTGATTTTAAGCAGTTCCGCTTTAACCTCGTCGACACGCCCGGTCACTCGGATTTTTCCGAAGATACCTATCGCACCCTGACCGCCGTGGATGCCGCCGTTATGGTGATTGACGGCGCGAAAGGCGTTGAGAGCCAGACGCAAAAATTATTCGAAGTTTGCCGCCTACGCGATTTGCCGATCCTGACCTTCTGTAACAAGATGGACCGCGAAAGCCGCGACACATTTGAAATCATTGATGAAATCCAAGAAAACCTTGCGATTGATGTGACCCCTGCGAGCTGGCCTATTGGGGTCGGTAGCGAATTCATGGGATGCTATGATATCTTGCGCGACCGACTTGAGCTGATGGACCGCGCAGATCGCAACCGCGTCGCCGAAAGCGTTGAAATCAAAGGAATGGACGACCCCAAGCTTGCGGAAATGGTGCCTGCGCATTTATTGGATAAGCTCATCGAAGAGGTCGAAATGGCGCGCGAACTCTTGCCCAAGCTTGACCCACAAGCCGTTCTTGAGGGTCACATGACGCCGATTTGGTTTGGCTCTGCGATCAACTCCTTTGGCGTCAAAGAGTTGATGGATGGGATTGCAACCTACGGCCCAGAACCTCAACCGCAATTGGCCTCGCCGCGCGAAATCTGTCCAGAGGAAAAAAAGGTCGCTGGTTTTGTGTTCAAGGTTCAGGCGAATATGGACCCTAAACACCGCGACCGTGTCGCCTTTGTACGAATGGCGTCGGGTCATTTCAAACGTGGGATGAAACTAACCCACGTGAGAACCAAAAAGCCGATGGCGGTGTCAAACCCTGTGATGTTCCTCGCCTCAGATCGTGAATTGGCAGAGGAGGCTTGGGCTGGTGATATCATCGGTATTCCGAACCACGGCCAGCTTCGTATTGGTGACACGCTCACCGAAGGTGAAATGCTGCGCGCCACGGGGATCCCGTCTTTTGCGCCAGAATTACTTCAAACGTGCCGCGCAGGCGATCCGATGAAGGCCAAGCACCTCGAAAAAGCTTTGATGCAATTTGCAGAAGAAGGGGCCGCCAAAGTGTTCAAGCCGACCTTTGGGTCAGGATTTATTGTTGGTGTTGTTGGTGCGCTCCAATTTGAAGTGCTCGCAAGCCGTATTGAGATGGAATATGGGCTGCCTGTGCGCTTTGAGCCGTCACAATTCACCTCAGCCCGTTGGGTCAACGGCGACAAGACCGCGGTTGATAAATTCTGCAACATAAACAAGCAGCATATCGCAGAAGACCATGATGGGGACATCGTTTATTTGACGCGTTTACAATGGGATATCGATCGAATTGAACGTGACTATCCGGATGTAAAGCTGACCTCAACGAAAGAAATGCTAACTTAACTATTGATAGATAAAACTCTACCAATTACCGTTAAAGTAATTGTTAGGGATATTTGTCATGGCCGCTTGGGGTGTGGTGTCTACAGTTAAGGCACCCCTGTACGAAGTTATCAAATTCGTCGCACATCATCTCTCGATGGGAGCGAGCTATTTTGTCATCTATTTGGATGAGCCAGATCCCGACACAATCGCCTATTTTGCCGATGATTTAGATGTTCGGATCATTCCCACAGATAGCGCCTATTGGTCCCAACATGGCAATCGCCCAAGCAGCATCGAAGGCCGCCAAATTGCCAATATCAACCACGCACTTGGCCAATTGCACGCCACAAGACGCAACCTCAAATGGGTAGCCCACATTGATATCGATGAATTCATCGTCAATCACGCGGCAAAACTATCGATTAGCCAAAAACTCAAACGGCTCCCAAAGGAGCTTGTCGCGGTTCGCATTTCACCGATAGAAAATTTAATATCCCCTGCACCCACACAGTCAGACGTCCATTTCTTCAAAGCTCTCATGTTTCCCTTTGGTCGTCGAATGCGGCTCTCGTCTGAAGTGTTTCCAGACTACGGCGATCAGATCATCGGTGGGTTTTTATCCCATAAGAATGGCAAGTCGATGTTCCGTGTCACGGAGACCCCGATCAAAGTCGGAATTCATCATGTAAAATCACAACAGGCTGATGCTGACACCGTGTACCTGCGTGGATATGAATTGGCCCATTTTCACGTGACACCTTGGGATCAATTTGAACAGCTCTACGAGCTGCGCAGACGCGAGGGATCCTATCGTCCTATTAATTCGGAAAAAACAATAGGCCCCAGAAAACTTCCACCTGTGTGGAAAGTGCTAGATGATATTGAACAAAGCGAAGGACGCGAAGGCGTAAAGCGGCTTTTCGACGCTCTTTGTGTGGCCACCCCCGATTTGCAAAAGAGATTGGCGAATTTTAACCTTTTGCGGCGCATTGATATGCAATTTGAACACAATATCGCCCGCTATTTCCCAGATGCGGCCCAAGCGACAGCACGCCGTGTCAATGCGGATTGACCCGCGCCCCTACTTTCATGTATGAACCCTCCCGATCCTTGAATGCAAGAATGGCAGGGCCGCACGGGCCTGGATCGACATCAGACGATACGGGCTAAGATATGTCCGTAAATTACGGACGCAGATGACAAAATTCTCTGACCTAAACCTAAATCCCAAGATCCTCAAAGCTATTGAAGACGCAGGCTACGAAAGCCCCACTCCGATCCAAGAAGGTGCAATCCCTTCCGCACTTGAAGGCAAGGATGTTTTAGGTATTGCCCAAACTGGAACCGGAAAAACCGCCAGTTTCACCCTTCCTATGATACATATGCTGGCCCGCGGTCGCGCCCGTGCCCGCATGCCACGCTCATTGGTTCTATGCCCAACGCGTGAGTTGGCGGCGCAGGTTGCCGAAAACTTTGATGTGTATTCAAAAAACCTCAAACTGACCAAAGCTCTGCTTATCGGCGGTGTGAGCTTCAAAGAACAAGATCAGCTCATCGACAAAGGTGTCGATGTATTGATCGCCACACCAGGTCGTCTATTGGACCATTTCGAACGCGGCAAGCTTTTGTTGACCGGTGTTCAAATTATGGTTGTCGACGAAGCGGACCGTATGTTGGATATGGGCTTTATCCCTGATATCGAACGCATCTTTAACCTCACGCCATTCACACGCCAGACTCTGTTCTTTTCTGCAACAATGGCGCCTGAAATCGAGCGGATCACCAATACGTTCCTCTCGGCCCCAACACGTGTTGAAGTCGCCCGTCAGGCAACAGCCTCTGAAAACATTGAACAAGGCGTTGTGATGTTCAAAGCCTCGCGTCGCGATCGTGAGGGGTCCGAGAAACGCAAAGTTCTCCGTACCTTGATTCAAAACGAAGGCGACAAATGCGTCAATGCGGTAGTCTTCTGCAATCGCAAAGTCGACGTTGATGTCTGTGCCAAGTCATTGAACAAATATGGCGTCCAAGCGGCCCCTATTCACGGTGATTTGGATCAAAGCCAACGCACGCAGACCTTGGACGATTTTCGCGCCGGTAAATTGCGCGTGCTCGTGGCCTCAGATGTCGCCGCACGCGGCTTGGATGTTCCCTCGGTGAGCCATGTGTTCAACTTTGATGTGCCAAGCCATGCCGAAGATTACGTTCACCGCATTGGCCGCACAGGTCGCGCAGGACGTGATGGGAAGGCCGTGATGATTTGCACACCTCGAGATGAAAAGAATTTCGAGGCGATCGAAGCTTTGATGCAGAGGGAAATCCCACGCCTCGAAAATCCGATCAAAAGCGCCCCTACCGAAGAGCGTGAACCGCGCAAGGCCCAGCCCAAAGCCCAGCCCCGCAAGGCGAAAGCAGAGACATCGGTTGAAGCATCGACGGTTGAGACCCCTGAGGCGGCCCCAGAAAAACCAGTCAACCGTCGTGAGCGCCCCAAGAACAACAATGCGCGCGGCAAAGCCAATGATCGCAGCCAAGTTGTTGGCATGGGGGATCATCTTCCCAGCTTTATCGCCCTTAGCTTTGATGAGCGGCGCGCAAGCTAACCGACTGGCATAAAACTTGCAGTGTATTCCGACGAATGACAGATCGGAATGCACATGCCCAAAAGTTCACGACTTCAAATGGATCAAGCCATGTCACTTTCCCTTGAATTGGGACGGTTGACGCAGGTTTATAACAATCGCCTCGCTCAATTGCTTAGCGATTTGGATGTTACGTTTCCTCAGTTTACAATTTTGGATTACATTCTTCAGATGGGCCCAGAGGGGACGTCAGTTGGTCAAATTTCCCAAGCTGTTGAGGTTCTGCAACCCGCTGTTACAAAAACGGTCAAGAAATTTGCCGCCCGTGGGTTATTGACAGTCACGACTGTCGAAAACGACAAACGTCAAAAAACCATCGTTATGACGCCCGACGGAGCCGCCTTTATTGGGCGTCTCAGAGCCGCGCTTTTGCCAGATGTATTGAACTGTTTTGAAAACTGGCCTGCTGACAAGATCGAACGCTTTTCATCCGATCTTGTTGCTTTTCGCACTTGGCTTCAGGACAATCGCGTCTGATTACATCAAACGGCTGATAACGATGCTGACTTCGGGTTTTTTGCCAATTTCGTTCAGGGTCGTTTGACGCGCAACACGGCGCAGCCCCTCTTCGAGTTTGTCATCATCGGTCACAGTTTTCGCATTCGCACGCCCGATGAACTGGCTGAGGTCTTCTTCTAGGGCGTCAACAAGTGGCGCGTTTGATCGACCAACTTCTGGCAAGCCTTTAATATCGCACCAAGGTTCCCCCAAGAGCTCATCATCTTCGTCCAAAATGACAGTCACGATCACATGGCCATTCAACGCCATGCGGATACGATCCCTGACGATACCATCCATCGCGCCATATTGCGTTGACCCATCCACATAGCGGCGGCCAGTATCGATATACTCGGCAACCTTGGGCTTGTTTCCTGAAAGATCAAGCATCATCCCGTTCACGCAAATAACTGACTCGCGCCCGTTTTCACGTGCAAGCTTGCTATGTTCGCGCAAATGACGGTGTTCGCCGTGCATTGGAATAACCATTTGCGGCTGAACAATATCGTGCATTTTCAACAAATCAGGGCGGTTCGCGTGGCCTGAGACGTGATATTGCCCAATGCTATCATCCACAATATCGACACCCTTTTCAGAGAGCTGATTGAGAATGCGGATCACACCGCGTTCATTGCCTGGAATGGTCTTGGATGAAAAGAGGAACAAATCCCCCTCTTTAAGAACCATGCCTTGAAATTTACCATTCGCAAGCTGCGCACTGGCGGCGCGGCGTTCCCCTTGGCTCCCTGTGACCAAGAGCATGAGATTTGAGCGAGGGATATTCACCGCGTCCTCAGGTGACACCACAGGTGGGAAATCCGTTAAAACGCCTGTCTCAATCGAGGCTTCGATCATGCGGCGCATTGCGCGTCCCATAAGGCATATGGACCGCCCTGCCCGTGCGCCTGCTTCTGCCAAGGTTTTCACCCGTGCGACATTGCTGGCAAATGTCGTTGCAACTACCATAGACGGCGCGGATTGCACCAATTTTTCAATCTCTGGACCAACTGTCGCCTCAGAGCGCCCTTCGTGATGCGAAAACACATTTGTGCTGTCACAGATCAAGGCTTTGACCCCTGATTTTGACACCTCTGCCCAGAGCTCTGGATCAAAAGCTTCGCCAACAATCGGAGTGGTATCCAATTTGAAATCCCCTGTGTGGATCAAACGACCCTCTGGGGTATCAATGACCAAAGCGCTGCTTTCTGGGATAGAATGCGAAATGGGCAAAAATCCAACTGTAAAGGGACCCGCCTTGGTGGTTTCAGGCCATTTGGACAATGTATTCACCGTGCGATCACTATGCCCGTGATCCGTCATCTTGCGACGTGCAATATTGGCGGTGAAGGTGCGCGCATAAATAGGCGCGCCCAGATCATCCCAAAGATGCCCGACAGCACCCACATGGTCTTCGTGTGCGTGGGTGATGAAGATTGCCTCAATGTCATTGCGGCGCTCTTTGAGCCAGGTCACATCTGGCAAAATGAGATCCACACCGGGGCTGCTATCCATGTCAGGGAAGGTCACGCCAAGGTCAACAACGATCAATTTCTCTTTGCCCTCTGGACCATAGCCATAGACATAGGCGTTCATGCCGATTTCACCAGCACCCCCCAAAGGCAAATAAATTAGTCGATCACTGCTCATTTAATTTCCGTTCTTTTGTTGTGATCATGGATTAATCTCAATCCATGGATCGTCAAATCATCTTCGAATGCATCAAATAGAGCATCTGACGCTTGAAACAACGGGGCAAGCCCCCCTGTTGCGATCACTTTCATGTCGCGGTCATGCTCCCCTTTGATGCGGGTACATATTTCCTTGATCAAGCCCACATACCCCCAAAAGACACCGGATTGCATGCAGGCCACTGTGTTCGTGCCTATCACCTTTTGCGGGCGGGCGATATCCACATGTGGCAGGGCCGCCGCCGCTTGGTGAAGCGCCTGAAGGGATAAATTCACACCTGGCGCGATCACACCACCTATATAGGCTCCGTCGTGATCTACAACATCAAAGGTCGTTGCTGTGCCAAAATCAACCACGATCAAGTCACCTCCATAGAGGTCATAGCCCGCCACGGTGTTGACGATCCGATCTGGACCCACGGAGGTGCCTTCATCCACACGAACAGATACGGGCAAGTCACAGTCAGGTTTGCCAACGACCAAAGGGCGTGAGTTGAAATAGCGATCCGCCAAAACGCGCAAGTTAAACACAACACGCGGAACCGTAGAGGAAATGATCACATCCGTTATATCGGCCTCAATGTTTTGCAGGGTCATCAAGGTGCTGAGCCAGACGTAATATTGATCGGCCGTGCGGTGATGATCTGTCGCCGTGCGCCAAGTTGCAATGAACTCGGACCCGTTCCAAATCGAAAACAGCGTATTGGTATTTCCGCAATCAATCGCCAATAACATAAGCGCCCCCTAGAAAAAGATATCCGCAGCCGCAATCGTTTCGCGACCTTGATCCGTTACCAAGATCAAATGCCCCGTTTCATCGACGGTGTCAAAGGTTCCAGTAATTTCACGATCTGCAACCCGTGCGGTGATCACCTCCCCCAGCCGCGCAGCATGTGAGAGCCAAAATGCACGAATGGGCGCAAACCCTAAGGTCGTGAACTGAGTTTCAAAGGCGTGGCACTGCTTGGCAAGCGCGTCTAAAAACGCCTCTGGTGTTATGTTGACTTGGGTCTGTTCCCAAATCGACACGGGCGCTACGGCGCGGGCCTCTAACTGATCTGGTTGAGGAGCATGGCGCAGATTGACCCCCATCCCAATGGCCAAAGCAACGGATTGCGGGCCAAGGATTTGGGTTTCTAACAAGATGCCTGCCACTTTGCGATCATTTAGCAAAACGTCATTTGGCCATTTCAGGGACAGCTCGGCTTTGTCCCCCAAGACATCGGAAAACGTCTGATACAAAGCACAAGCGGCAACAAAGGAGCGCAGCGCAATTTGATCCAAGGTGTCATTAGGGAAAAGCAATAAGGTCGCGGCAAAATTTCCAGTCGGGTCGGCCCAAGGGCGTCCACGTCTGCCGCGTCCCTTTGTTTGCTTGAGGCCCAAAATCCATTCTGGGCCTCGCGCTGTTTTCGAAATTCTGAGGGCATGGGCATTGGTACTATCCACTTCGGACAACACCGTTTTGCCATAGCCATCAGGGAAGTTAGTTGACAAGAGCCGCCGCCGCAGACTGTGCAACACTTTCGATACCAAACATATTCACGATACCGACAACCATGATGATTGCTGAAACAACAAGCATTCCGTTCAAAACGGGATAGGTTGTTCGATCCAAGGCAACCTCTTGCTCTTCGCCAAAATACATAAAGTAGACGATCCGAAGATAATAGAAGGCACCAATGACTGATGCGATCACACCCAAAACAGCCAACCATATGAGACCTGCATCAAAGGCCGCCTGCAGCACATAAAATTTGCCAAAGAAGCCAAGCATAGGCGGCACTCCTGCCAAGCTAAACAACATGACCAACATAGCAATCGCTTTGGTTGGATCTGTCTTGGACAACATATTCATCGCCGAGATATCTGTGACAGGCTGTCCATCTTTTTCCATGCTCATAATAAAGGCAAATGTTCCGATGTTCATCGTGACGTAGATCGCAACATAGACCAACATAGATTGAACGCCGAATTCAGTTCCAGCCGCCAAGCCCATCATCGCGTAACCCATATGGGCAATAGAGGAATAAGCCATAAGACGTTTGATATTTGTCTGACCAATCGCCGCAACCGCACCGAGGAACATAGAGAGCACGGACATTAGAACGATCACTTGTTGCCAGTCGCCGACACTTTGACCAAAGGCATCATGCATCACTCGCGCAAACAAAGCCAAGGCCGCAACCTTTGGCGCCGTTGCAAAGAATGCAGTCACAGGGGTTGGCGATCCTTCATAGACATCTGGTGTCCACATGTGGAACGGCACTGCTGAAATCTTAAAGGCAAGTCCTGAGATGACCAAGACGAGACCGATCAGCAAGCCAACAGGTGCGTAACCGTCACCTGCGGCAGTAATGATACCAGAAAAGGTCGTCGTTCCTGCAAAGCCATAAACCAACGACGCACCGAACAATAGCAAACCAGAGGACAAGGCACCAAGGACGAAATACTTCATCCCGGCTTCTGTTGATTTGAGGCTATCACGACGGAAAGACGCAACCACATAAAGCGCTAAGGATTGCAATTCGAGCCCCATATAAAGCGACATCAAATCCCCAGCAGAGACCATCATCATCATACCCACAACCGCCAAAGCGATCAAAACAGGGTATTCAAATTTCAACATACCGCGCCGCGTCATATAATCTTGGCTCATGACCAAGACCGCAGCGGCCGACAAGAGGATCGTGACCTTGGCAAAGCGCGAAAATCCATCATCAATGAACATCCCGCTAAACGCGATGTTTGAACCGCTCCCTGCTGTGGCGATCCAAAAGGCAATGACGCCAAATACCGCGGCTGTTGCCCAAGTAAGCGTCGCGGCCAATTTGTCCTTGCCTGTATAGACGGCAACCAACAATGCACCCATCGCAAAAACCGAAAGCATGATTTCCGGCAGGATAATATTTAGATCAGCTTGGATCATTTTGTGTCTTGCTCCTGTTAGTGCGATAGAGCTGCATCGGCGACGTAATCAGCCGCGTCGAGTGCAGTGTCAAAGTTAATAACCAAGGCTTCTACAGAGGGGCCAATCAGGTCGAGAACTAATGCGGGATAGACCCCCAACAACAACGTCATGACAACGAGTGGGGCAAAAATCAGACGCTCACGGCTGGTCATATCAGACATCGTGCGCAAAGATTCCTTGATCAAATCCCCCAAGACCACCCGACGATAGAGCCAAAGCGCGTAGGCCGCAGACAAGATCACACCAGAGGTCGCAATCGCCGCCACCCATGTGTTTTCTTGAAAGATCCCCATAAGCACAAGGAATTCGCCCACAAACCCAGATGTCCCCGGCAAGCCAACATTGGCCATGGTAAAGAACATAAAGATCAACGCATAAGCGGGCATACGGTTAACCAAGCCGCCATAGGCATCAATCTCACGTGTGTGCATGCGATCATAGATCACCCCAACGCAGAGGAACAAGGCCCCCGAGATAAAGCCGTGACTGATCATTTGAAAAATCGCACCATCAAGACCCTGTTGGTTAACAGTGAAAATACCCATCGTCACATAGCCCATGTGGGCCACGGATGAATAGGCGATGAGCTTTTTCATGTCGTCTTGGACCAAGGCGACCAAAGATGTGTAGACGATCGCAATCGCCGACATCCAGAACACCAAATCGGTCATGACAGCTGATCCAACTGGGAACATCGGCAAAGAGAACCGCAAGAACCCATAGCCACCCATTTTCAACAAGATCGCCGCAAGGACTACAGAACCAGCTGTCGGCGCTTGAACGTGTGCATCGGGTAGCCATGTATGAACAGGCCACATTGGCATTTTGACCGCAAAGCTTGCAAAGAAGGCAAGGAACATCATCGTCTGCAAACCACCCACGACCTGAATGCCCAGAACGCTAAAGTCCTGATATGCGAATTGATGTGTCATCAATGTCGGGATGTCTGTCGTGCCTGCATCCGCGTACATCGCGATCATCGCAACCAACATCAAAACCGAGCCAAGCAAGGTGTAGAGGAAGAATTTGAACGACGCGTAAATACGGTTCTTGCCGCCCCAAATCCCGATAATCAGGAACATCGGGATCAAGCCCGCCTCGAAAAAGAGGTAAAAGAGCACCAAATCCAGCGCCATAAAGACACCCAACATTAGGGTTTCAAGCAACAAGAAGGCGATCATATATTCTTTGACGCGTGTATTCACGCCCCAGCTGGCATAGATCACCAAAGGCATCATAAAGGTGGTCAGCATCACAAAGAGAACGCTAATCCCGTCAACGCCCATTTTGTAGTTCAGCCCCATAATCCATGTGGTCTCTTCGACCATTTGCATGCCGGTGTTTGAAGGATCAAACTGAGCAAGGATCATCAACGAGATCAGGAACGTTGCAACCGTCGTGACCAAAGCGAACCGCTTGGCGACCAAGCCCGCCGCTTCGTCGTCACCACGCGCAACAACCAATAGGATCAACGCCGCAAGCGCTGGCACAAATGTGACAATGGAAAGAAGTAGGTTATCCATTTCAGTTTGCTCCTCCGCTGAAGCTCATCCAAGTGATTAGAACAATGATGCCGATCACCATCGCAAAGGCATAGGTGAAGATATATCCAGACTGTGCGCGTCCTGCGAGGCGGCTAAAGAATGGAATAATCCCCATAGCAATCCCGTTGATCGACCCATCAATGATATTGGTATCTCCGCGCTTCCATAGGAACCGACCCAATGCTTTGGCAGGATTGACGAAAATCGCATCATAGATTTCATCAAAGTACCATTTGTTCAGCAAGAACAAATACAAGGGGCGATTTGCTTCGGCTACGCGAGAGGGCATTTTTGGGTCCCAAACATAGAACCAAAGCGCCGTCACAAGACCAATCAACATCGCGATAAAGGGGCTAAGCTTGACCCATGTTGGCACATAATGCGCCTCATGCAGGATAGTGTTTTCAGGCTTGATATAGATCGCCGCTTCACCAGGTGCATCCGCCATAACATACTTAAGCTTTGACGCTTTTGGATTACGTTCCGCAACATCCTCGGCCAGCTCTTTGGCCGGTTCTTCGTAATGACCGCCAAAGAATTTCACAACTTCGTTTGTTTTTCCGAAGAACGCTGAATACCAAATTGCACCTGCAAACACGGCACCGATCGCGAGAACGCCCAGAGGGATCAACATAACCTTGGGGCTTTCTTGCGCGTGATCATGCGTATGCTTGTCACCGCGCGCTGTTCCAAAGAAGGTCATAAACATCAAACGCCAGCTGTAGAAAGACGTGAACAAGGCCGCGATCACCAACATCCAGAAGGCATAGCCCCCGTTTGTGGCCGCATAGGCGCTTTCGATCACGGCGTCTTTAGAGGCAAAGCCGGCAAAGCCGATCCAACCAGAAAGCGGAATACCAACACCTGTGATAGCCAAGGTGCCAATCATCATCGCCCAATAGGTAAATGGGATTTTCTTGCGAAGGCCGCCGTAGTTCCGCATATCTTGCTCGTGATGCATTGCATGGATCACAGAGCCCGCACCCAGGAACAACATCGCCTTAAAGAAGGCGTGTGTGAACAAGTGGAACATCGCGACTGAGTAGACGCCGACCCCTGCCGCTACGAACATATAGCCCAACTGCGAACAGGTTGAATAGGCAATCACACGTTTGATATCGTTTTGGACCAAGCCAACAGTGGCGGCAAAAAACGCAGTTGTCGCGCCAAGGAATGTCACAAATGCCATCGCTTCGGGCGCAAATTCCATGAGTGGTGACATCCGACAGACAAGGAACACACCCGCCGTCACCATCGTCGCCGCGTGGATCAAGGCGGACACAGGTGTCGGACCTTCCATCGCGTCAGGCAACCATGTGTGCAGGATCAACTGAGCTGATTTACCCATCGCGCCAATGAACAACAAGAACGCCAAGAGGTTCGCCGCGTTCCAATCACGCCACAAGAAATGTAACTCTTGTTCAGCAAGCGCAGGGGCCGCTGCAAAGACATCGTCAAAACGAATGCTACCTGTGAGGTAGAACAATCCAAAAATACCCAGAGCGAAACCAAAGTCACCCACACGGTTCACAACAAAGGCTTTGATCGCCGCCGCGTTCGCGCTTGGCTTTTTATAATAGAAGCCAATCAAGAGATAGGAGGCAACACCCACGCCTTCCCAGCCAAAGAACATTTGGACAAGGTTGTCAGAGGTGATCAGCATCAACATCGCAAAGGTAAAGAACGACAGATAGGCAAAGAAACGGGCGCGATAGCTTTCTGTATCGGTCCAGTTTTCATCATGCGCCATATAGCCAAAGCTATAGAGATGCACCAAAGCCGAGACCGAGTTCACAACAACCAACATGATGGTCGTGAGACGATCCAAGCGGATGGACCAGTCTGTATAAAGCGCACCTGATTCAATAAAGCGCAAGATTGGGATATGCTGAGTTTCCCCATCAAATCCCAAGAACACGATCCAGCTCAGCGCCGCGGCAAGGAACAACAGACCTGTTGTCAGGTACTGTGCTGATTTCTCGCCAATGATGCGCCAGCCAAAGCCCGCGATCAACGCGCCAACGAGTGGAGCAAATAGGATAATCTTTTCCATGTTCAATTACCCTTTCATCACGTTAACATCTTCGACCGCGATTGTGCCACGGTTGCGGAAGAAGCTAACCAAAATCGCCAAACCAATCGCCGCCTCAGCCGCAGCAACGGTCAAGACAAAGAGGGTAAAGACCTGACCAACCAAGTCGCCCAAAAAGCTTGAGAACGCGACCAAGTTGATGTTGACAGACAACAGCATCAATTCAATCGACATCAAAAGGATGATAACGTTCTTCCGGTTCAGGAAGAGCCCAAAGATACCAATGACAAACAGCGTCGCTGCAACTGTCAGGTAATGTTCTAAACCAATCATATTATTCCTCGGTTTCCTTGTTCCATTCCAGCACGAGCTATAGCCCCTGCCCCGGTTTTACGTCTTTTAGTTCCATGGCCTTCGCAGGGTCACGCCACATCTGATGAAGCACATTTTGGCGTTTGACATCTTTGCGATGACGCAAAGTCAAAACAATCGCCCCCACCATCGCAACAAACAGGATCAACCCTGAGAGCTGGAAGAGTAAGAAGTACTTGTCATAGAGCAAAAGCCCCAAGGCGGCCGTGTTCGTAACCCCATCTGGTGTGATCGCTGTCCGCGCAGACATCGCTGTTTCCGCTTCGGTCCAAGCGCCAAAGGCCATGACCAATTGCATCAACAACACCAAGCCGATCAATAACGCCAATGGTAAATAACGCGACATTTCCGCCTTGAGTTCGGCAAAATCCACATCCAACATCATCACAACAAAGAGGAACAAGACCGCCACGGCTCCGACGTAGACGATGACCAAAAGCATTGCGACGAATTCTGCGCCAAGCAAAACAAATAGCCCCGCCGAAGACAGGAAAGCCAAAATCAGCCATAGCACCGAATGCACGGGGTTACGGCTCACAACTGTGAACAATCCTCCAGTGATGGTGCAAAGCGCGAACAAATAGAACGCGAAGGTTGCAACGCTCATGTCTCTTTTTCCTCTTTGTCTTCTATAACCTCTTTGGCCAATTCCATGGCACGGGTCATAGCGGGTAAACCGGCAAACATCGACATTTGGCCGATGGTTTCAATAATTTCTTGATCACGCGCGTCGGCCTCTTTGAGGTGACGGACTGTGATGCGGATTTGGCTTTCGTTTTGCGCCCCTTGCATGATCAATCCAGCAAGTGTCAGCAAAAGACGTGTTTTGGCGTCCAAACCCTCTTTGTTGAGGCCATTCCCAAAGGTCATTTCCATGACATCCTTGGGCATCGTTGGCCACATATCTTCGAACCCTTTCGCCGAAAATGTTTCCATCGCAGGTTGGGCGTTTTTCACCATCTCCTGCGCCAGTCGCATCATGTCTTCGAATGGGTTCTTTTGCGTGCTCATCGGTAGGGCGCATCCGTTTCCAAGTTGCGTGCAATCTCAGCTTCCCAACGATCGCCATTCGACAAGAGCTTGGCCTTGTCATAAAATAGCTCTTCGCGGGTTTCGGTTGAGAATTCGAAATTCGGACCCTCGACAATGGCATCCACTGGGCAGGCCTCTTGGCAGAAGCCGCAGTAAATGCATTTTGTCATGTCGATATCATAGCGAGTTGTGCGGCGGCTGCCATCATCACGCGGCTCTGCGTCAATCGTGATGGCTTGTGCGGGGCAAACCGCTTCGCAAAGTTTACAGGCAATGCACCGCTCTTCGCCATTTGGGTAACGACGCAAGGCGTGCTCACCACGAAACCGTGGGGACAAAGGTCCCTTTTCATGCGGATAATTCAATGTCGCCTTTGGCGCAAAGAAATACTTGAGACCCAATTTCATCCCGACCCAGAAATCATAAAGAAGGAAATACTTGGCCGTCCGTCCGTAATCGATATTCGCCATATCAGCCTCCGATAGCCCAGCGAGCATATGCACCGCCAAAGAGTTCAAATTTCGCAAAGAATGCCACCAAAACGACCCAACCGAGGGACAAAGGTAGGAACACTTTCCAACCCAAGCGCATCAATTGGTCATAGCGGTAGCGTGGCGTGATCGCCTTAACCATCGCGAAGAGGAAGAAGAAGAATGCCATCTTGCCAACCATCCACAGCACGCCATCAGGCAGACCTGGGATCGGGGACAACCACCCTCCAAAGAAGAGCAATGTTGTCAAAGCACACATCAAGAAGATCGCGGTATATTCACCCGCCATAAACAACAAAAACGGTGTTGAGCTATATTCAACCTGATATCCCGCAACCAATTCAGATTCCGCCTCGGGCAAATCAAATGGCGGACGGTTTGTTTCCGCCAAGGCCGAGATAAAGAACAAAAAGACCATCGGGAAATGCGGCAACCAATACCAGCTAAAGAAGCCATAATCGCCATCTTGTGCATTTACGATATCGCCGAAATTCATCGAACCAGTCGAGAGGATCACACCGATGATGATCAAACCGATCGAAACTTCGTAAGAAATCATCTGCGCCGCAGAGCGCAAGGAGCCAAGGAACGGGTATTTAGAGTTCGACGCCCATCCGCCCATAATCACGCCGTAGACCTCAAGAGAGGACACAGCGAACACATAAAGGATCGCCACGTTGATGTCAGAGACAACCCAACCGTCATTAAACGGAATAACCGCCCAAGCCACCAAAGCCAACACAAAGCTGGTGAGTGGCGCCAACATAAAGACCGTTTTATCGGCCCCCGCTGGAATAACGATTTCCTTGACGACGTATTTCAACGCATCAGCAACCGTTTGTAGCAGACCAAAGGCCCCAACCACATTAGGACCACGACGCATTTGCACAGCCGCCCAGATTTTACGATCGCCATAGACCAAGAACAGCATCGAGATCATGACGAACCCGACAACAGCCAAAACTTGGGCCACAATTAACAGGGCAATTCCGCCCGGAGTAGTTAAGAAATCAGCCATCGGTCCTCACACCATTGGTATTCCGTTGACCGTGCAATTGTCCGCGACGACTTCTGCGTCAATCGTTTTCAATCCACGGGGTAAAGCAGGAGAGATCAGATAAACAGCATCTGCCACCCAATCCCCTGCCACACTATTCACATTCGTGCGGATGTGACGCGCAAATCCGTAGCCACGGATAAGTGTGTATTGCGCCGCCGCACATTCTGCATAAGCTGTTGCAACGCTGCCCGTTGCGCCGCCTTTGGCTTTGACATGGAACTGCACCATGTCATCGGCCAAAAGGCTTGTCTTGACGCCCATATAGTCCACCTGCTCTGCAGCAGGTGCCTCTGTTGAGGCCATGTCCGAGACTTGGCATCCGCCTTGAGCGACGCTTGCCGCGCCTAAGGCCAGAGGTAATATGAATGGGCGTGCTTTCATTATTCCGCAGCCACCTGTTCAATGCCACGTGCCTTGGCATTAGCTGACAGCTCAGCCATCAAGCTGGACGCACGTGCAATTGGGTTGCTGAGGTGGAAATCAGAAACCACATTACGGAATTCGGCTTTGCCAAGCTTATCCGTAGTTTCAGCTTTCCATTCGTTTTCAATGACTTGATCAACCTTCGCCAAATGCGGAACGGCCTTGATCATCGCCTGACGCAGTTGTGCCAGGCTATCAAAGGGCAATGCAGAGCCAAGCTCAGCGGACAGAGCCCGCAAAATCGCCCAGTTTTCTTTAGCCTCACCGGGCGCAAACCCAGCACGCATCGCCAATTGTGGACGACCTTCGGTGTTGACGAACAAACCGTTTTCTTCTGTATAGGCCGCAGCAGGCAAGATAACATCCGCACGATGCGCGCCCCGATCCCCGTGGCTGCCTTGATAGATCACGAACGCACCAGCATCGATATCAACTTCGTCAGAGCCAAGGTTATAGATAACCTCAGCGCCCTCAATTGCTACGTTCAAACCGCCCTCGGTTACCGCGCCAACATCCATTGCACCAACGCGCGACGCGGCTGTGTGCAAAATCATCAACTTGGATTGTGTGTCTTCTGCAAGCTTCATCGCCGCCGCCAAAACCGCCGCGCCATCCGCTTCGCGAAGCGCGCCTTGGCCAACGATCACTATGGAAGGTTGATCAACAACATCACCATGTTTGCCATTTAATAGGCTCTCGAAAGCTGCGCGATCAGTGCCAACATGGGCGTAGTCATAAGTTAGATCGACAGCTTCGCCAACCAATCCAACAGTTGCACCTTTGCTCCACGCTTTGCGGATACGAGCGTTTAGAACCGGCGCTTCGTCGCGTGGGTTTGTCCCAATTAGCTGAATGAACTTGGCGTCATCGATATCTTCAATGCTCGCTGTTCCTGCATAGCCAGAGCGGTTTCCAATCGGAAGACGTGCGTTATCTGTGCGGCACTCAACAGAGCCACCCAACCCTTCGATCATGAACTTAAGCGCGAAGGCTGCCTCAGTTGGGACAAGATCCCCAACAAGGCCGGCAACCTTTTTACCTGACATCGCCGCTGCCGCCGCGCCCAAGGCTTCGCCCCATGTCGCTTTGCGGAGTTTGCCGTTTTCACGAATATAAGGCGTGTCCAAGCGTTGACGGCGCAGACCATCCCAAACAAAGCGAGTCTTGTCCGAAATCCATTCTTCGTTCACGCCATCGTGGTTGCGTGGCAGGATCCGCATCACTTCGCGGCCCTTCGTATCCACACGAATGTTGGATCCAAGAGCATCCATGACATCAATCGTTTCAGTCTTGCTCAACTCCCAAGGACGCGCGGTAAAGGCGTAGGGTTTAGACGTCAGCGCGCCGACGGGGCACAAATCAATGATATTGCCTTGAAGATTGCTGTCTAACGTCTCACCAAGGTACGACGTAATTTCGCTATCTTCGCCGCGCCCTGTTTGGCCCATCTGCGTGATACCTGCCACCTCAGTGGTAAAGCGCACACAGCGTGTGCAGCTGATGCAACGAGTCATCGTGGTTGAGACCAAAGGACCAAGGTCCAAATCGGTGCTTGCGCGTTTTGCTTCGCGGTAGCGGCTGCTATCGACACCATAGGCCATTGCTTGATCCTGAAGATCGCATTCCCCGCCTTGGTCACAAATCGGACAATCAAGGGGGTGGTTAATCAAAAGGAATTCCATCACCCCTTCTCGGGCCTTTTTGACCATGGGCGAGTTGGTTTTTACCACTGGCGGCTGGCCTTCTGGACCGGGGCGCAAATCGCGCACCTGCATCGCACATGAGGCCGCAGGCTTGGGTGGACCACCCACAACTTCAACCAAACACATGCGGCAGTTGCCAGCAATCGACAGACGTTCGTGATAGCAAAAACGGGGCACTTCGACGCCAGCTTGTTCACAAGCTTGGATCAAGGTCATCGCGCCTTCGACTTCGACTTCTTTGTCGTCAATGATGATTTTACGGAGATCTGTCATCACATTCACTTTGCTTTTGAGGTCAACACGGTCTTGCGTGTGTCTTTGGTTTCTACACGGATCTTAAGAGCCTGAGGCGTGGATTTTGCCACAAGAGCCACGCCAAGAGCGGCAAGGCCGAGAACAGAAAAAAGTGTTAAGCTAGTCATCCAGTGCAGCTCCCGTTTAGGTAAAGATCGCCTTTGACAATATTGAGGCGCTGGTCTGGTCCCTGCCCCCAATCAATGTCAGATGATCCAAAAAATTCGACACAATACTTGATACCTTCAAACCTACCCGCCTCTTTGGCGGCATCTCGGTCTTGGGTTGCATCCTTAACTACGATGCTGAAATCTTCTGGCGTTTCCTTGGCGACATCCAAAGATGACGTCCAATAAATGCCACCATAAGGCACGCGGTTATCTTGCCAAGCTTCACCGCAAGCCGTCAAACCAAGGGCACAAGTTATAATCAAAGCTGTCCGCATCATTATTCCGCCGCAAACGCCGATACACGGCCTGTTTTTTGTGCCTTGATCCGGTCTTCGATTTCCTCGCGGAAATTGCGTATCAACCCTTGGATCGGCCAAGCAGCCGCATCCCCAAGCGCACAGATTGTGTGACCTTCGACTTGCTTGGTAACGTCCCAAAGCATATCGATTTCTTCTGGGTCGGCATTGCCATTCACCAAACGCTCCATCACGCGCATCATCCAACCTGTGCCTTCGCGACAAGGTGTACATTGACCGCAGCTTTCGTGTTTGTAGAATTTCGCCAAACGATGGATCGCTTTGATGATATCTGTGGATTTATCCATCACAATCACCGCAGCAGTCCCCAAACCTGATCCAAGATCATTGCGCAGGTAGTCAAAATCCATAATCGCGTCGCGCATGTTTTCACCGCGCACACAGGGAACAGAAGATCCACCGGGGATGACAGCCAAGAGGTTATCCCACCCTCCGCGAATTCCGCCGCAATGCTTTTCGATCAATTCTTCGAACCCAATCGACATCGCCTCTTCGACGACGCAAGGGTGATTGACGTGACCTGAAATCGCGAACAACTTGGTGCCTGCGTTATTCGCGCGACCAAAACCTGAGAACCACTCTGGCCCACGGCGCAAAATTGTTGGAACGACGGCGATAGATTCCACGTTGTTTACTGTTGTGGGGCAGCCATAAAGACCCGCACCCGCTGGGAACGGCGGCTTCATCCGCGGCATTCCTTTTTTACCTTCAAGGCTTTCAATCAACGCCGTCTCTTCGCCACAAATATAGGCACCTGCACCGTGGTGCAGATAGAGGTCAAAATCCCAACCAGATTTCGCAGCATTCTTGCCGAGCAATCCAGCCTCATAGCATTCGTCAATTGCATTCTGAAGCGCTTCGCGTTCGCGAATATATTCGCCGCGAATGTAGATATAACATGTATTCGCATTCATCGCGAAAGAGGCGATCAACGCACCCTCGATCAAGGTGTGCGGATCATGACGCATGATTTCGCGGTCTTTGCAGGTGCCTGGCTCAGATTCATCGGCGTTAATCACCAAATACGCCGGACGCCCATCGCTTTCTTTCGGCATAAAGGACCACTTGAGACCCGTTGGGAAACCCGCTCCACCACGACCACGCAGGCCAGAGGCCTTCATCTGATCCACGATCCAATCACGACCGTTTTGGATAATCTTAGCTGTGCCGTCCCAATGCCCTCGCGACTTGGCGCCTTTTAGGGTCCGTTCGTGCATCCCGTAGATATTGGTAAAGATCCGGTCTTGGTCCTTTAGCATCTCGCGATCATCCTTTATTATTTTGGCGTTTCCGCCAAATTTGAAATGTTACGACCATCGCCCATGCGAACGCGGCCAAAGCAATAAGATCAATCAAAACTTGGAACCTAATATCGATCCCAAGTCTTGATCCAATCCACTGGGCCACGATCCAGAATATCATTGCACCTGCAATTACAATCGCCGCTAAACGGCCCTGTTTTTCCAAGCGTTGATCTTCTGTGTCGTGTCCCATGTTTCTACCCTCAGTAAACGCCGCCTTTATCGACGCGTTTAGAGAATTCAGTTTCCGCACCTGATGCGAGCAACTTGGCTTGTTCTACCCAGTTGTCACGGCTGACGCGGCCTTTGAAGCCAGCCAAGTTAGCATTTACCCAAGCGACCTCATCCGCAGACCATCCTGCGATTTGATCAAAGTGGTAAAAACCAAGCTCGTTACAAAGCTTTTCAAGTTTAGGGCCAATCCCTTTGATCTTTTTAAGATCATCGGCACCGCCTGCGCGCGCTGCAGTCAAGGCCTCTGGGCGTTTGCCCTCATCCTTGCCTTCGAACACACCATCATTGTCATAATCAGGTGTCGCTGCTGCATCTGCAGAACCCGCACTTGATGTTTTGGCTTTTGCAGCTGGTTTTGCATCTGCCTTCTTAGCTGCTGCCTTTTTAGGAGCCGCTTTTTTCGCTGCTGTCTTTTTCGGCTCTGGCTTGGATGCAGCCGCCTCTGAGGCGTCACCGCTTTCAGATGCGTTTGCATCGTATTTCCACTCGCCTTTGCGATCAGCAAGCTCATCTTGTCCCGCAAGAGACGCAGATGGCTTTACCTCAGCCTCACGTGCAGCTTGTGCTGTTTCTGCAGGTGAAGCCGTTGTCGCCGCAGCACTCGCTGCCGCAGCGGCCGCTCCTGCTGATGCACCAGAAGATGCCCCTGTTGCAACAGCATCAGATGATGCAGAAGACGCAGCTACGGATGATCCAGAATTGGATGATCCCGCTCCGCTTGGACCAGAGGCTCCTGATCCAAACGCACCTGAGTCATAGGACCCAGTTTCGCTTTTTCCGCAGAAGGCCCAAGTAAAAATCAAACCAGCCAAAATAAATGATAACGCCGCAATAAAGAGTGACCCAGGCCACTGCATGTCCATCATTGACAAACATACGATAAATATAACCAACCCGATAAGTGCAGCTAGGCCCCAACAGCCCCACTGACATCTGGTATTTTTCATTGGTTCATTCATCTAATTACCCCCTTAATGTTAAAAGAAACGTCTTAGTAGACGCTTCCCTTCTTAACACGGGATGAGAACTCAGTCATTTCGCCTGATGCAAGAATCTTTGCTTGCGCGACCCATTCGTCACGGCTTGCACGCCCTTTAAAGCCTTCTAGGTTTTGATCAACCCAAGCCAGCTCGTCATCAGACCATTTCGAAACTTGATCAAAGTGGAAAAAGCCTAGCGTATTCAATAGGTTTTCAAGCTTTGGCCCAACACCCTTGATCATCTTTAGATCATCAGCCCCCGACTTGCGAGGCGCCTTCATTGTGCGAGGTTTTTTACCCTTTGGCATATCATTTGTTGCCTTTGGGTCAGGTTTTGCCGCTTTGACAGGGGTTTTCCCCTTAGCCGACGCCGCCTCTGGTGCCGATTGCGCCGCTGATTTGGCGTTACGCGGAGCAGCAGATTCTACCTTGGGCGGGGCAACTTTCTTGGTTGCTTTGTCCGTGTCGAGCCATGGCGTCAAGAGCGGCACTTCACTTCCATCGATGCGCTTGATGCTATCGCCAAGATCGCTCGCCAATTGGGCGCTTGCGTTATATTGCACTTTGCCTGCGTCATGGTCCGTCAAAGAGGTCAAGCCACCCAAAGGTTCGGCGGCGTAGCGACCATTCTGAGGACCGGCGACGGGCACATTGCCGGCCGCCATATCGTCAAGCATCTTGGCAAACCCGTCAGCGGTCAAATCTTCAAAATAGTCTTTGCCAATTTGCGCCATCGGTGCATTTGCACATGCTCCAAGGCATTCAACCTCTTCCCAGCTAAAGCGCCCATCGGCGGACAACTCATGGGGTTTCGGCGCAATCTTTTCCTTGCAGACCGCAACCAAGTCTTCGGCGCCACAAATCATGCAGGACAAAGTTCCGCAGATTTGAATATGCGCAACAGATCCCACAGGGCGAAGTTGGAACATGAAATAGAATGAGGCCACTTCGAGAACGCGGATGTAGGCCATGTCCAACATCTCAGCGACCGCTTCGATTGCTGGACGTGTCAACCAACCCTCTTGTTCCTGTGCGCGCCACAAAAGCGGGATCACAGCAGAGGCTTGGCGGCCTTCTGGGTATTTGGTCATTTGCGCTTCGGCCCATGCTTGGTTTGCAGGGGTAAAGGCAAAGCTTTCAGGCTGTTCGTGGTAAAGACGGCGTAGCATTAGCGGTCAATCTCTCCGAAAACGACATCCATTGTGCCGATAATTGCAGCAACGTCAGCCAATTGATGACCAGACGCAATGTAATCCATGGCTTGCAAATGCAAGAAGCCAGGCGCACGCAGTTTCGCGCGATACGGTTTGTTTGTGCCATCCGCAACAAGGTAAACACCAAACTCACCTTTGGGTGCTTCGACCGCCGCATAAACTTCGCCCGCTGGCACGTGGAAGCCTTCGGTGTAGAGTTTAAAGTGGTGGATCAGCGCTTCCATGGATGTTTTCATGTCAGACCGTTTTGGCGGTGTCAGCTTGCCACGGGCAAGAACGTCGCCAGTGGCCTCGCGGAGTTTCACAACCGCTTGGCGAATGATGCTGACAGATTGGCGCATTTCTTCCATACGGCAGAGGTAGCGATCATAACAATCGCCATTTTTGCCAACAGGGACTTGGAATTCGAATTCGTCGTAGCATTCATAGGGCTGCGCACGGCGCAGATCCCATGCAAGGCCAGAGCCGCGCACCATGACGCCAGAGAAGCCATAATCTTGGATATCTTGTTCCGTCACCACGCCGATATCAGCATTGCGCTGTTTGAAAATGCGGTTTTCTGTCAAGAGATCGTCGATGTCTTGCAAGCGGGCTGGGAATTCCAAGGCCCATTCTTCGATATCATCGATCAATTCATCAGGAAGGTCTTGGTGAACCCCACCAGGGCGAAAATAGGCGGCGTGAAGACGCGCGCCACAGGCACGCTCATAAAAACCCATAAGCTTTTCACGTTCCTCAAATCCCCAAAGGGGCGGCGTCAACGCGCCAACATCCATCGCTTGGGTCGTCACGTTCAGAAGATGGCTCAAGATGCGCCCAATTTCTGAATACAGCACACGGATCAAGGATGCGCGACGCGGCACCTCTACATCACAGAGCTTTTCAATGGCCAAACACCAAGCATGCTCTTGGTTCATAGGGGCCACGTAATCCAAGCGGTCAAAATAAGGCAGGTTTTGCAGGTAAGTTCTGCTCTCCATCAACTTTTCTGTACCGCGGTGCAACAATCCGATGTGAGGATCGCACCGTTCAACAATTTCGCCATCAAGCTCAAGAACCAAGCGCAACACACCGTGGGCCGCAGGGTGCTGAGGTCCAAAGTTGATGTTAAAGTTACGGATTTTCTGTTCGCCTGTTTGGGCGTCTTCGAAACCTTTGGAGCCGTCCATTACTTTGCCCCCTCTTTCTCATCACCAGGTAAGATATAATCCGCGCCTTCCCATGGGCTCATGAAATCAAACTGACGGTATTCTTGGGTCAATTTTACAGGCTCGTACACAACGCGCTTTTGCGCCTCGTCATAGCGGATTTCAGTATAGCCAGTTGTTGGGAAATCTTTGCGAAGCGGGTAACCACGGAACCCGTAATCCGTCAGCAAGCGCCGCAAATCTGGGTGGCCGCTAAACAGGATGCCAAACATATCAAACACTTCGCGCTCAAACCAATTTGACGACGGATGTACATCAACAATCGAGGGCATTGTTTCATCTTCTCTTATCGATGCACGCAACCGGATACGGTGGTTTTGATACATAGATAGGAAATGGTACACGACATCAAACCGTTTTGCGCGGTCTGGGTAATCAACACCTGTGATATCAACAAGCGTTGAGAATTTGCATGTCGGATCGCTCTTTAGGAAGTCGACGAAATCAACAATATGACTTGGCGCGACATCAACCGTCAGCTCATCCAAGGTTATATCCCACCCCAACACGCAATCCGCGCGCTTGGCTTCGATATAGGCCCCCAATTCTTGCAAAGCTTGTGTCATCTCTGGAGTGTCCCTGTCCGACGAATTTTACGTTGAAGCGCCATGATACCGTACAAGAGCGCTTCGGCTGTTGGCGGGCACCCTGGGACGTAAACGTCCACAGGAACGATGCGATCGCATCCGCGTACAACTGAATAAGAGTAGTGATAATAGCCACCACCATTCGCGCATGATCCCATAGAAATCACATAGCGTGGCTCTGGCATTTGATCATAAACCTTGCGCAAAGCAGGTGCCATTTTGTTGGTCAAGGTGCCTGCAACGATCATCAAATCAGACTGACGTGGGGAGGCCCGTGGCGCCGTGCCAAACCGCTCCATATCGTAGCGTGGCATAGCCGTGTGCATCATTTCAACCGCACAACACGCCAAACCAAAGGTCATCCAGTGCAACGACCCTGTGCGCGCCCAGTTGATGATGTCCTCAGTTGAGGTCAACAGGAACCCTTTGTCCTGTAATTCACGATTAAGCTCTTGGGTTGCGACCTCGCGGTCAAACCCAGCTGTATTGGCTCCGGTCATCACTCCCATTCGAGCGCCCCCTTCTTCCATTCGTAGGCAAAGCCTGCGGTCAAAACACCAAGGAACACCATCATCGACCAGAACCCGACCATGCTGATGTCCTTAAAGGCAACAGCCCAAGGGAACAAAAAAGCGATTTCGAGGTCAAAGATGATGAACAGGATCGACACCAAATAAAAGCGTACATCGAATTTCATACGCGCATCATCAAAGGCATTAAATCCACATTCATAAGCAGATAATTTTTCAGGATCTGGATTGCGAACTGCAACCACGACCGCTGCAAGGATCAGAACAAGGCCCAGCCCGATGGCAATGGCCAGAAACACGAGTATTGGGAGGTACTCCCTCAACATCTCATCCACAGATGGCTCCTTTCATGCGCGCAACTTTTGTTGCGTTGCGTATTGGCTCGGGCGTGGTTTAGCCCCGTCAGCTCTTGGGGTCAACAACGACTGAACACATTCAGTTTTAAGTATATGTCCTCAAAAACGGCATTGTATGTCATGGTATACTGAAAAATTCGCTATTTTAGAGGAAATAACCAAGGATTCCGTTTGAGAAAAATTTTAATTATCCAAAGGGGCTGAAGATTAAATTTTTGACTATTTTGGATAATCGCCCATTTGAGCCTAATTTTCGCGGCTTTGATCAGGTTGAGTCGGCCTCGTCTTGAGCAAACACAATCAACTGTGCCCCGGCTTCGACTTGCTCGCCTTGCGCGCACAACACCTCCTCAATTTGACCGTCTTTTGAGGCACACAAACGATGCTCCATCTTCATGGCTTCTAAAACCACCAAAACATCGCCGTCTTGCACCCATTGGCCTGCCTCAACCATCACAGTCGCAATTAGACCAGGCATTGGGGAGATGACTGAATTCCCACTGTCATGCCCCTCCACATCGCGATCAAGTGGATCAATCACACCAACCTCGATGGCGGGGTTATCAAACACAGTGATCCCAGCCGAGCCGAGATAACATCGCGGCAATGAGTGTCCTTCAAGGCGAACTGGATCTTTGGTCAGATCAAGCTCGTAAACTTGGGTCTCAAATTTAAAGCGCACCGTCTGATCACTTAACTGATAGGGAATAGTGATGACCTCGCCATCAACATCAAACGCGGCTTCCTGCCACAAGGGATCCCAAATGGTGAACCCACGTGCCTCTTGAGGATGAGGCGCGAGATAAGTCAACAAAGCTGCGCCCACTGCGCGCGGAGTGAGTGTGCTTGTCTCGATCAACTGATCAAGGTCACGGTCTATGAGACCAGTATCCATCTGCCCCTGCTGAAACGTAGGATGACGACAGAGATTGCCCAAAAACGCGATATTCGTCACCGTTCCCGCAATTTCGGTATGCTCCAATGCGCGCGCCATCTGCGTCAACGCCGCCTCGCGTGTCTGAGCATGTGAAATAACTTTGGCAATCATCGGATCATAAAACGGTGAAATCTGATCCCCCGCCTTAACGCCCGTGTCCACCCGAACACCTTCACCAAAGCTGAGATGTTCTAAATCGCCTATCGCTGGCAAAAATCCCGCAGGCACGTCTTCTGCATAAATCCGCGCTTCGAAAGCATGTCCATTTATTGCGACATCTTCTTGCGCCACCATAAGCGGTTCCCCAGAGGCCACACGCAGTTGCATTTCAACCAGATCAAGCCCTGTGATTGCTTCGGTCACGGGATGTTCGACTTGCAAACGGGTGTTCATCTCCATGAACCAAAACCCGTCCTCTCGGATCCCATCACTGGCATCAACGATAAATTCAACGGTCCCCGCGCCAGAATATCCAATGGCCTTGGCCGCGCGCACAGCCGCCTGCCCCATTGCCGCGCGAACGGCCTCTGTCATTCCGGGTGCAGGCGCTTCTTCGATCACTTTTTGATGACGCCTCTGCAACGAACAATCGCGCTCAAACAAGTGAATTGCCTCTGTTCCGTCGCCAAAGACTTGCACTTCAATATGGCGCGGTGTTTGGATGTATTTCTCAACCAAGACATCCGAATTTCCAAAGGCGGAAGCGGCCTCATTGCGCGCGGATGCCAATGCATCGGCAAACTGAGACGGCGCCTCCACACGGCGCATGCCCTTGCCGCCGCCTCCAGCGACCGCTTTGATCAACACGGGATAGCCAATGCGATCCGCTTCTTTGGCTAATGCATGATCAGATTGATCCTCGCCGTGATAGCCTGGGACAACAGGCACGCCCGCTTGCTCCATCAAGGCCTTGGCTGCATCCTTTAACCCCATCGCGCGGATAGCAGCGGCAGAGGGCCCAATAAATGTTAATCCTGCCGCCTCTATCGCCTCTACAAACTCTGGGTTTTCAGACAAAAACCCATAGCCGGGGTGAATAGCTTCGGCGCCAACTGCGCGCGCAGCTTCTACGATTTTGTCAATTCTCAGATAGCTTTCAGAGGGCAATGCAGACCCAATACAAATCGCCTCATCTGCCTGTGCCACATGCAATGCCTTTGCATCCACATCCGAATAAACAGCCACAGTTTTGCACCCAAGTCGACGCGCTGTTTTCATGATCCGACAGGCAATTTCCCCGCGATTGGCAATCAAGATTTTATTGAACATAACCATTTCCTTACGCACAAAGGCCGCTGACTTCATCTTTGCAAAAATACTCAAATTGCACCATCTCAACCAACATGCGATCTACATCCGAAACACGCCAAAGCGCGTCTCCTCAATCGGAGCCATCAGAGCAATTTTTAACGAAAGATACAGCACCTCGCGGCTTTTACGCGGATCAACAATACCGTCATCCCACAGGCGCGCTGAGGCATAGAGGGGATGGCTTTGTTCCTCAAACATATCAAGCGTGGGCTGTTTGAACGCAGCCTCGTCCTCTGCAGACCAAGACTGCCCCGCGCGCTCGATACTGTCGCGTTTGAGCGTTGCGAGAACACCTGCGGCTTGTGCGCCGCCCATCACAGAAATGCGGCTGTTGGGCCAGCTCCACAAAAACCTTGGCTGATAAGCCCGACCAGACATCCCATAATTCCCCGCCCCAAAGGAGCCACCAACGAGCATGGTAATCTTTGGCACAGAGGTCGTTGCAACGGCGGTGACCATTTTCGCCCCATGGCGCGCGATGCCCTCGTTTTCATATTTTTGCCCAACCATGAACCCCGTGATATTTTGCAGGAACACGAGGGGAATTTTCCGTTGTGAACACAGCTCAATAAAATGCGCACCCTTTTGCGCGGCCTCACTAAAGAGCACACCGTTATTTGCGACAATCCCAATAGGGCAGCCTTTGACATGTGCAAACCCAGTGACCAAGGTTTCGCCAAAACGCGGTTTGAATTCATCAAAACGGGATCCATCCACCAACCGCGCGATCACTTCGCGAATATCGTAAGGCGTTCGCAGATCTGTTGGCACAACGCCCAAGATTTCCTCTGGGTCATAGGCGGGATCCTCTGGGGATTGCCACGTCACATTATCCACTCGAGGGCGATTCAAATGCGACACAGCACGACGCGCCAATGCGAGTGCATGCGCGTCATCTTCTGCCAGATAATCCGCAACACCCGAGAGACGCGTATGCACGTCCCCACCGCCCAAATCTTCGGCGCTGACAACTTCACCGGTCGCCGCCTTGACCAAAGGCGGCCCCGCTAAAAAGATCGTTCCCTGCTCTTTGACAATAATGGTCACATCCGACATCGCAGGGACATAAGCCCCCCCTGCGGTACAGGATCCCATAACCACAGCAATTTGCGCGATTCCCTTGGCGCTCATATGGGCTTGATTATAAAAGATGCGACCAAAATGATCTCGATCTGGAAACACCTCATCCTGATTAGGAAGGTTCGCCCCGCCGCTATCCACAAGATAAACGCAAGGAAGACGGTTTTCTTGTGCAATTTCTTGCGCGCGCAGATGTTTCTTGACGCTCATCGGGTAATAGGTGCCGCCCTTGACCGTCGCATCGTTGCAAATGACCATACACTCTTGACCGTGAATGAGGCCAATGCCCGCAATCACCCCAGCACAAGGCGCATCACCGCCGTATAACCCATGCGCCGCCGTTGCCCCGACTTCCAAAAACCATGACCCCGGATCAAGCAGGTTTGAAATCCGATCTCGCGGTAACATTTTTCCACGGGATTGATGACGCTCTCGCGATTTTTCACCACCCCCAAGGGCCGCTGCCTGAGCGACCTTTTGGATGTCTCCCAAGGCATCTAAATGTGCCGCTTGATTGGCTTTGAACTCTTGGGATGAGGGTGTAATGTTTGAGCGAAGTTTCATTGAGAGTTCTCCGTTTCGCGGATCGCCAGCGCCTTAAGCTCTTTGCGAATGACTTTGCCTGTAACAGTCATTGGCAGGGCGTTAATAAATTCTAATTCTCTGGGATAAGAATGGCGTGCAAGCTTTTGTTTTACATGATCAATTAACTCTTGTTTGAGCGCATCACTTGGCTCTACATCAGGCTTGAGCACGACATAGGCTTTTACAATTTCCGTGCGCGTTGCATCAGGCTTGCCAATCACGCCAACAGTAGCAACAGCAGAATGTTGCAAGAGACAGTCCTCAATTTCAGAGGGTCCAATGCGATAGCCTGAGGACGTAATCACATCATCCTCGCGCCCGACAAAGCGCAAGTAATCGCCCTCCCAAATACCTCTGTCCCCTGTGAGCATCCAGTCGCCTATGAATTTCTCACGGGTTTGCTCGGGCTTGTTCCAATATCTCAGCATGAGGCTCGGCGCCGAGGAATGAACTGCTATGTTGCCTTCGTAATCGGTTTCACACCCGGCCTCATCCAAAATAGCCAAGGAAAATCCAGGCACAGCTTTGCCAATACAATTTGCTTTGGGGGCAAACCAATTGGCGGCACTTGAGGCCACCATATTACATTCCGTTTGACCATAAAATTCATTGATCGTCACGCCCAGCGCCTCTTGCCCCCAGCCAAGCATTTCCGCCCCAAGTGGTTCCCCACCAGAAGCCACAGAGCGCAATCCCTTGGCACTAAATCCCGCAGCCTTAAGAAGTCGCAAGGACGTGGGTGGGAAAAAGATATTTTTGATCGGCACATTGGCCAATAAGGTGCTGCAATAGGGGGCGGAAAACTTATCCGCGCGCGCAGCCACAACAGGAACGCCCAGCGCGAGCCCCACCATCAAGACATCAAACAGACCCCCAATCCACGCCCAATCCGCAGGGGTCCAGAGGCAATCGCCCGCCTGTCCCAATCCATCGTGGGACATCACAACACCTGGCATATGCCCAACCAAGACGCGATGCGCATGCAAAGCGCCCTTGGGTGCGCCTGTTGTTCCTGAGGTATAGATCAGGACGGCGGGATCTTGGGCGGATGTGTCTGCTGTGTCAAACGGCTCTGAATGAAGTGTTAACCGTTCTGGGACAAGGGTTTGCCAATCAGTATCATCTAATCCTGCATGCCCCTGAGGGTCTGTTATGACAAGCTTTGCCTCAGCATCCCTTAGGCGCGTTTCCAAGGCATCGGGGCCAAAGAGTTTGAACAAGGGAATCGAAATCGCCCCAAGCTTCCAAATCGCGATATGAGCCGCCGCGGTCCATGCGGATTGCGACCGCAACACGCCAACGCGGTCTCCTTTGGCAACGCCAATGTCGCGCAAGTGATAGGCCAATGTATCTGCCATACGGCGCAGCGTGGCAAATGTGATCACCTGTTGCGCTTGGGGATCATGTGCTTCGATAATGGCGATGCGGTCTGGATCGAGTTCCGCCCAAAAATCACAGACCTGAACGGCCATGTTCAACCGCTCGGGGATATCCCAATTGAATTGCGCGATAGCATCTTCATAAGAGGAAAAGCCCATAGAGGTCATAAGGTGCCGCCCTCTTTGGTATAGCTCAGCGCCTGCCCCCAAGGACCGATAGAAAACAGATGTTGCGCGCCTTCGCGATCTTGGCAGATCACGCGCATGCGTTCCCAGAAATGCCGCCCCTGCTTGGCAAAACATTCACTGCTATCTGCAACTTGCTCTGCTCTCAGTTGTTGATCCAAATAGACCGACACATAGTGATCAATAATATCTGTCTCCGTCAATCGCGCAGTTTTCAGCCCCAAGCGAAGCCCTATCGCCGCCGCAATCAGACAGAGGATCAGGATAATGCGTTTTGCAGACATCATTGCCATGATCAGCGCATCATGCCCATCATTTCGCGCCCAATCAGCATACGACGGATTTCCGATGTCCCTGCCCCAATCTCCATGAGCTTCGCATCCCGAAAAATCCGCCCAACGGGGTGATCGTTCAAATAGCCAGCACCCCCCATGGCTTGCACCGCTTGATGGGCGACTTTCATCGCTTCTTCGCTGGAATAGAGAACACAGGCGGCGGCGTCTTGGCGTGTGACATCGCCGCGATCACAGGCTTTGGCGACCTCATAGACATAGGCGCGCGCCGTATTTAAGGCCGTATACATATCCGCCATCTTCCCTTGCATCAGTTGGAAATCCCCAATGCTTTGACCGAATTGTTTCCGCTCGACCATATAGGGCATGATTTCATCCAAACAGGCCGCCATAATGCCTGTGCCGATCCCCGCGAGGACAACACGTTCATAATCCAGACCCGACATCAAAACGCGCACGCCTTTGCCCTCTTCTCCGAGGACATTTTCAAAAGGCACTTCTACATCATCAAAGATCAATTCCGCTGTGTTTGATCCGCGCATCCCTAATTTGTCAAAATGAGGCGACGTGGAAAACCCTGTCATCGAGCGTTCAATCAAAAAGGCCGTAATCCCCTTGGACCCAGCGGACATATCTGTTTTGGCATAAACAACTAAAGTCTCCGCATCAGGACCATTGGTGATCCAATATTTATTCCCGTTCAGGCGATAATACCCGTTCCGTTTTTCGGCCGATAACTGCATCGACACGACGTCTGATCCCGCAGAGGGTTCCGACATCGCCAAAGCACCCACATGTTCGCCGCTGATAAGCTTCGGAAGGAACTTGGCCTTTTGCTCAGGTGTTCCGTTCAAATTGATCTGATTGACACAAAGGTTTGAATGCGCCCCATAGGACAAGCTCACACTAGCACTGGCGCGTGCGATTTCTTCGACAGCCACGGTATGCGCCAAATAGCCCATATTCGCACCACCAAAGTCCTCGTCCACAGTGATTCCCAGCAAACCAAGCCCCCCCATTTCGGCCCAAAGCTCGGAGGGAAAAATGTTATCTGTGTCAATTTTCGCTGCAATCGGTTTGACGCGATCTTGGGCCCAACGATGCACCACATCGCGCAACGCATTGGTATCCTCGCCTAAATCAAATGTCATCGAGCCTAGAAACATCTGACCCTCCTTTTTATTGAACGCTTGTTCAATAGTTAAAACCCTTGCCTTTTATGCGTCAAGCAAAAACCGCAAGAACCTTACGTCGTGTAGAGGGTTGATAGCTTTGCGCGAGGATGCGACAAGGGGCGGGATTAAAGGACGCTCTGTTATGACACCAGTTATTCGCCTTGCTTTGGGGAGCTTGCTGATTGCGGCGCTTGTGCTGTGTCTGAAATTCGCGGCCTATTGGATCACAGGCTCCGTGGCATTATTTTCCGATGCCTTGGAAAGTGTGGTGAACGTTGCCTCTGCCATTGCGGTGATCCTCGCCGTTAAATGGGCCGCGGTTCCTGCCGATGGCAATCATCCCTACGGACATCACAAGGCCGAACTGGTCAGCGCCATTCTTGAGGGTGTCTTGATCATCTTGGCGGCGATCTTCATTCTTCAATCCGCATATTTCGCATTTGATAATCCTCAAGAGGTTCTCTCTGTTGATGTGGGTCTCGGGCTCAATCTGATGGCAGGTGTGATCAATGGGGTCTGGTGTTGGATATTGCTCAAACGGGGGCGCATGTTGCGCTCGCCTGCCCTCATTGCAGATGGCAAACACCTCAGAAGCGATGTGATTTCGTCCTTTGGCGTCGTGATTGGTGTGAGCTTGGCCTATCTCACAGGTTACTGGATCTTGGACCCAATCATCGCCGTGTTGGTCGCCTTACAGATTTTGTGGTCAGGCGGGCATCTTATCAAGGATTCATTGGGGGGTTTAATGGACGAAGCCGCGCCTGATGAGTTATTGGATAAAGTGGTCACTGTCATTTCAAATGCAGGGGGCGGCGCCCTTCAAGCTCATGACCTACGCACCCGCCAAGCGGGGCAAGTGACCTTTGTTGAATTTCACCTTGTCGTGCCAGGGGATATGCTGGTGCGTGACGCGCATGACCTTTGTGACAAGATCGAACTGGCTTTAGAGCGCGAAATTCCAAATGTGCGCCCCCATATCCATGTCGAGCCCCAGTCCAAAGCGGAACAGGACGCAATTGATATCACTTAGACGGCTTTGGCCTTGCCGACTTCGTCCTTAATGATCCGACCAATTACTTGGCAATCCTCTAGGCTAAAGGTCAGTGGCAAGCGAATATCGATGATCCCTTTCAAGATGCGATCTGTCTCCGGCATAGGCTGCGAGGGGGCATAGCGCCAGCTGTCATAGCGCGATGTGAATCCAACAGGTTCTGCACCGCCGAACCATTTCAATTCAACCCCGCGCGCGGCGCATCTCGTCACAAAGGCCTCTATGTCGGCATCTGACCAATCCAATAGCAAAAACTGAAGCGATGATCCGACATAGGTTTCCTCTGGTGGACGGGTGATCACCGTTAATCCGTTGCATCCCCGCAGCTCTGCTTCAAGTGTTTGATATCGTTCATTCCAGCGTGCGCATTGGGTGTGCAAATCGCGCAACTGCGGACGTAAAATAGCCGCTCTCAAATGATCCATTCGACCCGATATATTGGGCGTTTGATATTTGATCTCTGCAAACACTCCAGGATCAGGTGCTGCGAGGTGTTTTTCAAATAGCATATAAGAGCCCGACAACATCGTGGCCCGTGCCATGATTTCGGGATCATCGGTGATGAACAAACCGCCCTCGCCTGAATTCGCGTGCTTGTAGGTCTGTGTGGAATAGCACCCAATGACCCCATAACGTCCTGACCAGCGGGTTTTCCACTTTGCCCCCATAGTGTGGGCGCAATCCTCGATCACTTGGATATTATGGCGCTCACAAATCTCTAGCAAACGATCCATATCACAGAGATGCCCCCGCATATGGCTCAGCATCAAGACATCCGCTTGATCGGCCTTTGCCTCAAGATCATGAAGGTCAATGACCAAATCCTCAGTCACACCAACAAAGACTGGCACCGCCCCAACAGAGGCAATGGACCCAGGCACTGGCGCGAGAGTAAAGGCATTGGTCAAAACCTTATCCCCTGCGCCAATCCCAAGCGCGCGCAAAGCCGTTGCCATGGCGTAGCCACCTGAGGCCACAGCCAAGCAATATTTCGCCCCCATCATGTCGGCGAATTCTTGTTCCAACAAGGCGACCTCACCTGCGTCCCCTGCGGCGACATTATAGCGATGCAACCGACCCGAACGCAGGACCGCAACGGCGGCCTCGATGGCCTCTTCTGGAATAGGTTCTTGTTGGGTAAAATTACCAGTAAATATCTCAGTCATGCTAAAGTGATGCCGCATGAGATCCACTCCGTCAATGTCGATGCACGACATGGATGTAAAATTTCAAGTCGCAGTCGGACTGGACAGCGCCCTAAATTCGAGCAGACTAGCCCCACACAGAGCGAGGCCAGATATGGATCCGATCCCTTTTATTCACGATTTTTCGCTGACGGATGCCCCAACGCCCGTCGTTGAGCGCGCAAAAATGTCCCTGCTTGATCTCTTGGGGATTGCTATTGGTGCGGAGGACACGCGCCTTGCCCATATCATTGCAGATCATGCCTCTGAGGAATTCGCAGGTCCGATTGCCATGCTCTTTGACGGACGCACAGCAAGTGCGACTGGCGTCTCACTTGCGGCGGGTATGCGGATCGATGCATTAGATGGGCATGATGGGTTCAATCCATCGAAAGGGCATATAGGCTGTTCCCTCTTTGCGGCCATTTTACCCATCGCGATGGAGCAGAACAGCTCAGGCCATGAGGTTTTGGCCGCGCTGCTCATGGGGTATGAATTCGGATCACGCGCAGCAATGGCGCAGCACGGAACCGTAGACGATTTCCACACATCAGGAAGCTGGGGCGCGGTTGCCTGCGCTGCGGCGGCCGCGCGGTTGATGCGGCTTGACCATGAGAGCACACGCCACGCCCTTGGGATCGCGGAATATCACGGACCCCGTAGCCAGATGATGCGCTGTATTGATTATCCCACCATGCTCAAGGATGGATCAGGCTGGGGCGCAATGACTGGCGTGTCTGCGGCCAAACTGGCGCGTTCGGGATTTACAGGAGCGCCTTCCTTGATCGTAGAACAGGCCGACAGCTATTGGGCCGATTTAGGCGAAAAATGGTATATGCTGGATCAATATTACAAGCCCTATCCCGTTTGCAGATGGGCACAAGCCCCGATAGAGGCGGCTCTGTCGCTTAGATCGGCGCATAACCTGCATCCCTCTCAGATTGCTTCAATCGACATTACAACCTTTCACGAATCTATTCGCCTTGCGTGTAATGAGCCGACAACGACAGAAGAAGCGCAATATTCCACGTCCTTTCCGACCGCGATTGCCTTGGTTTACGGTGATATTACAGCCGCGTCTCTAAAAGACAGCGCTCTGAATAATCCTGAAGTTAAGCGTTTGTCCAAAGCCATCACAATGCATGAGGATGCCCATTGCAACGCGGCCTTCCCCCTGAAACGCTATGCCAAAGTTGACATCACGCTCACAGATGGACAGCGCGTCTCAAGTGATTGGCATCAACCCAAATGGGATCACACAGCGCCCCCAAGTGCTACAGACATTAGCGCAAAATTTCATAGCTTAGCAGAGGGCAAAATTGGGACGGCGCGCGCAGATCACATTGAAACCCTCGTTTGGTCCATCGAAACGCGCGACTTCACAGATCTCGCAGCGTTGATTTGTGCCCCTATTGCGCAGCCTGATCCCATGCCTCAATAATCGCGGGCAACTCAGCAAAATCTTTGATGATGGCATCCGCATCCATGTCATAAACACTCTGATCGCCCACCCCAAAATCAACAAGGACACAGGGCACCCCCGCGGCTATCGCCGTATCACGATCCGTTCTGGTATCCCCGATTAAACAGGATTTGCTCATCTCGCCACCCGCATGTTGCACAGCCGCAATATAGGGTGCCGCATCAGGTTTACGGGTCGCCAGTGTATCCGCGCCAATCAAAGAGTGGAACCTATCCAAAACGTTCAAACGCGTTAGCAAGAGATGGGCAAGCGCCTCAGGTTTGTTCGTGCAAATGCCAACACGATGGCCGTCCGCCTTTAACACCTCAACTGCCTCAAGAGCGCCGTCAAAAAACCGCGTGTATGTGTCGATGTCCTTGCGATAGGCCTCGAGCAAAACGGGATAATAGCGATCAATCAAATCCTCATCAATCTCACGTCCCAATTTCTCAAGACCTTTGCGCAACATCGCGCGTCCGCCCCGAAGCGCGGTTCCCGCATCCGCCACAGGATCCAAAACATCCCCATGCCCCATGTCGCGAAAACAGGCATTTGCCGATGCAATCAAATCCCCCGAGGTATCAGCCAAAGTTCCATCAAGATCAAAAATCACCGTATACATCGCATCCACCTTTTGACGTTTCAGCATGTTCCTGCCACGCGGTGTTACAAAGCGCAACCAAAGTTGAACATTCCTGACCTTGCATAACATCCACAAATGGATAAAAGGCCTATACGAATTGAGGAAAAGTAATGAGCACAGCCGTTGTTATTTTAGCAGCAGGAAAAGGAACGCGTATGCAATCCGACCTGCCAAAAGTTTTACATAAAATTGCCGGAGCGCCGATGCTCATCCATGCGATGAAGGCCGCGCAAACGCTTGAGCCTGATAGGATGATTGTTGTCGCAGGCCACGGGGCCGAGTTGGTCGAAGCGGCGGCCAAAGATTGTGACCCCGATGCAGAGATCGTGTTGCAAACGGAACAACTGGGCACAGCCCATGCGGTTCAACAAGCGCGCGACTGTTTAGCCGATTATGACGGCGATATCATCGTGCTTTACGGAGATACGCCCTTTATTAGCCCCGAAACGATGGCAAATATTACAACTGCACGCTCAACAGCCGATTTGGTCGTGCTCGGATTTGAAGCCGCCAATCCAGATCGCTACGGTCGTCTTGTGACCCAAGGCGACACCTTGCAAAGAATTGTTGAATACAAGGATGCATCACCTGAAGAACGCGACATAACCCTCTGTAATAGTGGCGTTATGTCTGCCAAGGCGTCTCTGATGTTTGATCTGATTGATCAAATTGGAAATGACAATGCCTCTGGTGAATTCTATTTGACCGATTGCGTGGAATTGGCCGTCGCCTCTGGCAAATCAGCCAAGGTCGTTCGTTGCCCTGAGGCCGAAACACTTGGCGTCAACTCACGCCCGCAATTGGCCGATGCAGAAGCCTTGTTTCAACGAAAATCACGCGCTGAATTGATTGAAAATGGGGTGACTTTGCTTGCCCCTGACACAGTGTTTTTGTCCTACGACACTTATATCGGACGCGATGCAGTGATCGAACAAAACGTGGTTTTCGCAACAGAGGTGACCGTTGAAAGCGGCGCAACTATTCGAGCCTTTTCACACCTTGAGGGATGCCACGTCTCGCGCGGTGCAATTGTCGGCCCCTACGCCCGACTGCGCCCGGGTGCTGAGCTGTCAGAAGACGTGCGCATCGGCAATTTTGTCGAAGTCAAAAACGCCACGTTGGGTGAAGGATCCAAAGTGAATCACTTAAGCTATATTGGCGATGCAGACATCGGCCAAAAAACCAATATTGGCGCAGGCACCATCACGTGTAACTACGACGGCGTGATGAAGCATAAAACAACCATCGGCAACAAAAGCTTTATCGGTTCAAACACCATGCTTGTGGCCCCTGTCACGATTGGCGATGAGGCCATGACAGGCAGCGGATCAATCATTACCAAAGACGTCCCTGACGGGGATTTAGCCCTGTCGCGTGCGCCACAAGAGAACAAAGCAGGCATGGCTCGTAAATTGGTTCAAATGTTAAAAAAGAAAAAAGCGAAACGCGATCAGGAGACGTAATAATGTGTGGGATCGTTGGTATTTTAGGCACGCATGAAGTTGCCCCAATTCTTGTTGATGCGTTAAAGCGATTGGAATATCGCGGCTATGACAGCGCGGGGATTGCGACTATTCACGAGACACGATTAGAACGCCGCCGCGCCGTTGGAAAATTGGTCGAGCTTTCGGACAAATTGGTTCACGAACCACTTGCTGGTAAAATCGGTATCGGGCACACGCGATGGGCTACCCATGGCGAACCCACAGAAAACAATGCGCACCCGCATGTCTCTGGCCCAGTGGCCGTAGTGCACAATGGCATCGTTGAAAATTTCCGCGACCTTAGAGAAGAGCTTGCCTCCGTTGGTCTCAACTATGTTACCGACACGGATACGGAAACTGTAGCGATGTTGGTGCAATATTATGTCGATCAAGGGCAATCGCACGTCGAAGCGGCGAAAACAGCGGTTTCTCGATTAGACGGTGCTTTTGCATTGTGCATTATTTTTGACGGCGAAGAGAATTTGATGATTGCCGCACGCCAAGGATCCCCTCTTGCAATTGGGTATGGCGATGGTGAAATGTATGTGGGCTCTGATGCGATTGCTCTCTCGCCCATGACATCGCGCATCAGCTATCTAGAAGAGGGGGACTTTGCCGTCCTCACCCGTGACAGCGTCGATATATTGGATATCACCGGCGACACGGTTGAACGCGACATCCGTACGATCAATTCAGACGCCACGCGCATTGACAAGGATGGGTTTCAACACTTCATGGAAAAGGAAATCCATGAACAACCGCGTGTGTTGGGAGATGCATTGAATAAATACCTCGCGCATTCGGGATTTGAGATCACTTTACCAAACGCGGAGATTGATTTTTCTGAGTTTGATCAGATCACGATGGTCGCCTGTGGTACTGCGTTTTATGCCTGTTTCACGGCGAAATACTGGTTTGAACAAATCGCGCGTATTCCCGTGGAAATTGATGTAGCCTCAGAGTTCCGCTACCGCGAACCGCCAATCAGAAAACGAACATTGGCTATTTTTGTTAGCCAATCTGGTGAAACCGCCGACACCCTCGCTGCGCTCCGCTATTGCCAAGGCAAAGCAGACAAGATCCTATCCATCGTCAACGTCGCAGAAAGCTCAATCGCACGCGGAAGCGATTACGCGCTTCCCATCTATGCCGGTGTCGAAGTGGGCGTTGCCTCAACCAAAGCCTTTACCTGTCAGCTAACAGTTCTGCTGAGTCTCGCAGTTCTCGCAGCACAGCAAACCAATTCAAAGCCAGCAGAAGAGTTGAACGATATCATCGACAACCTGCGCGGTGTTCCGGCCAAAATCAACCAAGCCTTGCTCCTGAGCGATGCTATCAAAGACGTCGCATTCCAGATTTCCAAAGCAGAGGACATCTTGTTCTTGGGACGTGGCGTCATGTATCCGCTTGCCCACGAAGGCGCGCTAAAGTTAAAAGAAATCAGCTACATACACGCCGAAGCTTATGCATCAGGCGAACTAAAGCATGGCCCCATCGCCCTGATTGATGAACAAGTCCCCGTGGTCGTCATGGCCCCCAAAGATGGGCTCTATGACAAAACGATTTCAAACGTCCAAGAGGTCATGGCCCGCAAAGGTCGCGTCGTTTTGATTTCAAACGAGGATGGCATAAAAACCGCAGGACCCGACATTTGGCAAAGCATTGAAATGCCGTCTTGCCACGATGTCGTTGCGCCAATTCTCTATTCCATCCCCGCCCAAATGCTTGCTTATTATACGGCGATAGCCAAAGGGACAGATGTGGACCAACCGCGGAATTTGGCAAAATCAGTGACGGTGGAATAGAGCGTGACAGCCCCATTAACCGCAGAGGACGCGCTCGCTATCCTGACACAGCATGTTGAGCCGGGGCGCGCCGAAGGCGCGAGGGGCTATCACAAAGTGGATCGCCCCTATTTGGGTGTGACCAACCCAACCTTAAACGAGCTGACCATGGCCTGGCGGCGAAGCCTCACTGTGGATCAACGCCTGACCTTGGCCGCCGCGTTGTGGGACACAAACATCTTCGAGGCTCGCATCGGCGCCGCCAAGCTTTTGACGCAGGCGCGCATTAAGCCTGATGATCAAGGCGCTTGGGATTTGCTTGCCTCATGGAGACATGACTTTGATAGCTGGGCGATTGCGGATCATGTGTGCATGGCGGGACAAAAACGGCTCGTTGCGAAGCCTGCTCGCATTGATGAGGTCGAAACATGGACCAAGAGCGAACACATGTGGGACCGTCGGGCCGCGCTTGTGATTACCCTTCCTTGGACGAAACAGAACCACCCCAAACCTGATGAGCTCGTCATTCGTGACCGTATTTTGGGATGGGCCGCAAGCTATGTGGACGACCATGACTGGTTCATTCAAAAGGCCATCGGATGGTGGGTACGCGATTTATCCAAACATGATCGCGAACGCGCCATTCAATTCATCGACACCTATGGTGAGCGCATGAAACCCTTTGCGCGTCGCGAAGCCCGACGCCACCTTGAGGATTAATTCACCTGTGTGATTTGGACCTCTGGAAGATCAATCAAGGATACATCCAACGCTCGCATTGCTGACAAGCTGATTTGAGTACCTGATTGCGCGGTTTCCGCAGGGAATAGATCGACATTTACCTTTTTCCCACTGGCCAAATCAGTGATGCGTCCTTTGGTCGGGGTGGAGACCAAATCTGATTTCACCCAAAAACCAGTTTCCGCCGGATTACCCAAGGCCGCAATCGCAATGCCGAGGTTTTTTTCGTTCGAGACAGCTGTGATCGTTGTGGCCTCTGACCGCTCTTCGGTGGTGGCGATATCGAATACCTCAGGCGCGCGCGGAGCGCCGGTATTTTGAATGACTGGCGGCGGCGTTACAGGGCTCACAGCCGTGGTTTGAGCAATTTCGACTGGGGCGTCGCTTGGCTCTGGCGTGACACCAAAGGTCTGCTCCAAATCACTACACCCACTCAAGACTAAGGCAATTCCACCTAAACCCACAAAACGTTTCAACATAGCTCCCCCCTTTTGGTCGCAGAATGGCAAAAACCGTCGCCAACCCTCTTGCGAGAGTATGCACATGCGCATAGCTTACGCAACATGACAGCTCCTCTTATTGATCCCTTTCAACGCGCGATCACCTACTTGCGTGTTTCGGTAACCGACCGGTGCGATTTTCGCTGTGTCTATTGCATGGCTGAAAATATGCAGTTTCTTCCTAAAAAAGAGCTTTTGACGTTAGAGGAATTGGACCGCATGTGTTCAACCTTTGTCAAACTTGGGGTTGAGAAATTACGCATAACAGGCGGAGAGCCGCTTGTTCGTCGTGGAATTATGAGCTTTTTCCAAAGTATGTCGCGTCATCTCGACAGCGGCGCGCTCAAGGAATTAACCTTGACCACGAATGGATCGCAGCTCGAAAAATACGCAAGCGACCTTTATGCGGCGGGTGTACGGCGGGTCAATGTCTCGTTGGATACTTTGGATGAAGCCAAATTTGCACGTGTGACGCGATGGGGTCGATTGCCCCAAGTGTTACGCGGGATTGATGCGGCCCAAGCGGCTGGCCTTCGGGTAAAACTGAATGCTGTCGCCCTCAAGGGATTTAACGAAGACGAAGTGTTCACCATGACAAAGTGGTGCGCCGAGCGTGATATGGATTTGACCTGGATCGAAGTGATGCCAATGGGCGATCTTGGCGGTGAGGATCGGATCGGCCAATATTGGGCGCTCAGCGATCTGCGGAACACTTTGGCGCAACAGTATACCTTGACCGAGTTATCCGAACGCACAGGCGGCCCTGCGCGCTATGTGAAGCTTGAAGAAACGGGTCAAAAGATTGGCTTTATCACGCCTCTGACACATAACTTCTGCGAAAGCTGTAACCGTGTTCGCCTCACATGTACTGGAGAGCTCTTCATGTGCTTGGGCCAAGAGGATAATGCAGATTTACGCAAGCCCCTAAGGGATTTCCCAGATAGCGAAATCCAACTAGAAAACGCAATCCGAAATGCAATTTCCCATAAACCCAAAGGCCATGATTTCGACTATTCCCGCCAAAAGATCACGGGCCAAATGACCCGCCATATGAGCCATACTGGCGGATAAGTCAGACCTGCCTTAGACAGGCATCCGCTGTTCTGCGATTTCCGCCCACCAGCTGCATCCGCTTAGGATGGCATCGTCATTGAAATTGTATTCTGGATGATGCACGGGCGCCGTTGGTCCGTTTCCGACCAAGATATAGGCGCCGGGTCGCTCTTCTAGCATAAAGGCGAAATCTTCGCCGCCCATGATCAAGGGGGCATCCGCGCATCCGCCACTTACTGAGGTCGCGACTTGCGCCGCAAACTGCGTTTGCTCTTCGGAATTGACCATGACGGGATAGTTTCGTGTGTAAACTGGGGTCGCTGTTGCCCCAAAGGTTTCAGCGCAGCTTTTGGCTATTTCTCCAATCCGCCGCTCCGCAAGATCACGAATATCAGCGTTCATCGTGCGCACAGTTCCCTTGAGCGTCACACGCTGTGGAATGACGTTAAAGGCGGTTGATGAGGTTTCAAAAGACGTCACTGAAATGACCAATTGTTCAACAGGGTCGGCATTTCGGCTGACGATGGATTGCAGAGCAAGGACCATATGCGAGGCGACAACGGTGCTATCAACGGTTTCATGCGGTTTGGCAGCATGGCCCCCCTTGCCTTCGATTTCAATTTCGAACACATCGGTGGCCGCAAAAAAAGCCCCTGAGCGAATTGCGAATTGACCAACCTCCATGCCAGGCCAGTTGTGCATGCCGTAGACTTCTTGAATGCCAAAGCGTGCCATCATGCCATCATCGCACATTTCCTTGCCGCCACCGCCGCCTTCTTCGGCGGGTTGAAAGATCACAACAACGGTGCCATCAAAATTGCGCGTCTCTGCCAAATATTTTGCCGCGCCAAGCAACATAGCCGTGTGACCATCATGACCACAGGCATGCATCGCGCCATCTGTCTTGGATGCATACTCAAGACCCGTTTGTTCGTGAATGGGCAAGGCATCCATATCTGCGCGTAGCCCAATGGCTTTGCCGTTTGTGTCCACTTTGCCTTTGATCACACCGACGACACCAGTGCGACCTAACCCAGTTACAACCTCGTCACAGCCAAATTCCTTGAGCTTTTGCGCAACCACGGCTGCGGTGCGATGTGTGTCAAACAAGATTTCAGGATGTACGTGCAAATCACGACGCCATGCGGTGATTTCAGAATGAAGGTCAGCAAAACGGTTCTTGATTGGCATGGGGCGGGTCCTTTGGCGAAAGCGTGGGTTTCAGTGTTTCACAGAACGCATAAGGGGTCAAATAAATGCAGATGTTCAAATAAAACCATATGTCCAACTTAGGCAGAGCAATTGCAATTTCATTCGTTCCTGCTCTCAGCTTTGGAACAGCGACCTCAGCACAGCCAAACATCCAGAACAAAATTCTGCATTCATGTACTCAATGACTTTTCTTGCCCCTTGCATTACGTCAGTTTCTTTATCATTTGGAACATAATTCCTCAATCAAGGAGAATACTATGTTCGAAGATCTCGGTTTTGAAACTTTGACAGCCCCTCAGGTCTCTGTCATTTTCGCCCTCCTCGTCGGAGCCGCTTTTGGCTTTCTCGCCGAGCGTAGCAAATTCTGTTTTCGCCGCAGCCTTGTCGGGGAAGATCGTCGTCAAGCTTGGGGCGTTTGGCTCTTGGCGCTTGCCACGGCAACGGTTGGCGTTCAGTTCGCGATTTTCTCAGGGCTCATTGCCTTTGACGATCATCGCTTTATGGTCTCAGACTTGCCTATCCTCTCCATTTTGATTGGCGGCGGATTGTTTGGGGCGGGTATGGTTTTGACACGGGGATGTGTGTCACGGCTCACCATTTTGTCCGCCTCTGGAAACCTACGTGCCGCAACAGTTATTTTGATCTTTGCAGTCGTTGCACATGCCACTCTGAAAGGTGTCTTGTCTCCACTCCAGTCCCTAGCTGGCTCGGTCACATTAGACTTGGGTGATGCTGTTGATCTGACACGCCTTGTCCCTGCTTGGGCCTTAACATCGGCGCTTGTGGTGCTTGCGCTGTGGACGGCTGTCAAATCTCAGAATAAGCCATCTCATTTGGCCTTGGCGGTCTTGATCGGCCTATTGGTCCCAACCGCTTGGGTTGGAACGGGCTATGTCCTCTATGATGACTTTGACCCCATCACCATGGAAAGCTTGTCCTTCACTGCCCCAACAACCGAAGCTCTGTTTTGGACGGTGGCCTCCACCTCAATCCCTGCGGGATTTGGGACTGGCTTGATCGGGGGAACTTTGGCGGGCGCGCTTGTCGCATCACTGGCTTTCAAAACCTTCACATGGCAAAGCTTTGACAGCCCGCGCCAAACAGGTCGCTATGCGCTTGGCGCGGTCTTTATGGGTGTTGGTGCCGTCTTAGCAGGTGGTTGCACAATCGGTGCGGGTCTTGCGGGTATCCCAACATTCTCGGTTGCGACAATCTTGGCCTTAGCCGCTATTGCAGGCGGCGCAGTCCTCACGCATCGTTTGGTGGATGCTAATCCATCCGACGCCGTATTGAGCGGACCATCATCCACACCAATGCAACAACCGGCAGAGTAAGCACAGCCGTAATCATCCCTTTGCTCACCCCGATGGGGTCGGCAAGGGGATAAAATAGATAGCTGGCCAAGGACACGGCGTAATAGCTAATTGCGACCACGGAAAGACCTTCAACCGTTTCTTGCAACCGTAATTGCAAATCCGCCCGCCGATCCATGCTCTCAAGAAGGGATTGGTTTTGCGCAGAGCGTTCCACATCAACACGCGTTCGCAGCAAATCCCCCGCCCGCATCGCCCGATTAGCCATTGCGCTCAGACGATCCTCTGTAGACACAACCGTCCGCATCGCAGGTTCGTAGCGTCGCATCATAAATTCCTGAAAGGTTTGGCGACCTTCAAACCGATCCTCTCGCAACACCTCAATACGTTGCGCAACAATCGCCTGATAGGCTTTGGTCGCAGAGAAGCGATAGGCGCTCTGTGCGGAGAGCTGTTCTAATTCGGCAGAGACTTGTAACAATTTATCCAAAGTCTTGTCAGCGGGCGCCTTATGGTCTGTCATAGCAGCCATCAATTGAGATAATTCACTATCTATTTGGCCCATTCGAATGGAGGCTTCACGCGCACGCGAAAAGCCAAGCATGGACATAGCCTTGTACGTTTCAATTTCGCACAAGCGTTGAATAATCCGACCGATCCGTCGTTCACCTGTTCCCTTGTTCACAAAAAGCGCAAAGCGTTGATGACCTGCTTCGTCAATACGAAAGTCCCCAGCTGCAATCGCGGCATTCCCTAAAACCGCGCTGGCCGCAACACTTTCAGGAACGAACCACTGACCCAATTTACCTTCGACATCGCGGTCCGTTTTGTAACCTTCGACACGAATAATAGCCGACGTCACGCGAACCGATTGTAAGCTGCTGAGCCAGGATTCTGGAAACACAGAAAAATTGCTCGCATCAAAGGGCACGTCCGATAACACTGGTGAAAACACTGTATAGGTCACAAATTCTGTGTGCTGTTCCCATTTCAACATAAAGCGCCCGAGGGGGCCGAAAAAATGGTTCACACCTTGTTTAGGATGCGGCGTTCCAAATTTATCAAGCAAAGCCGTCAAATCTTGGAAATCTTGATCTCGATCGCGCGAGGCCGCATTTTGAGGGCATTTCAAAGCAAGATAAGCAACCGTGCCCGATCCGCTCATCGAGGGAAACGGACGTGCGTGTAATTCATTTGCCAAAGGATAGCGAAGCGCGTGATCCTGAACAGGGGACATAGTCAAATTCCTATAACTTTGTGTTCAAGTTATAGACAAACATAGCGACCTGTAAATTAAAAATCCTGATATTTCAGATAATTAAGCGAATACAATCGCATACATTGCATCAGAGCGACAGCAACATCGTCTCTTCGAGCTTTTCTGTTGCCATGCGTTTGAATTTCGGGAACCGCCATGTTGGATTTATCTGTGAGGCCGCTTCCATGATGATATCGGCTCTGACCGCTTGGCCTTTGTCAAAGGCGGCATTGGCCAAGTTACGCACATAATCCTGAACATCACGACGACCGCGATAGACATCGCTAAAGGAATGCGGATTCTCGACATCATTCATAAGATTCATCAAAAAGGGTTGAAACCCTTTCAAGCTCATCAAGATTTCTGGAACTTGGTGACCTTGGAACGGCAAGAAATGATAGTGAGTATTGCGCCGGTCCAAGCGATCCGCATGTCTCCAATCCACCTCAAAATAGGGATCCACAAAAACATCTACCCGGCTTGCGAGCCTGAGCGAGGCCGCGCCATCCCGATACCGAGGATCATCCCAATTGCCACGCTTATACGCTCGCTCATAGCGCGTTTCCCAAGGAGTGATCTGTTTGAACAAGGTTGTCTGTGGGCTGTAGAGGATCACATGAGACCCAAAGGCCGCCGCACTGAACGAGGCCGCGCCATAGCCGCCCATTGAGCTTCCGTAAAAGATCACTTTTGAGAATTGATCAAAGAAATCCGTATCCGTCAGCTCGTCAAAGAAATCTAAGAGATCAGTTTGACGAAACCAATCGTTGCGCCGCTTGGTCATAATCCCAAGATGAGAGGCCCCAAGTTTTTCAACAAATTTATACGCCCAAGGGTAGCGCGGGCCCTCCAATGATGTGGATTTCTTGTTATCAAAGGTCACAACAAGCGTATCGCTGCGCTCCAAAAAGACAGCGAAATGTTGTTCAAAATCTTTGTAAAATCCATTCAGTCGAGCTTTTGATGCGATGTCTAAAAGCTTGTCTGGCAATTGCTTCATCGAAATCTTCCCCAAGGTGAGCCACTCATGAAAAGATAACGATTTAACTGTGCTCGGTGTTAGATGTCCTTTGGGGTAAAAATATGTCTGAAAAGAGAAAAGCCCGAGACCTTTCGACCTCGGGCTTACTTTAGTACTATTTATTCAGGAAATTAGTTAATAAGCGTCAGTAGCTTATTAAGGCTTTCCTTCGCATCGCCATAGAACATACGAGTGTTCTCTTTGAAGAAGAGCGGGTTTTCGATACCTGAGTATCCTGTCCCCTGCCCACGCTTAGAAACAAAGACTTGCTTCGCTTTCCAGCATTCCAAAACAGGCATACCTGCGATGGGGCTGTTGGGGTCTTCTTGTGCGGCTGGGTTCACGATGTCGTTTGAGCCGATCACGATTGCCACGTCTGTTTCAGGGAAATCATCGTTGATTTCATCCATCTCTAGAACGATGTCATAAGGCACTTTGGCTTCGGCCAAAAGAACGTTCATGTGACCCGGCAAACGACCCGCGACAGGGTGAATCGCAAAGCGCACAGTCTTGCCTTGATCACGCAAGCGCTTGGTCATCTCAGACACCGCTTGTTGCGCCTGAGCAACCGCCATTCCGTAGCCTGGGATGATCACAATGCTATCTGCCTCGTCCAATGCCGCGGCAACACCTTCGGCATCAATCGCGACTTGTTCGCCTTCAACTTCCATCGCAGGACCAGAGGTGCCACCAAAGCCGCCCAAGATCACGCTAACGAAGGAACGGTTCATCGCCTTACACATGATATAAGACAAGATCGCACCAGAGGAGCCAACCAACGCACCCACAACGATCAAGAGATCATTGCCAAGGCTAAAGCCGATCGCCGCAGCCGCCCAACCTGAGTACGAGTTCAGCATGGAGACAACGACAGGCATATCCGCGCCGCCAATACCCATGATCAAGTGGTAGCCAATGAACAGAGCCGCTAGGGTCATGATAAAGAGCGGTAGGAACCCGCCTGAGTTCATGTACCAAATAAGCGTCAGAACAGAGATACCCGCAGCAGCCGCATTCAGCATATGACCACCGGGCAATTTTTCCGCCGCAGAGGTCACGCGACCAGAGAGTTTGCCATAAGCAATGACAGATCCCGTGAACGTGATCGCCCCGATGAAGACGCCGAGGAACAGTTCAACGCGCAAAATTGCGATTTCGACAGGTGCCTTTTTCGCAATCAACGCAGCAAAGCCTTCGAGCGCCTTAAGCGCGTCGCCTTCCATGCCCGCAACACGCACGATTTCAATATGTGCGTTATAGCCAACAAAGACAGCCGCCAAACCAACAAGCGCGTGCATGCCTGCAACCAATTCCGGCATTTGCGTCATTTCGACCTTGGACGCCAATTGATAGCCGATTGCGCCACCTGCGGCGATCAATACCAATGAGAGCAACCAAAGGCCAGCGCCCGGTCCGATGAGCGTTGCGAATACCGCCAAGCCCATACCAACGATCCCGTACCAAACCGCGCGTTTCGCGCTTTCTTGGCCAGATAATCCACCCAAGGATAGGATGAAGAGTACTGCGGCAACAACATAGGCCGCTGTGGTAAATCCAAATTCCATCAGTTCACCCCCCTTAAGATTTCTGGAACATGGCAAGCATGCGCCGTGTAACAAGGAACCCGCCGAAAATGTTGATCCCTGCCATAAAGACAGACAACCCAGCGAGCAAAATCACCAAGAACGAGCCTGATCCAATTTGCATCAAAGCGCCCAAAATGATGATCGAGGAAATCGCGTTCGTCACCGCCATGAGAGGCGTGTGCAATGAATGCGAGACATTCCAAATCACTTGGAACCCGATAAAGACCGAGAGAACGAACACGATAAAGTGCTGCATAAAGCTCGCAGGCGCGATCAATCCAAGGCCAAGCGTCAATGCGCCACCAACAGCCAACAAGGTGATTTGCTGTTTTGTCGCCGCTTTGAAGGCTGCAACCTCTTGGTCGCGCTTTTCTTCGGCTGTGAGCTCTTTGGGCTTTTCTTGTGGTTTTGCCGCAATCGCTTGGATTTTTGGTGGGGGTGGTGGGAAAGTCACGTCCCCTGCGTGCGTCACTGTTGCACCGCGAATAACATCGTCTTCCATGTTGTGAACAACGACACCGTCTTTTTCAGGGGTGAGGTCTGTCATCATGTGACGGATGTTTGTCGCATAAAGCGTAGAGGCTTGCGCCGCCATTCGGCTTGGGAAATCAGTGTACCCAACGATTGTCACACCGTTTTCGGACACAACTTTTTCATCCATCACTGTGAGGTCACAGTTGCCGCCTTTTTCCGCTGCCAAATCAATGACAACTGAGCCCGGCTTCATCATAGAAACCATATCTTCGAGCCAAAGCTTGGGCGCATCGCGACCTGGGATCAAAGCTGTCGTGATGACGATATCCATATCAGGCGCAAGTTCGCGGAATTTCGCGAGCTGCTTTTCACGGAATTCTGGGCTGGATGGGGCCGCATAGCCACCTGTCGCAGCACCATCTTGGACCGCTTCGTCAAATTCGAGGTAAACGAATTCAGCGCCCATTGATTCAATTTGCTCGGCCACTTCGGGACGCACATCAAATGCATAGGTAATCGCTCCAAGCGATGTCGCCGTCCCAATAGCCGCCAAACCAGCAACACCAGCGCCGACAATCAAAACCTTTGCAGGGGGGACTTTGCCCGCCGCTGTCACCTGACCTGTAAAGAAGCGACCAAAATTGTTACCTGCTTCAATAACCGCACGGTAGCCTGCGATATTGGCCATAGATGACAAAGCATCCATTTTCTGAGCACGTGAAATACGAGGCACCATGTCCATCGCAATGACGCTTGCGCCTTTTTTAGCGATAGAGGCCATTTGCTTTTCATTTTGGGCAGGCCAGAAGAATGAAATCAGTGTTTGACCGTCTTTGAGGCGCTTGGCTTCTGCATCGCTTGGTGGGCGGACTTTGGCAATCGTATCTGCCTCTTTCCAAAGTGCAGCGGCTGTTTTGACAACAGTGACCCCTACGTCCTCATATGCTTGATCTGAAAAACCAGCCAATGCGCCTGCACCAGCTTCGATCAAACACTCATGTCCAAGTTTTTGCAGCTGCAATGCGCTGTCAGGCGTCATAGCAACCCGTGCTTCGCCTTCAAAAACCTCTTTGGGTGTTCCGATTTTCAACGTTTCCGTCCCCCTAAAATTAAGTTCCATTTTCGGACCATTCTCGGCCCATCTGTTTTCATGTCTTAGGCACTATACCTAAATCATTCCGTCGCAAACCACGAACAAATAGTCGCAGGCCCTCATATCCATCGTCGCGTGTTTTGCGCATAGCGCTCAAACTCCGCATTAAACTGTTCTTTAAGGCCTTCTTCTTCGGGGATAATGAAGCGTCTTTCAATAGCCCAAACAAAGAATGCCACTAATGGTAGCGCTAAAAGTGACCCCCAATGCAAGAAAAACCCCATAAGAACGAGTGCATCACCCAAATAAATGGGATTTCGCGTATATTTGAATATGCCCGAACTGACCAAGGCGCTGGCCGTTTGTCGTGGGATAACGGTTGTACGGTTGCGTCTCATGACGCGAATTGCCAGTCCCATTAAGACGAAGCCCACCACAATGAACAGAACCCCGATGCCGTCCACAATAGGATGAGAGATTAAATCCACGAACGGATCATACTGGGATATCCAGCGCCCCGAAACCACACATCCAACCCACCACATGGGCGGAATATCAAGCCATTTCATCATTCAGGTTTATAAGCCGCGTCTTGAAGCCAACCATTGCGCCCTGATTGAAGCACCAGCACATTTTCATGACCCAAAACACGCGCGGCAAAGGTGGCTTGCGCAGAGAGGCTCCCTGTGTTGCAGAACAACACAACCATCCCGTCCTCAGGCAATTCGTCCAAACGGCTTGGAATTTCGCGCCACTCAATATGGATCGCCCCTGGGATCGTGCCTTGATTGAATTGTTCCTCATCGCGCGTATCCACAAAGGTCACAGAGGAAAACACATCTTCGCTCAGCTGCTGTGGCAAGATGATGCCAGACTCATATGTGGCAAAATCCATATATCCAACGATTTCTTCAGAGAGATCGCTTGCCTGCGCGCTTGTTAAACCAAAGCTAAGCGCGCTTGCCAGTAGCAAAGATGTCGTAAGTCTTGTCATTCCCATTCCATTTCTTCGTAAACGCGGCCCGCATTTTTGGTTGCGAGCTCTTTAAAGGTGTCTAAATTTTCCCAAGCGGATTGATCCACATAATAGGCCCCTGCCAGATCACCGCCCTCCTCAATATGAGCGCCGATTTTTTCCCGCAAATCGACGAGGTAATCGCGCGTGTATCGCGTCACCTGAGCCAAGTTTGTTGGATGGCCGTGTCCCGGGATCACATAGGTCGGGTTGAGAGGGGCAAAACCAGTTTCCCACGTTTCAATCCAGCAACGCGCACAGGTATCGGCAAAGATGGGCGGCATGCGTTCGTGAAAGGCAATGTCGCCTGCAATCATCATGGACCACTGTGGGATCCACACTTGAGTATCGCCCGGACCATGTGCCGATCCAAGGTGAAGTATTTCAAAACGCACACCACCTAGCTCATACTCATAACGATCCGAAAAGCTGATATTGGCGGGGACAACCCGTGTTCCTTCGGCTTTGTCGCGGTTATAGCGCTGCATCCCTTGCAAGATGAAATCACCGCGCTCTTTGACTTCGTGAATGGCCTCTTCATGGGCTATAATATCAACCCCTAAATCCGCCCAGTACGAATTGCCCAACATAGCGTGGCCTTGGCCGTTTTCGTTGACAACCAATTTAACAGGCTGATCTGTCACAGCCTTGATTTCCTCATGCAAAGCGGCGGCAAGGCGCGCGGAGGCCCCACCATTCACCACAACAACACCCTCACCTGTCACAACAAAGGATAAGTTATTGTTATGACCAGAATTTTCATAAGTCGGAGGCGCCGTCGCGCCAATCGCGCTCCAGACATGGGGGATGACTTCTACGGGTTTGTTATAGAGCTCAGACTGTGGATATTTATCCGCAATATCTTCGGATCCGAAGGCTGATGTTGCGAGGGCAATCCCTAAGACTGTTCCTAAAATAATATGTTTCATGACGCGCTCCCTCCACGAATAGTCGCACAATACAGATAAATTCATTTTTGTGAATATCATTTTTAACCTTCTAACGACTTGCCACAGAATGGCAGAACGATACAGTCCTAATAAACAACAGAGAGTTTCGATATGTTAGAGGGAAAACACGCACTGGTCACAGGTGGCGGCACAGGCATCGGATTGGCGATTGCGCGTGCATTAGCGGATCAAGGTGCACAGGTAACAATCACAGGTCGCCGCTATGAGGTCTTAAAAGAGGTCGCGACAGAGGGGCTTTTCCCGATGGCGATGGATGTCACGGATGAGGCTCAGCAAATTAACGGGATCGCCCAAGCGGTTGCAGAACGCGGTCCTATTCAAATCTGTGTGGCCAATGCAGGGATTGCCGAGGGCAGAACCTTGCAAAAGACCGATCTCGATTTTTGGCGCAAGATCATGGCGACCAATTTAGATGGCGCTTTTGTCACCATGCGCGAAAGCATGAAGTCCATGCTCACGACCGATTGGGGGCGCGTGATCGCCATTTCCTCAATTGCAGGGGTCAAGGGATTAAAAGGAGCTGGTGCCTATTCTGCCTCAAAGCATGGGATCATCGGATTGATCCGCACCTATGCCGAGGAACATATGGGCGGGCCGATTACGTTTAACGCTATCTGTCCTGGCTATGTCGACACACCCATCGTGGCACGAAATGCCGATAGCATCCAAGCCCGCGCAGGCCTGAGCAAAGAGGCCGCTCAAGACATTATGGTTCAAGCCAATTGTCACAAACGTCTCATCACGCCTGAGGAAATTGCGGCCTCTGCTGTTTGGTTGTGTCATCCGAACTCAGCAAGCGTCAACGCACAAACTATTGAAATCGCTGGCGGACAGGTATGAGTGATTTCCAAAAGACGAAAGCACTGTTTCACTTGCCCGAGGGCATGATCTATTTGGATGGCAATTCTCTTGGCCCCCTTCCCAAAGCGGCGGCACAGCGGGTTCATGACATGATGACGGATCAATGGGGTGAGCTGTTGATCACTGGCTGGAACAAGGCGGGCTGGATGGATCAACCCATCAGCGTGGGCAACCGCATTGCGCATTTGATTGGCGCGGAAACGGACCATGTGGCCGTGGGCGATACGCTGTCGATCAAGGTTTATCAGGCCTTAGCAAGCGCGCTCGAATTGCGCCCAGATCGCAAAGTGATCCTCTCTGATAGCGGTAATTTCCCTTCTGATCTCTACATGGCCCAAGGCTTGATTGCCTCTTTGGGACAAGGTCACGAATTGCGCATCGTGGCCCCAGAAGACATCGAAGACAACCTCACGTCTGAGGTCGCCGTGAGCTTGATCACGGAAGTTGATTATCGCACAGGACGCCGCCACGATATGGCGCATCTCACTGCCAAGGCGCAGTCTGTTGGGGCTTTGACGATCTGGGATCTCGCTCATTCTGCGGGTGCGATTGATGTGGACCTCATGGCCGCTCAAGCTGATTTCGCCGTTGGCTGTACCTATAAATATCTTAATGGTGGACCAGGAAGCCCCGCCTTTATCTATGTCGCGCCAAAGCATGCCGAGCATGTGCGCCCTGCTCTCTCAGGATGGTTGGGCCACAAATCTCCGTTTGATTTTGACCTCACTTATACCGAAGGCCGCGGCATTGAACGCATGCGTGTGGGAACACCCCCTGTCATTGCAATGGCCAGCCTTGAGGCCGCTTTGGATATCTGGGACATGACAACGATGGCCGATATCCGCGCCAAATCCAAAGAGCTCACATCTCTCTTTATTGACCTGATTGAGGCGCGCTGTCCCATGCTCACGCTCGCAAGCCCACGAGACGCAGGGCAGCGCGGCAGCCAAGTGTCCTTTGCCTTTGAACAGGGATACCCCGCCATGCAAGCGATCATTGATCGCGGTGTGATTGGTGATTTTCGCGCACCAAACATCATGCGGTTCGGATTTACGCCGCTCTACATCGATGCGGCCGACGTCAAAGCCGCCGTTGATATCATCGCGGATGTTATGCACACTGAGGCTTGGAAAGCGGAAAAATATCAGGTCCGCGCCAAAGTGACCTAAGCCGATTTAACCGATTTTTGACCCATTTTTTCCGCGCGCCACGCATGGGCCGCTGCACCAAATGCGGTAAACAAAGGCTGTGAAACTGGGTCTAAACCCGCATTCCATTCGGGATGCCACTGAACGGAATAGGTGAACCCCTTGGCGTCTTTGACATAGATTGCCTCTGGCGTTCCGTCAGGGGCATAGCCATCAATAACGATCCGGTCCCCTGCATCGGTAATGCCTTGACCGTGAAGGGTATTTGTCATCACGTCTGATGCGCCCATAAGCTTTGCAAATGGACCATGAGGGGTGAAGGTCACTTTGTGGCGAATGGCGAATTTTTCTTCTAACGTCCCGTCGGGCGGCATGCGGTGATTGTCCCGCCCTGGCAGGTCTCGGATTTCTGGATGAAGCGTGCTGCCAAAGGCGACGGCGACTTCTTGGAAACCGCGACAGATGCCAAACACAGGCTGGCCGCGTTCCACCGCCTCACGAATGAGGGGCAAGGTGATCGCATCCCGTTCCCGATCAAAATCCCCATGCGCCTCAGTCTCGGCATGGCCATATTCGCTCGGATGGACATTGGGTCGCCCGCCTGTGAACAAAAACCCATCACAGAGCTCAAGCAATTCTGAAACCGAAACAAGCTTTGGATCAGAGGGGACAATCATTGGCATACAGCCAGACACCTCCGCAATCGCCTCTGAGTTCATCGTGCCTGCAGCATGTGCAGGATATTGATCATTTATGAGGTATGAATTGCCAATTATGCCGATCACAGGGCGCATGATATAAACCTTAGCTTTTTAGTATGGTATTTAGTTAGCAAGTTCCATAACGACTGTAAAGATAACTTATAATAATTCTAAAAAGAGAATGGGCGCAAGCTTGCCGCTCACGCCCATCCCTAAAAAGTGATAAAACAGAGGTTTTATTGTACCTTAAGCTCAAGGCGGCGTGCATGAAGAACAGGTTCGGTATAGCCAGACGGCTGAACACGACCCTTGAAGACCAAATCACAAGCCGCCTGAAAGGCAATCCCGTCAAAGCTAGGCGCCAGTCGCGTATAGGCAGGATCGCTTGCATTCTGGCGATCCACAACAGCGGCCATTTTCTTCATAGCTTGCATCACTTGTTCTTCGCTCACGACACCATGATGCAGCCAATTCGCCAAAGCTTGGCTTGAAATGCGGCAAGTGGCGCGGTCCTCCATGAGGCCAACATCGTGGATATCAGGCACTTTGGAACATCCAACACCTTGGTCTACCCAACGCACGACATATCCAAGGATACCTTGCGCATTGTTTTCGATTTCTTGCGCGATATCAGCATCGGACAGGTTTTCCCCAGACATAACAGGCAACGTCAGCAAATCCTCTAAAGTCCCACGTGCGCCACCCGCTTTGATCTCATCTTGGCGCGCTTTGACGTCCACTTTGTGATAATGCGTCGCATGCAACGTCGCGGCCGTTGGTGAGGGAACCCAAGCACAGTTTGCACCTGATTGCGGATGACCGATTTTTGCCTCCAACATATCGCCCATGCGATCAGGCATCGCCCACATGCCCTTGCCAATCTGCGCCTTGCCCTGAAGCCCACAAGCCAAACCGATATCAACGTTGCGATCCTCATAAGAGGAAATCCAAGGCATGGCTTTCATTTCGCCTTTACGCACAAAGGGGCCAGCCTCCATCGAGGTATGAATTTCATCGCCCGTGCGATCCAAGAAGCCTGTGTTAATAAAGGCCACACGCGATTTGGCCGCTCGGATACATTCTTTGAGGTTCGCAGAGGTGCGGCGCTCTTCGTCCATGATGCCGATTTTCACCGTATTGCGCGGCAGGCCAAGCGTGTCTTCGACATGATCAAAAATGTCGACAGCAAAGGCGACCTCTTCTGGGCCATGCATCTTGGGTTTAACGATATACACAGAACCATGAACCGAATTCCCGCTCTCGCGTTTCAGGTCATGCATTGCGATCATGGTTGTGATCATCGCATCCATCAGGCCTTCGCCAATTTCAAGCCCGTCTTTGTCGAGGATTGCTGGGTTGCTCATCAAATGACCCACATTGCGCACCAACATGAGGCTGCGCCCTTTATGGGTGACCGTCTCGCCGTTCGGTGCCGTGTAGGTCACATCTTCGTTCAAAACGCGGTCAAAGGTTTTGCCACCCTTGGTCACAGTTTCGGACAAATCACCCCGCATCAGGCCAAGCCAGTTGCGATAGGCCAAGGCTTTGTCTTCGGCATCCACGGCCGCAACGGAGTCTTCGCAGTCCATAATTGTCGAAAGAGCAGATTCAAAAATAATGTCTGAGACGCCCGCCGCATCGGTTTGACCGACTGGCGTTGTTGGATCAATCACAATGTTGATCAGTAGGCCGTTGTTGCGCAAGAAGACATTGCTCAACCGATCGCCGTCATTCTGGTGTCCTGCGAATTTTGTCGCCTCCGCGAGGGGACCAAGGTTCGTTTCAAGCGCCCCATTTTTAACGGTGATTTCAGTGACATCCGTCCATGACCCAGTGGCCAAAGGCGTCGCTTCATTCAGGAAATCACGACCCCATGCGATGACACGGGAGCCGCGTTCGGCGTCATAACCGCCACCCGTCGGCAAATCGCCCAGCGCGTCCGTACCATAAAGCGCATCATAGAGGCTTCCCCATCTTGCATTTGCCGCATTCAAGGCAAAGCGCGCATTGGTAATGGGAACCACCAATTGCGGACCCGCGATAGAGGCAATTTCAGGATCAACATTTGCGGTCTCAATGTCGAACGCGTCGCCCTCTGGGACCAAATAACCGATTTCTTTCAAAAAGGCTTGATACGTGGCTTGATCCCAGTTTGTCCCTTTGTTTTCGCGATACCACTCATCGAGTTGCGCTTGGATATCAGCACGCTTTTGAAGAAGTGCGCGGTTTTTGGGGCCGAGGTCATGCACCAAATCAGACAACCCCTTCCAGAACACGTCCACGTCCACGCCCGTTCCAGGAAGCGCCTCTTGTTCAACAAATGTCACCAACTCGGCGGCAACTTGAAGTCCAAATTTATCCAAACGATCCGTCATATCTATGTTCCCTCTGTAAAGCTTTACGGAACAGATAGGATGAAAGTTTCCTATAGGCAACAAATTTGGTCTAATTAATTTACCAATTTATCCTCAACAGTTTCAAAAATATCAAAACAATACCCATCATATTCAATAAAATATATATATTGAGTTTGCCCTACGATACCCTGAATGCCCCTCGACAATTCGGTTGCAATTTTGTTCTATGCCGCAAACTCCTCTGCCTTGTGCAATTTACCATAATGAAAGCAAACACATGCTCGATGACACTGATCAAACCATTTATCTAAAAGACTATAAAGCCCCCTCTTATTTGGTTGAAACAGTTTCCTTGCATTTTGTGCTATCGCCCAAAGCAACGCGTGTCATTTCCAAAATTGCTTTTACCCCAAACCCTACCGCAGATAGCCGCAACTTCTTTTTGCATGGGGAGCAGCTCAATTTGATATGGGCAAAAATTGACGGGCAAGAGGTGTCCCCAACTCTGAGCGATCAAGGGTTAACGGTTCCAACACCTGATGCCCCCTTCATTTGGGAAGCCGAAGTTGAAATCAGCCCTGAAGACAACACCGCCCTCTCAGGTCTCTATATGTCCAATGGCATGTATTGCACCCAATGCGAAGCCGAAGGGTTCCGCAGGATTACCTACTATCCCGACCGTCCCGATGTTTTGGCCATCTTTGATGTGACAATCGAGTCAGATTTGCCGATCCTTCTGTCCAACGGAAACCTTGTTGAACAATCCGACACACAGGTAACATGGCACGACCCTTGGCCCAAGCCCGCCTATTTGTTCGCGCTTGTGGCGGGGCATTTGGTCAATCACGCCGATCGCTTTGAAACCAAATCGGGCCGCTATATTGAGTTGAATATTTGGGTCCGTCCGGGAGATGAACATAAATGCGCCTTTGGCATGGAAGCATTGAAAGCGTCGATGAAATGGGACGAGGATGTCTATGGATTAGAATATGATCTCGACCTCTTTAACATTGTCGCGGTGGATGATTTCAACATGGGTGCGATGGAAAACAAGGGGCTGAATATTTTCAACTCCGCCGCTGTTTTGGCAAGCCCTGATACGAGTACAGATGCAAATTTTGAACGGATCGAAGCCATCGTTGCGCATGAATATTTCCACAACTGGACCGGCAATCGCATTACTTGTCGTGATTGGTTTCAACTCTGCCTCAAAGAGGGTCTAACCGTCTATCGGGATGGACAATTCACCTCAGATATGCGCAGCGCCTCGGTCAAACGGATCGAAGATGCGGTCGTTCTGCGCCAAGCGCAATTCCCCGAAGACAACGGCCCCCTTGCGCATGCTGTTCGCCCAGACAGCTTTGTCGAGATCAACAATTTCTACACGGCGACAATTTATGAAAAAGGGGCCGAGCTTATTGGCATGCTGAAAACCCTCGTTGGGGAAGACACCTATTACAAAGCTGTTCAGCTCTATGTTGATCGCCACGATGGGCAAGCCGCCACATTGGAAGATTGGCTTCAAGCCTTTGAAGACAGCACAGGGCGCGATCTTAGCCAATTCAAGATTTGGTACGAACAAGCTGGCACACCACGCCTTAAGGTCACTGAGCGGTATGATGACGGCAGCTTTTTCCTCGACTTTGAACAATCAACGCCTCCTACCCCGAACCAAGACCACAAAGACCCTCGCGTGATCCCAATTGCCATTGGCCTTTTGTCGCCGCAGGGGGAAGAAATTCAGCCGACCGCTATTTTCGAAATGACGCAAGCAAAGCAAAGCATCGAATTCAAAGATATGGCAGAGCGTCCTATTCCGTCAATTTTGCGCAATTTCTCGGCCCCGGTGATCTTGGAACATGACATCGACAATACGCGCCGATCCTTCTTGATGGCGCATGACAGTGATCCGTTCAACCGATGGGAAGCCAGCCAAAGTTTGGCCATGAATTGCCTCATCTCGATGATCACCGAGAACAAGGCCGCAGATACCCGTCTGCTAGATGGATATTTGGCAACACTTCGCGATGACACATTAGATCCGAGTTTCCGCGCACTTGTGCTTCAACTTCCGTCACAGTCCGATATTGCGCAAACGCTCTTTGATATGGGGCAAACGCCCGATCCAGAAGAGATCTATCAAACAGTGCAAACTCTACGACAGGCGATGGCAACACATCTCCAGGATGTCTTGCCCCTCATTTACGCACAACATCAGATTGAAGGCCCCTATTCGCCAGATGCCACCCAAGCAGGGGCGCGCAAGCTTGCCAATTGCGCCTTGGGTTTGATTGCGCGCTTGGACGGTGGCAAAACCGCCGAGCAACAATTTCAAAGCGCAACAAACATGACACAACAGCTTGCTGCGTTATCTGTGCTGGTTGCGAATAACCGCTCTGACGATGCTCTTGAGGCGTTTTATGAGCAATGGAAATCTGATCGATTGGTGATGGACAAATGGTTTGGCATTCAAATCTCTGCAGCCGCGCCAGACATGGCGTTGCAAGCCGCGCAGAGGCTCGTAAATCATCCTGACTTTACAATCAAAAACCCAAACCGCTTTCGCTCTGTCTTGTCAGTTTTGGCCTCACACCAAGCGGCCTTTCACACAGCGGATGGGTCGGGATATAAATTTGTGTCCGATTGGTTGATAGAGTTGGACAAAATCAACCCACAGGCCACTGCGCGCAGCTGTGGCGCTTTTCAAACATGGAAACGGTTCGATAAGGACCGACAAAACATGTTGGCCGACAACATGGAGCGCATCTTGGCCCAACCCACGCTCAGCCGAGATACAAAAGAAATGTTAACGCGCATTTTGGACAAATGACCTATAGATATTCACATCACCCGCGAAATCGAAAATCAATCTTGATTGTCTGCGCTTATTTTATCGGTATCGCGGCGTTCAAATTGGTCTTTAACCTAGCCGACCTCTGGGTCGCCGTTGCGGGGTTCGTTGCGGTCCCCGCGATTTACGATTTGGCGCGCAATGCGCAATCCACTCTGACCCTGTCTCAGGCACAGATAGACTGGACATCAGGTCGCCAAGAAGCCGACATCGTGGTGAGTGCAATTGACTATATCCGCTTTGACACTCGCCTCGACCTCAGCATCAAGATGTCAATCGTTTTGAAAACAGGTCGCAAAATCCGCGTCCCTGTTGCCTGTACGCCACCCTATGGCGACATCACCGAAGCGCTCGAAAGAAACGCGATTCGTCACGAGCGCCACCATTTTACACTTTTAAATTGAATGAATTTTGACTAGTGTCATTGAACACACTTTCTGCAATACGCCCTAACCCTTAGCATTACGCACAGCCGTTTCCCTATCCAATAGTTCCATTTTGGAAACAAATTGTCGCTGATTTATTTTGAAAAAACGTCGAAAAATTATAATCTTGCCACTTTTCGGCCAAAAATCAGCGTCATACACTAGCTCAGTAGCTGGAGTTAAAAATGTATACGAGTAATCGGTTTTTCCGCCAAATGAGATTGGCTTTTGGTCGCACGAGTCACCTCAACATGCCGTCCCTGATCAAAGACGTGTGCAGCAAAACGCGCACAGACACCGTCCAAGATGAAATTGACGCGCTGACAGATGCTGTCGGACTTCCCGTTATTCAACAATCCGAAGAAGAATTAGAGCGGAATTGGTATTATTCACGCGGTCAAAAGCTGGTTCGCCAAGAAAACTGGGAACAGCTTGGCGCAGAAATTCGCCAATTCGACGAAATGCGGGCCACGACGACTGCTGGTAGCCCCATTGCTGAGGTTCTCACTCGCGGAGCGCGCAATGATGTGGTGCGCCCGATTGAGCTCGCGTTGCGGGATCGCACCTCTGTTCCTTCGACCCAAGGGATTGCCGCCTATCACGCAATTCAAAACGATCTAAATCGGGATTACGGGATTGCCTTGGTTCTGGCACATACGCATATCGATGCGGGCTGGGCGTGGCATGATTTTGCCCCTACGAAAAATTCTGACGCTTATTTCAAGACATTTCGCCGTCACTTCAAACTCGCCCATGCAATCCTAAGCGATTTTGATCCTGTCGCAGAAAACGCCCCTGCTCTGGCCGCCGCCCAATGCGCGCTTTTGCCAGGCTTAGAAAACCCGGGCCTCAGAGTAAGCGAAGATTACGAAGATCTCATCGACCTCGATCCGACCACGTCCCGCCATATCCGAAACTATGGTCTACACCTGTTGCCCGCGTGGTTTGGCAATTATGAAAAACTAGAACTCCAAGCGCAAAAGACTGCCGAACGCACAAGCGATATGTGGGGAACTGGTGGCTATGCCTGGATGTATCTTGATGCCTTGACCTGTGATGCGCAATGTTTTGAAAAACTGGATACAGACCTCTTTATGAGGGGGCTTCTCGATATTTTCGACCGTTTGGGCGATCAACACACAGCCAATCTCTTTAGCGCCTTTTTAGCCCTGACTTTGGCGCAACCTGCCCCGGGACGTGAGTCCAATATTTCACGGCGCAAACGGGCCAAGCTTCACGAAGCCGCCGATTGGGCAATCGAAAGCCACCTGCGGGAAATTCATCCCCTCGTTTGGTACGAGGCCGCCCCGCGTATGATGGAAACAGAAGCCAGCATTCCAACAGAAATCGCCTATATCCGCGGCGAAGAATTGGCGCTTCGCATCCTGTTTGATCGCAAATCAATGATCCCACAGACCTCTTATCGCAAATCAGCCTAGGCGTTTTGAACGAAACGTCATTGAATCCTCGCGCGTCATTAGATACATCGCTTGCAACACGCGAAAATTTGCAGGTGATCCCTATGCTTGATTTGACATACGAAGCCCCGAAACCAAAAGTTATTGCTGGTGCAAAGCATGACTGGGAATTGGTCATCGGAATGGAAGTCCACGCCCAAGTTGCGTCTAATTCCAAACTGTTCTCTGGGGCCTCCACGCAATTTGGCAATGAACCTAACGCAAATGTTGCCTTCGTTGATGCGGCAATGCCGGGCATGTTGCCAGTGATCAATGAATTCTGCGTTGAACAAGCAGTGCGCACTGGGTTGGGTCTCAAGGCCGAGATCAACCTTTGGTCCGCCTTTGATCGCAAAAACTATTTCTACCCAGACCTTCCGCAAGGCTATCAAATCAGCCAACTCTATCACCCCATCGTGGGCGAAGGCGAAGTGATCGTAAACCTTGAGCCTGGCATCGCACGCCGCGTGCGCATCGAGCGGATCCACATGGAACAAGACGCGGGGAAATCTGTGCATGACATGGACCCCAACATGTCCTTTGTCGATCTCAACCGCACAGGCGTCTGCCTCATGGAAATCGTAAGCCGCCCTGACATTCGCGGCCCCGAAGAAGCGGCCGCCTATGTCGTAAAAATCCGCCAAATCATGCGCTATTTGGGAACCTGTGACGGCAATATGCAAAACGGCAACCTGCGTGCCGATGTCAACGTGTCGGTATGCTTGCCGGGCGCTTATGAAAAATTCATGGAAACAGGCGATTTCGGCCACCTTGGAACACGCTGTGAAATCAAAAACATGAACTCAATGCGCTTTATCCAGCAGGCCATTGATGTCGAAGCCCGCCGCCAAATCGCAATCCTTGAGGCTGGCGGCAGCGTCGATCAAGAAACCCGCCTCTATGATCCAGACAAGGGCGAAACACGCTCCATGCGCTCAAAAGAAGAAGCGCATGATTACCGCTATTTCCCTGATCCCGACCTATTGCCGTTGGAAATCGAACAAGAGTGGGTGGATGACATTAAATCAAACCTGCCTGAACTTCCTGATGAGAAAAAAGAGCGCTTCATGCGCGACTTTGGACTGTCCGAATACGATGCCAATGTCCTCACCGCCGAATTGGACGCCGCGCATTATTTTGAAGCGGTTGCAGAGGGACGCGATGGCAAAATGGCGGCAAACTGGGTGATCAATGAATTGTTCGGGCGTTTGAAAAAAGACGACAAAGACATCACCAATAGCCCCGTCACTCCAGATCAGCTTGGCGGCGTCATCGACCTCATTCAAAAAGGCGACATCAGCGGTAAAATCGCCAAAGACCTTTTTGAAATCGTCTACACCGAAGGCGGCACTCCGGCCGAAATCGTTGAGGCGCGTGGCATGAAACAAGTCACCGACACAGGCGCGATTGAAAAAGCCGTGGATGACATCATCGCGGCAAACCCTGCCCAAGTCGAAAAAGCAAAAGCAAATCCAAAGCTAGCAGGTTGGTTTGTTGGCCAAGTGATGAAGGCCACAGGCGGCAAAGCCAATCCCAAGGCCGTCAATGACATCGTCGCGGCTAAGCTCGCGCAATAACGAATAAACTGGACGGGGCGCCCTTGCGCCCCCGATATCCTGATCAGGCCAAATCTAAGGACAATGCGTGGATTTGGCCAACCAACTCGGCACCCAAGGCCGCATGCACGGCACGATGACGCGCTATTCGCGACATATCTGACAGCCCATCGGCGCGCATAACCACATGAAAATGGCTTTCTCCGCCTTCTTGAAATCCAGCGTGACCACGATGGCTTTCGCTGTCATCAATCACGTCCAAGCGCGTCGGGGCAAAGGCTTTTTCCAATTTCGATCTTATTTCGTCACTTCTTGCCATTTTTTCCACCTAGCCTCTTCAAATTATCTCTCAGGACTCTATGATCAACATCCTGAGTCGCAAAGGTGTAAAAATGACAAAATCAGATCCTTTTGGTTTCGACATGTCAGTGTCGTCGGCAAAAAAGAAAAACCCACGCGGTCGTCGTGGGTTAACAGGCGAATCTGAAACATCTCGTCGTCTGTGTGAACATGAAGGCTGCCAAGAGGCTGGAAAATTTCGCGCACCAAAGGCACCAGATGTCTTGGATGATTTCTGGTGGTTCTGCAAAGATCACGTGCGCGAATATAATCTGAAATGGAACTTTTTCCAAAATCAGACCGAAGCCGAACTCAACGCACAAATGTCCAAGGACAAAGTTTGGGAACGCGAAACCAAATCCTTCCGCGACCCAGAAGCGCGCGCATGGGCCCGCCTTGGCATTGAGGACCCTCATGACGTTTTGGGCGGCAATGCAACAATCAACCCTGGTCGCAATGGGGCCACCTCTACGGGCCACACACGCCGCCTCCCCCCAACCGAACGCCAAGCGATTGAAATTTTGGATGTCAAAGACAGCATGACCAAAGCAGAGATCCGCAAAGCCTACAAAGCCTTGATCAAAGTGCTTCACCCCGACATGAACGGCGGGGATCGCAGCCAAGAAGAACAACTGCAACAAGTTGTTTGGGCATGGGATCAAATCAAAGACAGCCGAAGCTTTAAATAAGCTTCAGCTTTGTCCAAATACTCTCGCCGAAGGCACGGGTGCCTCAGCACTCATAAAGCGCCGCCCCTTGGGGCGGCTCAATTTTTAGACATCACGCGGGTTTAAACGTCAGTGACACCCCGTTGATGCAATGCCGCTTGCCCGTGGGCTGAGGGCCGTCATCAAAAATATGCCCCAAATGGGATCCACAGCGCCTGCAGTGGCATTCCGTGCGCAGCATGAAAAACTTGCGATCCTCAGAGGTGCCTATAGCATTCTCTTGTGCCTGCCAAAAACTTGGCCAACCCGTTCGGCTGTCATATTTATGCTCAGAAGAATAGAGCGCCAAATCACACCCACGGCAATGATACATGCCTGCGTCATAGAGCTTGTCCAAAGGTGACGTGCCTGCGCGCTCTGTGCCCTCGTTGCGCATGACCTCGTATTCCAAATCGCTCAACAGCGCGCGCCATTCCTCGTCCGTGCGTGTCACTTCAAAGGATCCTGAACGCTTCGCAGCTGTGGCGGTCTGCGCGCTCACAAGCCCCAAAATGCTGCCTAGTAGAAAATTTCGTCTCAACATAAACCGTCCTCCTGAACTAAAGATGACGGAACTCTGACTGAAATCAATAAAACTCTGCGCACATTCGCGTGAACCTCATAATGACTTTCTCGGTGACGGCGCGGAAATATGGTTTCTTCCCCTTGCACCATGGCCCAATATGTTGCACCACTTTCCCACCAAAACGCTGTTGAAAAGGAAGACGGACCATGCTTGAGGGCACGCTAGAGCAAAACGCACGACCAACCGAAGATATTTCAGTCCGGGACGTCTTTGGAATTGACAGCGACATGGTTGTCAAAGGCTTTCCTGAGAACAGCGCACGCGTTCCTGAGCTTGACAGCACCTATAAATTCGACCCCGATACGACGATGGCGATCCTTGCTGGATTTTCACACAATCGTCGCGTGATGATCCAAGGATATCACGGAACAGGGAAATCAACTCACATCGAACAAGTCGCCGCGCGCCTCAATTGGCCAACTGTGCGCGTGAACTTGGACAGCCACATCAGCCGAATTGATTTGATCGGCAAGGACGCCATAAAACTGCGCGACGGCGTGCAGGTCACTGAATTCCATGAAGGAATCCTTCCTTGGGCGCTGCGCAACCCTGTTGCGATTGTCTTTGATGAATATGATGCGGGCCGCGCAGATGTGATGTTTGTGATCCAACGTGTTCTTGAACATGATGGGAAATTGACCCTCTTGGATCAAAACGAAATCATCACGGCCAACCCAAATTTCCGTCTATTTGCCACGGCAAACACAGTTGGCTTAGGCGACACAACAGGATTGTATCACGGCACGCAACAGATCAACCAAGCCCAGATGGACCGTTGGTCCATGGTTGCGACGTTGAACTATTTGTCCATTGACGCCGAGAGCGCCATCGTTCTCGCCAAAGCGCCACATTACAACACCGAACAGGGCCGCAAAACGGTTAAGCAGATGGTCACGGTCGCAGACCTCACGCGGACCGCTTTTATGAACGGTGATCTTTCAACAGTTATGTCGCCGCGCACTGTGATTGCATGGGCGCAAAACGCCGAGATTTTCCGCGATGTTGGATATGCCTTCCGCCTCACGTTTATGAACAAATGCGATGAGCTAGAGCGTCAGACCGTGGCAGAATTCTTCCAGCGTTGTTTTGATCTTGAGCTGCCTGAAAGTGCCGCGAGCATGAGCATCGGTTGATAATTGAGATGCGCCATAGGGCGCATCACTGAATTTTGGCCCCTTGCGGGGCGATGCCTCCGGCGGGAGTAGTTTCGCAAAAGTGAAGCAAAGCTTGATTTTTGAGGGGGCGTTGCGAAAGTGGAGAGCATGGTAAAACACGCAGACAACCCAGCGGATCCGTTTAAAAAAGCCTTGGCTGAGGCGACCAAAGTCATGGCCAATGACCCTGAATTGACAGTGACCTACACTGTGGATCCCTCTGGTGTGTCGGGCGACACGATGCGGCTGCCACAGGTAAGCCGTCGCATGACACGAGAAGAAGTGTTGGTTGCGCGTGGCACCGCGGATGCTTTGGCGCTTTATCGGCGCTATCACGATGGCGCAACGCATGCGAAATATGCACCACAGGGGAATTTGGCGCGTGAGCTGTATGAGGCGATGGAAACGGCGCGCTGCGAGGCTTTGGGCGCGCGCGATATGCCAGGGACCGCTGGAAATATTGATGCCAAGATTGGATCAGAGGCCAATCAACGCGGCTATAGCGAAGCCAAGAGCGCCTCTGATGTTCCGATTTCTACTGCGGCGGGCTATTTGATCCGTCATTTGGCCACTGGGCGCGACCTTCCCCCTGCGGCGAGCAATGTGATGGACCTATGGCGCGGGTTTATTGAGGATCAAGCAGGTGGCACCATGGAAGGATTGCAAGACACGCTTGGGGATCAAGGGGCTTTTGCCAAATTTGCTCGTAAAATCATTAGTGATCTGGGTTACGGCGATCAGTTAGGCGATGATCCTGATGATCTAGATGATGAGCAAGAAGATCAAAGCGAACAGGATCAAGAAGAAGAACAAGATCCAGATAGCACAGGCGAGGACGACAGCGAACAAGACGACGCGGACGCCAGCCCAGAGCAAAGCCAAGAAGAACAGCAAGATGCCGCCTCTGCGCAAGTGTCCATGGATGACACAGCCGAGGATGAGATGTCCGAGGAAACGGAATTGCCTGAGGGGGATGCCCCAATGGAGCCGCCTGCCCCTCAGCCGATTTCTGATGCGGATCCGAACTATGTTGTTTTTGACACCAAATACGACGAAGAAATTCGCGCCGAAGATTTAGCAGAGCCCATCGAATTGGAACGGCTGCGCGCCTATTTGGATCAGCAGCTTGAGCCGCTCAAGGGCGCTGTGAGCCGATTGGCGAATAAACTGCAACGCCGACTTCAGGCGCAACAAAACCGCAGCTGGTTGTTTGATCTCGAAGAAGGCATTTTGGATGCAGGTCGCTTGGCGCGGGTTGTTGCAAACCCGACAACACCGCTGAGTTTCAAGATGGAGAAAGACACAGAGTTTCGCGACACTGTCGTGACCTTGTTGTTGGATAACTCTGGCTCTATGCGTGGACGCCCGATTTCAATAGCGGCGATTTGCGCTGATGTTTTGGCGCGCACCTTGGAGCGGTGTAATGTCAAAGTTGAAATCCTTGGCTTTACTACGCGTGCGTGGAAAGGCGGCCAAAGCCGTGAGCAATGGTTGAATGAAGGTCGCCCGCAACAGCCCGGTCGTTTGAACGATCTGCGCCATATCATTTATAAAGGGGCTGATAGCCCATGGCGGCGCGCACGTCCGAACCTCGGGTTGATGATGAAAGAAGGCCTGTTGAAGGAAAACATCGACGGCGAAGCCTTGGAATGGGCGCATCGTCGGATGATCAATCGTCCTGAACAACGCAAAATCCTGATGGTGATTTCGGACGGGGCGCCTGTTGATGACAGCACGCTCTCTGTGAACCCCGCCAATTACCTTGAAAAGCATTTGCGCGATGTGATTTCTATGGTGGAAAAACGCAAAGCCGTTGAATTGCTTGCCATCGGTATTGGCCATGATGTCACCCGCTATTATGAGCGTGCGGTGACAATCACCGATGTGGAACAGCTTGCTGGCGCGATGACCGAGCAGCTCGCCTCTTTGTTTGATACGGATCCACGAGCGCGCGCCCGTGTGATGGGCCTTAATAAATCACGCTAACCCACTGGAGTAGCCGCATGTTTCAATCTTTTGACCAAGCCAGCAGTACTGAGCATGGACCTAAACGCCTTGATCAGTTGCGCGCAGAGTTGCGCGATCATCAGCTCGATGGATTTATCGTTCCACGCGCGGACAAGCATCAGGGCGAATATGTTGCCCCGCATGATGAACGCCTTGCATGGTTAACTGGATTTACAGGCTCGGCTGGATTTTGCATTGCGCTTGGGACAGAGGCAGGTGTCTTTATCGATGGGCGCTACCGTGTCCAAGTCAAAGCCCAGGTTGCCCCCTGTTTAACCCCTGTGCATTGGCCCGAAACCTCGCCTGCGCAATGGTTGAAAGACACGCTTGGCGAAGGGGTGGTTGGCTTTGATCCATGGCTCCATACGCCCAATGAAATTGACGCAATCAAACGCGGCCTTGCAGGAAGCCAAATCAGTCTCACGCCCTGTGAGAATATGATTGATCGCATTTGGGAGGATCAACCAGCCCCGCCGATGGGACAAATAGAGCCTTATCCCTTGGAATTGGCGGGTGTCAGCTACCAAGATAAATGCGCAATGGTTGCCCAAAAGCTGAGAGAGAACACCCAGTCCGCAGCGGTGATCACATTGCCCGATAGCCTCTGTTGGCTGCTCAATGTGCGCGGCAGCGATGTTGCGCATAATCCTGTTGCACATGGCTTTGTGGTGGTCGATTCCGCAGCAAAGGTCCATCTCTTTGCCCATGCGGACAAACTCACGACCCTTGGTGCGCATTTTGGGTCCGACGTCACTCTGCATGATCCAAGCGCGTTGGAGGACCACCTGTCCGAACTCAAGGGAACAGTCTCGGTTGATGCGGGATCGGTTCCGATGGCCATCCTTCATATGTTGGACAAACATGGTGTGTCCTATGATTTGGGACATGATCCCTGTGCCATTCCAAAGGCGCGCAAAAACCCAACCGAGCTTGCCAAAGCGCGGGAAAGCCACCTGCGTGATGCAGGTGTCATGTGCGAATTTTTGGCTTGGGTTGATGCGCAGCCCATTGGTGATTTGACGGAAATCGACGTGGCCAAACAATTAGAAAGCATGCGCATGGCCACAGGTCTTTTGCGCGACATCAGCTTTGAATCCATTGTTGGTAGTGGCCCGAATGCCGCGCTTCCCCATTATCGAGTGTCAACGCAAAGCAATCGCACCCTCCAGAATGGCGAAGTCCTCTTGGTGGACAGTGGCGGTCAGTACCTTGATGGGACCACCGACATTACACGCACCATTGCGATTGGGGATCAATCAGACGAGGTCAAACGCGCCTTTACCCGCGTGCTCAAGGGGATGATCGCCGTATCGCGCCTCAAATTCCCCAAAGGCGTTGCAGGTTGTGATCTGGATGCCTTTGCCCGCGCGGCTCTCTGGGCTGCGGGTCAAGATTTCAACCATGGGACAGGCCACGGCGTAGGCCATTACCTCAGTGTGCATGAAGGTCCGCAACGCCTGTCGCGCATCAGCAAAGTGCCTTTTGAACAGGGGATGATTTTATCCAATGAACCAGGCTTTTATAAAGAGGGTCACTTTGGGATCCGCATCGAAAATCTGATCATCGTGCAAGATGCCGATCTGAGCGAAGACGCCAATCTAAACGCCCTTTATGATTTTGAAACCCTCACCTATGTGCCCATTGATCGGCGGATGATTATCGCGGATATGTTGAATTCAGATGAGCGTGATTGGATCAATGCCTATCATGCAACCTGTCGCGACAAGATGAACACTCGTGTTTCTGATGAAACGCGGATATGGTTGGACGAAGCAACGCAACAGATTTAACCATCTCTTCAAGAGATGGACATCATCCAACACGCGAGAACACGACAATGGCAACACAAATTTCAGTCACGAAATCACAGGGGACCTGGGTTGTCCGCGCCGGTGGTGCGGTCTTGGGCGAGAGCAAAAATGCGCTTGAGCTGAACGAAGGCGATTATCCAGCTGTGATCTATTTCCCACGTTCCGATATTGCCATGGCCTTCTTGGATCAGGCCGAGCGCACGTCCTTTTGCCCGCACAAGGGGGATGCCACCTATTTCAACATCGTGACCAAGAGCCAAGTGATTGAAAACGCAGGCTGGAGCTATGAAAGCCCGCTCGACGCCGTCAGCGCGATTGCGGGGCATATTGCCTTTTACAACAATGACCTTGTTGCCGTAGAACAGCTTTAACTGTGTTCTTCGGCTGCGGTCGCGGCCAAGGCTTTGTTATAGGCTTTTAACGCATCTAGATAATATAGTTGTCCGGTGATTTCTACGGTTTCACCTTCTCCGCCGAGGCGCACAACTGGGACAAACTCGGCCCCTGTTGATTCAAACATCGGGATTGAGGATTCAAGCGTGCCTTGTTCGCTCACATAAAGACCTTTTGCGACCATGTCCCAATGCTTGTCTTCGATGGTCTCAAGAGGTTTCATCACAGATTTATTGCTAAACACCGCCAAGAGATAGGTCTGCGGTCCAGCTGCCAGATGAATATTGCGTCGCTCAAGCTGAGTGAGGAAAAAGCTGCGATCGACAAACCGCGAGGCCACGGCCGTTGACAGGGACACAGCAACCATAACGGCCAAGCCTGTTTGCCAATCCCCCGTCATTTCAAACACAATCAAGGTCGTAGAAATCGGCGCGCCTAGAACCGCCGCCGCCACAGCGCCCATTCCTGCCAAAGCATAGAGCGCACCACCACCAGAGACCTCAGGAAAGAGGCTCGTCGCGATTAAGCCAAAACTTAACCCCGTCAAGGCCCCCACCATAAGCGAGGGTGAAAAGACACCGCCCCCCATGCGCCCCGCCATCGTGATCGTGACAGCCACAACTTTGATCATCGCAAAGACGATCGCCTCATGAAGCAAGAGCTGACCACTGAGCGCGGCAAAGGTTGTTTCGTAGCCAACTCCAATAATAACAGGATAATAGACCGCAATAGCGCCCAACAACAGCCCAGCAAAGGCGGGACGCATCCATCGGGGAATGCGAAACCTCTGCTGCAATGATGTCCCAAGATCATCGGCGAAAAAGATCGACTTCATCAAGATAACCGCAACCAACCCACAAGTGATCCCCAGCATCAAAAACGCAGGCAGCTCAACATAGAATTCTAAGGTTGAGGACATCGGCAAATTAAATTCCGTCACATCGCCAAAGACCAATCGGTTAACAACAGTGCCAGCAACACTGGCCACAACAATCGGCGCAAAGGCATGGAGCGCGAAATGGCGCAAGATCACTTCAAGCGCGAACAAGGCCCCCGCAATCGGCGCATTAAAGCTTGCCGAGACGGCGGCAGCAACTGCGCATCCTGTGAGGTCGCGCGCGGTTATACCATGCACATTAAGCCAATCGCTGACTTTTGAGGCCAACATACCCGCGATATGCACCATGGGCCCCTCGCGTCCCGTTGATCCCCCAGTTGACAAGGTGATCCAAGACGCAATCGCAGAGGCGATGCCTTCTTTCATTTCCACACGTCCGTCACGAAGCGCCGTTGCCTCAATCACATCCGCAACGGATCGCACGCGCCCGTCTGGTGTTAAAAAGTGAAAGATTAATCCAACAACACAGCCGCCAATGGTGGGAATAAGAACAATCCAATACCAACTCAGCGACTCTGCAACAGAATGCAGTCGCATTAAGTCATCAGCTCCATAGAGAAAACTCTGCAAAGTTTCGATGACTATACGAAACCCGACCGCAGCGGCGCCTGCCGCAATTCCGATCAAAAGAGCGACACACCAAAACATCCCATGCTTGCCCAGTCGGATCACATGAAACGGCAGCGTATCGACCAATTTAGCCTTTAGAGAATGTATCTGCTGCATCCATGACATGGCGCATGTCCTGCCTTTGATTTTTGGCTTTTTCTCAAACCCTTGCCGTTATAAGTTTGCACAGGTTAACAGGAGCTCGCAATGATAAACGATCACACATTGGATGCATTTCGTGCAATTTTAGGCGCGCGGCTTGTCACCTCCCGCTCAGATCGTGATTTACATGGCCGCTCAGAAAGCCACTTTGCCCCAATGCCACCCGATGCCATTGCCTATGTGGAAAGCGAACAAGAGGTTCAATCGCTCTTGAAACTCTGCAACGACGCGGGCGTTCCTGTGATAGCTTGGGGAACAGGCACCTCGCTTGAGGCGCATACCGCCGCCCCCAAAGGCGGGCTATGTGTGGATTTCTCGCGCATGACTAACATCCTCTCGATCAATGCAGAGGATATGTGCGTCACAGTTGAGCCGGGCATCACACGCCAAGACTTGAACATAGCCTTGCGCGACACAGGGCTCTTCTTTCCTGTTGATCCTGGGGCCAATGCCTCCCTTGGCGGTATGACCGCGACGCGGGCCTCAGGTACAACGACCGTGCGCTATGGCACGATGAAGGACAACGTGATGGCGCTGCGCGCAATGCTTGCGGATGGCACTTCGATTGACACAGGAAGCCGCGCAAAAAAATCATCTGCGGGATATGATTTGACCTCTCTTTTGGTGGGCTCAGAGGGGACATTGGGGATCGTTACGCAAATCACCCTACGCCTCTATCCCATTCCAGAGGCAATCAGCGCGGGAATTGTCGCATTCGACACGATCGAGCAAGCCGTGGACGCCGTCACGCAAACCATTCAAATGGCGCTGCCTATGGCGCGATTGGAATTCTTGGACGCCGCCTCTGTTGTGGCCTTTAACGCCTATGCTGATGCTGATATGCCCGAGACGCCGCATTTGCTCTTTGAGCTGCATGGAGATGACGTGAGCGTCAAAGCCCAAGCTGAACTCTTCGGTGAGATCTGTCAGGACCACGGTGGCAGCGATTTCAAATGGTCCGCCAAGACCGAAGACCGCACTGCCCTCTGGACACTGCGCCACAATGGGTATTATGCAATTTTGGCCGCTCGACCGGGCGCGCGCGCGATTGTGACGGATATCTGTGTGCCCAGCTCAAACCTTGCCCAAGCTGTCGAGGAGACCCGCCAAGACATCGAAGCCTCCGACATAACGGGCCCGATTTTGGGGCATGTAGGAGACGGAAATTTTCACGCGATTTTGTTGATTGATGACACGAGTGAGGCTGAAAAATCACAGGCGCAGCGCATTTCTGATCGTATGGCCGAACGCGCCCTTTCTATGGGCGGAACCTGTACAGGCGAGCACGGTGTTGGCATGGGCAAGCTCAAGTTTATGGAGCGCGAACATGGGGCGGCTTGGGATGTGATGAGCACGATCAAACGCGCGCTTGATCCCAATAACATCCTTAACCCCGGTAAAGTGATTAAATCGAACTAGGCTATTTTCCCGCCAATAGAGACTGCGCCGCCGCGCGTGCTTCGGGGGTAATCACATCCCCTGAAATCATACGTGCGATTTCATCAATGCGGGCCTCTTGATCCAAGACCTTAACCGTGGACAATGTCGCTTCGTCCGTTTGGCGTTTGGACACTTGGAAATGTTGATCCCCCAATGCCGCCACTTGCGGGGAATGAGTCACGACCAATACTTGGGCTCCTGAGGCCAATTCCGCCAAACGACGCCCGACGGCATCCGCTGTTGCCCCACCAACCCCGCGATCAATTTCATCAAAGATCATCGTGGTATGCGTCTCTTCGCCACTGAGACAGACCTTAAGCGCGAGCAAGAACCGACTAAGTTCCCCACCAGAGGCAATTTTTGCCAATGGACCAGAGGGTGCGCCGGGATTGGTCGCAACCAAAAAGGCAACATTATCAATGCCATCCGCGCTCGCGTTCGCGTCCGAGACCTGTGTTTCAAACACAGCGCGTTCCATTTTCAACGGTGCCAATTCAGAGGCCATTGCCGCATCTAAACGTGTCGCCGCCGCCTGTCGTGAGGCTCGCAATTTTTGCGCCGCCGCGTGATAAATCTGCTCCATCGCAGAGACGTTATTGCGCAATTCGGATAGTTTGTCGGACCCTTGGTCCAATTTCGACAACCGCTTGGCAAGCTCGGCGGCGAATGGGCCTAATTCATCAGGCGCAACATTGTGTTTACGCGCTAATCCGCGAATGGCAAACAGCCGCTCTTCGGTGTCTTCTAATTCATGCGGGTTAAAGGCCAATGCCTCAAGACAGCTTTCCACGCCTGAGGCCGCGTCTTGCAGTTCGACCAAAGCGCGCGACAAGGCATTGATCGGATCATCCAGCTTGCCTTCTGCCTTGTCAGATGCCATTTCAAGCCAACGCAACGCATCCGACATCATGCCCTCCGCCCCATCGCGCGATAGGGCTTGCTCGGCTTTGCGGATGTCTTCACGGATTTTTTCAGCGCCCTGCATCAGACGACGTTTTGTATCCAGCTCAGCCTCTTCACCTTGTTGGGGATCGAGCGTGCTGAGCTCATTAACCGCGTGGCGTAGGAATTCTTCTTCTGCGGCCAATTCCGCCTGAAGCGCCTCTTCTTTGGCGAGAGTGCGTTTCATCTCCGCCAGCTGTTTCCACGCCTTGGACACATAATCGCGTTCACCATCATAGCGCCCAAAGAGATCCAAGAGCGCAAGGTGGCCTTTGGGGTCCAATAATCCGCGATCATCATGTTGACCGTGCAATTCCACCAAATGTTCCGATACCGCGCGCAGCACCTCACCAGAGGCGCGGCGATCATTGATCCATGCGGTTTTGCGGCCATCTTTGGTATTCACGCGTCGTAGGATCAATTCATCCTCAACGGGGATGCCCGCCTCGTCTAAGACCGCACGTGAGGGATGATCCGCCGATAACTCAAACCATGCGGTCACTTCGCCTTGGGCCGCACCTTGGCGCACCAATTCCGCACGGCCCCGCCACCCGAGGACAAAACCAAGGCTGTCCAACAGAATGGATTTCCCTGCGCCCGTTTCGCCAGTCAATACATTCAATCCCCTCTGAAAATCCAATTCCAGATGGTCAATGATCAACATGTCGCGGATATCAAGCCCACGTAGCATTGCTAGCCTCTGTTTTCCGCCTCAGAGCCATTTGCCCTTGAGGACTTGGCGATAAATCTGAGACAACCAGTTATTGCCAAGGGCCGTGGGTTGCAAGCCTTGCTTTGTCAAAAGCGTATATGAGGACTTGTACCACTCTGAGGCTTGATAGTTATGCCCCAAAATTGCGGCGGCGGCTTGGGCTTCTTGGGTCAGACCCAAAGAGAGGTAGGCTTCCACCAAACGATGCAAGGCCTCCGCGGTATGCGAGGTTGTTTGGTAATCTTCTACCACAGATCTAAAGCGTTTTATCGCCGCCCCGTAATGTTTGCGGCGTAGATAATAGCGGCCAACTTCCATTTCTTTGGCGGCCAAGTGATCAAAGGCCAAATCAAAACGCGCAACGGCCAAAGGCGCATAGTCGCTGTCTGGATATTGTTCGATTACAACGCGCAAGGATTGCAGCGCTTGAAACGTAACCCCTTGGTCACGGCCCACATCTTCGATCTGATCATAATAGCTAAGCGCTAAGAGGTATTGCGCATAAGCCGCGTCCTGATCGGCTGGGAAAAAGTCGATATAGCGTTGGGCTGCGGCGCGGCTTGCCTCATAGTTTGTCTCTTGGTGATGGGCAAAGGCCTGCATAATGAGCGCGCGCTTGGACCATTCAGAATAGGGATAGAGCCGTTCTATTTCCGAGAAATAATAGGCCCCCTGTTCATAGTCACGGGTGGATAATTCATATTCCCCCCGCTCAAAGATTTGCTCAGGCGTGTAGTTTTCCAAATCACGGATCAAGTTGCTGTTGTTTTCTGCACAACCGCTCACGAGTGCTGTTGATAACAGCAGGCCTACAATCGTTGCCCGAACCCTGTTCGATGTCATCCCTTGACCATCCTCAATTATCCCATGTGTTGCGTCTAATATGGCGCGAACTTAGCGCAGCGTCTAGCATAGAAAAATACTTTTAAAAATGGGAGATAGGCAAGTATCCGCACGTCGCCTTAGGCAACTTGCAAAATTTCCTCGGGCTTGACCCCAGCACCTGGCAAAGAGGCCGCAAGTTTGGCATCGCATTCGACGATTTCAAAGGCATCAGGCGTTGTAAACAACACACGCAAAAGCGAATTTGTCATAGAATGACCTGCGCGATAGCCTGTGTAATGACCGATGATTGGCGCGCCCGCCAAAGCGATATCACCCAATGCATCCAACATCTTGTGACGCACAGCTTCGTCGCTGTGGCGCAGTCCACCTGGGCTCAGAACCTCATCGCCGTCCACGACGACGGCATTTTCAAACGTCCCACCAAGGGCCATGCCATTGGCGCGCATATATTCAACATCGCTATAGCGACAGAACGTCCGACTATCACAGAGTTCGCGCACAAAGGACCCATTCGACAAATTCATAGATTTTTCCTGAACGCCAATCGCGGCATCATCAAAATCGATGTGAAAGCTCATCTGCGGAAGATCGCTCGGCGCAAGACTTGCCCAACCGTGGTCTGTTTCAAACCTGACGGGCTTGAGAATTTTGATCGCCCGTACGGGTTTTGATTGCGGCTTGAGCCCCGCATCCAGAAAGGCGCGCACAAAGGTGACAGCGCTTCCATCCATAATCGGGATCTCTGGACCGTCCACTTCGATCACGGCATTGTGGATCCCACAACCGGCCAGTGCTGCCATGATATGTTCCACAGTGGACACAGAGGCGCCTGACCCGTTCACAAGGAAGGTACAGAGAGGAGATTGCTTAACCTGATCCCACCGTGCAAGGATGATGTTATCACCCAAGGGCACATCCACCCGCTTTATCAGGATGCCAGAGTCCACAGCAGACGGCGTGACAGTCATTGTCACATCCTCGCCCGAATGAAGGCCGACACCTTTAAAAGTGCACGATTTAAGTAAAGTTGTTTGCAAGTTAATCCCAAGAGTCGTCCGCATAACCGTTGCTCTATAATCTAGAGGTGGTCACTAAAGCTCAAATCAAACAATGTAACGAAATTGAAACAATTTAATAACCTCTTGAAAAGGCACTTTAAAACAAAAAAACCGCCCCGAAAGGCGGCCTTTGTTAACCATTTAAATACAGTCTATTAGTTCGCTTGGCGACGCAAGAATGCGGGAACTTCGATACGTTCCTGATCTGGGTCACGCTCCATTTCGACTTCTGGTTCACGTGTTTGTTGCGACTGGACTTGTGGCTGTTGGCGGCGTGCTGCCGTCCCACGATCTTCAGCGCCAGACATGCGATTGATCAAAGACCCAATTCCAAAACGCGGGCGTTCGCTATCGGAGGGCTCTTCTTCGACCTCCACTTCGTTTTGCTCTTGGGGTGAGCGCTGAACCGCTGCACGAAGACGTGCAAGTGCTTCGTCAGATGGTCCTTGCTCAGGAGCACGAGGCGCAACATAGCTGTCGACTTCTGGCTCTGCTGGGGCCGCTTGATACGCAGGTGCAGGAATGTCATCCTCTTGACGCGGTTCAAACGCGCTGGCGGGTGCCATAACTGCGGCTTCTTCTTCGGGGGCATCAAACAAGCTTGGTTCTTGTTCGGCAACCTCTTCAACCTCTTCCACAACTGGCGCGACTGCAACGGTTTCGCGACGTGGTGTTGGTGCGTAAGAGGAGTTATCGCTTGCATCAATCCCAGTTGCGACAACAGACACGCGCATCATGCCGTTCATCTCCGTGTCCAAAGTAGAGCCAACGATGATGTTTGCATCTGGATCAACTTCTTCGCGGATGCGGTTTGCCGCTTCGTCCAATTCGAACAAGGTCAAATCGTAACCGCCTGTGATATTGATCAAGACTCCATTTGCACCACGCAATGAAATTTCATCAAGCAATGGGTTGGCAATGGCTTTTTCCGCCGCTTTGATTGCGCGATCTTCGCCGTCTGCTTCGCCTGTGCCCATCATCGCTTTGCCCATTTCGTCCATGACGGCGCGCACATCAGCAAAGTCGAGGTTGATCAAGCCAGGACGGACCATGAGGTCAGTGACACCTTTAACACCTTGATACAAAACATCATCGGCCAATGAGAAGGCTTCAGTAAATGTAGTTTTTTCATTCGCCAGACGGAACAAGTTTTGGTTTGGAATGATGATCAATGTATCGACCATCTTTTGCAACGCCTCAACGCCCTCTTCGGCCTGACGCATACGTTTCGCGCCTTCGAATTGGAACGGCTTGGTTACGACACCAACTGTTAGAACACCTAATTCACGTGCGGCCTGTGCGATGATTGGCGCGGCGCCTGTGCCTGTGCCACCGCCCATACCAGCCGTGATAAAGCACATGTGAGCGCCGGCGAGCTGATCCACGATTTGCTCAATGCTTTCCTCAGCAGCCGCGGCCCCAACCGTAGCGCGTGCACCAGCACCCAACCCTTCGGTGACTTTGACACCCAACTGAATGCGCGCTGCAGAGTGGCTCTGCTGAAGCGCTTGCGCATCTGTATTCGCAACGACGAATTCAACACCGTCAAGCTGCTTTTCAATCATGTTGTTGACGGCATTGCCGCCTGCTCCACCCACACCAAAAACTGTGATGCGTGGTTTCAATTCATCATATTCGGGTACCGAAAGATTTAATGCCATGTGTTGGTCCGCCTGATTTTAAAATTCGCTCCATTCAGAGCCGTTTTTCCGCCTATTCTGTGGATATCTTACATGAAAATCAGGCGACGTCACGCAAAAAACGCGGAAATCACACCATATATAGGCGAATTTCCGCGTTTTTACACGCTATTTGCAGGATTATGCTAATTCTAGTGGTTACCAGTTTTCCTTAAACCAGCGAACCGCCCGCTTCAACGACCGCGTTGGCAAACGGTTGTTAGGTAATTCAAAGTCCCACCATTCATCCTGAGGGTGCGCAGCAAAGAGGCTGAGCCCGACCAAACTTGAATGGCTTGGTCCAGAAAAGGACTGTGGCAGACGATGAACGCGCAAGGGACGACCAAGGCGCACCTGTTGCCCCAAAATACGGCTCGCCAAACCATCAAGACCCGGAACCTGTGATCCGCCCCCTGTCAAAACGATCTGCTGACTGGGTAAATGATCAAATCCAGCGGCATCCAATCGCGCACGCACATCTTCCAAGATTTCTTCGAGACGCGGACGCATAATACCAATCAACTCAGCCCGACTGACCGAGCGGCGATCATGTTCCCAATCACCTGAATTGCCATCCACATCGATGCGATCCATATCATCGCGCCCTGTGGCCATCACACCGCCATGCCGGGTCTTGATCCGCTCAGCAGTTGCAAACGGCACCTTAAGCCCCATCGAAATATCGCGCGTGACATGATCCCCACCCATCCGAATGGTATCGGCAAAAATCATGTGACGTTTCATGAAAATCGACAGGCTGGTTGTACCGCCCCCTAAATCAATACAGGCCGCGCCCAATTCTTGTTCATCTTCGACCAAAGAGGACATGCCAGACACATAAGCCGAAGAAGCAACACCCGCCAACTCCAAATCACAGCGTTTGATACAATGCGCCAAGTCACGAATAGCGCGTTCATCCACGGTGAGCATATGCATGTCGGTATAGAGCTCTTGACCGATTTGCCCGCGAGGATCGCCCAAGCCAGAACGATGATCGAGAGCAAAGTTCACAGGCTGCGCATGCAACACATCGCGCCCTTCGCCGTAATCCGGAACATCACATGCCGAAAGCACGCGCGCCACATCTTGTTCGCCAACGACTTGGCTTTCGACGTCAACTTTGCCTGCCAATCCATAGGATCGCGGCTGACCTCCAGAGAAACACGCAATGACGTGATCCACCCGAACAGAGGCCATTTTCTGCGCCGATTGCAAGGCGGTTCGAATGGCGCGCTCAGTTTCTGACATCGCGGAAATTTCGCCAAATTCAACGCCACGCGACATTGTGGTCGCTTCACCCAGAACACGAAATCCCGACTGTCCTGCCAAGGATCCGACGCCGTCCCCAAGCGAGGTCTGACTTGCCCCATCAAATCGCAAGATCAAACAGGAAATTTTTGTTGTCCCAACATCCAAGACTGCCAGGACGCCACGTTGCATCGCGGCTTTGCGCATCGCACGCATGGCGCGCTGTGATTCATAGAGCTCGATCACTTATGGGTCTCCCGATTGCGTTGAATTTATTGAAATTAAATCTGTATCGCGTGTCACCACGCGCAAAGTGGGTCGCTCAGCGATCCGAAAATCGACCGCCGCGATATCGCGCTGCAAAAGCTCTTGCGCGTGATCCAAGGCGATAATGCGCTCTAGGGCGCGAATAGGGTTGTCAGAGGGCAGCATCAAAACTTGATCCCGATCAAGCACCACATCCCAGCGCCTCTCCCCGACATAGACAAGCCCCCGCAAACGATCTTGCAACGGGCGTGCTGCGGCCAACAGCTGACGGGCTTGCATGACATTTTCATCCGCTTTTCGCCCCGCAATGAGGGGCAGCGTTGGATAATCTAGGCGCGTGGAGGCAGAGCGGACATAGTTTCCTTCGATGTCCAAAACTTCTATCCCCTCAGAATGCCGCCACAAGAGCGCAGGCTCACGTTCTGTGACTTCGATCTCCAAGACATTCGAGCGTACAAACAATTTTGCATCTCGGATAGGATCAAGCGCGGCAATGCTTTGTTGCATTTGCTTGAGATCAAGATCAAATGAGCTGATCGGGAAATCGAGGGGCACCACTTCGCGGATATCTTGATCCACATCATCGCTTGCGCCTGTGATGGACATCAATTTGACCATAAATTCAGGACGCTCAATCACTGATCGATAGACGTCTTGGTAATAAGCATAGAGATAGTCACGGTTTTCTTGCTTGGCAAAATAGAGCCCCACGCCGAGCGTGACAACAAACGCAGGAATTCCATAAACCACAAGGCGACGCAACACAGGCGTCAGCATCAAGCGCAACAGGCGATAGGACAAGACCGAGGGCGCAGGATCATTGATAGGGTTGCGGGGGCGGCGCGTTCTTAGCGGTTGCATGAGGCATCCTCCACCAACCAACGGCACAAGGCCCCAAACGGAATGCCCATGGCATCCGCTTGCTCTGGGCTGAGCGACGTAGGCGTCATGCCCGGTTGCGTATTGGTTTCCAAAAGGAACAATCCGTCCAAGCCGCTCGCTGCGTCCCAGCGATAATCCGTACGGCTCATCCCACGACACCCCAGCGCATTATGCGCCTCTACTGCATGGTTCATGCACGCCTCAAAAATATCGGCAGGAATATCCGCAGGCACAACATGGCGCGATCCGCCTTCTTTGTATTTGGCATCGTAATCATACCAGCCTTCGGTGATAATTTCCGTCACCGTTAAGGCGCGATCCCCCAATACCGTCACTGTAAATTCTCGCCCGGGGATATAGGCCTCTACCATGACCTCATCAGGCATATCATCAGAGAGCTGTGGGGGCGTGTTCGCCTGATCATGCACCAAATAGACCCCAACGCTGGAGCCTTCATTGTTGGGCTTAACCACATAGGGCGGCGTCAAAACATGTCGCGCCATCACATCCTCTTTGGGAACGATCACACTCTCAACAATGGGCAAACCATGATGGCGGTAAATCTCTTTGCTCTTTTGCTTGTCCATCGCCAAAGACGAGGCCAAAACACCAGAATGCGTATAGGGCACGCCCAGCCATTCAAGCACGCCTTGAATACAGCCATCTTCGCCCCAGCGCCCATGCAACGCGTTAAAGACCACGTCGGGCGCGGCCTCTTGCAAACGGGCAACGACATCCGTGCCTGCGTCAATCTCTGTGACTGTATACCCTTCGCCTCTCAAAGCCGCGGCGCATTCACGCCCAGAAACAAGCGACACTTCGCGTTCCGCAGAAGGTCCACCCATTAATACTACGACTTTTTGGACTGTCCTGCTCGACATTCCGAATTCGCCTCAATTTTATATGGCCATTTTGGCCTTTTTATCTGCGCCTGTTAATCAGACGTCTGCCCTAAAGCGGATCACCGACCCGCATAATTTCCCACTGTAACTCTATTCCCGAGGTTTGGAAAACCTTTTTTCGTACTAATTCACCTAAACCTTCAAGATCTGCGGCAGTTGCGCCACCTTTATTCACCAAAAAGTTGGAATGCATCTCGCTCATTTGGGCACCACCCAGTGTTGCACCCCGCATGCCAGCGTCATCAATGACCTTCCACGCCTTGAGATCATGCACATCATCGGCCTTGCCTGTGCTGGAAAAGCCTGCGGGATTGCGGAACGTGCTCCCAGCGGTGCGATCCTTGGTGGGCTGTGTTTCATCGCGTTTCTTGAGCTGGGCCTCCATGCGCGCATGAAGCGCGGCGGGATCGGCCAAGGCACCTTCAAACACTGCCTCGATCAAGACCCAGCCTTCGGGCAAATCACTTTGACGGTATTGGAAATTGAGATCATCGGCGGTGAGCGTCACCACCTCGCCCGCGCGGGTCACACAGGTCGCTTCAACGAAATGATCCGCGACATATGACCCATAGCACCCCGCATTCATCCGCACCGCGCCACCAATGGCACCGGGGATCGTGCGCAGGAATGTCAGGTCCACCCCTGCATCCGCCGATTTGCGCGCCACATGCGCATCAAGCGCGGCCACCCCTGCCCGCACCCGCGTGCCGTCAATCTCGATATTATTAAAGGTGCGCCCCATACGGATCACAACCGCGCGCAACCCCCCGTCGCGCACAATCAGATTGCTGCCAACACCCATGGGGAACACGGGGATGTCAGAGGGCAAATCACGCAAGAAGTCACAGAGGTCGTCGCGGTCCGCAGGTTGAAACAGATAATCCGCAGCCCCCCCAACCCGCAACCACGTCAAATCCGCCAAGACACGATCTTGGGTCAACTTGCCTCTTGGTGTTGGCAAATTAGAAACTGGCACCTGCGACATAACCCTGCTCCGATTTGGTTTTAAGAGATGTGCAACACCTCACATAGGGACGCAAGGCGTTTTTTAGGGTGACTGACTATACTGACGACCCCGTTTTATCAGTTAAAGAGCCTAACAATAAATCCAATTATTGCTCCAGAGTACTCGATCAATGCTCCACTCGCAGCAGATATCTGTATAGTCGTTCCTGGATTATCACGAATGAGACGCGCAATCCTTAACGCGCGACTGTAAACCCTATAGAGTATCCCGTCTTTGCCTCTAACGTCCTCGCCTCTTAACGCTTCGCGGTCTTCTTGGAATTCTTCGCGTAATTCGTCTTCTAATAATTCATCGATTTGCTCTGTATATTTTACTAAGCGGTCTCGATCCTTGCGCTCAAGCCTATCATAGCGAACACTACCGCGCCGCATTAGGGCTTTAGCAGTCGCCTCATCAATGGCGATTATGTCTGATGCTGAGCGATCCAATTGTGTTTTAAAATCCGTCAGCTCTATATGATCATTCGGAATTTTATCTTCGTCTTGCTTTGTTTCAATACGTCGAATTGTGTCCCAACAGACTTCAACAATGCGAATTGGCTTGGTCGAATATTTATCAAATACGCGTTCGATCTTATTCAATTCTCTGCGTAAATCCTCGGCAATATGCATATTCCCGTCTGGCGGACAATTTCTAATATCATCAATAGCGTCCCTGATGCGATCATATGCATCACTCAGATCACGATCAGAAATCGTATGGTCAGATATTGCAACTATTCTCTGTTTTTGCTCATCGAAGGTAAAATGTTCCGCATTATAAGACGCATCAAGGGCATATCGCTCAACAATCCCCGCAATAACCTCATTCACCTCACGCGGGGGAGCCTCCCAATCGATTTTATCTGTGGTGACGATTTCAAGCAGCATGTCGATGTTTTGTGCGCGGCCCTCTAACAAACCCTCGTACCAATCTATCCAGAATGACCAATCCGCACTGCGGGGATCATTGGATGTGGCATCTGCAATCAGCTTGGCCTTTAGGTCGGTCCACTGTGTCGCAAGCCGATTTTTATCGGGCCACAGCGGCGCGGATTGTAGGCGCGCGATGTCAATATCCCCTGCCCTTTCCAAGTCAAGCCAAAGATGACAATCGGCCTGAATGGCGGCATCGGCGGCGACATAGGCGGCGGCACGGGTGGCGGCACTGGCTGAGACATAGGCGGCGGCACGGACGGCGGCATAGGCGGCATCGGCGGAGGCACGGGCGGCGGCATCGGCGGCGACAAAGCCGACGACAGCACTGGCGGAGACATAGGCGGCACCGGCAGCACTGGCGGCACTGGCGCCGACATAGGCGGCACTGGCGGCGGATTTAATATCAGCATTTGGCGCAAGGCCACCGACTACTGATATTACGTGGGAACGACAAAATGGAACGCTTGTCAAATCACGTTTTGTTGCATTTGGATCGAACTGAAACCAATGCCATGGGATCGGCGCGACACGCGATGCAGCGCGGGATGCAATGAATACCGCACAGTGTCGCCGCAGATCCTTGGGCCGATCATCCAACCACGCCTTTAGGCTATCCTTATCAACAATATCTTCAACCGCAATCACCATGAGGTGAGTGTGTCACAAGCTGTGCAACCTGAAAAGGGGGAATTAGCCCTTTAGACGCTCGGGCAGGCCATTGGCCCATGTGCTAATTGTCCCTGCCCCGAGGCAGACGACCATATCACCCGGTTTCGCCTGTTCACGCACCAAACGTTCCAGATCATCCTCTGACACAATCGCGCGTGCATGGCGGTGGCCGTGGCGGATGAGGCCTGCGACCAGATCATCGCGGCCTGCGCCGTCAATTGGGTCTTCTCCTGCGGCAAAGACTTCGGCAATGGCGACCACATCGGCGTCATTGAAACAAGCGCAGAAATCATCAAACAACGAGTGCAAACGGGAATAGCGGTGCGGTTGGTGCACGGCAATCACGCGTCCTTCTGTTGATTGGCGCGCGGCCTTGAGAACGGCGGCGATTTCCACGGGGTGGTGGCCGTAGTCGTCAATGATCGTGACCCCGCCCACTTCGCCCACTTTGGTAAAGCGGCGATTGACGCCTTTGAATTCATGAAGAGCGGTGCGGATTTCATCCAGCTTCATCCCAAGGTGACGCGCCACAGCCACAGCGGACAAGGCGTTTGACACGTTATGATCCCCGGGCATCGGCAAGGTGCAGCCTTCGATCACGCGATCCTCAGATTGCAGCGCGATGTCGAAATGCGCGATCCCGCTTTTGTAGGTGAGGTTAATGGCGCGTACGTCCGCTTGGGCGTTAAAGCCATAGGTCACCACGCGGCGGTCGGTGATTTTACCAACCAAGGCTTGGACCTCAGGGTGATCGGTGCAGCAAACCGCCAGACCGTAGAACGGGATGTTCGAGACGAAATCCAAGAAGCCTTGGCGCAGGGTGTCGAAATCGCCCCAATGCTCCATATGCTCTGGATCGATATTGGTCACAATCGCGATGGTCGCAGGCAGGCGGTTAAAGGTGCCGTCGCTTTCATCCGCTTCGACGACCATCCATTCGCCTTGGCCCATCCGCGCGTTTGATCCATAGGCATGGATGATCCCGCCGTTGATCACCGTTGGATCAATGTTGCCTGCATCCAAGAGCGTGGCAACCATCGTCGTTGTCGTCGTTTTGCCATGGGTTCCCGCCACAGCCACATTGGATTTAAGGCGCATCAGCTCGGCCAACATTTCCGCGCGACGTACAACGGGCATGCCGCTTAGGCGGGCCGCGTCCAGTTCCGCATTCCCCGATTTGATCGCCGATGAGATCACGATGACTGCGGCCCCTTCGATATTTTCGGCCCGTTGTCCTTCAAAGATCGTCGCGCCGAGTTTCGCCAAGCGGTCGGTGATTTTGGACGCTTTGAGGTCGGAGCCTTGGACCTGATAGCCGAGGTTCAAGAGGACTTCGGCAATCCCCGACATGCCAATGCCGCCAATGCCTACAAAGTGGATCGGACCGACGTCGGTGGGAAGTTTGGTAACAGCTGCGTTCATGATGGGGACTTTTGTGTGCTAAGTGTGACGACCATATCGGCCAAGGTGTGCGCCGCCTGTGGGAGACCACATGTTAGGGCGGCTTGGGCCATTTTATTGGCCGCTTCGGGATTTTCTAGGACCGTCACGATTTGATCGCTCAGGGTGTCTGGCGTGAACTGAGATTCAGGCATTAAAATCGCCGCGCCCGCCTCAACCAAGCCACGCGCGTTTGCGGTTTGCTCGTCGCGGATTGCAGCCGCTAGAGGCACAAGAATAGAGGGCCGCCCAATGACAGAAAGGTCGGCAATGGTCGAGGCCCCTGAACGGGTGATCACCAATTGCGCTTCGCTCATGAGGTCAGGGACATTGCTAAAGAACGGTTTGACCTCGGCGGAAATGCCAGCATTGCTATAGGCTTGGGTCACGCGCGCGTTATCTTCGTCGCGCGCTTGATGGGCGACGCGCAGATGCGCTTTGATATCTTCGGGAAGGTTGGCAATCGCCTCGGGCACAACGTCGGATAAGATACGTGCCCCTTGCGATCCACCCATAACCAAGATCAGCATTGGATAGTCACCGGGCACGATGTAGCCCGCCCCAGCACGATGCGCGATGGCGCTTCGCACAGGGTTGCCGACGTGCTCCGCAGGCAAGTCATCAGACATTTCAGTGGGCCATGTGCCACAGGCAATCCGATCCACGCGTTTCGCAAACAGCTGATTAACCCGCCCCAAAACGCCGTTTTGTTCATGGATCATACGCGGCAAACGCATAACAGTCGCCGCCGCAAGCGCGGGAATAGACGGATAGCCACCAAAGCCAACCACCGCAGAAGGGCGATCGCGTCGCATTTTGAAAGTCGCGCTCAAGGTGCCGCTTGCGATTTTGAACGGTGTTGTCAGCTTCGCAACCAAACCACCGCGCGCAAAGGTGCTTGAATTCAAGATATCAATTTGAACGGCCTCTGGAAATCCGCCAACATAGCGTGCGCCGCGAGGGTCCGTTGTCAGTTTGACCCGCCATCCACGGCCCAACATCTCTTCTGCCAAAGCTTGGGCTGGAAACATATGCCCGCCCGTCCCTCCGGCGGCCAATACCAATAACGGTCCAGATGACATCAATATCCCCCTGTCAGAATATCGCTCACGTCCTTTTGAGGGCGTGCACGTGTAAAGGCGAGCAGCATCCCTATTGCTATACCCCCTGCAATCAAGGACGACCCGCCATAACTTACAAAGGGCAAGGTCATTCCCTTGGCTGGTAACATCCGAACAGCAACACCCATATTAATGACTGCTTGAATGCCGAACATCGCCACCAGACCGGTTCCGGCCAAGCGGATAAAGGGATCCCGTTCGCGCATCAAGCGCATAAATGACGATAGGACAATTCCCGCGTAAATTGCGATAATTAAGGCAACAAGCACAAATCCATATTCCTCAGCAGCAACAGCAATAATGAAATCTGTATGCGCATCTGGCAGCGACCATTTCACTTGGCCCTCTCCGACACCAACACCGAAAAACCCGCCTTCTTGGATGGCATTCGTCGCATAGCCAAGCTGCGTTCTCGGGTCGATCTCAGGATTGAGAAACCCATCAATGCGGCGCGCAAAGTGTTCAGAGGTGTTATAGGCCAACATGCCGCCCCCAACGACCAAAGTTGCCAATCCGATCAGTAACGTCAGCGGAGCGCCGGCCACGAAATAGACCACGCCCCAGCCAAAAATAATCAGACAGGCCTGACCAAAATCAGGCTGCAGGGCGAGGAAAATAGCAACAGTCACCGCCAACAAAAAGGACCAGACCCGACCAGGGGGGCCATTGATTTCCTCAGACGCGGCCATCAACCAAGCGGTCACAACAATAAACCCTGGTTTCAAAAATTCAGACGGCTGCAAAGAGGCAAAACCAAGGCGATACCAGCGCACAGCCCCTTTGCCAAAATCCGTTCCAAAATAGGGCAGTAAAATCAATCCGATAAAGCTGACTGCAAAACCTAACACCGCCAAACGACGCACCAATTTGGGCGACATCATCGAGGTGATGATCATGGTCACAATGGCCAAGCCACCAAAGAGGATTTGGCGCTCCACATAGTGAAACGGTGCCAATCCGTTCTTTTCCGCCAGAGGAGGCGAGGCCGCAAAACCCAAGAGCAAACCAATACTAAACAACAATAGGATCGAAAACATCGTCCATTTGTCGATTGTGCGCCACCATTTGGGTAAAATCGGTTCTCCGCGTTCAACGGATATAGAACCATAGACCATCTCAGTCATGGGTACTGCCTACTCTGCCTCTGACATTTGCCCCGTTTTCGGGGTCATTTCCTAATAGAGTAACCAAAAAAATCTGACATTGCCATAAAAAAGTCTTTCCGCTTGAATTTCCTAACCAAAAGAGTCACCCCTGCAACATGGTATATAAAACGATCATTCTTGGCGCCGGCGCAGCTGGTATGATGTGCGCAACTCAAACCCAAGGGGCCTTGGTCATTGATCATGCCAAAGCGGCGGGGGAAAAGATCCGTATCTCGGGCGGGGGGCGCTGTAATTTCACCAATCTCTACGCGAGTGCCGAGAATTTCATCTCAAACAATCCCCATTTCGCGAAATCCGCGTTGAAACGATACACCCAATGGGATTTCCTCGACTCGGTCAATCGCCATGGAATTGCGTACCATGAGAAAACCCTAGGGCAACTCTTCTGCGATACCTCTGCCAAAGAGATCATCGCGATGTTGCGCGCAGAAATGGACGCCGCGGGCGCGCATCTGTGGCTCAAGACATCTGTTGAGAGCATCACGAAAACCGACAGCGGCTTTGATCTCACCTTGCTCAAAGATGGCGAGCCCGTGGCCCTCTCGTGCGAAAACTTGGTCGTGGCGACTGGGGGCAAATCCATTCCCAAAATGGGGGCCACAGGATTGGTCTATGATATCGCACGCCAATTCAACATCCCCGTCACCGACACGCGGCCCGGCCTTGTCCCGCTCACCTTTGGCGAAGATCGCTTTAAACCTTTGGCAGGTATCGCCACACCCAGCCGCATCACGGCCAATGGCCCCGCCTTTGATGAAGCCCTGCTCTTCACCCATCGCGGCCTCTCTGGTCCCGCAATTTTACAAGCCTCAAGCTATTGGCAAGAGGGCCAAGACATCCATGTCGATCTCCTCCCAAACTCAGCCGCCTTTGCCCACCTAAAAGAGCAACGCCAAGCCTACGGGCGGCGCAATTTCACTACGGAATTGGCCACACATTTACCCGCGCGGTTGGTTGAGTATTTGGCCGATATCTTTGACCTTTCTGGCAACTTGGCCGATTGGTCCGACAAACGCCTTGATACGCTGGAGGCCGAGCTCAAACACTGGTCCCTGCGCCCCAACGGAAGCGAAGGCTATCGTACCGCCGAAGTCACCTTGGGCGGCATCGACACAGACGCGCTCTCGTCAAAAACCATGGAAAGCAAAACCACCAGAGGCCTCTATTTCATTGGCGAAGCCGTCGATGTCACAGGCTGGCTCGGAGGCTATAACTTCCAATGGGCCTGGTCCTCAGGCTGGGCCGCGGGTCAGGCCATTGGGGCGTAAGCCTCCCCTTCACTTTTGCCCCAAATACTCAAATTCCAAGCTGCTCAAGGGAACGTGAGATCCCCTGCTTGCGCGTCTGAATTTTCCAATACCGCCCGCACCTGCGCAATGAAATCATCACCGCGTTGTTCGAAATTGTCGTATTGATCAAAACTCGCCGCCGCAGGAGCCAGCAGGATCACATCGCCCTCTTCGGCCTCAGCCCATGCCTGCTGCACCGCCGCTTGCATGGTTGTGCAGATGGCCGCATCACAGCCCAGCTGCATAGCAAATCCCGAGGCTTCGCGCCCAATGACATAGGCCTTTTTCACCTGATCGACCTCTCCCGAAAGCGCATCCAATCCGCCCTCTTTTTCCAGCCCACCGCAAATCCAGCGAATGTTCTTGAATGCCCGCAGAGCCATTTTCGCGCTCTCCACATTCGTCGCTTTGCTGTCATTCACAAACCGCACGCCGCCCGCCTCTGCAATGGTTTGCGAGCGATGCGGGAGGCCCGCATAGGTCTCCATCGCTTGTTCGATCATCCGCGGGGCAATGCCCACAGTGCGACAGGCCGCATAGGCCGCGCAGGCGTTTTGATGGTTATGCACACCTGGCAACCCCGTCATGGCACGCAGATCAATCGAGGCCACTTGGCGACCCTTGCGATACTCGGCCAAGAACCCTTTGCGCACAAACACCGACCATCCGAAATGATCCAACTTTTGGGTAACAGAAATACGGATCACTCGATCATCTTGGGGGGATTGCGCCAATTGACCCGCCATAAACGCGCCTTCAGCTTCATCCACGCCAACAATCGCGCGATCTGGCCCCCCTTCTGCAAACAACCGCCGCTTGGCTGCGAAATAGCCGCCCATCCCACTGTGGCGATCCAAATGATCCTCGGACAAATTGGTGAACACAGCCACATCAGGCGTCAAAGCCCGCGCCAAATCCGTTTGATAGGACGACAATTCAACGACAACCACGCCCCCATCTTCGGGGGGGTCAATATCCAATATGCCGCGCCCAATGTTGCCGGCCAACTGAGACCCCTTGCCGCATTCCTCCAAAATATGATGGATCAAGGCCGACGTCGTCGATTTCCCGTTCGACCCTGTGACCGCGATAACCTTGGGACTGACATCGTAATTATCCCACTCCTGCGTGGCCACGGATCGGAAAAACACGCCAATGTCGTTATCCACAGGCACCCCAGCCGCCAAAGCCGCCGCCACAATCGCATGCGGCGCAGGATAGAGATGCGCAATCCCCGGCGATAGGATCAAACTATCCACACCGGACCAATCGACACGGGCCAAATCCACGGGCTCAAACCCCTCAGCACGGGCCGCATCGCGCGCGCCTTCCATGTCATCCCAGACCAACACCTCGGCGCCACCGGCCCGCAAAGAGCGCGCCGCACTTATCCCAGATCGCCCAAGCCCAAGCACGGCGATCCTCTGTCCTGAAACCTGTTGCGCTGTGATCATGTGATGCCCCTCCTCTAACCTGTCCCCTGTCCTAGAACGGAGACCACGGGCACTCAAGCAAAATCATACGCGAAACTTCATAACCTCCCACGGCGTGCCCTCGATATGTTCAAGCGCCCGTATCGTGATCTGCGCCGCCGCGCGCGCATCTTCTAAGGCGTCATGATGGCGAAAGCGGATCCCAAAATGCGCCGTGAGGTTTTTCAACGAATAGCCCCCTTCAAGCTTGGGAAAGCCTTTGCGGATAATCGGGATCGTATCCCCCCAATGAATATCGCCCACCGGAAAGCCCCAGCGCGCAAATTCCGCACGAAAGGCGCTTTTGTCGAAATTGGAATGCCCCAAAACAGGGTGACCGTAAAAATGGCTCTCGATCCCCTCAAACCCGCGTGGAAAGGTTGGCGCGGCGCGCACATCCTCAGGCGTGATGCCGTGAATAGCGATGTTCATCGGATCAAATGCCTGATCCGGATCTATCAAGGTCTGAACCTCATCCACAATGACGCCCCCCTCAACCACGACAAGCCCAATCTGACAAATCGACGCCCGCGACCGATTGGCGGTCTCCACATCTACAACAACAAACCGGTCCATATTAGTCGCGCAGCTCGGGGTGTTCGGCGTAGAGGTTTTCAAGCGATTGTCGCGTTCTTTCCGTATCAGGATGCCCCTTTGGCAACTTGGCCTCTCGGATCACCAAGGCCCGACGAAGCAGAGGAGCCGCCTCAAAAAACCGCTCTTGATAACAATACAAAACCCCGAGGTTGTTAAGGCACTTGGAAAAGTCTGGATGATCCTCACCAGTCATCTTGCGAGTAATCTCGATAGCTTGATGGAAAAGCGGCTCTGCCTCCGCATACCGACCCATGTCCTGATACAATCCCGCAAGGTTACTGAGGCCTTTGGCAAAATTCGGATGATCCTCGCCAATCGTCTTGCGGGTAATCTGGATCGCTTGGTTATAAAGCGGCTCTGCCGCATCATATCGACCCATGGCACGATACAATCCCGCAAGGTTGTTGAGGTGCTTGGCAAAATCTGGATGAACCTCCCCAATCGTCCTGCGACCAATCTCTATTGCTTGATGGTAAAGCGGCTCTGCCTCCGCATACCGACCCATGGCCTCATACAATCCCGCAAGATTGTTGAGGCTCGTGGCAAAACTTGGGTTATCCTCGCCGATCGTTTTGCGCTCTGTCTCGATCGCTTGATGGTAAAGCGGCTCCGCCTCCTCATGTCTACCCATATCTGTAAGAATACCAGCCAAATTTGAAAGTACAGTAGCGAAATGTGGACTATCTTGCTCGCCCTCTTCTATTAAATCTGTTTGGATAGTTTGTAGAACTGAAAGTGCTTGATTGTATTTTCCCTGCGAAGAGTAAATGAGAGCCAAATTGTTCAAGGTCGGCCGTCGATCTGCGATGACATCTGTTAGAGCTAAACTTTCCTGCAATAGTTTTTCTGCTTCGTCATATTCACCCATTTGGGTTTCTAAAATCCCAATATCCGACAACAAGCCAGCTCTAATATTCCTAACCTGTCCTTCGTGAGTAGAGTTCAAAGCGATAGTGTACAAACGGTTAGCCATTTCATAGTGGCCCTGCTGTTCTAACTCTTTGGCAAATCTAGTAATCTCAACCAGTGTATTATTACGATTTTCAATACCATTGGTATCTAACTGATAAGGGTCAGTCATTAATATTTGACTTGTTGTTTTTCGGCGAAAAATTCTTACGAGAGGCGGAATATTTGAAAATATACCAAGTAACGTAAGAGTAAATGCAGCCATAACAATTACCAACGATATAGGATTTAACTCGGCAAGTCCCGCCAGTTCAGAAAGAAAATTATTCAACATCTTGATGCCATTTCCTTTCATAATTGAGAGAGTTAAGTGCCGGCTTTTCTTCTACAATGTGCGCTTTCCAAGCATCAAAAAATCCTGATATAATTATGTAGGCCAAGCCTAAAAAAGTAAGCTCCAAACCAAATTTGTTAAAAACAGGTTGCGATTGTTCTACATAGGTTGCCGCATACAATGCCAAATAAACAACTGCTAACAATATACCAAATGTAGCACTCAGGGAGCCACGAGCGCTAAAGTGGTTAGAGAAACTCATCAAAAATATCATTAAGAAAAATTCGCGGTAAATCGGGAATTGTTGAGTAAATAACCAAGAAAAAGCGGTGGTCGCGCCAACCAAAAAAGCTAGCTTTGCCGTCGAAATAGAGAAATGTTTTACGCCAAACAATTTTCGAAAATCGCCCCAATAAATTAGATCTAGGATGCACGCATCATTACTAAAGTCAAGCAAAAGCCAAGCCGCACTCAACCTATACCTTCAACTTTGTCAAAAATACTCTGGGGGAATTGGCCTTGGGCCAAGGGGGCAAAGCCCCAACACTACCCCAAATAATAACGCCACCCTCACCCGAGGACGGCACCGATAAAATACCGACGTATTACCGACGCAAAACAGACGCCCGTTTTGGCCCTATCTGACCTTGAGCGTCGCCAGTCCAATCATCGCAAGGATCAGCGCGATGATCCAAAAACGGATCACGATTTGCGGCTCGGCCCAACCCTTTTTCTCAAAATGGTGATGGATCGGCGCCATGAGGAAAACACGTTTTCCTGTGCGCTTGAAATAGAGCACTTGGATGATCACAGACATGGCTTCGACCACGAACAAACCCCCAATAATCGCCCAAACGATTTCGTGTTTTGTCATGACCGCAATGGCCCCCAAAGCGCCCCCGAGCGAGAGCGATCCAGTGTCCCCCATGAACACAGCCGCAGGCGGGGCATTATACCACAAGAACCCCAATCCGCCGCCAAAGAGAGCGGAGCAAAAGATCAAGAGTTCACCCGTACCTGGAACATAGTGAACGTCTAAATATTCAGTAAAATCAACACGTCCCACGGAATAGGCCAGTACGCCTAGCGCGCCTGAGGCAATCATCACAGGCATGATCGCAAGCCCGTCCAGCCCGTCAGTGAGGTTGACCGCATTCGCCGATCCAACGATCACAATCATGGAAAAGGGGATAAAGAAATAGCCCAAGTTGAGCAGCGTATCTTTGAACACAGGAAGCGCCAATTGGTTCTGAAGATCCGCAGGGTGATAGCGCGCAGAGACATAGGCCGCGATGCCTGCAATCACAAAACCCAAGATGAGGCGCATTTTGCTCGACACCCCTGCTGTGGTTTGTTTGGATACTTTGGCATAGTCATCGGCAAACCCGATTAGTCCATAAGACACCGTCACAAACAGCACGACCCAGACAAACACATTGTCCAACCGAGCCCACAACACAGTCGCCGTAATCAGAGCCGACAAAATCAACAACCCCCCCATCGTCGGCGTCCCCGCCTTAGCAAAGTGACCCTCAGGTCCGTCGCTGCGAATGGGTTGGCCCTTGCCTTGTTTGCGGCGCAGCACGTTAATTAAAGGGCGTCCAAAGATAAATCCAAAGATCAGAGCGGTGAAAAACGCCCCGCCTGCGCGGAAGGTAATATAGCGAAAGAGGTTAAAGAAATCGCCACCATCAGATAGGCTAGTGAGCCAATAAAGCATGAATTTAATCCTCTTTCTGTTCGTTTTTCTGGGAGTGACCCAATTTACGAATTGCGTCAACCACTTGAGACAATCCCATGGATAATGATGCCTTTATCAACACAGTTTCTCCACCGCTTAACGTGGCAGGAACGTTGTGCGCGGCACGGCTCGCCGTGTCGAAATGCGCACCCCGTTTTTCATCAGGAAGCGCGTTATGCAGAGCCTTCATCAAAGGACCAACAGTGTGAACAAGATCGACCTGTTTCAGCGCCGCAAGGTTGGCAATATCCGCGTGGATGGCAATTTCACCCGCGCCCAATTCTTTCATATCGCCCAAAATTGCCACACGTTTTTCCGCATGAGATGCCGCCAAAACATCGAGTGCCGCCCCAAGTGAGGCGGGATTGGCATTGTAGCTATCATCAATTAAATCAATATCTTGACCTGATTTAAGCTTCACGATCTCACGTGCCCCGCGCCCTGTTACAGGGGACCAGAGGCTTAGGTCTTTTGCGGCCTGTGGAATCGACGCCCCTAAACAGCCCAAGGCGCGCAGAGCCCCCAAAGCGTTCATCGCAAAGTGGCGTCCCGCGGATTGAATTGTGAGGTCATATTCGACGTGATCAATCTCACATTGGGCCCGTGTCTGGGTCGCCTGCGTTGTCACTGAGACGAGCTTTGTTTCCTCTGAGGCCAGTCCAAACCAGTGGATTGGAACATTTTGCCCCTTGGCATAAGCCTCCAGCACCTCGGCGGTATCAATATCCACATTGAAAACCGCAACACCACCGTCGATCAAACCATCAATGATCGCAGCTTTTTCCAAGGCGATGCCTTCGATGCTTCCAAAGGCTTCAAGATGTGCGGCTGCAACAGTTGTGACCATAGACACATGTGGGCGGGCCATTTTCACGAGGGGAGAGATTTCACCGGGATGGTTCATGCCTATTTCGATGACTGCAAATTCTGTATCCTTGGGCATGCGTGCAAGGGTCAATGGGACGCCCCAATGGTTGTTATAACTGGCAACAGAGGCATGTGTTTTGCCTTGTCCCGACAACATGTCGCGCAGCATTTCCTTGGTTGATGTTTTTCCCACTGATCCGGTGACAGCCAAGACTTTGGCGGATGTGCGCGCACGGGCGGCGCGGCCCAAATCCTCTAATGCCGTGAGAACATCGTCCACGATCAAGAGCGGCGCATCCTCTGGCACGTCGTTTGGAACATGCGATACCAAGGCTGCCCCAGCCCCAGCAGCCAAGGCCTGTGCCACGAACTCATGACCATCGCGGGCTGCCTTGAGCGCCACAAAGAGATCGCCCTTTTCTAATGTCCGCGTATCAATTGACACGCCCTCAACGGACCAATTGCCAACTGCACGTCCTTGGGTTGCGAGCGCCGCGTCTTGTGCTGTCCAAAGTGCCATTACATCATTCCATCTAGGGCCGCGACTGCGACGCTTGCTTGTTCGACATCATCAAAGGGGAGGATATCATCACCAATGACTTGACCCGTCTCATGACCTTTGCCCGTGATGATCAACCCATCCCCTGGCTCTAACATATCAACGGCGCGAAGGATGGCTTCCGCGCGATCTGCGACTTCTGAAATCGGGGCATCCTTGGGCGCGCCATCCATGACCATCGCACGAATAGTGGACGGGTCTTCGGATCGTGGATTGTCGTCTGTGACAATCACATAATCCGCCACCTTAAGCGCGGCTTGAGCCATAAGGGGTCGTTTGCTTTTATCACGGTCCCCACCAGCGCCAATAACCGCCACCAGTTTGCCTATGACATGTGGGCGAAAGGCATCTACGGCGGTCTCAATAGCATCTGGCGTGTGAGCGTAATCGACAAACACCGACGCCCCATTTTGCCGTTTAGCGGCCAATTCCATGCGGCCACGCACGGTTTTTAGATGAGGGAGCGTATCAAAGACATGATCGGGCGATGCACCTGCGGCGATGACCAAACCACAGGCTAACAGGATGTTTTCGGCCTGAAACCCACCGATCAAATTCAAGTCTTTGACGTAAGACTTTCCGAGCCATTCAAAGCGTATTGTTTGGCCCGTCGCGCTAAATGCCTGACGCAAAAGCCGCAAATCCGCACCCTCACTTTGCCCGACCTTGATCGTATTTTGACCCTGTGATTTCGCGCGATGAATAAGCTCCGCGCCTTTAGGATCATCCACGTTCACAACGACCCATCCGTCATCGGGAAGAACGCGGTTAAACAAGCCTGCTTTGGCTTCGAAATAGGCTTCAAATGTTTCGTGATAATCCAAATGATCCTGAGTGAAATTGGTAAACCCAGCCGCCTTGAGACGAACCCCATCCAATCGCTTTTGATCTAATCCATGACTAGAGGCTTCCATGGCGGCGTGGGTAATCCCCTCGCTTCGGGCGCTCGCCAGAACATGGTGCAAGGTCAAAGGATCGGGTGTGGTATGCGCCAAAGGATAGCTCCACGCGCCTTCAACCCCAGTTGTGCCGATATTGATTGCCTCATAATCCAGTTCGCACCAAATTTGGCGGCAAAAATTGGACACTGAGGTTTTGCCATTCGTGCCCGTCACCGCAACGATTGTATTGGGCATCCGCCCATACCAGAGGGCTGCAACAGAAGAGAACGCCGCACGCGGGTCTTCGGCCAATATAACATCAACCCCTGAGGTCATCAGCGCCTCTTTGGCCAGATCATAGCCTGCGCGATCCGTCAAAATCGCGGCGGCCCCTTGGGCGATGACTTGGTCGACATAGGCGGCTCCGTGAACCGTGCTCCCGGGGAGAGCTGCAAAGAGATAGCCATCCGCAACTTTGCGACTGTCTAAGGCAATGCCCTGAATGACCGTTTGGCTGGGCGTGAGTGGTGTTAACCCTAATTCAGACAGCGTACGCGACAAAACGGCCTACTCCCCTCGTTTCAAATCACATTGGGAGCGTCTGTTCATACGGTCGCACCCCTTACTGAGATGGGCTTATAGCAGCGGTTTCTTGACTTTCAATACGTGGTCTTAATCCCAACAAGGGGGCGACTCTGCGAATTGTCTCTGCAGCAACAGGAACGGCTGTCCAGCCCGCCGTTCGGCGCGGCTCGGTCCCTGTGGTATCTGTGGGCTCATCCAAGGTTACAACCAACGCATATTTGGGATCATAGGCGGGGAAGACAGTGGCGAAAGTTGCGATCACTTTGTCCTTGTAATAGCGCCCTCGTGGATCAGGCTTATCCGCGGTTCCTGTTTTACCCGCAACCCCGTAGCCTTCGACTTCACCAAGGGAGGCCGTGCCTTCGGTCACAACGCGGCGAAGCATTTCAACGGATTGTCGTGCGCCCTCTTCCGAGACAACGCGCGGGCCACGCACGGGCGTGGCCGTCTTAAGCAATGTCGGCGACACCTTAAATCCACCATTGGCAAGGGTTGCATACCCAGCCGCCAGATGAAGCGGTGTCGTAGAAAGACCATGACCATAAGAAATTGTCATCATGGACAGTTCCGACCAATTTGGAGGCAACAGAGGTTTGCCACCTGATGCCTCGACCATTTCAAATTTAATCGGCTCAAGCATCCCAAGTTGGCCCAAGAAGTCTCGTTGCCGCTCTGGTCCGATCATTTGCGCAATCCGCGCGGTGCCGATGTTTGAGGATTTGATAATCACTTTTGACGTGCTCAATTCGTTTCCATAATTGCGGAAATCATTGATTTTGTGTTTGCCCCAACGGATTGGCCCTTTGGTGTCAATCATTGTGTCAGGGTTTACCAAACCTAGATCCAAGGCCTGTGCAACTGTGAAAATCTTGAAAGTCGAGCCAAGCTCATAGACCCCTTGCAGTGCACGATTGAAGAGAGGGCTATCATCAGGATGACCCGATGTCGGCAAAGGTGGGCGGTTGTTGGGATCAAAATCAGGCAAGGACACAATTGAAATCACTTCGCCTGTGTGAACATCCATCAAAATTCCAGCCGCTCCTTTGGCATTCATGAGCTTCATGCCACCATAGAGAACTTGTTCCATTGCGGCCTGCACAGAGAGGTCAATCGACAACTCAAGCGGCTGTCCTGATTGGGTTGGATCGCGCAACGCATCATCAAATGCCTTTTCGACACCTGCCACACCGATAACTTCGGCGGCAGCAACGCCTTCTTTACCGAAGCTCGCCCCCCCAAGAACATGAGCGGCGAGTTTGCCATTTGGATAAAGCCGCATTTCGCGTGGTCCAAACCGCAAGCCGGGATCCCCGATATCATGGACCGCTTGTTTCTGCTCTGGGCTCAGCTTCTTTTTGATCCAAAGGAATTTACGTTTGCCTGTGAAATCCTTGACCAATCTTTCTTGGCTCAAATCTGGGAACACACTTACCAATTTCTGAGCCGTGCCAAGAGGATCAACTAAATGCGGCACTTCAACATAGAGGCTGTAAGTATCCATATTCGTTGCCAAAATCCGACCATTGCGATCCACAATATTGCGGCGTTGCTCAACGATTGACGACCCTGCTGTATAGGCACGCGGCTCGCTTGCTTCTGAGGATGACAAGGCGGCCACTCGGAAGGCGATCACGCCATAGAGGCAAACAAAAATTAGACCAACCAATAAAATGCGACCCTGCGCACGGGCGCGGCCGCGCTCGCGGTCTTGTTCGTGTCGTTTTCGAATATTGTCTTTTTCGATTTGATCCGTGTTTTCGCCACGCGCCCGCGCGGGCAGAATGCGGCTTAGGGGGCGAAGGGGGGTGCGAAGGACGCTCTCGTTCATGGGCGTGTTCCTTGTTCCGAGACAACCATCACATCGCTTAAGCCCAAGTTTATGTTTTCCGTTGGCGGATAAGCGACCACTTCAACGGTTCCAAAATGCGTCGCCGCCAAAGGCAACAACCCGAGACGATCATAGCTGAGATCCGCTAAGTCCTGAAGCCGTTCAGGACGGTTCAAGTAGGCCCATTCTGCATGTAAAATCGACAGCTTGGCCCGCGCTTCGCCAATGTCGTCCTGAAGCTCTTGGGTATAGGCCAAGGCGGCTTGGGTTTTGATATTTTCCTGATAGGCCCAATAGGCCACACTCACGACACCAATCACCATAGAAACAATCAGAAAACTGCGCATTATTTTCGCCCTCGTAAGGTTGGCATCCCTAATTCTTTTTCACTTACTGTTCCGCCTGTCGGCGCATCTGTCCGCCGCGCAATGCGCAATTTTGCAGAGCGCGATCGTGGATTTTCGGCCAATTCCTGGTCGTCTGGCCCTACTGCCTTTTTGGTCACGACCTCAAATTGTGCGGCGTTTTGTTGAACCGCTGGGGCATAACGGCTGCCTTGGGCTTTGGCGGCGCGAGCTTGGAAGAACCGCTTGACCATCCGATCCTCGATAGAATGAAAGGTCACCACAGCCAACAAGCCACCTGGCTTGAGCGTGCGCTCCGCCGCCAGTAAGCCTGCGAATAATTCGCCATATTCGTCATTGACCGCAATCCGCAACGCCTGAAAGCTGCGCGTGGCCGCATGCGATTGTCCAGGTTTGGTACGAGGCAAGGTGCGTTCGATCAATCCCGCCAAATCCAAGGTTGTTTCAAACGGCACCTCTTCGCGACGTTTGACAATAGCCTTTGCAATTCGACGGCTTGCACGTTCTTCGCCATAATGGAACAGAATGGCGGCAATATCTTCTTCGGATTGGGTATTCACGATATCAGCAGCGGACATGCCAGATTGACTCATGCGCATATCAAGCGGGCCATCACGCATAAAGGAAAACCCTCGATCCGCCAGATCAAGCTGCATCGAGGACACGCCCAAATCCAAAACGACACCATCCAAATCATCGGCATAGCTGTCGAGTTTGGAAAAAACGCCTTCGCATTGGATCAAGCGATCGCCATAGCCCCCAACCCAAGGAGCGGCCATTTCAAAGGCCAAGGGATCACGGTCCACGGCGTAAACTTGACCTGCGCCTGCATCCAAAAGCGCACGGGTATATCCACCAGCACCAAAGGTCCCGTCCAACCAACGCTGACCAGACACAGGAGACACCCGATCCAAAATCGGGCGCAATAAAACAGGAATATGAGGTGCATTTGAAGTTTGAGAACCCTCAACCATCGATCAATGCCCTCCAGCCCCATCCAAAAATACAAGGGGATCAAAGTCTTCTGGTTGCTCTTCTAACCAAGCTTCGGTTTTTTCCAGATCCTCATCAAAGGTCTCTGGATTCCAGATTTGGAACGTATCACCCGCAGCTATGAAATAGGCTTCTTTATCGACACCGATCTTATCACGAAGCCGCTGAGGAAGAACCAAGCGCCCTGTTTCATCGATGGATGTCGGAAAACTCTGACCATGAAACAAACGCTCCAAGGTTTTGCGCCCCATCGAGCCACGTGGCAAAGCATCAATCTTGCGATCCACTTCTTCGATCGCTTCAATCGTATAACACTCTAGGAATTTTTTACGTGTATCGCCATAGACGATGACCATCTCAGGCGCGAGACCTTCGGTCCAATTGGGATCACAGGACTCGATGACACGGCGAAACAGAGCTGGGATAGACACCCGCCCTTTTGCGTCAATCTTATGACGCCCTTCGCCTCTAAATCTACGTGCCACTTGATCCGCGACCTTTTTATCTACCAAAATCCCCTTTTACGAAAAAGCGGATTGAGCTGCTGCCACTGCCCAATCCGCCATCATCGTCCCTACAAGAGGGGGGGCTGTCCGACTACGCGTGCACCTTGGGGGAGGTTTACTGCTCGCTCGCTCGCCGAATCTAAATATCGATGAAAACGGGGCCTGTATGAAACCTGACTTGGGGTTTGGGATCTTAGCGTCCCGTTATTCCCGACCTCATCGTAGGTATATGAATGACATGCATTCCTCATCCAATCAACAGTTTTTTTGGGATTTTATGGGAAAATTTGGTTAGATCATGAATCTGATTGTGACTCTCATCGCCTCACAACACCATAATGGTACAATATGTGGTTATATTTTTAATAAAACACCTAAATATATGAAAATTACCTCATCCCATAATTTCCAAAAAATATGCAACAGGGTTACATTTATTTTCAAGAAACTTGAAATCATCACCCAAAACTGACGTCATATTGCCAAAATTGAACAAAAATTATCAAGTTTTCACTACTCATACCACAAAGTACCATAAATCGTGGACATCGATCAAAACGTCACATTTCCCACTTAAATGTCAGTAAATGACGGAAATCACCCATGACATGTCGGCTGCCCTCTTGATTTCATCGCAATCAAAAAGTATCGAAAGGATACTTCGGTTCGGGACATGTGTGCCCGATAAAAGGGAATACGGTGAGGGTCATCCAAATCCGTAGCTGCCCCCGCAACTGTAAGCGGTAAGCGAGATTGGCACATGCCACTGGATCACTCCGGGAAGGCCCAATCAAGCATCGACCCGCAAGTCAGGAGACCTGCCGAAGTGATCACCCTATCCGCTCGCGGGGTGCGAGGAGGATGACGGTTCGTCCGGCGCGGTGGCATTGAGCCGTCCGAGGAAATCCCTTTCCAAAGACTTAAAGACTAATCGCCTCATGAATTTGAGGCCTCTCGCAGTTTGCGGGAAGGAAAGACTATGAAAAAGAACATCAGCTTAACAGCGGCCCTCATGCTATCAGCCGCCCCCGTCGTCGCCCAAGACGCAATTATTTTGGACGATATTGTTGTGAGTGCGGGTATTCAGGATATTGCTATCAACCAAACGGGCGCGTCTGTTGACGTGATCAGCGCGCAAGAAATGGCAACCTCGGGAACCAACATGGCAAATGCGCTAGAAGCGGTGTCGGGCATTTCCATGAATACAAGTGGTGGTTTTGGTGCCACGTCAGGTATACGCCTACGTGGGCTTACCCAAAATTATGTCGCGGTTCGGATGGACGGCATTGATTATTCAGACCCGACAGCCCCCCAAAACGCCTTTGACTTTGGCGGTATGTCAACAGCAGGTTATGATCGTGTAGAAGTCCTAAAAGGAAGCCAATCCGCAATTTACGGATCAGAAGCCATCGCAGGCGTGATTTCATTCAAAACGAATTCAGATGCAGACTTGGGCCAAAAGATGACCTTGGGTATGGAACTTGGCTCCTACAATACAAGGTCAGCTGACTTTAAGCTTTCAAGCGTCACTGAAACTGGGTCAACATCCTTGGTCGTTACGAAAAATTCGACGGATGGGTTTTCTGCGAAGTCTGACAATGATGAAGCGGATGGATACACCAGCATGGAAATGCGTTTGGCCGCCGATTTCATGCCAACAGATCGAACACAGTTTAAACTTAGTCTATTGAGCGGGTCCAGTGAAGCGGACTACGATGGTGCATCCAAGCCGGACTGGACGACAACTGATGACGCTTCATCTAAGCGCAAGCGCTTTGGTGCCGGATTAACAGCAATCTACAACGGCGATGTCGTCTCACATGAATTGGCGCTGTCCCAAACCAATATAACCCGTCAAGAAGTGATTGAAGGCGTTGACGCGAGTGCATTTAATGCAACGCGAAACACCCTCCGCTATGTCGCAAATGCCACGTTCGGAATTGCAGATCTTAGTATCGGCGCAGAACAGACCGTTGAGGGCGGCGATATTGGTGGTACCTCTGTTGAAGAAGAGGAAACCAACTATTTTGCCGAGGCACTGGTTGCGTTTAGCGACGATCTAAATGCATCTGTCGCCTTGCGATCAAGCTCTTCTTCGGACTTTGGAACCGCAAATGTTTATCGCGCAAGCCTTGTTTACAACTTGGGCGAAAACACAACTCTACGCGCCTTGGCTTCTAGCGGCTATCGTGCCCCATCTTTGAATGAGCGTTATGGTCCATGGGGCGCAAATCCAGAGCTAGAGCCAGAGACATCAACAAACTATGAACTCGGTATTTCGCATGATTTCCAAAATGGAACCCTAAGCGCGACTTATTTCGACAACTCGATCGACAATTTGATCGAATACACGACTGGATATAGCCAAGTTGATAAAACATTGAAATCAAGAGGCCTCGAATTGAGTGGCGAATTTGATATTTCAAGCAATACAACGATTTCTGGCAACTACACCTATACAGAATCCGAAAACGAAGACGTGCGCATCATGCGCGTGCCAACGCATGACCTATCTTTGGCCATCAATTCCAAAATCGGTGCAAAATCACATCTGGGAGCCTCAGTTAGAATTGCACGAGACATTGAGGGATATGACGCTGTAAATTGGGTCGCCAATGTTCCAATGGAAGACTATACTGTCGTTAACCTCTCCGCAGCTTATGACCTGAGCGATGATGCCCAGGCCTATGTTCGTATCGAAAACGCATTTGACGAAGAATACGAAACTGTCAAAGGCTATAACACTGGTGGCCGCATGATCTTTGCGGGTGTTCGTGCGTCGTTCTAGGATCATATCACTTTCGCTTGCCCTGCTCTGCGGGGCAAGTGGAGCTTTGGCATCGCCGCAAAAGGTGGTGTCTATGAACCTGTGTACCGATCAGCTTGTCTATTTATTGGCGGATCGAGATCAGATTTTATCGCTCTCAAGTATTGCAGATGATCCTCATTCGTCGGCCATTGCCAAGCACGCCTTGGAATTTCATCGCAATACCAGTGATGCAGAAGAAATTTACCTCATGCAACCTGACCTCGTCTTAGCGGGTCAATGGACCGCGCAGGCAAGTGTTCAGATGCTGCGTGATCTTGGTATCCCTGTCGAGGTGTTTCATCCTGAGACAACGATGGATGATATCCGCAATAATATCATCAAAATGGGGGATATCTTGGGGCATCCCAAACGCGCCCAAGATATGGTGAACAAATTTAACGCAGACCTCGACGACCTTCAAAGCGGGATCACCACACGCCCTAGAGCCGCGCTCTATTATGCGAATGGCTATACCACAGGTGATCAAACCTTGGCCGGCCAAATACTAAGCGCGGCGGGATTTGAGAATATTGCCAATGAGGTGGGCATTACATGGGGCGCCAATATGCCCTTGGAACAATTGGTCATGTTGCAGCCAGATGTTGTCATAACAGGAACCGTATTTCCGGGCTCTTCACGCTCTGAAGAAATCCTTAGCCATCCTGTCTTAGAACCTATGCGCCATGTTGCGACGACAGGTGCGAAATGGGTCTGTGGCACACCGTTTGTTATCGACGCCATCAAAGAGCTACAACAACAGCACCCTGACAAAGGATCAATAGAATGAGACTTGCATTTGGCCTCGCGACCCTCGTCCTTGTGCTGTTTTTTATATCCCTGCTGAGTGGTGCCGCCAATGCCTCTGTGTCCGATAGCCTGCGCGCATTGCTCAGCGGCGAAGGGCCCCTCGGAACCGTCATGCAGCAAATTCGCCTCCCCCGTGCACTTCTTGGGGTGATGGTGGGTCTATCGCTCGGGCTAGCAGGAGCCGCCATGCAAGGCTATTTGCGCAACCCTCTTGCAGAACCCGGATTGATTGGGATTTCATCCTCGGCCGCCTTGGGTGCCGTGATTGCCTTGCAAACGGGCTTTGCCGCAAGCTTTGCCCTTGCTTTGCCTATCTCGGCTCTCGTATCGGCCTTTGTCGCGGTTTTGATGATTATGTTCCTCGCGGGTCCACGCGGGGGCGCCTTAACTTTGATCCTTGCAGGAATTGCCATCTCGGCTTTGGCGGGAGCCTTCACGTCGCTGGCGCTGAATTTATCCCCCAACCCTTACGCCACCTCAGAAACCATTTTTTGGATGATGGGATCGCTCAAGGATCGCTCGTTCAGTCACGTTGAAATTGCTCTGCCCTTTTGCGTTGTGGGGTGGATTGCTTTAATGTCTACGGGCAAGGCGCTCAACGCCCTGACCTTGGGCGAGGATGCTGCGCAAAGCCTCGGCATCAATTTGACCGCGACGCGATTGATCGTGATTTTTGGCGTTGCCGCCGTTGTTGGTGCCTCGACGGCTGTGGCTGGCGCGATTGGATTTGTTGGATTGGTCGTCCCTCATATTCTACGACCCTTCGTCAAAGCACGGCCTTCTGATCTTTTGTGGGCCTCTGCCTTGGGTGGGGCGGCAATGGTTCTTGCGGCGGATATTGCGGTGCGGTGGATCCTACCCGATCGAGATTTGAAAATCGGGGTCTTAATGGCAATTGTCGGTGCGCCGCTCTTCTTGCATTTGATCTATAAAACACGGGCGGAGCTGTCATGAGCACTCTTTCAACATCAGAGCTGACGGTTCTTCGTGGTGGTTGCCCTGTGGTGGATCATGTGACGCTCGATATCCAACAGGGTGAATTTGTCGGATTGATCGGGCCTAATGGCGCGGGCAAGACCACGTTAATGAGGGCAATGCTCGGATTGATCCCTGCTCAAGGGAATGCATCCCTTTTAGAGATGTCGGTCAAAGAGCGGGCGAAACGGGCCGCTTGGATGCCACAGCATCGCGAAATTGCTTGGCCCATTGCTGTGGATGATCTGGTTGCGCTCGGTCGCACGGCCCAAGGCAAAGTTGATCCACATGACCATCTGGTCACTGCCGCGCTTGATCACATGGGGTTGGGCAGTTTTCGCAATCGGATTGCGACCCAGTTGTCGGGCGGAGAACAGGCCCGTGTTTTGATTGCCCGCGCTCTTGCCCAAGACACCCCAATCTTGATGGCTGATGAACCGATTGCAGGTCTCGATCCCGCAAATCAGCTGAGCACCATGCAAGTGTTTCAAGACATCGCGGCGGCGGGAAAAACAGTCTTCGCCTCGCTCCATGATCTGGGATTGGCCGCGCGCTATTGCAGCAAACTGGCCTTGATGCATCAGGGGAAATTGGTGACATATGGCACGCCCCAAGAGGTCTTGACCACAGAGCGGTTGCAGTCTGTTTTCAATATCCGCGCGCATTTTGAAACGGGACCAGAGGGCCCCATCTTTCAGCCGCTCGATGTTCTGACATGACAAGCGGCCCGATGAGACATTCGATTTCTGGGGCACCTATGAAGTTTGAACGCATTGTCTGTTTGACTGAGGAAACCGTCGAAACACTCTACCTCTTGGGCCAAGATCATCGGATTGTCGGCGTCACAGGCTACGCCGTGCGCCCCAAACGCGTTCGCCAAGAAAAACCGCGCGTTGGGGCGTTTACCTCAGCCGATGTTCCCAAAGTACTGGCGCTGAACCCTGATTTGGTTCTGACCTTTAGTGATCTACAGGCTGATATCGTTGCCGACCTAGTGCGCCATGGCATTGAGGTCCACGCATTCAATCAACGCACTGTGGACGGGATCCTAAAGATGATCTTAACCCTTGGCCGTCTGCTTGATTGCAAAGAGGATGCTCAAGCATTGGTGGAACAGTTCAGAGACAAAATTGAACACCTGAAAAAGACGCCATTGCCGCGCGCGCCTCGGGTCTATTTTGAAGAGTGGGATGATCCAATGATCACCTCAATTGGCTGGGTGTCAGAATTGATAGAGATTGCTGGAGGGGTGGATTGTTTTGCCCACCTCAGACATGAGCAAGCCGCGCAGGACCGTATCATTCGTCCAGATCAAGTCATTGCGGCGCAGCCCGATGTTATTATTGGGTCGTGGTGTGGTAAAAAATTCCGCCCTGAAAAACTCGCCAAGCGCGCAGGATGGGATCAAATCCCAGCGGTTCAAAACGGACATCTCTGCGAAATTAAATCTCCGCTGATCTTACAGCCGGGACCAGCCGCTTTGGGCGATGGGCTTGATGCAATTCGCGCAATATTGGAAACTGTCACCAAAGGAGACACCCTTGCTTAATTTTCTAAACAAAGGCGGCCCAGCGCTTTGGGTGATTTTTGCGCTCTCCGTGATTTTGGTGACGGTCATTCTGTGGAAGGTGTGGCATTTATCACGGCTCGGGGCATGGCGGCGCCGCGACGTAGAGCGCGCGATAGAACATGTTCAAAAAAATGAGCTTGAACGCGCGGAAGAGCTCTTGTCAAAACGCCGTCACATCCGCGCGCGGTTTATGTCGGCGACTTTGAGCGCGCTCAAAGACCCCGATCTCAGCCTATTGGCCTGCCGCGAGGAATGCGAACGGGTTGGAAAAGCCTCGCTTGCCTCTGGGCAAAGCGGATTACGGGTTATCGAATTGATCGCCTCTATCGCCCCTCTGGTCGGATTGCTTGGAACCGTTTTGGGAATGATTGAGGCCTTTCAAGCCCTCCAAGACAGCGGCAATCAAGCCGATCCTTCGGCGCTTGCAGGTGGCATATGGGAAGCGCTCTTAACCACGGCCGCAGGTATGGCCGTTGCTATTCCCGCAACGATTTCCCTCAGTTGGTTTGATAGTGTCATTGCCCGACTTCAGGGGGATTTCAGCGATATCGCAACCCGCCTCATGGCGAGAACGAACAAGTCCTAAGATGTTTGAGAACGAATACCATAGCAAGCGCCGTCGCCTTGGGCTAACGCCCATGATTGACGTCGTCTTTTTGCTCTTGGTGTTCTTTATGCTGGCCGCGCGCTTTGGCGGCATGACGCAGCTTCCTTTGAGTGCTGCGACTTCTGGCAGCGCGGCCTATGAGGGTCCTCCTCGGCTCTTATCCCTTAGTGAAGGCGGCATCCAACTGAACGGACAAGACGTGAGCCTGAGTGAGCTATCAGAGCGGCTCCCGCCCCGTATGACAAATCAAGATGATGTCATCCTTCTCAGCGCGAAAGCGGGGGCCACGACACAGCAATTGGTCACAGTCTTAGATGCGCTTCAAGAGGCGGGGCTCAGCAATGTGGTTTTGACAGGAGGCCGGCCATGAAATTTGACCTGCCCACCTCGCGTCAAAGTGGCGAAAACATTGTCCCTATGATCAACGTCGTCTTTTTGCTGTTGATCTTTTTCCTCATGACCGCACAGATCGTGCCACCTGCGCCCATGGACGTGACGCCTCCGAGAAGTCAATCTGAAGAGACATCAGAGGCCGTTCAATCCCTTTATATAGATGCCTCTGGAAACGTTGCCTTTGATGCGTTCACGGGCGAGCAAGCTATTGCTGAGGTCATCGCTCAGGGTGGACCTGTCTCTATAATCGCCGATCACGCCCTTGATGCCGTTGATTTGATTGCCCTGCTCAAGCGCATTGATCCAAGTGCTGAACGGGATGTGAAATTGCTCACTAAGGGCGCATCCCCGTGAAACTTGGTGAAGGGATCATTTTTGCCTCCCTTGCCTTGGGCCTACATGTGTTGGCCTATTGGGTCTTTGTCAGTGATCCAAGCGCAGAAGGTGCTGGCGAAAGTAGCGCATCATTGACCAGCCTCACTTTGGATGGCGGGTCCTATTCTGCTTTGGTTGAGGCATGGGACACCCCGCCGAGCCAAACAAGCGATGTCGCGCCCTTGGCCCCATCGCCAAATTCTGAAATACCACCAACAACAGTGCCCACAGTAGATATGCGTCCCACACAGACACCATTGTCAGAATTGAGCACACTAGAGGGTGAAAGCACGCTAACGCCCCCTGCCCCCGTAATCCGCGCCCCTGTCAAAATAGCAAAGACGCTTCAGCTGGCACAGCCGAGTTTGAACAGCGACAGCGCCCCTACTCTTCGCTCGCAAAGCGCACTCCCCCAACTTGCGCCCCAACAACCGCCAACATTAGCGCAAGCCAAGCCACCAAACCTTGCACCAGCCTTGGACAGCGCACCGCCGCAACCAGAGCGTTTCGCCCCGACATCCAGCCAACGCCCGTTGGCACGCCCACAACGGGCCTCTGCTCCGAAAGTCGTGCAAAAGGCATCTGGGCAATCCAAAAGCAAAGTGACATCAAAAACAGCTGGGTCCGCCAAGACAGCGACCCAAGGAACCACAAGCAATAAGGCAAGCCAAGAGGCCCTCGCCTCTTGGAGCAGTCAGGTCAGACGTGCGATAGAGCGGAAAAAGCGATACCCCCGAGGCACGCGGGCCTCTGGTACAGCTGTGGTCAGTTTGACTGTGTCCAAGGCAGGGAAGCTGTTAGGCGCATCTTTGAAACGCAGTTCAGGGACCAAAGCCTTGGACAAAGCCGCACTAAACGCCGTAAAGGCCGCACGATACCCTGCGGCCCCCAAAGCCGTGACGCGCAAGAGCGCCACGTTTCAGGTGTCTATTACTTTAAAACGCTAGACCAAGTGGTGATCAATGACCTGCTGAGCCAGTTGTTCATAGGCTTTGGCCATGGTCGAGTCCCCTGCCGCAATTGGCGTGCCTTGATCCCCGCTGAGGCGGGTTTCTAGATCGATGGGAAGTGTGGCCATTAAGGGAACGCCTATATCCTTGGCCTCAGTAGCAACTCCGCCCTGTCCAAAGATATGCGCCTCATGCCCACAGCTTGGACAATGATAAACGGACATATTCTCAATCATCCCCAAGATCGGCGTGTTCAAGGTATTAAACATATCAATTGCTTTGCGCGCATCAATCAAAGCCACATCTTGCGGCGTTGACACAACGATTGCGCCGCTTACTTCGGATTTTTGACATAGGGTGAGCTGAACGTCCCCCGTTCCTGGTGGCAAATCAACGATGAGAACATCTAAATCGCCCCACTCGACTTGGCCCAACATTTGTTGCAATGCGCCCATCAACATAGGTCCGCGCCATACAACTGCTTTTGCAGGATCAAGCATGAGGCCAATGGACATCATAGTGACGCCGTGGGCCTTGAGTGGAATAATGGTTTTGCCATCTGGGCTTGCTGGGCGTTTTGACACCCCCATCATGCGTGCTTGAGAGGGTCCGTAGATATCTGCATCCAAAAGGCCCACCTTTTGACCGAGACGCGCCAAAGCAACAGCCAGGTTTGAGGACACTGTCGATTTACCAACCCCGCCTTTGCCAGAGCCAACAGCAATGATGTGACGCACACCCTCTGGTTTGCTTGGCTGCGCTTGGGGCTTGGGATGGCCCCCAATTTTCAAGGACGGTGGTTCAGGCGCTTTAGGGCTAGGGCTATGTGCGGTTAACAAAGCTGTGACAGAGGTTACGCCAGAAACGTCCGCAACGATCGCCTCGGCTGCGCGCCGTAGGGGTTCCATATGCGTCGCAATCTCGGCTGAGGGTGCCTCAATAATAAATTGAACGGCCCCATCATCGCCAATCTTGAGCGCACGGATCATATCACGAGACACAAGTGTGCCCCCATCAGGAAGCTCTAATCGTGAAAGAGCGGAATTTATAGCGTCACGCATGTTGATATCCTCTGTCATTCCAAATTGGAAATGCGCCTTTGATACATAAATGACAAGGGGAACAAAGCGATAATTAAATATGACGTCTCGTTGTCTATGATTGATTCCTTTTCGACAACAAAGATCCAAGACTTATTTCGACTTATAAAGGTGCCACATTTTGCACCATTGCAGGGCATGCATAGCCGATAGGAATGAAACAATCAGCACACAACTTAAAAGTGCATATGGCTATTGGAATGTTTTTATTATTCGAATTTTTCACAGTTTCGTCATAATTTTCGTCGCAATTCCATGCACTTGCTGCATAGCGGCATTGTCAATTCGATTATTGTGCAATTGCAGCACAAGCCCTAAATTACAGACATCAGAAGCGACGATGACTTCTGAAACAAAGGATGAATGATATGGCATACGCAACACAAACACTTACTCTTTCCGCTAGCATCTCTGCTCGCATTTCCGCAGTTGTTGCTCAAGTAAAAGATAGCTGGGCACGTCGCTCAGTTTACAAAACAACGGTTAACGAATTGGGTGCCCTGAGCAACCGTGAACTCGCAGACCTTGGATTGTCTCGTTCAATGATCCGCTCAATCGCTTACGAAGCGGCTTACAAATAAGAATAGCTTTCATAGGCCAGACTCCTCCCAATATGGCCTAGGAAAACTGGTGGTGCGTCTCCTCCTCCCTGATGTCACCGCCGAATATACGACCACTCGGTCGGCTCATATCAAAGCAGACTCCTCCCTTTTTGCTTTGACGAAAGAAACGGCGACACGCTCCTCCCTTGTGTCGCCGTTTTTTTATTTACAGCAGGCTAGATAATATCGTCGTAAAGGATTGTGTAATCGTTTACGTTTTCAATCGTCAAAAAATTACCTCCCCCCAAAGAGATAACCGTATCTGTTCCGCTCACGATAGCAGCGTTAGCCGTGAGATAGGACGACACATCAGAGGTTAAAGTGAAGGTACCAGCCAGATCAATTGTGTCTACGTCGTCAGTAAAGTCCTTGATATAATCTGCTCCTGATGACGCGACAAAAGTGTCATTGTCCAAGCCACCTGTCATGACATCATTCCCAGAGCCACCGTCGATCATATCATTTCCACGTCCACCGCTTATGATGTCGTTGTCGGAGCCGCCATAAATTTGATCATGACCCGTTCCACCATCGATTTTGTCTTTTCCACCTTGACCAAAGATTGTGTCGTTCTGACCAACGCCGTAGATCGTATCATTCCCTTTGCCACCAAGAATACGGTCAAAGCCTTTGCCGCCGTTCAGATAATCACTTGATGAGCCGCCATCAATGGTATCATTGCCCTTGCCGCCATAAACTTTGTCCTTGCCGCTGCCGCCACTGATAAGATCGTTACCACGACCACCGTGGATAGTGTCATTCTGGCTGCCACCATTTATTTTATCGTGACCGGTGCCTCCATCAATGTAATCACGCCCATTTTGACCATAAATGGTGTCGTTTTGGCCGACGCCATAAATTTTGTCGTTACCTTTACCGCCCATGATAAGGTCAAAGCCCTTGCCACCGTTCAGATAATCGTTGTGTGCATTTCCATAAATCGTATCATCGCCATGGCTGGCATAAATTCTGTCGTTTCCATTCCCTCCTCTTAGGCTGTCATCTCCGTGACCCCCATAAAGAGTATCCCATCCTGAGCCACCAATGATCGTGTCTGAATAATTACCGTCCCCTCCAAAGAGTAGATCACCATCATTACCACCATTAATGTAATCTGCGCCTTTGCCTCCGTAGATGCTGTCATGCCCAGAACCACCGTCGAGTTGGTCATCGCCGTCATACAGGCTTATAAAATCTTTGCCAGCATCGCCATAGACCAGTTGGGACGTGTTATATAATCCCAAATACCAGTCATCTGCATTTGTTAAATAAAGAGGTATTAAATTCGTACCCGGTAAAACAGTAAACATGTAGTACTCCCACAATTAGGCGCGATAGATCGGGCCCCAGTTTTGCTTGGCGCAAAATGATTTTTGAAATTGAAAATTATCTGTATCGGCTGGCTCGCTCATGAGCGTCGGCGCAACTTGTACAGAATGGCGTGTTGCAAATTTTTGGCTAAACCCAGTTACAGAACTCACTTGCCCCTTTGCGAGGTGATAGTGCGCAAAGGGTGCCATTATTTTCCATGGCGTATCTGTTTGACGTTTATCAGGCACCTGAGGTTTCCCAGGTTCCATTACGCTCAAAATACGCGCAATTTTTGGATGTAGTGATGACATAATGTGCCTAAGTGTTGCCTTAAATATGACACAATCTTATTCAGCACAGCCTTGTAGTTATAGCAGGCACACACAATTTTTTGCTCAATTCAAAGATGAAAAAATTCAATATATAGACTAAAGTATGTAACTGCACACAATTCGGATTAACGGTTTTGTGAACGGTCTAAGTTAAAAAGGAATATCATCTGGGGCCGTTACGAATCGCGCGACGACTTTCTTGATGCCTGCTTTTTCAAATTTGATTTCAAGCTTATCCCCTTCAACACCAAGGACAAACCCATAGCCAAATTTCTGATGGAACACGCGATCATCAACGGTGAAGGCTGAAACCGCAGTGGCGTCAATGACGATTGATTTAGCTTCTTTTGGTTGTGACATTGGGCGCTCAGAGGCGCGCGATTGCAAGCGACGCCATCCGGGCGAATTGTATCCATCCGCGCTCGCGGCCACATCGTGTAACTCTGACTTCATGGCCGCGGCGCCAAATCCGCCGCCGTATAATCCCGGAGGGGTTAAAACATCCACGTGATCCGCAGGGAGTTCATCGATGAACCGCGATGGCATTGAGGATTGCCATTGGCCAAACACGCGCCGATTGCCCGCGAAGGAAATCGTACAAATTTGTTCGGCCCGCGTGATGCCAACATAGGCCAATCTGCGCTCTTCTTCTAATCCCTTTTGACCGCTTTCATCCATAGACCGTTGCGACGGGAATAAGCCGTCCTCCCATCCTGGGAGGAATACTGCGGGAAATTCCAAACCTTTGGCCGCGTGCAGTGTCATAATGGATATTTTTTCACCGCCATCGTCGGTTTCATTATCCATCACAAGGCTCACATGTTCCAAAAATCCTTGGAGGTTTTCGAATTGTTCCAAGGCCTTGACCAATTCCTTGAGGTTCTCAAGACGACCCGGGGCTTCGGGCGTTTTGTCGTTTTGCCACATCGTGGTGTAGCCGCTTTCGTCGAGGATCATTTCCGCCAATTCAACATGGCTTAGATCCTTATCCCCCGCCAAACGGCCCCAACGTTCAATGTTATCCACCAAACTGCGAAGCTCACCCGCCCCTTTGCCAGTGATCCTCTTATCCGCCAACAAGAGCCGCGCCCCATCGACAAGCGACACGCCGTTATCACGTGCATAAGTTTGAATTTTCTGTTGCGCCTTGTCGCCCAAGCCGCGTTTGGGGGTGTTCACAATCCGCTCAAAGGCCAAATCATCATCTGGGCTCGTGACAACGCGGAAATATCCCATGGCGTCCCGAATTTCGAGACGCTCATAAAACCGTGGTCCACCTATGACGCGATAGGGTAAGCCAATCGTTAAAAATCGATCTTCAAAGGCGCGCATTTGATGCGAGGCCCGCACCAAAATCGCCATACTGTCCAACCCAAAGGGATCCAATCCGCGCGTCCCGCGCTGCATGGCTTCGACCTCTTCGCCAATCCAACGGGCCTCTTCTTCGCCGTCCCAATGACCGATCAGGCGCACTTTTTCGCCGCTGGGCACCTCGGTCCACAGGTCTTTGCCGAGCCGCCCTTCGTTGCCAGCAATGACACGGCTTGCTGCCGCGAGGATATGCGGGGTTGAGCGATAATTTTGCTCGAGGCGGATCACCTTGGCCCCTGAGAAATCTTTTTCAAAGCGTAAGATATTGCCCACCTCGGCCCCGCGCCAGCCATAGATGGATTGATCATCATCCCCAACACAGCAAATATTCTTGTGCCCACCCGCCAGAAGACGCAACCAAAGATATTGAGCAACGTTCGTATCTTGATATTCGTCAACAAGGATGTATTTGAACCACCTCTGATATTGTTCCAAAATATCAGCATGCGTTTGGAAAATAGTAACCACATGCAACAGCAAGTCACCAAAATCCACCGCATTCAATTCTAATAGGCGTTTTTGGTATTGCTCATAAAGCTCGGTTCCGCGGTTATTATACGCGTTCGCCTCGGAGCTCGGCACCTTGGTCGGGGTCCATGCGCGGTTCTTCCAGTGATCAATGATGCCTGCCAATTGGCGCGCAGGCCAGCGTTTGTCATCGATATTATTCACTTTGATCAATTGCTTAAGAAGACGAATTTGATCATCTGTGTCCAAAATCGTGAAATTGGATTTCAAGCCAACCAATTCCGCATGACGGCGCAGGAGTTTCACACATATCGAATGAAAGGTTCCCAGCCACGGCATGCCCTCAATCGATTGACCCAGCAACGCCCCTACACGGTTTTTCATCTCACGGGCGGCTTTGTTGGTAAATGTAACGGACAGGATTTCGTTCGGACGTGCACGCCCTGTATTCAAAAGGTGCACAATGCGACAGGTCAACGCCTTGGTTTTACCTGTTCCCGCCCCCGCCAACATCAAGACAGGACCGTCCAAAGATTCCACGGCGTCCCGCTGCGCAGGATTCAACCCATCCAAATAGGGCATCGGACGCGCGGCCATCGCGCGTGTTGACAGGCTCGCCCCTTCAAAGGCGTCAGATTCATCAAAACTGCTCATGGCGGCAAAATAGACAAGCCGAAATGATTTGAAAACCCATGTTCGACAAATGTTCTTGGAAATTTAGACTATAAATGTCACTTAAATTTCACTTACCAATTGTATTGATCTATCGAATCAAAACACTAGATAGGGGTCCTCATTTCTGCAATCCGTTGTTCTTGAACCCTATTCGCCTTAATCATATGACCACAGGGCTTGTTTTCCTGTTCTATTATTACCAACCTGTGCAAACCACTTCGGCAAATATTTCATTTTTGCGCTACCGTTACCGCTAACATTCCATTATCGTATTGACGGGGATGCCTGCTGCAATGCAGCATCTCGAAAATTAACACGACCCTCGCCCTCGCGAGACATATGACAAGGACGGACCTAAATGCCCGAATTTCAAAAGATCCTAATCGCCAATCGTGGTGAAATCGCAATTCGCATAATGCGAGCAGCAAATGAAATGGGCAAAAAGACCGTCGCAATCTTTGCAGAAGAAGACAAACTTGGCCTCCACCGTTTTAAAGCCGACGAAGCCTACCGCGTCGGCGAAGGTCTCGGACCCGTTGCGGCCTATCTATCGATTGACGAAATCATCCGCGTTGCCAAAGAAAGCGGCGCAGATGCGATCCATCCTGGATATGGCTTGTTATCCGAAAACCCCGATTTTGTGGATGCTTGTGCGAATAATGGAATTACCTTCATCGGCCCCAAGGCGGAAACAATGCGCGCCCTTGGGGATAAGGCCTCTGCGCGTCGCGTTGCGATCCAAGCAGGGGTTCCTGTGATCCCTGCGACAGAGGTGCTTGGCGATGATATGGATGCGATCCGCCAAGAGGCCAGCGCAGTTGGATTTCCCTTGATGCTCAAAGCGTCATGGGGCGGCGGTGGACGCGGCATGCGCCCCATTCACAATGTCGACGAGCTAGAAGAAAAAGTCCTAGAAGGACGTCGCGAAGCCGAGGCCGCCTTTGGCAATGGTGAAGGCTATCTGGAAAAAATGATCACCCGCGCGCGTCACGTCGAAGTTCAAATCCTTGGCGATAAACACGGCGAAATTTACCACCTATGGGAACGCGATTGTTCCGTTCAGCGTCGCAACCAAAAAGTTGTTGAACGCGCCCCTGCCCCCTATTTGACGCAAGAACAGCGCGATCATATTTGTGATCTTGGCCGCAAAATTTGTAAGCACGTGAATTATGAATGTGCGGGCACTGTTGAATTCCTGATGGATATGGAAACCGAAGAGTTCTATTTCATCGAAGTTAACCCACGCGTCCAAGTTGAACATACTGTCACCGAAGAAGTCACAGGCATCGACATCGTTCAGGCGCAGATCTTAATTGCCGAAGGAAAAACAATTGCCGAAGCCACTGGGAAAGCATCGCAAGCCGATGTTGTTCTAAATGGCCATGCGCTTCAGACACGGATCACGACAGAGGATCCACAAAACAACTTTATCCCCGATTATGGCCGCATCACCGCCTACCGCTCTGCGACAGGTATGGGCATTCGTTTGGATGGGGGTACGGCCTATTCTGGCGGTGTTATCACGCGCTATTATGATAGCCTATTGGTCAAAGTGACCGCATGGGCGCCGACCCCTGAAAAAGCGATCCACCGTATGGACCGCGCCCTTCGTGAATTCCGAATTCGCGGGGTATCAACCAATATCGCTTTTGTTGAAAACCTGCTAAAGCACCCGACGTTCTTGGACAATACTTATACGACCAAGTTCATTGATGACACAGCCGGCCTCTTTGATTTCAAAAAGCGCCGTGACCGTGGCACAAAGGTGTTGACCTATATCGCGGATATTACCGTAAACGGACATCCTGAAACAACCGATCGCCCAGCGCCTGATGCGGATTTGAAACCCGCCAAAGCGCCAGAGCGTATTGCAGAGCCGGCTTATGGCACCCGTAACCTGCTTGAGGACAAAGGCGCGCAGGCGGTTGCGGATTGGATGTTGGAGCAAAATCAATTATTGCTCACCGATACGACGATGCGCGACGGGCACCAATCGCTATTGGCGACACGGATGCGGTCCATCGACATGATCGAAGCGGCCCCGGCCTATGCCGCGAATTTGCCGCAACTGTTTTCGGTTGAATGCTGGGGCGGCGCGACATTTGATGTGGCCTACCGCTTCTTGCAGGAATGCCCATGGCAACGTCTGCGCGATTTGCGCGCGGCGATGCCAAACCTGATGACGCAAATGTTGCTACGCGCCTCAAATGGTGTTGGATACACAAACTATCCTGACAACGTTGTCCAAGCCTTTGTTGCAGAAGCGGCCAAAGGCATTGACGTCTTCCGTGTCTTTGACAGCTTGAACTGGGTCGAAAACATGCGCGTTGCGATGGATGCTGTGATTGCCTCTGGCAAGATTTGCGAAGGCACCATTTGTTACACAGGCGATATGCTCAATCCAGATCGCTCAAAATATGATCTGCAATATTACATCAACATGGGTAAAGAGCTAAAGGCGGCTGGCGCTCATGTGATTGGCCTCAAAGATATGGCAGGTCTCTTGAAACCCGCCGCCGCGCGCGTCTTGGTCAAAGCCTTGAAAGAAGAAGTCGGCCTCCCGCTTCATTTCCACACGCATGACACAAGCGGCATTGCAGGCGCGACAATCCTAGCGGCCGCAGAAGCGGGCATCGACGCCGTTGATGCGGCAATGGATGCATTTTCTGGCGGTACATCGCAGGCCTGTTTGGGCTCCGTCGTGGAGGCATTGCGCCACACAGATCGCGACACGGGCCTAGACATCGAAGAAATTCGCAAGATTTCGGATTACTGGGAACAGGTCCGCGCGCAATATGTCGCCTTTGAAAGCGGTCTCGCAGCGCCTGCCTCTGAGGTATACTTGCACGAAATGCCCGGTGGTCAGTTTACCAACCTCAAAGCGCAAGCACGCTCTTTGGGCTTAGAAGAGAAATGGCCAGAGGTCGCGCGCACCTATGCGGATGTAAACCAAATGTTCGGCGATATCGTCAAAGTGACGCCCTCGTCCAAAGTGGTGGGTGACATGGCCTTGATGATGGTGTCCCAAGGGATCACCCGTGATCAAGTTGAAGACCCGAATACGGATGTTGCCTTCCCTGAAAGCGTCGTTGACATGATGCACGGCAACTTGGGCCAACCCCAAGGCGGCTTCCCAGAGCAAATCGTGAGCAAAGTCCTCAAAGGTGAAAAGCCAAATACAGATCGCCCGGGTGCGCATCTTGCCCCAATCGATCTAGAGGCGACGCGCGCTGAGCTGTCTGATCTATTGGACGGCAAAGCAATCGACGACGAGGATTTGAACGGCTATTTGATGTATCCCAAGGTGTTCCTCAATTACATGGGCCGTCACAAAACCTACGGTCCTGTACGCGCCTTGCCCACAAAGACATTCTTTTATGGGATGGAACCCGGCGACGAAATAACAGCAGAAATCGATCCAGGCAAAACCTTGGAAATTCGACTTCAGGCGGTCGGGGAAACTGGGGAGGATGGAGAGGTCAAAGTCTTCTTTGAGCTCAACGGACAGCCTCGTGTTATCCGCGTGCCCAACAGATTGGTCAAAGCCACAACCGCCGCCCGTCCCAAAGCCGAAATCGGCAATGCAAAACACATTGGCGCCCCGATGCCAGGTGTCGTCGCATCCGTTGTCGCAACCGCAGGTCAAAGCGTGAGCGAAGGGGACATGCTTCTCACCATTGAAGCGATGAAAATGGAAACGGGCATTCACGCAGAACAAGATGGCATCATCAAAGCCGTTCACGTGGTTGCAGGTGGTCAGATCGATGCAAAAGACCTCTTGATTGAGTTTGAATAATGGGTCCGATGATTGATCTGACGCTGACGAGCCTCTTTGCAGGGACCCTTGGCATCATGCTGATTATTCTCAGCGTAAATGTCATCAGAAAACGACGCGAACATATGGTTGCCTTTGGAGACAAAGGCGACCTTGATTTAAAAAGTCGTGTTCGCATGCACGGAAATTTTGTCGAATATGCGCCTTTTGCAATTCTTTTAATGGGATTGAGCGAAGTTCAGGGAACGCCTGATTGGGTCTTGATCACGTTAGGCACTCTTTTCTGTCTGGGTCGGATCTGTCACGCCCTTGGTTTGCGCAGCTCAAATATAGGGTTGCGGACGGTTGGAATGATGTCAACATTTGCCTATTTGATACTGATGTCAGTCGGTTTGATTGCACATTCCCTGATCTAAACTACAGCTTCCATCGGGCAACCAACTTAAATCAAAGGAAAATCGCGCGTCTCCTCGATGGGGTAGGCTTGGGATTGGTCTGTGTCACAAGCAAAACAGCCTGATCTAAATCATCGGCTGCATTTTTTTTGAAAAAGCTTATTTTTGCTCTTGCAGCTTGGAGCGGGACTGACTAAACACCGCCTTACCCAAGGACGCGGGTGTAGCTCAGGGGTAGAGCGTTACCTTGCCAAGGTAAATGTCGTGAGTTCGAATCTCATCACCCGCTCCAAATTAACTCTACCCCAATCTTAAAACGACTTTGTTATGTCGCCTCTATCAAAGACGGCTTAATGTGACGTCCTAGGCTCATGCATATCTGACTATGTCGCAGAGGCTAAGATGGCGCGCAAATTGTGGAATTACACTCCTGAATTACCATTGAAAACTGCTCCCTATTGGGACTGGCCTCTGAGACCCATAAGAGCACTCGCATATCTTTTGAAAAGCTGGAAACCAGTGGGAACACGTTTTTTGTTTTTGTTGGTAGCGATCCTCATCTATCATGTCTTCAGCCCTGATGTATCAGAGACGCAAAGCCTAAATTGGTCTTGGATGTGGCCCATTTTCCTTCGCAATATCATATTGGTGACACTCGTCGCGGGAGGTTTGCATCTAGCGTTATGGGCAATGCAAACCCAAGGGGATGAGTTCAAATATTTTCTGCGCCCCATGGGTAAAAATATACGCGCCTTTTTCTTTCGGGATCAAGTTTGGGACAACATTCTCTGGTCACTAGTTGCGGTCTGTTTACTCTCCCTGTGGGAATGTGGATTGTGGTATGCCTATGCACAGGGATGGGCCACATTAATCACATTTGACACAAATCCAATTTGGTTTGTCACTTTGATTGTCCTAGTTCCGATCAGCGCAGGACTTCATTTCTATGGCATTCACAGGCTTTTGCATGTGGGCAAACTTTATACCCATGTGCATTCTTGGCATCATAAGAACATTCAAACAGGCCCATGGTCAGGCCTTGCTATGCATCCTATCGAAAGCGGTCTCTTGCGCGCGGATGTCTTGTTGTTTTTGATTATTCCCTCGCATCCAATTCATGCACTCTTTTTATTTATGCACAGCACCATGGGCGCACCAACATCGCATGCTGGCTTTGATCAAATCAAAATTGGCAAGTCCGCCCGCGTACCAGTTGGGGATTTCTTTCATCAACTGCACCATAGATTTTTTGACTGTAACTATGGAACAGACGAAACCCCATGGGACGAATGGTTTGGAACATTTCATGATGGCACAGATGAGGCCAATGCAATGATCAAAGACAGGCGGGCCAAGATTTGGAAAACCCTATCCTAGAATTCCTAAACAAATCCCCTATTTCGAAGGGATCGGTCGCTTTTCATAGGCGGGGATGTCCTCGGGGATATGATGAAAACTTTGCTTGTCACAGGTGAAGATCGCGTATTGTGCCTTGAACACCGTGGGATCATCCAGTGTCCCAACCTTCAAAATAAATTTTCCCGGACGCGCAGGGCTCACTGATCCCAAGCCGGTCCCACAGGTTTGGCAAAAATAGCGCTGTACAGGGGTCTCCAAATCCGAGCGCGCAAAAATTGCAGGTTTGCCTTGAGTGAAGGTTAAATCAGCATCATTGAACACCATAATCACGTTTGGATTGCCCCCAGTGATATATTGGCATTCACGACAATGACATTGAGAGGCGGCTTGAACGGGTCCATCCACGTCGTATCTGATTGCTTTGCAATAACATCCACCTTGGGCTTTCATATCACTGTCCTTTCAGGGTGTTGGCTGATTTCGATTCCGACATCCTATGTCAGACTGTGTGCCTCTGGGTCAGTTTAGCAAGTATTTTCGCATCTCCTTTCGAAGAAAAGAAATGGTCTCGTTTCGCGAATTTGCATCTTGCAAAGGGAATTCCTTTGCGATACCACCCGCCCAGCAAGCGGGTGTAGCTCAGGGGTAGAGCGTTACCTTGCCAAGGTAAATGTCGTGAGTTCGAATCTCATCACCCGCTCCAATTTTGCAAACTTACCCCACAATCTCTTGCGACACTGTAGATGCTCATGATATGGCACAGAAAAAAGGGGCTGGATCTATGCGTCAGGCAAACATCACACGAACAACGGCTGAAACATCAATAGATGTCACCATTAATTTGGATGGCACAGGCGTTTATGACAATCAAACAGGTGTCGGTTTCTTTGATCACATGTTGGATCAACTCTCGCGCCACTCTTTGATTGATATGACAATCCGCGCCAAAGGGGATTATCACATTGATGATCACCACACAGTCGAGGACACAGGGATCGCCCTTGGTCAGGCCTTGGTTGCCGCTTTGGGTGACAAAAAAGGGATCAATCGATACGGGAGCTGCTTGCTTCCGATGGATGACACGCAAATCCGCGCCGCTCTTGATTTATCCGCGCGTCCCTTTTTCATTTTCAATGTCGATTTCCCAAGCCAAAAAATTGGGACATTTGATACCGAATTGGTGCGTGAATTCTTTCAAGCCTTTAGCACACATGGCGGCATCACTTTGCACATCGATCAAATCCACGGGTTCAACAGCCACCACATCGCAGAAGCTGCCTTCAAAGCTGTGGCGCGTGCTTTGCGTGTGGCCGTAGAAACAGACCCGCGCATGTCAGGTAGCCTTCCCTCGACCAAAGGGGCGCTCTAAGTGCTCACAGCAATTATCGACTACGAAAGCGGTAATTTGCATTCGGCGCAAAAGGCATTTGAACGCATGGCCCATGAAACAGACGCAGGTGAGGTTGTTGTCACCTCCGATCCTGACGTCGTTGCCAAAGCGGATCGCCTTGTCCTTCCCGGCGACGGGGCTTTTCCTGCCTGTCGCGAGGCCTTGCTCAGCTCAAGTGTATTTGACGCGCTTGAAGAGGCCGTCAATGTCAAAGCCCGCCCCTTCTTGGGGATCTGCGTAGGAATGCAGCTGATGGGAACCACGGGCTTTGAATATAAAACTACCAAAGGTTTGGGATGGGTTGACGGAGAGGTCCATAAAATCACCCCAAATGATCCCAAGCTCAAAGTTCCACACATGGGCTGGAACGACCTTGCTATTGAAACGGACCACCCTGTTCTAGAAGGCCTGTCAACGGGGGATCACGCCTATTTCGTGCATTCTTATCACATGCAGATGCAGACAGCTCATCATCGCTTGGCTCATGTGGACTATGGCGGTGATATCACTGCGATTGTGGGGCGTGACACGATGATTGGCATGCAATTCCACCCTGAGAAAAGTTCACATACTGGCCTCAGGTTGATCTCAAACTTTTTGAACTGGGCGCCGTAACACCATTTGAATATTACGCGCCTCACCTCTGCAAGGCGCACCCCAATCCTACAATAGAGCAAGGGGCCAATCGGCCCCTTTCCGTTTTATTGGACGCGTGTCCATGTGCCGCCATCGCGACAGATGCCAAAGATACAGCCTTTGATTTTCAAACTGTTTCCGCTGAGCGTCATTTTGGAATTATATGTCTTGTCCCGATCAGGTGCCCAAACTTTGCCTTCGGCATAGCTTCCGTTTCCTGCGGTTTTCATGTCCCAGATAATTTTCTTACCAACATTCTCAGAACTCACCTGCTTGCCAGCACTATCAAACGACTTGACCAGTGTCCCACAAATCTTGGACCCACATTGCGCAACCTTGATGTGACCAAAGTTTCCATTGTCATCTGGGATCGTTTTCCAAGTGCCAAAAACGGGGTCAGCCAGTGCTGTTGTTGCGCACATTGCAAATGCTGCCGCCGCTGTTAATAGTTTTTTCATAGGAACCTCCTCTTTCTCTGGACAAACTGTGAAACGAATATCGATTCAGGGCAAGCTTCACCTATGGTCACATTGCAATTTTCCGCCAACCGTGCAAAACGACACCTAACCAAAAGCAAAGAGACTTAGAATGATCCTTTACCCTGCCATCGACCTAAAAGACGGAAATGCTGTGCGCCTTTTGCGCGGAGATATGGACAAATCCACTGTGTTTAACACCGATCCCGCCGCACAAGCCAAAGAGTTCGTCGCAGCAGGCTGTGAATGGCTGCATTTGGTGGATCTCAATGGCGCTTTCGAAGGCGAACCTGTCAACGCCGCCCCTGTTGAGGCAATCCTAAAGGAATGCAACGTGCCCGCCCAACTTGGTGGTGGTATTCGTGACATGAAGACCATTGAAACTTGGTTAAACAAAGGGCTCGCGCGTGTGATCCTTGGAACCGTGGCCGTTGAAAACCCCGATTTGGTCCGCCAAGCAGCCAAAGCCTTTCCTGATCAGGTGGCCGTTGGAATTGATGCGCGCAACGGGCGCGTTGCCACCAAGGGCTGGGCCGAAGAAACCGATGTTATGGTCACCGACCTTGCCAAATCGTTTGAGGATGCAGGCGTAGCAGCGATCATCTACACAGACATTAACCGCGACGGCGCAATGCAGGGGCCAAATATTGAGGCCACTGCCGATCTTGCGCGAGCTGTCTCCATTCCAGTTATTGCCTCTGGTGGCGTGTCTGCACTTCAGGACCTCATTGCCCTCCGCGATTGCGGTGCCAATTTGAATGGCGCCATCTCAGGTCGTGCGCTCTATGATGGAGCCATTGACTTGACCCAAGCTTTGGAGACCCTGAATGCTTAAGACGCGGATTATCCCCTGCCTTGACGTAGCCGACGGCCGCGTTGTCAAAGGAGTTAACTTTGTCGGCTTGCGCGATGCAGGGGATCCAGTGGAGGCCGCGAAGCGCTATGATGCTGCGGGGGCGGATGAAATTTGTTTTCTCGATATTCATGCAACTCATGAAAATCGGGGTACCACGTTTGATATGGTGCGCCGCACAGCGGAGCAATGCTATATCCCCCTAACCGTCGGCGGTGGTGTGCGCACCGTTGATGATGTGCGCGCCCTGCTTTTAGCGGGCGCAGACAAGGTCAGCTTTAATTCCGCAGCCGTTGCCAACCCGGATGTCATCGCTCAATCCGCCGATCAATTCGGCAGCCAATGTATCGTCTGCGCAATTGATGCTAAAACTGTCGAACAGGGACGATGGGAATTGTTTACCCATGGCGGACGCAAACCAACAGGCATAGACGCCGTTGAATTTGCAACCATGATTGCCGCAAAAGGGGCTGGTGAAATATTGCTCACCTCGATGGATCGAGATGGCACCAAAGCAGGCTTTAACCTCCCCATGACCAAGGCGATATCAGATGCCGTCAATATTCCGGTGATCGCCTCTGGTGGTGTTGGCACGCTTGACCATTTGGTCGAAGGTGTCACCAAAGGCGGCGCATCCGCTGTTTTAGCCGCGTCCATCTTTCACTTTGGCGAATACACGGTCCAAGAGGCCAAAGACTATATGCAGGCGGCAGGTATTCCAATGAGGATGGCATCATGACTTTGAACGATCTTTTTGAAACCATCAAATCCCGTGCCGCAGCGGATCCCAACGGAAGCTGGACCGCCAAATTGATGGCGAAAGGTCCAGAGAAATGTGCCGAAAAATTCGGTGAAGAGGCTATTGAAGCTGTGATCGAAGCCGTCAAAGGCGACAAATCCAAGCTCACATCAGAGGCGGCGGATGTGCTCTTTCATTTAATGGTCATGCTCCACGCGCGCAATATTGAGTTTCAAGACGTCATTGACGAACTCGCCACGCGCCAAGGCCAATCTGGACTAGCCGAAAAAGCCGCGCGCAACGGAAAGTAACCAAAGCACCACCCCGTTCAACCTTTTAGAGCGAGTTTATAGCTTGGATGAAATCACGCCTGTATTAAATCCAGCCATCCGCAGTTCGCCAAACAATCGCTGATATTCGATTTTTGGGCATCTGTTTTGGATAACGTCCAAACCCGCTTGCGTCGCAACCTCTGCGGCCTCTGCATTCTCGACACCAATTTGCATCCAAATCGTCGAAAGGCCATCCAAATGCTGAATTGCGTCGTCTGCGATTGGACCAACGGCCTCGGAGCGTCGAAAGATATCAACCATATCAACGGGTTCCGAGATATCTGCTAAACTGCCGACAACGGTTTGTCCAAATAGCGTCTCACCCGCATGACCTGGGTTTACAGGAATAATTTTATATCCCTTCAAACTGAGGTATCGCGCTACAAAATAGCTTGGTCGGACTGGATTTAAGGACACACCGACAATTGCGATTGATTTTGTACGTTGCAAAATCTTGCGAATATATCCATTAGTATAGTTAAAATCGCCCAAAGCATATATCACCCTGTTGTAAAACATTGAATTTGCGTGACACTGCTTGAAAAGTTTAGCCATGTCTAGGTACCAGTATGACGATTGTTAACAGTCCCTATCTCACAACCAAGGAACTTGCACAGCTATTGCGGCTGGGTGAGCGAAAAATATACGATCTTGCGGCGAATGGAGAAATCCCCTGTGTACGCGCCGTTGGCAAGCTCTTGTTTCCACGAGACGAAATTAACGCTTGGTTAAATGATACGCGATCAGGGCCTTTGATGCGTCCAGTGACAGACATCCCACCAATCATCGCAGGAAGCCATGATCCTTTGTTGGATTGGGCCTTGCGAAACGCAGGAAGCGGGTTGGCAGGATCCTTTGACGGAAGCCATGATGGCCTAGAAAAATTTGCAAACAAACAAATCGCCGTTTGCTTGCTCCATATCAAAGAAGATGGCGAATGGAACCTTCCCATCTGCAGCTTGGCTCATATTCATTTTACGGATTTTTCTCTTTGCAGCGATGTCGCTGGCAATAGAGTCCAACTGAGTATTGGAACAATGTATCTTCATTTTATTCTCCTGGCACACACGCTGTGAGACACTGCGAAATGGATGGACTGCGATATAACCGATGGCCATTTCTCTAAACCATCATACCGCTCAACCGCTTCACGGCTGGGTTAAGGCATCAAAGACACCTTAAGGGAGCCAAAGTCAAACATAATGTTAAGGTTGTAGACAAAAGTCACGAAAAGTCACGTTATTGACGTCAAATATGACGAATTCTAGGCATAAACATCGAAAAATGTCAAAATTGTGACGAAATCCTTGTCCAAAACGAATCGAAAAATACACCTTATAGTTGCTTTAAGTACATCTCTTTGGCGACACTCGTATGGATTTCTTCACCTGCCTTGAGGTTTACCATGCGTCGCTTGCGGATAGGAAGGAAGCGTCCCCAGCCCCGCCAAATGCCAAGTGACGGCGCTTGGGGGTCTGTCTGAAATCTATCTTTCCAGTTTTCTGGACAGGGAAGGCCCTTGGCCTCCAAGTTTTTAACAACCCAAATAAAGGGGATATTCGACAAGGGCCGCGCAGCTTCAAATCCAGAGAGATGTCCACCAACATCCCCGTGCACCCCACGAAACCAAACTTGTCTCAATTCTTTATCGGGTCGTGTGGAAGCATTCCATTTTTCCAAATTATAGGCCAGACGAGATTCATTAAGCGCCATCGCATGAAACCCAGAGGATACGCACTCGGCAATATCATAGGAATGAAAGGCATAGGGATCTTTGTAAACTTTATTCACATAAGGAAGCCCCAAAGCGCGCACTGTGTCCCAAACTCCGACAGCTTCGATTGTGATATCAGTGAGACAGTATTCGTCGCGAAAATCCTGCAGGGTCTCTTCGCTCATAAGGCGGCGATAATGCGACCACGCCAATTCAACCATACGCTCAGTGGCATGTTCAGGCTTTAATAACCCCACACGATCAATCATGCCGCTGAGCGAGCGGACCGCAAAAGCGCCGCGAGAATAACCCGCGAGGACAATCTTATCACCGGGATCATAGCGCGAACTCAAGACCCCGAATGTCCGCTGAATTTGATCGCCAATGCCTTTTCCGGTCAAAAGCGACCAAACAGACCGCCATCCATTAAATTGCAGGCCGGGTTCATAATAAACATAAACTTCAGGACGCGACTTGCTCAGCAATTTCGCCAATTGACCGGCATTGGTTTCACGCCCCCGCTCAAAAGACGATAGAGTTCCATCTAATACGATCACATGCCACTTTGGCGCCGCACCTTTTGGGATCACTTCCGGTTTGAGCTGCGGGGCCCAAGGCCACCACCGCCGTAATCCAAAAAGCGTTTTATTCAGCCGCCAGTTCATGTGATTTTAACAACTCCCAAACCCTGTGAGGCGTCAATGGCATATCTACCTGACGAATCCCATGGTCCCATACTGCATCTTGGACAGCATTCGCAACCGCAGCTAACGCGCCTACGGTGCCTGCTTCACCACAGCCCTTCATCCCCATTGGGTTCGTTTTCGAAGGAACAGGCTCCGTATCAAACTTGATAAACGGAAGATCTTTGGCCAAGGGCATTGCATAATCCATAAACGTTGCCGTCAAAAGTTGGCCATCCTCATCGTAGACCACATGTTCTTGCAAGGCTTGTCCAATGCCTTGGGCAATACCTCCGTGCACTTGACCCTCAGCGAGCATCGGGTTGATCAGGTTTCCAAAATCATCAACAACTGTATAGCGATCCACACGCACTACGCCTGTTTCAGGATCGATTTCCACTTCTGCAACATGCGCCCCATTTGGGAAAGATCGAGCGTCCAGAGTTATCCTTTCTGAATGCCTCAGCAACTCAGAGCGCCCCTCGTTCCGTGCCTTGTCCGCCATTTCCAAAAGGGTTGGTGTCATATTGGACCCGACCGCGCGAAACGTGTCATGATCGAACTCAACCTGATCGGCCGCAACACCCATCTGATCTGCAACAAAGGGGATAAAAGCCGTAATCATTTTATCCACTGTCGCCAGTGTCGCGGTATTTTGAACGGTAACCGAGCGCGATCCACCCGTGCCCCCACCCTGCGCGATCAAATCGCTATCGCCTTGAATGACATCGATGAATTCAACCGGTATGCCTGATTGATCTGACAGAAACTGTGCGTAAACTGTTTCATGCCCCTGACCATTGCTCTGTGTTCCAACATAGATATGAACGCGACCTGTTTCTTGGAATTCGACAGTGGCGGTTTCACTGGGATCGCCCAAGATGCTCTCGATATAATAACACAACCCCAAACCACGCAATTTACCCGATGCCTCACTTTGCGCTTTACGTGCGTCAAAACCGGCGCGATCTGATGTAATTTCAATGCGGTCCAACACGCGATGGAAATCCCCAACATCATAGGTTTCACCCGTAGCGGATGTATACGGAAAGGCCTCCGCTGGGATAAAGTTTTTACGCCGAAGATCCCAAGGGTCCACTCCAAACGAGCGCGCGGCATGATCCATCAAACGCTCCAATACATAGATGGCCTCAGGGCGCCCTGCACCGCGATAGGCATCGACCTGCGTGGTATTGGTGAAATAGCCTGTGACCGACAACCAGGTTGTCTGAACATCATAACACCCCATGAGCACTTTGGAAAAAAGGCTGGTCTGGATTGCTTGAGCAAACTGCGAATTATAGGCGCCCATGTTGCAATCTGTATGAACGCGATAGGCCACCATTTTATGGCTCTCATCAAAGGCAGCTTCGACTTTGGACACCAGATCACGCCCTGCATTATCGCACAGCATGGCTTCTGTGCGTTCCGACATCCATCGTACGGGACGGCCCAAGACCATTGCCGCATGAGCAACCACATAGGTTTCTGGGTAGGTCATGGCTTTCATACCAAAGCCACCCCCAACATCGGGGTTAGTGACGCGCACGTTGTCTGCTTGTAGGTTCAACATGGATGTCAGGCGCGACTTTGGAACCCAGACCCCCTGTCCGTTTACACAGACGTGCAAGCGCGTGCCATCCCATTCGGCATAACACCCGCGTGGTTCCATTGAATTCACGATAATCCGATTATCCGCAACATCCAAAGACACCAAATGTGCGGCGGTCTCAAACACCTTTTGTGCGGCCTCTTCATCCCCCATGCCCCAATCAAAAGCAACATTTTCTTGGGCCACCTCGTGTATCGCGGTGCCTCCTGATGAGAGCTGCATATGGGCTGGGAGTTCGTCGAAATCAAATTCAATCAACTCGCTCGCATCGCGTGCTTGCTGTAAGGTATCGGCAATGATCACGGCCACGGCCTCACCGACAAAGCGAACTTTGTCCTTGGCGAGCAATGGGCGCATTGGGGATGCACCATTGCTCCCGTCTTTGTTCGGAACTGTGACACCTTTGAGGTCGATATCTATGCCTGCAGCCTCAAGATCATGAACCGTGATAACAGCATGTACACCCTCACTGTCGCGCGCCTCGGATACATCCAAAGCTGTTATCTCAGCGTGCGCGACAGGCGAACGAAAGACAAAGGCGTGTAAGGCATCACTAGGGACGATATTATCAACATAACGCCCCTGCCCTGTTAAAAACCGAGTATCTTCAAATCGCTTCGTCGATTGACTGCGTCCAAATTTTTCCATCTCGTGCCCTCGCTCAGTTATGAGGAATTTAGTTGGAATTTGGACCAAGTCTAGGGGTGTCTGGCGCTTAAGCTGTGGACAGATTTCATATCTGTTGCCCCATAGCCATTAAATGCAGTGACAATCGCTTGGGAATAGGCGCCCATCGAGTGAAAGAGCACATAATCCCCTTCTTCTAAGTCCGTCGCAAGTGACACTGGAAAGGGAACACAATCCAAACTATCGCAGGTTGGACCGAACACTTTCCGCAGGGAGTGAGCACCCTGTTTAAGCTCGGCATTTTTCGTTAAAACGTGATATCGGCAGGTATCTAACGCGCTCACATCTCGCCATTCCGCTAAGGCCCCGTACATGCCGTCGTTCAAAACGACATCGCCATTGTCTCGGATCACTTTGACACTAAGCGCAACCGACATCGCATCCGCAACCAAGGCACGGCCCGGCTCACAAACCAAAGGCACATCGGTAAGACATGTGTCAGCAGCGGTCTGAATGGCGCGAAAGGTCGCCGTCAAATCATGCAAAGGCCCTTGTCGATGCGCGGCAAAGCCCCCGCCGACATTGAGCGCCGACAGTGTCACGCCTGCCGCGCTCGCCACCTTATGACAGGCTGCAATATACTCGCCCCAGACATCTGGTTGGCTGCATTGTGTACCTGGATGAAAGGTCATTGTCGGCTTTAGCCCCAACTCTTGAATCTGTCGGAGCAACGACGCGGCATCCTCTAAGCTTGCTCCAAATTTTTCACCGAAATTGTAATGCCCCCCTGTTGCATCCAATTTAATGCGCACCGCGATTTCCGTTTCGGGCGGTAGATCCCCAAGTTTATCAAGCTCGCGCGTACTGTCGATCGACCAAGATGCAACCCCAAAAGATTTCGCAATCTGGATTTCACGGTGTGACCGCAGGGGATTGTGATAATGCAGCCGCGCAGTTGGATGCACCGCTCGAACCGCCTGCATTTCCGCGGGAGAAGCCACATCAAAGACATTCACCCCCAAGGACACCATATTTTCGAGGATAACTGGATGGCAATTTGCTTTGACGGCGTAAGACAGCATGCCGTTGAACCCAGTTTGAAACGCATCAACACGTTGACCAAGAGCCCTTGGTGAAAAAAAGTAGACAGGATCGTCGGGCTGGATAGCACTTAGGTAAGACTTTGCTGTCTCATATTGTGTGTGATGATCCAATTTCATGTCATCCTCCAGCTTGTTTCCGAACACTATGCGAGGAATTCCAAACAAAGTGATTAGGCATATTTTACATATTGCTTAACTCAATCGTTAAATCTACGAAGCAACAATGCAAATAGACGAAACTGATAAGAAACTGCTGCATTTACTTGCAGAAAACGCGCGCCGCTCTGTATCGGACCTGGGGCGTGATTTGAACCTTGCTCGGACCACAGTGCAAGCGCGGATTGAGCGATTGGAAAACTTTGGCCATATCGCGGGGTACACTGTTAAGCTCGGGAAAAGCTTGAATGCAAACCTAAGAGCAACGGCTTTGGTATGCATTGAGCCAAGGTCAACCCCTGCAGTGCTACAACGTCTCAAGACGCTGTCACAAGTGGAACGCGTCCACACAACCTCTGGACGGTTTGATTTGATCGTTGAAATAAGCGCAAAGACAACCGAGGAATTAGACGACACACTGGATCGTATCGGCGAAGCGCGCGGTGTCAAAAGCTCAGAGAGTTTAATCCATCTGTCCACAAAAATTGATCGCGCGATTTAGTGGGTTTTTCTTAATTGAATACCTCACGGCATGCTCTTTCTGACCTATCGGTCAATGTGCCCTCGGCAAGAGTATTTTTTCAAAAGTGAAACCTAGGAGCCTTTGGGCTAAGCCTTCAGATTATTCTGGGAAATCGCTTTTCCATTGTGTCAAAAGCCTGTATGTCCCCCCAAAACATGTTCTGAATGGGAAATAACCGATGGGTTTGGAAAAAACGTTTAACGCACCAGAGGCCGAAGATCGGCTTTATACAGCTTGGGAAGAGGCTGGATGTTTCAAAGCCGGTGCAAATGCAAGCCGCGCTGAGACATTTTCAATTATGATCCCTCCTCCCAATGTGACGGGTGCGCTGCATGTTGGTCATGCGTTTAACAACACATTGCAGGACATCTTGATCCGGTGGCACCGCATGCGTGGGTTTGACACGCTTTGGCAACCCGGTCAGGATCACGCAGGTATCGCAACCCAGCTCCAAGTCGAGAAAATGCTCGCCAATGAGGGGCTTCCTGGACGTCGCGATCTAGGTCGAGACGCATTTTTAGAAAAAGTCTGGGAGTGGAAAGAGCAATATGGCGGGACCATTATTGGTCAACTCAAACGCCTTGGTGCATCCTGTGATTGGTCGCGCAATGCCTTTACCATGGATGAAAATTTTCATGACGCTGTGATCAAAGTCTTTGTTGATATGTATAACAAAGGGTTGATTTATCGCGGCAAACGTTTGGTCAATTGGGACCCCCATTTCGAAACCGCCATTTCCGACCTCGAAGTTGAAAACATCGAAAGCGACGGTCATTTTTGGCATTTCAAATACCCACTCGCCAATGGAGAAACATATACCTACGTCGAAAAAGACGAAGACGGCAATGTAACACTCGAAGAAGAGCGCGATTATATTTCTATTGCCACAACACGTCCCGAAACAATGTTGGGCGATGGCGCTGTTGCCGTGCATCCGGATGATGACCGCTATGCGCCGATTGTTGGGAAAATGGTACACCTTCCGCTTTGTGATCGTTTGATCCCCATCATCACGGATGAATATCCTGATCCTGACTTTGGCTCGGGCGCGGTGAAAATCACAGGCGCTCATGATTTCAACGATTATCAAGTTGCCAAACGCAACCATATCCCTCTGTTCGCGCTGATGGATACCCGTGGGGCCATGCGTGTTGATGCTGCTGAGGATAACCTTGTTCCAGAAAAATACCGCGGCATGGATCGGTTTGAAGCACGAAAAGCCGTGGTCGCGGACATTGATGCTGTTGGCCTATTGATACAAGTTGAGGACAAGAAAATCATGCAGCCGTTCGGCGACCGTTCTGGCGTGGTGATTGAGCCTATGCTGACGGATCAGTGGTTCGTTGATACTGCTAAAATCGTTGAGCCCGCATTGGATGCCGTTCGCCAAGGTCGCACCAAGATTATGCCGGAGTCAGGTGAAAAGGTTTTTTATCATTGGCTCGAAAATATTGAACCATGGTGCATTTCGCGTCAGCTGTGGTGGGGACATCAGGTCCCCGTTTGGTTTGACGAAGAGGGCAATCAATACTGCGCCGCCACAGAAGACGAAGCACAGGCTATGGCGCCAGGCAAAACCCTAACCCGTGATCCAGACGTATTGGACACTTGGTTTTCCTCTGGCCTTTGGCCAATCGGAACTTTGGGCTGGCCCAACGATACGCTTGAATTGGCCAAGTATTTCCCGACGGATGTTCTCATCACGGGGCAAGATATTTTGTTCTTTTGGGTCGCACGTATGATGATGATGCAACAAGCTGTTGTCGATCATGATCCCTTCCATACGGTTTACCTTCACCAACTGGTGCGCGACGAAAAAGGACAAAAAATGTCCAAGACGCGCGGCAACGTCATTGATCCCCTCGAAATTGTCGATGAATTTGGCGCGGATGCCTTGCGCTTTACCATGGCGCAAATGGCGGCCATCGGCGGGGTGCTCAAACTCTCAACGGATCGGATCAAAGGCTATCGCAACTTTGGCACTAAACTGTGGAATGCGGCTCGCTTTGCCGAAATGCATGAGGCCTTTGGGTCTGATGGTGCATTGCCACAACCCAGCCAAACTCTCAACCAATGGATCATCGGCGAAACAGCAAAGGTCCGCGAAACCGTTGACGAAGCGCTCACGCAATATCGCTTTAATGATGCCGCAAACGCGCTCTATGCCTTTGTCTGGGGCAAAGTCTGTGATTGGTATGTTGAGCTCTCAAAACCGCTCTTGAACGGCGAAGATGCCGCTGCCAAAGCCGAAACCCAAGCCACCATGGCATGGGTCATTGATCAATGCTTGATCCTCCTACACCCTATCATGCCCTTCATCACAGAAGAGCTCTGGGGAACCCCACGTGAGCGCGCCAAAATGTTGATCCACGCAGATTGGCCCACTTACACCGTCAGTGAATTGGTTGATGCAGATGCCGATCGCGAAATGAACTGGGTGATTTCCGTCATCGAAGGGATCCGTAGTGCGCGCTCGCAAATGCGTGTCCCAGCTGGATTGAAAATCCCAATGCTGGTCACCTCAATTGACCAACAAGGCCAATCGGCTTGGGATCGCAACGCAGCAATGATCCTAAAACTCGCCCGCGTTGACAGCCTGACACCAACAGACAGCATGCCAAAGGGCTGCATCACTGTGCCTGTCTCTGGCGCCACCTTCGGCCTTCCCCTTGCCGATATAATTGATATCGACGCGGAAAAGGCGCGGCTAAGTAGAACATTGGACAAATTGGCCAAGGAACTCGGCGGCCTCAAAGGGCGGCTCAACAATCCTAAATTTGTTGAAAGCGCCCCAGCAGCTGTGATCGAGGAAACCCGCGCCAACCTTGCTGAGCGCGAAGAAGAACAAGCCCAACTAACGGCTGCGATGACGCGCCTAAACGAACTGGGCTAACAAAAACGGGCGGGATCTAAATCATCCCGCCCTCCTCTTCTTCTTTTTCTAAATATCCGCGCCGCAGGCTTGCCCTGCAAAGGGCAATTATTCTACGCTGCGTCCCTCTGGACCTGTCATGTCAAATCCGAGGTGGCGGGCGACAGTGAAAATGTCCTTATCTCCACGACCACACATGTTCATACAAATGATGTGATCCTTCGGAAGCTCGGGGGCAATTTTCATCACATGTGCCAAGGCATGAGACGGCTCAAGAGCGGGAATAATGCCTTCGGTGGAACACGATAGCTGAAACGCTTCGAGCGCCTCTTTGTCAGTGATCGCCACATATTGCGCACGTCCAATTTCATGTAACCAAGCATGCTCTGGACCAATACCAGGGTAATCGAGGCCCGCGGAAATCGAGAACCCTTCTAGGATTTGCCCATCGTCATCTTGCAACAAATATGTGCGGTTCCCATGAAGGACTCCAGGACGTCCCCCCGTCAAAGATGCGCAATGCTCCATCTTTTGGGTGACGCCTTTACCACCTGCTTCTACGCCGATGATATTGACCTCTTTGTCGTCCAAGAATGGGAAAAACAACCCCATTGCATTTGATCCACCGCCGATGGCCGCGATTAATGTGTCAGGCAAACGGCCTTCGGCCGCCAACATCTGCTCTTTGGCTTCTTTGCCAATGATGGCTTGGAAATCACGGACCATAGCGGGATAGGGATGCGGGCCTGCGACTGTTCCGATACAATAGAAGGTATCGCGCACATTCGTCACCCAATCGCGTAGGGCGTCATTCATCGCATCCTTAAGCGTTCCACGACCCGAGGTTACTGGAACGACCTCAGCCCCCAAAAGGCGCATGCGGAAAACATTGGGCGCTTGGCGTTCGACGTCATGTGCGCCCATGTAGACGACACATTTTAAACCGAATTTCGCGCAGACTGTGGCGGTTGCAACGCCATGCTGACCAGCACCCGTTTCAGCGATGATACGGGTTTTGCCCATGCGACGCGCGAGGATGATTTGGCCCAAAACATTGTTAATCTTGTGTGCGCCCGTGTGGTTCAACTCATCCCGCTTGAGATAAATTTTAGCCCCACCCAAATGATCCGTTAAGCGCTCAGCAAAATACAATGGGCTGGGACGTCCGACATAATTGGTCCACAAATCCTGCATTTCCGCCCAAAAGGCATCATCCGTTTTTGCGTGTTCGTATTGCTCCTCAAGTTCAAGGATCAATGGCATCAAAGTCTCGGACACAAAGCGTCCACCAAAGTCACCAAACCGCCCCTTTTCGTCAGGACCTGTCATGAAACTGTTGAATAAATCATTCGCCATTGCGAACCTCCCAAAAAGCCTTTGGCAAGATGTAGCGGTCTTACCCCCTAGGGTAAAGGGCGCAGGCTCAGGAAAATGATGTTAGCCTTGTGCCACTTGAACAAAGGCCTGCATTTTTTGGGCGTCTTTGATCCCCGGGGCCGATTCAACACCAGAGGAGACATCCAATTGACGGGCTCCAGTCATCTCAACAGCTCTGCGCGCCGTCTCCGGCGTCAAGCCACCCGCAAGCATCCAAGGGGTGCTCCAACGGCGTCCTTGGATCAGGGTCCAATCAAAGGACAACCCATTGCCACCCGGTAGGTCAGCGCCCTTTGGGGCCTTGGCATCGACGAGAATTTGATCGGCCACCTCAGAAAACATATCTATTTTGATAAGATCATCTTTATCTGCAACGCCGACCGCCTTCATAACAGGAAGGCCAAATTTCGCCTTCACTTCACGCACGCGCTCAGGTGTTTCCTTGCCATGCAGCTGGATAATATCTATTGCGACTTTGTCTAGCATCGCTTGGAGAAAGTCATCACTGGCATCAACAGTCAAGGCGACTTTGGCCAAGCCAATAGGAGCCGCCAGAGCGATTTCACGGGCTTGATCCATGGAGACATTCCGAGGGGATTTCTCAAAAAAAACGAGGCCCGCATAGCGCGCGCCTGCCTTTGCTGCATCTTCCATGGCCGCAGCCGATGTCAAACCGCAGACTTTAACCGAAACGTCAGAAGGCATTAAACAGCATCATCCAGCAGTATCAAAACATCATCTTGGCCCGCGTATTTCTCACCCTTAAGCTTTTCTAATTCACGCTCAGCACGACGAAGTTCGCGTGACTTACGCGTGACTTCAGCGCGGTGCTTATACTCGCGCAACCATTCCCAAATGAACCCAACCAAAACGCCAAAGATTGTACCCCCGAAAAAGACGATAAAAACAGGCAATTGAACGGACCATTGGAGACCGATGAAATTAGCCAATTCCGTTGGGAAAACCGATAATTCTGTCATGGTGCGGTTTGCCAAAGCGACAACAACCAAAACAATAGCCAAGCTGGCTAGGAACACATAGCGAATATACCGCATGAAACTTAGGCCTTTCCGTTCAGACGATCTCTCAAGAGTTTGCCCGTCTTAAAGAATGGAACCGCCTTGGCGTCAACTGAGACAGATTCACCAGTACGCGGATTGCGGCCGATACGTGCATCTCGCTTTTTCACAGAAAAGGCTCCAAATCCGCGTAACTCAACACGGTCCCCATTGGCCATCGCATGTGTGATTTCGTCGAAAATTGTATTTACAATACGCTCAACGTCACGCTGATATAGGTGAGGATTTTCATCTGCAATAATTTGAATAAGCTCAGAACGGATCATCGACTAAAGCTCCCCGGAAAATAAGGCGTTGTTCTCACTGACTATAAGTGAACACACGCAATTGGGAACATCTTTATATGAAAATCTAGCAACTTTATGGTGTTTTGCTGCTTTCTGGCAATGATCTTAGGAAAAATTCGTCGGAATTTTGAGTGAACCCTAAAAAATGTTGGCCTTCTTAAGTCCTGAGCGAATCGATAAAAAAACCCCCGGTGATTGCACCGAGGGTTTCTTTGATCATTTGAAAGGGTGGATTATTCGTCGCCCTTAAGCGCAGCACCAAGGATATCACCCAAGGATGCGCCTGAGTCAGAAGAACCATACTGTTCAACTGCTTCTTTTTCTTCAGCAATTTCACGCGCCTTGATTGAAAGACCAAGTTTACGTGTTTTGCTGTCAACATTCGTGACACGAACGTCGATTTTGTCACCAGCATTAAAGCGCTCTGGACGCTGCTCTGCACGATCACGAGACAAGTCTGAACGGCGGATGAATGATTTCATGCCTTCGTATTCAACTTCAATGCCGCCATCTTCAACAGATGTGACTTCAACCGTGATGATTGAGCCGCGCTTCACGCTGCCAGTCGCTTCTGCGAATTTGTCACCACCCAAAGCTTTGATGGAAAGAGAGATACGCTCTTTTTCGATATCAACTTCGGAGACGACTGCTTTGACAACATCGCTTTTGCGGAAGTTTTGGATCGCGTCTTCGCCACGTTCGTCCCAAGAAATGTCTGACAAGTGAACCATGCCATCGATTTCGCCTTCGAGACCGATGAAGAGGCCGAATTCAGTGATGTTCTTAACTTCACCTTCAACTTCAGTACCTTCAGGATGTGACTCTGCGAAGACTTCCCATGGGTTGCGCTGTGTCTGTTTCAGACCTAAAGAAACGCGACGCTTGGTTCCGTCGATTTCCAAGACCATTACGTCAACTTCTTGGCTTGTGGAAACGATTTTACCTGGGTGTACGTTTTTCTTGGTCCATGACATTTCTGACACGTGGACAAGACCTTCAACACCAGCTTCTAGCTCAACAAATGCGCCGTAATCTGTGATGTTTGTGACAACACCTTTGTGGACAGATTCAAGTGGGTATTTCGCAGCAACAATATCCCATGGATCTTCTTGCAATTGCTTCATGCCCAAAGAAATACGATGTGTTTCTTTGTTGATCTTAATCACTTGAACCTTGACGGTTTCGCCAATTGTCAGGATTTCAGATGGGTGGTTCACACGGCGCCATGCCATGTCTGTGACGTGCAAGAGGCCGTCAACACCGCCAAGATCAACGAATGCACCGTATTCAGTGATGTTTTTCACAACACCTTCTACGTCCATGCCTTCGGTCAAGTTGCCGATAACTTCTGCGCGCTGTTCTGCGCGTGATTCTTCAAGGATTGCACGACGGGATACAACGATGTTGCCACGACGACGGTCCATTTTCAAAATCTGGAACGGCTGCTTCATGTTCATCAATGCGCCGGCATCACGAACTGGACGCACGTCCACTTGTGAACCAGGCAAGAAGGCAACTGCGCCGCCAAGGTCAACTGTGAAGCCGCCTTTAACACGACCAAAGATCGCGCCGTCAACACGTGCATCATCTGCATATGCTTTTTCAAGACGATCCCACGCTTCTTCGCGACGCGCCATTTCACGAGAAATAACCGCTTCGCCACGTGCGTTTTCCGCAGCCCGTAGGAAGACTTCGACTTCGTCGCCAACGGAGACGTCAGGAGCTTCACCAGGGTTTGAGAATTCTTTCAGATCAACGCGGCCTTCCATTTTGTAGCCTACGTCGATGATGGCTTGTCCCGCTTCAATTGCGATAACTTTGCCTTTAACAACAGATCCCTCTTCCGGAGTGTCCATTTCGAAGCTTTCATTCAGCAGAGCTTCGAATTCTGCCATAGATGTCATTTGAGCCATTTGGTACTCAGTTTCCTTTACTAACATTTTATTCTGGCCGGGCGGTTGTCTCCACCGGTCTTGGGTTTCATTGGTCAACGTTTCAACACCAAAAAGAGGGGCAGTGTTCTGCTACCCCGCTGCTCGATCTGATGTTGAAGATAAATCTTTTACGTCAACGCTGCTCGCTTACCCCGATTGCACCAATATATCAAGGACGATTTCATAAAATTGAGCATCCTTCGGATGCGCAGGTCAGTTCCTGTTCGTCAAATGCCGAACAGGGTTCGTTGAGTATTTTTACAAAGCTGAAATTATGTAGATTGGAATTTGTTTTCTATCGCAGTGATAGAGGCCTCAATCGCGGCCTCAATGCTCAGATCAGAGGTGTCAATTGTTGTTGCATCTGATGCGGCGATCATTGGCGCATCCTTGCGGCTCGCGTCGCGCGTGTCGCGTTCGATGACATCTTTTAGGACCGTTTCCAAGGTGGTTTCTGTACCCTTTGATGTCAGTTCATCAAAGCGGCGTTGGGCGCGGACCTGTGGGGAGGCTGTGATAAATAGCTTCACATCTGCAGCGGGGCAGATCACGGTTCCAATGTCGCGGCCATCCAAGACAGCGCCCCCCTCCTGGGACGCGAATTTGCGTTGAAATTCGATGAGAGCTGAGCGGACCTCTGGAAGAGCTGCGACTTTGCTTGCGGCCTGCGCAATTTTTGCAGTGCGAAGATTTTGGCGTTGAAGGTCGCTTGGATCAAGGGTTTGAGCGGCATGGATCGGATCGACCCCATACAAAACTTTTACGCCCACAGCACGATAGAGCAATCCTGTATCAAGATGGGCAAATCCAAATGTCGAGGCGACTGCTTTGGAGATGGTTCCTTTTCCTGCAGCAGCTGGACCGTCGATTGCGACTATGAAGCTCATGCCGTCCCTTTCGTGATCTTGTGCGTTCAATTACGCACGTTCAACTTTTGCCCCAAGAGACGACATGAGCGTTTCGAAAATCGGGAAGGATGTCGCAATTGGACCGCCGTCAGTCACGCGAACAGGCGCATTTGTTCCCATGCCCATCACCATAAAGGACATCGCAATTCGGTGATCCAAGAACGTTTCACATGTGCCGCCACCGGCGACATTGCCCATGCCCCGACCTTTCACGATCCACCAATCATCCCCTTCTTCAACGTCAACGCTATTGGCACGAAGTCCTTTGGCCATGGCATCAATGCGATCGCTTTCTTTGACACGAAGCTCTTTGACGCCGCGCATCACGGTGTCCCCTTCGGCAAAGGACGCAACAACAGAGAGGACAGGATATTCGTCAATCATGCTTGCGGCCCGTTCTGGGGGCACTTCGATGCCTTTCATGTTTGGTGAATATTTCGCGCGAAGATCGGCAACAGGCTCACCACCCTCTTCGCGTTCGTTTTCAAACACCAAATCCGCACCCATCTCTTGGAGCGTTATAAAGAGGCCAGAGCGCGTTGGGTTGAGGCCAATATTTGGCACCAGCACATCGGACCCTTCAGCGACCAAAGCCGCACATACAGGAAACGCGGCAGAGCTTGGATCGCGTGGGACTGTAATCGTCTGAGCCTTTAGCTCAGGTTGTCCCGTCAGTGTGATGACGCGTCCCTCTGGTGTGACCTCAACCGTGAGCTCAGCGCCGAACCCTTGCAACATGCGCTCTGTATGATCGCGTGTGGCTTCTTGTTCGATGACCACAGTTTTCCCTGGTGCATTCAATCCTGCCAAGAGCACGGCTGATTTGACCTGAGCTGAAGGAACGGGAACCGTGTAGGTCACAGGGACAGGCATGTCCGCCCCCACAATCGTCATTGGAAGGCGTCCACCTTGGCGACCAAATGATTGAGCTCCGAAGAGAGAAATTGGATCCGTCACACGCGCCATAGGGCGACTATTCAGGCTTGCGTCCCCTGTGAAGGTCGCCGTGATCGGAGAGGTTGCCATACAGCCCATAATCAAGCGCACGCCTGTTCCAGAGTTTCCGCAATCAATGACATTTTCAGGTTCGCTAAATCCACCAACTCCGACGCCATCGATTGTCCAATGTCCTATGCCGTGTTGTTCAACAGTGGCCCCAAAAGCACGCATCGCTTTGGCCGTGTCCAAGACATCTTGCCCCTCAAGCAATCCAAAGACTTCAGTGCGGCCAACACTTAGCGCGCCTAAAATCAAAGACCGATGCGAAATTGATTTATCCCCAGGCACATGCGCTTCGCCACTTAGGGGACCGCATTTGTGTGAAATCATCGGAATTGGGGCGCCATGTGAGGACATTATTCGTTTTCCTTTTTTGTTTGCGCCCGTGATAGCGCAACCAAAAGGGGGCGTCTATGGCATGATTGCGATCGAGGCATCCAAAAAGGGATCTTGGGCCATCAAACCATTCATCGCATGCTTTGATTGTCGCAATTTTCGCATGATTTTCACAGCCAGTGGACCTTTCAAACATTTGCGCGCAGGCATCATTGACGCGGCCAAATATGATTCACACAAAACACCATTGGCCCGAATGATGTTATGATGCGGCAACACCAGGTGGAAATAGTCAACCTCTTCCTTGGGCAAAATCCGACGGATCCCGGCCAAATCAGTGGAATCTTTGATGGGCAGAAGGGCTGAGACTTCACCAATGCGCTCTATCACTGTTTGTCCCGCGACATAAATGCGGTGTTGTGGGGATAGGTAAAGGGGAGGAAAGCCGCACTCTTGCCCAAGGGCCCCAGGCTTGATGCGAATGGGCCTATAGCGGTCATGCGCATTCATATGCGCCACTGAATAAGTAGACAGAGTTATCAAGCGAATTGGCTGATATCCTCGATCCAAGGTCCAAATCAGATCCCCTGCTTGGAGGCTTTCAATCGATTTATACCCTTGATCCGTTTCGATCAACGTGCCCTTGCAAAAACAGCTTGGGGCATACACCGTTGTATATCCAAGGTCTTGAATAGATGCGATGGTCATGTTCGAGATGTAGTTGTTACCATCTAGATAACCGGTCATCAGCTCGCCATCAAAGAGCACTTCGTCCCAATGGGAGCCATCTGTTCCCGAGGATCCAGAGTGACTTTCTACGGGAACGCCAAAGGCAGAATTGGCATGATTCGCATAGACACCTGCAAACTCATGCTCATATTCGAACTTCCCATTTTGGCCAGTATATCGGTAATCGGGATTGGCGGTCGTACCTATATTTTGAACCAACCCCATATGCGCCCAAAGCGAGCCAACCCCCAGAGTATGAAGCATTTCATGCAAGACCACATCATTCCAGCGCGTTGTTCCATTGACGGCATCCTCGTCATAGAGGTCTTGCGCATCGGCGACATCAAAGGTCATTTCCCCTAAAACAGGCAAACTGGTGCTATTGCGCAAGACAGTCGGTCCTGCTTGTCCCAAAACACCATTGACGCCATCAATGCTGTCTAGCTTGGCCGTGATTTCGAGATCATCGATCCACCGCGCACCCTGTCCATCCCCGAAATCAGAGTAAACATCGCTAATATCTGCTGTAATGAGTGAGCTGATGTAGTCAGCGGCTATGACAAAGGCCTCTTGAAGGTTACTTGACCAATTCGCACCTTCAAACACAACGCGTACGTGATACGAGCTGATCGCACTTCCACCGCTTTCATAATCGCTTATCACGAGGCTTTATCCTGACAGTTGCCTATCAGACTACGTCCTGAGATGCCCTTGTTTTATGCAAAGACCAGCGAATTGTAGGTTAATCTTTTATAAAGGTTAGATAATGTGGCTTGCGACCTTCGCGGAGGGCTTTTTGCTCATATCGGGTTGAGGTCCAATCTTGCCAAGGGACTTGCCAATCATTTGGCCGTTCGGCCGTCCATCTGAACCCATGACGCGGAACGACTTGTAAGGTTTGTCTCACATAGTCTTCGATATCTGTTGCAACGCGAAATTCTGCGCCGGGTTTCAAAACCTTGGCAAGCGGCACAATATGCTCATCCGTGACAAAGCGGCGACGGTGATGACGTTTCTTGGGCCATGGGTCCGGATACAGCAAAAAGGCCTTTTCCACTGACCCCTCAGGTAAAACATCAAAAATATTGCGCGCATCACCTGGGTAAATGCGGATATTCTGGGCCTTCGCATCGCGGATTTTCTGGAGCAGCATAGCAACCCCATTCACAAATGGCTCACATCCGATAATACCGACGTCAGGATAGGTTTGTGCCTGATGAACCAAATGTTCACCGCCCCCAAAACCAATCTCAAGCCACAGGGGTTTGTTCCCAAATAATCCCTCAACATCCAGAGGATCGCGATCTGGATTTTCCTCCCAAGACACAGGCCCCGGCGAGAGTGCATCAAGATCAGTCTCTAAATGTTCTAACTGGTTTTTCCGAAGTGTTTTGCCCTTGAAACGGCCGTAAAAATTGCGCCAAGGGGCGCCTGTGGGATGCTTATCTTGTGTCATGGCGCCCCATTAACCTGTTTCGTCGACCTGATCAATGGGGCGTAATTTTGAGTATTTTATCAAAGATGAAATACGAGGCAAAAGAGTGGCGCACCTTGGTGCGCCTCATTTAGATTGCGTTTTGCAAGGCTTGAACGAGATCTAGATTTTCCCAGCTGAATCCACCATCCGCTTCTGGCGCACGTCCGAAATGACCATAGGCAGCGGTACGCGCATAGATTGGCTTGTTCAAGCCGAGGTGTTCACGAATACCGCGCGGCGTCAAATCCATACAGGAGGCAACCGCCCGTTCAATGACTTCTGCGGGAACATCACCAGTGCCGAAGGTATCCGCATAGATCGACAAAGGCTTGGAAACGCCAATCGCATAAGACAACTGAATTGTACATTTCTCCGCAAATCCAGCAGCGACCACGTTTTTCGCCAAATAGCGCGCGGCATAAGCGGCTGAACGGTCCACTTTGGTTGGATCTTTGCCCGAAAACGCGCCCCCTCCGTGCGGCGCGGCGCCGCCATAGGTGTCAACGATAATTTTACGGCCTGTCAGACCCGCATCACCATCGGGACCGCCAATGACAAAGGTTCCCGTCGGATTAACCCACCACTCGGTGTCTTCAGAAACCCAGCCCTCTGGAAGGACATCGCGAATATAAGGTTCAACAATGGCGCGAATATCATCACTTGTTTGCGAATGATCAGCGTGCTGCGTTGAGAGGACGATTGAACTGACACCAACAGGTTTCCCATTTTCATACCGAACAGAGAGCTGTGATTTCGCATCAGGTCGCAAAGTTGGTTCCTGACCTGACTTACGCACCTCCGCCAAACGACGCAAAATTGCATGACTGTATTGAATAGGCGCTGGCATCAGCTCTTGGGTTTCGTTGGTCGCGTAACCAAACATAATCCCCTGATCCCCTGCCCCTTCTTCTTTGTCGGAGGAGGCATCAACGCCCTGAGCAATATGGGCGGATTGTTCATGCAGCAAATTGGTCACTTTCACCGTTTCGTGGTGAAACTTGTCCTGTTCATACCCAATATCCTTGATGCAGTCCCGCGCGATCCGATCAACCTGCCCCATATATTCGCTGAGCTTACTTTGATCCGATAGGCCAACTTCTCCGCCAATCACGACACGGTTTGTTGTTGCAAAGGTTTCGCAAGCGACGCGCGCTTCTGGTTCTTCGGCCAAAAACGCATCCAGAATTGAATCCGAAATTCTATCGCACACTTTGTCAGGATGACCCTCTGAAACGGATTCAGAGGTAAATATATAGGATGATCGTGTCATGAGGTATTGCTCCAATAAAAGTTCACACCACGTCAGGAAGCCGTTGTGGTGCAGTTAACGGCGTTTAGGACTCTGCGCACGTTGCGTCAATCCCAAAACGCCTTGTGACTTGATAAAGCACAAAACCCCTAAAATTGACAACAAAATGATAACGAAACGGTCCCCGAATTGAGAGTAAACTGTTGCAGCAATTGGTTTTGGCAAGGCCACATCCATATAACCCTGTTGATTTAGCGGGATCGTTTGTATGATCTCACCGAGAGGATCAATAACAGCAGACACTCCAGTATTTGCCGCGCGCACCAATGGAAGCCCCTGTTCTATGGCGCGCATTTGTGTTTGAGCCAAGTGCTGATAAGGACCAGAAAAATTTCCAAACCACGCATCATTCGTCATCTGAACGAGCAAATTGGGACGGTCCCCGTGACTTTGAACGTCTTGAGGAAAAACAGCTTCGTAACAAATCAACGGTTTTATCGAGCCGACGTTGGGAACCTCTGCAAAATCCTTAGTCTCACCAGGCGTAAACCCGCCCCCGACCACATCCGCAAGCGCAGACATGCCTAATCTCTGGAAAAATGCATTAAACGGTAAATACTCTCCAAATGGCACCAGATGCTGTTTGTCGTAGATTGGTGCATAACGGCCATCTTCGTCAACCATTACGACAGAATTGTAATAATCGTAGTCTTCAAATCGCAACGCCCCGACCAAGACGGACCGCCCTTGCGCGAAGGTCACGATATCTTGCATCAAGTCGTCAGCATAATGCAGAAAAACAGGGACAGAGGATTCAGGCCAAACAATCAAATCCACATCTCCCCTGCGGCCTGTATAATCCAGTGACCTTTGGAAGAAGGTCATTGAATGCTCTGGCTCCCATTTTTGAGACTGAACTGCATTCGGCTGAATGACGCGCACAATTTGATCTGAGATATCAACCATAGGCCGATAAATCAGCAAAGGCCCAAACAAAATGACAGCTAGGAGTGGCGCGAATATGAGACGACGCGGTGCACGCAGTGCCCATGCAATGGCCAATGCCATAAGGACCGTAACGGCACTTAAGCCGTAGCTGCCGATGAAGGCAGCCCATAGCGCGATAGGCGTGTCGACCCAGATATATGCAATTTGCCCCCAAGGGAAACCCGTGAACAGAAACCCACGTGCAAATTCCCCAAGCCCAAGAGCGAAGGCCAACAAAAATGGGGAGGCACGGATTATCCACACTGGAAAGGCCCAGATGAGGGCTAGACCTGAGGCCATTGCCCCAACTGCAAAAGGGGCCATAAATCCATGGCGTTTGATATCAACCAAAAACGGTTCAACAAGCCAATTCATGGATATCAAAAAATATCCAAACCCAAACCACCAGACTGTCCAAAAACGTCGGGTACCAGGAGCGACTAACCAGATGTACTGAGCCGCAATCAAGGCCGCAAAGGCCAATGCCCATAATGACAAAGGTGCCTGACCCAAAGCAAGGAAAGCACCCAAAAGTGCGAACACTTTTTTGGGATTAGTGCTCACCCAAGTCAACATAAAGCCTATTCCGCAGCGAGCGCATGACCAGGAAGCCGGACGCGCGCACGTTTGACCCGCCTTGGATCGGCCTCTAGGATTTCAAATTCCGTTCCGTTTGGATGCACAATAACTTCGCCGCGCACTGGAACGCTGCCACCAATCATGAATATCAAGCCACCAACGGTCTCAATATCATCCGAGATCGTTTGATCCTGCGTGAAATCTAATCCAACCGCCTGACCGAAATCGTCAACAGAGGCCTTGGCCTGCACCACATAGCAGCCTTCTTTTTCACGGACCCATTGCGCGGTATCGGCGCTGTCATGTTCGTCTTCGATTTGACCAACAACTTGTTCAATCAAGTCCTCAATTGTCACGAGCCCATCAACACCACCATATTCATCAATGACAAGCGCCATATGACGACGTTCACTTTGCATCTTGGTGAGCAAAACACCAATCGGCATAGAGGGCGGGACAAAGACCAAAGGGCGTAGCATCGACAAGAGATCAAACCCTTCGTGTTCACCACTAAATCCATATTTCAGGGCAAAGTCTTTGAGGTGCGCCATGCCGAGTGGCGTATCAAGCGTTCCAGAATAAACTGGCAAACGGGTCAATTCAGAGGCGCGAAACGCGGCTGCTATTTCGTCAATGGTCGCTGTATCTGGAATCGCTTGAATGTCCGCTTTGGGAATTGCAACGTCCTCAACACGCAATCGTCGCAAATTCATCAGGCCATGGGATGATGCTCTCGCTGGACCAAGTGCGGGTGCCCCATCAGGAGATGCTGATGCCTCGGAACTAACGGGTTGTTCTCCCCGTTTAAATAATCTTGCAAAAAAAGATTTCTTTTGTCTATCAGACTGCGCGCTGTGCGCTGCTATAGAAGAGCCTTCTGAATCGCCCATAATGTCTTTCGTCGTCCTGTTACGTTTCGCTTAACTCATATGGGTTCTGGATACCCATCTTTTCAAGTATTGCAATTTCAATGCCTTCCATCAATGCGGCATCCTCGTCTTCGACATGATCATACCCCAAAAGATGCAAAATTGCATGGATAATCAGATGGCTAAGATGGTTTTCGAATGGAATGTGTGACTCAATTGCTTCTTTTTGGCAGGTATCAAAGGAAATTGCGATATCCCCAAGCTCAGCATCAAAACGTGGATCAGGAGGCTCTGGTGCGTCACCGATGACCTCTGAACCGCGCTCATCCGAGGGCCATGACAGGACATTTGTTGGTGTCGGCTTTTGTCGGAACTCGGCATTCAGATCCGCAATTCTCGCATCGTCACAGGCCAAAACATCCGCCGAAAATATAGAGGCATCCAGACCAAAATGGGCACTCAGCGCAGCTGCTGCCCGTTTGGCGACAGAGGCTAAATCGACATCATTCCAGCGGTCGTCCTCCGTTAGGATATCAAGATTCATCTGACTTTTTACGATCTTCTCGGCGTTGGGCTTGGGCGATCAAACGATTGCTATCCTCTTCATAAGCTTCAATAATCTTCGCAACAAGAGGATGGCGAACCACGTCTTTTGATGTGAAATAATTAAAGCTGATCTTCGGAATAGAATTCAATAGCCGCTCGGCATCAGCCAGTCCCGATGTCACGCCACGGGGCAGATCGACCTGACTGCGATCCCCTGTGATAACCATACGTGATCCCTCACCCAATCGAGTTAGGAACATTTTCATCTGCATGGTTGTCGCATTTTGCGCCTCATCCAAGACAACAAAAGCATGGGCCAAAGTTCGCCCCCGCATAAAGGCCAATGGCGCGATTTCAATGCGTTTTTCTTCGATCAATTTGGCAAGCTGCTTGCCCGGGAGAAAATCATTCAGAGCGTCATATAATGGCTGCATATAAGGATCAACTTTGTCCTTCATATCGCCTGGCAAATAGCCAAGTTTTTCCCCTGCTTCGACCGCAGGGCGACTTAGAATAATGCGATCCACCTCACCAGAGATGAATTTAGACACCGCCACCGCAACAGCTAAATAGGTTTTCCCTGTGCCAGCTGGACCAATCCCAAAGGCCAGTTCATTTTCCATAAGCGATCTGACATAGGCCTTTTGTGCTTCAGTGCGAGGTTCAACCGGCTTTTTACGCGTTTTGATTTCAACACGGCCCCCCTTGAACATTTCCAGCTGATCCGTGGATGGTGTCGCTGGATCGGCATGTTGCCCGATCATACGGATTTCACGATCTATGTCCGCTTGCTCAACTGCGCGTCCACTTTCCAATCGCTGATACAGGGCATTCAAAACGGAGCTTGCGAAGTCTCGGCCTTCCGCTTCGCCAAAAAGCTCAAGCTCATTCCCGCGACGGATGATTTGAATGGAAGAGGCTGTTTCAATTTGTGCGAGGTTACGATCAAATTCACCACAAAGGTCAATCATCAATCGGTTTTCAGGAAACTCTAGCCGAGTCGTATTTGGCTCTTGGCTATCTGACGGATGGATAAGCGTGTTAGGCGCCACTCGACTCTCCTTGCTGTATGTAGGGTCAGGGTGCCAACACTTAGTATCATACGCAAGAGCTAGTTATTCCTTTTTGCAAACAAAAACGGATAGGAACGCAAAAAGCCGCCCAGAAGGACGGCTTTTTAAATCTAATGCCTATTATTTTAAACAGGGTCGCCAAGCAGAGCGCTACCGCCAGCTTTGAAGTCACCAGTCGCAATATTGCGAGGGTCCGTATCTGAACAAAGGGGACGCCCATCAGGGAGCATCCGCTCAGACAGATACCCCTCTACGCCATCATCAATGATCCAGTGATGACACCCGTTCGGATCAACCCAAATACCAGCCTTCAGCTGTGTCAAGGATTTCGCATCAAATCCGCGGTCAACAGACTTGTCATTTTTGGACCCCAAACCAATGCCACCTGATTCACAAGCGGCGAGTGAAGCAACACAAACTCCAAGTGCAATTAGCTTTGTAATTTTCATTGGAACTCTCCTACTTCACACAAATAATTTCAACACGGCGGTTTTGAGCCATACCTGCTGATGTTGAGTTTGTCGCTCTTGGACGACACTCGCCATATGCAAGCACGTCCATAATGTTAGCGCCTGTTGCACGACCAACTTTGGCAACTGCATTCGCGCGATTTTGAGAAAGCCGCATGTTATACGCATCAGATGCGCGGCTATCCGTGTGACCCGAAATAATAAAGCCACGTGCGGAAGAGCTTCTAAAGAACTGCTCTAGACGGTGACGTCCAGCTGAGCTGATGTGATATTTATCAGTCGCAAACAACTGATCTGAATTCATAACGCCGCAAACATTGCCGCGCCGACAAACAGGAGACCCGTCGCGATTACGGTGAGGAGACATATATCCCTCAGCTCCGTCATCCATTACTCAATGCTCACACCCATCTGGATCGATCCAAATTGACGGAACATAACGCTCACCCGTTCCAGAAGAGAAGACTCCGTTCGAAGTCGATTGCGCCTGTGCAGATCCAACAGCGACCAATGCCACTGTTCCAATCATCATATCGCGCTCTTTAAATTGTTAAAAAAAGTCACCTCTACCACCCTCGAAGAATATGTCGCCCAATAATGTCACGAAATTACATTTCAGTCACATATTTCTCAATATTGATACAAATTTTTATTGTTAGTTGCAAATTCACACTTTGATTTTGCTCAAATTAGGAAACAACCGATATAATCTAATCTGAATTGTCCCTCACTACGAAACAATCCAGTCAATTTTTTCCGTGCTTTCTCAATTCGATAGGTCTTAAACTAGCTCACCATTTAATGAATTTCGATTACTCTGAGTGATTCGAACCTGATGAATTTCTCCGATCTTGGCCGTCTCCGTTTTGACGTGCACCGCATGAAGGTATTCAGATTTCCCCACCATTTGGCCTTCAAATCTGCCTTCACGCTCGAAAAGAACACTTACAGTTTTTCCGACCATGCTATCTTGTATCTGCTTTTGCTGTTGGGCGATCAAATCCTGTAGTTGATGCAAACGCTCTGTTTTTACATCTTCGGGCAATTGTGCGCGCTCTGCTGCGGGGGTTCCGGGACGGGTGGAATATTTAAATGAATAGCCTTGCCCGTAATTCACCTCACGGATCAAATCCATCGTATCTTGAAAATCCTGATCGGTTTCTTCAGGAAACCCAACGATAAAATCGCCAGACAGCAAAATATCTGGACGCGCAGCTCTGATACGTTCGATCAATCGTAAATAGCTATCCCGTGTATGCGAGCGGTTCATACGCTTGAGAATGCGATCAGATCCGGCCTGTACAGGGAGGTGAAGGTAAGGCATCAATTTCGCACAGGTTCCATGTGCCTCAATCAAATCATCGGTCATGTCATTGGGGTGGCTTGTCGTGAAGCGGATACGTTCCAAACCATCCACTTTGTCCAATTCCCAAATGAGCTGTGCCAAGCTCCACTCATCGCCGAACGCCCCTACCCCATGATAGGCATTTACGTTTTGTCCGAGCAGCGTAATTTCACGCACACCGCGTTCCACCAAATCACGCGCCTCGGTCAAAATGCGATCAACGGGACGAGACACCTCTGCGCCACGTGTATAGGGAACCACGCAAAAGGCACAAAATTTATCACAGCCCTCTTGGACCGTCAAAAACGCGGCTGGCGCGCGTTTCGCTTTGGGACGGTTTTTCAGCTTTTCGAACTTGTCTTCTTCTGGGAAATCCGTGTCGATGGCCTTTTTCCCAGTTTGCGTACGCGCCTCTAGTTCAGGCAGGCGATGATAGCTTTGTGGACCAACAACCAAATCGACTGCAGGTTGGCGGCGCATGATTTCTTTGCCTTCGGCTTGGGCCACACATCCAGCGACACCAATTTTCAAAGCAGGTTTGTCAACTTTCAACGCCTTCATCCGACCCAATTCGGAATACACCTTTTCTGCGGCTTTTTCCCGAATGTGACAGGTATTGAGCAAAATCATATCAGCATCTTCTGGAGTGTCTGTTTCGACATATCCAGACTCTCCCAAGGCCTCGACCATGCGTTCACTGTCATAGACATTCATTTGACAGCCATATGTCTTCACAAACAATTTTTTGGTCGTGCTCATGTGCATGTTCCTTGGGAAGTATTTAAGTCACGGGTCGATACCCTATTTTTGCCCTGACTTGCAATGGAGTTCATTTTATTCTTTATGGAGGACAAGCAAAAAGGGTTGGTTATGGATTACGCATCGCTCGATGATTTCGTCGTCAATGGAAAACAGCATGTTGCCAAGGGTCCAATCGCAATCATAATGATTGAAGACTTGGTTGAAGTGGCCTCGACCCTGAAACATCACATTAAGCTTGGCTTTAAAAAGGTGCTTGTTTTAGGCAAGGACTTGCCTGATCTCAGCCCTGCGGTTTCAGAAAACGTAACGATTATCCAACACGATTTTTTGAAAAATGGGACAAAGGAAACAATCGTAAACAAGATATCCCAAATGGCCCCTGCACAGTGGATCTACTATTGTTTCAACGCAGAATATCTATTTTTCCCGTTTTGTGAGACGAGAAATGTTGATGAAATGCTTGCCTTTCACACCGAAGAAAAGCGCAATTCAATGCTCTGTTATGTCATTGATTTATATGCGGGTGACTTGGGACACTACCCCAACGCCGTGTCAATCGAAGATGCCCATATCGATAAAGCTGGCTACTATTCTTTGGGTCGCACGGATCCGAAAACACATGCACTCTTGGATCGACAGCTTGATTTCTTCGGGGGCCTGAGATGGCGCTATGAGGAATTCGTCCCCTATGAAAAACGCAAAATTGATCGCATCGCTTTGTTCAAAGCAAAAGAGGGTTTGGCCTTAAACGATTTGGATATGTTCAATGAGGCGGAGTACAACACTTATGCCTGCCCTTGGCATCACAACCTCACGGCGGCAATTGTCTCGTTTAGAACAGCCAAATCACTTCGCCGCAATCCAACATCGCGCCATCAAATCAGTGATTTCAAGTGGCACAATTCCACAAAATTCAGCTGGCACTCCCAACAACTCTTGGATTTTGGATTGATGGAACCTGGACAGTGGTTTTAAAATAGCTGGCCACAGTGAGCCAGCTAATTGAAATAATTACAAAGACGCCCTTAAAGGTTCTCAGATTGGGGCATGCCCAGCACGTGGTAACCACCGTCTACACGGATGATTTCACCGGTTGTGCATGCGCCCGCGTCTGAGGCCAAATAAACGGCGGTGCCGCCGACGGCTTCTAGTGTTGCGTTGCTTCTTAACGGAGCATTCTGATCTGTGTGCTTGTACGTCTTACGCGCACCACCGATCGCAGCACCCGCCAATGTCTTCATCGGGCCCGGGGAAATCGCATTCACTCGAATACCCTCTGGACCCAGATCATTAGCGAGATAGCGCGTTGTCGCCTCAAGAGCCGCTTTTGCGACGCCCATTACATTATAGAATGGCGTCACACGGTTTGATCCTTGGTAGGTCAAAGTCAACAAAGTGCCGCCATTTTCAACCATCAAAGGATGCGCACGACGTGCCACTTCGACAAATGAATAGGCGGAAATATCCATGGAATTTTTGAAATTCGCACGGCTTGTATTTAAAAAACGCCCCGTGAGTTCGTTCTTGTCGGAATAGGCAATCGCGTGAACCACAAAATCAATTGTCGGCCAACGCGCGCCAAGCTGATCAAATGCGGCGTCCAATGAGGCATCATCCGTCACATCAACATCGACCATGAAATCAGACCCGACCGTGGCAGCCAGAGGCGCAAGGCGCGAGCCAAAAGCCTCGCCTTGATAGGTAAATGCCAATTCCGCGCCTGCTTCCGCCATCGCGCGCGCAATACCCCAAGCAATTGAGCGCTCATTCGCAACGCCCATGATCAATCCACGTTTACCAGTTAATTGTGTCATGCTGCATCCCCATTCAAATCTGTTTATTCTTCATCTTTGCTCAAAATACTCTGGGTGAATTGGACATCGTCCAAGAGGGCAAAGCCCTCCTGCAAACGTCACTTACCTTGTATACTTCGACAACAGCATCGATCCGTTCGTTCCACCAAACCCAAAACTATTGGTCATAACCGTATCCAAGCCTGCATTTTCAACAAGTGACGTCGCAATCTCAGACGGGTCAATCGCGGGATCAAGCGTGTCCACATTGATGGATGGCGCGATAAAGTCGTTTTGCAGCATCAAGAGACAATAGATCGCTTCTTGCGCACCTGTCGCGCCTTGGCTGTGGCCCGTCATCGATTTTGTCGAACTGATCAAAGGCGTTGATCCCTGACCAAAGACACGCCGCACCGCTTCGACTTCGCCAACATCTCCAACCGGTGTCGATGTACCATGGGCATTGATATATCCAACTTTGCGGCCCTGCTCGAGCGTGGACAATGCAATCCGCATTGCGCGCTCACCACCCTCACCTGACGGAGCCACCATATCGTGCCCATCAGAAGTCGCGCCATAGCCCGAAACTTCAGCATAGATTTTCGCACCACGCGCCAGAGCGTGATCGAGGTCTTCCAACACGACTATACCGCCGCCGCCGCCAATGACGAACCCATCGCGATCCGCGTCAAATGCGCGTGAGGCCCGTTCTGGCGTATCATTATATTTGCTCGACATGGCGCCCATCGCGTCAAACAAACAGGACAACGTCCAATCAAGCTCTTCTCCGCCGCCTGCAAACATGATGTCTTGCTTGCCCATCATAATTTGTTCAGCTGCATTGCCGATGCAATGCAATGACGTCGAACACGCAGAGGTAATGGAATAGTTGATCCCTTTGATTTTATAGGCCGTCGATAGGTTCGCAGAAATCGTAGAGGACATGCATTTTGGAACCGCAAACGGGCCAATGCGCTTCGGAGCACCTGAATTCAACACGACTTGATGTGCTGCAAGCATTGCACTTGTGCTCGGACCGCCAGAACCCGCCACAAGGCCTGTGCGCACATTTGAAATATCGCTTTCTTCCAAGCCTGCATCTGCAATCGCCTGCCCCATCGCGATATGCGCATAGGCCGCCCCATGCCCCATGAATCGCAACGTCCGCTTGTCAACAAATTCGGTGACGTCAAGCTTGACGTTACCCGCAATTTGGCTTCGGAACCCATGCTCTTGCATATCTGCATTGGCTGTGATGCCTGATTTGCCAGCCTTAAGGCTTGCGAGGACTTCTTCAGCAGTATTACCGATGGAGGAAACGACCCCCAACCCTGTCACAACAACTCTACGCATGATGCTCTCCCTCTGTGGTCTTTAGCTCTCGGAAAGAGCGACTTTCATGTCTTTGACTTGATAGATGACTTCGCCATCCGCTTCGACGATACCATCAGCCACACCCATCGTGAGGCGACGTGTTTGGATCGCTTTGGTAAAGTTGATCCGATAGGTCAGCATTTTGCGATCTGGACGAACCATGCCTGTCAATTTGACCTCGCCTACGCCCAGCGCGTAACCGCGACCCAGCCAACCGCGCCAGCCTAGGTTAAATCCAGTCAGCTGCCACAAACCATCAAGGCCAAGGCAGCCAGGCATGATTGGGTTCCCAGGGAAATGGCAATCAAAGAACCAGAGGTCTGGTTTAATATCGAATTCCGCAATAACATGACCTTTGCCATGCTCGCCGCCATCTTCGCTAATCTCAGTAATACGGTCCATCATCAGCATCGGAGGTTCGGGAAGCTGTGCATTTCCTGGTCCGAACAACTCGCCACGGGCACATTTCAAAAGGTCTTCACGATCGAAGCTGGTTGGATAATTGGCCATCTAGTCAGGCTCCTTTGTATTGCTGTTATGCCTCCTCTAGCACCCGACGGGCGACCCTTGCAAGCCTCGCTCAAGCGAAAGCATTCAAAGGTATGCATAAAAACCATTGAAACTGACCCCAAAAAGCTCATATCCTAAGGACGGATTACGAAAGAACGAACATGAGCACATCTCCACAATCACGCGCGACGACTTGGCTGTCCTCTGGCGACTTACGCCCAACCAAGCAACGCATTGCCTTGGCACAAGCCCTTGTTGGCGATGGCGAGCACCGTCACGTCACGGCTGAGTCATTGTTTGAGCGTGTGCAATCGCATGGTGAAAAAGTGTCGCTCGCAACCGTCTACAACACTTTGCGTGCCTTTTGTGATGCAGGATTAATGCAAGAAATCACAGTGGATGGCACCAAAAGCTATTTCGACACAAACACCCATGATCACCCCCATTTCTATTGGGAAGATAACGGTGCGCTCTCTGATGCCCCGTCAGATCAACTCACGATCTCAAATTTGCCGTCGGCGCCTGAGGGTATGGAAATTGCATCCGTTGATGTGATTATCCGTCTCAAAAAACAGGAATGAAGGCCGCTTGGTATTCTGCTCTTGGGCCTGCGACGGCGGTTTTGCAGTATGGTGACATGCCCAAACCAAACATCGGAGCCGACGACGTTCTGGTTGAACTCACCTTTTCTGGTGCAAATCCGTCAGACGTAAAAGCGCGCGGCGGTGCACGACCTGGAGTTACAAAGCCACAATTTGACCGCATCATTCCGCATTCGGATGGATCAGGCATTATCACAGAGGTCGGATCAAATATTAGCCCTGCTCGACTTGGACAAAAGGTGTGGATTTGGAATGGACAGTGGCAACGTCCGTTTGGAACCGCTGCAGAATTTATTGCGCTTCCTTCTGAGCAAGCTGTTGAGATGCCTCAAGAGATGTCATTTGAAACTGGGGCAACCTTGGGCATTCCGGGATTAACAGCAGCACATTGTTGTTTTGCTCATGGGAGCTTGAAACAAAAGACCGTGCTGATTTCTGGTGGTGCAGGCGCTGTGGGCAACTTAGCTATTCAGCTTGCCAAATGGGACGGTGCTTTTGTGATTGCAACGGCCTCCGCGCATAACCAAGATCGCGTATCAAAAGCGGGAGCGGATGTTGTTCTCGCTTATGATGATCCCGATTTAGCAGAGCAAATTTTGCACCATGCCCCCAATGGCATTGATTACGCAATCGAAGTGGAATTCGGTACAAATGCGCCATTATTGGCGGAGGTTATGAAGCCAAACAGCTATATCATGACTTATGGATCCGCGTTGGATATGGCTCCAACATTCCCTTTTGGGCCGTTCTTGTTCAAAGCTCTAAAAATCGACATTGCGCTGATCTATATTCTCGATCTTGCACAACGCTACAAAGCAATCGAATGCTTGCACTCCGCGCATGCACAAGGGGCATTGATGTCGGACATTCACGGTGTTTTTGACTTATCCGAGATTGCGCTTGCCCATCAAACAATTGAAGCGGGCAAGCGCTCTGGTGCGATTTTACTCAAACCTTAGTTGATTGAAACAACTTCAAAATCAAAGGTCAGGTCCTTGCCCGCGAGCGGGTGATTGGCGTCCAAGGTGACGCTCTCATCTGTGAGCTCGACCACTGTGACGGGCATTGCGTGACCATCAGGTGTTTGCACCTGCAACTGCATCCCCAATTCCAATGGAATATCTGCGGGGATTTCGGCGCGCGGCACTGCTTGGCGCGCACCCTCTTCGACTGGGCCATAAGCGTTTTCAGGATCAATCGTGACCTTTTTCTTGTCACCAACAGCCATGCCAGGCAAAGCAACATCAAGACCAGGAATGATCTGACCGCTGCCGACGACAAATTCTAGGGGATCGCGACCTTCTGAGCTGTCAAAGACAGTCCCATCGTTCAAAGTACCAGTGTAGTGAATACGCACAGTATCGCCCGCGTTTACTTGGGTCATAATAAGTTCCATTTTTTTGGGGGATGAATAAATGAGGCCGCCGTTTAGCGGGTGCTCTGTTACATGAGGCCAGTTTGGCGCTTTCTGTTAGAAATGTAAACCAGACGGGCTAAGTTTTTGATCAAAGGGTACTGGGCAAGATTAGAAAATCAGTGATTGCACATTTTTCACTTCCCCCTGTTACACCTGCATGTCACTGTTGTGGAAAACGGAGAATGTTATGGTCAATACGTTTGTTTTTGATGCCTATGGGACATTATTTGATGTCTCAGCGGCCGCACGCCAAGCCGCCCAAGAGTCAAATCGCGAAAGCTTTGCTCAGCATTGGGCCAAGCTTTCTGACATTTGGCGGAACAAACAGCTCCAATACACGTGGTTGCGTGCTGTCACAGGGCATCACATAGATTTTTGGCAAGTCACCCAAGATGGGTTGGACTTTGCTCTTGAGTCGCTTGAGCTGTCTCATGACACAGAATTACGGGACCGATTGCTTCAGCTTTATTGGGAGCTGCAATCCTATCAAGAGGTCAAAGACGTCTTGACCACGCTTAAGGCACGCGGGTTTAACACAGCAATCCTATCGAACGGATCGCCCGATATGTTGAACGCCGCCGTCACATCAGCGGGGCTAGAGGCCACATTAGATGCCGTCCTCAGTGTCGAAGATGTGGGCGTTTTCAAACCAAACGCCCGCGTCTATGACATGGTGAATTCACGATTTGAAACCACGTCTAATCAAGTCATGTTTGTCTCCTCAAATGGATGGGACATTGCAGGCGCCAGCGCATTTGGGTTCAACACAGCATGGGTTAACCGAGCCAGTGATCCTATTGACCGCCTCATGGCGCACCCCGATCATATTTTTTCCGATTTAACTCCCCTTCCTAATTTAATGAGCTCATAATGCCCCATTTCCAAACAACCGATGGCCTTAACCTATATTACACCGACGAAGGTACAGGCATCCCTATTTTATGTCTCTCCGGTCTCACCCGTGACTCGCAGGATTTCAATTTTGTGACCCCACATCTGAGTGGCGTGCGCTTGATCAAAATGGATTATCGCGGGCGCGGACAATCAGATTGGGCCGATGACTACACCACCTATAGCGTCCCCCAAGAAGCCCAAGATGCCATCGCCTTGTTGGATCACCTAGGCATTGAAAAGGCGGCTATCCTTGGAACGTCACGCGGAGGATTGATTGCAATGTTCCTTGCGGCAACGGCCAAGGATCGCCTGACCGGTGTCGTGCTTAACGACATCGGACCTGTGATTGATCAAGGTGGGTTAGACGGAATTATGGATTACATCGGTCGCAACCCTGCGGCTAAAACAATTGATGATGCCGTCACTCAGCGCGCTAAAATAATGGTCGGATTTAACAACGTCCCAGACAGCCGTTGGAGAGAAGAGCTGAGCATTCTCTATCATGAAACAGAGAACGGATTACAGATCACTTATGATCCAAAGCTAAGGGATGCTGTTGCCCTGACATTTGGGCAACCTCAACCGGATCTCTGGCCCTTGTTTGAAGCCTTAAACGGCCTGCCCTTGGCGTTGATCCACGGCGAAAATTCGGACTTGCTAAGTGATGCAACCGTCACAGAGATGCGCAATCGGCACCCCGACATGATTTACGGACGTGTTCCAGACCGCGGTCACATCCCCTTTTTGGACGAACCTCAATCGTTAGAGGCGTTACATGAGTGGATCGGGAAACTGTCGCAATGACCTATGACATGATCTTAGCCGCGTCGTGTCGCATCAAAGGCCATATCCGTCAAACGCCGATACTGAATTCACCGTTTTTGGATGAGATCGCAGGACGCCACATTTTTGTCAAAGCGGAATGCCTTCAACACACAGGAAGCTTTAAATTTCGCGGCGCCATGTCCGCCATTACGGCATTAGATGACACCGCCAAGGCAAAAGGCGTTTTGGCGTTTTCCTCTGGTAATCATGCACAAGGGATTGCATTGGCAGCAAAGCATATGGGGATTTCAGCCACGATTATCATGCCCAAGGATGCCCCAAACATTAAGATCGAAAATACCAAAGCTTACGGCTCGGAAGTCATCCTCTATGATCGCGCGACCGAGGATCGGGATGCCATCGGTGCCGAGATCGCTCAAGCCCGTGGAGTGACCTTGATCAAACCCTATGATGATCCTTTCGTCATAGCGGGCCAAGGCACAACAGGTTTGGAAATTGCAAAACAGGCCGCCGACTTGGGGATCAAAGATGCCTCTGTTCTGGTCTGTTGCGGCGGGGGGGGATTGACCTCTGGGATTGCGCTCGCTCTTGCAAAGGGGGCCCCCGATTTCAATGTTCATCCAGTTGAACCGCATGGATTTGACGATATGAAACGCTCGCTCGCCTCTGGCCAACACGAAACCAATGAGGCCAAATCCGGCAGCATTTGCGATGCCATAGTGACACCAACACCAGGTCAACTGACCCTTCCGATTATGTTGGAACATTGCAGCAGCGGCATTTCCGTCAGCGAAGACCAGGTCTTAGAAGCCATGGCCTTGGCCTATGATCGGCTGAAAATTGTTGTCGAACCAGGCGGAGCGGTGGCATTGGCAGCGGCCTTATTCCATAAGGGCGACGAGCTAAAAGAGACCGTTATAGCAGTTGTAACAGGTGGCAATGTCGATCCCGCTATGTTCGCCAAAGCCCTTGAACGACGTTAGAGGACATAAATGCCCTTTGCTGATTTAGACCACATTAGACTTCATTATCGTATTGACGGTGACCCAGATGGTGCGCCGATTGTCTTTGCCAATTCACTTGGAACGGATATGCGTCTTTGGGATCCGATCATTTCACTCTTGCCCAAGGGCCTCAGGATCATTCGCTATGATATGCGCGGACATGGAAAATCCGACTGTCCAGAGGGGCCATATTCCATGGGCGCTCTCGTGCGGGATGCGGAGGGCTTGCTTGAGCATCTCAATGTTAACAACTGTTTGTTCGTTGGATTATCTATTGGCGGAATGATTGCCCAAGGGTTGGCCGTCAAGCGGTTGGATTTGATACGGGCCATGGTTTTATCCAATACAGCGGCAAAAATTGGTCACCCTCCGATGTGGGCAGACAGGATAGACCGTGTCGCCAATGACGGATTAGAAAGCATGGTGGATGAGGTGATGGCACGATGGTTTTCAAAATCCTTCCTCACATCCCCCAATTTTCACACCTATAGAGACATGTTTTTATCCCAACCGCCCAAAGGCTACATTGGCTGCTGTGCAGCGATCTCTGGGACAGATTTCTTTACACCGACCTCAGGATTGCGCCTCCCGACCCTTGGCATCGCAGGAAGCGAAGATGGCTCAACGCCCCCTGATTTGGTACGTGAAACTGTGGACCTCATTCCAGGATCGAAATTCCAAATCATTCGCAAAGCTGGCCACCTTCCTTGCGTTGAGCAACCTGACATATTCACAAGTCACCTCAATGATTTTATAAAGGACACTGGACATGGCTAATTTTTTGTTGATCCACGGGTCCAGTCATGGCGCGTGGTGTTTTGGCGAATTGATTGATCACCTCACCGCATTGGGTCACAGTGCCGCTGCCATAGATTTGCCGGGACATGGGGATAATCCACACCCTTTGCAAGAGATCACACTTGATCTCTATCGGGATGCTATTTTGGACGCGATTGATGAGCCAGTGATCCTTGTTGGGCATTCCATGGCGGGATTTCCAATCGCTACGGCCGCCGAGACATCCCCTGATAAAATCCAGCGTTTGGTTTTCCTCTGCGCCTATGCGCCACGTTATGGGATGAGCCTCGTTGAAATGCGCAAAGAAGCCCCACGCCAACCTCTAATGGAGGCGATTGACCGCACGGACGATGGCCTCGGGTTTTTCGTGCGACCAGGACATATAAAGAAAGTGTTCTACCATGATTGTCGCGACGATCAGATTGAGCTCGCCGCGCGTCGACTCTGTATTCAAGCAATCAAACCCCAAGCGACATCTATTTCATTAGGACAAAATTATGCTTCTGTTCCCAAATCCTACATCCGTTGCGACAATGATCAAACTATTCCGCCTGAATATCAAGAAACCATGACACAAGGATGGCCAAGTGAGGATGTTTATGCCTTTGACACCAGTCATTCCCCCTTTTTTGCGGATCCACAAGGTTTGGCGCTCTTGCTGTCTAAGATAGCAAAAGACACAGAATGAGGCGCTTTAATGCAGTCAGCTGACTCCAAGACATCCAAGTTTTTGATTGCGTCAATCGTTGTGTTGGATGCAATGGGCATCGGGATAATTATCCCAGTGTTGCCAAATTTGCTCACAGATGTGTTGAATGACAATTCACTGGGCGACGCAGCCCTCTGGGGTGGCATCTTGGCCTCTATCTTTGCGATTATGCAGTTTTTGTTTAGCCCGGTCCTAGGCACCCTATCCGATCAAGTTGGCCGCAAACCTGTCCTAGTGATCGCTCTATTTTTCATGATCTTTTACTATCTCATCATGGCCTGGGCTCAAAGCATTTGGCTCTTGCTCTTTGGACGCATTATTGGCGGGATTACAGCGGCGACACATTCCACCGCAAGCGCCTATATGGCCGATATTTCCAAACCAGAGGATAAAGCAAAGAATTTTGGCCTGATTGGTGCGGGCTTTGGGATTGGCTTTGTATTGGGACCCATCATTGGGGGCCTCTTGGGGGAATTGGGACCACGGGCCCCATTCTACATGGCGGCGGCACTCTCGGCGATAAACCTAGCACTCTGCATCCTAATGCTTCCTGAAACCGTCACGGACAAAATCCGCAAGACATTTACATGGCGCGGGGCCAACCCCTTGGGCGCCTTTGTCGCAATATCGAAATTCGACAGCCTCCGTCCTCTTTTGATCGTAATGCTCTTCTATGCCATTGGAACGGCGGTCTACGCCTCAATCTGGCCTTTTTATACGGCGGAAAAATTCGATTGGGATCCGGGTATGATTGGCCTGTCTTTGACGGCTTACGGTATCTGCTTTGCGATTGTCCAAGGGACGTTGGTCGGGCCGTGCATCAAAAAATTCGGTGAACGAAACACAGTCTTTATCGGATTTGTGTTCGAAATGATGGCCCTTCTCGCAATTGCCATTGTTTGGAACGGATGGCTCTTGATTGCACTGACCCCTCTTGCCTCGCTTGGCGTCATCAGCACACCCGCTATCCAAGCCATGATGTCCAAACGGATTGACGATAAATCACAAGGCGCCCTACAAGGTGTCTTGGGGAGCACAAATGCAATCGCAATGATCGTAACGCCTCTGCTCATGACGTGGCTTTTCTCCATATTTAGCGATCGCAATGGTGCGGTGTATTTTCCAGGGGCTCCGTTCCTAGCGGCCACCTTTTTGATCCTTATCTGCGTTGTGCTCTTTTTCAGAATTCGCCATCCCTCTGGTTCGTAACGTAAATACGGCACAAATTGACGGTTTTTGGCTTGCATGACACCAAGATCAAGGCACACTCGTCTGAAATTTAAGGGAGAATACAATGTCAAAAATCCGCGCCGCCGTGTGTCACGCTTTTAACGAACCCCTTGTTATTCAAGAAGTGGAATTACGCGCGCCACAATCTGGCGAAATCGAAGTAACGCTGAGCGCCGTTGCAATTTGTCACTCAGATATTTCCTATGCAGATGGCGCATGGGGGGGATCATTGCCTGCGGTTTATGGGCACGAGGCAGCTGGGAAAATTACATCAGTGGGTGACGGCGTTCATGGCCTTGAATTAGGGGATCACGTGGTGGTGACACTCATCCGTGCCTGTGGTCACTGTTCGAATTGTTCAGGTGGCGCACCAACAACCTGTGAAAACCCCGCAGATGGGGACTATGGCCCCCTAAAAATGCCAGATGGTAGCAAGCTTCATCAAGCGATGGCCTGCGGTGCATTTGCCGAAAAAGTCGTCGTTGATCAAAGCCAAGTTGTGAAATTGCCCGAAGACATGCCAATGGACTCAGCCTCACTGTTGGCATGCGGTGTTATCACGGGTGTGGGGGCGGTTACGAATGCCGCGAAATTACGCGCGGGTCAGGATGTTGTTGTCATCGGTGCAGGCGGTGTCGGCTTGAACGCTATTCAAGGCGCGCGGATCGCCGGCGCACGTCGTATTGTTGCCATCGACATGAGCGAAGAGAAATTACAAATCGCCAAAGATTTCGGCGCAACAGACGGTGTTCTTGGCACCCAAGAGGCCCCATGGCGCGCCGCCAAAGCAGCCTTGGGAGGACATGGTGCAGATGCTGTTCTTGTGACAGTTGGCTCTAGCCGTGCGTATGATGACGCCCCAAAGTATTTGGCCTATGGTGGTCAGGTCATCATGGTCGGCATGCCCAAAATAGATGAAACATCCACATATGCACCCGTCATGATGGCCGCTGTTGGTCAAGGCATGGTGGGGTCGAAAATGGGGGATGTGGTCATCAAACGCGATATTCCTTGGATGGTTGATATGTATCAGCAGGGGCGTTTGAAGTTGGATGAATTGATCTCTGGTCGGTGGAGCCTTGATCAAATCAACGAAGCGATCGCAGATACCAAAACAGGCTCTGCCAAAAGAAACGTCATTATGTTTGATCAAGAATAGGACATAACATGAAACTTCGCGATCTTGATGTCATTGTGACGGCCCCCCCTGCCCCTGGTTGGGGCGGTCGCTATTGGATATTGGTCAAAGTGACCACAGACACAGGGATCGTCGGTTGGGGGGAATGCTATGCCTCGACCATCGGTCCAGAGGCCATGACCCATGTAATCCGCGATGTGTTTGAGCGCTATTTCTTGGATGAAAATCCTGAAAACATAGAACGCCTGTTTCGCCGTACCTATTCTTCAGGATTTACCCAACGTCCCGATTTGACGGTTATGGGGGCATTCTCGGGATTGGAGATTGCATGTTGGGACATTCTCGGCAAGGATCGGGATCGTCCTGTCTGGGCCTTGCTTGGTGGGAAGATGAATGAAAAGGTGCGAGCCTATACCTACCTTTATCCGCTGCAACATCACGCTGTTAATGATTTTTGGACCTCCGCCGATATGGCCGCTGAGTCCGCGCTAGAAATGGTGCGTCAGGGGTATACGGCCGTCAAATTTGACCCTGCTGGACCCTATACAATGCGTGGCGGGCATCAGCCCGCAATGTCCGACATTTCCATGTCTGTTGATTTTTGTAAACGCATCCGAGACGCCGTTGGTGACAAGGCAGATTTGCTCTTTGGGACTCATGGTCAATTCAATACCAGCGGTGCGATCCGTCTCGGGCAGGCCATCGCGCCCTATTCCCCGCTCTGGTACGAAGAACCCATTCCACCAGATAACTTGCTAGAATTTAACAAAGTTGCCCAAGCTGTCGGTATCCCAATTGCTACGGGGGAGCGCATGACAACCAAGGCTGAATTTGCCACGGTTCTCCAAACGGGAGGTGCGTCTATTTTGCAACCCGCTTTGGGGCGTGCTGGTGGTATCTGGGAAATGAAGAAAACGGCCGCAATTGCCGAAGTCTTTAATGCGCAAATGGCGCCGCATCTTTATGCAGGTCCAATTGAATGGGCCGCAAATATACATCTTGCGGTATCCATTCCAAACCTCTTGTTGGCGGAAACGATTGAAACCAAATTCCACACCGATCTAATTAAAGGGTCCATCAAAATCGACAATGGCTTTATTCCAGCTCCGACTGGGGCGGGACTTGGTATTGACGTTGACGAAGCTTTGGCGCGCGCACATCCCTACACGGACACTGGTTTGCATTTAGAAATGCAAGACGCGCCATGTGATTATCAGAATGGAAACAACTTTGCAGGTGGCGCACCAGTCAAAGCCTGAGGATGCTAACGGCTCTAAATGTTGGTGGATGACCTGGATCAAAAAGCGCCGCAAATTGCGGCGCTTTTTTCGATTATGCGCGTTCCCAAGGGCGCGTAAAGGATCCGATCGCTTTTTGGATATCGCTATCCTCTGCGCCGCCTTCGATCTGAGCAATCAAACCGCGTTTCTTGTCATCGACAACGGCAACAACGGTCGCATCACATGACGCCGAGGCCAAGGCCTCGTTATAGACGCGAATGATTGATGATTTTCTCAAATCTGGTTTGAATACTTTGCCAACAGCTGTCTTGGGCAGTTCATCAAGGATTTCCAAATGCTTGGGATGTGCGGCGCGTTCTGTAACATTCTGAATGCAGAAATCTTTCAGCTCTTCTGCGGTGACGTCTGCGCCTTCAACCAGCTCAACAAAAGCACAAGGAAGCTCGCCCGCATGCACATCAGGCTGTCCAATGGCACCCGCAAAGGCAACAGCTTCGTGCCCAAGCAAGGCCTCTTCGATCAAAGCTGGGTCGATATTATGACCTCCGCGAATTATCAAATCTTTGGCGCGGCCCGTGATCCACATGTAATTATCCGAATCCAACCGACCCAAGTCACCAGTGCGGAGATAGACATCTTTGTAATAGAGGTCTTTATTCTTGTCGTCCTCAGTATATGTCGCACCGGCAACCACACCCGGGTTAGAAATACAGATTTCCCCGATCTCATCGGCCTCGCATTCCACAAGCTCACCATCGACTTGCTTGACGATTTTCACATCTGTGTAAGGGAAGCGAATGCCAACAGAACCAACCTTCTTTTCCCCATCAACTGGGTTGCATGAGACAAGACAAGTCGCTTCGGTCAAGCCGTAGCCTTCAACGATTTTAACACCTGTCGCTTCTTCAAAGCGGCGGAACAATTCAAGCGGCAGAGGTGCCGAACCTGAGAAAGATGTTTTGACTGAGGAGACATCTGCATCAACAGGACGCTGCATCAGCGCAGAAATCGCAGTTGGGACAGTAATGATAAACGTAATCTGCCAGCGTTCGATCAATTTCCAGAAATTATCAAAGACACCATCGCCGCGATAACCAGCTGGTGTTGGGAACACAACATGCGCGCCTGAGCTAATCGCCGCCATCAAAATGACGTGAACCGCAAAGACATGAAACAAAGGAAGTGGACAAATCACGTTGTCATTTTCGCTAAACAGCAGCTCTGCACCAAGCCAGCCGTTATACATGATTCCGGAATAGCGGTGCTGGGCAACCTTTGGCATGCCAGTTGTACCGCCTGTGTGGAAATAAGCAGCCACACGATCCTCTTGCACGTCTTCAAAGTCCAGTGTGGTCGAGCACATCGCAATGGCTTTGTTGAAATCCATGACATTTGCAGAATGCGACACAGGATTTTTTGGACGGACCATCGGGACGATCCATGACTTTGGTGGTGTGAGATAGCGATTTAGATCAATCTCAAGAACCGTTTGGACATTCTCAGCCATGGCAACAGCTTCTGCTGTTTTCTGTGCAATGTCAGATTTCGGAAAGGCCTTGAGCGTGACAACCACTTTTGCATTTGTTTCACGCAAAATGGCGGCAATTTGATCTGCATCCAAAAGCGGGTTTATCGGGTTGGCGATCCCTGCAACAGCAGCACCCAAAAGCGCGTAAATTGTTTCATTTGAGTTCGGAAGAACATAGGCCACGACATCGTCTTTGCCGATCCCCAAACCATGAAAGAGGTTCGCCGTTTGCGTCACTTTTTCATGGAGCTGCATCCACGTTAGGGTTTCGGCCTTGTCTTTGGGACCCGACAACAATTGATAGCTCACCGCATTATTGTTCGGAAACTTCTGAGCCGTATTTGTCAGCAGTGAATATAATGTGACTGGCACGTCACGCTCCGACCAAGGCATTGCTTGTTCTAAATTCACCGAATCTTGGATAGATGCGAAACCCATTTTCTTTCTCCCTTGTGTGTCTCTTTGGACATTTCAAATACAATGAAGCGTTGCCGCCCAGTTTTCAAGGGATTACATCCGAGTTTTCGCTACGTCGCTTTTAGATTTCTGCGGCCCCATCCGTAAACTGCAGCTTTGCTAGTCTCGCATAAAGCCCGCCTTGGGCGACCAAGTCGTCATGGCTGCCTTGCGCTACGATTTGCCCCTGATCCATAACGACAATCCGATCCGCCTTTTTCACGGTTGCCAATCGGTGGGCAACGATCAACGTCGTGCGATCTTGGGACAAGGCATCAACGGCTTGTTGTACCGCGCGTTCGCTTTCTGCATCCAGCGCGCTGGTCGCTTCGTCAAGCAAGAGAACCGGCGCATCCCTTAAGATAGCGCGCGCGATTGCGATACGTTGCTTTTGCCCCCCAGACAGCATGACACCACGCTCACCAACATAGGTGTCATATCCATCAGGAAGCGATTGCACAAAATCATGAACCGCTGCGGCTTTTGCCGCACTCATGACATCTTCGTCATTCGCATCTGGGCGACCAAAGCGAATGTTTTCCCGAACGGTGGTGGCAAAAATCACAGGGTCTTGGGGAACAAGCGCCATGGATTTGCGGAAATCAGACCGCGCCATGTCACGCAAATCAAGTCCGTCTAGCTTGATCGAGCCACTCGTCGGATCATAAAACCGCAAAAGCATTTGAATAACTGTAGACTTACCCGCGCCTGAAGGACCAACAAAGGCAACCGTCTCCCCCGCTTTGATGTCGAGGGACACCTGATCTAAGGCCTGAGCATCGGGGCGTGTTGGGTAAACGAAGGACACATTATCAAAGGAAATCGCACCATTGCCATCGGCCAACCGAGCAGTCGGGGTCTGTGGGTCTTTGACGTCATCTGTCACCGATAACAACTCAACCAAGCGTTCAGTTGCCCCAGCGGCGCGTTGCAATTCCCCCCAAATTTCGCTGAGAGCAGCAACCGATCCAGCCACCATAATCGAGTAAATGACGAACTGCACCAAAACACCAGCTGTGAGAATGCCCTCACGGACATCACGTGCTCCGACCCAAAGAACACCAACAATTCCCGAGAACACGAGAAAGATCACGATCGCCGTCATCCAAGCGCGTGTCGTGATACGTCTGCGCGCGGCATCAAAGCTCAGCTCCGTTACATCCTTGAACGAGGACCGTGTTAATGTCTCATGCGTAAAGGCTTGAATGGTTTGAACAGAAGTGAGCGCCTCCGATGCGCTTCCTGAACTATCTGCAATCCAGTCTTGGTTTTCACGACTAAGTACGCGAAGGCGGCGGCCAAGTGTCAGGATGGGAATGACAACCGCAGGAACGATCAACAAAACCAATCCTGTCAGCTTGGCTGAGGTCAAAAGCATCATTGCCATACCGCCAATGAAAATTAGCAAATTCCTAAGAGCAACGGAAATAGAGGATCCAATGACGGATAAAATCAAAGTCGTGTCTGTCGTAATTCTGCTCAAGACCTCGCCTGACATGATACGTTCAAAAAACGACGGGCTCATCCCAATGACACGGTCAAAGACGGCGATGCGGATATCTGTGACCACACGTTCGCCCAATCGCGTCACCAATGCATAGCGAACGGCCGTTCCGATTGCCAACAACAAGGCCATTGCAATTGCGGCGCCAAAATAGCGATCCAGCAAAGCAAGCCCGTCTTGGCCAAACGAGTCCACCACACGACGCACCGCAAGAGGCATAATCAACGAAATACTCGCAGTGAGCACCAAGGCCAAAAAGGCGGCATACATCAAAGCACGATAGGGACGCAAAAAAGGCCATAGCCCTGCAATAGCAGACACCTTTTTAGATGGATCCCGTTGTTCTTGTGCCGTGGTGCCGCCTGTACGTGCCATTTGAAGCCTTTCTTTGCATCAATCACGGCTAGGTCTAGTCAGATTGCTCAGACGTGCAAGCTGGAATTTGTAATTGTCCCTAATTTTGCCCACCAGCGCGCGCACAACTCGGCAAAACACGCTAAAACTGGCGCGCCCACACCGCCAAAGACAGGGAAAAGTCGAATCGATCCTTTTTCCAAAAAGGTAAACTAAAAATTATTTTTTCGGAATATTTCGGAACATTAACCACGTTTGTCGATACCTAAGTATTAAATTACAGCACTTAGATAAGTATCATTATGACACTATATCAAAAGATTTCAAATATGCACTTAAATCCATACATATCACCTATAGTATTGAACCACGCTATCTAAGCGTAGCAAAGCCCAAAAAGGTATGAAAGTTTGTAAGGTATTTAAATAATTGATTAATATATATTAATTGCGTAATTTTACTTTTGCGTTAATCAAAATCTACAAAATTTCATTTTAGACTCCTTCATTTTGCAGTTTAGCCAACCCTTTGTTGCAATTTCGCGACCTGTCCCTGCGTCACCATAAAAGTTATCGTTTTGAGGATGATGATCGCATCACACCGATCGTCACTTACCCAAGGAACTGATGACAATGACGATCATAAAGACTTTCTCAATATCCAACGTGCAAAGCACGGGCGAGTTTGTGTCTGATCAAATGTTTGGTGCGAATGCACTTCATGACATCAACATTGACACCACTGGCGCGGCCAGTCCGTCCTTTGTCACGGCTATTTCTGAGATGGGTGTCACCGACATCCGCTACCCTGGCGGCTTTGCCGAAGTCTTGGGAGATATCCTCGAGGGAGGAACGTCCACAAGCCTCAATCCACGATTGGTGAACTTTCTGGATTGGGTAAAATCGGAAAATGCCAATGGCGCGGAGTACACGGTCACGTTGGGCATTCCCACAAAATCATTTATTGATTACGATCTGATCCGCAACTTTGCCCGCATGATCGGAGACGAATACAGCGATATCGTTTCCGGCATAGAGCTGGGTAACGAATACTCTATCGGAACAGATACGATCACCGAAAAATCCTACGGCGCACGTGCTGATTTGGCGACGCGTGCTTTGGATGATGGGTTTCGGGACGCGGGTCTCTCGGCAAACCAACAGCCTGATATCATCATCCAAATGGCTGAAATATTTGGCCGCGGCAGCGCCTACAAGGGCACTGGAGAACACTATGAGGCAAATGTTGCGATCATTGAGCAATTGTCGACCCAAACTATTCAAGCCGTGGATGGTGTTGTAAACCATTACTACTATGCCAAAGATCACAATGGCGACGACAGTTTCGCAACTTCAACAGCAGATATCAATTTTGAAACCCGTCACCTTTTTGTAAAAACCGAAGCCTGGGAACAGGCGTGGAACGATCTCACCAATCGAGCGGATTTGGAGCTGTCGGTTACGGAATGGAACATTCAGAAAATGAATGCGGATCAGCTCGGCCTTAAGGGTGCAGGCACGATGTTGAAGCAGTTTGAATACATGCTCGAAATGGGTGCGACCATGGCGCATGCATGGCCTATTCAGCACAAAACTGGGAATGCTTTGGCGGGCAATCCAGGCGAAGATGCAGATTTGTCTCCTGCAGCAGGATTATTTTCATTGATGTCAAATAATTTGACCTCAGAAGACCCTATGGAGCTTATCGATCTTCGCCTTAATACTTCCGTCACCGGCATTGAAACAACGGCCTTTCAATCCGACGATAAGTCCGTCATTTACATTTCATCTCGCGATGATAAGCCTCTGAATTTCAACATTAACTTGAGCCAATACAACAAACCTATCTCAAGCACGAGTGCGGCAATCATTGGTTTGGACGCAAAGACCTCTAATGGGTTGAGCGAAATGGGAGATGTGAATAATCAAAACCGCGTCGCCAAACGCAAAATAGATTTTGAAGAATATCAAGAGCTCAAGAAGCTTGCATTCTTTGATGAGAATAACGGCGCGCATATCAGCATATCTATCAACGCGGATGGCACCAAAGAGTACAAGACCTATTTGCCGGAACCCGACAATATTATCCCTTTGACAGATGCCCCGCGTACAATTGAGGATTACTATTTCGCAACTGAGACCGATGTCAGCTACGAAACAGAATTGCTGTCACAGTCAGACTTGGGTGGTACTGATTTTATCTCATTCACTTTGGATGCCTATGAAGTGATCGAAATCACATTGGATCATTCGCCAACCTCTGTGCCACCAGTCGTCGCACCACCAGCTCCGCCAGTGGATAACGAGGGAAGATCATTACAGCTTAACACTATTAGCCTAGACCTCTTTCGCGATACTATGGACGGTGAAAAGAGCGTTTCGCTATACAGCGCTCAGCCGCTGCAGTCTTCAATGGACCCAGAGGCGCAATCGATCCTTGGGTCAGATAATCCTGACATTGTCGCAACAGGGATTGGTGATGATTACATCAGAGGAAATGAGGGGGACGATGTCTTGATCTCTGGATCAGGGAATGACTCCATCACAGGCAGTGGCGGCAATGACACTTTGTACGGTGGTCTGGGTGATGACGTCATTTATGGCAATCAAAACAATGACGTCCTTATTCCGGGGCAAGGCAATGATATCTTGGACGGTGGATTTGGCGCAGATACTTTTGTCTTTTCAATGCCAGAGGGACCAGAGGTCGATATCATCCAAGATTTCAATCTCGGCCAAGACAGGATCGAGTTTCATAATTTTGAGCTCTCCAACCGTTTGGGTCAATTCAATGATATCCAAATCGTTGACGCAGGCAATGATACAGACATCAAATACCGAGATTATACTCTTCGCCTTGAAAACATAGATGCTGCAGATATTAGCTTGAGCGACATCTATTTCTTCTAGGACGTCTCAGAGGTCGGTTGAATAGAGTCTTGAGGGCTCGTCGGCCTGAACATGCCCGAGCCCAACGAATTCAATGCCAAGACCATAGGCATCAATCCAGAGGTGTCCATCGACGTTCGACACGTTTAAAGCCTCTGACCCGCCATGCACATTCGGGTCGAGATGAAAATAAAGCTTATCTTCGGTGAGCGAGAAATCCATTATTTTGTCATGTTCCCCCTGTGAGGTGCTCGGGTCGAAAATAAAGACATCACTATCCGCACCGCCATAGAGGACATCATCGCCTTGCCCCCCGCTCAGACTGTCCTGTCCTTGGCCGCCTGATAAAGTGTCCTGACCGCTCCCCCCGTGAAACCAATCGTTCTCATTGGACCCCTCCATAAAATCATTGCCACCTGCGCCATGCACGATGCCAGAACCGACGAGTGCATTGTAGCGATCTGATTGGTCACTCAAGACAATCGGCAAATCAATATTTGGAATAGATGTGGTTGCTGGGCTTGAAGCGCCCGCGCCGTAAGTCTTTTCTGTTGGGTTTCCAGCAGCTTGAGAAAAGGCTGGAAACACCTCGCCAAGAATTGCGAAAGGTTGAACCGAAACTTCGGGAAAGTCCGTGTTGATTTCGTATTTATTGATCTCAGAACTGGGATCAATTGATCCTGTCACTTCAGATAGAACTGTTCCTTCTGCAATCGGATCAACCAAAGGTGATAGCACTGTGACGTCTATCTCACCAAGCTCAATATCATAATGGGTTTGAAAATTTACTGTCGCTTGGTCCAGAAACGTATCAGCGGCCTCGATATTGACGAGGGTTATCAGATTGCCACCGAATTCCAGATTTATGGTCGTGTCGCGGATTGTGACAGTGAACTGATCCAAGCTGTGCACGTTTGCCCATTGCGACAAATCCAAGATATCGTTCTGAATGGAAAACCCATCTAAAACATAATCTTGCCTCCCATCAAAAAGGAAAATTTCGCTCTCAGACGTTGCAATAGTCACATCAGAAAGCTCAATAATTTCGCGATCCAGCAGAACACTTTGATCAAAGGCTAAAATCGAAATCAGCGGATCAAATCTTGATCTGGTCGCAAAGTAAATTTCACTATCTGACGCTCCAACAGAAAAATTCAACAAGTCATCCAAACGCCAATCAATATTGGCCACAACGGACATATGGCGCACCAACCCTCCATTTTCAGTGATTTCAAACACTGAAAAGCCACCCTCTTGACCCGCTGCAAATATGAAATCCCGCCCCTCCAAAGACAAGTGTTCAACCCAAGTCACATGGGCAATCCTCGTTTGGCGATCATCTACCACATGGTCCGACAAGCTCAGCGTCGTATCGGCATCCAAGCGGAGGATCGACAAGGAGTGGCTGGTTTTACCCGCGATAACGATTAACGTCTCTTGCTCTCGCTCAATCGTAACAACATCTGAGATATGTGAGACAGGCAATCCTGTTTCCGGACCGACCTTGTGCATCAATTGCGCCACACCAAAAGACGCCCCGTCATAGATTTCAAGATCATCGCCATTTATGTTTATCAAGACGGTATCGTTTAGGCCGCCTGAATGAGTGGGCCAGTCGTCCGGGCTTATAAGGCCGAGATTTCGACCAGACCCGACACCTATTTCGAACATGAGATCGCGTTGCGGATCCTGAACGTAAAGAATGCTTCCATCCCGGGCAAATTGCATTTTTAAATCACGATGCTGCGCTCCAATATCCACCTGAGTTACGTTGATCACCACCTGTCCAAAATCTCCACAAACACCGCTTGTGAAACTGTGCAATGGCGAGCTCAATCGCGACTTACCAAACTGAGGCAGGACTATGGCATTCCATTAAGATTTTCGGGATGTCACTGTTGGACTTTCGACGCAGTCCCTGATCAAAAGAATTTCTACAGTTGACGTTAGCCCCCTATTTCAACAAGAAAGGCGCTAAAACGCATAGCTAGGTAGAATAATATGAAAATTGCAATGATTGGCACAGGCTACGTTGGATTGGTGTCCGGTGTTTGTTTCTCAGATTTTGGTCATGATGTTGTCTGTGTTGATAAAGATGCCTCAAAAATTGAGCGCCTCAATGCAGGTGAAGTTCCAATTTACGAACCCGGCTTAGATGCATTAATGGCCAAGAATGTTAGCGCAGGACGGCTCTCCTTTACCTTAGACCTTGCCAGCGCAATCGAGGGTGCGGATGCCGTTTTTTTATTGCGGTTGGAACACCAACACGGCGCGGCGATGGTCATGCAGACCTCAGCTATGTGATGGCCGCCGCAAAAGAGGTTGCAGAAATCGCAAAAGACTACATCGTTGTGGTGACAAAATCGACTGTTCCCGTCGGAACCAACCGTAAGGTCAAACAAACCATTCGCAAAGCAAACCCAAACCTCGAATTTGATGTCGCTTCAAACCCCGAATTCTTGCGCGAAGGCGCCGCGATTGATGACTTTATGAAACCAGATCGTGTTGTGGTCGGCGTTCAAACCGAGCGTGCAGCTGAGGTCATGCAAGACATCTATCGCCCGCTCTATCTACGAGACTTCCCAATCGTCACAACCGATTTGGAAAGCGCTGAGATGATTAAATACGCCGCGAATGCTTTCTTGGCGACCAAGATTACATTCATCAACGAAATCGCAACTCTGTGCGAGCGTGTCGGGGCCGATATCAAGCAAGTGTCAAATGGAATGGGCATGGATAATCGCATCGGGAACAAATTCCTTCACGCTGGTCCCGGCTATGGTGGCAGCTGTTTCCCAAAGGACACCCAAGCCCTTGCGCGCATTGGACAAGAACACGCTGTCCCAATGCAGATCACAGAAACAGTGATCAAAGTAAACGATGAAATGAAACGACGCATGATTGATAAAATCATGGACCTTTGCGAAGGCACCGTAAACGGAAAAACCGTCGCTATCTTGGGTGTGACGTTCAAGCCGAATACAGATGACATGCGCGATGCACCAAGCCTTACAATCATTGCAGCCCTCGTCGGAGGCGGGGCAAAAGTGCGCGTCTGTGATCCACAAGGGCACCACGAAGGTGAAGCCCTACTTCCCGGCGTGAACTGGGTAGAGGATCCCTATAAAACGGCCCAGAACGCTGATATCGTTGTCTTTTTAACCGAGTGGAATGAATTCCGCGCGCTTAATTTGAAAAAACTGGCGAATAAAATGAATACGCCTCAAATGGCAGACTTAAGAAACATCTATTCCGCCAAGGACGCTAAAAAGGCAGGGTTTGTAAAATATACCTGCATTGGGCGACCGGGATTTGAAGCCGCGCCAGAGACCTGACGCGCGTTGCGTTTAGACCATGTGAACCCATAAGAGCAAACATCCAAAGCGATTGAAACTTTGCTTTGGATGCCACATGTCAGAAACCTCGCACCACCTTAACCTCCCCTATATTCAGCCCTCTCAGGCACAAAAACATCTCACGCATAATGAGGCCATCAATGCATTAGATGTTTTGGTCCACATGAGCGCTATCAGCCGCACCCAGACCACCCCACCAGACACACCCAACGAAGGCGCTAGGTTTCTTGTTCCAGAGGGGGGAGAGAGATGGGAGGCAGCGCCTCATAGCCTTGCCCTGTTTCAAGACACGACTTGGCGCTATTTTCCGCCAAGAGCGGGTTGGTGCTGTTATGTGGAAGATGAAGAGGCCTTATTGATTTTTAACGGAACACAGTGGACGACCATTGCTCCAACAGATGTGGATCACCTCGGCATCAGCACGCAAGCCGATCAAACTCAGAGGTTTGCCGCACAAACAGAAAGTGCGTTATGGACCGCCACGCCCCAAGATCAGGGCGGAAGTGGTGATTTCTTGCAGGTGATGAACAAGGTGGCCTCAGAAAACGAAAGTGCGATTGCCTTTCAAACGAATTACACGACACATGCTTTGTTTGGTTCCTTTGGCTCAAATGATGTCACATTAAAGACATCTCAAACGGGTGAGACATTTCATGACGCGATGATTGTGAACCATCAGACAGGGTCGGTGACGTTCCCAAAGCTTCCCAGATTTTGCGCACGCTTGAATTACAATCAATTGATTGGAACAAGCAATTGGACAACTGTTGGCATAAACGAGACAGACTACAACGATCAACTCTGTTTCGATCCTGAGACGAATACCTTCACGGCTCCTGAAACGGGTGTTTATCAATTGGGACTGAATGCCATTTACCGATATCGAAACTCTTCCAAAGCCCGATTACGCACACGGCTTATTAAAAATTCATCCACAGTGTTGAATGGAACCCAACGCGAAGTATCATCAGGGCACCTAAATAATATGACAGGGTTGAACACTGTGACACTTGCGGCTTTGAACGAGGGTGATCGGATCAGCATGCAAGCGCACTACAGATCAGCAAGTGCGTATCTTCTCGCCAATGAAACGTGCTTTTGGGGCTTTAAGGTTGGGTAGATTTCGGGGGCCTCGGCCCCCACTGCGCAAGCGCAGTTCCCCCAAGGATATTTATCAAAAAGAGAAGAATATGTGGGAATAGGACAAACTGGAGCGGGTAGCGGGAATCGAACCCGCGCCTTAAGCTTGGAAGGCTCTTATGATACCATTTCACCATACCCGCTCAGTGTGGACGGGTGATAAAACAAGGTTAGAGCACCGTCAAGCGCCAAGTTATACGAAATTTATATTTTATGGATCAGCTGAGGTCCCTCAGCTTTGTTCGAATTCACCTCAGGATCAACGCGATGGCACAATTGAGCGCCCTCAGGTGAGGGCCGCATCAAGACAGCGGCCCCTTTGCCCTCTTCTCCAAGCCATTTTGGCCAAGCCGCCGCGTCCAATATCACAGGCATGCGTTTATGAATTGGGGAAAGCGTTTGATTGGCCAGAGTTGTGACAATCGCGCAGGTTGCAATGCGATCATCGTCCCTGCCCCACTCTTGATATAATCCAGCAAAGGCGATTGGTGTTTGATCTTTGTTATAAATATACCATGGAAGGCGATTGTCTGCGCTATCCTTTGTCCATTCATAAAACCCGCTCGCTGGAATAATGCAGCGTCGTTGACGGCACGCTTGAGCAAAAGCTGGTTTTTGAGCAAGCGTTTCTGATCGAGCATTGATCAACAAAGGGCCGTCATTCAGATGCGTGTACCAATGCGGTACAAACCCCCAACGCATTTTGGTCAATCGTCGCGTTTCTGTGTCGGAAACGATCACATGGACCGAATTAGTAGGACAGACATTGTAATTGGGCGTTTGTGGCAAATCATTTGCAGGTGCTGCCTGAAATAGGTTAGCCATTGCATCATTGGGCAAAGTTATTGCAAAACGTCCACACACGGGACGAAGGTTAACCTGCGCTACCCAAACTTGTAAATCATAGATAGGATATGAAACATGCTCAATGTCGTCCGCCATGCAAGCGAAGGATCGCTCAAGCCGTTGTTGATCGTGCATGGGCTCTATGGTTCTGCTCGGAATTGGGGTGTCATAAGCAAGAGACTCTCGACGGACCGTGACGTTATCGCCGTTGATCAGAGGAACCATGGTGATAGCCCTTGGTTCGATACCCATTCTTATAATGATATGGCACGTGACCTTGCCCAAGTAATTGAAGCCAATGAGCAACCAATGGACGTTCTTGGGCATTCAATGGGCGGCAAGGCCGCGATGGTCCTCGCGTTGACGCGTCCAGAGCTGGTCAATCGGTTGATCATCGCTGATATTGCGCCTGTGGCCTATGGGCACGATCAATCCCAATATATTGAGGCCATGCAATCGGTCGACCTGAGTAAAATAGAAAAGCGCAGCCAAGCAAACGAAGCCCTCGCCAAATTTATTGATGATCCAGCCTTGTGTAGCTTTTTCACGCAATCCTTGGATATCAAATCGCGTCGTTGGAAATTAAACCTCGATGTCTTGGCAAAGGACATGCACCATATTTTAGGCTTTCCAGAAATTGGTGGGGCGTTCCAAGGAAACACATTGTTTTTGTCTGGATCAGAGAGCCATTACGTCAAGACTGAGCACCGTCCTGTGATCAAGTCGAAATTTCCAAATGCCAAATTCGCAAAAATTCCAGGGGCGGGTCATTGGCTTCATGCGGAAAAGCCGCGAAAGTTTGAAGCGACGGTGCGAGCTTATTTATCCTAGGAACAGAATTTTTGCGCTAATTCGCTGAATTTTGTGTAGCGATCCCAGAACCGTTCATTGCTCCATGAATCTGATGCTTTGATTTGTTGTGACAAATCGGGATCGCCGATCATCTTGGCTGTTTTGCGTTGATCGCGATTATTCAGCGTCGCATCTGCAGCCGCTTGAATGCAGGTACACAAGGACCTCGATTTTGTTTTTGCGCTCGACGACATACAGGCGTTTTTTACAACACTTGCCGATGACCCTGTCGGAGCCACGCAAAGTGCAAAAATAAGCACACTAAAATACATAACTTTGTTCATAATTTACCTCTAAAACGGGTCGGTATTTTTACCTTCTGCCTATTTTCCAGCCTAACACATCGCGAGGTTCGTCAACATTCAATACTTTGAGCAAGCAAAACTTGGCCAACGGAATGTAATCGTCAGTCTAATTCCTATGATTATTTTGGCAAATTCCTGATAAATGACGTGAGGCAAAATGCTTTCTCACCTTGACCAAACCTGAATTTCAACTCATATGCATGAGCATGACAGAGCTTGATAAAATCCGGAATTTTTCCATCGTAGCGCATATTGACCATGGTAAATCGACCTTGGCCGATCGGCTTATCCAATCGACGAATACTGTTGCAGATCGTGACATGAAAGCCCAGCTATTGGATAGCATGGATATCGAACGTGAGCGTGGTATCACGATCAAGGCAAACACTGTGCGCATCGACTACAAAGCCGATGACGGGGAAATCTATGTATTGAACTTGATTGACACCCCAGGTCACGTGGATTTCGCTTATGAAGTCAGCCGCTCTATGCGTGCCGTTGAAGGGTCGCTCTTGGTTGTGGATAGCACCCAAGGCGTCGAAGCTCAGACTTTGGCGAATGTATATCAAGCCATCGAAGCGGATCACGAAATCGTCCCTGTTTTGAACAAAATTGACTTGCCTGCCACGGATTGCGAGCGTGTTGCGGAACAGATTGAAGATGTCATTGGGATTGATGCCTCTGATGCGCTTATGGTCAGCGCTAAATCAGGTATCGGCATCAAGGAAACACTTGAAGCGATTGTAAAACGCCTCCCAGCGCCCAAAGGGGACCGTGATGCGCCATTGCAAGCGATGTTGGTGGATAGCTGGTATGACAGCTATCTAGGCGTTGTCGTCCTCGTGCGGATCATGCACGGCGTGATGAAAAAGAACGACAAAGTCCGCATGATGTCCAATGGCTCTTTGCATAACATCGACCGCATCGGCGTGTTCCGCCCTCAGATGGAAAATGTGGATGAGCTCGGCCCAGGTGAAATCGGATTTATCACTGCCTCTATCAAACAAGTTCGCGATACCCGTGTCGGCGATACAATCACGCATGACAAAAAGGGAACCGATGTTCCCCTGCCTGGCTTTAAACCGAGCCAACCTGTCGTATTCTGTGGTCTCTTCCCCGTGGATAGCGCCGAATTCGAAGACCTGCGCGATGCGATTGAAAAGCTTGCTTTGAATGACGCCTCTTTCAGCTATGAAATGGAAACCTCGGCCGCGCTCGGATTTGGGTTCCGTTGTGGCTTCTTGGGTCTTTTGCACCTTGAAGTTATTCGCGATCGGATTGAGCGGGAATATAACATCGAGCTGATCACCACGGCTCCGTCGGTTATTTATCATGTTTACATGAAGTCAGGCGAAATGATTGAACTGCACAATCCGGCAGATATGCCCGATTTGTCCAAAGTGGATCACCTCGAAGAACCACGTATTAAAGCGACGATTATGGTTCCTGACGAATATCTCGGCGATGTTCTCAAACTCTGTCAGGATCGTCGCGGACTTCAGATGGATTTGACCTATGCCGGCAGCCGCGCCATGGTGGTCTATGATCTGCCGCTGAACGAAGTCGTCTTTGATTTCTACGACCGTTTGAAATCCGTGACCAAGGGCTATGCGTCTTTTGACTATCAAATGACGGAATATCGTCCAGACAACTTGGTCAAAATGTCGATCTTGGTGAACGATGAACCTGTGGATGCTTTGTCAACAATGGTGCATCGGGATCGCGCCGACATGCGCGGGCGCGCAATGTGTGAAAAGCTCAAGGATTTGATCCCGCGTCACATGTTCAAAATTCCAATCCAAGCGGCCATCGGCGGAAAAGTCATTGCCCGAGAAACCCTTGCCGCCCTGCGCAAAGACGTAACGGCCAAATGTTACGGTGGGGATGCTTCACGTAAACGCAAACTCTTGGACAAACAAAAAGCGGGTAAGAAAAAGATGCGCCAATTCGGGAAAGTTGATATTCCCCAAGAAGCGTTTATTTCCGCCCTGAAAATGGACGATTAATTTCAAAGGCCCAACATCGTTTGGGCCTTTTTTATGACCTGAAATCTACCAAACCCATGTAAAATCATAGCCTTGGATACGAGTCTATTTCTGATTTTTTGGAGAAGATGGTACCGCCTCTTGGTCTCGAACCAAGGACCTCTGGTTCCACAAACCAGCGCTCTAACCAACTGAGCTAAGGCGGCACTGGCGCTGAAATAGCTTTGCGTCATCAGAAATGCAACCCTATTCCGTGGTGAAAAACGAAGAAATCAATATTTTTCTATCCCGCCCTACGCTTGCAAAAGCGCTTGGAGCAATTTACTGGCTTAACCAAACATTCAGGAGAGACGAAATGGGCATCAACACCGAATCTGACATCGAAGCTAATCTACAGATTGGCCCAACAGACCAAGGCATGGTTCGTTTGTATGTTGTTGGAAATGGCTTCGAAATCCCCATGGACTTTGAACCAGAAGAAGCAGAAGAAATCGTAGAAGAGCTTCAGGCGGCTATTCAAGCCGCCCGCGTCATGAGTTCCAAGAAACGCTAATTACAGTCGCGGATCGGTCAGGCGTCGCAATCTCTGGCACGCCGCCTCTGCCACCATCCGCGTGACTTTCTTGCGCCGCGCTGGGGCCAGTTTATGCAATGGCGCCTCGCGCACCGTTTCCCCAAAATAGGAATCCGCAATAATCAACCCATGCTCTGGTGGCAAAAGATCCACGTCAAAATCCGCATCCACAGCCCAAAAAAACCGATCACACCACTCAAGGTATTTGTGCCATTTGTTGTCCGATTGGAAATCCGCGCGGCTTGATTTGCATTCGACAATCCAAATTTCATCCCCCGGACCCAAGGCTATTAAATCTACTCTTAGTCCTCGCGTAGGCACAAATTCGGGCATCGTTTGAAATCCCAAACTTGCCAAATACCGCGCACACCCGCGTGCCAAGACCTGGCCCGGTTGTAGTGCTAAGTCGACCTTTTCCGCCATATCACTCTAACCTCTCTGAACATCCCTACACCTTTAAGGTTGAGGCTTAAGTAATCCGACACCCTTATTGGGCAAGTCCAATTGGGATATAAATTTACATTCACCTAAACTTAGGTAACGGCACGGCACTATAAACTTGTATTGCCACCCAAGACATCCTACATCGCTAATTGGCGGGTGCTGTTCTTCTCGTTATACGGTTGCATTCCGGTGGCCTTAAGCAATTCCGAGGGAGTTGGCTCTGTCTTGGCCCTGGCCTAGTTACCTGACGCCCACCTGTACATACAGGTCCTCGGGAATGAGATAACCCAACGGTCGCTACGGGCCCGCCACATTAATGTTAAGGGATGCAAAATGACAAAGCTACGGATCGTCGGGCTCTGCGGATCACTGCGCGCAGGCTCATTTAATAGACGCGTTATGAATTTGGTCGCTGACGCGATGGGGGATGACGTAACCTTTGAAGAAATACGGCTGGATTGGCCCCTTTTTGATGGCGACGTTGAAGCCTCTTCTGGCGTTCCGCAGGTCATCGACGAGGCCGCACAAAACATCAAGGCCGCTGATGCCGTTATCATCGCGGCGCCTGAATACAACAAAGGCATCACAGGTGTTCTGAAAAATGGCTTAGATTGGCTAAGTAGAACCCCGCATAAACCGTTTGCGCAAAAACCAGTGGCCTTTGTAAGCGCTGCTGCAGGTCGCACGGGTGGAGAAACCGCGCACTATATGACCAAAGCCTGTGTTATGGCCCTCGGCGCTGATATCATCTCACTGCCGCCCGTCATCATCGCCTCCGTGCAAAACGAATTCGACGAAACTGGTCTGACAAATGAGCGCTATGACACGGCTATCAAAGCAATGGCAGAGGCGCTCAAGACACGTCTAACTTAGAAATCTTGTGGTTTGACTTCGCGCGCCATGTGATCAAGGACGGCATTCACGAATTTGCTTTCTTTCCCTTCAGGGAAGAAAGCCGCCGCAACAGTCACATATTCAGAAATAACAACTTTGGCAGGGGCATCCCCCTCCATCAATTCTGCGCCAGCCGCACGAAATAATCCACGCAACGTCGGATCGATACGCCCCAACGGCCATTTTACGACAAGCGCGCGATCTGTCAGTTGGTCAATTGCGGCTTGATGATTAACCGCATCTTCAACCGTTTTGCGGAAGTGGTCCAAATCGCCATCCAGCATTGACCCTTCTTCATAGGTTTCACCAAACCGAAAATCCAAAAATTCACGAATGATCACATCAGTCGTTTGACCGCTATGCTCCATTTGAAACAAAGCTTGAACCGCATAAAGCCGGCTCGCTGATTTCATTTTGCGAATTTGGTTTCCAGAAAGGTTGCTATTCTGAGTCATGCTGTCGTGCCGCCGCTGGCTATTTGGTAGTCTTCCAAGGACGGTTTGAAACCGATACCCTTGCGCTGAGCGCCCCACTTACGGCTGAGAGCGATCAGATGCAAGGCCGCATCCACAGCTTGGCGACCTTTATTTTCATATTCTTGCGCGCCATCGACCTTTGCGTCTACGGCAATCACAGAATGTCCAACACAAAGCCCTTGTAACCCAAGCAAGGTCAACGCGTGATGCGCTTCTCGCAAAGCGACATCTGAGACAACTGCTCCACGGACTTCATTTGCCCCTAGCACGACGTATCCATCGAAATTACTCATACGCTCTGCAATGCCAATCGCGGGGCCAAGCTCGCTCAGGCGTGGCACATCAATCCGGTCCCATCCAATGCCAAGCTCCTCTAATGCATCAATCGCCTGTTTGGACAACGTAGTGGTGACGTCTGGAACCTCATTTGAGACGGCAATCAATACTTTGACAGGTGTATCAAATTTGGGCGTTGGTAAAGGGGTTTCGGGGCTCATGATCTGTCCATATATTGTTTCAACGCTTACCCTATCGGTTGGGTCGCATTAGTCAAAGATTTCTTCGATCACATCTTTTGCAAAGTCCCAAAAGGCAGATTTCTTCTTTTTCTTTTTCGAATAACTCTTGGACTGTTTTTTCGGCTTTTTCGTTTTGACTTCCCACGTCTGGCGCGGCGTTACCTTGGACGTTTTGACCTTGTCCATTTTGGGACGTTTGCCAGAATTGAGCTGCGAGACAGGAATATTCTTGAGGTCATGAAGCGGAGCGCCACAAGATGCACAGGCCAATTCATGCCGCTCCTCCCCCGCCAAGGTCAAAGCCGCGCGGGTCCCACAATAACAACACGTCGCAATTTTCGAATGAGCCATATCTGTTCCTTTTCAGCAGATATAAGGTCCTTTTTAAAAAATTTAAGCCCTTGAGAGACGTAGATGTGGATTATCTGAATTTTGAACGTGATGAGGCTTCAAAGGTAGATATTCTAACTATTGTTTGAACGACTAAGACCGCTTGCCAACCGCATAAAGAGCAACCGCCGCCGCATTTGACACATTAAGCGATCCGAAATCACGGGCGAAATCAATGCGTACCAATTGATCAACGGTTTCTTTGGTTTTGTGGCGAAGTCCTGGACCTTCAGCGCCCAAGACCAAAGCAATCGCGCGGTCTTGTTTCCCGTCAATAACCTGATCCAAGGTTTGCTCGGCCTCGCCATCTAACCCAAGCACAAGGTATCCCGCATTCTGCAACTCAACAATTGCATCGGACAAGTTGCGAAGCCTCAAATAAGGTTGTCGTTCCAAAGCACCGCTCGCAGTTTTCGCAAGCGCCCCCGTTTCTGGTGCACTATGGCGTTGCGTCCCGATAACAGCCTGCGCCCCAAAGACTTCTGCGCTTCGGAGAATTGCGCCCACATTGTGAGGATCGGTCACTTGATCCAACAATACCAAACGCGGTGGCAAGTCACCTTGGGCAAAGGCATGATCTTGTAAACCGCCCCAATTCAACGGCTTAACCTCAAGAGCAGCCCCCTGATGCACTGAGCCAGAATCAATAGGGACATTGAATTTACGCGGGTCAGCCATTTCAGGCTCCATTCCCGACTCATCCACCGCCTCTTTCAATTTATCATAGGCATTTTTGGTCAAAACCAACCGCAAACGGTCCCGTTTCGGGTTCAAAAGCGCATCACGCACGGCATGAAGGCCAAAAAGCCAAACTGTTTCAGCAGAGGCTGCGCGCTTTGCTTGCTCTTTTTCGACGACCCACTTTGGTTTTTTCATGATTTCTGACCTTTTTCTCATGCGTTCTGCCTTGTGCGACAAAGACATATGCAATTTCAAGGGATTTTCCTGTTGACGATGCTTTTTGAGGCAGGTAATCACCCCTCACATTCTGCTGATGCAGGAAAGTGGGCGACAGGCCGCAAGGTGTGGCAGGGGACTGTAACTCCCTCGCGGAGACGCACGCTAGGTTCGATTCCTAGGTCGCCCACCACTTTCCAAGTCTTTCTAATATGTCATTGATATTGGTTCAGAAATCCGTCGTTGAGGCTGGGATTTTACAAACTCGTCCAAGCTATGCCAAACTGCCCCCAAACAAAAAAAACCACACGAATGTGGTGGACGTTTAATTTATAAACGCGATTAATCACGTCACAGGGAGCTTTTCCAAAAATTTGCTGCCCTCATCAAACATGAGGGCAGCAAGGGATTTTATTAGTTCACAGAGCCGATTGACCAGAACATTGTTTCACCCGAGCTATCATCAACACCGTCATTGTCTGTTGAGATCCAAGTTGTGCCATCTTCGAAAATGGCCAAACCTTCGACTTTATCGACAACATATCCACCTGTTGAGGTTAGATCTGGTAGAAGGTCTCTGACCAATTCTTTGGTTACGACTGGCAAGGTTTCACCAAGCTTGGCTGGCACCATCTGCGAAGCTGCGACGCGGTAAAGCTTTTTGGTAACAGCGTTTGATCCAATCTGATTGTCACGTTCAATGATGTAAAAATAATCACCATGTGCTGTAATTTCAGAAAGGCCAACCCATCCTTGATCAGGTTTTGCAGTTGGGTAATACACCGCACCCCATTCTTTGGTTTCTAGGTTATAGGACACCAATTTTACGTGATGTTTTGGATCATCAGCCCATTCACGCTGAACCGCCATCCAAAGTGTATCACCCACTTTGGTGATGCCTTCAAAGCCAAAGCGTTTCTCAACCGCCATCAATTCAGACGGCAAACCGAATTCGCCTTTGCGATTGGCGATCACACCCTCCGCAGAGACATGGTAAATTGCATGCGGGATAACACGGTCTGTACGGCCTTCTGAGGCAACATAGAAACCGCCTTTGCCATCCAATGTGATGCCTTCCATGTCGATTTGCTGTGCAGGGTTTCCATCCTGACGAACAACGGGAATAGCATCAATTATGCGTGCCGGTGTGACGTTCGTGTCAATTTTGAAGATCGTTGGCTGGAAGAGGTAAAAGCTGTCGTTCACAGCCCAGACAATACCGTCTTTGTCCGCAACCATTCCAGAGATCGCACCCCAACCGATAAGCTCATCTGCACCAGCAGATGTCAAATGCGGATAAGAGGCTGGCGCATCTTGGTATTCATAAACCATCACGTGGCTACGTACGCCGCCATCTTCGATCAAATCAACTTCGTTAGCTGAAATGAGCAAGTTGCGATCAGGAATTGCAACATATCCCTCTGGCCCAATGCCTGATGGTAGGATCTGTTTCAGCTCAGGCGCAGATGGGTTTGAGGCATCATAAACACCAACAGCAGACCCGCGCTCGGATCCGACGAAAATCATCGGCGTGCCGCCAAAGGTTGCCGCTTCGATGGATTCTGGTTCAACGCCTTTTGAGTCTGAGCGCTTGTCAGGGTAGTGACCGATTTGGATCAATGCGTGCTCAAATGAGGCGCCACTTTCATAGACAACTGAGCCATCTTTGTTGAAAATCGTCCAACCACGAGACCCGCCATCCATGTCACCTTCGTTGGCCGTTGCAAAATGCGCATCATCGATCCACTTAACCGCATCGGGTTCACGCTTGCGGTCCATTTGGCTATCCGTGAAGCGTAGAATTGCGCGTTCATCGACGGTGTCAATCTCAGTTAGGTCAACGGCACCTGCGGAGAAGTGATTGATCACTGTTCCGTCTTGGCCAACAACAACCATGTGGTTGTTTTCTTGCAATGTCACAACTGTTTCGTTCAATGCGTTGATTGAGACGAATTCAGGCTCTGGATCATGTCCATCAACCTCAGCCAAACCTGTCAAGTCAACTTTGTTAAGGCTGTCACAGTTCAATGTGCCGTTTTCAACGGACACAAGGGCAAGATAACCTGCAGGCATTTGGCCAGTGCGACCATCACCAAGATCTTCGTCACGTTCATTTTCGATTGCAACCGCAACCAATGATCCGTCTGGTGAAACGGCAACTGAGTCAGGTTGACCCCCCAAATCACAGCGCGCAACCTCTGCGCCCGTTGTGATATCAAGTTGTAGCGCATAGCCCGACGGCTTGACATAGCTCTCAGATGTATTGACGCCAGCAACGGCTGTGTTCCCGATGATGCTCACTGCGGTAGGTTCGCCATCAAGTGCAATGTTACCGAGTGGCTTTGGATTTCGCGGATCTGTGATGTCGATGCGACCCAAGACGCCAAGGGGGCTATCGGTATAAACCAACGTCATCCCGTCTGCAGTTGCCGCAATGATTTCAGCAGATGTTTCACGGTTTTGATCTTCGCCAGCCGCAATGTTTGTCCATGTTGGAAAACTTGCGATGCGATTAAAATTGTTTTCTGCATGTGCTGCACCGGCAACGAGAGCACAAGCGGATACTGTATAGAATAAAAACTTACCCATGGGGGCCTCCTGTTTAGACTGAGGCCAAGCATCAAGATGGAATGTGATGGTTTGTTAGAGTAACCGTGAAAGTTTTGTAAATTTAACACGTATGACATTGAGGTGTAATTTTGCTTCAATAAATCGCTATGAATTTATTCACGATACTTTGCGATTGCTCTGAACTTGCCTGATAAGAAAACAAGGCTTCTCTTAAAATTGCCGCAATTCTACTTTAGCAGACCCCCGTTGGGTTTTCTTTTACGGGGAAACCCGTTAGCACCGTTGTTTAGTATGGGGAAAGATATGAGTACACCGCCGTTTAATATCGTGATTGTCGGTCAATCCGGGCGTCTTCAGTATGAGGCTGCGTTGTTCTTGGTGTCCCTTCGCGCAACATCGCCTAATTTCTCTGGAAAAATCTTTGTGGCCGAACCTGAGCATACCGAAAAATGGACGCGCAATCCGAAAATGAATGACGTAGAGGTGCGGGATTTGATCGGAGCGTTGGGCGGCGACATCATTCAGTTTGAAAACAAGCTATTTGGTGAATATTACCCATACGGCAATAAAATTGAATGCTTACAGGCGCTTCCTGAAAATGAACCCTTTGTCTTTTTTGACTCGGACACATTGATATTGGATAATATTAACAGTGTTCCCTTTGATTTCGATCGCCCAAGTGCATCGAAGAAAGTCGAAGGAACTTGGCCTGAGATTGAGCTCTATGGACCTGGATATACCGAGACTTGGAAATCGCTGTATGATCAGTTTGGATTAGATTTCGAAAGCTCGCTTGATCTGAGCCAACCGGATGAATACTGGCGGCGCTACTCTTATTTCAATGCGGGGTTCTTTTATTACAAATGCCCGAAACAATTTGGTGATCGCTTCGCCGAATATGCGCATGAGATCAAATGGAATGGCCCCAAAGAAATTGAATGCCAAACCCTAGATCCATGGCTTGACCAAGTCGCCCTGCCCCTAGTTATCCATAGCTTTGGCGGCGGGCGTGATGCGCTTGAAGATGGGTATTTAGATGGCTCAGTGAGTTGTCATTATCGAATGTTACCGCTGCTATATGCCAAAGAGTCGGACAAGGCCGTGACCGTCTTAGAAGAGGTGACAGCGCCGAATAAAATCAAAAAGGTTCTGAAAAACTATGAGCCGATGAAGCGCATGATCTATCAAGGGCGCGGACAAAAAGTGCGCGACTTGTTTGATCAAAATGATCTTCCTCGCAAAGAGCGCGCAATTCGCAACAAAATTAAATCAGAAGGGTTCTGGATGCGCTAACCAACCGCCACTTTCTGGTGATTGTGGCGGCTTTTGCTTGTACTCTGGTTGCAGCTTTGCTTTACATAGCGCAACCCTTTTCCAACGGAGTATGACCCATGAGCAATGGACCCACATATGGTTTTGACACTTTGCAAATTCACGCAGGCGCTCGACCAGACCCTGCAACTGGCGCGCGCCAAGTGCCTATTTATCAAAGCACGGCCTATGTGTTTCGCGACGCAGATCACGCCGCCGCCTTGTTCAATTTGCAAGAAGTTGGATATATCTATTCCCGCCTAACCAACCCAACTGTTGCCGCACTACAAGAACGCATTGCCACCTTAGAGGGTGGCGTAGGTGCGGTGTGCTGTTCCTCGGGTCACGCGGCGCAATTGATGGCGCTGTTCCCTCTTATGTCACCAGGCAAAAACATCGTGGCCTCCTCTCGCCTTTATGGTGGAACGATCACGCAGTTTAGCCAAACGATTAAGCGTTTTGGGTGGTCTGCGACTTTCGTTGATTTTGACGATATGGACGCCATCAAGGCCGCAATCAACGAAGACACCCGCGCGGTATTCTGCGAAGCTATCGCAAACCCAGGTGGTCACATTACAGATTTGGACGCGGTAAGTGCGATCGCCAATGACGCAGAGATCCCCTTGATTGTCGATAATACTACGGCGACACCCTATCTGTGCCGCCCAATCGAACATGGGGCGTCATTGGTTGTGCACTCGACAACGAAATACCTAACAGGCAACGGCACCGTAACAGGCGGCTGTGTTGTAGATAGCGGCAATTTCGACTGGACCGCCTCTGGCAAATTCCCGTCCTTGTCCGATCCTGAGCCCGCCTATCACGGGCTGCGCTTTCATGAAACTTTCGGGCCACTCGCCTTTACCTTCCATGGGATCGCAATCGGCCTGCGCGATTTGGGAATGACCATGAACCCACAAGCGGCGCATTACACTTTGATGGGGATTGAAACGCTGTCGTTGCGGATGGATCGCCATGTTGCCAATGCACATAAGATTTCCAAGTGGTTGGAAACCCATCCAGCGGTGGATTACGTGACCTATGCAGGCTTGGAAAGCTCCCCCTATAATCACCTTGTTGACAAGATTTGTCCCAAGGGTGCAGGTGGCTTGTTCACGGTGGCCCTCAAGGGTGGCTATGACTCTTGTGTCAAATTTGTTGATAACTTGGAAATCTTTAGCCACGTTGCAAACCTTGGGGATGCGCGGTCTTTGGTCATTCACTCGGCCTCAACCACGCACCGTCAATTGACAACAGAACAACAAATCGCAGCAGGGGCAGGACCTAATGTGGTTCGCATTTCCATCGGCATCGAAGACGCCGATGACCTCATTGCAGATTTGAAACAAGCGCTCGATAACGCGAAATAAAGTGATGAGGCCTCGTCTTGTGCGAGGCCTTATTCAGCAATATTAAAGGTCACTGTGACCGTCGCACTTAGCGACTGACTTCCAACGGAAACGGGGCTATCACTGCGCATCATGGCCATTTCCATCATGGGTGCAGGCCCGCTTCCTCCTTCTGAGATCATCACGATTGATCCAAGCGACACCCCAGCCGCCGCTGCATAAGTTTTCGCCTTAGAAAAAGCGTCCTGAACCGCCAATTCCCGTGCAGTGTTCAAATGATCAAATTTATCAGCAACATCAAAAGAAATCCCCTGAACGCCCCCCATCCCCATTGTTGAGGACAAATTAATAACGGGATCGAGCAGTGTTAAATCGCTCAAACGAATGGACAGTCGTGTCGCAGCCTCATATCCAGAGACATCTATTCGCTCATAATCACGACGCTGAGAAATCCGTAAATCTTGTGTTTGGATCTGAGTGGCATCTACACCAATCCCCTTAAGTGCGCCCAACAAATCCGCCGCCCCTTGCGCCATCTGACGATAAGCAGTGCCCGCTTGAGGTGATTCCACTGAAACCAGCCAAGAAATCGTCACTTCATCAGGGATCACACTCACGGCACCAGTACCAGATACATGTATCAGACCCGTTTCAGAAAACGCAGGGCTAGACACTGCAAGGAGTGCCGCAACTAGATATTGATAAATTCGCATATCATTTCTCCTCTTTGTCAAAATTGTCCCATGAACTCAAAGGCAAAGACAGCACAAATTCGCCATCAGCAGGGTTTCGCTTTGCGATTGGGCTCAGCTGTTGTAAACTTCGACAAGCGTGGGGGGCAACCGCGCGTCACAGCTTGGCAACAAACGCACCGAAACTCATGAAAGCAAATTTTGCACTTTCACTTTCTTTTGACGGCATTACCCTGCTTGAGCGGGTTGATGGCGGTTGGTGTGAACGAGGCTCGGTGTCGCTGGATACGGATCAACTTGAACAGGATATGGCCAAGCTCTGGGAAAAATCAGAGCGAGACATTGACGATGTCAGCAACGTAAAAATTGTTCTTCCAAACGAACAGATCAAATATCTCGTCTTGCCAGGGGTCACAGACCAAAGTGATGACGCAATCGAGGCCTTCATTCGCCAAGAATTGGAGGGCACGACCCCCTACCCTGTCGCCGATCTAAGATTTGATTGGTGCGTCAAAGATAGCAAAGTTTATGTCGCTGCCGTAGCGCTCGAGACCTTAGAAGAGGCAGAAAGCTTTGCCATTGCACATCGGTTTACACCGCTTGGGCATGTGGCCATTGCCCCTGATGGCGCTTTTGATGGCGAAGTCCATTTTGGGAGCTTTCGTGGATTAAGTCCGCTTGATCGAGATGATGAACAAATCATAATTGTTCCGGCACCTCCAGAACCAGTTGCAGAGCCAACTGCCGAAGACCTTCCTATCCTGAGCTTTACGCGAGCACAAAATAGTGACGCGCCTGCGCCTGACGTCGCGCCTGTGCAAGACACGCCAGTGGTGTCTCAGAAACCAGCTGTCCTCGAAACAGAAGAGCCACCAGAAGAAACCTCTCTGAGTGGCATTGGTGCTTTTTTCGTCTCCAAGCGCCCCAAGGCTGAACCACCGAAACCGGAACCCATCGCAGCACCTCAACCTCTTGCACCCTCAAGCGAGCTCAAGGATGAAAAAGCCAAGCTAACCGTTTTTGGCGCGCGCGAAATGGGCCGAAGCCTCTTTGTTCGACGTCGCAAATTGCCCCTGATCTGGATTGCGGCTCTGCTCTTTATGGTGACTTTGGCAGGCGCCTATCAACTCATTCGACCAAGTGCAGTGGTCCAAACGGATGTCGCCTTGCTGAGCGAGCCGGATATAACCCCTGATGTAACAGCACTCCCTGATCCCTCACTGGATGTCGACATTGTCGAAGAGGCTCCTACCCCTCCGATCCTTGATGAGGCATCCGAGGCGCCTGAAATTGACATGGCCTCAATTGAGCCAACCTCACCTGAGTCTGATGAGATTGAGCTGAGCATTGCTGAAATCGAGGCCTCCACTGAAACAGAGGAAAACTCAGTTCCCCTAGACGAATTGCGGCGTCGCTATGCGGTCACAGGCATTTGGCCAGTGTCGCCAGACATTCCCAACGATGTCGCTCCGATTGATCTGGGGGACCTCTATATTGCCTCAATCGACCCAAGTGTTTTGCAGCAAGACGCAATTGCCCTGCCAAGCGCGCGTAGCTTTAGCACGGAGACCTTATTGAACCGACAAGGGCTTCCTGCGCCGAGCGGCTCTGTGTTTGAATTTAACACCGATGGTGTCGTTACTCCCACCAAAGAGGGAACCTTGTCCCCTGATGGCCATATGGTTTATCTGGGACGCCCGGACATCGTTCCCCCACTTGCGCCTAGATCTGATCCAGCGCCCGAGGCCCAAGATCAGATTGCGCTTGGGGCGACTGGTGTCCCGTTGCAAAATCTGCGCCCCAGAGCGCGACCTGATGTTTCAGCCGAAATCCAACAGCTACAAGAACAGCGCAACAGTTTGGCTCTCTTGCGTCCTCAGGTACGACCAAAGCAATTGGTGCCCCCAGCACCTGTGATCGAAGAAGATGCCGAAGACGCGGCACCGATTGGTATCGCACGCGAAATGGCCCAAACGCGTGTTCCCAAAGCACGTCCCAAGAATTTAAACACCAAGGTGAAAATCACTACCCGCCAAGTGACCGCCACACCAACCAAACCCTCGTCCCCAACCAAAAGGACTGTGGCCGCCCGTGCAACGGATGAGAATTCAATCAACCTTCGCAAGGTCAATTTGATTGGGGTCTTTGGCAAAGGAAACAAACGCCGCGCCTTGGTCCGCCTCTCCTCTGGTCGCCGCCAGATGGTCGAGGTCGGAGACCGCATAGATGGCGGAAAGGTCGCCGCCATTTCCGAAGACGCGATCAGATACACGCGATTTGGAAAAGATATCGTGCTGAGAATGCCCAAGGGGTAATTGAAAATAATCTACCTGTGACACAATAAAAAAGCGGCCATTGTTTCCAACAGCCGCCTCAAAATTCAAGTATTGAACTGTTAATTAAGCTGCGCGAGACACCAAAACGTCGTCGACTTTCTTAGCTGCGTCCGCTTCGTCCCAATCAGAGGCCGCCGCAACTTCACGAGTTAGGCGCTCTAGCGCCGCCTCATAGAGTTGACGCTCTGAATAGCTTTGCTCGCGCTGGTCATCATTGCGGTGCAGGTCACGAACGACCTCAGCAATTGCGATCAAATCACCAGAATTGATTTTTTGCTCATATTCTTGCGCGCGACGAGACCACATAGCGCGCTTGACCTTGGCTTTGCCTTTTAGCGTTGTCATCGCTTTGTTCACAACATCTGGGCTGCTCAATGTGCGCATTCCGATTTCGGTCGCTTTATGTGTCGGAACACGAAGTGTCATTTTGTCTTTTTCAAATGTCACAACGAACAATTCCAACGTGATGCCAGCAATTTCCTGTTCCTCAACGGACACGATTTGGCCCACGCCATGCGCAGGATAAACAACATAATCGTTCGGACGGAACTCAGGTTTCTTGGCTTTAGACATTCATATATCCCCTTTTTAGTCGCTCACACAACAAGTCAACCCACTCGGTTACCAATAGAGGAACCAAACATGGACATTCGCTGATAGTTAAAAAACGCGCAGGCCAGCACACTGCGCGATACGATGAAGTATTTTCATTTGTAACAGGAGTATAACACAAAAATGAGGTGATTCCTAGAACTAGGAAAACAGCCCCGTTTTAGCCGCCTTCACCTGGCTTTTCTGAGAAATATTTCTCAAGTTTGCCCTCTTCGCCATCGCGCTCTTCTGCTTCGGGAAGTGGGTCTTTTTTGGTGATGATCACAGGCCACATTTCCGAATATTTGCGGTTGAATTCAACCCATTTCTCCATCTCAGGCTCAGTGTCTGGGCGGATCGCATCGGCGGGACATTCTGGTTCACAGACACCACAATCGATACATTCATCTGGATGAATGACCAACATATTCTCACCCTCATAGAAACAATCTACAGGGCAAACTTCAACGCAATCTGTATATTTACATGCGATGCAGGCGTCATTCACGATATATGTCATGCTTTGTGTCCAGTATTCAGAGTCATACACAGGCTTGCTAATCCAAGTTTGCCTGTCATTCAAGCGTCCGAGAGCGCAAAAGATCAAGTGTGCGACGATCCTTCTTGGTCGGACGCTTATTTCCTTCTCTTTCGGGTTTCCCGAGATCCTTTTCCCGTGGCGGTGTCTTATCCGAATATAATGTTTGCGCTTCGGGTGCAGGACCGCGGCGATCCCCCAAGGCGACAACCTCAATGACGCGGACCCAATCCCCTTCGGGAAAGGTTAAGACATCTCCAGCGGTCACTTGAAACGCAGGCTTGGCAACCTTGTTGGCATTCACACGACAATGGCCGCCAGATATCATCTTGGCGGCCACTGTACGTGTTTTAAAAAACCGAGCGTGCCACAACCATTTGTCGAGCCGCTGTTTTTCTTCAGCAGACAAGGGTTACCCCTTGTCTTTTAGGCCCATAAGAGCCGCTGCAAACGGATTGTCGGGATCAATGCGATCCTTCTTTTCAGGTCGTGCTTGGAAGGATTTGCCACCTTGAGGCTTCTTCTCACGGTTTGGCTTGCCACCTTTGCCTTTGGGCTTGCCCTTGGCGCGCGGTGCATCCCCACGGGGACGGTTGCCCTGCGGTTTCGGTTTGCGACCCCAAGTGAATGTGTAAAAGACTTCCATTTCTGGTGCATCTTCAGCCGGAGCTTCGGATGTGCTTGCTTCGATCTCTGCAGGGGCTGGTTCAGCCTCGGCCGTTTCAACTGCAGGAGCCACCTCGGTCTCGGCACCCTCAGCAGGCGCCTTGCTTGTTTGAGCTGCCTCTGGTGTTACTTTGACCTTGGCACGTTCGCCTTTGGCTGCCACGTACCCAAGTCCTTGCATCAAGTCCGCAAATTGATCGAGTGTCATGCCAGTGATGGATAACATGTCTGCCTTGGCTTCAAACCCGCCACGGCTATCTTCGGTGCGAAGCATGTCTGCGAGGCGTTCGAGCATATCGATCCGAATAGCGCGCTCACCTGCATTGCGATAGCCTGACATCGTATCTGCACCTTCGGGTGCGGATTTATCAACAGGGATCGTCACCAAGCCAGGGGGCGGTGATTCAGGAAATTCATCCATCTTTTGCGCCAAAGACCAAAGAACCAAGCGCAAGCGCGTTGGAGCAGGCTTTAGCAAAAGCGGCATGAAAATGGTGAATTGACCAAAACGAATACCATGTTTGCGCAATGCGCCACGGGCCTCTTGATCCAAGGCTTTGACGTCGTCAGCAACCTTTGCACGCGGTAGGATCCCAAAGGCCTCAACCATTTGAAAGGCAAAGCCACGGGCCAAACCAGACAATTCTTCGTCACGCTGAAGATTGAGCATCGGCTCAAACAAAGCAGCGATCTTGCGATCCATGAAGTGCTGTAAGCGGCGTTCAACCTTTTGAACAACGTCTACACCCGCTTCTTCATCCACAAATGCAACGATGCGCGGCTTGAGCGCCTCGTCCGTGCCAACCAGTTTCCCAACAGCATGTTCGCCCCACATCAGACCACCTTGTTCGGTGAAATCTATTTCCGTGTCAGGCGCATTGTAGAACCGATCTGCACGCAGATGGAAATGCGGCGCCAATGCTTGCAGTGATGCAGCCTTGAGCGTTTTCGCTTCTTGTCCAGTTGCGTCCTTGTCTTGACGGAACTGAAATCCTTGGAGCCGACCGACGAATTCGCCTTCTACGGTCACCTCACCATTTTCATTTACTTCGGCCAATAGGGCCTCCTTCTGTTTGAGCCGGCGCAACAAGACAGATGTCCGCCGGTCCACAAATCTTTGTGTCAAACGCTCGTGAAGAGCATCGGATAGTTTATCTTCTACAGCGCGTGTTGCCTCGCGCCAATGATTTTCATCATCAACCCACCCACTTCTTTGTGCGACATAAGTCCACGTGCGAATAAAAGCCAGTCTTTTCGACAAAGCGTCGATATCCCCATCAGCGCGATCAATCCGTTTTATTTGGCGTGCAAGCCAATCATCGGGAATGCGGCCACGTTCATGTAAATAAGAAAAAACAACCTCTAAGAGGCCCGCATGCTCCGCATGGGATATGCCTCTAAAATCAGGAACACGGCAGACATCCCACAAGAGTTGAACAGAGGGGCCATCACTTGCGCGGGCACTGACCTCTGCCACTTGGGATAGTGACTTTAATGCCATCAAATCATCAGCTTCGCGCGCTTTTACCAACAATTCGTTGCTTGGGCTGACCTCTAGGGAATTGATCAAAGCGTCCACTGATCCGAATCTTAGGTCAGAATTGCGCCAAATCAGCTTTTTAAGAGGGGTAAAGCGGTGTTCCATAATCGCCTTGGCAACTTCATCGTCTAATGGAGACGCCTCACCCGTGACACCAAAGCTTCCGTGGCTCATGCCCCGCCCAGCGCGCCCCGCAATTTGGGCCAGCTCGTTTGGCGCAAGCTGACGCATGCGTCGGCCATCAAATTTGCTAAGGGAGGAAAACGCGACATGGTTCACATCTAAATTCAGCCCCATGCCGATGGCATCTGTCGCCACAAGGAAATCGACATCCCCGTTCTGGTATAACTCGACCTGAGCATTGCGGGTGCGTGGGCTAAGGGCCCCCATAACAACCGCTGCCCCTCCTTTTTGACGACGGAGCAATTCGGCAATCGCATAGACATTATCAACGGAAAAACCCACGATTGCGCTTCGAGGAGGCATACGGCTTAACTTTTTGGACCCTGCATAAACCAATTCGCTCATGCGATCGCGGCGTATAAATTCCACATCAGGGACGAGCGCGGCAATCGTGCCACGCATCGTATCAGCCCCTAGAAACAACGTTTCATGCGTGCCCCTCATCCGCAGCAAGCGATCTGTAAACACATGCCCGCGTTCAGGATCCGCACAGAGTTGGATTTCATCAATCGCGATGAAATCTGCCCCCATCCCTTCGGGCATGGCTTCCACGGTACAGACCCAGTATTTGGCTCGTGGGGGGACAATGCGCTCTTCCCCTGTCACCAAGGCCACAACACCTGGCCCAAGGATCGCAACGATTTTATCGTAGACCTCACGCGCCAATAGCCTGAGAGGCAAGCCAATCACACCAGTGCGATGCCCCAACATGCGCTCTATTGCATAATGCGTTTTGCCTGTATTGGTTGGCCCCAATACGGCAGCGATGCGCGACATCATAGCCATTGCCTGTCCTAACTTATAGCGACTGTCCTTTTACAGATGCTGAGAGCCGTTGCAATGCCTCCTCGAGGCCTGACAGTCTTGGATGTATCTCATACACTGCTTCATAGGTTTTTAAGGCCAGTTCATCTCTATCTAGGCGCTCATAGACTTGTGCCAATGAAAAAAGTGCAGGATAGAAATCTGGGTCTAATTCCAAGGCCCGTTCGAACCTATCAATCGCAGGACCAATATACCCCAACTGAAACAAGGCACGGGCCTGCCCCAAATGCGCGCCTGCATGATCAGGGGCCATTTCTGTCACTGTTGCAAACCGGTTTGCCGCCGCTTCGAACTTGTTTTGCGCAAAATCTGAATTGGCGCGAGTCAGGATTAAATCGGCGCTCGGGGACCCCGTTTGCGACCAAATAAACAAGAGCTCTCGCTCGACACTTGCAACTTCTGGGTCATCAACACTGCGAAGTTCTTGCAAAAGAGTTTTCACTTTGCCACTTTCTTGTGCAAAGGTAGGGAAAGAACATAAAATTACTGTAATTAACCCAACGATAAGTTTGATTATCTTTGTCCGATTTTTCATATCACGATAGTAACAACAGATTAGATGGTTTTAAACGCCAAAAAAGGATACGAACATGAGCGATGTAATTAACGCAGCGGTAGAAGCGCTAGGCGCAAAATTGGGTGACACAACTTTTGACGGATCTGCAAAGTTCTCGATTGAAGGTGAAGGATCGCTCATTATCGACGATCAAGGCGTGCGTGCCGGCGATGATGACACAGATGTCACACTCAGCGCCGATGCAGATACCTTCCAAGCCATCCTTTCAGGCGATCTAGACGCAACAGCCGCCTTCATGGGTGGCAAGCTAAGCCTTGACGGCGATATGGGCACAGCGATGCGCCTCGGAAGCTTTCTTGCGTAACACATAAAATGTTTGAAACGGCCCCCTATTTCAGTGATCTGGCAACATGGTCAGATAATGGTTCTGCAGTTTGGATAAAGACCCCAGATGGCATACGTTTACGTATGTCAAATTGGCCTGCCGCAGCATCCAAGGGGACCGTTTTCATTTTACCTGGTCGCACAGAATATTGCGAAAAATATGCGAATGTCGCACGCCTGTTGAACGATCATGATCTTGGCGTTCTTGCCATTGATTGGCGCGGCCAAGGGTTGGCGGATCGCTTCGGGCGAACGCCTATGGTCGGGCATGTTGAAAAATTTGCAGACTATCAAACCGATATTGACGCCATCCTCGATTATGCGACCACTGCTGACTTACCAAAACCATGGTTCATGCTTGGGCATTCAATGGGGGGCGCGATTGGATTGCGCACACTCCTGCGCCGATCTGAGTTTTCCGCCGTGGGATTTAGTGGACCCATGTGGGGCATCTACTTATCCCCGCATTTACGACCGATCACAAAACCCCTTTCCAGCCTGCTGAGTTTGACTCCGCTCAAAGATAATTTTGCCGCATCAACACAACACGGCCCAATTGTGTTCGAAAATGCGTTTAACGACAACAAGCTCACGAGGTCTAAAACTGAGTGGGATGTTATGAAAACACATTTAGAGCGATATCCCGCCCTCCAACTCGGTGGACCAAGTTATCAATGGCTTCATGAGTCGCTAAGCGAATGCGACGCACTGGCCAAGCTTGCCGCACCAAATGTGCCCTGTCTTTGTCTTCTCGGGGATAATGAGCGCATTGTGGACATCAAGCGCATCCATGGTCGGATGACATCATGGCCCAACGCTACATTGCGGATGGTGAGCCCCGGTGAGCATGAAACCCTCATGGAAGACCCAGAGGTTACTGATGGTCTTATGGCGGAATTAGTGACCCATTTTCTATCCAGTTCTGATTCCTAATAGAGTACAGCCAAAACAAAAAATTTGCTTGGCCCAAAGAGACCAAGCACACAGATTTGTTGACTAGAATTTACCGGGATACCCAGCTGGCAAATTTTCTGTTTGAATGGGTGCAATGATGTCCCAATGTTCAACGATAAGACCATTTTCCAGACGCCAAAGATCATACAAGGCTGTGGGAGTATCACCCAATGCCCCAGAGGCCCCAGTCAAGACAAAGCTACCTTCTGCCACGACAAGTCCAATCTCGTCATAACGCATCTTTAAACCCTTGGCCGCATTGGCTTTCATCAAGGTTTGAAGCCCTTTTAGCCCGTCACCTGCATCTGGGTTATGCTGCAAATATGTGACAGGGCTTATATATTGTGTGATGTCTAATTTCTCGCCACCAATAAACATGCGCTCCAATAGTTCCACAACCAAAGCTTTGTTTGCTTCGGTGCGGTCCAGATCACGAATGTCAGTTTCCCCATCGACTTGGGTGCGACCAGCTGCGTTTGGTGTGTCACGAAGTGGTGTCAAATTATCCCAATGCTCAGCAATCTTGCCATCTTCAATCCGAAATACGTCAAAGGCAACCATCGGTTTTGGACCAAAGTTATAATAAGTCGAGTGGGTCGCAACCAAATCACCTTCGCCGAAAATACGATGTAATTCCGTCGGAGGAGGCACAGGTTTACTTGGATCAAGGGGGCGGCTCAGGAATTTTTTGATGACCGCAGATCCAGACGGCAACATTGGATTTCTCTGAATATAATCTTCGGCAAAATATGCGTCGACAGCAGAGACATCACGAGAAGAAAAGACGTTCTCCATCATATCTAAAACAAATTCTTTATTTGCGGTGACGTCTGCCCAAGCTAGGGACGCCGTTAGTCCGAGAGCCGTTAGAGTGGTGGTAAATGTCTTGTACATAAATACTTTCTCCATTGCATAATTTATCTTTCCAGAAAGATAAATTGATAAAGTTAAAATGACAAGCTTATTTTTTGAACCTATACTCGCGCAAAAAACCGGAGAAGAGCATGTCCGAACCAGACGAGCCAAAATGGCGGATCGCCCCCCCAGCAGAAGCTCGAATTGTGCCGGGCTTATTTCGAAGTCGAAACTTTATTTGGGACAATGATCATCGGATAGTAGAGAGCCATGGCGTTACATGGTCACAATTCCTCGCTTTGTCATCGCTTAGATCTGCGGGGCCAGATCAAACTTTGTCTCCGACACAACTATACACAGCGGCACAAGTCACGTCTGGCGGTATGACCAAAATGATGAATGCCTTGAGTGATGCCAACCTCATCGTGCGTATCGACAACCCAAACGACAAGCGAAGCCGTTTGGTCCAAATCACTCCCAAAGGGGCAAAGTTGTCCGAACAAATTGTAGAAGAGTTAATCAAAACAAACAAAGCGTTGATCGGCGGCATTCTCGAAGCAGAAGAAACCGAAGAATTGGCCAGACTACTTCACAAACTCAGCGCAGGGTTACAAAAGCGCAAAAACGAAGGCAGCGGACGGGCGTAACAGAAAGTCGTTCTAGGTCTGTGTCTCAGCCACCAAGTGATCTCTGTCACATAGACCAATTTAACCGCACCCTTGTCACCTGAGCGAATGTTGCCTATCTCATTCATAACAACAATGAGGTCACAATGTTTACACTTCCTTTTCCGCTCCACGATGCAAACCCGTCTTCGGGGTCCGAGAACCTTGGCAATCTTCCTGAGTGGGATTTAACCGATCTCTATCCGTCACAGGACGATGCGTCCCTGAAGAGTGATCTAGACTGGCTCAACACTGAATGCGCAGCCTTTGCCGCAGATTATGAGGGAAAACTAGCTGACCTTTCGGCCGCTGAGTTTTTGAAATGCGTTCATCGCAATGAAAAAATCAACAATATCGCGGGACGTATCATGTCCTATGCAGGCTTGCGGTATTATCAACTGACCACGGACGCAGAACGCACCAAGTTCATGTCCGATTGCCAAGAGCAAATCACAAACTTCACGACGCCTTTGGTCTTTTTCACCTTGGAAGTGAACCGATTGGCTGATGACCATTTCGATGCGCTTTTCGCGGAGAATATAGACCTTGCACGGTACAAACCTGTGTTTGATCGCATTCGCGCAATGAAACCCTATCAGCTTTCTGACGAATTAGAGCGGTTTTTGCACGATCTTGGTGTCGTTGGGGACGCTTGGGAACGTTTGTTTGACGAGACTATTGCTGGGCTGACTTTTGTGGTCGATGGCGAAGAGTATAACATCGAAGGCACACTCAATTTCCTAACAGACCAAAATCGCGACAAACGTGAAGCGGCAGCGCGGGAATTGGCGCGAGTGCTGAATGAGAATATCAAAATCTTTGCTCGTGTTCACAACACGCAGACCAAAGAAAAAGATATCATGGATCGCTGGCGTGGGATGGAAACACCGCAAATGGGTCGGCACTTGTCAAATGACGTCGAACCCGAAGTCGTCGAGGCGCTGCGCAATGCGGTTGTGGCCGCCTACCCCAAGCTCAGCCATCGCTATTACAACCTCAAACGCAAATGGCTTGGTCTTGATCGTATGGAAGTCTGGGATAGAAATGCCCCACTTCCGCTAGAAAGCGATCGGATTGTTGATTGGGATGAGGCACGCGACCTTGTTATGACAGCTTATAACAGCTTTGACCCGCGCATGGGTGAATTGGCTGAGCCGTTCTTTGACAAAGGATGGATCGATGCCGCCGTTAAACCCGGCAAAGCACCTGGTGCGTTTGCGCATCCAACAGTCACCAATGTTCATCCCTACGTCATGCTGAACTATCTCGGAAAACCCCGTGATGTCATGACCTTGGCGCATGAATTGGGCCACGGCGTTCATCAGGTGCTCGCCGCTAAGCAGGGTGAAATGTTATCTTCCACGCCACTCACATTGGCAGAGACCGCCTCTGTTTTTGGCGAGATGCTGACCTTCCAGAAAATGCTCGAAGGGGCGACATCCGTTGAAGAGCGCAAAGTCATGTTGGCCGGCAAAGTCGAAGACATGATTAACACCGTTGTGCGTCAAATCGCGTTTTATGATTTCGAATGCAAATTGCACGCGGCCCGCAAAGAGGGCGAGCTGACACCAGAAGATATCAACGCCCTCTGGATGTCAGTCCAAGCCGAAAGTCTCGGCGATGCTTTTGATTTCATGGATGGCTATGAAACATTCTGGGCCTATATCCCGCATTTCGTTCACTCCCCCTTCTACGTCTATGCATATGCCTTTGGCGATGGATTGGTAAACGCGCTCTATGCTGTCTACAAAGATCAGCCAGACGGGTTCCAAGACAAATATTTTGAGATGCTCACAGCGGGCGGATCAAAACACCACTCTGAATTATTGAAACCTTTTGGCCTTGATGCCTCAGACCCCAAATTCTGGGACAAAGGCCTCAGCATGATTTCAGATATGATTGATGAATTGGAACGTCTCGAAGACGCCTAAAGCAGCATTTAAAAGATCATTAACCGCCTCGATATAGGTCATCGGGGCGTTTTTTTATGCCTGAACGGCGGCGTCCTGCTTGGTCAAAAGTGAGGACAAAATGCCATTCACCTCTTCTGGCGCTTCGAGAGTGGGAAAGTGTCCTGAAGTCTCAATCACATGAAACGACGCATGTGGAATGAGCTCAGCCATAAATTCTTGGCGCTTAAGAGGGAACATTTCGTCCTGCGCACCGCAAATTACAGCAGATGGAAGGCGCAGGCGTCTAAGGGTGGCTTGCTGATCCAAGCGGCGTTGCAACGCCCGCGCTTGGGTCACATAGACCTCTGATCCAAGCGACACAGCCATATCAACCAAGAGGTTTTGATGAGCCAGTTTGCGATCACTCGGAGCAAGTAACCCCGTTTGAAGCTCTTCTCTTACCACTTCATCGAGGCGCCCAATTTTCGCACCAATAATCTTGGATTCGCGTGATGCCGCTGTTTGAGGCGTTTCAGCCAAAGGCGAGCAGGACATTAATGCGAGATGAGACACACGTTTCGGATCACGGCGAACTATATCCATCGCAATCGCCCCCCCAAGCCCCGCGCCAATCAAGGCGAACCGCTCAGGCAAAGCCTGCAATACAGAATTTGCCATGAGCTCTATAGTAGGTTCTGACCCAAAATTAGGAATAATGATCGTTCTGGTCGCTGAAAACTCTGAAATAACACTTTGAAACAAGCGCGCATCGCACATCATATCTGGCAGAAGAACCAAAGGTTCAAACATGATATTCCCCAATTGCATAAGATCCGAATAAAAAGACCAAAACTAAGTACTAAACAAATATAGGACTGTCCGATTTAGCTAAATCACACAGACCTCTTTAACTAAGGTAAATTACATTAAGTTGACAATGGCAATTCTAGGCCAAACAATTTGAAATAAACATAAATCTGTGCGGCCTGAGAGCAGCACAATTTAACTTTTAATTGTTTTCGTCAAGGTAAAAACACGCCAAGGTTATACTCGGCATGTTCACTTTTATTGTTCGAGCTGGCTCCAAAAGAGACCAAGATGCCGAGACACAATCTCGTCATACCGCTTGGATTGTTTCAAGGCTTCTAAGCCAGCGTTGAAGCGATACAAATGCGTGGTCCCGCGCCAATGCTTTTTGGAAATCAACACATGGAGACCTTCGATAGAGAGCGGACGCTTCAAAGGTTCAACAGCCCCTTTTAGCCCAAGGTCATGAATTTTGGTCCACCCCAAAAATTCATTGACTGTTACCGCGTCCACTTCACCCTTCATCAGCAAATCAAAGCATGCATCTGGGCTTTCCGCTTGAACCAGTGTGATTGCGCCGGACTTAAGCCATTCGCGCCCTGCACGGTCCAAATCATGGGTAAAGTATCCAACAGGTCGGCACAGCGTTTTTCCCACAATATCCGCATCTGTTTCAAACTCAAACGGGTTGTCTGTGCGCGTGAACAACAAGATCAGCAATTCGACAAGAGGTTCTGAAAAATGGAAATTTGCACAGCGCTCATTCTCGCGATCCTCTTCGCAATTTGGGCGCAACCACGGAAATCCCATATCAAACTCTTTGCCATCAAGCTGTGGGAACAAATGCGTTGACCAATCATCATCCCAAGTGATCGCATAGGGAACGGGGTATGGACTATTTTCCAAAGCCGCATTCACCAATTCGGTGACCATACCTTCACCCACCCAATTGCGATCCGTAAACGGCGCATAATCAGACCCCGTCAAAAGCTTCATCTCCGCGTCAACCTGTTGCAACGGCGTCGCATCGGCGACATCATTGCTTGGCAAACATGGGATGTTCAGCATGGTCCCCACAGGAAACTGAAGCATAGACCCGCCCAGTTTGTCTTGGTTCCCGTAATAGATCACAGACCATTTTTGCTGATCCTGATAGTAGGTGTCAGCAATGGAAAAGACCGTATCCCCTACCTTGACTTCGTGTTCAACATCACAGGCGGCCCATGCGGATTGACCCAATAGAAGCGCAGTTAAAAAGACAATAAAACGCATCAAACCCTCCTATAGCTCGCTCCAGATTTTTGACATATGCGCGTCGATAATCTGTTGGTAGGTACCATTTTGTTTGATCTCTGTGAGGCCAGAATTGATAGTCTCAAGCAACAGATCGCTATCCGGATGCGATTTGCTCACCACGACATGCAGACCTTCGATCGACAATGGACGCGTTTGCACAATATCTACACGGGATCCCATATCCAAGTCTTTGATCGCCTTGCGCCCTGTGAATTCGTTCAAGGCAACCGCATCAACGGTTCCCTCCGACAAAAGCTCAAAACAATCAGCGACACTGACAGGTTGCGTCAAAGTGATTTTGCCATCGGCAAGCCAATTGCGTCCGTTCTTGTCCAAATCATGGGTATAATACCCCTTGGGCCGACAAAGCGTTTTACCGATGATATCGCTGTCTTGTTGAAACCGGATAGGGCGTGATCGATCCGTGAACAGCAAAACCAACATTTCAAACATTGGATCAGAGAAATTGAAATTGGCACAGCGATATTCATCAGGGTTCGCCGCGCAGTCAGGTTGCAACCAAGGAAACCCCATATCTAACATTGCATTTGACAAGAGCGGATCCAAATGAGCGGACCAATCATTGACCCAATGCACATCATATCCACCGTCACCGCTCGATTGCGTCATAGCCGCATGCACAATCTCTGTGACCAACCCGCCATTCAACGCTTTGCGATCTGTGAAGGGCGCGTAGTCATCCGCGGTGAGAAGGTTCACTTTGAGTGCAGCAGGAGAGGCTGATTGTTTCACAACGCGTGTAGGCGTTGGCGCTTTGGGTGGGGCTTTGGGCCGTGCAACAGCCTCCACTCCGTCCAAGCCAACAGGCATTCCATTGATACAAGGCAATTGAATTGTTTGCCCGACGCGAATTTTATTGGGGCTATCCCCGATAGTTGAGACATTCGCATTGTAAACGGCTGACCATTTACGGGCATCTTTATAAAATTTATCCGCGACACCGGATAGCGTGTCTCCACGTGAAATTTTATAAGAGCCCCCACAGGATTGCGCAAACGCGGGCGCAGACAACATAACAAGGGCGCAAAATGCGCCTGAAAATATTTTCATAATACCGATCCCTTTAGCTTCCCCGCTAATTGGAACCGAATGTAGTGTAGGTCGTCAAGACTTAACATATATCTTGCGATTAGCCATAAAAATTAAGGCCATAGCGACGTCTACCTTAAGGCGAATCAAAGCGATCCAGAAAGGGCCAAAAAAATCCATGATTCTTTTGATCGATGTTGACCCTAGCTCAGCTCTAAAACCTCACCCAAGGCGCGCTTTAGGATATTCAGGCAAATCGGGGTTGAAAACGAATGATCCGCCCCGCTCACAAATTCCAGATGTAAGTCAGTGGCCTCAATATGATCAAAGAGACGCAAAGCAGTGGCCCGCGTCACACTTGCATCCTCGCTTCCCTGAAGCAATCGAACAGGGCACTCTAACGTCAAAGGAGAGCGTAACACCAATTGCGCCCGCCCCTCTTCGATCAAGCGCCACGTAATTGGATATGGGGAGCCATAATCAGAAGGGACATCGACACTCCCCTCTTGCATCAATTCTGAGCGTTCCTCCTCGGAAAAAGAGGCCCAGAACCCATCTTCGGTAAAATCCGGGGCCGCCGCTATTCCAACGAACCCAGCGACACGATCCCCCAATCGCTTGCTAATCAAGAGCGAAATCCAGCCCCCCATGGACGAGCCGACCAAGACCACAGGCCCCTCAATTTTTGCCTCAATAATCGACAAAGCATCCTCAGCCCAATCGCCAATAGACCCATCCACGAATTCACCTGAGGAGACCCCATGCCCAGAATAATCAAACCGCAAAAAAGCACGCCCCACGGAGCGCGCCCAATCCTCTAAGAATGTGGCCTTTGACCCTTCCATATCGGACATAAAGCCACCTAAAAACACAACTGCGGGCGAGCGGCCTGAAACATAGGAATAAGCGATTGAACGGCCCTGTGGCGTGCTATGATAATCAACCATGGAATGCTCCTCATTTTTGAAAACTCTGCCACAGTCCCCATAGATTGACCAGACATCGACACCCACTATCCCTGAGATGTTTTAAAAAGAAAGAAGGAACAGCTTGACGCGCCTGTGCGAACAGGTCAAAACCGCAACCGAACCAATATACCCGCAATCGGGCGTTCCGTGGGCGCCAAACAGACGAGGAGGACGCAGATGTCCCAAATCTCTCTCACTTTTCCAGATGGCAACAAACGTGACTATGACGCAGGCGTGACCCCTGCTGAGGTGGCCGCATCCATCGCTACATCCCTTGCCAAAAAAGCGATCTCTGCGACCGTGAACGGCGACCACTGGGACATGCAGTGGCCAATCACCGAAGACGCCAGCATCGCCATCAACACGATGAAAGACGAAGTTCCAGCCCTTGAGTTGGTGCGCCATGACCTCGCACATATCATGGCGCGCGCTGTGCAAGAGATTTGGCCAGACGTCAAAGTGACTATTGGACCCGTGATCAATCACGGCTGGTACTATGACTTTGATCGCAAAGAGCCGTTTTCCCCAGAGGACCTCGGCCTCATCGAGAAAAAGATGAAAGAGATCATCAATCTTCGTGATGGCGTACGCACCGAAGTTTGGGACCGCCCACGCGCCATTCAGCATTACAAAGACACGAATGAACCGTTCAAAGTTGAATTGATCGAAAGCATCCCAGGGGATGAGCCAATTCGCATGTATTGGCATGGGGAGTGGCAAGACCTGTGCCGTGGCCCGCACTTGCAAAACACCGGTCAAGTTCCCGCCGATGGCTTTAAATTGATGAGCGTCGCTGGGGCCTATTGGCGCGGCGATAGCTCACGTGAACAGCTCCAGCGGATTTATGGCGTTGCGTTCTTGAACAAAGAACAACTCAAAGCGCATCTCAACATGCTCGAGGAGGCCGCCAAACGCGATCACCGCAAATTGGGCCGCGAAATGGACCTCTTCCATATGCAAGAAGAGGCACCGGGCCAAATCTTTTGGCACCCTAATGGTTGGAAGATTTACACAACATTGCAAGACTACATGCGCCGCCAACAAGAGCGCGGTGGCTATGTCGAAGTGAACACGCCTCAGGTCGTGGATCGCAAATTGTGGGAGGCCTCTGGTCACTGGGACAAATACCAAGAGAACATGTTTATCGTCGAAGTGGACGAAGAACATGCCCGCGAAAAGGCCGTGAATGCGCTCAAGCCGATGAACTGTCCTTGCCACGTCCAAGTCTATAACCAAGGCTTGAAATCCTATCGTGATCTGCCGCTGCGTATGGCGGAATTTGGGTCTTGTAACCGATACGAACCCTCTGGTGCCTTGCATGGAATTATGCGGGTGCGTGGGTTTACCCAAGATGACGCGCATATATTCTGCCGCGAAGATCAGATTGAGGAAGAAACCAAAAAATTCATCGAATTCCTCTCCGCAATCTACAAAGACCTCGGATTTACAAAATTCGCCATCAAATTCTCAGACCGTCCGGACACACGCTCAGGATCGGATGAGGTTTGGGACAAGGCCGAAGGTGCGCTAAAATCGGCGACAGAGGCCGCCGGGTATGAGTTCGAATTAAATCCAGGTGAAGGTGCGTTTTATGGCCCGAAATTGGAATTCGTTTTGACCGATGCGATTGGTCGCGATTGGCAATGTGGCACGTTACAGGTTGATTTCGTGCTTCCTGACCGGTTGGACGCCAATTATGTTGGCGAAGACGGCGCAAAACATCGGCCCGTTATGCTGCACCGTGCGGTTCTTGGATCCTTTGAACGGTTCATCGGCATTCTGATCGAAAGCTTTGCAGGACGCCTACCCCTTTGGTTGGCCCCACGCCAAGTTGTTGTTGCGGCGATTGTATCAGATGCAGATGACTATTGCCGCGAAGTCGTGGACGCCTTGAAAGCCAAAGGCATCCGCGCCGAGCTTGATCTCCGCAATGAGAAAATTAACTATAAAGTGCGCGAACATTCCGTAGGCAAAGTGCCCGTCATTTTGGCCTGCGGCATGAAAGAAGTCAGCGACAAATCCGTTTCAGTGCGCCGCTTGGGGGAAAAACAAACCTCTGTGGTTTCGCTAGACGAGATCGTTGCAACGCTTTCTCAAGAAGCAATCGCACCAGATTTGAAGTAAATCTTTCGTAAGACAACATTTCTGGCTTGAGACAATTTTTTTGTCACGATAAACAGCACTATGGAAAAACCTTATGAAGATATGGCAAAACGTATTCGCTGGCACCGTTCCTTATTAGGAATGACGCAGTCTGAATATGCCGCCAAAGCAGGCCTAAAACGCTCCCAACTTAACAACTGGGAAAGCGGTGATTTTCAAGTAGGTATATCAGGCGCGCGGCTTTTGAAGAAAACATACGGACTATCCTTAGACTTCATATATGAAGGCGACCCAGCCACATTGGACATGACCTTAAGAAAACAACTTTTAGATACCCCTTTGGAAAGCTGATCCTCAAAGGTCCGTCGTTTTTCTAAAAGCGTCGGTAGGAAATTCGCCTTTCAGAGCGTTAGCCCAAAGACTATAAAAAATTCTTTGTACTTTCAAAAAATTTGAGGCCACACCTATTTGCGGCCCCAAACTATTAGAGCCCCAAGGCCTCTTGCGTTGCAGTGGTCCATCCAAGATGAAACGTGCCATCCTCACCCCGAATGAGCGTGCGCTTCATAAGCGATGGATGGGCTTTTAAAAGCATGATTGGGTCTTGCTCCCTCTCCACGTCATCTAAACCACGCCACGTTGTTGATTTCTTGTTAACCAAGGCATCTCCGAACTGGTCAAAGGCTTTTCGTAAAACACTCTCTTCAATTCCATCGACACGCACATCCAAAAATTCTGCGTTAGGCAGCGCTTTTTTGGCTTTTCGGCAGGTGTCACAGTTTTTCAAACCGTATATTTGCACTTATTTCCCCTTTTCTCGGCTATTCTGGTTTTTTTTACATAGTTTCACTTGCTTTTTACAATGGCAGAGTAAATGTACTAACTGTGACTACAGAATTAATTACCTCCGCCTACGAATGTCGCCGGACTATTTAAGACTTAAGTGACATGGGCCTCACATTTTCGAGGCGATAAAGTAGAAGGAGACGCGGAATGCCTACAGGTACCGTGAAATGGTTTAACACAACTAAAGGTTTCGGATTTATTGCACCAGACGATGGCGGAAAAGACGTGTTCGTACACATCTCTGCTGTTGAGCGTTCTGGCCTAACTGGTCTAGCCGACAACCAAAAAGTTTCTTTCGAACTCCAAGATGGTCGTGATGGCCGTCAAATGGCGTCCGATCTAGAAGCGCTTTAAGCTGATTGCAGCTTTCGGGCCTCTTCCCCTGCAAGGCGGATGAGGTCCATCATAAAGGGTTTTTGTAAATCCTCATCTCGCGTGGCCGCAAATAGGCCCCGCTTGAGCCCTGCCTTGGTCAATGGACGCGTGACATAGTCGGAACTATATTTGACCTCACGCACAACCCAATCGGGCAAAACAGACACCCCCCTATTTGACGCAACAAGCAACAAAATCACCGCCGTTAACTCGACTTGTCGGATTGAGGCAGGTTCAACTTTGGCTGGCGTCAGCAATTGGCTAAAGATATCCAATCGACTACGCTCAACGGGATAGGTGATGAGCGTCTGTCCTCGAAAGTCCTCGGCCTCAATAAAGGGCTTATCCGCCAGTGGGTTATTTGCTGCCGCAACAAAGACAGGCGCATAATCAAACAATGGCGAAAAGCTGACGCCTGCTAAATCCTCGGGGTCAGAGGACACCACCAAATCGACCTCTTCTTTTTGCAATGCTGGTAGCGCATCGAATGCAAGGCCTGGGCGAATATCTACATCGACATCTGGCCAATTCTTGCGGAATTTTTCCAACACGGGAAACAGCCATTCAAAACAGGCATGACATTCAATCGCGATATGAAGCCGTCCAGATTTTCCATCGCGCAAGCCATCAAATTCATCTTGCATGGCATCGATCTCAGGCAAGATTTTATTTGCAAGCTTTAGCAACCGCATGCCAGCGGCAGAAAGCTTCATCGGCTTGGAGCGGCGCACGAACAATTCCACACCTGCTTGTTCCTCAAGCCCCTTAACCTGATGGCTCAGTGCCGATTGGGTTATGTTCAAAATATCAGCAGCCTTAGCAAGTCCCCCACTTTCATGGATTGCCTTAACCGTTCTAAGGTGTCGAAACTCAATATGCATTTTCATATGAAACTAATAACCTTCTTTAGTATTATGAATTTGATTCAGGATAACAGATGCAACATAGTGAGATCAAGCAAGATTGGATTATACCTATGTCAGACCCACAAATTTCTTTTGAATTCTTTCCACCAAGCAACCTTGAAGGCTCTTTTCGTCTCTGGGATACCGTACAAACGCTCGCGCCGCTTGAGCCGCGGTTTGTCTCTGTGACGTATGGAGCGGGTGGCACGACCCGTGACCTTACGCGCGACGCTGTAAAAGCGATCCACTCATCAAGCGGCCTTACCGTCGCGGCGCATTTGACATGTGTGAATGCCACGAAATCGGAAACTCTTGAGATTGCAGACGGCTTTGCCAAGGCTGGCGTGCGTGACATAGTTGCCCTAAGAGGCGATGCACCCAAAGGATCAGATGGATTTCAACCCGTTGAGAATGGGTTTCAAAATTCTTGTGAGCTTATCCAAGCTTTGTCTGAAACTGGTGCATTCAACATTCGCGTTGGCGCTTATCCCGAACCGCACCCAGATGCGCAGGATATGGCGCAAAATATTGACTGGCTGAAACGCAAGATTGATGCTGGTGCAAGCGAGGCCCTCACACAATTCTTTTTCGAAGCTGAGACGTTTTTGAGATTTCGAGATGCTTGCGCAGCGGCTGGAATTGCGGCCCCAATCACCCCTGGCATCCTGCCGATTGAAAACTGGCAAGGGACAAAACGCTTTGCGGCACGGTGTGCAACAACAATCCCAGCCTGGGTCGATTACGCATTCGAAAAGGCCCAGCGCGACAACCGAAGCGACCTCCTCGCGACGGCGATATGTGCAGAGCTCTGTTCAGAGTTGCTTGATGAAGGGGTCGAGGCGTTGCATTTTTACACCCTCAATCGCCCTGAGTTGACACGGGATGTTTGTGCGGCCTTGGGGATCACGCTCAAACCGTCTTTGCGTAAGGTGGCATAGCCCAGTCATAGGGGCCAATGAACGGCGTTATAGGTTTAATTATCCTTCACTGCGATGAAATCAGCCATGATAGTTAATCGATTGGGGTCATCAACAAAGATCATGCCCGCGATTTCATCGCCCGACTGCCCAAATAGGCTCGCCACAGCCGAGCTTTGCGTTTGATCGGATAGGTCTGTGTTGACCAAGTCGTCCCCATGAATAGCAATGTCGCCCCCACAAATATGGGTTCCGTCGCAGGCTGAAAAGCCAGACCATTTAATGAGGATATCGCTATCCGTCACATCATTTGAGGTTGGCCCAATTCCCATGGTGCCTTGAAATTGATTGAGGGTTATAGCGCTTTGAACGCCAAACTCAGCCGTAACGCGCCCTCGATCAAAATTATAAAACTGATCTCCGTCAATGATCGACGCATTCACCGCATCGCCGCTAAAGGATGCTATGACAGGTAAACTCGCATCCTCTGGCGCGACGCCAATTAAATGACCATGCTGATCCATGACAACTTGTGCCCCATTCAAAGCCGTCTCAATAGTGGTCAAATTTGAAAATACGACTTCTGATGTTTCTTCTAACGAGACAGAGGCGTAATTTGCTTGGGCGGCGCCAACGGTCTCAGGCGTCGGAATGGGATCAATTGGCCCCTGTTGTGACGTAATGTCTGAACCACCACAGGCTGATAGTCCAAAGGAAAGTGCAATAATCAAAATTCGCATATTATGCTTCCAAAATAAAATTTTCGTCAGTGAGAGAGGCAAGGCTCACATCATAAAGCGTGATTTGCGTTCCCTGATCATCAAAAACGGCATGTCCATCGATCATGCTAAAGTTCGCTAAAACCTGTGACATTGACGCATAGCCAAACAACTCCAGTTCAAGCTTATCAACACTCACGTTAAAGTCCTGACCAACCGCAGCGTAAACATCATCTTGCTGCTCAAGCTTTGCTATGTGGTTCTGCCCCTGATTGGGCGCAAAGACAAAGACATCCGCATCCAACCCACCTTGCAGAAGGTCATCACCCTCACCTGCAATGAGACGATCATCGCTCAGCCTGGATTGGCCGGTTATATCCCCAATGAGAACATCATTTCCCGAGCCGCCAACCAAGGTATCATCGCCAATACCGCCGGCCAGTGTGTCATTGCCGGAACCACCGTCTAAAATATTATCACCTGTATAAGCATAAAGCTGATCTGAGCCGTCATCGCCGCGGAGCTGATCATCCCCCCAGCTGTCGATAACGATGTCATCCCCCAGACCTGCAATAAGGGTATCATTCCCCTGCCCTCCAATGATTTGGTCAAACCCACGTCCCGTCAAGACGACATCGTCGCCTGCCCCCGAATCGATGTAATCATTGTGTTCAAACGCATCGGAAACATGGATGTAATTGTTGTCGTCAACGGACAAGCCTTGCCAATTTGAAAGGACATCATCAACCGATAAACCGTCGTCTGCGAAATGGCGCGTTTGAATGATATCACCATCGGAAAAGATTGTTAAGCTTTGGACAGTGCCTTTAATGTCAGAGGCAAGTTCAGCATCGTGTTTTTCAAAATCACCAACCAAATGGACAAGCAAATCCTGGCCAGTTGTCGTTTCAAAAAACCAAACATCTGTTCCCCCCAAAGTCTCAATGAGACCATCAATCTTGCGTCCTGCGATATCCTGATCCATCCAAATGGATTTATCTTGATAATTGTAGAGTGCATTGCCCATAAACTCATCAAGGCTCGGAGGATTTATATAGCCTGATCCATAGTTTACAGTGATAATTTGAACATCACTAGGAAGCGTATAGCCAACCAAGGGAACATAGACCCCCTCGAATTCATATTGCTCAGAGGCCTCAAAATTAACTTGGTAATTCATATCCGCCAGGGCCGCAATTGTGAGCTCGGATATGGGCATGTCGCCATTGCGTTCAGCAAACCCAGTCATAAGCTCGCTGTCAAAGATATCCTCATCCCAATGGCTTCCTGCGGTTCCAGGGCCGTGGTCTTGCTCAATCGGGACGCCTGCCTCTTCTGTTCCTGTCCAACTTGAATACACCTCAGTGGCCAAATCCCCGATAAAGAGGTCATTTTGCACAAGCCCCATTGAGCTCCAGATGAGGTTACTAATCCCAAGCACATGCCCCATTTCGTGCTGAACAACAGACAAGAGGCGTCCATCGCGTTCTAGATCAGCAATATCCGCACTATCGAACCGCATGATACCAAGATAGGGCAGCTTGTTATCGCGCCATTGGGTGGCTCCCGCCTGCCCTAAAATCCCCGAAATCCCATCTATATCCGTGATTGAGACATCGATGCGGAGATCATCAATCCCGTTTATATCCGGTAGATCTCCGAGAATGATACCTTCCCAAAACTCGGCCGCTTGCTCAAAATAGGAGCGGAAGCTTTCGTCACCTGAGTAATTGATATCAATATCAAATTGACCATTCACAGACTGTGACGTGCTTGGATCCGTGGTTGGAGTAATATCCTCCACACGCAAAGTGTAGGTGCCTGTTCCGTCATATGCGCCTGAGTTGATGTAATATGTACCGCTGATATCTGGACTAAATCGAAGTCGGGCATTTAGACCATTGCCGCCATCGTCGTTATTCGTGTGAACAATCATGTCACCAGAGGCGGTTTGGAGACCCGCGATAGAAGGATCCTCTAACGTCCCAAGACCACTATCGACCCCTTCAACGTCAATTTGATATTCACGGCCCGCAATGAGGTAAACGGCAACCAAATCTGAATCGTCTACGAACTCTATTTCGCCCTGATATGTTCCCCCAACGGAAACAACGGCTTCGGCAATAGGGCCATTGCCAGACGTTGTTGGGGGCGCTGTGAGGTCGTAAGCCGCCACATCAATTCGATAGTGTCCCGTTTGATCACCGTAAGCTGAGGCTGCGATAAAAACAGTTCCAGAATAATCGGCGGTAAAGGTGAGCTGGCTGTTTAAGCCATGCCCACTATCATCATCGCCCTCATGGAGGCGAAGCCCGTCATCAGAAAAAACGCCCTGCAGCACGGTATCATTCAACCCGCCCCCGTCGAGCGCTGTTTGCGTAATGCGATAGCTTTGACCAGCATCTACAGTGATTGTGAAATGATCAACATCGTTGGCGAATTCTATGCGCCCCGTTTGGCCCCCCGCCTCATCAGATGTGAGCTCAATCGCACCGCCCTCTGACCACAGCCCCCAATCGTCAACCGCAACTCCAATATCTAACTGTTGTGATGTCAGCTTGTAGGTTCCTAAGGCGTCAGAAAATCCACCCGCGGCGAGGAAATAGGTCCCCGTTGTCTCTGCGGTAAAGGTCACGGCACTGTTCAATGAACCAACGACATCATCATTAGCGGTACCATCGATGAAGATACCCGCGCCCGAGAACAGGCCATGAATATAGGGGTCTGTTAATGTCCCATTTTGACTAGGCGCCCCCATCAGTTCAAACCGATACGTCGCACCAGCCGTCAAAGTAATTTTGAACCAATCAACATCCCCTTGTGTCTCTATCTCACCCTGAATGAATCCCCCAAGATCGAGGGACCCAGCCGTGTCAGGTGTATGTCCAATATCATCGCTTCGTGAATAATCCGTTGAAGCCTCTGAGACATTTACAACGACATGATAACTTCCAACATGGTTTGAGAACCCGCTCGCAGAGATGAAATAATCGCCGCTTAAAAACGGTGAGAACACAAATGCGCTATCGAGGCCTGTGGCACCGTCATCAACGTTTGATCCCAACACAAAATCACCCGACGCATCATAGACACCTTCCAAAAACGGATCCTCTAGCGTGCCCATCTCGCTTGCAGCGCCGCAAATTTGTATGTCGTAGGTTTCCCCAGCAACCAAGCTCACTTTGAACCAATCTTTGTCGCCCTGCGCCTCAATAATCCCTCGGGCCGGTCCACCAACGATGACGGTGCCCTCACTAAAAGCATCCTCCGAGAAATCATCCCCTGAATTTGCATCAAATAAGGTCTCAACATCAAAGCCAAGTTCATAGCCGGCACTTCCAGTCAGGTCACTAGACACAGAGATGAAATAGTCGCCACTCGCTGTTGTATTAAATCCAAATCCACTCTCAGTGTTAAGCGAAACAACGTCACCAGCCGCATCGAAAAGGCCATCAATGATTACGTCAGAGTGTAGCGCGTGATCCGCCCCCATCAGGTGAAACGAATAACGATTGCCTGCCTCCAAAGATACGCGCACCCAATCTTGATCACCTTGGAAATTAATATGCCCCTCAACAGGAAGGAACCGCGTGACCCGAGCGCTGGTCTGAATATCCGCAGAATAATCATCATCTACGCCGAGATCTTCAACATTTATGTCGTAATACCCAGTGTCATTCATGAACCCAGAGGCCGCGATAAAATATCGTCCACTCTCTGTTGCAACAAAGCTGGATTTACTCTGTGCTCCGTCGCTGTCATCATTATAGGTCCCCTCTATGAGGTCCCCAATGGATGTATAAATGCCGTGGATGACAGGATCGCTTAGGCTCCAATCGCCATTACCGTCACTTAGAACGACATCATAGCGATGACCGGCGCGGGTCTCTAACCCGATCCAATCAATATCTGTGGCGAAATCTATTCGACCTTGAAAAACTGTGCCTACGTTTATCACACTTTGTGAGGTGCTATCCTCAGGTATAGCATCAGTCGTTTCACCATCTTCGACAGATAGGGAAACCGTATACGCCCCATAATGCGCGTCGGGCAATGAAATTTCAAATGTGTAGAGACCGCTTTCTAAAACTTCTAGCTCAAACGCATCATCGCCTAACTGAGTTTGCGTCACAACAGTGGTTAGATCGCCATCCCTGTCGCTCAGTCGAAGCTGAAGTGTTGATAAGCTAGGCCCATCAAGGGTGATAGCATGCCTTTGCCCGACGTCTAAATAGACATCAAAGTAATCAACATCCCCAACATAGGACAATTCACCCTCAACAGGTCGCCCCTCTGAGAGGTAGCCACGCTGAGAGGCGGTAAACTCATCCTGAACCGTTAAATCATTGACCGTGACAGTATAGCCCCCGGCTACTGAGGCAAATCCACTTACTTCGATGAAATAATATCCATCATCATCTACTTGAAGGCCAAGCCGACTATTACGCCCCTCACCGCCATCGTCATCCGAGCTATTCAATAGAAGTTGACCAGTATCATCATACACACCGCGCAGGACTGTATCAGACAAAGCCAAGAGATCATTATGCGCCTCACCAAACAGATCAATTTGATACACACGTCCAGCTATCAAAAACGTAGAAATCCAATCGTAATCATATGGGAAATCAATCGCACCAAAATAACCCTGTCCCGTCAGAACGGAAGCAGTCGTTTCCATCCCATCCGAAACATCTTCTTCAGGGAAAGGAATATTGGTCGAATATGCTTGATCACTAGGCATTAATGAGCTCCTAAGCGTGCATATGTCTAGCCAAGACGCCGGGTCAATTCCCCCAGTCCTAAAGACCATAGGACGATACGAATGTTCCGCGAAAAATATACCAAAGGCGCAAAATTGAATTTGCAAAAATATCAAAAAGATACTTTACTGAGGGTACAGACAACGAGTCGAATTAATTAAAAATTTAGTTCTTTTCTTTGACTTCCCTAATTTCAACCCTAATTCATAAGTCATTAAAATAATAAGGCGACGCGGCATGGACCTCTCAGGATTGAAAAAACTAGCGCAGTTGAAATCATTAACGACTGATATTGAACGCTCTATCGGGCCTTATGACATGGGTGAAACAGAGCGCAGCATTTTGGCCGCAGCGGCGGATTGTGCAGATGATAACAACATCGTGCGAACCTCTGAAATCATGGAACATAAATGCGTCGCACATATTTCACGGCCAACGTTTTTTCGCGTGATCAAGAAACTGGTGAACGACGATTTTCTACTACATGCCCCAGAGGAAAAAGCAGGCTATTATCAGCTAAAGGCGTCAAACAAAGCTACGGTTTCAGCTTAATAGTCATCACTGCAGAAATCAGCTAGGATTTGAAATCTGACGCGTAATAAAATTATAATTTAATAATTCATAAAATCGAATATCATAATACCATTGTACACAATGGGGAACTAAAAATCGTGGTGAAACTCAAACCAGCCTATGCTGTTACAGTATGCTTGTTTTTGTCGACCCCTGCTTTCGCAAGCGAAGGCGGGGATGCCGAAGCTGGAAAAGACGTATATAAGAAATGCGCAACCTGTCACCAAATTGGTGACGGAGCCAAAAATAGGGTCGGCCCGCACCTAGACGGCGTAGTTGGCCGTGCTGCAGGGTCATTGGACGACTATAAGCGCTATTCAAAAGGCATCATAGCCGCCGGCCAAGACGGTTTGGTTTGGGATGCTGACGCCCTAGATAGCTACCTCGAAGACCCCAAAGGTTTCATCAGCGGCACAAGAATGTCATTTCGAGGGATCAAAGACGCACAAGAGCGCAAGGATTTGATCGCTTATCTCGCATTGTTTTCAACAGATGCAGAGACCTCAGCATTAGAAGTAGAGGCTGGCTTCACGGTCTCGGCCGACATCCTCGCGATCCAAGGGGATTATGATTACGGCGAATACCTAAGCTCTGAGTGCCTTGCATGTCACCAACTCAACGGTAACGATGCTGGTATTCCAAGCATTAGCGGTTGGCCGCAAGAGGACTTTGTCACGGCAATGCATGCCTACAAAGAAAAATACCGGTCCAATCCCGTTATGCAAATGATGGCAGGACGGTTAAGCAACGAAGAAATTGCCGGATTAGCAGAATACTTCAATTCGGTAGAATAAAAGTTCATTAGGGAGGAAAATAATGAAACTTAACAGAAGAACTTTTCTAGGAGCGACAGCAGCGGCGTCTATGGCGGCCCCTTATGTCTTGGCCGGTGGTCACGGGAAACCCAAAGTGGTTGTCGTCGGCGGTGGTGCAGGTGGTGCAACGGTTGCACGCTACCTTGCAAAAGACAGCAAAGGCGAAATTGACGTCACGCTGATCGAACCATCACGCACATATTACACATGCTTCTTCTCCAACTTGTACCTTGGCGATTTCCGCACAATGGACAGCATTGGACACAGCTATGGTAAATTGGCGTCTGATTATGGCATCAACGTCGTCCACGATTGGGCAACTGGAATTGACCGTGACAAGAAAACTGTCACAGTTGCAGGTGGCCACACATTCGCGTACGATCGTTTGGTTCTCTCACCTGGTATCGATTTCATTGACGGTGCTGTTCCTGGTTGGGACGTTTCTGCACAGAACGCAATGCCACACGCCTATAAAGCAGGCTCGCAAACTGAGCTTCTAAAGCGTCAGATCGAATCTATGCCACAAGGTGGTACATTCGCGATGATCGCGCCGCCAAACCCATATCGCTGCCCTCCAGGACCATATGAGCGTGTGTCCATGATCGCGCACAAGCTTTCAGCGGTTAACCCAACTGCGAAAATCCTGATCGTTGATCCAAAGCCAAAATTCTCTAAGCAAGGCCTTTTTGAGGAAGGTTGGACAAACCACTACAATGGTATGATTGACCGCATTGGCCCAGATTTCGGCGGCGACAAAGTCGAAGTTGACGCAGGCGCAATGACCGTTTCAGTTGATGGGTCTGTTGAAAAAGTGGACGTTTGTAACGTGATCCCAGCTATGAAAGCAGGCCGCATTTGTGAAATGGCCGGCATCACAGAAGGCAACTGGGCGCCAGTGACAGGTCACACAATGCAATCGCGCGTTGATGAAAACATTCACGTCTTGGGCGACGCGACAAACCAAGGCGACATGCCGAAATCAGGTTTCTCTGCAAACAGCCAAGCCAAAGTTGCAGCAATGGCCATCCGTGGTGCGCTTACTGGGTCCAAAGTCTTCCCAGCTAAGTTCTCAAACACATGCTGGTCTTTGATCACAACGGGCGACGGCATCAAAGTTGGCGCGACGTATCAGGCAACCGATGAGAAGATTTCCAAAATTGACGGATTTGTATCTCAAACTGGCGAAGATGCGGCACTCCGCCAAGCGACTTACGAAGAGTCTGTTGGTTGGTACGACGGTATCACGTCAGACATGTTCGGCTAATAACGAATGTGAACGTCGCAGGCCATCTGCGGCGTTCGCCTTTTCCATAAATTGCACATTTATCAAAATTTGAAGCAACTCGAATTGCGGCCAAAATTTAATGGATCACATCAGCAAACGGCAAACTTCCCGTTACTAACTAACCAAATAGTTGACTGAATTTTTCAAAAATCTATTGGGATGATTTGGTGCGGCCGAGAAGACTCGAACTTCCACTCCGGTTAAAGAACAGCGACCTCAACGCTGCGCGTCTACCAATTCCGCCACGGCCGCACGCCATGAGGTAGGCGTTCTTTAGCGAAAAGATTTCATGATGTGAAGGGCAAAAATGTCAGAGTTTTATCAACTTGGTTTTTTGTGCGAAAATTAGACTGGCCAGTGATATCACGGCACAGCCTGCAACCACGCCAAATCCGATCCAATTTGGACTGTCAAACGCCACTTGGCCCATCAATCGATCTGGTAACAAGGTAAAGAGCCCTGCGCCCCATAGAGACAGAAAATATGTGAACTGCATGGAGGTCTGATGATGCTTGATGTGCTTCTTGATGGCCGAACGCAGGGCTTTGAACAGACTGTAAAGTGTGATGAGGGACAGAGCATGGATAGGGCTAAAGGGTCCAACAAGGCGGATATCATTGATCCAAAACGATGACACAGACACAAAGACCATCAACGTGACCCAAAGATACCCCAAGGTTTTATGCACGCGATTACGTTTGCGCCGATACATAGCAAAGGGGCCAATAATCAGAGCCGCTATTGCTGAGATTGCGTGTATCTGCACGATAAAAGGTGCCGCTAATAAGGGGGCCAAAGTCATGTCGTTTCCTTTCGAAATTCAATATGATATCTCTTATTGGCGGCCTCATAGCTGTTGTCATTGATCAATGCGCATTTAACAGGAAAACTTCGTGAATTTAGGGATTCTGCACTCTACGCTTCGTGAATTACGTCTCTATTTGACGCCACCACATCGATTGAGCGCTGCGGCGATTGTTGGCGTGATCGCTGGATTATCTGGACCGTTTCAAACATTTGAGACATTAGCGATCGGAGCAAGGATTGCCTATTGGGTTTGGATCGCTGTATCGACATTTGCCATTGGTAGCTTTGGGCGGCTACTGATTGGAAATATATCTCTCAAATCTCAGATGGTTTCCCTGATCGCTTCTAGCGTTTTAAATGCAGCTCTTATCGTTGGCTACATTTTCTTGATCAATTCTTTTGTCGCACCGAATGTCGGCGTCCCAGAGCAAGCCTTTTTGTCATTTGCTCTCATCACAACGGCAATCGTTGCAGTCATCACTGTCGGGTTAGACCTTTTCCAGAATAGCGATACTGCTGACAGCCCTCCGATCACTGGACCTAGTTTGTTATCCAAATTACCCCTGTCCAAACGCGGCGAGATCATTTCACTGACATCTGAAGATCACTACGTGCGCGTTGATACCGACAAAGGGAGCGAAACGCTTTTATTTCGATTGTCGGATGCCATTGAGATGTGCGCGCCGATTGCAGGCATTCGCGTTCACCGATCCCATTGGGTGGCAAAGGCTTATGTCGTGGATTATGCAAAAGACAAAGATCGATGGTTCCTTGTGCTGAGCAATGGACAATCTGTTCCGATTTCTCGTAAGTATCGCGAAGACGCCATAGAACACGGCTTAATTCCAGCTCGGGGGTAGTATAAGTGGTTGAATGGATTATCCAAGATGGCCTGACGGATTACGACACTGCGGTCGAGTTTATGGAGGCACGCGCCAACGCCATTGCGGCAGGCGAAGCAGGTGAGCTGATTTGGTTGGTTGAGCATCCCCCGCTGTATACCGCAGGCACGAGTGCGAAGAGCAAGGATTTAGTTGATCCAGATCGCTTTCCCGTCTTTGCCAGCAAACGCGGCGGTCAATATACATATCACGGCCCAGGTCAGCGTGTTGTCTACGTTATGTTAGATTTGAACAAACGGGGCCGAGATGTGCGCGCCTTTGTCAAACAGCTGGAAACTTGGGTGATCGACACGCTTGAGCAGTTCAACATCAAAGGCGAGATTCGGGATGGGCGCGTTGGTGTTTGGGTTGAACGGCATGACAAACCCCTCACCGCTACAGGCCACACAGCAGAAGATAAAATAGCCGCAATCGGGATTCGCTTGCGAAAATGGGTCTCGTTTCATGGAATATCAATCAATGTTGAGCCAGATTTAAGCCATTTCACTGGGATCGTCCCTTGCGGAATTACAGAGCATGGTGTGACAAGCTTGGTTGACATGGGCCTGCCTGTCACTATGGATGATTTGGACATTGCTTTGCGCGAAAGTTTTTCAAAATGCTTTCCTTAACTCCGTTGGAGTATGCGACAAATAGCCGTTTGAGATCATCGCCAAAAGCATTACCCTATGCTAGCAAATAAGAAATACCCAATACTCAGGAGAATACGATGAAAGTTTTGGCAATGACCGCAGCAGCTGCATTTGCGCTTGCAACCCCAGTTCTAGCAGGTGACGCGGCAAAGGGTGAGAAAACTTACAAGAAATGCAAATCATGCCACATGATTGTAAGCGACGCAGGCGAATCTATCGTTAAAGGCGGCAAAACAGGCCCAAACCTTTATGGCGTCATCGGACGCGCAGCAGGAGCACAAGAGGGCTTCCGTTATTCAAAAGCAATCAAAGGCGCCGCTGACGCAGGACTCGTTTGGACAGAAGAAGCCTTGGCTGCGTTCGTTCAAGACCCGACTGGCTATTTGAAAGAGCAAGGCGGTGACGGCCGTTCAAAAATGTCATTCAAGCTGAAAAAGGGCGGTGAAGACGTCGCAGCTTATTTGGCATCTTTGACTGAATAAGCCAAACTTTGGTCGAATGCCTGCGACAGATCGCGCAGTAAAAACACAGTTTTATGCAAGATCAAATATTGCCGTTTAAGTGCGAAAGCATTAGAACGGCGACAGGAATCTACGGGGGCAGGTCTGACTTGCCCCATCATTTAACTCAAACAGGAGGCAGATATGGCAGACGCAGCCATTCACGGCCACGAACACGAAGATAACCGCGGTTTCTTTACCCGTTGGTTCATGTCGACAAACCACAAAGACATCGGTCTTTTGTATTTGGTCGTTTCGGCCTTGGTCGGGTTCATTTCGGTCACGCTAACAGTCTACATGCGCATGGAGCTCATGAGCCCAGGCGTTCAATACATGTGTATGGAAGGTGCGCGTTTCATCGCAGACTCAAGCGCTGAATGTACACCGAACGGGCACCTATGGAACGTTATGATCACCTACCATGGTGTTCTAATGATGTTCTTCGTTGTTATCCCTGCTCTCTTTGGCGGTTTTGGTAACTACTTCATGCCTCTTCAAATCGGCGCTCCAGACATGGCGTTCCCACGTATGAACAACCTGTCATTCTGGTTGTACGTTGCGGGCACGGCGTTGGGTGTTGCTTCGATGCTGACACCAGGTGGTAACGATCAGCTTGGCTCGGGCGTTGGCTGGGTCTTGTATCCACCTCTGTCAACCAACGAAGGCGGCATGTCCATGGACCTTGCAATCTTTGCGGTTCACGTTTCTGGTGCCTCATCAATCCTCGGTGCGATCAACATGATCACAACATTCTTGAACATGCGCGCCCCAGGCATGACATTGTTCAAAGTTCCGTTGTTCTCATGGTCGATTTTTGTCACATCTTGGTTGATCCTCTTGTCTTTGCCAGTTTTGGCAGGCGCGATTACAATGTTGCTGACTGACCGTAACTTTGGCACGACGTTCTTTGATCCAGCCGGTGGCGGTGACCCCGTTCTTTACCAACACATCCTTTGGTTCTTTGGACACCCAGAAGTTTACATCATTATCCTTCCTGGTTTTGGCCTAATTAGCCACGTGATTTCAACATTCTCACGCAAGCCAGTGTTTGGTTACCTACCAATGGTCTGGGCGATTATTGCAATCGGCGTCTTGGGCTTTGTTGTTTGGGCACACCACATGTACACAGTTGGTATGTCACTCACTCAGCAGTCCTACTTCATGTTGGCGACAATGGTTATTGCGGTTCCAACAGGGGTCAAGGTCTTCTCATGGATCGCAACGATGTGGGGTGGTTCGATTGAATTCAAAACACCCATGCTTTGGGCATTTGGGTTCTTGTTCCTCTTCACTGTTGGTGGTGTGACTGGTATCGTTCTTTCTCAGGCCGCTGTGGACCGCGCGTATCACGACACATACTACGTTGTGGCACACTTCCACTACGTGATGTCATTGGGCGCTGTTTTCTGTATCTTTGCGGGTATTTACTACTACTTCTCCAAGATGACAGGTCGCTCCTATCCTGAATGGGCTGGTAAGCTTCACTTCTGGATGATGTTTATCGGTGCAAACTTGACGTTCTTCCCACAGCACTTCTTGGGTCGTCAGGGTATGCCACGTCGTTACATCGACTACCCAGAAGCCTTTGCCTACTGGAACGAAATTTCATCTTATGGCGCGTTCCTTTCATTCGCTTCATTCGTGTTCTTCATCGGTATCATGGTCTATTCACTCCTAGCCGGCGCGCGCGACACACGTGCAAACCCATGGAACGAATATGCAGATACGCTAGAGTGGACGCTTCCGTCCCCTCCACCTGAGCACACATTTGAAATTCTTCCAAAACAGGAAGACTGGGACAAAAGTCCGGCTCACTAGCCAAGACATCTAGCAACAAAAGAACCCCTGCGTCAGCGGGGGTTTTTTTATGCGGCATTATGACAGAGGGCGCGACAAAATTCAGACTGTTCTCAGACGCCAAGCGATCTATATGTGCCTCATACAAAGAGGACACCATGCCGTATAAAATTGAACCGATCGGTAACGCAAATTTTCAAATGGTTAAACTGTGGGCGCATAGCTCCTTGCCTATGCGCGGTTTTGCTTGGACGATTTGGTTGACGTTTATCTTTATCAGCCTGCCGTTGTTCATGGTTCTCGGCACGATCGTTTTTTGGGGGCTTTTGCCGTTTTTGATGATCACGGTTGGCGCGCTATGGATCGCTCTTCAACGTAATTACAAAGATCGCAACATCCGAGAAACGCTCAGATCGACTGAGGACATGTTGACACTAGAGCGCCGAAACCCCAAAGGCGACACGCAGACGTGGGAGTGCAATCCATATTGGGCACGCACAAATATGTACGCCCATGTCGGACCTGTTAAAAACTATGTCACATTGTCGGGGAATGGTCGCGAAGTTGAAATAGGGTCCTTCTTGACAGAAGAAGAACGGCTAGATCTGTTCCGCGACCTGAATGAGTATCTATCGACGTTTAAAAACTAAACGAAGACGCTCGGTGTTTAGTTGCTAAGCTTTTGTTTGACCAATGGCCCAGCAGAGCCAAAATCCATCTGGCCTGTATATTTTTCTTTCAAGGCGCCCATCACACGGCCCATATCACGAATCGACTCAGCACCGACTTCGGCGATAGCTGCATCGACGGCATCTGAGGTTTCCTGATCGTCGAGCTGACGGGGCAAAAACTCTTCTACAACTTTGACTTCAGACAGTTCGCGTTCGGCCAAATCAATACGACCCGCTTCTTCGTAGGTCTTGGCACTCTCTTGACGTTGACGCACCATTTTCCCAAGGATTGCAAGGACCTCGGCTTCGGTGGCCCCCTCTTCGTTCCCCTCAGAGCGCGTGGCAATATCACGATCCTTGATAGCAGCGCTGATCAACCGCAACGTGGACAACCGTTCAGCGGCCTTGTCTCGCATGGCTTGCTTCAGTTCCGTAGTGATACGTAATCTTAGGTCCATAATACGCTCTTCCCCTTGCGTCTTGTTAGACGAGGTGTTTAACCCAGATTACCTACCAATCGCAAGTGTTCCCGTCCACAGGAATTATATCTAATGTCGGCTTGACCCCAATGGATGATGACACTAGGTTGCCGCAAATTTGTACCCCGGAGAGAGACTCATGGCACACCAGCCCAACCAAACACCAACCGCCTGTTTGGCGCTTGCCGATGGAACTCTATTTTACGGACACGGCTTTGGCGCCACCGGTCAAACAGTTGCTGAACTTTGTTTCAATACGGCGATGACAGGGTATCAGGAAATCATGACCGACCCGTCTTATGCTGGTCAAGTTGTGACATTCACGTTCCCTCATATCGGTAACACAGGCGTTACGGACGAGGACGACGAAGCCTTGGACCCAGTGGCCGAAGGCATGGTCGTCAAGTGGGACCCAACCAATTCATCCAACTGGCGTGCGACGTCTGAATTGACCGATTGGATGGCAAAGAAAGGTCGCATTGCAATTGGTGGGATCGACACGCGTCGCCTCACTCGTGCGATCCGTCAACAAGGCGCGCCTCATGTTGCCCTCGCCCATAACCCCGAGGGTGAGTTCGACACAGATGCTTTGATCGAACAAGCGCGGGATTTTGCTGGGTTAGAGGGTTTAGATTTGGCTAAAACTGTGACCTGTGCGCAGTCATATAAATGGGATGAGAAGCGTTGGACGTGGGAACATGGCTACACCACGCAAGACGCGCCCAAGCACAAAGTCGTCGCAATCGATTTTGGCGCCAAGCGCAACATCCTACGTTGCCTCGCCTCCGTTGGCTGTGATATCACGGTTTTGCCCGCGACAGCCACCGCAGAGGACGTCATGGCGCTTAATCCTGACGGCGTGTTCCTCTCGAATGGTCCTGGTGATCCAGCGGCGACGGGATCCTACGCTGTGCCAATGATCCAAGAGCTTTTGAAAAAAGATATGCCGATTTTTGGGATCTGCTTGGGTCACCAAATGCTGGCCCTCGCTTTGGGTGCGAAAACAATCAAGATGAGCCATGGGCATCATGGTGCAAACCACCCTGTCAAAGACTATGAAACAGGCAAAGTGGAAATTACATCAATGAACCATGGCTTTGCTGTTGATGCAGATAGCCTGCCTGAGGGTGTTGTTGAAACGCATGTGTCACTCTTTGATGGATCAAACTGTGGTATCCGTATTGCGGATCGTCCTGTGTATTCTGTTCAACACCACCCAGAAGCCAGCCCAGGTCCACAAGACAGCTTTTATCTGTTCGAACGATTTGCCGCCTATATGGCTGAGGCATAAGAGCGATCTTAATTTAGAATTAACCTTGTTCTCCCAAAACTGCTGAGCAGATAGGAGACAAGGGCATGAGCAACATTCGATTGCAAAGGGGCCAATATCGGCCCCTTTCCGATATTCAATGTGCCAATCGACCCCTTGGCCAAATCTTGATCGATGCGGGGCGTATCTCCCCGACGGAGCTTGTGAATTCCCTAGACGCGCATCAGCGCACAGGCGCGCGCCTTGGTGAAGTCCTGGTTTCCAGTGGTGCAATAACTGCAAAAACCCTAAGCGAGGCCCTCGCCCGTCAACGCTCCCTTCCCTATCGGCTCACACCTCAGGGCCAAGGCCTCTATACGGATGCGGACCCTACGTTTTGGATTAAGGCGGGACTTGTCCCTTGGGGACGGACCTCTCAGGTATGGCAAATTGCAGCGAAAGATTACTACAGTTATCAGCGCCATGCCCCTGAGATTGCACGCCGATTAGGACCACATGAATTTGTTTGGTAAACTCCAGATGTGATTGAAAAGCGGCTTCAATCTCTGTTTGAAGCTCAACTCATTCAAGCGGCTGAGGCACCCCCAGAGGCGGGCTGTGCGACCTTAAATTACGCTCGTCTCAAATGGGGATCAATGACGCTCTTAACGGCTCTGGCATGTGCTCTTTGCACCTTTCCCGCTATAACATTTATCAGTTTGATCACTCTCGGTGCCTGTCTTCTTTTGCTGAGCGTCCTTCACAAAACCCATCTCATTTTACTTAGTCCGAGACAGAGGAAAGACAGACCACTCTATCAACCCGACATCTTACCAAAGGTGTCATTGTTGGTTCCTCTATTCAAGGAAAAGGATATCGTCGCCCGGCTGATCAAGCGGCTCTCTCAATTGGATTATCCACATAGTCACTTAGAAGCGATCCTCATTCTCGAAGCTGAGGACACGCAAACAGCCGATATGATCAGGCGACATAAGTTGCCAAATTGGATGCGGGTCATGCGAATACCAAAGGGGCATGTACAAACAAAGCCGCGGGCGATGAATTACGCACTTGGGTTTTGTAGTGGCGACATCATTGGAATTTATGATGCTGAGGACGCGCCAGAACCGGACCAAATTCGCAAAGTTGTGGCCACCTTTGCTACCGCCCCGCCAAACACAGCCTGCGTTCAAGGGGCGCTTGATTTTTACAACACACACTCCAATTGGATCGCGCGTTGTTTCACTATTGAATATAACGGGTGGTTTCGCACCCTCCTCCCTGCGTTATCGGCCTCTGATCACATTGTGCCTTTGGGTGGCACAACGGTTTTTTTTCGCCGCGATATATTGCAAGAGCTCAACGCGTGGGATGCACATAATGTCACCGAAGATTGTGATCTTGGTGTGCGATTGGTCCGTCGTGGGTATCGATGCGAAATCTTAAACTCCACAACATTCGAAGAGGCAAATAATCATTGGTTTAGTTGGATCAAGCAAAGGTCGCGTTGGTTGAAAGGCTATTACATCACCTATTTCGCGCACATGCGGGATATACGGCGCCTTGTTCACGACTTGGGATGGCGACGGTTTTGGGGCTTCCAAATGCTCTTTCTCCCAACAATGATCCTTATCCCACTTGCGCCCATTTTTTGGGGGTTTTGGTTGGTGACACTGGGTATTCTCGATCCCCAGAGCTTGGGCCTATCTCAGGGAGCAATGGTCTGGCTAAGCTCAGTTTTTATCGTCTCGTTTGCATCAGATATAATCGTTAACATTCTGGGCACCATTCGGTCAGGCCATAAGGGATTGCTACCATGGGTGCCAACAACATACCTCTATTTCCCGCTCGCCTCCCTTGCGAGCTACAAGGCCCTTTTCGAGCTCTGCACAAATCCGTTTTACTGGGACAAAACCATGCACGGACAGAAAAAATCTAAAGAGTAGATTCCTGTTTCAGACGGGTCACGAAGGCTATTGAAATATGCTCGCGCAATGCGTCAAAGGCTGCATCGCCATCTCCGGCCACGATGGCGTCCACAATCGCTTGGTGTTCGCTCATCGCATCTTTTCCACGCCCTTCAACAGCAAGGGATGTGGTCGCCATTAGTGCCATAGAGCGATGCAACAAATCCAATTGCTGAACTAAAAAACGATTGTGCGAGGCCAAATGAATTTGCTTGTGAAACCGACGGTTGGCACGCGACAAAGCATTGGGATCATCAATAATCAGCCGATCCTGATCAACCATTTCTTGCAAAACGGATTTCTCTTCTTCACTGGCATGTTTTGCGGCAAGTTTAGCAGCGAGCCCCTCTAATTCGGCCCGAACAGCATAGAGTTCCGCCATTTGATTGTGATCAAGTGACGCCACAATCAGACTGCGACCATCACGCGCCAAGAGGGATTGAGTTTCCAAACGCTGCAAGGCCTCACGAATTGGGGTGCGAGACATTCCAAATTGATCAGCCAAATCGCTTTCTACCAAACGATCCCCAGGACGGTATGTTCCGCTATCAATGGCCTCAAGGATCAAAGCATAGGCATCTTTTGGCGTCGATTTAGACAAAGTCATAGTATTCCCCTCGTAACTCAAGCTACCCTAAAGGTCAGCACCCCATAGAATCAAGACCAGAGGCCTCAGACGATGATCAAAACCGCCTTTTCGCACGTGACCGACTGGGTTTTCGATCTGGACCACACGCTATACCCACCAACCAATACGCTATTTTCTCAGATCGAAGAGAAAATGAACAGTTATGTAATGTCGCACCTAAACGTTGATACCCGTCATGCCAGCGCACTCAGGGATCATTATTGGCAGTTTTACGGAACAACTTTGGCTGGATTAATGCGGGAGCACGATATTGATCCTGTCCCGTTTCTGGATCAAGTGCATGACATTGATTTTTCAGTGCTTCGTGAAAATGCTCCACTACGGGAGGCCATTTCCGCGCTACCGGGTCGAAAAATAATCTACACAAATGGCACGGCTCCCTATGCAGAAAAAGTATTGGATGCATTGGGCCTAACCCAAGAGTTTTCGGACCTATACGGTGTTGAGCATGCTCAATTTCTGCCAAAACCAGAACGAAAAGCCTTTGAAGTTGTTTTTGATCTAGCCAAGATTGCCCCACACACCGCGGCAATGTTTGAGGATTCCGTGGCGAACCTGAGAGTTCCCTCTCAGATGGGCCTCAAAACCGTATTGGTCCACACCCAAGGCGCGGATGCAGACAAGCATATCGACTTTCAAACTGATGATTTGACCAATTTTCTGCGTCAGATCGTCTAGCAGGCTATTTTAACTTGGTCTTGGAAATAAATCGCATTACCTCAGCTTCGTAAGACCTATGAGGAGCATCATCATGCAACACACGGACGTCATCGTCGCAGGCGGCGGTATAGCAGGGTTAACAGCCGCCTATGCCTTTGCTCAAGCTGGGTTTGATGTTGTCTGCGTGGACCCAACGCCCCTTATCACTGATCGTAGCGAAGTGGGCGCGGACCTCAGATCCACGGCGTTTTTGCAGCCGTCTCAAGCGTTTTTACAAGAGATCGGACTTTGGGACAAAGTATCCGATCACTCAAGCCCGCTTGAAGTGATGCGCATCATTGATGCAGGTGGCGTGGAAAGCCCGCCCATCATCAGGTTGCAAAAAGACTTTGTTGCATCCGATGTCTCCGATTTACCCTTTGGGTGGAACGTCCCAAATTACATCTTGCGTCGGGAATTCCAAACAGCAGCACGGGCGCATCCAAACATAACCCTCAAATCAGGGGCACGCGCAACCAAACTGTTCACACGCATGACCGAAGCGCGCGTGACGTTTGACGATGGCGATGTGTATAAATGCAAACTCGTGATTGCCGCGGATGGGCGTCATTCAACAATGCGCCAAAGCGCCGGCATTGGTGTGAGCACAACCCGGTACGGTCAAACCGCCTTAGCCTTTGCCGTCACACATGACATTCCGCATCAAAATATCTCAACAGAAATACACCGAAAAGGGGGCCCCTTTACGCTTGTCCCTCTCCCTGATTATCAAGGCCGCCCCTCCTCTGCGATTGTTTGGATGGAAAAAAACAGCGAAGCGGATCGGTTGCGTGGACTTGAAACAGCGGACTTTGAAACCGAGATGAACCAACGCTCCTGCGGTGTTCTGGGCGATTTGAAATTAATTACACAGCTGTCAGCATGGCCCATGATGAGCCAGATTGCGGATCGTTTAAATAGTCAAAGAGTGGCCTTAATTGCGGAAGCCGCTCATGTGGTTCCCCCGATTGGTGCGCAAGGGTTGAACATGAGCTTGGGCGATATTCGCACACTTGTTGAACTTGGTGCAGATGCGCCTAATGAGATCGGATCAGAGCGCATGTTAGAAGCCTATAATAAAGCGCGCCTCCCCGACATTCGCACGCGTGTCACAGGGATAAGCCTCTTGAACCAAGCATCAATGGCCGAAAACCAAACCCTCCGGAATTTGCGCGCAGTGGGGCTGGAAACGCTGTATTCGCTCCCACCTGTGCGCAAAACGCTCATGAAAATGGGTTTGGGCAGCCGCTAAGCTGCCCTCAAACCTTAAAGGACAACATCCAAGACGCGCGTCAAACGCGCCATTGTTGCGTCAACGTCATAGAGTTTGTCCAAACCAAACAAACCCAATCTAAAGGTCATGAAATCTTGGGGTTCATCACACGCCAATGGCACACCAGCCGCGATTTGCATGCCTTGGGCTGAGAATTTGGACCCGTTTTGAATGGCTGGGTCTTGTGTGTAACTCACCACAACCCCAGGCGCGCCAAATCCATCGGCCGCAACTGATTTCACGCCTTTCTGAGCCAACACATCGCGAACGCGGTTCCCTAGCTCCCATTGCGCATCACAGAGCTTTTGAAACCCAAACTCTTTGGTTTCTAGCATCGTGTCACGAAACGCACGAAGGGCATCGGTTGGCATGGTCGCATGATAGGCATGCCCGCCATTTTCATAGGCCTGCATAATCGAATGCCATTTCTTTAGATCAATGGCAAAACTGTTGGATGTTGTCTCCTCAAGCCGCTCAAGCGCGCGCTGAGACATCATCACAATCCCCGCTGAGGGCGAGGCAGACCACCCCTTTTGCGGAGCCGAGATCAAGACATCAACACCTGTCGCCTTCATATCGACCCAAGCACATCCTGAGGCGATGCAATCCAACACCATCAAGGCGCCAACCTCATGTGCGGCACTTGCCAATTGAGTGACGTAGTCATCCGGCAAGATCACCCCTGCTGAGGTTTCAACATGGGGTGCAAACACGATGGACGGGCGGTTTTCTTTGATCTTGGCGACGACCTCGTCAATCGGGGCTGGGCGAAAGGAGGATTGACTATCGTTGCCAATCTGACGGGCTTTGATAACGTCAACAGATTTGGCGGAAGACGAGGCATCAAAAATCTGGCTCCACCGATAGGAAAACCAACCATTTCGAACAACGAGCACATCCGCATCATTGCCAAACTGTCGCGCGACAGCTTCCATTCCAAAGGTACCACCACCGGGAACAAGGACCGTCGCCTCGGCGTTATACACCTCTTTCAACATAGAGGAGATATCACACATGACTGATTGGAAGGCTTTGGACATATGGTTCAAAGAGCGGTCTGTGAACACAACGGAGAATTCTTCTAGACCCTCGGGATCAATCGTATCTAATAAAGCAGGCATGGTTTTTCCTTTTTTCTATACAGCTACTTAGGAATGCATCCAAAAGCAAAGTCTTCTTTTGTATACCGTGGCGCGTGTTTGCCCTGTTGGATTTGAGTATTTGTGCAAAGATGAAGCGATATCTACAGAGGACCAGGGCGACGCTCTTCGCTAAGCAAGACATTCGCTTCAACGTCCCCAGCCCCTGGAAGCGTCATAATGCGGCGGCGTAAAACCCGTTCAAAATCAGAGATATCGCGCGCAACAACGCGGAGGCGATAATCATAAAGCCCTAAAACATGTTCGACAGTTTGCACTTCTGGGATGGCGCGAACGGCGCGTTCAAAATCCTCAAGGCTCACACGGCCTTTTGTTGCGAGTTTGACCCCCAAAAAAACAGTCACGCCAAATCCAAGTTTTTCCTTATCTAAAACAAGGCGCTTGCCTTTGATAACGCCCGCGTCTGTTAGCCGTTTGATCCGCCGCCAGACCGCAGGCTGCGAGAGACCAAATTTGGTTGCCAAATGCGCCGAGCTTTGAGAGCCATCTTGGGATAGGGTTCGTAACAGATGACGGTCGATATCATCGAGATCAATCATACTGGCAATTCCTCGTCCGTTTTTATCCGAGCAATATGCATTAGGGCTTCGATATCCGAAATATGCGGCAGGGTCAGAATATGAGTGCGATAGATGTGTTGATAGTGCGGCATATCCCTTGCAATCACTGAAAGGCGCAAATCGACCCTTCCGAGAAAGGTTTGGATTTCTATAATTTCATTCACCTTCCGCGCCGCCTCGATAAACACATCAAAAGCGCGCGTTTCCGTTTTGTCGAGCGTCACCCTTAGCGAGACCTCAACCGCATACCCCAATGCAGCCCAATCGATTATGGTTTCGCTCCCTTGGATAATCCCCGCATCCTTCATGCGTTGCACACGTCGCGCAGCCACAGTTGACGTTGTCGCGGCCCGCTCTGCAAGGGAGGACATGGCCATATCTGGGTCCGTTTGCAAATGCCGCAAGAGACGGCGATCAAGATCATCTAGCATGAATTTCACCAATATCCCCAAAAATGTGAATTGATTATCCCATTTTTACGGAAATAAAGACAAATTAGCAAACCATATTCAGCAAAACCCTCTATTGTTGCCTCAGACTTACACGTGAGAGGAAGAATTATGCGCGTTTATTATGATCGTGATTGCGACGTTAACCTAATCAAAGACAAAAAAGTAGCTATCTTGGGCTATGGTTCACAAGGACACGCGCATGCGTTGAACCTTCGTGATTCTGGCGCCAAGAACCTTGTTGTTGCCCTTCGCGAAGGATCCCCATCCGCGAAGAAAGCCGAAGGCGAAGGCCTCAAGGTTATGGGTATCGCAGAAGCGGCTGCATGGTGTGATGTGATCATGTTCACAATGCCCGATGAGCTTCAGGCAGAAACATACAAAAAATACGTTCACGACAACATTCGTGAAGGCGCAGCAATCGCATTTGCCCACGGCCTAAACGTTCACTTCGGTTTGATTGAACCAAAGCCAGGTGTTGACGTAATCATGATGGCGCCAAAAGGCCCAGGTCACACAGTGCGCGGCGAATACACCAAAGGCGGCGGCGTGCCGTGCTTGGTTGCGGTTAACGAAGATGCGACAGGCAAAGCGCTTGAAATCGGCTTGTCCTATTGCTCAGCTATCGGTGGCGGTCGTTCAGGCATCATCGAAACAAACTTCCGCGAAGAGTGTGAAACAGACTTGTTCGGTGAACAAGCTGTTCTCTGCGGCGGTCTTGTCGAATTGATCCGTTGTGGCTTTGAAACATTGGTCGAAGCGGGTTACGCCCCTGAAATGGCCTATTTCGAATGCTTGCACGAAGTGAAGCTCATCGTTGACTTGATCTATGAAGGCGGCATCGCGAACATGGATTACTCAATCTCAAACACGGCTGAGTACGGTCAATACGTCACTGGCCCACGCATCTTGCCATATGAGCAAACAAAGAAAGCCATGAAAGAAGTGTTGAACGACATTCAAGCAGGTAAATTTGTGCGTGACTTTATGCTTGAAAACGCAGTTGGTCAGCCAACGATCAAAGCGTCACGTCGTGCCAATGACGAACACCAAATCGAAGCGACTGGTGAAAAGCTGCGTGGCATGATGCCATGGATTTCAGCTGGTAAAATGGTTGATAAGTCCAAAAACTAAGGTTTGGACAAAACTCGATAGAATGGGTCGCCTTTCGGCGGCCCTTTTTTAATTTCTGCGTTACTCTCTTAAGAGTGTTCGCCAAATCAATGAGGATCAAATGACACCACAGATAACGGGCAAAAGCTGGGCCATGGTGATTCTCATGGGGGTCATTTGGGGAAGCACCTTTTTGGTCATTGAATTGGCTCTTGTCGGGATAACGCCCTTTTGGCTTGCCGCCGCGCGCATTACATTTGCTGGATTGCTGACAAGTATTGTTTGGGGGATGACTGGATGGCGGTTATTCACAAGCTCTGAGCGTGCTTGGCTGCCTCTCTTGTCCGTTAGCATGCTGAGTACGGCAATTCCGTTTCAGCTGTTGAGCTGGGGGTTGCAATATGTGACATCGGGGTTCGCTGGCATTTCCATGGCGACAGTGGCTTTGATGGTCTTACCACTGGCGCACGTTTTGGTTCCCGGTGAAAAGATGACCTTTCGCCGTCTTGTTGGGTTCCTGATAGGGTTCGTTGGCGTTGTCATCCTGATTGGACCAGATAGCTTTGCCTCCTCAGGTCAATCCTTGGAAATGTTCGGCAAACTGGCCTGCCTCGGTGCAGCGGCCTGTTATGCGATGAGCTCGATAACAATGCGCCGCCTTCCGCCCATTGATCCCTTTGGCCTCTCGGCGATAGTGTTGCTGATCGGATCGGTCTTTGTAATCGCGACTGCCTATGTTGTCGAAGGTCCACCACCAGTGATTGACAATCAGACGTTATTTTATGTGGCTTTGTTGGGACTTGTTCCAACCGCTGGGGCCAATATCCTACGCGTTCTCGTTATCCGCACGGCTGGACCAGTTTTCATGTCGTTGGTGAATTACCAAGTGCCCCTTTGGTCCGTATTCTTTGGCATGACGATCTTGAATGAGCCCGCGCGCGACAACCTGTTTTTGGCCTTAGTCCTCATCCTCGCAGGACTTGGACTAAGCCAATATGGCGCGCTCAAGCGGTTGTTCACAGGGACAACGCCCTAAGAACAGGCCGCCTCAACAGCATTTACCACGCGATCAACTTCGGCGTTGAGGACATCATCATTTTCCGCTTCAGCCATCACACGGATCAAGGGTTCAGTGCCAGACTTGCGGATCAAAAGACGTCCTTGACCTTTCAAGTTGTCTTCGGCCGCTTGGATTGCCAATTTAACGGAAGCATCCTCCAAAGGCACCTGCCCTGCCGTATAGCGCACATTTTTCAACAACTGTGGGACGGGTTCAAAGATATTGGCAAGTTCACTTGCCGCCTTGCCCGTGCGAACAAGTTCAGCCAAAAACTGCAGTCCCGCCATGAGCCCGTCACCGGTCGTGGAGTAATCTGTCATGACGATATGCCCAGATTGTTCGCCACCAAGGTTAAAGCCGCCTTCGCGCATGCGCTCAACCACATAACGATCGCCAACGCCTGTGCGTTCCAAGCCGATCCCCTGACCTTGCAAGAACCGCTCTAACCCAAGGTTGGACATCACGGTTGCAACGAGGGCGTTCCCAGTCAGGGTTCCCTCGGCTGCCCATCGGCTCGCCATGAGGCCCATAATTTGATCGCCATCGGCAACTTTGCCTGTTTCGTCAATGATGATCAATCGGTCCGCGTCACCGTCAAGACAGATACCAACATGCGCCCCATGGGAGACAACAGCCTCGCTCGCCGTCAGAGGCTTGGTCGAGCCACAGTTGTCATTGATATTCTTGCCATTCGGCGAAACACCGACTTCGATGACTTCGGCGCCAAGCTCCCAAAGGATAGTTGGCGCGGCGCGGTAGGCGGCCCCATTGGCGCAGTCGATGACAATCTTTAGCCCATCAAGGCGCATCCCAGTTGGAAAAGAGGACTTTGCCCGTTCCACATAGCGAAACAGCCCGTCATCAATGCGCTTTGCGCGACCAATATTTTCAGCAAGAGCAGGTTCAACGCCTTCGTCAATCAGCGCCTCAATATCCATTTCAGCCTGATCCGACAGTTTGAACCCATCTGGGCCAAAGAATTTGATCCCGTTGTCATGATGTGGGTTATGGCTTGCGGAAATCATGATCCCCAAATCAGCCCGCATAGAGCCTGTTAACAATCCTACGGCCGGAGTTGGAACTGGGCCGAGCAACAAGACATTCATCCCTGTCGACGTCAAACCAGCCGTCAAAGCATTTTCAAACATATAGCTTGAGAGGCGCGTGTCTTTACCGATAACGACACGATGTGCTGTGCTTCCATCTTGGCGAAAATATCGCCCTGCTGCTGCGCCGATTTTCAACGCCATTTCCGCCGTCATCGGGAAAACATTGGCCCGTCCCCGAACACCATCTGTTCCAAAATACTTACGCCCCATAGGACTCTCCCTTTAAAATAGATTGCCATAAATCAAATGCTTGACGTGTTTCTGCGACGTCATGCACCCTAAATATTTGAATTCCTTGCGAAACCGCATTCAATGCGATGGCAACAGACCCAGGCATCCGATCCTGAGCGGCATCAGCGCCTGCAATTGTGCGGATCATCCCCTTGCGCGATGCACCAAGCAAAATCGGCACACCAAGTGAATGAAAGAGGCTCATGCGGTTCAGCAGTGCAAGGTTGTGCTGCAAGGTTTTTCCAAAGCCAATCCCTGGATCAACGATGATATTCTCTTTTGGAACACCGGCCGCGATCAACGTCGTCATTTGTGTTTGTAAAAAGTCATAAACGTCCAAGGCAACATCATCATAGCTTGGGTCGTCCTGCATGACATCAGGCGTGCCTTGCGTATGCATGATGCAAATAGGCGCTTGCGAGCTGGCGCAATACTCGGCCAGTGTCGGATCAAATGTCAGCCCGCTCACATCATTCACAATTTGCGCTCCGGCTTCAACAGCGGCTTTTGCAACAGAGGATTTGCGCGTATCAATTGAGATCGGCGTCTCGATTGCTTTGCTAACAGCTTGAATAACCGGTGCTGTGCGCTCAATCTCTTCGGCAATGCTGACTTCAACGGCGCCGGGGCGTGTGCTTTCACCACCGATATCGATAATGTCCGCGCCTTGTGTCGCCATGGTTGTCGCATGATCAATGGCAACCTGCGGGTCAACGAATTTACCACCGTCTGAAAAACTATCTGGTGTGACGTTCAAAATACCCATGATGCGTGGCGTTGAAAAATCTAATCCAGCAATGCGTGCTCTGGGGCGCGTCCACTCGGAACGAACCTCTTGAGGAACGTCACGAACAGGGATGATTTCAGGAGACGCGGTTCGGCTCAGGACCTCAACATCGTGACACCACAAGCCCGTGTTTGCAAAGTCAATCGCATGGTTAGGGCGCGTGAACTCAGAGCGCAGTATTGGACGATAATAAACAGTCATAAGCCTGAAATGATCAAGTTTTCGCTGTTTGGCAAGAGATCAAAGCAAATCTTTGCCAATGGGTTGAAATATTACGTCTTCATCTTGAATGTCTGTCGCCACATCCCCAATCACATGCAGGCTAGAGGCATCCAAGGACTGAGCCAACCAATGCGCCAAGGCGACCCCATCACGCGCTGATGCTTTTGGCGGATGCACCGCATCCAAGATCAGCTTGGACGGCGCCCAAACGCTGATTTGACCATTTTTCATCGCCCAATCAAGCTCGGTTTTGGTGGCGACAACGACGCAACGGGCGTCGCGGTCTGCCAAAAGCCAAGCGTTTTGTTCGATCTCAAGCAAATCAATACGCCGCTGCGCCATATCATGCAGGGCCTTTGGATATTGAACAGAGGGAAGACCCACACAGATCACCGCAGGAATGTGCTTGGCGTGCAGTTGATCTAACCAATCAGTCAGATTATCCGAGGCAATCGCCTCATTCGATAGATAGAGAACCGCTGGATGGGGCTTGGTTGCATCGTCATCAATAGATGTCATAGATTGCTCAGCGACCCGTGCACGCACGATTTCAACACCCAAAGCGCCAGGTCCACGATCCAGCTTTTCAATCCGAACAAAGACACGCATCGCCTGAGGTTCCAGCAATATACGCTCGGCAATCCGCTCCGCCAAGGTTTCCAAGAGGTTAAGCCGCTCGGCCCCTAGCTCATAGGCAATAGCCTCCGTCACACGATCATAAGACAGGATGCGATCAACATCATCTTCGACAGGATCTGTTATCGGACGTACTTCAACGACAATATTGAAACAGACGCGCTGTGTCGTGCCCCGCTCAGCTTGAAAGGCGCCAATCTCGACCTCAACAATGTGATCCGTCAGGGAGATACGATCATAACTCGTATCAACCGAGCTGGCTTCGCTTCGTTCAGTCGGATGTGCGAAAGCTAACCTGATTTCTTGGCTCATCTTGGGGATCCTTTGGTCGTATCTTAGGCCATTGATAAACGGGCACCGTTGTCCAAAGCCTTAAAGACACGTCACCAAAGCATCAATATGCGTCATTCTTAATTTTTTGAAATACGCGTAGGTTGTTTGTAAAAGATATGGCTACCGATTTTCGCCGTTTTTGGAAAGCTACGGGACCATTTTGGTTTGACAGCCGTCGTATGGTAATGGGTCGCCCCTTTGGTCAAACCACGCGAGACCTTGCCAGACATAAGCAAATGCGCAACTTTGCTCACACGTGTGTAGGCTTTGGGCTCATGAATTGTTTCCGCACGACCATCACATGTATAGGTGAACTGGCAGGCAAACTTGCGACCGGTCCCTTGATTAATAACTTCACAGATTGAATCGGGATAACGGCGGTGATCCACACGATTCAAGATAACTTCAGCAACGGCAAATTGCCCTTTGACAGTTTCACCGCGCGCCTCAAAATAAAGAGCTTCAGCCAAACACCGCAATTGTTTGGTTTGCTTTGGTGCAGAGACAGAATCCAAATAGGAATGTGAATACACTTTCCCCGCCGGAGCGAGAATTGGTTTGATCACGTCGTCTTTGGCGGTGACATCCAGTTTTGACCAATATGATTCTTCATATGCAGCCATACTGGATACAGCTTTGCTATTCAGATCAGCAAATGCAGATGTTGCGACAGAGGACAGGATGAGAGAGGCAGCTAAAATATTACGTAATTTCATGAGGTTCGCACTTGTTATTATCCAAGAGAAGGGCCACCGAGTGCAGCCCTGCAGATTTATCAACGTCCCTGTTGAAATAGATCGCGTGCAGTTCACGATCATTTTGTTTCGGAGCGTTTAGCTAATTTGATCTTGAATTGCAAGCTGTGCCGCCGCCAAGCGTGCCACGGGTACACGAAATGGCGAACAAGACACATAGTCAAATCCACTCTCACGGCAGAATTTTATGGACTCAGGGCTACCGCCATGTTCGCCACATATCGATAACACCACATCAGGATCCGTTTGACGGGCGCGCTCAACGCCCAGCATCAGCAACTCGCCTACTCCGTCCGTGTCGAGTGTGTGAAAGGGATCTTCTGGGAAAACGCCTTGTTGCACGTAATTTGACATAAATCGTCCGGCATCATCCCGCGAAAGCCCATAAGTCATCTGGGTCAAATCGTTTGTTCCAAAGCTCAGGAATGCGGCATGTTGCGCAATATCTTGTGCCCGCAGCGCGGCGCGCGGAGTTTCCACCATCACACCTAATCGGTAATCAAAATCAGCACCTGTTTCGGTGCGCACGGCCGCGGCAACCGCATCAATGCGCGTTTTAACAATCTCAACTTCGCGTTTGGCCGAGACCAGAGGAATCATGATTTCTGGCACAACAGGATCGCCAACTTGGCTCGCGTGAATGGTCGCCTCAAATATAGCGCGCGCCTGCATGTCGTAAATTTCAGGAACAGTAATCCCAAGCCTGACACCACGCATCCCCAACATCGGGTTGTATTCGCCCATCGCCTCAACCCGTCGCGTCACATCCGACAAAGGAAGATCAAGCGCTTCGGCAAGGTCACGCAGGCCTCTGCGATCAGAGGGCAAAAATTCATGCAACGGCGGATCAAAGAGGCGAATGCAGACAGGCAACCCGTGCATAATTCGAAACAACTCCGCAAAGTCATTCCGCTGCATCGGCAGCAATCGCTCTAACACGGCTTTGCGATCTTCGCTGTCATCAGCAAAGATCATCTCGCGCATTACGGTCAGACGATCCGCATCAAAGAACATATGTTCAGTGCGACACAAGCCAATACCATGCGCATTAAAATTCCGCGCCGTTTGCGCATCGCGCGGCGTATCAGCATTTGCACGCACGTCGATGTCGCTAATCTCACTTGCCCATTGCATCAAGGTTTGGAAAGCATCATCGAGCGCGGCCTCAACCATTTCAGGCTCGCCTGCCAAGATTTGACCGTTCGTGCCATCAATTGTCAGCAAATCACCCTGTTTGAACACACGACCATCCTGAGCAATCAGCAATTTTTTCTCAACAGACAACCTAATATCAGACGCGCCTACAACACAGGGCAAGCCCATCCCGCGCCCAATAACGGCCGCATGACTTGTCATACCGCCGCGTTCTGTCAAAACTGCGACTGCGGCTTGCATGCCGCGAATGTCCTCAGGACTGGTTTCACGGCGAACAAGAACACAGGCTTCGCCACGCGCGGCGCTCGCTTGTGCGGCCTCAGAATTAAACACCAATCGACCCGACGCGGCACCGGGGCTTGCGGCAACACCGGTTCCCACAATATCGCGCTCGGCTTGAATGGAAATTTGACGGTGCAGCAATTCACCAATCGCCCGAGGTTCGATCCGCATGAGGGCTTCTTCTTTGGTGATGATGCCATCTTTTGCCAGTTCAACCGCAATGCGCACAGCGGCCTGAGCGCGGCGCGTGATGCGAACCCCATCAAGAATATGCAAATCACCATCTTGGATAGTAAATTCAATCTGCATTTCTTCGCGCAATTTATTCCGCATTAAAGTCGCGTGTTCAATAAGCGTTGCATAGATATGAGTCGCATTGCTTTCAAGCGACGGACCACGGTCATCTTTGCTCAAGAACATAGCTGAGTTGTCGCCGTCCAACGCATCGCGACCTTGGCTTTGACGAAGATAACGACCTGTTATCTTGGGCAATCCCGTTTCCGAACTCACAAGCTGCAAAACGCCTGATCCGCATTCGCCATGTCCCAACCCAAAGGCCATCTTTTGCACGACAAGTCCAAGACCTGCGTCCGCAGGGGCCCCTTTTGCCTGACGCAAAAGCCGTGCTGTGGTTCCCTCCCATGCGCGCGCCATGGATCTGAGAACTTCGGAAAGCTGGGTTGCGATGTCTTGTGGGAATTCTTCTTCGGTTTCATCCTCATAGGCGCGCAGCGCTTCGCTCAAGGCGATTTGGCCACCGCCTGAAATGTGATCAAACATATCTGGATCAAGGCGCGCAACATGGATTGAATAAGATTGAACAAACCTAAAATAGAGCTGAGCCGCCGCCTCTTTGCCAATTGAATCAGATAACTCAACAAAGCGGGCATCGTTCATGCCGATGTTCAAAACGGCCCTCGGCCCACCCCAATCGGGATCCTCGGACGACGGGCGCACACAGAGCAAGGCATTTGGGCCAAAATGCGTGAGAATTCCGTCAATATCCGCAAAATCACCAGAAGCGATATCATGCACAGCCTCGAAGGACACAGCGACCGTAGGCGGCACAGGCAGATCAAGTCGGACGAGCCTCTGCAAGCATTTCGCGCGCCCACCATGTGTTGCGGTCGCGATCTTAGCTGTTGGCGTTACAAAATTGATATATGGCTGTTCTTGCTGCACTGCGGCGTCCTTTATGGTCACCGCAGCATAATCCGAATTCATCATCACGCAAGGATTGATTTTATCAACCCCGCGTCAGATCATGGGAAGGTGATCTTTCGATCAGCCTTCAACTTTGGACAGATCCGCAACAGATGAACAAATCACACGAATACGAGACAAAAGGTTCAAACGGTTCCGACGCACAACGTCATTGTCAGAATTCACCTGTACGGCGTCAAAAAACGCATCCATAGGCGCGCGAAGTTTTGCAATCCCGCTCATCGCGATTGCAAAATCCTCGGACGCCATCGCCGCTTCGATAACTGGGGCCTGCGTATCCAAGGCTTGAAAGAGCGCTTTTTCCTCATCGCTTTCTGCAAATTTCAGATCCGCACCAAAGGAATATTCAACGCCGTCTTTGTCTTGGGCCTGTGTCACGATGTTATTCGCACGCTTGTACCCTTGAACAAGGTTTTCCCCATCATCTGTTGCCAAGAACGCAGACAGCGCCTTGGCCCGTGTGATCAAGAGGGTGAGATCATCGTTATTGTCCATCACCAAACACGCATCGATCACATCATGGCGAATACCTTGGTCGCGCAAGTAAACCTTCAAACGGTCATGGAAGAACCCAAGCAAGTCATCTGCATCCGCGCCTGCATATCCTTTGGATATGGCGTCTTTTAAGGACAAGCGCACGGAATTTTCCGATAGCAAACGAATAACGCCCAAGGCCGCACGGCGTAGGGCAAAGGGGTCTTTGGACCCTGTCGGCTTTTCATCAATCGCCCAGAACCCTGTGAGAGTATCAAGCTTGTCCGCGAGGGCAACCGCAATGGAAACGGGTTCTGTTGGCACATCATCGGAGGGGCCAAGCGGGGAATAATGCAGCTCGCAAGCATTGGCGACCTCTTGCGATAATCCAGCCGCCTGCGCATAATAGCGCCCCATCAGGCCTTGCAACTCAGGAAATTCATAGACCATTTCCGAGGATAGGTCGGCCTTGGCCACAGAGGCCGCAAGCGAGGCCAATTCAGGATCCGCACCAACGGGTTGCGCCAATTCCTTGGCCAAGCTCGCAATGCGCTCAATCCGATTTTGCTGGCTTCCCAATTTATTGTGGAACGTCACATTGGACAGGTTGTCCGTCCAAACAGACAGCCCCTCACCTTGAGCAATGCGCAAATCATTTTCCCAAAAGAATTTCGCATCCGCCAGTCGCGCAGAGAGAACCTTTTGGTTGCCAGCCAAAATCGTTGCGCCATTGTCAGCAGTCTCGCGATTAGCAACTGTGATGAATTTTTCAATTCTACCCGTTTTCGCATTCTTTACGGAAAAGAATTTTTGATGCTCTTTCATTGACGTCTGGAGAACTTCGGCAGGAAGTTCAAGGAAATCATCATCGATCTGGCCCATTAGCACGACAGGCCATTCCACCAACCCTGCAACCTCAGCCAAGAGACCGCGATCTTCAACGACCTCCATGCCCGATGCAAAGGCTTGGTTTTGGGCGTCTTGCCAAATGGCGTCAGCGCGTTCTTGTGGGTCCAACACGACAAAGGCGCGTTTCAGTTTCGCGCAATAGTCATCAAATGTGCTTACCTCAATTGAGGCAGGCGCCATAAATCGATGGCCTTGTGTCTTATTGCCAGAGGTAATCCCATCAATATCAAGCGGGACAACATTTGTCCCGAGATCATCGTTCAACACACAGACAATGGAATGCAACGGGCGAACCCATTTGAGCGACCCTGTTCCCCAGCGCATGGATTTAGGCCAAGGGAAGTTCCGCATAGTTGTTTCCAGAACTTCGGCAATGATCTCGGCCGCAGGACGTCCTGGTTTTTCGATTGAGGCAAAGTAGACTTGCCCTTTTTTTTCATCCCGAACTTCGAGCTGGTCCAAGGTCAGCCCAGCGCCACGCAAAAACCCTTGGATTGCTTTTTCAGGGGCATCCACGCGCGGTCCTTTGCGTTCCTCTTTCAATGTCGGGCTTTCCGCCAATAGCCCCTCAATAGCCAAGGTCAAACGACGCGGCGTGGAAAAAGAAGCGGCCCCAGCATAGGTCAAACCCGCCTCGACCAAACCATTCGTCACAAGCTTTTTCAGATCATCTGCAGCGCGTGTTTGCATACGCGCCGGAATTTCTTCGGAAAACAATTCAATGAGTAAGTCAGGCATTATTGATTACTTTCAGGTGGTGTAGGGCAGTCTTCAGGAACAGGTTGTCCATCAAAGACAACTTCGCCACAGTGATTGATTTGGTGCCAAACAAAGCCACGCCCGTCTGGGAACACCGCAATCACGCGATCAATTCCGTAATGGATGTTTTCGGTGCCCATAAACGCAACCGCATCACCCGTTTCTAGGCCCGTGCCTATTTCGGCGGCATCGAAACATTCAAACCAATCAGGCGCATTCAAAGGCTCTGGTTTTTTGTAGGGCGCATAGGTTTCGGTCATCATAGCAAGGCTTTGTGACGTCGTAAAACACGCGCGATAGCGAATGGGCGAGCTGTCTGCGTCAATAGCTTCAAACCGCTCATATAGGATTGTTTCAGGCACGCCTGTAGCAAGGGAGGTAATCTGAACATCATTCACCCCATCAACGGCCACTTCGTCGTAAAATCCATAGACTTGGAAATAATAAATTCCAACTCCGGCAAATAAGGCTGCAATCACGATGACACCTGCTAGAAATCTACCCATCATTGTACGTGGCCCCCTGCCTCGGTTAATACAAAGGCATCGGCGCACTTTTTCGCCAAGGCCCGCACACGCCCAATATAGGCTTGTCGTTCAGTGACCGAAATAACGCCGCGAGCGTCTAATAGGTTAAAGACGTGGCTTGCTTTGATGCATTGATCATAGGCGGGATGCGCCATGATGATACGCTTGCCTGTTTTTGGATCAACATGCTCTTGCGAGAGAATTGCGTCACATTCGGCCTCGGCCTCTTCAAAATGGCGCAATAATACCTCAGTATTCGCGACATCAAAATTCCAACGCGCATATTCTTCTTCGGTTTGTTTGAAAACATCACCGTAACTGAGAGCAATCGGGGATTGCGGATCGTTAAATGGCATGTCCATCACGTGATCGACGCCAAGAACATACATGGCCAAGCGCTCCAACCCATAGGTCAATTCGCCAGAAATAGGATGGCAATCGTGCCCACCCACTTGTTGGAAATAAGTGAACTGGGACACTTCCATCCCATCGCACCACACTTCCCATCCAAGACCCCAAGCGCCCAATGTTGGGCTTTCCCAGTCGTCTTCGACAAATCGAATGTCGTGCAAATCCATATCAATGCCAATCGCCTCAAGCGAGCCAAGGTAAAGCTCTTGCAAATCTGGCGGGCTTGGTTTGATCAAAACTTGATATTGGTAATAGTGCTGAAGTCGGTTCGGGTTTTCACCGTAGCGCCCATCCGTTGGACGGCGAGAAGGCTGAACATAGGCCGCCGCCCAGGATTTACCCCCGAGCGATCTGAGCGTTGTGGCGGGGTGAAATGTCCCTGCGCCCACTTCCATGTCATAGGGTTGCATAATCGCACAGCCCTTTTGCGCCCAATAGGCCTGAAGCCGCAAAATGATTTCCTGAAAGGATTTGGGTTTTTCAACTGCCATACCTGTATGTCCCGACTATGCGTTATTTGTTCCCTACTTAGGCAAGTCTCAAGAAGGGGTCAATCAAGGAACCCGATCTTGGTCGGCAAAAACAATACAAACCCTCAGATAAATCTTTCCGATATGCGTTGTTTTTATGGAAATCCCGAAAACTGCAGGATAAACAGTCTGAAACCCCAAGAGTTAGGGGAGCAGTCATAATTCTTTTGGGAGACTAAAATTAATGTTTCAACGCATATTCGTCGCACTCTGGCTTTTGTTTTCTTTGCCGAATTTTGCGCAGGCACAGGAAAATGTCTGGTTGCAGATCGAGGCACAACCAAGCCTGCTTGAGGCTGAGGCACGCGCACGGGCCTATTCAGATGAATTGGATTTCGTGAATGCCTATTCACTCGGTGCCGGCTGGTATGCCATTGCCCTTGGCCCTTATGCCCGACCAGAGGCAGAGCAGCTGCGTCGTCAGCTATTGAACAGCGGTGCAATCCCACGGGATTCCTTTGTGTCTATCGGCACGCAATACCGACAACAAATTTGGCCAATTGGTGGCGCACTCACCGCACCAGCGGTACAACCAGCACCGGTTGAAACACCCACGCCAGCCCCTGAAGAGGTCGTTGTCGAGGTTGCCGAAGCGGTTGAACAACCAGATGAAACCCCTAGAGAAGCGCGCGCATCAGAGGCGCGTCTGACACGGGATGAAAAGAAAGACCTGCAAATCGCTCTGAAATGGGCCGGCTTTTATGCATCTACGATTGATGGGTCATTTGGCCGCGGAACACGACGCTCAATGCAAGATTGGCAGAGCGCAAACGGATATGACGCAACGGGCATTTTGACCACAAAACAACGGGCTGATTTGCTTGGTCAATATAATGCAGTATTGGACGGTTTGGACTTGGCTCTTGTAAGCAATCGCGACGCAGGCATTGAGGTTCAAATTCCATTAGGTGTCGTCCAATTTGCCAAAAATGACGCACCCCTTGTTCATTACGATGCAAATGATGGGTCCGTTAAAAAGGTCCTTCTTATTTCTCAAGAAGGCGATGATTTCACGCTACGGGCTTTATATGAAGCTCTGCAATCGCTTGAAATCATTCCACAGGACGGTCCACGCCAAGTTGGAAAACGCGCGTTCGAAATTCAAGGGTCGGACAATGACCGCGTGACCTATGCAACCGCTTCGCTCCGTAATGGCGAAATCAAAGGCTTTGTCCTTGTTTGGCCAACAGGCGATGAGGACCGCCGCACACGTCTCTTGGAAGAGATGCAGAAAAGCTTTAGCGAATTGGAGGGCACCCTGAACCCTGAGATGTCGGATGCAGATATCGAAGAAATTGATCAGGTCTTTGGCCTCGACATTCACACACCCGCCTTTTCGCATGCTGGAATTTACGTGAGCCAATCCGGCTTGGTCCTTACGCAAAGTGTTGGCTTGGAAAGCTGTGAGCGCATCACCTTAGAAGGCGACATCAAAGCCGATATTGCAGCAACCGATGTTGCAAGCGGCTTGGCTCTGATTAAACCACAAGACGCGATAACACCGATTGGGGTCGCCACATTTGCACAAGATCCCGCTGGACTACGTCAAGACATAGTCTTTGCCGGCTATCCCTATAACGGTCGTTTGGGCGTCCCTAGTGCCGCACTTGGCACCATCGAAGAGCTTCGTGATTTAACGGGGGATGATCTTCGGATGCGCCTTAGTGCCAAGGTTGAAAATGGTGATATTGGCGGACCTGTCTTGACGATGACGGGACAGGTTGTTGGTGCACTCTCGCATCAAGGCGTGGATCGCATTTTACCCGAAGGTGTCGCCATCGCCGTCAAAGCCGCGACACTGACTGCCTTCTTAGATCAATCATCTGTGAACTATGATGCGGCACCCTCAGGAGCCGAGATTGATCCATTGTATGTGACGCAAACGGCGCGGGATATCACTGCGTTGGTTAATTGTTGGAACTAAAAAATTGGGGGCCTCTTGGCCCCCTTTTTACGCGCGCCAGAACCGCACGGTAAACAGGGTAAAGACGGCCAAAATTTCCAATCGACCCAAGAGCATTCCAGCGATCAAAAGCCATTTCGCCGTTTCATTCAAACCCGCAAAATTTCCCGATGGTCCGATTTCATCGCCCAAACCCGGCCCAATATTGGCAATGGCACTTGCGGCACCAGACACCGCTGTGACAAAGTCGAGCCCCGTTAACCCAAGCAAAACAGCCAAGACCCCCAAAGACACAAAAAACATTATGAAGAACGCCATGACCGCATTCATGACGCTGTCATCAATGGCTTTGCCGTCAAATCGGGGAATGAACACGCCGTGAGGGGACAGGATTTTTTTCAACTGAACACGAATAGATTCGACCATAATTTGATAGCGAAAAATCTTGACCGAACAGGTCGTTGATCCCGCACATCCCCCGATCAATCCGATAAAGAAGAAGGTCCCGATCAAGAACCCACCCCATGTCATATAATCAGCACTCGCATAGCCTGTCCCGCTCATTATCGAGATGATATTAAATAGCGCTTGGCGAAACGCAGGTTCAAAATCAAACGCAGATTGTGTCATCAGTACCAAGGTTGACACAGCAATGATCGCGAAAACAAGCACCAGAAACGCGCGGACTTGGCTGTCGTAAAATACGGCAAATGTTGTTCCGTTCACCATTTGAACATAACGCACAAAGGGCAGCGCCGCCATGATCATAAAGAACGAGGCGATATACTCAGCCCCACCACTAAACGTCCCAAAAGAGGCATCATAGTTTGAAAACCCACCCGTTGAAACCGTTGTCAGTGCATGCACCGTCGCATCAAAGGTGTTCATTCCCACCCCAAGATAGGCCAGAGAACAGGCGCCCGTGACGCCAAGGTAGATGATGGATATCTGAAACGAAATGGCAGTCGCCTGTGGCAGGATTTTCCCCATGGTGTCAAAGCCTTCCGCACGAAAGACTTGCATACCACCGACCCTCAATTGAGGCAGGAAAACCATAGCAACAACAATGATACCAACTCCGCCCAGCCATTGCAGGAGCCCGCGCCACAACAATAACCCCTTGGGCATAGTATCTAGGCCAGATAAAACTGTTGAGCCCGTCGTGGTCAAACCTGACACAGATTCAAAGAAAGCATTCACAAAGTTTAGCTGCGTCGCACCCAACATAAACGGCAGCGCTCCAAAGATCGGAAGAACGACCCAAACACCCGTCGTGAGCAAAAAGGTTTGCTGAATGGTTAATCCATCCCTCTCACCATTCGAGCAAGCCATTGAGAGCAAGATACCAAACATAACGGTGATCACGGCGCTTTGGGCGAATACACCAGAGTGTCCTCGCCCCTCTGCAATATCGACAAGCATAGGGACAATCATTGCGAAACCAAGGATCGCAACGAGAATGCCAACGACATAGCCTATGGGTCGAAAATCTATCATTGGGGCAACGGTTGTACCGTCACGACCAAACTGTCAAGTCCTTGACCTTGGCTCAGCGCGTGTGGATCAAGGTTTGAAACAGCTTAGACTCATAAGAAGTACTCTCAAACATATCGCCCTGCGTCAGGATCGATATGGCATCATGGCTATGCAGGCTTTCTTGGTGGCTGGCCACCACGCGAAAGTCACCAATGCGCGCATCATTTTCAAGCTGTTCACAGAACAAACGCGCCGCATCCTCGACAAAGATTGGATTGGCTGCGTTCAATTCAGCAAAGGCTTGTTCGTCTTCGCGTTTGACCATGACCTGTGTTTCCGTGGGAACGGCCTGACGACAATGATCAATAAGATCTTCGATATGAACCTGTTCTCCGTCGCGTAGCGCGACCGACAAACGGGCAACCGATCGTTGGGAATGCGGCGTTGCCAATTGTCCCCGTTCACGGCGTGCATGTTCAGACAATTCAAGGGAACACGGACAGGTCGAGCTATAGACATAGTCCAAATGAATGATCCGCGTGCGGACCCCATCCTTGACCACCATTTCCAAAGCGACGTCATAATATTGATAGCCACTCAAACCAGAGCGGAGGCTTTCAACCTTCATCGGAAAAGACATGCCTAGCTGCAAACGCGCATCCAAGCTTTCTAGATCGGTGAGGTAGTCATCCAAGGCTGCATCAATCACATCAAAACTAAAGTGATCCTCTGCGTGTTTGTAAAAACTCCGCATGATCCGCGACATGTTGATCCCTTTTTTGTCAGCTTCTAAGCTGACTGACCCCGTAACAGATGTTTCGAGTGAACGCACAGCCCCATCCCGTGTCGTATAGCTCAACGGAAGGCGGAAATTTGAAATCCCGACGTGCTGGATGCGTGTGTGCGCACCTTTAATCAAGGCGCTCGGACCATTTTGAAGGTCAGGCATCGACGCTTTGTAAGTCTCGTCAACAGTGAACGCCGCATCATAGGTATCTGACAAGGCAGGATAAGGAAGAATCCGCGCGAGTAATGCCGTATCACATTGTTTCAACTGCTCTTCGCTCGCCGTTGCAACCCAACGCCGCAATGTATCCATCGCCAATTCTACGTCTTGTTCATTGGGCTCGATCCCAACGTCTCTTGGATGAATATTCATTGTCTGGCCTCCCTGATGTGCCATGGGATAGTAATAACTTAGGTATTTACCTTGTAAATTACCAGTTATGTTATTCTATACGGCAATTACGACCAATTGGATCAATCACGAGACTTTGTCATTATGTTAAATCTGAGCGAGGGCTTGGGAAATATCGTTGATCAAATCCTCTGGGTCCTCAAGACCAACGCTAAATCGGATCAAACCACTTGAGATCCCCAATTCTTGTTTTTGATCCTCCGGTAGCCGCTGATGCGTTGTCGTTGCAGGATGGGTCGCGATAGACTTTGCATCGCCCAAATTATTTGAAATCACCGCGATCTCTAATGCATTCAAAAACGCAAAGGCCGCATCTTGGCCGCCTTTCACATCAAGGGCAATAACGGTTCCCCCCTTGCCAATCTGCTCAAGCACCAAATCATAGTGAGGATGAGACGCATGACCTGGATAAATCATCCTATTCAGGCGCTCATGCCCCTGTAGAGCGTCAGCAATTTTTTCCGCGGTCTCAATTTGTGCACGCACGCGCAGATCAATCGTTTCCAAGCCTTTCAACATCACCCAAGCGGTAAAGGGGCTCATAGAGCCGCCCGTATGTTTCATGTAAGGCTCCACTGTGCCACGAATAAATTCTTTGCTCCCAAGGATCACACCGCCCAAGGTACGCCCCTGCCCGTCAATATGCTTGGTCGCGGAATAGATCACAACATCAGCCCCTTGTTCGATAACGCGCGAATAGACAGGGGTGGCGAAGACGTTATCAATCATCACCAATGCCCCAACCGAATGGGCGATTTCGACAACAGCAACGGTATCAATCACCTCTAAGGTTGGATTGGAAATCGTTTCAAAAAAGCACAGCTTCGTATCGGAACGCACGGCAGAGCGCCATTGTTCAATATCGGTCCCATCAATCAAGGTCACCTCGACGCCATAGCGCGTGAGGATCTCTTCGAGGATATACAAACAAGACCCAAACAAGGCGCGCGCGGCAACCACATGATCACCTGCTTTTAACACGGACATCAACGCACCGTTTATGGCCGCCATTCCAGAGGCCGTTGCAAAGGCATCCTCCGCCCCTTCTAAGAGGGCCATGCGATCTTCGAACATGGCGACAGTTGGGTTGCCGTAGCGCGCATAGATGAATTCATCTTCGCCCGCCTTTAGAAAACGCGCCTCAGCTTGTTCGGCTGTGTCATAGACAAACCCTTGGGTCAAAAAAACCGCTTCGCTGACTTCGTTATATTGGCTTCGGCGTGTGCCACCATGAACCATTTGCGTGCGCTTATTCGTAAACTTTGCCATCTTATCCTCCGGCACTCGGCCAACAAAAAACCCCCATCAACGCGGTCAAGCGAAAGGGGGGCTTTCATCCTGACCTTTTAGCAGCATATTTAACGTGGCCCGCAATCCGGTAACAAATCGCCACGAGGCTCTCATACGCCTCTCCTCACAAAGCGTCAACAGAACTGCGTTAAAGAAATCACTGGAACCGTCGCGTTTTCACTTGTTCACTGATCGAAGTTTCCTACTATGCCCCAAGCATTCAAAAAGGAAACATCATGAGCACACCCATTGATCTCTACTATTGGCCCACTCCGAATGGGTGGAAAATTTCCATTGCCCTTGAGGAAATGGGATTTGACTATGCTCTTCACCTCATCAATATCGGTGCCGGCGATCAGTTTGCGCCAGAGTTTTTGGAAAAATCACCAAACAACAGAATGCCCGCGATTGTGGATCATGATGGCCCTGATGGTGACCCAATTTCAATTTTTGAATCAGGCGCGATCTTACAATATTTGGCGCGTAAGTCTGGTCAGTTTTACGGATCAACTGAGCGCGAACACATCAGCGTGGATCAATGGCTTATGTGGCAAATGGGGGGCGTCGGCCCAATGGCAGGTCAGGCGCATCATTTTCTAAAATATGCTCCCGCGATGGAGCCACCCAATGACCTCCCCTATGCCAAGGACCGCTATCGCGCGGAAACAGGACGTCTTTATGGTGTCTTGGATCGGCAACTCGCGAAAAGCGAATACGTTGCTGGTGACTTTTATTCTATTGCAGATATGGCTATTTGGCCTTGGGCCTCCCTCTGGGAAGGGCAGCAACAAACATTGGATGACAAACCAAATATGAAGCGATGGCTCGACACAGTTGGCGCGCGTCCTGCCCTTCAACGAGGCCGAGCCGTCGCCGCGGAGAAGCGCTCAAATCTACAGGATCAAAAGCAAAGCCATTCGATCCTGTTCAAGCGCGACTAATTACTTGTCCTCAAAATTACCGTAGCGCGTCAAAACCTTGTACTGGCTGGCGAGGAAAACAAACATCGCCAGCGTCAAACCAAACGTTTTGAAATAAACCCAGATTTCCGTGGTTTGGGTCCGCCAAATCGCTTCGTTCAAGATCGCAAGCGCAAAGAAAAAGACAGTGATACGGCGCGTCAGGATCATCCAACCCTCATGGGCCATATCAACCATTTGGCCCATGACGGAACTCAGATAAGACTTCCCTTGCAAGAGACCGATAGACAAAGCGCCTCCAAAGAGCAAATAGACCAATGTCGGTTTCATTTTAAAGAATTTTTCATCATTAAACAAAATGGTCATACCGCCAAAGATCACCACCAAAACGACGGTTAACACCTGCATGCGGGCCACTTCACCGGTTAAGAGCCAGCCGATAAAAGTCGTCACAATCAACAGCGGGACAAAGACCATCGTTGCCAGAACAAATCCTGTATATTCCTGACCTCCGAGGGTCAGTACGTTGTCTTTGAACAACACATAAGTCGCAAAGAAAATGACAACAGGACCATATTCCAATAGCCCTTTGATCATTGGTGACACTTGTTTATCCGCCATTCCCACTTACCCTCCAAATTCAACGATGACTGCACCCAAAGCAATGAGCGCCATCAACAAAATACGCCTTGGTCCGACTGTTTCTTTCAAAAATACCCACCCAATAAAAGCGGCAAAGATCGTTGACGTTTCCCGCAATATGGCCGCTTCGCCAACTTTGTCCAGACGTGTTGCCAACATGATTGATCCAAAACTGAAAAAAGCGACAATTCCCCCAATAAATCCGCGGATCATCAAGGGGCCGACAGGGGGGCGATTGGGCATATTCACCCATCGGTAAACGGCGTAAGGGGGCATAGCTAATGAGTCGACCACAAAGAACCACGCAAGAAACGTCAGCGGATTGATTGCTGTGCGAATACCATAGGCGTCATAGGTCGTATAAAGCGCCACAAATAGCCCCGTCACCACAGCCAACCCCAAAGCTGTCCAAAGAGTGTCACGCTCAGATACCAAAAACAACACATTATAAAGCGCGAGGCCAAAGATACCTGCTAAGAGAACACCAACGCCAATCCATTGGGTCGCGCTAAAGGTTTCCCCAAATAACCAATAGGCTCCGAACACTGTAAACAATGGCCCCGTTCCCCGCACCACAGGATAGACAACTGTATAGGCGCCCTTGGAATAGGCTGAGGCCTGTAGAACTTTGTAAACAGTGTGGATTAAAAACACACCCACATAAATTGGGATTAATTCTGCCTCAGGCAAAGGCAAAACAAAGAGCGCAATAGGCAGCGCCATAATACCATAGCTGAAATCAATAGCGCCACGTGACAGCCAGGGATCATAGCGCCCCTTTTGCAAGGCTCCAAAGACTGCATGGAGAAACGCCGCCAGTATGGCCAACATCAATGCAAAGGACTGTCCCGCCTGCGTCCCTTCTAAAGAGATGATCCAATCCGACACTTCACTCAAGCGCACTAAGACGCCGATCCCGTCAACGCGCGTGCAAATTCTTCTGGATCAAAGGGGGCCAAATCATCAATTTGCTCGCCCACGCCAATGGCGTGAATAGGCAAGCCAAATTTATCCGCAAGCGACACCAGAACCCCGCCTTTGGCCGTTCCATCCAATTTCGTCATGACCAAACCGCTCACATCTGCGAGGCTTTTAAACGTTTCAACTTGGGAGACTGCGTTTTGGCCAGTTGTCGCATCAAGAACAAGCAATGTGTTATGCGGCGCGTCGGGGTCTTTTTTACGAATAACACGGACAATCTTTGCCAATTCCTCCATGAGATCCGCCCGATTTTGCAAACGCCCTGCGGTATCAATCATCAACAAATCCGCATTATCTTCTGCAGCCTTGGTCATCGCATCAAAGGCAAGCGAAGCCGGATCCGACCCCTCTGGCGCCGTCAGAACGGGAACGCCGGCACGATCGCCCCAGACTTGCAATTGTTCTACAGCAGCGGCTCGAAACGTATCGCCCGCCGCAATGACAACGGATTTCCCCGCCGCTTTGAATTGGCTAGCAAGCTTGCCGATTGTTGTGGTCTTACCTGACCCATTCACGCCAACGACCAAGACAACTTGGGGCTTTTTCGCATAAAGCGGTAAGGGCTTGGCCACGGGCTCCATGATCCGCGCGATTTCGGCTGTTAGGATAGATTTGATTTCATTCACAGACAGCTTTTTGCCAAAGCGCCCTTCGGCCATATTTGCCGTGACACGCATCGCCGTTTCGACCCCCATATCGGAGGCAATGAGCAATTCTTCCAATTGCTCAAGCATATCATCATCAAGCGTGCGCTTAACAACAGTCGTATCCTCAGAACGCCCAATCAATCGCCCTAGAATACCTGGTTTCTCTGTCGAAACAGGAGCCGCATCGTTGGGAACGTCTACAGGTGTCGGCGCATTCGGAACATCCACCTCGATCGCATCAGGAACCGCCTCTTGGACGACTTCGCCGCCATCCTCAACAATCGCATCCAATCCCTCATCGAGCTTCGAAGAAGACTTGAACAGCCTGTCTTTGAGTTTTGAGAAAAATGCCATTGCGCGCTCCTGGAATACTACGGATACACCTCACCTAATCCTCTTTTCTCAATAAGAAAAGAGGAAGGCATAGGTTTTCACAGGAACGGCGTTTTAGATTTCGTCTGGGAAATGCTTGATCGTGAGTCGAATGGGATTTGGCGCCGCTTGGCCTAGACCACAAATCGAGGCATCGACCATAGCTGTGCTAATCTCTTCCAAGAGACCCTGATCCCATGTTTTCGCCTGCATCAACTTTACAGCCTTTTCACAGCCAACGCGACATGGCGTACATTGACCACAGCTTTCATCCTCAAAGAACCGCAACATGTTCAAGGCCGCATCGCGCGCGCTATCTTGATCCGAGAGAACCACAACCGCCGCGGACCCGATAAAGCTTCCATGGGGTTGAAGCGTGTCAAAATCAAGCGGGATATCATTCATATGCGCAGGCAACAAACCAGAGGACGGGCCACCGGGTTGATAGGCTTTGAAGCTATGCCCTTCGAGCATTCCGCCCGCGGCCTCAATGATATCTGTGATCGTCGAACCCGCTGGCAAGAGATGCACACCGGGATTGTTTACGCGACCTGACACCGAATAGCTCCGCAACCCAATACGACCATTTTTCTCGCCAGAGGATAAAACCTCTGGACCTTCGCGACAAATTTTAGCAACCCAATATAAGGTTTCGACATTATGCACCAAAGTTGGACGATTAAAGATACCAACCTGCGCCACAAAAGGCGGGCGATGACGTGGCATTCCGCGCTTGCCTTCGATGCTTTCGATCATTGCGCTTTCTTCGCCGCAAATATAGGCTCCTGCCCCGCGACGTAGATCAATATAACCCTCGTCCACGATCCCTGCTTGTTCCAAAGCAGTAATTTCACGGCGCAAAATCTCAAGCACTGCAGGATATTCGTCGCGCATATAGATAAACGCTTTATCCGCTTCAACGGCCCAAGCGGCGATCAACATGCCCTCAAGGAAAAGATGCGGCGTACGTTCAAGGTAATAGCGGTCTTTGAATGTCCCAGGCTCACCCTCATCCCCATTGACGGCCAAATAGCGTGGGCCTTCGTTCATGCGAACGAACCCCCACTTTTTGCCCGACGGAAATCCAGCACCACCAAGACCGCGCAGGCCAGAGGATAAAACCGTTTCTTGCACGGCTTCCCAATCCCCAGAGCTGCGCAATTCGCTTAGCTTCGCATAACCGCCCTTTCCTTGGTACTGCGCAAATGTTTCATACTCCGGGAGATGCGCGTGGGTGTCTTGCGCTGCAATGGCCGCGGTCACTTTGTCAAACGTTGCGTGATCAATATGGTTGTGGCCCAATTCCAAAACAGGGGCCCTATCACACCGCCCCATACAGGGCGCACGCACAACACGCACTTCAGATGGATCAAGCCCATCTTCGAGCGCCTGTTGAAGCTGTTCCGATCCTGCCAATTCACAGGACAGGCTATCGCACACGCGAATGGTCAATGCAGGCGGGGGTGTTTCATTTTCTTTGACGACGTCAAAGTGGGCATAGAATGTGGCGACCTCATAGACCTCTGCCATAGACAAGCGCATCTCTTCGGCAAGTGCGCGAAGATGAGCAGCCGACAAATGCCCATAGGCGTCTTGGATCAAGTGCAGGAATTCGATCAAGAGGTCACGCGATCTTGGGCGATCCCCCAACAAGGCTTGCACATCAGCCAAGGCTGCATCGTCATATTGACGGCCCTTTGGGGTGTGACGCCCTTTGCCTTTGCCAGATTTCCAAACACCTTTGCGTTCATCTAAAGCCATGATCGCCAACTCCTGTCGCCATTTGTCCGACAAATAGACCAAAGCGCATGCACAACGCGAGGCCAAAAACGACATCAGACTAGCTAGATGCGTTGTCCCCTCTTAAATTCGGTCCGTCTAAAACAGGCTTCCTTGCTCAGGAGGCTTGGGTTTGGCGGGTTTCTTGGCCTTGGGGGTGGCGGATGCCTCTAGTGCATAAGTTCCATCTGAAAATTGAATTTCCAAGCCTTCTGCTTTTTGAGCTTGGGCTTTGGTTGTGACAATGGCATCGCGAGAGCGCACAACCGCATAGCCCCGTTTCAATGTCGCTGTATATCCCATAGTTTCACGCAACCGATCAAGCGACACAAGTCGATCCCTAAGCGAGGTGACGGATCGCTGAGACACATCCGCAAAGCGACGTTTCAAATTCTCAAGGTCTTTTTGATTTTGCTCGACTTTTCGGGAAATCAAATGTGGCTGGAGACGTGACACCTGTTTGGACAAGTCACGAGATTTCTCAGAGACCGCCCTTTGCAAGCCTGGGCTTAATCGGCCTGTCAAAGACGTTATTTTTTGAACATCCGCATCAACAATCCTACGAATGACTGAGGGGCGCAAGCTTCCGGTTTGTTCGGATAAAGACACGCGCTTTTTCTGAACCATAGCGCCAAGGGCCGCAGGCAATCGATCCGACATGTAATCAAGCTTTTGGGAGGGGCCATCCAACAGGCTATCGGCCTTTGGCAAGGCACGCGCCAAATCGCGCAACCGCTGAGAGCGATGGGAAATGGCTTGGCTTTGTGATTGCGCCAAACGCGACCCTTGTGATTCCAACCATGCCAGCAATTCATGCCGAACAGGGACCGCAATTTCAGCCGCGGCCGTTGGGGTCGGTGCCCTTTGATCGGACACATAGTCAATCAGCGTCGTATCGGTTTCGTGCCCTACCGCCGAGATGAGTGGGATGTCCGAGGCCGCAGCAGCCCGTGCCACAATTTCTTCGTTAAAGCCCCAGAGATCCTCCATCGATCCGCCCCCACGGGCAACAATCAACAAATCAGGGCGCGGCAAGGCACCACCAGGTGTCATCGCATTAAATCCTGCAATGGCACGCGCCACGTCCGGTGCGCATTTATCGCCTTGAACGGCGACGGGCCAAATCAAAACTTTGCGCGGAAAACGATCGCGCAGACGATGCAAGATATCGCGGATAACCGCCCCTGATGGCGAGGTCACTACCCCGATCACATCAGGAAGGTAGGGAATTTGTTTTTTGCGGCTTTCGTCAAACAGCCCTTCGGCCGCCAACATTTTTTTGCGCTTTTCCAGCATCGCCATCAAGGCACCCATGCCAGCAGGCTTAATATCCTCAATAACCAATTGATATTTGGATTGCCCGCCGAATGTCGTCACACGGCCTGTTGCGACGACTTCCATACCCTCTTCGGGTTGGATTGCGAGGCGCGAAGCCACGCCTTTCCAAATCACGGCTGAGATGACTGATTTGTCATCCTTGAGGTCCAAATAAACATGACCCGAGCGCGGAAAGGACACACGGCCAATTTCGCCGCGAATCCGCACATGCCCAAATTCGCCCTCAATCACCCGTTTAATAGCGCCAGAAATTTCCGTTACGCTAAATTCAGGATCATTCAGACCTATAATCGGGTCATCAATTAAATCCGACATGCCGCCTCACTTGTTTATTTGTCATCCACAGCTTAGAACGCCCACACCAAAAGGCCAAGAGGAGCAATCACATGAATATTCTAATTTTGGGAAGTGGCGGACGCGAACATTCTTTGGCATGGGCCGTCAAACAAAATCCCAAATGTGATCGTTTGATTGTCGCGCCTGGAAATGCTGGAATTGCTCAGATTGCAGACTGCGCAAAGATTGTTCCCGAAAACGCCGCAGAGGTGATTAGCTTTGCCACTGATAACGCCATTGACTTTGTTATCATCGGCCCCGAAGCCCCCCTTGCGGCAGGCGTCTCTGATGCCTTGCAAGATGCTGGATTTTTGGTCTTTGGCCCCTCTCAGGCGGCCGCTCAACTAGAAGCAAGCAAAAGCTTTACCAAAGAAATTTGCGACGCGGCTCAGGCTCCGACGGCGGGCTATGCGCATTTCAAGGACAAGGATGCAGCACTTGCCTATGTGCGCAACCAAGGAGCCCCAATTGTGATCAAGGCCGATGGGCTTGCTGCAGGTAAAGGCGTTGTGGTTGCCATGGAACTACAAGAAGCGCTTGATGCAATCGAGGATATGTTTGGCGGAGCCTTTGGCGGCGCGGGCGCCGAAGTGGTCATCGAAGAATTCATGGAAGGCGAGGAAGCATCCTTTTTTGTTTTATGCGATGGCACATCTATTCTGCCGATTGGAACCGCTCAGGATCATAAACGCGTCGGCGAAGGGGACACAGGCCCGAATACCGGTGGTATGGGGGCATATTCTCCTGCGCCTGTGTTGACTGACGAGATTGCACAAAAAACGCTCGATCAGATTGTGCAACCGACCATTGACGAAATGGCAAAACGCGGAACACCTTATCAAGGCGTGCTCTATGTTGGACTGATGATCAAAGATGGCCAGCCGCGATTGGTCGAATATAATGTGCGCTTTGGCGATCCAGAATGTCAGGTTCTAATGATGCGCTTGGGTGGACAAGTTTTGGACTTGCTCTTGGCGACGGCGGAGCGCCGATTGGACAAGACCCGTGTAAATTGGGCAAGTGATCATGCAATCACAGTGGTTATGGCCGCAAATAGCTATCCTGGATCATATGAAAAAGGCACAGTGATTTCTGGTCTAGAGGATTTGACCAGCGACAGTTTCAACATGTGCTTCCATGCAGGAACGGTTGAAATCGACGGGGAAATATGTGCCAATGGAGGGCGCGTGTTGAACGTGACTGCGCGTGGCGATAGCCTTCAGGAGGCACGCGATCGGGCCTATGAAGCGATTGCAAAAATCGACTGGGATCAGGGATTTTATCGCACCGATATTGGTTGGCGCGCGTTATAATTGGGGCTTTGCCCCGCCACCTTTGGTGGCTCCCCAGAGTATTTTGGGCAAATGTGAAGACCTAGGGACAGGTGAGATGAGCGTTCAGATCCGCTTCGTTTTGGAGGGGTTCTATTTGTTCCAAGACATAGCGATGTCCATTGAAATAAACGCGCATCGCTGTCGTCCAATTTGCGTTTGATAGAATAAGCTCTGGGGTGGACTGGGGGCAATGGCGCAGACCGCCCAATATATAAGGCCAGCCAATTTTGTGATTTGTGAGGTTTGGAACATCCTGCACAAATGTTAAGCGGTTATTTTTGAACCGCCAAATCTTGAGCGTTTTGGCCAAATGTGGCCGATCGACATAAGCTATTTCGATAAAGCCGTCGTCATCTAAATCCGCAACGGCAACTGGAGCAAGCCAGCGATTTTTGCGGCCGATGAAGGGCGTTGCCGCGATGAGACCCGTTGCATCATAAATTGCAAGGCGCGCGCCTTTGGTCAAGTCTGATTCAACTGTGATGACTTCGGCTGTGCCATCGTTATCTACATCGGCCAAACGGGGGGCGACATCTTCGAACACCCGTGAGAGGGGAAGCGTAATCGTAATATCAGGGGCATTGTCCCGGGTAAGGTAAAGGCCACCCCACTCGAGAGCATCGCCTAAGATTGCGTGATTATAGCGGTCCGTAGGATCAATATAGTGGGCCGCAGTAATCGTATCCGCCTGCCCTATCGTGGCAAGTGAGATCGCCCATAGACACACTATTCTATGAGCGATCCTCATCATCACTTAGATTTGTTTTTCAGGCATATGAACGATCAAGCCGTTCAAATCATCTGAGACCTTGAGCTGACATGTGAGGCGAGAGCGTGCCGCATCAGGTTCAAACGCAAAATCAAGCATGTCTTCTTCCATGTCGTCTTTCGCAGGAAGTTTTTCGACCCATGCAGCATCCACATAAACGTGGCATGTTGAACACGCGCATGCACCGCCGCAATCAGCTTCGATACCTGGGATATTGTTGTCACGCGCACCTTCCATGACGGTTAAGCCATTCGCCACCTCGACGACGTGTTCTGTGCCATTGAATTCCACATATGTGATTTTTGCCATTGCAGCCTGTCTCCGTTTTTAAACCTTATGTCTTCCTAATATTGCTATGTAAGTCACGCCAGTCCTTTTTGCGACCCTTGATTTATTCACTTGCGACAAAAGTCAAATGTTCTATCTTTGTTCTCATGAGACTCGCGCATACCCCGTTTTGGTGTCGACCGCCTGAATGCTGCCCAGCTAATTTGTTGGACAATGTCCCGATTGGCGGGCGTGTCTGTGTTGCTGGATTGGTGATATTGCGTCAACGTCCTGGAACCGCGAAAGGGGTGATCTTCCTCACTTTGGAGGATGAAACAGGTGTTGTGAACATTGTGATCTGGCGTAGCCTCTATGAACCCTTTCGGCGCGCCATCATCGCAGGGCGCATGATCCGCGTCACAGGTAAATTGCAGCGGGATAATTCCGTTGTGCATATCATCGCTGAGAAAATTGAAGATATGTCACATCTTTTGGATGAGCTTGTTAAAGACGAAAAAGCGCCCTAGCCTTTTGTTCAGTCTATGCTACACCCAAAGAAAAGAGGCGTGTATGCAGCGAACACGAGCGACATTGGGAATACTCAGCACAGTTGGATTTCTTTTCGGCTGTGATGTGCCGCAGAATGAACTGACCCGGATTGAGGAAAATGGCCTAGAAATCTGTGAAGGTCGCCTGATCACGACACCTGCCGTTGTGGAAACTATTACGACCCAAATCGAAGTGTCCCCTGCAATTTACAATGACGCGGGCCAAATCACGACGGACGCGGTCTATGAAACCAAAACCCAACAAAACATTACAACGGATCGCGTCGAAACCCGATTTGAAGCGGTCTGCCCTTCTGTAATGACACCAGAATTCATCGCAACTCTGCAGCGCGCATTAGCGGCGCGGCAAATTTATGCTGGGCCAATAAATGGACGCACCACCCAAGCGACCAAGGCGGCCTTCCAGACATATCAATCACAATCAGGGTTAAATAGTCCCATTCTGTCCGTCAAAACGGCGCGGCAGTTGGGGTTAATAACAATAGACTTACCCAAAAATTAAGGGGCGCCGAAGCGCCCCTCTTTCTATTCCTCGATTGGAAGAACAACAAACATCGGTTGCCCGTCGCGTCTAACCAAGAGGAGGATTGTTTCACGACCTGCCTCTTTGGCTTCGTCAACGCGGGAGGTGAGATCATCAATAGTTTCCACCTTTTTTTGACCTGCATCCGTAATCACATCACCTGCGCGAACACCTTTGTCATAAGCCGCGCTTTCAGCATCCAAGTCACGCACGAGCAAACCAGAGATATCATCAGCAAGGCTCAGCTCTTCTCTGGTCTCCTCTGATAAAACCTCAAGGTCCATTCCCAAAAGCGAAGTTACATCAGGAGCCGACTTTTCAGCAGGCGATGTTGACGCCATTTGATCCGGTTCAGGACGCTGACCCAATGTCACTTCAAGGGTTTTGCGTGTGCCATCTCTTAGAACAATGGTTTTCACTTTGCTCCCAACAGAGGCTTTGCCGACCAAACGGACCAGCTCACCGGAATCCGCCACGGCTTGTCCATCAAAGGAAAGGATAACATCCATTTCCTCGACACCAGCTTCTTGGGCAGGACCGTCAAAGACATCAAGCACGATCGCCCCTTCAGGTGCGTCCATCCCCAAGGCTTGCGCCATGTCATCCGTCATGGAACCAATGTTCACACCAAGCCAGCCACGACGCACTTCGCCGAATTCTTTGAGCTGATCAACAACTGGAGCCACCACATTTGACGACATTGAAAACCCGATGCCAATTGATCCACCCGTCGGTGACAAAATAGCCGTATTCACACCGATCACAGCCCCATCCATGTCAAACAAAGGGCCACCAGAATTCCCGCGGTTAATAGCGGCGTCTGTTTGGATATAGTCATCATAGGCGCCGGATAGTTCGCGGTTACGCGCTGAAATAATACCAGCCGAGACAGAGAACCCTTGTCCCAAGGGATTACCAATCGCCATCACCCAATCGCCCACACGGGCAATGTCGCTATCGCCAAAAGACACGAATGGAAGCGGATCCTCGGCAGAAACCTTCAACAGGGCGATGTCGATATTCTTGTCGGTTCCAACAAGCTCTGCCAATAGTTCTTTGCCATCATTGAATTCGATCAAGATTTCATCAGCGCCTTCAATGACGTGATTGTTGGTCACAACATAGCCATCTTCGGAAATCACAAAGCCAGAGCCCAAAGCCGAGGTCGGACGCGGGGCATTGTTGCCACCTTGTCTATCTTGGAATTCACGAAAGAATTCCTCAAACGGGCTTCCTTCTGGAACAACCCCACGAGGGGTCAAGCTGTTCGCCACTTTGGTCGTCGTGGTAATATTCACCACAGCGGGGCTAATATCTTCGACAAGATCCGCAAAGCTATCTGGCGCGCTCTTGGCCACTGTGGCTATTGATTGCAGCAAGACAAAGGCAAGCGCGACAAAGCCAACTTGCCAGCGAAGGCTGTTCGTTTCTTGTTTTGTGACGGTTATCGCCTGCGATTGAGGCAAGCGGCGCAAATTAGGCATGATAAACAACTCCTATTTGTTGTTATGACACAATGAACAATTCATCATTACGTAATGAGGTAGGAACCCAACCCCTATAAGACAAGTTTTGAAACAGTCTATCAAAGGAATGTGAACAGCTGTCATCCAAATATTTTCAACGCCCACAACAGCATAGCGCCAAGCAAAGCACAACATAATCCGCTTAGGCGGCGGTGTGATAGAGGCATTTCTTTTAGCATCAAAAAGACCCGATCAATCAAAGAAGGGGCCAGTGCGTACACCAGCCCCTCGATCAATAATACCAGTCCAATGCCATAAAGCATTAACACCATCAGTTGTTGTCAGCGCTTTTGCCTGTGTCAGACTTCAAGTAATTGAAGAACTCGGAATCAGGCGACATCACCATTGTAGAGTTATTCCCCTTCAACGACTTTTCATACGCATTCAAAGACCGATAGAAAGCAAAGAACTCAGGGTCTGCACCAAAGGCATCCGCAAAGATTGCGTTACGCTCTGCATCCGCTTGACCGCGAATGATTTCGGCTTCGCGGTTGGCTTCTGAGACGATTTCAACTTGGGCACGGTCAGCTTGGGCACGAACCCGTTGCGCTGCTTCGTTACCGCGCGCGATTTCGTCGGCCGCTTCACGTTCACGCTCAGCGCGCATACGGGCAAAGGTAGCGTCAAGGTTTTGGCGCGGCAAATCTGTGCGCTTCAATCGGACGTCGATCACTTCGATACCCATTTTTTCGGCCTCAGTGATTGCGCCATTGCGAATACCCAACATCAATGTTGCACGATCTGATGACAAGATTTCGTTGGACGTCACAGAGCCTAAGATTTCCCGTGTTTGCGAGCTTAAAATACGATCCAAACGTGATCCAGCAATTGCAATCGCTTGATCCCCTTGCGCACCTGTGACTTCGCGGAACTTGTTGATATCAACAATCCGGTAGCGTGCGAATGCATCCACAACCAAACGACGATCATCAAGTGGCGTTATCTCGAAGGACTCGATTTCACGGCTTAGAATGCGGTCATCGTAGCGAACGACATTCTGAATGAACGGGATTTTAATCGCCAAGCCGGGGTCTTCTTTCACCGCGACAACACGACCAAACTGAAGAACCAAGACTTTTTCACGTTCGTCAACAACGTAAATGGCGCGAGTCCCAACGAAAATTAGGGCAATCAAAAGGCCCAGAAGAACAAATTGCCTATTCATTATTTTGTCTCCTGACGAAGTTGATTCAAGGGTAGGTAAGGAACGACACCTTGGCCACCAGCTGAGTCGTCAATGATGACTTTCTCAAGACCGCCGAGGACGTTTTCCATTGTTTCCAGATAGAGACGCTTGCGGGTCACTTCTGGTGCTTTTGAGTATTCGGTCAAAACTGCGCTAAAGCGGCTGGCTTCACCGGTTGCTTCGTTTACAACACGGGCACGATAGCCTTCGGCTTCTTCCAAGACTTGCGCCGCTTCACCACGCGCTTGCGCCGTAATTCGGTTTGCATAGGCATCCGCTTGCTTTTCAAGACGGTCACGTTCTTGCGCCGCAGCTTGAACTTCACGGAAGCTGTCAATCACTTGCTCGGGCGGATCGGCTTTGTCAAAGTTGACACGAACAACGCTTACGCCACTGTCGTAACTATCCAATGTCCCTTGGATCAAATCCGTCAAACGCTCGGCAATGACACCACGATCACGGTTCAAGATCGGTGCAAGATCAGATTGCGCAATGATTTCACGCATCGAGGCCTCAGAGACCGCGCGAATTGTGGCTTGGGGTTCACGAAGGTTGAACAAGAATTTTGCAGGATCGTTGATGTTCCAAACAACTTGGAAATCGATGTCTACAATGTTTTCATCCCCAGTGAGCATCAACCCAGAATCGCTTGCCCGAACGCCAACACCTATATCTTCGGTTTGTTCACGATCGACTGGAACGATTTCCGCTTTGACGATTGGCCACGGCGCAAAGTTCAGACCCTCTTCGCCTGTTTCAAGATACTGACCAAACATCAACTCTACGGATTTCTCAAAGTTCTGAACCTGATAAAGGCTCGCAAACAGCCAGAACCCCGCAGCGACCAAACCACCAAGAACAAAGACACCCTTGCCCAGTTCTGGCCCCTGACCACCGCCAGTGCCGTTTCCGCCGCCATTTCCACCGCGACCGCCCATGAGAACGCGAAGCTGCTCTTGGCCTTTTTTCAGCATCTCATCAATTTCAGGTGGCATCTGACCACCGTTATTGTTGTTGGGGGGACGTCTATTGTTGTCGTCGCCTTGGCCGCGATTACCGCCGCCATTTGAACCACCGCCGCCCCAAGGACCGCCTGAATTTCCAGTCATATATAACTATCCTCTGTCAGAATATTTCATTCTTTGCGCTGCCTTTATAACTGGGCAACATTTCAATAATTTCAAGCAAGTTATGCAAAACTTCTTGTTGGGTTCCGCATTGTGACCAATTCTTCTGAGATTGTCGGGTGCACAGCCACGGTGCGATCAAAATCTTCTTTGGTCGCGCCCAATTTTACTGCGATGCCCGCCAATTGGATCATTTCGCCTGAGCTTGGGCCAACCAAATGACATCCTAAAACTTTGCGAGACGTCGCACAGACAATCAACTTCATCAGGACTTTGCTTGTGTGACCTGCGAAACTTTGGCGCATGGGTTTGAACGACGTTGCATAGACCTCGATTGGTCCCTGAGCTTTGGCTTCTTCTTCAGACAAGCCAATCGTTCCCATTTCAGGCTGTGTAAAAATGGCCGTTGGGATCAAATCGTGATCTGGTTTCGTTGGCTTGCCTTTAAACACGGTTTCTACAAAGGCCATGCCTTCGCGGATTGCAACCGGCGTTAGGTTCGCGCGATCCGTGATATCGCCCACGGCAAAAATCGACGGCACAGCCGTTTGGGAATAGGCGTCCACCAAAACTTGGCCTTTTGAGCCAAGCTTCACACCGACGTCAGTGAGCCCCATGTTATCGGTATTCGGATTGCGTCCTGTGGCAAACATGACGTGATCAAACGCGCGTGTCTTGCCATTCGTATCTATGATTGAAACGCCCCTGTCGGTTTTGGTGATTGAGGCAACGTTCACACCCAATTCCAAATTCACCCCACGCTCAATCATTTCGCTTGCTACCAAATTGCGGGCCTCGTCATCAAAGCCACGCAAGATTTGATCACCGCGATAGAATTGGGTCGTTTCAACACCAAGCCCATTCATGATACCGGCAAATTCGGACGCAATATACCCACCACCAACAATCAGAATTGACTTTGGCAGGTCATCAAAATGGAACATATCGTTAGAGGTGAGCGCATGTTCAATACCATCAATCTCTGGCAACACAGGGCGGCCACCCATTGCGAGCAAGATGACCTTAGCTGTTTTTCTTTCACCTGAGGCCAATTCCACAGTATGCGGATCAATCACCACCGCGCGGCTATCAAAGGTCTCAACCCCTGCATTTTTCAACAAAGTGCGATAGATGCCTTCTAACCGATCCAATTCGGCGTGCAGTTTGGTGTGAAACTGTTTCCACTGAAACGGGCCTTCTGGGATATCCCAGCCATAGGCACGCGCCTCTGACATCATCTCAGGGAATTCGCTTGCAAATACCATCAGCTTTTTGGGAACGCAGCCGCGAATAACACAGGTTCCCCCATATCGGCTTTCTTCGGCGAGGCCAACTTTGGCATTTGCCTCTTGCGCGGCGACACGTGCGGCACGAACGCCACCAGATCCGCCGCCGATGACAAAGAGATCGTAATCAAAGCTCATGAGGCATCCCCGATATTAGCGAATAGATTATCCGCAGCAAAGACGTTTTCCGAGGTCTCCGTCCCACGCAACAAATCCCGAGTCACAGCTGTTCCATCCTCGTGACCAATAACAACGGCAGAGGCGATATTGATGAACAATCCATTTTCCACCACGCCTGGAACCTGATTTAATGCGGCTGATAATTGAGTTGCATCGGCAATTTGACCCAAGTGCAAATCAAGAATGCGATTGCCTTCATCACTCACAAAAGGAGTATCCCCTGCCATGCGCATGGTGATCTCGATATTGCTGTAGCCAAGCGCGCCAAGCACATCTTGGATCAAGCTCCGGCTGGCCTCTAATCCAAAGGGGATCACTTCAACAGGTAATGGGAATTTGCCCAAGACTGCAACATCCTTGGATACATCGGCAATCACAACCATGCGCTTGCTGGCGGTTGCGACAATTTTTTCCTGCAAATGCGCACCTCCGCCACCTTTGATCAGTGTCAGTTCCGCATCAAATTCATCCGCGCCGTCAATGGTCAAATCCAACAAACCGACGTCATCTAATGTTTTAACCACAATGCCTTCAGCACGTGCTAATTCAGCTGTGCGTGTTGACGTTGGCACCGCCTCAAACTGCAAACCTTCATCCCGAACCATTTCGCCCAGCGCTTTTACCAGAAATGCAGCTGTGCTTCCTGTGCCGAGCCCCACTTTCATGCCGCTTTCAACAAAGTCAGCGGCGCGGCGGGCACATGCATATTTTGCACGATCAGAGGGAGAGAGGTCTTGTGTCATTCGTTAGCTCCTAGATTTGCGAGCTTTATAGCAACTTATTAAAGATGTGCGAGCAACAAAACCTATTTTCAAGCCCCAAACCTGCAACATTTGCTCGGATGGCCCGTTTCCGATAGGAAACGTCGTAATTTGAATACAAGATTGCCAGAGAAGCCCTAAAGAGAAGCCTATGACGTATACCCTTCATTATGCCCCTGATAACGCCTCGTTGGTCATTCGCATATTTCTACACGAAATAGGCGCGGATTTTGAGTGCGCCCTCATTGATCGCAAGGCCCAAGAGCAGACATCTTTGGAATATCTCCGCCTCAATCCAAATGGGTTGATCCCTGCTTTGGAAACGCCGGATGGTCCGATATTTGAAACTGCGGCGATCTTGTTGTGGCTTAGTGAAACGCATGACACGGGCTTGCCGTCTCCCAAGTCGAGCGAGCGCACGAAGGCATTGAAGTGGCTGTTTTTCTTGTCGAACACGGTTCACTCAAACCTGCGCATCCTGTTTTATCCAGAGAAATACATAGAGCCTGCACATGGCGCGCAGTTGCGGACAGGGATGACGATATTGATGAAATCTCATTTGTCGGTTTTGGACAAAGAAGTGGATGCAAACTCATGGTTCTTGGGCGATGACCCAAGCATCATCGACATCTATCTTTGCGTCATGATGCGTTGGATGGCGCTTTACCCCAAGAATGAAACGGGCTGGTTTGATATTGACGCCTACCCCAATCTCAAACGAATTGCTGCCAAGCTTGAAAACCGTCAATCGATCCTTCAAGCCGCTGTCGAAGAAGGCCTCGGCGAGACTGTGTTTACCAAACCAAGCTTTGCAAACCCACCAGAAGGAAGTGCAACTTAATGTTTTTATCCGTCTTTGATATGTTCAAGGTTGGGATTGGCCCCTCTTCGTCTCACACAATGGGACCGATGGTGGCGGCTGCACGGTTCCTTGATCAAATGCGCGCCTCTCCTTTTGTATTCGCTGGTGTGCGCGCAAGCTTGCATGGCTCGCTTGCCTTTACAGGTGTGGGCCACGCCACAGACCGTGCCACCATCCTAGGCCTCGCAGGGTTTTCACCCGACACCTATGATCACGAACAAGCCGAAGCTGCCTTAGAAGCCATTCACGAAACGCATACCCTACAGCCCGAAGGATTACCTGTTCTAAAGTTCCATCCAAAGGATGACATGATCTTTGATTTCGGCCCTAACCTCGCAGGCCACGCGAACGGTATGATTTTGATGGCAACAGACCAACAAGGCGATGTGATCCTCAAAGAAACCTATTATTCCGTCGGGGGTGGATTTGTTTTGACCGAAGCCGAGCTTGCCCAAGGCAAAGACACGGACGACGGCGCGCCTGTCCCCTATCCCTTTAAATCAGCCTCCGAAATGCTGCGCATGTGTGAAACCACAGGCAAAAGCATCGCTGAATTAAAACGTGCCAATGAAATCAGCCGGGGCGGTGCTCATCAGCTCAATCAAGGTGTGACACGCCTGTGGTCGGTAATGAACGACTGTATTGATCGTGGTCTAGAGCGTGATGGCATCTTGCCAGGTGGGTTGTCCGTCAAACGCCGTGCCAAGGGAATTTATGACGCCCTCCTTGCCGAGCGCGGAATGAATTTGACTGCGCCGCATACAATCAACGACTGGATGAGCGTATACGCGATGGCTGTGAACGAAGAGAACGCAGCAGGCGGCCAAGTTGTCACCGCCCCGACGAATGGGGCCGCTGGTGTCGTGCCTGCAGTTATTCGATATTATTTGGATCATGTGCCCGGTGCGACGCAATCAAAGATCGAAGATTTCATGCTCACGGCTGCGGCTATTGGGGGATTGGTTAAATTCAATGCCTCAATCAGCGGTGCAGAAGCAGGGTGCCAAGCCGAAGTCGGAAGCGCAAGCGCAATGGCGGCGGCTGGTCTTTGTGCGGTTATGGGGGGCAGCCCTGAACAAGTTGAAAATGCGGCGGAAATCGCATTGGAGCATCATCTTGGCATGACCTGTGATCCTGTCAAAGGCTTGGTGCAAGTGCCTTGCATTGAGCGAAACGGTCTTGGTGCTATCAAAGCGGTCTCTGCGGCAAGCCTTGCGCTTCGGGGGGATGGAACGCATTTGGTGCCCCTTGATGCTTGCATTGAAACAATGCGTCAAACGGGTGCGGACATGAGTGAGAAATACAAAGAAACCTCTCTCGGCGGATTAGCCGTCAACATCCCGAACTGTTGATCCTTAGAAAGCGATAAGATGTCACAAAGCTCCACAGATCGCGTCGTTTTGGGCATCGGATTAATGATCGGGTTTTGCATTACGGCCCCCTTGTTGGACGTGGCCTCAAAACTCGCCGCAGAAGAAATCCCCGTCGGTCAAATCACAACTGCGCGCTTTGTTGTCCAAGCGGTTCTGATGTTGCCCGTGCTTTGGATATTGAAATTCCCGCTTCGGTTTGCGCCTAAGCTTTTGCCAAAGATGGCGCTTCGGGCCTTGTTTTTGTTGACTTCCACCTATTGCTTTGTCGCGGCTATCGCGGTCATGCCGATTGCCGATGCCTTGGCCATTGTCTTTGTGGAACCATTTATTTTGCTCTTGCTCGGCAAATGGCTGTTTCAAGAACAGGTCGGCATTCGACGACTAGGCGCCAGCATCGTTGGGTTTGTTGGTGTCTGTCTGGTTATTCAACCAAGCCTTGCGGTCTTCGGACTTGTCGCCCTTTATCCTCTTGGAACGGCCGTGTCCTTTGCGTTTTATATGCTAATTACGCGCAGTTTATCCAAAGACATCAATCCCGTTCCGATGCAATTGCACACTGCCGTTTTAGGTAGTGCGATGTGTCTCCCAATACTGGTCGCGGCACATGGGTTAGAGATCCCGTCCCTTGCGCCTGTCATGCCACAAGGAATATTCTGGCTTTGGTTGTTTGGCGTTGGGCTCTGGGCCTCTATCTCACATATGATGATGAGCTTTGCTCTGAAATTTGCCCCCTCCGCCACCTTAGCGCCATTACACTATTTGGAAATTGTGACGGCTTTGATCCTTGGCTACGTTATCTTTTCAGACTTCCCCAACACACTCGCCCTAGTCGGCACAGCGATCATTGTCGCCTCCGGCCTCTACGTGTTCCACCGCGAACAAGTGTTGGAGCGTCAGAGCGCCTAGATCACGGATGCGGCCACGTCGGGGACAGGCGCAGCGCTTGTGTAATGTCGTGTAGATAGACCACAGGCAAGATGACCAACATACCGGCTTTGTCGGCCTTCAATGTCAGTGCTCCGGTCGACTTATTAGACGTTCCAATTTGCGACATTGGATCGAAATCCAATCCATCAGTTGGCCAATAAAGCCCACGGGATGACACGCGGCATTGACTCAAAGGAAACAGCGACACACGTTCATCCATAGGAAAGTCCATCTGAAACCGTGGAGGCAGAGAAAAGATTGCATCCTCTTCACCGACAAGAATGATCCGCTTGTGGGCAAATCGAACAAGCGAGCTCAGCGCAGCCAATTCGTGATCAATTCGATCCCCTAAAAAGCCCACTCCTATGAAAATCGGCGCCTCAACACGCATCAGAACTTTGTCGAAATCGGTACTGTCCTGTTCGGACACTGCGATAATGCGACTGGAGTCAATCGACGTACGGGCGGCGCTCGGTAAACTGTCTAAATCGCCAATCACTTTGTCAGGGATTTGACCAAAATCCAACACAGTCTTGGCACCACTATCAGCCGCAATGATTCGTGAACCCAAGCCATGCGCCAGCGAAAACAACTCTTGCGAGACACGAGCTCCCCCGACCAACGTTATTGGTTCATTTTCGGAAACAATAATGGGTTTCAATACGAATTATCCCTCAATTTAGGCAGTTTGCCACATTATAGTCACGAAATGATACAGTCTTGATCACAGATTCGATCTACTTCGGACGTTACGTTTGCCCAAATCGGCAGCGAACAAATCTAAGGTACGCGTTATTATGGTAAATACAAACAAAGTTCTCACAGTCTCTTATGGAACCTTTTCCTGCACTCTGGAAGGGTTCGATGATTCCTTTGAAATGATGAAGGCTGTTGCGGAATACTTTCGTGACCTTGCTTCCGATGACCGTTACTTTGGCGCTGAGCCGCCCTCCTTGGATGCCGAGACCCTCGCACAGATTGCGTCCAAACGTACAACACAAAAGATAAGTGCGCGCAAAGATGGTGACAACGTTGTTTTAGCGCCAACGACGCAAGAGGACAGCCCACAGGTCACTCACCCCCCACATGCGGCCCCTGTTCCCATTGTGCCCGCAGCCTCAATCGCAGAACGTCTTCAACGTATTCGCAATGTTGTCGATAGTGACGCCAATGATGAGTCTGAAGCCTATTCAGAAAACGAACATGTCCAAGATCCCGCAGCCGACACCAGCTTGGCCGAGGCGATTATGGCCGATCCCGTAGATGAGATCGTTGACGAGATGTCAGAAGTGAGCGCCTCTGTAGAAGACCTACAGGAGAGTGATCAAGTAGAGACAGAAAATGAGCCAACGCTTGCTGAGGAACCTGTCGTTGTCGCGGAGGTGTCTGAGACACCAGAAGCAGAACCCGCTGAAGTTCATAGCAATGAAGGTCAAACGCCATCAGAGGATGCTGTTGCCGACGAGGCTATAGAAACCTCCTCCGAGCCCGCTGTCGAGGATCCCCCTCTTGAAGCTGAACAAGCCGAAGAAATTGCTGAAGCGGTAGAGGCTCCCAAAGAAAAAATCACTGACGCGATCAAAGATGTCGTTGCCGTTGAACAGACTGAGACAGAGGCATCTGACGCCGAAATAGAAGACACCTCTTTTGAGGACTCTCTTTCTGCAGTATTAGAAGAAGAGCCCATTGAGGAGCCAGAGCAATCAACAGCCGACGATGTGAAAGAGGACATCGAAGCGGATCTTGAATTCGAAGATTCCCTAGCCGCGGCCCTCGGTGATGACTCGCTCGATGTCCAACCTGTCGCAGAGGAACAGCGCAAACCGCGCGTGCATGTGATTAAAGTGAACGCGGCCAGCGATGCGGAAGATGCGCCAGAGGATGGTTTAGAAGCTGAACTAGACAAAATCCTTAACGAAGGCAGCGAAGACACTCCTAACGCCAAAGATACAGCACAAGACGGTGATGACATGACGTATGTGTTGGGCCCGGATTTAGCCGTTACTGAGGATGACACCGTCACCGACCCTGCCCCAATCGCGCCACGTCGCGTCAAAGCACAGTCAGAAGACACCGTGCGCAGCGACAGCTTGCTACGCCACGAACGCCAAGATGTGTCGCGCTTGATGAAAGAAACGGACGAACAACTATCAAACCCCTCTAGCAATCGCCGCCGCAGCGCCCTTGCCCACCTTCGTGCAGCGGTTGCCGCTACGATGGCGGACCAATCGATTGAGACCGCGAGCCGCAAAGAGGACAATAGCGATGCCTATCGCGAAGACCTGAAAACAGTTGTGAAACCCAAACGTCCTGAAACGCGCAAACTACGCAGCGAAACAACAGACCCCGCAAAAACGCCACCGCTTCGCTTAGTCGCCGAACAACGCATCGATCCTGTGGAAGAAGAAACTACAAGCCCGGTCCAAGAACCTGCCGCAGCAAGTGTTCAACCAAAACCGGAAGGCTATGGCACATTCGAAGAGTATTCAAATGCAGTAGGTGCAAGCAATCTTGAGGACAAACTCGAAGCAGCCGCCTCATACCTCTACTTCGTGAAAGGTATGGAAGGCTTCACGCGACCGCAGCTTATGGGTACTGTCAAAAACAGCGCACCAGAAGAATTCAATCGCGAAGATGGATTGCGCGGATTTGGTGAGCTTATCCGAACTGGCAAAATCAAACGCCGCGAGCGCGGTGTGTTTGAGGCCAGTGCTGACATTGGATTTCATCCCGACGAATTAAAAGCAGGATAAGAAAATTGATGGGAAAACGAAAACGTTCAATAAGTTGACAGGCGTCAATTTACAAAAACAACTTTCGTTTTCCCTTATACTTTATTCGTCCAAGAAGCTGCGCAGTTTGCGCGATCTGCTGGGATGTTTGAGTTTGCGAAGCGCTTTCGCTTCGATCTGACGGATCCGTTCACGGGTCACGCTGAACTGTTGGCCCACTTCTTCGAGGGTGTGATCCGTGTTCATCCCGATCCCAAAGCGCATCCGCAAAACGCGTTCTTCGCGTGGTGTGAGCGATGACAAAACGCGCGTGGTCGTCTCTTTGAGGTTTTCCTGAATGGCGCTGTCCAAAGGTAGGACGGCATTCTTGTCCTCGATGAAATCGCCCAGCTGCGAATCTTCTTCGTCGCCGATTGGGGTTTCCAAGGAAATCGGTTCTTTGGCGATCTTCATGACTTTGCGAACCTTTTCCAAAGACATTTGCAGCTTGGCTGCCAATTCCTCTGGTGTGGGTTCACGGCCAATTTCATGCAACATCTGACGACCCGTGCGCACCAATTTGTTGATCGTTTCGATCATATGCACAGGGATACGGATCGTGCGAGCCTGATCCGCGATGGATCGAGTGATGGCCTGACGGATCCACCATGTCGCATAGGTGCTAAATTTATAGCCACGGCGATATTCAAATTTATCAACCGCTTTCATCAAACCGATGTTCCCCTCTTGGATCAAATCCAAGAATTGCAGGCCACGGTTTGTGTATTTTTTGGCAATCGAGATCACCAAACGCAGGTTCGCCTCGACCATCTCTTTTTTGGCTTGGCGGGCTTCTTTTTCGCCTTTTTGCACTTGGCTCACGATGCGGCGGAATTCAGAGATGTCCAAGCCGACATATTGACCAACCTGAGCCATATCTGAGCGCAGGTCTTCGGCCTTGTCACGAGAGCGTTCGATAAACATTTGCCACCCACGGCCAGCTTTCTCGGACATGCGGTCCAACCAGTTCGGGTCGAGCTCATAGCCGCGATATTCGTCGATGAATTCGCGTCGATTGATCCGTGCCTGATCCGCCAGCTTTACCATTGAGCTGTCGATCTGCATGATGCGGCGGTTGATGCCATAGAGCTGATCAATCAAGGCTTCGATACGATTGTTATGGAGGTGAAGTTCATTCACCAAGACCACAATTTCCGAACGTAGCTTTTGATAGGTATCTTCGTCTTTTGAGCTAAAGCTGCCGTCTTCGTTCAGCGTCGCAGAAATACGGCTGTCTTGCATTGCAGAGAGCGCTTCGTAATCGGCGGCGATCTGGTCCAATGTTTCCAAAACGCGTGGCTTTAGTGCCGCTTCCATTGCAGCAAGGGACATGTTGGATTGATCGTCTTCGTCGTCATCACCGTCGTCAATGATGGGATTGCCATCCGCGTCTAGTTCTGGCTCCGCCGACTTGGCAACAGGGGCCGCACCGGCGACTGTTGATGGATCGATAACTGGCTCAACGCCCTCTTCGCCATCCATTTGGTTGCCGAAAGTCGCCTCAAGGTCGATCACATCGCGCAGCAAGATGTCTTCTGACAAAAGTTCGTCGCGCCAGATAGTAATCGCTTGGAACGTCAATGGGCTCTCGCAGAGACCAAGGATCATCGTGTTGCGCCCAGCTTCGATCCGCTTGGCAATCGCAATTTCACCTTCACGTGACAACAGCTCAACAGAGCCCATTTCACGCAGGTACATCCGCACAGGATCATCGGTGCGATCTAGCTTTTCACCATCGCCAGAGGACAAGGCCACGTCTTTGGTTCCAGTTGTGGCCACGAGGTCAGTTGGGCCTTTGTCTTCGTCTTCGGCGTCGTCATCTTCGATAATATTGATGCCCATTTCAGACAACATCGACATGACGTCTTCGATTTGTTCAGAGGACACCTGATCCGGTGGAAGAACGTTGTTTAGTTGATCATACGTAATGTACCCTTTTTCACGAGCTTCCGCGATCATCTTTTTGACGGCGGCTTGGCTCATGTCCAAGGACATCTCCGCGTCCTGATCATCGTTCTTGCGGTCGTCTGTGTCTTTAGCGGCCATTGAAAGCTCCTGCTTAGGGCGAATGATTCGTTGATACGAATCAATAGCGGTATCTGCTGATTCGGAAACCCATATAGGGAAAAATAATTACGATTTTCCTATAAAATTAACGTTTTTGCGTTTTTGCATAGGATATTTTGGACAACAGCTTTTCGAAATCTTGTTTTTCGTCCCGATTGATTCGCGCGCCATTATCGCCCAAATCATACTGTGCTCGATCCTCATTATCGGATTTCGCCGCGTTGTTTCGTGCGGTTGCAGCCTGTCCTAAACGCCAGAGAACGGTTTCATCGACATGCACATCCATGACTTGCTCGGCTTCCTCTAATTCACTGCGCAATCCCCGTTCTGACCCAAGTTTGGCCAATTCTTCGGCAACTGTCATGCGCGCCATTTCCAGATCATGTGGGACCCTCAGGCATGGCGTGATCCTCACATGGGCGGATGCCATCAGCTTTTCAAGGGGGGCGGCGCCAATCACCTCTTCGATCTCCTGGCGTAGGTTTTCGGTGTCCCGCTCGGTTGAGGACCGCATGAAGGACAACACTCGATTGAGGTCAGGATCGCTTAGTGTGAGGCCAAATAATTGATCCCCCAATTCATCCAGCATCGCGGGGGTATTCAGGAAGACCGCGACAATGACCCCTTCGCGAATGGTGTCCGCCACATGATCGCCAGAGGCCGCCAAAGCAGAATGTTTGGTGGTCATCTGTGTCTGTGCTGCTTGCTTCTTATAGGGTTGAAACAGCGTTCGCTTGGGCCGAAACAAGGACCACTTCAAATCCTTAAGCGTTTGTTCATAATGGGATTTTAGAACAGGATCACGGATTAGACCGATTTTTTGACCCAAGGTTTTATCCAATGCAGCCTTGCGTTCGGGACTATCAAAAGAGCCGCCTTCCGTCTCGCGTCGCCACAAGAGTTCAACCATAGGCACGGCGGTGTCCAACACGTCTTGGACGGCTTTGGGTCCGCCTGCGCGCAAGAGATCATCCGGATCCTTGCCCTCTGGCATAATCGCAAAGCGCAGCGCGCGCCCTGCCTCCAACAAAGGCAAGGCCAGATCAATCAAACGATAGGCCGCTCGCAACCCCGCCTTGTCCCCATCTAGTGCAATGATCGGTTCAGGGTTCATGCGCCACATCAGCATCAGCTGATCTTCGGTCACAGCTGTTCCCAAGGGCGCTACGGAGGCCTCAAATCCCGCTTCGACCAAGGCGATGACGTCCATATAGCCTTCGGCTACGATCAAAGGTTTGCCTTTGCCCGACGCCGCCCGCGCGGGGCCGTGATTATAAAGATTGCGCCCCTTGTCAAAGAGGATGGTTTCTGGCGAGTTCAGATATTTCGCCCGCGCATTCGGGGCCAAGGATCGCCCACCAAAGGCGATACAGCGCCCGCGCCCATCACGGATCGGGAAAATGATGCGTCCGCGAAACCGATCATAGGGCGCACCCCCATCATCGGGCAGGGCACAAAGCCCCGTGGCGATGAGCTTTTCTTTGGGAACGCCTTGTTCCGTGAGAGCGCGAAAGAGGGCTTGTCGATCATCGGGCGCATAGCCGATTTCAAACCGATCCAGAACCGATTGCGCCAATCCACGTTTTTGCAGATACGCCCGCGAGCTTGCCCCCGCCCCTGTTCCAAGTGACATGCGAAAGAAACGGACCGCTTGCTCCATCACATCGGTGAGCTCAGCGCGCGCGTCTGATTTCTCTTGCGCCCGAGGATCGCGCGCAGGCATGGTCATCCCCGCCTCGCCCGCCAAAATTTCAATGGCTTCAATAAAGCTCACGTTTTCAGTGTCTTTGACAAAGGAAATTGCATCCCCTTTGGCATGACAGCCGAAACAGTAATAGAACCCTTTGCGATCATCTACATGAAAAGACGCTGTTTTTTCCTGATGAAAGGGACAAGGCGACCACATATCCCCCTTGCCTTGATTTGATTTGCGTGTGTCCCACATGACTTTGCGTCCGACCACATCGGTCAGGCTCACACGTGTGCGCAGTTCATCAAGGAATCCGGGTGGCAGGCTCATGCCCTAAATATCGGGGCTGAGGACAGCGTTGTCTAGGGCTTGGGCGCCTTAGTTCGCAAAAAGATTTTCACTCCGCTCATCTTCACCTGCGAAATAGGAGTGCAATTTTTGAACAGCCAAGTTCATAGAGCGTCGCATATGACGCTTTTCTGGAACGGCTTTGCAAAATTTACTCGTGACATGAACCAAGCATTCACGACGCTCAACGCGATCTCCTTCGAATTGGAAATCTATTTTCACCTTGGTATCATAGGAAATGTCCGTCTTACTCGGAATCATTTCAACCACAGTGGCATCAAGAATGATGACATCTGACATACTGCTGCCTCTTTGTACTCGTTACTTTTTTTATTGTTATGCGTATTCGATAGCACAAGCGAATCGCTAAGGCGACTACCCAAAAGAATTAATTTTCACGGCATGAGGCTATAAGCACAGGCACAACTTAGAGTGCTGTACGCGCCTTTAGCGAGGTCATAGCCTCTGAGAGATCATGAACCAAGGTTTTCGCCATTGAGCGAAAAGCCATGACAGTGAATTCCTCAACCTCAGTCCGCATAAGAATAACATTCATATGCTTGAGCTGGGTGCGAATAGATCGCCCAACTGGGAACTGAGCAATACGCACATCAACAGGTGTCAGTCGCGCAAAGAGCGCTTCGATATCTGGTCCAGAGACGGACACAACGCTCCACCCATCCGTTTGATCCGTAAGGCTCGCCACCGCCGACACAGACGTATCAGGCGTCGCCCCCATGAGATAGACATGAGAGCCGCCCCAAACGGCCATCACCGCACCATCGCGCGTCATCTCATTTGCCTGTGGCAAGGCGATCCCGTGCTTGGCCTTGAGCGATTTCGACAAAGCCGCCTCTTGGCCTTTGAGAGGGGCAAGTGATGTGATCACCTCTGGTATGATTTCTTTAACCGTCATCGTTCCAATCGTAATCGGAAGCAGGCCGCTGCAGGCTGATTTTGCAATGAGCTTATCCACGAACGCGCCCTCCTTCTGGGTCAAATGCAACTGGATCAATCACTTCGCAGAGTGTTTCAACACCGCGAAGATGATCGACCATTTTGATGGTATCGCCAATCCGCTCTGGCCCCCGCTTGAGAAAGGCGAGGCCAAGGAAATGACCCAATGTGGGTGAAAAGCCAACGGATGTGACATAGCCTTGATCGTTGATGCGCACAGGATCCGCATCGGGATTGAACAAATGCGCCCCTGCTGTGATTTGCTTGACCACGCCGACGGGTTTCAATCCGACCAAACGTTCACGATCTGGATCCATCAATCCCTCACGCGCCGCCATGGTTTGACCGATGCAATCCTTTTTCCGGCTGACCATTTTATCCATACCGATATCAAAGGCCGTCGTGCGACCGTGGATTTCCGCATGGGTAATTAGGCCCTTTTCAATGCGCAACACATTAAGAGCTTCCATGCCATATGGCCCGCCTTCTAATGCCTCGGCGCGGTTGACCAAGAGATCATAAAAGCTTTCCCCAAAGCGCGCGGGAACCGCCACTTCGTAGGCGTGTTCGCCGCTAAATGAAATTCGGAACAAGCGCCCTTTGACACCTAATATGTCAACCTCACCACAGCCCATGAACGGCCATGTCTCGGATGTAATGTCTTGATCCACCAAAGCGTTCAGCAAATCGCGTGATTTCGGTCCCGCCACTGCAAATTGCGCCCATTGCTCTGTGACCGAAACAAAGCTCACGTCCCATTCGGGATGCAAGCATTGATGCACAAAATCGAGGTGACGCATGACTTCGCCTGCTGCGGCGGTTGTGGTGGTCATGACATAATGCTGCTCGCCCATGCGCGCCGTGGTGCCGTCGTCCATGACATGCCCATCTTCTCTGAGCATCAACCCATAACGCACACGCCCAACTTTGAGGGTTGAGAATGTGTTGGTATAGACAAAATCCAACAGTTTGGCCGCATCTGGGCCTTGGATATCAATCTTGCCCAATGTCGAGACATCACAGACCCCAACAGTCGAGCGCACCATATTGACTTCTCTATCGCAGGATTGCCGCCAATGGCGTTCGCCCTCAATGGGGAAATAGCTAGGACGATACCAGAGCCCGGCTTCGATCATCGGTGCCCTGCGTGCCACGCTGAGATCATGCGAGGTGGTAAAGCGTTGCGGTGCAAAGCCGATGCCTTGCGCGCTGGCGCCCATTGCCGCAATGGAGACCGGTGAATAAGGCGGGCGGAACGTGGTTGTTCCCGTTTCAGGAATACCGCGTCCCGTCGCATCGGCCAAGACCGCCAAGGCCGCGACATTAGAATTCTTGCCCTGATCCGTGGCCATGCCTTGGGTCGTGTAGCGCTTCATATGCTCAACAGAGCGGAAGTTTTCTTGAGCGGCTTGTTTTACGTCTTTAACCGTCACATCGTTTTGGAAATCAAGCCAAGCACGCCCTTTGCCTGGAACCGCCCAAAGCGGCTCTAGCCCATAGGCATCTTCTTCGGCAGTCGGGGTGCTGATCTCAATAGCTTTGCCACCAAGGTCCGCAATCACCGATGCCGTGACACTCAGAGCCGAGGCAAGGCAATCTTGGGTCGACATATGCCCATTCGCCGCGCCGACGACGACCTGACCCGGAATAGAATTCGGCGTTGGAACAAAGGAGGCGATGTCCTCATTCCATGTCGGGCGTCCATTCATATGACACGTCATGTGAACCGAGGGGTTCCACCCACCTGACATGGCAACGCTTTGCGTGGTGATTTTATCGGTGCCGCTTGCATGTTCAATCGTGACGCTTTCGACGCCCAATCGTCCTGTGGTATTTGTGATCGCCCCTGATGTGAAGATTGGGAAATCACCCACCAAATTGACATCATCGCGCGCATCGACATAGGCCGCGATGTGCACGCCTGAGCCCTGCAAATCCTGAGCGGTCCGCAACGCGTTGTTGTTGTTGCCAAAAATCACCAAGCTTTGTGCAGGAGCAACGCCCCAGCGATTGGCATAGGCCCGCACAGCGCTTGCCGTCATGATCCCTGGGCGATCGTTATTGCGAAACGCGATGGGGCGTTCTAACGCGCCTGCGGCCAAAATCGCGCGTTTGGCAACGATCCGCCAGAAACATTCCAAAGGCGCATCTTTTTTGTTGGACACATGATGGCTTACCCGTTCCAGCGCGCCATAGGTGCCTTGATCATAGGCACCTGTGACCGTTGTGCGGTTCATGAGATGGACATTGTCCATCTCGGATAAGGTTCGCACCATATCCGCCGCCCAAATATGTCCTGGCTTGCCATCCACCTCATAGGTTTCGGCATTCAGGCGTCCGCCCATCATGCTATCTTCGTCCGCGAGGATCACATCCAAGCCCGCTTGCGCCGCCGCATAGGCCGACATTAACCCAGAGGGCCCAGCGCCGATGATCAGCACATCGCAATAGGCAAAGGCCTGTTCGTATCTGTCTGGATTATGCTCTTCGCTCAACGCCCCTAAACCAGCGGCGCGGCGAATGACGGGTTCATAGAGTTTTTCCCAAAACGCCTTGGGCCACATAAAGGTTTTGTAATAGAACCCTGCACCCAAGAAAGGCGAGAGCAGGTTATTCACCGACAAAGCATCAATGCTAAGGGAGGGCCAGTTGTTCTGGCTCCGTACGACGAGGCCGTTGTGAATTTCCTGCACTGTTGCACGTAAGTTGGGATCTTGGCTTGCGCCAGTTCCCACTGTCATAATGGCATTGGGCTCTTCGCTTCCTGCGGTCAAGACGCCCCGTGGGCGGTGGTATTTGAACGAGCGCGCCATGAGGCGCACATCGTTTGCCAAGAGTGCAGAGGCGACTGTGTCGCCTTCGTAGCCGCGATAGTCCGTGCCATCAAAGCGAAAGGTGACTGAGCTGTCTCTGTTAAGAATGCCTTTTGATGCAAGTCTCATGATGCCGCCCCTTTCAGTTTAGACGCGAGCTGAGCCCCAAGAACCTCATGCGTGACCGTATTGCGCGTCACAACCAACCAAGACCCACAGCCCCCCTCATGATACCAGAGGTCTTTGGTTTCGCCTGCGGGATTGTCGCGCAGATGAACGTAGTCGTTCCACGCCGCGACCCCTGCATCAGGAGCAGGCCGATCCACGGCCACAGCATCCCCAACATAGTAAAATTCACGACGATCACGATCGCCACATATTGGACAAGGAATACGCATACTCGTCCCTCCTAATGCAAATTGTGCTGAGAGCCTTTGCCCTCTTCATCCATTAACCCACGACCCGTGCGGAACCGATCCAAACGGAATTTGGCGGCAGGTTCATGATGACGATCCGTAGCCATCAAATGGGCAAAACTATACCCCGATCCGGGAACAGCCTTGAAACCACCATAGCACCAGCCACAGTCGATATAGAGCCCGTCAATGTCCGTTTTATCGATAATCGGTGAGCCATCCGGCGTCATATCCATGATGCCCCCCCAAGAGCGAAGCACCTTGGATTTGCCAATCATCGGCATCAGGGTCATTCCTGCTTCCATGACGTGTTCCTTCATGGGCAGGTTGCCGCGTGAGGCATAAGAGGCATAGAAATCCAAATCACCGCCGAAGACCAAACCGCCTTTGTCAGATTGGCTAATGTAGAAGTGCCCCATGCCAAAGCTCACCACATGATCAATCACGGGTTTGAGCCCTTCGGTCACAAAAGCTTGCAACACATGGCTTTCAATCGGAAGCCGCATGCCCGCCATGGCCGCAACTTGACCAGAGCGGCCTGCGGTCACAATGCCAACCTTTTTCGCTTTGATCGCGCCGCGTGTTGTTTGCACACCGCGGACTTTGCCGTTTTCAATGTCAATTCCTGTGACTTCGCAATTCTGAACCAAATCAACACCGCGTTGATCGGCGCCCCGTGCATAGCCCCATGCCACCGCATCATGGCGCGCTGTGCCGCCGCGTGGATGTAAAAGGCCGCCATAGATTGGGAAGCGTGTATTGTCGAAATCCAAATACGGCAGGTGCTTGCGCACACCTTCGCGGTCCAGAAGAATAGCATCGTCCCCTTGGTTCACCATAGAATTCCCACGCCGCACAAAGGCATCACGCTGACCATCTGAGTGGAACAAATTTATCAAGCCACGCTGCGAATGCATCACATTGTAGTTCAGATCATTTTCAAGGTTTTCCCAAAGCTTAAGGGAATGGGAATAAAACTCGCTGTTGCCTTGCAGGAAATAATTTGCGCGCACAATCGTTGTGTTCCGCCCAACGTTGCCGCCGCCAATATATCCCTTTTCCAAAACGGCGATATTGGTCATGCCATGGTTCTTGGCCAGATAATAAGCCGTGGAAAGCCCATGCCCACCACCGCCAATGATGACCATGTCATATTCATCTTTTGGTTCAGGATCGCGCCAATGCGACGTCCAACCCTTGTTACCAGTGAGACCTTCTTTCAAAACGCGAAGCGCGGAAAAGCGCATGTCAATCTCCCTTAAAAGCTTGGGAGAATGAAGCAAGTCTTGGCTGGTTTAGCAAGGTCGCATTGCGACTCTTGATGACGTTTTTTACAAAATCATCTAATTAATGCGCCAGCTTAAAATAGTCGACTTCTAAGATTTCGTTGGTGCCATCGTTTTTACAGGACGTTATGTCGTTTTTGGCGCCAAGGACAATATCCCCCTTGGACAGCAAACTCGACCCTTTGATCACGTTGCGTTTGGACCCGCCGCTTTCGACAAAAATTTTGGTGTTTGAGATAATCTGTGAGCCCACGGCAAAGAGCCCCGCGGACAGATAAGCCCCCCCCTTTGACATCAACACAGCCCCGTTTCCATCGGCACAATCATTTTGTTTCCCAAGTGCAAGCCGGTTAAAACTAAAGAAGCTTTGCGCCCAATTGTTTTGTGTCACAATCATCACATTGGTTAGGGTCACACCCCCCGCAAAGGTAAAGGCGCAATTGGGCGAAATAAATACAAAATTTTCATACTTTCCGCGCTCAAATTTCATCCGACGCCCGTTTTTACAACGCCGATAATTGATGCGCCCTGCTGTGAAGCGATGCGGCTGAACAACACGAGGGCCAAGCTTCAATACCTTTTCAGTTGTGATATAGGAGGGCGTGAACTCTGTTTTGGTTTGGCTATTCAAATCGTTATAAACATTGCCGATTTGTGATAGTAATGCGATATGTTTGCGTCCTGTTTCCACAGCTTCCTCAAGCCCTGGGTTGCTCGCATAGCTTCCTTGAAGGTGATCTTCGGTTAAAACAGCAACCTCGGAATTTTCGGCAAAACTGCCTCCGCTATAAACGACAACCTTAGTTAGGCCATGCAAACAAACCCCTTCGCCAACATTCGTGTCATTTTTCAAGACCAAGGTTTTGAGAGCGATCAAACCGTTGCGAAAACAATTCGGGCGATATGTTGTGGCATAGCTCACCACTTTCAAATCGCGTTGAGGATTATCAACGAAACTATAGAACAAGTCGCTAATTGGGTTGCTGTTCACCTTCGCAAAATCAAGCTCAATACGGACAGCTTTTCGACTGTTATTTTGGGGTGTGAAAGACCGCGTGTCTTCATCCCAAACACCGAAGATGATGTCTTGGGGTGTAATGGCAGCAAGCATATCAGCAGAATTTTCAAAACTGCTTGTGGTGTCCAAGACCTTTTGTTTCACGTCGGCAATAGAGTTGTCTTGATCGAAGGCCTCATGCAACGCTGTATAGGCAAGCGTGTCAACAAATCCTTGATACCGTTCTTTGTGAGTCATCACATTAAGCACGTTGATCGGTGCGGCCATAAACAAAAAGAAGACGGGCAGCATGACTAAGGCGGCGACAGAAAAGCCCCCATCCTCACGATCCGCTAAGAACGCTTTGGTGAATTTCAATAGGCGACCCATGTTAGTGATTTTCCACATGGTAATAGGCGGACATGCTGATGTTTGATTGCCGAACGGCTTCAAATCGATCTGCAAACCCTAAAATTGGGAGGAGCGCCAGCATTGGAATCGCCACATTCACCTGAACAATGTCATTTTGGTCAATCAAGATGACAGTCGAGTTTTCAGACGAATAATCCAATCGCGCACGGCTTGTGATAAAATCGTCGATCTGAACTTTTGCTTCATTCGTCGTGGCAATAGCGCCCAGTGCATAAGCACGCGCCACGCGATTCATTTCATTCAGGATCATAGTTTGTCTAATCATCCCAACGGAAAAGCCGAACATGATGACAAACAGAAACACAAAAAGCGGAAACCAGATGACAAATTCGACAGAATAGCTGCCGGTTTCATCGCGCGCAAATTTTCTAAGCCAAGGGAATTTGGAATATGGAGAGCGCATAGTGGGATTTCACCTCAGGAATCGTTTGCTGATTGCTTTGGTGTAAAGTCGAAATATGGCGAGACTTGGACTAGAACAGGGCCAAAATAAAAGCGCCCGCAAAAAACGGGCGCTTTCGTAAAAATTTGAAATAGCTCAGAGGCCTTTGGCTTTGTAAGCTGCTGCAACCTTGTTGATCGACACCAAATAGGCTGCCGTGCGAAGGTCATTCACATCGGAACGCTCATGCCAAACTTCGCGCATTGATTGGAAAGAGGCGCGCATTGTGTCATCCAGACCAGAGCGCACCAATTCCAGTTCGCCCGCCCCTTTTAGGAACTTTTGCTTGAACCCATGGGACGGCGTCCATGCATCGCCCAAAGCATCAGAGAGGCTTTCTAATTCGCGCACAACCAATTCATTACGCGCCTCTTCTTGGCGACGTTGCATACGACCAAAGCGGATGTGGCTGAGGTTTTTCACCCATTCGAAATAGGACACGGTCACACCGCCTGCGTTGGCATACATATCAGGGATAATCACCACGCCTTTTTCGTTCAGGATTTCATCAGCGCCCGCTGTCACAGGACCATTCGCGGCCTCAATGATCAATTTGGTTTGAATGCGCGCTGCGTTTTCAAGGTTGATGACACCTTCCATGGCCGCAGGAATGAGAATATCACATTCTTTTTCCAATACTGAGGCACCGTTTTCAACATAAGTCGCATCAGGGAAGCCTTTAACACCCCCATTAGCGCCAATCCATTCACGAACCGCGTCTACATTTAACCCACTGTCATTGACCAAAGCACCATCGCGTTCGATGATCGCTGTAATGACAGAGCCGTCTTCTTCGCTTAGGAATTTTGCAGCGTGATAGCCAACATTCCCCAAACCTTGAACCACGATGCGTTTGCCATCCAATGTTCCAGACATATTGGCCGCTTTGATATCTTTTGCATCGCGGAAATATTCTTGCAACGCATACTGAACACCACGCCCTGTCGCTTCGACACGGCCTGCAATACCGCCTGCGTTCAATGGCTTACCTGTGACACAGGCCTTAGAGTTGATATCCGTTGTATTCATGCGCGCATATTGATCGGCAATCCATGCCATTTCACGCTCACCTGTTCCCATATCTGGCGCAGGAACGTTTTGGCTTGGGTTGATCAAATCGCGCTTGATCAATTCATAAGCAAAGCGACGAGTAATAAGTTCAAGCTCATGTTCGTCGTATTTGCGAGGATCAATGCAAAGTCCGCCTTTTGATCCGCCAAATGGCGCTTCGACCAAGGCACATTTATAGGTCATAAGTGCCGCGAGCGCCTCAACTTCGTCCTGATTAACGGTGTCTGCATAGCGAATACCGCCTTTTACGGGCTCCATATGTTCTGAGTGAACAGAGCGATATCCCGTAAACGTTTGAATTTCTCCGCGCAGACGAACACCAAAACGCACAGTGTAAGTCGCATTACACACACGTATTTTTTCCTCAAGCCCAGGTGGCAAATCGATTAACCGAACTGCACGGTTAAACATCATATCCACGCTCTCGCGGAAACTTGGTTCATTTCTCGGTGACATTGAGCACCTCCGATGGTTGTCTCATTAAGTGATCAAACAGGCTAACGACAAAATGCCGCAGATAGCTTAGGTATCTGCCAAAAAAATAAGCATAGAAAGTACATTCTATGCTAAATAGTTACAAAACTATCAAAAAGTTATAAATTTTCTGGACCAAAAATATAAAATTACTTTGACCCAGAAAAATATTTTCGAATTTAACCGACGCGAATTTCATAACCCGGCTCTTCGGGTTCATCATCGACCATTTCCGCTGGAAACCCGGGCGCTGTGATATCCAAACCAGTGGCATCTTCGAGTCGGCGAATAATATTGTCCGATTGCTCGCGCGCGCCATAACGGTCTATGCCGTCTTGGAAGATGGAAATCAACAGCGGGTTCAATTCCAACGGAACATTTGCGCGATCCGCGACTTGCTGGAATAGCCCGATGTCCTTGGCCACCAAATCCATTGTAAAAGAAATGTCGCGGCTTCCGTTTAGGATCACTTGGCTTTCTGTTTCATGGACGAATGACGTCCCCGACGAAATCTTGATCGCCTCATAGGCCACGCCAAGGTCCATGCCGGCCCCTGCTGCAACCGTCAACGCCTCTGTGCAAGAGACAAGATTTGCCGTCGCCAAATAGTTTGTGATGACTTTTAAAATGCTCGCGGATCCAATTGGCCCAGTGTGCAAAACTCGACGTCCCATTGTCGTCAACAAAGGAAGCACTGTTTCGAATGTCTCGCGATCACATCCTGCGAAAATGCTGATGTTTCCCGTATCCGCACGATGGCAGCCGCCTGACACGGGGCAATCTACGGCACGCCCACCTGCGGCAACTACCATTGAGCTAAGCCGTTTAACCTCGGCTTCATCGGTCGTGGACATCTCTAGCCACACTTTGCCATCGCGCACATTGGGCAACATCTCTTGCAACACGGCGTCTGAGGCGGCGGGGCTTGGCAAACATGTAATTACGACATCACAAGTCTCCATCAGTTGCGCTGGATTTTGACCATCCTTCGCGCCCTTCTCTACAAATTTCGCAACGAACTCTGCGTTCAAGTCATACACATAGAGGTCCACCCCATTGCGCAACAAGCTCCCGGAAAGTTTGCCGCCGACATTTCCCAGTCCAATAAATCCAACCTTCATTTGATTCTCCCTGTGGTTTTTCTCAGACTGACAAATTGAGGATTTCTAAACCTGCTAAAACCGACATTTTATGACCTGTGCAAAAATGCATGGACCCTGATCACAGACAAACAGAAGTTACCCTTGTTGCACACACTGCGGCGCTCTATCTCTGACACAGACAAAGGAGAAACCACTATGTCCATTCGGCCTATATTAGAGAAACGCGACGCCAAACCAACAATGGAAGGCGCAGGCGTTCACCTCCATCGTGCATTCGGATTTCAAGATCCAAGTGAGCTTGATCCCTTTCTACTCTTTGACGATTTTCGCAATGAAAATCCGGCGGATTTCATGCGCGGATTTCCGTGGCACCCCCATCGCGGTATCGAAACAATCACCTATGTGTTGTCTGGAACCGTGGATCATGGTGACAGCCTTGGCAACACAGGGACCTTGGGCGCAGGAGACGTTCAATGGATGACGGCTGGTTCAGGTATTTTGCACCAAGAAATGCCCAAGGGGAACATCAACGGCCAAATGCATGGCTTTCAGCTTTGGGCGAATTTGCCGTCCGAATTGAAAATGACAGCACCGCGGTATCAAGACGTCGAAAGCAAGGAAATCCCCTTGATCGAAGATGATGACGGCACCAAGGTCAAAGTGATTGTCGGAAATTTCTGGGGCAAGAGTGGTCCAGTCGATGGCATCGCCGCTGATCCTCAATACCTTGATATTTTTGTGCCCGCGGGTGTGAAAAAGACGTTCAAAATCGACACCTACCGCCGTGCTTTCGCTTATGTGTTTGAGGGGGCTGGTGCGTTCGCAGATGCCTCTGATCCGACTGGTGTGCTCTTGGAAAAAGAGGTCGGCGGTGAAGAATATAACATCCGCGACATGTCGGGCAACCGCACTTTGATCAAGTTTGGCACAGGCGAAGAAGTCACTGTTCAAGCAGGCGAGGAAGGCATTCGCTTCTTGCTCATCTCTGGGGCACCGATCCAAGAGCCCGTCGCATGGCACGGCCCTATTGTGATGAATACACAAGCTGAGCTGCGCCAAGCGATGAAGGATTTGCAAAACGGCACCTTCATCAAACCAGCGCATTAACCGTTGAGGGCGGGTGAAGTCCCGCCCTTATATCACAATGTCAGGCGATAGCTTTTTAGACCCTCTTGATCGCTTGGGATTTCTTTGAACCCAGAATATTCCAAGACTTTAATCGATCCAATATTATCGGCTTCAACCCCTGCATAGAGGGTTGTCATGGGGCCCTCTTTGAGGTGGGCCACAAGAGCCGCGACCACCTCTTTACCAAACCCCTGCCCCCAAGCGGATTTCCGCAAAAGATACCCAATCCGCCCCTCTGTGCCGTCTTCAAAGACAAAGGTAAGCCCGATACAGCGCTGAAGATGCCAGATACCATAAAGTGTCGCCTCCTCTTCGCGGTCCTGTAAAAAGGCCCGTGGTGCAGTGACGCCTGTATAATTCGGAGGCAAAGCCGCCACGACCTCTGGTTCAAAAAGCGCGGCGAGGTCATCATCATTGGCCGCATGCCAAGATGTGATTACCAACCGTTCAGTTTCCATTTTCATTCAAATCCCTACCATTTTAGCGACCAACCCAAGGTACATCTCCTTGATCTCAGTCGCGCTTAATTCACCGCTGGTTCGATACCACGTCGATAGCTCTTTCATCATGCCAATAATCGCAAAACTCGTGACTTTGGCACTTTGAATATGAAACTGCCCGCCTGACTTTCCACGATCCAAAATGCCCCGCAATTGCGCTTCGTAGCGGTGGCGGAGGGCTTCAATTTTGACGAAATTACCCTCCTCTAAATTGCGCAATTCCATATAGGATAAAAACACCAAATCACGGCGCGCTAAGTGGAAATCAATGTGAAACCCCACAAAATCACAAAGCTGATCTGTGGCATCCCCCTGCGCCTCAAACTCTGGGCATTGCGCCAACAGCTCGCTCATATGCCGCTCTAACAAAGCAAATAACAGGCTTTGTTTGTCGGGTGTATAGGTATAGAGCGCGCCAGCCTGAACCCCAACCGCTTGGGCGATTTCGCGCATGGAAACGGCTGCATACCCCTTCTGGGCAAACAGTCGTGCGGCCTCAGTCCAAACCTTGGACGCCGTCGTTTCAAAAGAAGACCCAGATGTACGTGCCATATGTTACCGATAACGCAAGCACAGTCGCAAGAAAAGCCCCCGAATAATGGGGTAAAAAGCTGCAATTCCTGACTTCCCCCGTTGCACCGCATCTCTTTAGTCGGTACATCGCCTTTGGAATAAACCACGCGATGAGACTAATTTGGAGGATCCTAACATGACTGAACCCTTGCGCCTTGGAATTGCGGGACTGGGAACAGTCGGAGTTGGCGTTGTCAAAATCATTCGCCAAAAGGCCAATTTGTTGGAGCTCCGCACAGGTCGTCCAATCGTAATTACGGCCGTATCCGCGAGATCAAAATCCAAAGATCGCGGCGTGAACCTCTCTGATTATGCATGGGAAGACGATCCAGTCGCACTTGCCACCCGCGATGATGTGGACGTCTTTGTTGAACTCATGGGCGGACATGAGGGTCCAGCCAAAGACGCAACAGAAGCTGCGCTTGCCGCTGGCAAAGATGTCGTGACCGCAAACAAAGCCTTGCTTGCCCATTACGGTCATGACCTCGCCACAACAGCCGAAGCAAACGGCAATGTCATTCGCTTTGAGGCGGCGGTTGCAGGGGGCATTCCTGTGATCAAATCCTTGACTGAGGGTTTGGCGGGCAATGAAATCACCCGTGTCATGGGTGTTATGAACGGCACATGTAACTATATCCTCACACGGATGCAGTCCTCTGGCCTTGCCTATGATGAGGTCTTTGCCGAAGCTGATGCTTTGGGATACCTTGAGGCCGATCCAAACTTGGACGTAGGCGGTATTGATGCAGGTCACAAGCTGTCCTTGTTGTCCTCGATCGCCTTTGGAACACAGGTCGATTTTAACTCTGTTGCCTTGGAAGGCATTGGAGAGATTTCTATTGAAGATATCACCCTTGCCGCCGAAATGGGGTATCGCATTAAATTGCTCGGCGTGGCTCAGAAAACGGGTCGCGGATTGGAACAACGCATGACACCCTGCTTGGTCCCTGAACATTCTCCTCTCGGTCAGCTCGAAGGCGGCACCAATATGGTTGTCCTCGAAGGTGACAACGTCGGGCAAATCGTCCTTCGCGGTGCTGGTGCAGGCGAAGGCCCAACAGCAAGTGCTGTGCTCTCTGACATCTTAGACATTGCCCGCGGGATCCGCCTGAGCACATTCGGCCAACCTGCAGAGACATTGGAACGTATCACAGCGGCGCAATCACAGACACCTGCCCCCTTCTACATCCGCCTCAGCTTGATGGATAAACCGGGCTCTTTGGCGAAGGTCGCAACGGCCCTAGGGAATTGCGGCGTCTCCATTGACCGCATGAGCCAACATGACGCCCAAGGGGATTATGCGCAGGTCATCATCGTGACCCATAAAACAGCACGCCAAGAGCTTGACGCCGCTTTACAAGAAATTGAAGGAACCGGCGTTGTCACTGGCACGTCTGTGGCCCTTCGCATCGAAACTGTTTAAAAAGACATATAATAAGGAAATAAATTGATGTCCGCACCCAAAGTAGATTTTAACGATCGCATGTTGTCCCTCGGGTTGGCCCGTGTTTCAGAGGCGGCCGCGATTGCGTCAGCAGATTTGATTGGTCGTGGTGATGAAAAAGCAGCCGATCAAGCGGCCGTGAACGCGATGCGCGAGCAGTTGAATAAATTGGACATCGCAGGTGTCGTTGTCATCGGCGAAGGCGAGCGTGACGAAGCGCCCATGCTCTTTATTGGCGAAGAAGTCGGCACAGGCAACGGACCTGGCGTTGATATCGCGCTTGATCCGCTTGAGGGCACAACGCTCACCGCGAAGGACATGCCAAATGCCTTGACCGTGATTGCTATGGGCCCACGCGGTTCCATGTTGCATGCCCCTGATACCTATATGGAAAAATTGGCCATTGGACCAGGCTTTGCCCCCGATACAGTGACATTGGACATGACACCGACCGAACGTGTCGAAGCCTTGGCCAAAGCAAAGGGATGCGCCCCAAAAGATATCACTGTGTGTATCTTGGAACGCCCCCGTCATCAGCCCATGATTGACGAAGTCCGCGCAACGGGCGCAGCCATTCGCTTGATCACAGACGGTGACGTTGCAGGGGTCATGCACTGCGCTGAACCTGCGATCACTGGGATCGATATGTATATGGGCACAGGCGGCGCACCCGAGGGTGTATTGGCCGCAGCCGCGCTTAAATGCATGGGTGGTCAGATTTACGGCCGTCTCGTCTTTCGGAATGACGACGAAAAAGCACGGGCAACCCGCACAGGGATCACAGATTTCGATCGTATCTACACACGCGACGACATGGTCACCCAAGATGTGATCTTTGCCGCCACAGGCGTGACAGGCGGATCGCTTTTACCTGAGATCAAACGCGAAGTTGGCTATTTGACAACAGAGACAATTCTCATGCGGTCAAAAACAGGGTCCGTGCGGCGCATGACCTATCGCAACCCAACAAACTAAGTCGTGGAGTTCTTAGGCGTTACATCCTCTCTCAGTGGGCGCAAATGGATTGGCCCAACTGAGGATGTGCGCCGCCGCTCCGAAGCAATGGCCCAGCAAACGGGGCTAGCGATGGCGCTATGTGCCACGCTTGCCCGTCTTGGCGTCACTGCTGAGGATGCCGAACGCTACCTCGATCCCAAGTTACAAGACCTCCTGCCCGATCCCCGAACCCTCAAGGACATGGACCGCGCCAGCGCGCGCATCGTTCAATCGGTTCAAAGCAAAGAGCGCGTCGCCATTTTCGCAGATTATGACGTCGATGGCGGCACCTCTGCCGCGCTTTGGATGAGCTGGTATCGGCATTTCAACATTGAGCCCACGCTTTATATTCCCGACCGCATTGACGAAGGCTACGGCCCCAATGACGAGGCGATGTCGATGCTTGCGCGGGATCATGATCTGATTATTTGCGTCGATTGTGGCACGCTGAGCCATGGCCCCATAGCGGCGGCCAAAGGCACGGATGTGATTGTTTTGGATCACCACTTGGGGGGCGAAACGCTTCCTGATTGTGTGGCCGTGGTCAATCCCAATCGCCAAGATGAAACAGGCGATCTCGCCCATCTCTGCGCCGCAGGTGTAGTCTTTTTGACCCAAGTTGCCTGTCGTCGCCACTTACGCGATCTCAATATCCCGAGCCCCGATCTTATGGCGCTCTTGGATTTGGTGGCGCTTGGCACAGTTGCGGATGTGGCCCCTTTGATTGGTGTGAACCGCGCCTTTGTGCGCACAGGGCTCAAGGTCATGGCGCGGCGGGACCGTATCGGGCTTGTGGCGCTTGCTGATTGTGCGGGCATGAATACGGCCCCTAATAGCTATCACCTTGGTTTCCTACTGGGTCCACGGATCAATGCCGGTGGACGCATTGGCCAAGCCGATTTGGGCGCGCGCCTTTTGGCAAGCACATCTCCGCACGAAGCCCAAGCTATGGCCGACAAGCTCGATCAGCTCAACAAAGAGCGACGCGAAGTTGAAAACCAAGTGCGCCTCTTGGCGATGGAACAAGCCCAAGAGCGCGGGTTAGAGGGCGGCTTGGTCTGGGCCGCTGGTGAAGGATGGCATCCCGGTGTGGTCGGCATTGTCGCCTCGCGTCTCAAAGAGGCTACCAACAGGCCCGCTATTGTCATCGGCCTCGACGGGGATGAGGGCAAAGGATCAGGGAGATCGGTGAGCGGCATTGACCTTGGCGCTCAGGTGCAAAAACTGGTGCAAGAGGGCTTGCTCACCAAAGGCGGCGGTCACAAGATGGCCGCTGGTTTGAGCCTCACGCGTGATATGCTTGAACCGGCCATGGCGCGTTTGACTGAATTGATGGAAAAGCAAGGCACGCATTTGATGGGCCCTGCAGATTTAAAAGTCGATGGGCTCCTTATGCCCAGCGCTGCAACAGTCGAGCTTTTGTCCCAAATCGAAAGCGCTGGTCCCTTTGGCGCTGGTGCTGCTGCGCCTAGATATGTCTTTAGCGATGTTGCGATTAGCTTTGCAAAACGTGTTGGGGAGACGCATCTCAAATTACGCTTTGGTGATGCCTTGGGAAATTCGCTCGATGCAATTGCATTCGGGGCATTTGATTCTGAGTTGGGAGCGGCGTTGGAAAATCATGGCGGCCGCCGTGTCCATCTTGCCGGCAAGTTGGACCTGAATGTTTGGAACGGACGCCAATCTGTGCAACTCCGTTTAGATGATGCGGCTTGGGCGTAAGCTTAAAATAAACGGCGAAATTGACCCGCGCTGAGAAAAGTACAGAGTTTTGAAAAAACTTTGCATTTTGTGAATTTTACCTCTTGCACAGACCGCGCGCTTTGCCTAAACAGCGCCTCACAGACACACAGTGTCCCGTTCGTCTATCGGTTAGGACGCCAGGTTTTCAACCTGGAAAGAGGGGTTCGATTCCCCTACGGGATGCCATTTTCTTCCGACATTTAGTATAGATAGCGAGCCCTTGTTGTAAGGACTTTACCTGTCTTGGTGACGTTCCTGAAAACCCTATTCCTGATTCAAGCTGAGCAATAGCTTAGCCATTTGCCCATTCCCTTGAACCAATTGCGCAAGCGTCGTCTGGTCAAGCGCATCAAAAAAAGCCTCTTGTGCGATGCGTAGGGCGGAGGTCAATCCACAAGACGGTGCCAAGCGACAGGTCCCCCCATCTGGGCTCAAGCAATCGACCAATGGCGAGGCGCTTTCTAGATCGCGCAAAATTGGTCCGATACGGATGTCTTCAATCGGCATCGCCAAACACAATCCACCAGTGCGCCCTCTTAGGGACGACACGTAGCCCTCACGAACAAGCCACTGGGTTACTTTGGCAAAATGATTGTACTTTGCATCATGAATCTCGGCAATTTGTCGGGTCGTCATTCGACCGTCTTGAGCGGCAGCGAGATGCATCAAGGTTCGAAGCGCATAATCGGAAAATTTAGATAACTGCATGACGGTTTTCTAGCACAGTTATCTGGTATTTAAAGCACTCAATTAAATCGTCTGTGTTGACTGCTTCAGGCCCTCACTTAAGGGGCTTTCACCAAAAACAAAGGTGCCAAGTCATCTCTGACCTGACACCCACACCCGAGAAATCATTACGACGCTAACCAGACACTCATTACGTTGACAAACAGTCACACTCGTTACCACACATCATTGCGATGCATACCCTACTCATAAAAGCGACTCGTTAACTCGTGGTATGTCTCGCAGTAATGATGGGATATTCGCTGTTCCTCAGCAAAGACAGCGGGCATTCACCAATAGCCGACATTTTGCGGCGAATTCGTGAATTTCCAGTTTATTTCACTTAAAATTTTGGGGTTTCAATTCATGTTAAGTGAATGTCAGCACGAAATGCGCGATAAATAGCGGGTAATTTAGGGGCTTTTCCAAGGTTCTTGCAAGCAATGCTCATGGCGCTATACTTTAGGTTAGGTAAGGATGAGAGTTTTATGCGATTTATTTTGTGCTTGGTTTTAATGTCTGTCGTTATGGGTTGTGGCGGCACTACTGATGTAGAGGTTGTTCAATCTCCGTCGCCGTCATCGCCAAACAATCCCACTCCGACAGAGCCTGAGCCAACACCAGAGCCAACCGTTTACCTCAGCTTGCTCGATGCGACAGATGAGAACAGCAACGTCATCGCCCTCGTTTCTGGGTTACAAGATGCAACGGGCACCTCCTACATTAACCTTGCTGATGTGACGAAGTCTTCAGATACCACGAATGTCACTGTCGGGGGGACCGCCACGACGATACTCGACGGTGTTAAGCTCAGCACCTTGCTGAACGGAAACTATGAATACTTGGCATCCACACAAGAGTTCAGCTTTACGGCCGACACCGCATCCCATACTGGTTATGCCCTCGTCGGTGTACAAACAAGCGACCATGACATTCCAACCTCGCGGACAGCAACCTATTATGGTGAGGCACATGCTCTGCTCACTGATCTGCATGGGGCTTATGAGATGTTAAATGGCACGTCATCCGTCCAAGCCACGTTTACGAGCTCGGGTTACGAGGTTGATGCTACCTTATACGATTTTACCATTAACAACACGTCCCTGAGCAGTGACGCTATTCCCGCTGATACGATCCATATTTCTCAAATGAGCGGAACGGACGCGAGTTTTTCAGGCGGTGTTGTGTCGTTTGAAAAAGACAATGCCAGTGTCGACGTCATTGGTGATACGCTCGATGGCACAAGCCGCGGTGCCTTTTTTGGATTTGATGAGGCGACAAATACCCCTGCAGAAATCGCGGGAATGCACTACGTTAAAGGAACCTTGGGCAACGTGGATGTCGTCTTTACCGGTCGCTGATCTTGCTCGGCTCGAATATGTGACAACGCCCGCGCCCGTCATGCTTGGCTTGATACAAGGCCACATCCGCATTCAACAAAATATCCCTCGGATCAACATAGGACCCGAACACAGGAAAGATGCCCATGCTACAGCTAATGCGGCACATATGATCCTCAAACGGGATGGGCACTTCTATAGCTTTGATGATCCGCAAACATAGATCCTGAACCGCAGTCCCATCGGTCAAACCTGCAAATATTAGAACAAACTCGTCCCCACCCAAGCGAACAATGACATCTTGATCTCGCAAATGACGGCGCAAGATATCACCAACAGTTTTCAAAACATGATCCCCGGCGGCATGGCCATAGGTGTCATTTACCGATTTGAAAAAATCCAAATCCATCTGCACCACTGAAAAATGTTGCCCCTTTGACAGCAAGGTGTGCAACGCATTGTTCAATGCCCGCCTATTCTTGAGCCCTGTCAAGGTATCGGTTAACGCCTGTTCTTCTGCCGCTATTTTTGCGCCATATAATTTGCGATTAAAGGTCATATTCGCCTCTGTGACCGCTTTCTTAGCCTCTAGCAGGTACAACATTTCAATTGCCAAATCCGTGGCTGCAAAATGTTGTTCACTGAGGCCATAAACCTGAACGGCGCGCTCTAGACCAATTCCAATACTAAAATTCAATACGTATTTATCCCCCCCCATATCAGCCATTACACCACGAATATCTGTTTTTGGATCCTCAACATGTTTCGGACGGCTCACTTTGAGATGGTTGAAGATCGGCGTTGCGGGTTTTGGATCAAAGAATTTATGCACATTTGGACCAGCTCCTAGGATCAGACCATCGGCGTCTAACATTATGTGATTGGGGCAAAGAATATCGAAGGGCTGAGCCTTAGGAGGTTGCCGAGACTGATAGGTCAAAACTATTACCACTTCCAAAATCATGTTGTATTAAAATAACTTCGATGCGATCCCAACCTTGTGGCACGAAATCGCGTTGAATGAACACCAAGGCCCCGTAATCATCGGCCATCGCGCGAATGAGCCCGACCAAAACATCTGAAAATCCAGACCAAATTGGTTGCACCTTTAAAATAATGGTCCCCTCGTTCATTGACGCCACATCAAGACGGGGCAAATCCAAATCATCGACCGCCAAACGGGCCCTGTCGCGTAACGTGTCCAGTGACAAAACAAAGTCATAAAACGTCGCCCCACAAAACCGAAGCAAGCGGCGAATGGCTTGTGTATTTTGATGCGAGACCAAATAGGTTCCCACATCTTCTAACACCTCTTGATGGGGTTTGCCCAAAGAAGCAGCCACAGATGCAATGAGGTCATGCGTTTGTGTATCGTCATAGTGCAAGAGTGGCTCAAAACTCAGACCCGGGGTTCCCAGATCATCACAGACCTGACGCCACAGGTCAGGTCCATATGTGTCGGTCACAAAGGATTCTATCGATTTATTGACAAGTCCGTGCATTCTTGGTGCCTTTCGATCAAAGGTCAAAAGACACCAAATTTCTTTCAAATTTCTAAACTACCTTAGGAAATTTAGAAATCAGTGGGCGCGCCACCTTCGGACTTGCGGCGCTCAACAAACTCAGCCAACTCTTCTCTAATAGACTCGTCCATTGGGGGCGCTTCAAACTCTTCGATGATACGCTTGTAAATGTTATGCGCGCGCTCTGGGGTCCATACGCCACCGGCCACTTCCCAGCCTTCGTAGTTTTTCCAATCCGACAAGAAAGGTTGATAAAAGGCGGTCGTATAGCGATCTTGAGTATGCTGTATCCCAAAGAAATGCCCATCATTGCCCACCGATTTAATCGCATCCAATGCAATGTCATCTGGAGTTGTGGCAAATGTTGCAGGCTCCATATATCGCTGAATCTGTTGCAAGACTTCGCAGTCCATCACAAATTTTTCAGGGCTCGCAATCAATCCGCCTTCTAGCCAACCTGCAGCGTGATACACCATATTCGTCCCGGATTGGACCGCCGCCCAAAGGCTATTGGACGTTTCCCACATCGCCTGACCATCAGGCACATTGGCCGCACAGACCCCAGACGAGCGCATCGGCAATCCATAAAACCGCGCCAACTGACCCGTCATTTGTGTCGCCCGCATATATTCAGGCGTTCCAAAGGCAGGCGCGCCCGATTTCATGTCCACATTCGAGGTAAATGTCCCAATTGCGCAAGCCGCGCCAGGGCGAATGATTTGTGCCAAAACAACCGCACACAAAGCCTCGGCTAAAGATTGCGCAACCGCACCCGCCATCGTCACCGGAGCCATTGCCCCCGCCAAGGTAAAGGGCGTGACCACCAACCCTTGATTGCGACGCGCAAGACGCATCCAGCCATCCAACATTGGAATGTCATGTTTCAGAGGTGAGGTAGAATTGATGTTGGTATACATCCGCGGCTTTTCTTCGAATTCTTCGTGGCTCAGACCACCGGCAATTCGCACCATTTCCATCACGTCCTCGACCCGCTCTTTGCCCAAGGAATAGGCATGCGCAACTTTGTCCGTCAGCGTGAGCTTGTCATAAAGAACATCCAAGTGGCGCACAGAGGCATGCACATCGACAGGCTCAACAGGATAGCCACCCACAAAGTGGATACAGTTAAAATACTGGCTCAGCTTGAGAAAGTTTTTGCACATCTCACGTGTGCCAGGCAGCTTTTTGCCCAACTCCATATCCCAATAGTTCGGCGGAGAGGACACATTGCCGAACAACATATAATTGCCGCCAATCGTCAATTCCCGATCAAGGTTGCGCGGTGTAAGGGTCCACTGGCTTGGGGCTTTGGCGATCCATTCCATAACGAAATCACGGCCCATTCGGACGTTTTCACCGTTAATCGTACATCCCGCTTTGCGCAGGATTTCAAGCGCTTCGTGATTGAGAAATTCAATACCGACTTCTTCCAAAATCCGCATGGCGCCATCATGGATGGCAAGAACGCCTTCTTGGGTCAAAGGTTCTGTCGGTCGATCAACATTGACCGGCAGCCGCCATGGCATTTGCTCGATAACGGCCCCGCCTCTGCGCGTTGCATTCCCCGACCGACCGCCGCCGCGTCTGCGTTTTGGTGCAGTATCAGACATGAAAATCTCCTTTGTGTTGCCTCTAACAAACACAAAGGTGAGCAGGGTCATCCTGTCGATTACCGACGCAATCCGTCGTTTTTAAATTTTTTCACCCAGATTTAGGCGAGCCATGATGGAATTTCACTGATGTCTTGCAAGACAACACTCGCATATGGCGCCAGTTCTGCGCGCTGTGCGAGGCCCGTCAAAACACCGATTGTCTTCATTCCCGCGCGCTGACCTGCGATCAAATCATGCGTGCTATCTCCGACCATTGCGCACTCCGCGGGATCAAGGTTCATCGCTTTGGCAAAGGCCAGCAATGGCCCCGGCTCAGGTTTCGCGCCATAGCCACTGTCAAAGCCTGCGACAAAATCCAAAATGTCATAGGCATCCACACTTGATAGATGCGCCTTGGCCCCTTGTTCGCTGTCGTTGGTCATCACACCGATGGCGATTCCTTGGGCCTTGAGATCGTCGAAATAGGCACGAAGGGGGAGGACTTCGGACAAATCGGCACTTAATGCTTTTGTGGTTATATAGGCTTCAACCTCGTCAACGTCCGCATTGTCTAATGCCGCACTAAACAGCTCGCTCGCCTCTCTGTTTGTGCCCGCAATCAGGGGGCTTGTTGTGCGCACCTCACCCTTTTGCAAATCGAAATCAACGGCATCCGCGATTGCTTGGGCAAGGGAAGGATCGCCCTTGGATAAATCCCGAATGACATCGCGCGTCCATGAATTCCATGTCGTTTGATAATCAAACAAAGTTCCGTCTTTGTCGAATAATAATCCCTTTATTTTCATACCTCTAGGTCCAATTCACTTGTTCGCCACCAGGGAGCATTTGACGCGCACGTGACATCAGTTCAGGGTTCAACCCTGTCGCATCCGTTGCTGAAATGACCCATTGATCATCCATTAAAACAAAATCCAATACAGCCCCCAAAAATTCAGGCGCATTGGCATTTTCACGAAGATCGTCCCCGCTTGCCCCTGTTGCCCCTAAAAAGATCGGCAGGAGGTCTTCGTTACCAACCAACCAAGACAAAATTGTAAGGGCATAAGTTTCCGCAAATTCGGAGGTCATAGATCGTTCCTTCGCTTCTCAAGGGTTTATTAACCCAATTAGTGAAAATTGACACAAACTAAATTAAAATTTTCTTGAAATGGTCTGATCATGTCCGCCAAAATTTTGCTCATCGATCCGCTTGCGACAAATCGAATAACCTTTGGGTTCAAACTTCGCAAAGCGCATTACCGCGTCACAAGCGTGTCCTGTTTGGATGAATTGCATGCGGAATATGGAAATTTACACTGGGATCTCATTATCCTTGGGGCGCAAGACCATATCGAAATTGATCGCATAAAATGTGATACGATGTTGCAGCGTCTTCCCATCATCGCAATCTATGACACGGACATTGACTTTGATCGCTTGGCGTTACTCAAAGCAGGGGCGGATGATGTCATGGCGAAACCTGTTGGGGAAAAGACGCTCTTGGCCAAATTGCGGTCCCTGTTACGGATGACCCATTCCACCAAAGAATTGGAGCTCAGAGAGGACACCAATCGAGTTTTGGGCTTTAATGAGGCGCCTAGCGGGTTTGCGCGTCGTCAAAAATGTGTTGTGATTTCGGACACACCCCGCGATCAAAACCCATTAGAGAGCAAGCTTGCCGCGATAAAAGCCATGTCGTTTGATTGGCTGACCCCTGAAGAATTTCACGACTTGGGCGAGGCATTAATGAAACGCGACTGCTTTGTTTTGGCCTTGTCGCAGGCTACGGCGCGCCAATCGATAAACCTAATCTTGGAAATGCGTGCCAATCGCGAGACGCGCCATAGCGCAATTCTGGTTGCGGCCCCCTCCGACAGCCATCAATCCACAATGGATGCCTTGGATTTAGGGGCGAATGATGTGCTTCTTGATGGGTATATCTCTGAGGAAATCGAACACCGTATTCACACGCAAATCCGTCACAAAGAAACGAACGAACGCCTACGCCAAACGGTCAAAGCGGGATTGGACGCAGCCCTCAGCGATCCTCTAACAGGGTTATTCAATCGTCGTTACGCCATGACCCACCTCGTGCATTGTGTTGAAAATGCGCGTTCAAAACAGGCTGATCTCGCCGTAATTTTAGTGGATTTGGATCATTTCAAAATCATCAACGACACCTATGGACACAATACGGGCGACATTGTTTTGACCACCGTTGCCAATCGCCTCAAAAACGCCATCCGCGCCTCAGACATGATTGCCCGCATCGGCGGCGAAGAGTTCATGATATTACTGGTTGACACCCCCCCAAGTGTGGCGAAAACCTTAGCAGACCGGTTATGCCGCGTCATTTCTGATACGGATTTACCCGACATTCATCACCCTGTCACAGCCAGTTTAGGGCTTCGATCCCTTGTGATTGATCAAGAACAGGACACGCCGAGCAATTTACTCAATGATGCGGATCGTGCGCTCTATCACGCCAAGGCAAATGGGCGAAATCAGGTCATTGGGTATTCGTCATCCCTGTTCTCACAGCATGTTAGCGACAACAGCGACAGACAAGCGCAGCCAAACCACTTGCCCTAGCGTCGTAATCAAGGTTTAACCGCCTAAAACGTGTGACGAAGGAGGGCTCTTCATGGGGTATTCAGAAATTTACAAACAGTGGCAACAAGATCCTGAAGGATTTTGGATGGATGCGGCACAGTCCATTGATTGGGTCAAAGCCCCGAGCAAGGCCTTAAATGACACCAATGCACCGCTTTATGAGTGGTACACAGATGCTGAGGTGAACACCTGTTATAACGCCGTGGACCGCCATGTTGACGCTGGAAAAGGCGATCAAACAGCAATCATCTATGACAGCCCAATCACCGACACGAAATCCAAAATCAGCTATGCTGAGCTCAAGGATAAAGTCGCGCTTTTGGCGGGGGCAATGGCGTCGAAAGGCATCATCAAAGGGGATCGCGTCATCATCTATATGCCGATGGTTCCCGAAGCTTTGGTTGCTATGTTGGCCTGTGCGCGGATTGGTGCGATCCATTCGGTTGTGTTTGGCGGTTTTGCCTCAAACGAATTGGCGGTTCGCATTGATGATGCCAAACCTAAAATGATTTTGGCGGCCTCTTGTGGATTAGAACCCAATCGCGTGGTGCAATATAAACCCCTCATCGATGGGGCAATTGAGCTCTCAGATCACAAACCAGACAGCGTCTTTATCCTTCAGCGTCCCCAATGTGAGGCCGATTTGATTGAGGGCCGCGACTATGACTGGGCCGCTGTCCAAGAGGGCGTCACCCCTGCGGACTGTGTTCCTGTGTCAGGGGATCACCCTGCTTATATCCTCTATACCTCAGGCACAACAGGCGCGCCCAAAGGCGTTGTCCGTGCCACGGCGGGCCATTTGGTTGCGCTCAATTGGACCATGAAAAACATCTATAACGTGGATCCAGGCGATGTGTTCTGGGCGGCCTCAGATGTGGGTTGGGTCGTTGGACATAGCTATATTTGCTATGGTCCCCTTATCCATGGAAACACAACAATCGTCTTTGAAGGCAAACCCATCGGCACGCCAGATGCAGGCACCTTTTGGCGCGTCATCAGCGAACATAATGTTCGCAGTTTCTTTACGGCCCCGACAGCCTTTCGTGCCATCAAACGCGAAGACCCCAAAGGCGAGTTCAAACAAGAATACGATCTCTCTTGTTTGCGGGCACTTTACCTAGCAGGGGAACGTGCGGATCCGGACACCATTCACTGGGCCCAAGATTTGCTTGGCGTTCCTGTGATTGATCACTGGTGGCAAACGGAAACGGGCTTTGCCATTGCAGCCAATCCACTGGGCATTGAGGCTCTTCCTGTGAAAATCGGAAGCCCATCTGTCGCGATGCCTGGCTACGACGTGCAAATCTTGGACGAAGGGGGCAATCAGATGAAACCCAATGAGTTGGGCGCCATTGCGATCAAGCTTCCTTTGCCGCCAGGTACATTACCCACACTTTGGAACGCAGAAGAGCGGTTCAAAAAATCTTACCTCAACACATTCCCAGGCTACTATGAAACAGGGGATGCAGGCATGATTGATGAGGATGGCTATCTCTATATCATGGCGCGCACAGATGATGTGATCAACGTTGCAGGTCACCGTCTCTCGACAGGTGCGATGGAAGAAGTGCTTGCCAATCATCCAGATGTTGCAGAATGCGCCGTGATCGGGGTGAGCGATCAACTCAAGGGGCAAATGCCCGTTGGTTTCTTGTGTCTGACCAATGGCGTCAATCGTCCCCATGATGAGATCGTCAAAGAATGCGTAAAAATGATGCGTGATCAAATTGGTCCCGTCGCGGCCTTTAAATTGGCCGTGGTCGTGAACCGTTTGCCAAAAACCCGCTCTGGTAAAATCTTGCGCGCGACGATGGTTAAAATTGCCGATAGTGCAGAGTTTAAGTTACCAGCAACGATTGATGATCCCGCGATTCTTGATGAAATCAAAGAGGCGCTTCAAACAATCGGATATGCGCAATAATTTAAAGAGGCCCGCCAAATTGAGCGGGCCTTTTTCTTAGACGAATTGTTCGCGAATGAGCCGTTCTTCGAGGCCATGTTCAGGATCGAACAGGATACGATGCTCTATGCTGTCGCTTGAGCAAATATCAACCGCCACCACATCCGGAAAAGATCGACTATCCGCATCCGCCATCATCGGGCGCTTTTCTGGTTCCAAGACCTCAAAGCGCACTTTGGCATGTTTGTGCAACAATGCCCCGCGCCATCGACGCGGGCGATAGGCGTTAAGTGCGGTCAATGCTAAGACCCCTGCCCCAATCGGCAAAATGGGTCCATGCGCGGAATAATTATAGGCCGTAGATCCCGCAGGTGTGGCCAATAAAACACCATCAGAGACCAATTCTTCCATGCGGATTTTGTCGTCAATTATTATACGCAAACGGGCCGCTTGTGGACCCGCGCGCAGCATGGACACTTCGTTGATCGCCAAGGCCTCATGAACAGTTCCATCCTTACAGGTCGCCGTCATTGACAAGGGATTAATCACCTCTTCGACAGCGACATCTAATCGCGCAGGTAAATCAAGTTCATTAAAGGAATTCATCAAAAACCCTACGGTGCCGCGATTCATGCCATAAACAGGCGCAGGAAGGTGCTGGGTTTGATGCAAAGTTTGCAACATGAATCCATCCCCACCAAGCGCGACAATCACATCGGCCTGATCTACAGGGGTTTGACCATATCGTTTGATCATAGCGTTTAGGGCATCTTGCGCAGTCTCCGACGGTCCCGCAGTAAAGGCTATTTTGTCGCTCATGGTTGGCAAAGTTTCCTAAAGGCTTATCTATGACACGAAACAAACATAAATTTCACCAAAGCGCCAGAGATGCCGCGCAATTTCAGCGCAGCGTCGCATTCTAGCCTTTTCGACCCTGTAAGTTTCCGATAGGAAATTCCCAACGTTAACCCTTTGACCGGAGTGTCTGACACTATGAGCGCCTCTTCCACCGATTCAGGTTTCTTTACGCAATCTCTTTCTGACCGCGATCCAGAGCTATTTGGCTCGATCACCAAAGAATTGGGACGTCAACGCAATGAAATCGAATTGATTGCATCCGAAAACATCGTCTCCGCCGCCGTCATGGAAGCCCAAGGCAGCGTAATGACCAATAAGTACGCCGAAGGCTATCCAGGACGCCGCTATTATGGCGGCTGCCAATATGTTGATATCGCCGAAAACCTCGCGATTGAACGCGCCAAAGAGCTGTTTGATTGCGAATTTGCCAATGTTCAGCCGAACTCAGGATCGCAAGCCAACCAAGGCGTGTTCCAAGCGCTTGTCAAACCCGGTGAGACGATTTTGGGTATGAGCCTTGATGCCGGCGGTCACTTGACCCACGGCGCGGCGCCAAACCAATCGGGTAAGTGGTTCAACGCCGTGCAATACGGTGTGCGCAAACAAGATAACTTGATCGATTATGATCAAATGCGCGAATTGGCTGTTGAGCATAAACCCAAGCTGATCATTGCTGGTGGCTCTGCGATCCCGCGCGTCATTGATTTTGCAAAAATTCGTGAAATTGCGGACGAAGTGGGCGCTTATGTGCTTGCCGATGTGGCGCATTTTGCAGGCTTAATTGCGGCGGGTGAATACCCCTCCCCCTTCCCGCATTGCCATGTGGCCACCACAACGACGCATAAAACATTGCGTGGCCCACGCGGTGGGATGATCTTGACCAATGACGGTGATTTGGCGAAAAAATTCAACTCTGCCATCTTCCCAGGTATTCAAGGCGGCCCGTTGATGCATGTGATCGCGGCAAAAGCCGTGGCCTTTGGCGAGGCGCTGCAGCCTGAATTTAAATCATATATCCAGCAAGTGATCAAAAATGCCCAAGCTCTGTCAGATCAGTTGATCAAAGGTGGCTTGGACACGATCACGCATGGCACAGACACGCATGTTTTGCTCGTTGATTTGCGTCCCAAAGGCGTGAAAGGCAATGCAACGGAAAAAGCGTTGGAGCGCGCGCATATCACTTGTAACAAAAACGGCGTGCCTTTCGATCCAGAAAAACCAATGGTGACATCTGGTATCCGCCTTGGATCCCCTGCGGGCACAACGCGCGGATTTGGCGAAGCAGAATTCCGCCAGATCGCAGATTGGATCATCGAAGTTGTTGATGGTTTGGCAACCAATGGCGAAGAAGGCAACGCCGCCGTTGAAGCCAAGGTGAAGGCAGAAGTCGAAGCCATGTGCGCCAAATTTCCAATGTATCCAAACCTATAAATTTATAGGCCTATGACACAAGAAAGCCCTCTGACATTCAGGGGGCTTTTTGCGTGGTCGCTGTTCTTCCATGATCATCAGACCGCTTTATCGGCCACAAAAAAGGGCAGCCTAGGCCGCCCTCTTAACGTTGCTGGATAATGCCGATTACTTAACTGTAATGCGTCCATCTTTATACGGTGTGTAAGGCGCGTTTTGTGCAATGAACTCAGCCGTTACATCCGCAAGGTCGGGACCGTAATCATAAGCATTTTGGGCCGCGCGGAACATTTTATATCCGTCACCGCCGTTGCGGACGTAGTTGTTTGACACAACGCCATAGACCTTGTCTGCATCAATTGGCATTCCTGCAACCATCACGTCGCTGATACGGCTACCTGCTTCGGCACTTGGATCAACAGTGAAGGTCATGCCTGCGACTTGTGGGAAACGGCCTGCGCCCTCTTCCATTTGGCTCACACCGTTTTCAAGAGCTTCAACAATCGTCGCACCAGACACTTGGAATGTTGACAACGTGTTTTGGAATGGCAAAACCGTGAGGACTTCGCCCATTGTGACGGGGCCTGCATCGATTGAGGCACGGATACCACCCCCGTTTTGGATCGCAATTTGAATGCCTTGGTCTTTGACACGATCCAACATCGCATCGGTGATCAAGTTGCCCATCGCACATTCCATTGCACGGCACTCTTCGCGGACACCAACGATTTCTGTGGCTGTTTCGGCAACGACCTTATTGCGAATTTCATCCAAAGGCTTTGCGGCTTCAGCGATACGCGCAACTGTTTGATCGTCTTCGACCACAGCGCCATCCATAATAATCGGTTCGCCTATGGCCTCGATGATTTCGCCTGCGTCATTGAAGGTCACATTCAGCTCGCCCAAAAACTTGCCATAGGCATAGGCGGAGACAAGCGCCGTTGATCCAACCATTGTCGGATAGGGTCCTTCGGCGCGGTCAGACGTGTTTGACAAGAATGTGTTTGAGTGACCACCAACGATCACATCAACCCCAGTCGTTTCTGCGGCAACACGTTTATCAACCCCAAAACCAGAGTGTGACAACACAATGATTTTGTTCACGCCTTGCGCTGTGAGGGCATCAACTTCGCCCTGAACCGAGGCAACGGGATCGCTAAAGGTGATATTATCACCAGGGGACGCCAATTCATCCGTATCCTCAGGTGTCAAACCGATCATGCCGATTTTCTCGCCACCGCGTTCGATGATCACAGATTTTTTCAAAGCATCCGCCAAGAAGGCTTCTTTTGTGACATCCGCGTTTGACATCAAAACTGGGAAATCGACTGCATCCATAAATCCACGAAGCACCTCTGGCCCGTCATCGAATTCATGGTTGCCAACGGTCATGCCGTCATAGCCCAATTTGTTCATCATTTCCGCGGCCAATGTTCCCTTGTAATATGTATAGAACAAAGTGCCTTGGAACTGGTCACCGCCATCAACGAGGATTGAATTGTTTGAGCGCGCGCGCGCCTCAGCAACCGCTGTGACCAAACGTGCAGATCCGCCAAAGCATTTGCCTTCGGCGTTATCTTCGCTTGAACACCCGCTGTCATATTTGCTGATTGGTTCAAATCGCGCGTGGAAATCATTGGTGTGCAGAATAGTCAGCGAATAATCCGCTAGAGCAACGCCACTGGTCAATCCGACCGCGGCAGCTGTCGTTAACAAAAGCTTCTTCATCATTTTCTCCCTCAAGACAATAAAAGCAATCAGACACGAGTCGCGCTGATCTGTCAAAATCTGTTTTTCTCTTTTCACCTCTGAATATATCAGTTTTATGACACTTGACGCCTCATTGCGAAACAGGCAAATCACTGCCATGCTGATATATAAAATATTCCGAACCCAAGAATGGGCTGCGCTTGAAACTCAGGGGGAAACCTTGGGGGCGCCGATTGATGTTCAAGATGGCTATGTCCATTTTTCTACCAAAGATCAGGTGCGTGAAACGGCGGCCAAGCATTTTAAAGTCGAAGACGGATTGTTTTTGCTCGCGCTCGACTCTGAGGCACTTGGCCCCGATTTGAAATGGGAACCCTCGCGCGGCGGGGCTATGTTTCCGCATCTTTATCGCGCGCTCACCACCCAAGATGTGCTTTGGGCGCGCCCGCTTCCCCTTGTTGATGGAACGCATGATTTTCCAGAGGATATGACATGAGCTTGATCGAACAAATCGGCCTACGCGCCATGCGGAGCTTTGATCCAGAACAAGCGCATGGATTGGCGATCAAAGCCCTCAAACTTGGGCTTGCCCCTTCCTCAAAGCCTGTCACGTCAGAGCGGCTCAAGACATCGATTGCGGGCATCGACCTTGCGAACCCGATTGGATTGGCCGCAGGGTTTGACAAAAATGCCGAAGTTCTCGCCCCCCTTGCCAAGTCGGGCTTTGGGTTCATCGAAGTCGGGGCCGTGACCCCTCGGGCGCAACCTGGCAATCCCAAGCCGCGCTTGTTTCGCCTCACTGAAGATCAAGCGGCGATCAACCGCTTTGGATTTAATAACGAGGGAACTAAAGCCGTTCTTTCCCGTCTTGCCAAACGTCCCAAAAACGCGGTGATTGGCTTAAACCTAGGGGCAAACAAAGATAGCACAGATCGCGCCAAGGATTTCCAAACCGTTTTGGCAGAATGTGGCGCGCACCTTGATTTCGCAACTGTCAATGTGAGCAGCCCAAACACCGAAAAGCTACGTGATTTGCAAGGCAAAGACGCACTCTTGGCTTTGCTCAACGGTGTCATGGACACACGTGCCTCCTTGGCAAAGCCTATCCCCGTCTTTCTCAAGATCGCGCCAGACCTGAGTGATGCGGAAATCCAAGATGTCGCCGAAGTCGCGCTTGAAACAGGCATCGACGCCGTCATCACAACCAATACGACCCTGTCTCGAGATGGGCTAAAATCACCTCACAAGGATCAGCTAGGTGGGCTATCTGGCGCCCCTCTGTTTGAGGCATCCACGCGCGTCTTGGCAAAATTGTCAAAACTCACCGACGCCAAGCTCCCGCTTATCGGGGTTGGTGGCGTATCTAACGCAGAGCAGGCCTATGCCAAAATCCTCGCAGGCGCGAGCGCGGTTCAGCTCTATACCGCATTGGTCTATCATGGGATTTCACTGGGCGCGAAGATTGCGCGCGACTTGGACCGCCTTCTTGAGCGCGACGGCTATTCATCGGTTCAGGATGCTGTCGGTCAAGGGCGCGAAGAGTGGTTATGAGTGTTGCCATCTGGCACAACCCCAGATGTTCGAAATCACGTCGAACCCTTGCTCTGTTGCACGAACGCGGGATTGACGTGGAGATCGTCAAATATTTGGACACACCGCCCAGCCGTGATCAAATTCTAGACGTCTCGCGCAAATTGAACCGCCCGATCATAGATATGGTGCGCACCAAAGAAGCAGCCTTCAAAGAGCTAAATTTGGCGAGCGATATCGACACGGATGGTTTGCTTGATGCGATGGCCGCGCATCCGCAGATATTGGAACGGCCTGTTGTCATCACTGAAAATGCCGCGCGTTTGGGTCGCCCGCCTGAGGACGTGTTAGAGCTGTTCTAAGACACCCGCGCCTCGATGCGCGGATAGCGAAGGCCCAATGTGACGCCGCGCACAACGAATGAGATCAAGAGCGATATCCAGAGGCCGTGATTGCCCAAAAGCGGCAGCAAAAGAGCAACCGATATCACGTAGATAACCATGCTCAGCGCCATCATATTGCGCATGTCGCGCGTTTGGGTTGCCCCGATAAATATCCCGTCCAACATCCATGATGCCACGCCCAAGGTTGGTGCAAGGATCATATAGATCAAATAGATCCGCGCCTCTTGGCGCACGGCGTCATCTGTGGCCATGATATCAATCAAACTGCCGCCAAACAGAGCAAAGCTAACCGAGAGCAAGATCACCATGATCCCCCCCCATTTTGAACAGATCAAGGCGCTTTGCCGCAAGAGGGTACGACTTTTGGCGCCCATCGCTTGACCAACAAGCGCCTCAACTGCGAAGGCAAATCCATCCAGTGCATAGGCTGTGATAAAAAGGAACTGAAGCAAGACTTGGTTCGCCGCCAATGGCACATCCCCTAATCCAGAGCCGAGCATGGTGAATGATATGAAAATCACCTGAAGGCAGAGGGTGCGGATCAGGATATCACTATTGACGCGAAACATTTCTAACAATGGCTCTGTGGCTAATAGCTTGGCTTTGACCCGCTCAAACTGTCCCCTAATCGCGGATTTACAGAACAACAGAGCAATCGCCAGTCCTGAGTATTCGGCAATCACAGTTGCCGCCGCGACCCCTTGGACACCAAAGCCGAGCGACAACACAAACACCAGATCAAGCAAGATATTCAGCCCGTTCATCACGAACTGGATGACAAAAACCGCGCGGGTGCGTTCCTTGGCAATGAGCCACCCATTCGCCCCATAAAGCGCAATCGCAGCAGGCGCGCTCCAAATTCGGATGCTCATGTAGTCTGCGCTTAAGGATTCAACAGTATCGGAGGCAGGCGCAAATTGGAACGCGATGGCAAAGAGGACAGTTTGAAAGGCGATCAAACACATCCCCGCGACGAGGCCGATCATCAGGACACGCCATAAAATGGCATTGGTTTCGGGTACGTCCTGCGCCCCAATCGCTTGCGCCGCTAATCCTGTGGTTCCCATGCGGAGGAACCCAAAAAACCAATAAAACGCGGAGAGGATAACTGCACCCAAGCCAACTGCACCAATCGGAGCCGCCTGCCCCAATTGCCCGACCACAGCCGTATCAACCGCCCCCAATATGGGAACAGTCGCATTAGAGAGGACAATGGGAATTGCGATGGCGAGGACACGGCGATCTGTCAGCGTTTTCATGTACTTAGATACGCTCTGGCATCAAAAAGTGCCCCGTTGCTTGGGCAAAGAGGCGGGATTTGTTATCTTGCCATGCTTCCACATGCACCGAGGCATAGCGGCGACCAGACCGATTGACCCGCGCCCGTGCATAGGCATCGCGTGGCAAGCCAGAGCGAAGATAATCCACGGAAAAATCAATGGTTTTGGGCAATGTGATTGCCTGACCAGACGTCAAGTCATCCACTGAGATTTCACCAGTTTCCACGTCGCTCCAAAGACCGCTCCAACTGAGTTCAATAATTGCGCTAATTTCCAAGAAAGCGGCGACCGCACCGCCATGCAGAGCGGGCAACATAGGGTTGCCAACCAGAACTTCTTTGTAAGGCATGATCGCCGTCAGCTCATCACCGCGGCGCTCAAATTCCACACCAAGAAATTGCACATAGGGCAAAGACGTCACCAATGCGGAGAGTGCTGCATCACGGCGTTCTTTGATGACTTGGACAGGTTCAGGTTGCTTATAACTCATGCCTCATTCCCCCCTGTCACAAATGTCCCTGTGGCCGTGGCAACCGGTTTTTCGTCATTGTCATCCAGTGCAACAGCCCGCACAAAAGCCACCGAACGGGTCACGTTATAACAGGTCGCTTTGGCGCGGATACGTTGGTTGGGTGTCGCAGGTCGCATGTAATCAACACGCAAATCCAATGTCGCGGTCATCCCTGTTTGATCAGGATGGCTAACGACCGCCAAACCGCAACAGGTATCGAGCAAGGCAAACACAGCCCCACCATGAATAACCCCTGTTTTGGGATCCCCGATGAAGCGTTCATCATAAGCCATGCTCATCGTTGCATGCCCCTCTCCAGCATCATCTACTTGCATTCCCAAAGCTTTTGAGTGCGGGATGGATTCAAAGAATGTTTGGGCAAGTTCTAGTTTTGAGTCAGCCATAGAAACCTCTTTCGTTGCCTTTACTATGCTCAAGTTTCACAAAAAACCTCAAGCCCCCTGTTGCCCTTTGATAGTGTTCGTCCTAGTTTCGGATCAGGAGACGAATTCCATGTCTAACACTCGATTATCTTTCAAAGAAATGTGCGCGAAGTTCGACGTAACGCCTCGTACCCTGCGATATTATGAATATATTGAGCTTTTACAGCCTGACCGCGAAGGGCGATCACGGTTTTACGGGTCCAAAGAATGCGCGCGCATGACACTTATTCTCAGAGGTCGTAAATTTGGCTTTCAGCTCGAAGAACTGCGCCAATGGCTCTTGATCTACGAACAAGACGGAACAAGCGCACAAATGAACGTTTTTTTAGAAATGGCAGATCGCAAGCTTGCTGAATTAAAGGAACAACAGGTCCAACTCGCGCAAACCATTGATGAATTGGAAGATTTACGCAGTGTGACCGAAAAATTGGCGTCAGCACAGAAAGTCTGACGCCACGTTACGTTGACGTTAACTGTAGACTACGTCAACTTCATCCCTATATAGTCATCGCAAAGCTGAGTCGAAATTTAATCGTTGGAGGCCAAGGATGAATGATTTGCTGACTATTCGCGAAATGTGTGAAGAGTTCGATATCACGCCACGCACTCTTCGTTTTTACGAAGCTAAGGAATTACTCTTTCCAATTCGTGAGGGCCAAAAGCGGCTCTTTACCAAACGAGATCGCGGGCGTCTAAAATTGATCCTCCGTGGCAAACGATTTGGGTTTTCTCTCGAAGAAATTCGACAGCTTCTTGATATGTATGGGATCGGCGATCAACAGGCGACCCAATACAAGCGCACCTATGAATTGGCCAATGAACGACTTCAAGACATGGAACAACAACGCGCCGAACTTGACGTCGCCATCACGGAACTCCGCGAACAGATTAAGTGGGGCGAAGATTTAATGGCCTCTAAAAACATCGACTTCAATTCAGACAACTAGGGTAACACAATGCCAAGCTATCACGCACCTAAGCAAGATTTAGAATTTGTCCTAAATGATGTTTTGAATGCATCGCAATCGGACATTCCCGGATACGATCAAATGGACCGTGACCTTGTGTCCGCCATTTTGGAAGAAGCTGGAAAGATCGCAACAGATGTCCTCGCCCCATTAAACCCAGTCGGTGACACAGAAGGCTGTGTTCTGGAAAACGGTGTGGTTCGCACGCCAAAAGGGTTCAAAGAGGCCTTTGAACAGATGAAAGAAGGCGGCTGGACCGCTCTTGATTGTGATCCAGAGTATGGTGGACAAGGCATGCCCTATTTGATGGGCACGGCTGTCGGCGAAATCTTTGTCTCGGCAAACATGGCCTTCAACATGTACCAAGGCCTCACGCATGGCGCCTACTCCGCGATCCACGTTCACGGCACGGATGAGCAAAAAGCAACCTATTTGCCGAAAATGGTGTCTTGCGAATGGACAGGCACGATGAACCTAACCGAACCGCACTGTGGCACGGATTTGGGGTTAATGCGCACCAAAGCGGTTCCTCAAGAGGACGGCAGCTATCACATCACTGGCCAGAAAATTTTCATCTCCGCAGGTGAGCATGACATGGCAGAAAACATCATCCACTTGGTGCTTGCGAAAATCCCAGGCGGACCAGATGGCATCAAAGGCGTATCCTTGTTCATCGTTCCCAAATTCAACGTCAACGAAGACGGTAGCCTTGGATCCCGCAATCCAGTCAGTGTTGGCAAGATTGAGGAAAAAATGGGCATCCACGGTAATGCGACCTGTGTGATGAACTATGACGGGGCCACTGGCTACCTCTTGGGTGATGAACACAAAGGCATGCGCGCCATGTTCACCATGATGAACGAAGCGCGCCTTGGTGTGGGACTTCAGGGCTATGCTCAAGCAGAAGCGGCCTATCAAAATGCCGTCATCTACGCCAAAGATCGTTTGCAAGGTCGCGACGTTAAGGGCGCGCAAAACCCAGAGGGACCAGCCGATCCATTGATCGTGCACCCAGATATCCGCCGCAGCTTGATGGATCAAAAGAGCTTTGTCGAAGGGGCGCGCGCCTTTACGCTTTGGGGGGCGAACCTCATTGATCGCGCGCATAAATCCAATGACGCGCAGGCGGACGGCCTTATTAGTTTGCTGACCCCTGTGATCAAAGGGTTCCAAACCGACAAAGGCTTCGACATGTGCATCCAAGCCCAGCAGGTCTATGGCGGACACGGCTATATCGAAGAATGGGGTATGTCCCAATTTGCTCGTGATGCAAGGATTGCCATGATCTATGAAGGCGCAAATGGCATTCAAGCGCTCGACCTTGTTGGCCGGAAACTGGCTCAAGATGGCGGCAAACATGTCATGGCGTTTTTCGACATGATCAAAAGCTTTATTGCCGAAAACAAAGGGCAAGATGAAGCCTATGACGCCGATTTCCTTGAGCCGCTGAAAGCCGCCAGCAAGGATGTACAGGCTGCGGCAATGTATTTCATGCAAAGCGGAATGAAAGATCCCAACAATGCGTTGGCTGGATCCTATGATTTCATGCATCTCTTTGGACACACATGTTTTGGCTACATGTGGGCCTTGATGGGCAAAGCGGCGCGTGAAAAACTGACGTCAGGTGACGTAGATGGTGACGCGGCGTTTTACGAGACAAAATTGGCCACGGGTCGCTACTATATGAAGCGTCAATTGCCGGCAACTGCGATGCATCTTGCACGCATTCAATCTGGTGCGGATCCCGTTATGTCGTTGGCTGCAGAGCAATTCTAAAATAGATAATCGGGGGGTCTATCCCCCCCATTTATTTGGGAGACCGACATGGACATAAAACGATCACCATGGATGACTGATGAGCATCACATGCTCGCCGAAATGACAGCGAAATTCATCACCGAAGAATGGTCACCGCATTATGAACGCTGGCGTAAGCAAGGTCAGATGGACCGCGACACTTGGCAACAAGCTGGTGAATTGGGCCTCTTATGTCCATCCATCCCAGAAGAATACGGCGGAGTCGGTGGTGATTTCGGGCATGAAGCTGTTATCCTTATGGAAGGCAGCCGAGCAAACCTGGCGAGCTGGGGCCATGGCATCCATTCGGGGATCGTTGCCCATTATGTTTTGGCCTACGGAACAGAAGATCAAAAGAAACGCTGGTTGCCCAAAATGGTTTCTGGCGAATTGGTCGGCGCTTTGGCAATGACGGAACCCTCAACAGGGTCCGATGTTCAAGCCATCAAAACCCGCGCTGTGAAGGAAGGGAATTCCTACCGCCTGACGGGGCAGAAAACCTTTATCACCAATGGGCAACACGCAAATCTCATTTTGGTGGCCGCAAAAACAGACCCGAGCTTGGGCTCCAAAGGGGTGTCTCTTGTGGCTGTAGAAACGGATACGGCGGATGGGTTCGCCCGTGGTCGCAACCTTGAAAAGATCGGTGCGCATGCCGCGGATACATCGGAGTTGTTCTTTGACAATGTCGAAGTCCCCCCTGAAAACATCTTGGGTGGTGGAGAAGGCCAAGGGTTTTATCAGATGATGCAGCAGCTCCCTCAAGAGCGGCTTATCATTGGCTGTGGCGCGGTTGGCGCGATGGAAGGGGCCGTTGAGCGGACAATTGAATATTGCAATGATCGTCAAGCCTTTGGCGGACCGATCATGCAATTTCAAAACACACGGTTTAAATTGGCTGAGGCTCAGACAAAAACAACGGTTGCACGTGCATTTTTAGATGCCTGCATCGAAGAACACCTGCGCGGTGAGCTGAGCGTTGAGAAAGCGGCCATGTCGAAATACTGGCTCACAGATACGCAAGGTGAGGTACTAGACGAATGCCTTCAGCTTCATGGTGGCTATGGGTTCATGCAAGAATATGCGATTGCCGAGATGTGGACTGATGCACGGGTTCAGCGCATTTATGGCGGAACCAATGAAATCATGAAGGAATTGATTTCACGGGCTTTTGTAAAGAAATAAAACATCGACCCCTTGCCGATGGCGGATGCCTCCGGCGGGGATATTTTAAAAAAGAAGAAGCCGATACAGTTTGGGAGCGGATATGACGATCAAATTACATTGTTTTGGCGAAAGCGGGAATGCCTATAAGGCCGCTTTGGCCTTGGAGCTTTCGGGCATGGAATGGGACGCCGTCTATGTGGACTTCTTCAATGGGGAAACACACACAGAGGCTTATCGCAGTGATATCAATGAGATGGGCGAAGTTCCTGTAATGATTGATGGCGATATTCATCTCACTCAGTCGGGCGTGATCCAGTCCTATGTGACGGAAAAGTCAGGCAAGTTTGGCGGCACATCCCGTGCAGAAGAGCGCGATGTGTTGCGCTGGGTTCTTTGGGATAATCACAAGCTCAGTTCGCAAGCTGGCATGACGCGGTTTTTGATGAACTTTTTACCAGAAGATAAGCGCCCGCAAGACGCCATCAAATTTGTTCAGGGTCGATTGACCGCCGCCTATGGGGTATTGGATGCCCATTTAAAAGATCGTGATTGGATTGTTGGCGACGGGATTACCAATGCAGATTTAAGCTGCTGTGGGTATTTGTACTATCCCGAGCCATTTGGATTTGATCGCACAGAGTGGCCAAATATCGATGCTTGGCTTGAGAGACTATCCAACGTGGATGGGTGGAAACACCCGTATGATTTGATGCCCGGCAGCCCCGCTGATCGCGCGTAAGGAGAGAGACATGGAAGACGTATATATTTATGATGCTGTTCGCACACCTCGTGGTAAGGGGCGCAAAGATGGGTCATTGCATGAAGTGAGTGCTTTGGGTTTGTCTAAGACAGTTCTAAACGCTTTGGCTGCGCGCAATGGGCTTGAGGGTCATGCGGTTGAGGATGTTGTTTGGGGCAATGTGACCCAAGTGGCTGAACAAGGGGCGTGCTTGGCCCGTACTGCTGTGATTGCCTCTGATTTGGATGAAAGTATTCCAGGTCTGGCGATCAATAGATTCTGTGCATCTGGTCTTGAAGCGGTCAATTTGGCCGCCAATCAAATCCGTGGTGGTGCCGGAATGGGCTATATCGCAGGTGGCGTTGAAAGCATGAGCCGTGTTCCCATGATGAGCGATGGTGGTGCTTTAGCTGTTGATCCCTCTTTTGCGATGGAGCATTATTTTGTGCCCCAAGGGATCAGCGCGGATATCATTGCAACCGAATATGGATACACTCGGGATGATGCGGATGCCATGGCTGTCGAAAGCCAAAAGCGCGCCAAAGCCGCATGGGATGATAACCGATTTGAGCGTTCTATCGTGCCTGTGAAGGATGTGAATGGTCTTACGATTTTGGATTATGACGAATTCATTCGCCCAAGCACAGATATGCAATCTTTGGGGGCGTTGAAGCCATCGTTCAAAGAACAAGGCGAGGTTATGCCGGGCTTTGATGCGGTTGCCTTGATGAAATATCCGCACCTTGAGCGGATCGAGCATATTCACCATGCTGGCAACAGCTCTGGTATTGTTGATGGGTCTGCTGGCATGTTGCTAGGTAACAAAGAGTTCGGCGAAAAATGGGGGCTCACGCCACGGGCGCGGATCAAGGGGACGGCGAAAATCGGCACTGATCCAACCATCATGCTAACCGGACCCGTGCCTGTAACAGAGAAAATCCTAGCCGATACAGGTATGAGCATCAGCGACATCGATTTATTCGAAGTGAATGAAGCCTTTGCCGCCGTCGTCATGCGTTTTGAAGAGGCCTTTAATGTGGATCACTCAAACGTCAACGTAAATGGCGGGTCAATCGCGATGGGTCACCCATTGGGGGCAACTGGCGCGATGATCTTGGGCGCTTTGCTTGATGAGCTGGAACGCTCTGGCAAGGGAACAGGCTTGGCCACGCTTTGCATCGGCTCTGGTATGGGTGCCGCCACAATTATTGAACGCGTTTGAGGTGAAAACAATGACTGATTTTACGATGATCACAGACGCAGACGGCGTCGCAACACTGACTTGGGATTGCGAAGGCAAATCCATGAACGTCCTCAGCTTGGCAGCCCTGTTGCATCTGGACCAGTTGATTGATCAAGCTTTGGCAGATGACGCCATCAAAGGGATCATCATCACCAGTGGCAAGAAAGACTTTGCCGCAGGGATGGATTTGAATGTGCTTGCAAAAATGCGCGATGATGCAGGGGAAAACCCAGCACAAGGCTTGTTTGATGGCATCATGTCGTTCCACCAAATCCTACGCAAAATCGAACGCGCGGGCATGGATCCTAAAACGAACAAAGGTGGCAAACCGATTGCCTCCGTTCTTCCGGGGACTGCGCTCGGGATTGGGTTGGAATTGCCTCTTTCGACACATCGAATTTTTGCCGCAAATAATGCCAAGGCTAAAATTGGTCTGCCTGAAATCTTGGTTGGTATTTTCCCAGGGGCGGGTGGCACGACACGTTTGACCCGCAAGCTCGGTGCAATGGCGGCGGCGCCCTATTTGTTAGAGGGCAAAACCCTTGCCCCGGCAAAGGCGAAATCCGCTGGCATCATTGACGAAGTGAGCGACGATCCAATGGCGGATGCGCGTGCTTGGGTCTTGTCCGCGAAGGATGCGGATCTGGTGAAACCTTGGGACGCAAAAGGGTACAAAATGCCCGGTGGCGCACCCTATCATCCAGCTGGGTTCATGACCTTTGTTGGCGCATCTGCAATGATCAACGGTAAAACACAAGGAGCCTTTCCTGCGGCCAAAGCCTTGTTGAGTGCGGTTTATGAGGGGGCGTTGGTTCCTTTTGACACAGCCCTCAAAATTGAGGCGCGTTGGTTTACCAATGTGTTGTTGAACCCCTCCTCAAGCGCGATGATCCAATCCTTGTTCATCAACAAGGGTGCTTTGGAAAAGGGGGCCGTGCGTCCCAAAGATATTCCAGATCAAACAGTCAAGACTGTTGGTGTTTTGGGCGCTGGCATGATGGGGGCGGGTATTGCGCTTGTCTCTGCGATGGCAGGCATCAAAGTGGTTCTTTTGGATCAAGACCAAGCCGCCGCAGATCGTGGCAAGGCCTATACCGAAACCTATATGGACAAGGGCATCAAACGCGGCAAGGCCACTGTTGAGAAAAAAGAAGCGGCGCTGAATTTGATCACGGCGACAACGGATTATGCTGCCCTTTCAGACGCGGACCTCATCATCGAAGCTGTCTTTGAAGACCCCAAGATCAAAGCCGACGTGACCAAAGCGGTCGAAGCGGTCATTCCCGAGGATTGCATCTTTGCCTCGAACACCTCGACTTTGCCGATCTCAGACTTGGCTAAGGCGTCCTCTCGTCCTGAGCAATTCATCGGGATCCACTTCTTTAGTCCTGTTGAGAAAATGCTTTTGGTGGAAATCATTAAGGGCAAAGAAACCGGTGATCGCGCTGTTGCGAAAGCCTTGGATTATGTCCGTCAAATCCGCAAGACACCAATCGTGGTGAATGATGCGCGTTTCTTTTATGCGAACCGCTGTATTATTCCTTATATCAACGAAGGCATCCGTATGGTCGCCGAGGGCGTTGCCCCCTCGTTGATCGACAATGCCGCGCGTCAAATGGGCTTTCCTGTGGGGCCGTTGCAATTGGTTGATGAGACCTCGATTGACCTCGGTGCCAAGATCGCGCGTGCAACAAAGGCTGCGATGGGGGATGCCTATCCTGATAGTGCCGTTGATGAAGTGATCTTCTGGATGGAAGGCCAAGGCCGTTTGGGACGCAAATCTAATGCGGGCTTCTTTGACTACGATGAAAAAGGCAAGCGTTTGGGATATTGGGACGGTCTGGGCGATCAATACCCACGCCTTGACGAGCAACCGTCATTGATCGACGTGCAACATCGTTTGATGTTTGTTCAAACCCTAGAGGCCGTGCGCGCCCTCGAAGAAGGCGTCTTGATGGATATCCGCGAAGGGGACGTTGGCGCCATTCTTGGATGGGGTTTTGCCCCTGCGACAGGTGGACCGCTCAGCTGGTTTGATATGCTTGGTTCTGCTTATGCCGCAGAGCGCTGTGATCAATTGCAAGAGGCCCATGGGGATCGCTTTGCCTGCCCTGATCTTTTGCGCGACATGGCGGCCAAAGGCCAGTCTTTCTATGGACGCTTCGGCGCGAACAAAGACGCCGCTTAATCTTTATGACTGGCGGCGGGTAATCCGTCGCCAGATCATTGCAAGCAAAACCCATCTCGTCAAAGGCGTTGATCAAAACCTATAGCCAAATTTTTTGATGTCTTCTTGAAAGATAGTCGAGACAAGCTGCGCCAAATCTTCTGAATAATAGCTATGATATTCGCTCTTGCGGGAGGATTTGTTTTCTTGGGCAATTTCAAGAGAAAATCCCAAATGATCCTCAAGCTTGGCTAAATCTTCGCCCAAATGTTCGAGGCGAATGTAAAGGTCGCATTTTTCACGACCCGTGATATCCGTCATGTAATAGCGCGCAGGTGTTGCCTTGAACGAGGCAATCACCGCAGGGAGGCCTAGAAAGGTTGCAAAGTCGTGCTCTTTAGCAAGCTTTACAAAGACATTGTTAAAGGATTGCTCCTGAAGCCAATGATAATAACTCACCAAGCGATCCCAAGGATTGCGCACCATAGTAAAGACGAACATGTCGTCAATCTCTGCCGGTGACACCAATCCATCTATGTCGCGCAAGGTCGAGTGTTTCCACAGCCGCCCTTTGGTTTCAATGTCCTGGACTTTGCGGCGACGCTTCTTGGCCTTGGGCGTATCCCCGACCATGATATCATCCGCCATTGCGCGATCCTCTAAGGCAAGCGCCATAGATGTCCCGCCTGTTTTGGGGATATGGATGAAAATATACTTACGGCCACGCGAAACGATCATGGCGATATTTAGCCTGAGCGCGTCGTGGAACGCAATGCAATGATCATACCTGCCGCTGCAACCAGCACGATCCCAACGATTTGCAGACCCGTTACCGTTTGTCCAAACAAGAACCACGCAAACACAGGCCCAAAGATAAAAACCGAATATTCCAAGACAGAGACATAAGAGGCCTCACCCAATTGATAGGCACGGATCAAAAACCCAACACCAATCACAGAGCCAAAGGCCTGTAAAACAATGAGATGGAATACTTGATCCAAAGGCCATACCCAAAGCCGCGTCATAAACCCATCGGTGCCTTCGACGCTCGGTATATCCATATAGCTGACACCCCCCAAAGCAATCGCTCCAATGAGCGCTTGAAAAATCAACATAACGATCAACATCGACAGTGTGCTTTCTTCTTCGCATAGCTCGCGCGTCGCAACCGCCCCCATCGCATAGAGCAGACCCCCGATTACGGGTAGCAAATTGATCAAAGAGATATCCGCGAGCCCTGTATCAAGCACCAGCAAGATCCCCACAAACCCCAAGACGACGGCGAAAATGCGGACCTTGCCCACGGGGTTTTTCAAAATAAAGGCCGTAATCAAGAGGATAAAGATCGGTGATGTGAACAGTCCCGCCAAAGCTTGGGCGATCGACATGAACGCCAGAGCCCCGAAATAAAAGATCATCGCCAGAGCGATTAACCCAGATCGAATAGACACCGCCCACAACCGTTTTGGCCAGATTGTTCCGAATCCAACAAGGGAGGCCAGCATGACCAATGGCACAGCCATAAAGGCGCGAATGATTTGAAACTGCCATAGGCTGGCTTGGCCGGCGATAATGACAATGTAGTTGTCGATGAAACCAATGATCAACATTGCCAAAATCATGGAAAATGCGGCTCGATGTCCGTTTATCGTCATTGAGTGTCTCATTGGACTTTTCTTTCCCTGAATACTCGCTTTAATCTAGCAAAAAACCGACATGGGTTCATTTAATTGGGAGGACTGTTATGGGTTGGATGATGGATGAGACGGGCTTGGATAAAACGGCTGCAAACTATGTGGCTTTGACGCCGCTGTCGCACCTGCGTCGCGCGTCAACTGTGTTTGCGGAAAAAACAGCCGTCGTTTATGGCACACACCGCGTCACCTACCGCGAATATTATCAGCGTTGCTCGCAATTGGCCTCTGCTTTGACGGCTTTGGGCGTTCAATCTGGTGATGTCGTGGCGACCTTGATCCCCAACCTCCCTGCCCAAGCCGAGGCGCATTTTGGGGTTCCTGCCTGTGGTGCTGTGTTGAACACGATTAATACGCGCCTTGACGTGGATACCGTGTCCTACATCTTTGAACATGGAAGCGCCAAGGTGGTCTTGGTTGATACCCAATTCCTAGACCTCGCCGAAGCCGCCGTCAGCGCGATGACAACCCCTGCCCCCATTTTGATCGAAGTGCCTGACCCCCAAGCGGGATATGACGCAACAGGCCGTCATCAAACATATGAGGATCTTTTGAAAACAGGCGATCCAAGCTATGAGTGGGTTATGCCACAGGATGAATGGGAAAGCGTCTCTCTGAACTATACCTCAGGGACGACAGGCCGCCCCAAGGGCGTCGTGTGCCATCACCGTGGTGCCTATCTTATGACGATGGGAACGGTTATTTCGTGGCGCATGCAGCTCAATCCTGTGTTCATGGCCATTGTTCCGCTGTTCCATTGTAATGGATGGAACCACACATGGATGATGCCTGTGGTAGGGGGCAAATTGGTTTGTTGTCGCGACATCACAGCCAAAGCAATCTATTCCGCCATCGCAGATGAGGGCGTGCAATATTTTGGCGGCGCTCCGATTGTTTTGAACATGTTGGTGAATGCAACCGATGAAGATCGCCGTGACTTTGATCATACCGTCGAAGTCTTTACCGCAGGTGCGCCCCCTGCCCCTGCGACTTTGGCCAAGATTGAAAAGCTTGGGTTTAATGTCACCCAAGTGTATGGGCTGACGGAAACCTATGGGCATGTAACAGAATGCTACTGGGATGCGGATCGTTGGGATGATTTGGACACGGATGCACGCGCCTCTATCAAAGCGCGCCAAGGCGTCGCCTTCCCCATGATGGAACACATCACAGTTATGGACGCCGATATGACGCAAGTGCCAATGGACGGCACGACCCAAGGCGAAATTATGATCCGCGGGAATTCTGTGATGAAAGGCTATCTGAAAAACCCAGAGGCAACAGAAGAAGCCTTTGCAGGCGGATATTTCCATTCAGGCGATATCGCAGTCCAGCATGAAGATGGCTATATTCAAATCGCAGATCGCGCCAAGGATATCATCATTTCAGGCGGCGAAAACATCAGCTCGGTTGAGGTCGAAGGCACGCTTATGGCGCATCCGTCTGTGTCGCTCTGTGCCGTGGTTGCAAAGCCGGATGAGAAATGGGGCGAAGTTCCCTGCGCCTTTGTTGAACTGCTCGACGGAGCAATGGCGGATGAAGCGGAACTGATTGCCTTTGCGCGGACCAAGCTCGCTGGATTTAAGACACCCAAGAAAATCATTTTCCAAGAGCTTCCCAAAACCTCGACTGGGAAAATCCAAAAATTTGAATTACGCAAACAGGTAAAAAACGGCTGATGACATTGTCTGAACGCCCGTCCCTATGTTAAGCTCTGTCTACAAGAATAGGCAGAGCAGCCACATTACATGACAGCACTGAGCAAATATGAACGGCTTGAGGCCACTGGCCTATGGCGCCAATCCGAAGAGGATCAGCGCCGCAATGTCATTGTGTCGTTTGGGGATGCGAGCTTGATCATCAAAAGCACGAATGATCAGGTCCTGTCACACTGGTCTTTGGCGGCCCTTTTTCGGGCCAACCCAGGGAAGTTTCCTGCGATCTTTCATCCCGATGGAGACGATACCGAGACCCTGGAAATCCCTGAAAGCGAAACCGAAATGCTTGAGGCATTGGATCGCATTCTCACCCTAATCCACAAAAAGCGCCCAAAACCCGGTCGCTTGCGCGGTGTCACGCTATTGTCGATTTCTGCGGCAGTTTTGGCCTTGGGTGTGTTTTGGCTGCCAAGCGCGCTTCGGTCTTATGCGGTGAACGTTGTTCCAGACATCAAACGCCAAGAAATCGGTTTGGCGCTGTTGACTGAAATTGGGACGATCACAGGAAAGCCATGTCGATCGAGCTTGGCCGATCCAGCCTTGCAAGCCATCAGTAAACGTCTCACAGGGGCGCGTGATAAAATTAAAATCATGCCTTCTGTCTTGAATAGCACTGTGTCCATTCCCGGCGGCTTTATCTTGGCCAGTCATACATTGGTTGAGGACTTCGAAGACCCAGATGTCCTCTCAGGGTTTGTATTGGCCGAACAACTGAGAGCCTCAGGACTGGATCCCCTTGATCGGCTTCTGCAACATGCAGGCATTCGCACAACATTTGGGTTGTTAACGACAGGGGATATCCCCTCAGACACCCTAAATGCCTATGCAAAAGATTTGCTAAAAACGAGTCCTGAAAAAGTGGATATTGACGCTTTGATAGACCAGTTTGCCCAAGCCAACATTCGCGCGACACCCTTTGCCTATGCGATTGATATCACTGGTGAAACAACGCTCCCCTTGCTAGAAGCGGATACGCTCCGTACAGGGCCGTCTAACCCCTCTCTCCTAGACGGAGACTGGATCAGGCTTCAGGGGATTTGCGGCGGATAAACTTAGCGCGCGAACGCGTCAGAGAATCCAGCGCCCCGCGCCTTGCTCAAGGCTGATTTCACGGCAGAGCGTGAGCTAAACGGCCCCGCCATTACAACGGTATATGATTTTCCAGAGCGGGAAATTTTCTGTGTCCGCACAGGCAGGCCGAGACGTTTCAGCCGCGCAGATGTCTTGGTCGCGTTAGAGGCAACACCAAATGTCCCAACCTGTACATATTTTGCACCCGAGCTCACCTTTGGTGCGGCCTTCGTTGACGCCACACGACGCTGTGGCGTGGCCTTTTGCGACGTTGCCATATTGCGCTTCACAGAGGCCGTTGCTTGCTTGGGTACCAAAAAGATTGCGCCATCCGCACGTGCAACGATGTCCAATTTTTCAGGAGCTGCTAAATAGGTTTGTTGCTGAGTAATGTCGGTAAACGGATACATCAATTTGCCGAAATTGCGCGTCACATCTTGTCCAGTTGGAACGTGAATAAGCTGACGCGGAACCGTTCTGGTCCACATCAAATCCGTTGCTTGGATCCCTTTTGCAGATTGGACAGCGCGTTTAACATTCAAACGATCATCGTTCCACGCGTTACGATATCCCTTTGGAACCGACACCTTTGGATTGGCGGGTCGCACCACTTGCGTTGTCGGAGCAACGACGACAGGTTGGGCCGCTTGTTTGCGGACAACTTTCGGCGCCGCAGCCACTGGGGCCGTCACAGTCGATGCTACAGTCCGAACAGGAGCAGATTTCGCAACAACCTTTGGCGAGGGTTTTGGTGTGACCACAGGTTTTGGTGCGGGTTGCGCGGCGGCAACTTGGCGGGTTTGGGTTTTGGCAAAGCTCGGTTTGTAACCACAGACCACTTGTTTCTGGCGTGTCACACGAGGAACCCAATTAACGATACCTCCGCGACCTGCGCGGATGTAAACACAGCCTTTACTGTCCACAAATTGGGTGCCGGTAAAGCCAGCAGGTGGTAATTCCGCAGGCCCAGAATCGCGTGCAAGAGTGGCCGCCGAAATTGGAGCCGATAACATGATACCTATTAAAAACGGTGCAGCAAATTTTTTCATTTTTATGTCTGTCCGCACAGATTTATAGTACCATGCCCCAAATCTATGGGTTAGTAAAGCAGACTTTAGCTTATTTTGTGCCGAACATTCGGTCCCCCGCATCCCCAAGCCCAGGCATAATGTATCCTTTTTCGTTCAACTGACGATCAAGCGACGCGGTCACGATTGGAACATCAGGATGTGCCTCTTTCATTCGGGCCACACCTTCGGGAGCGGCGAGCAAACAAAGGAACAAAATATTCTTGGCCCCTGCGTTCTTGAGCATATCAATCGCGGCGACCGAGGAATTCCCAGTGGCCAACATAGGATCAACTGCAATTGTGACACGGCTGCCGATTTCTTCGGGAACTTTGAAATAATATTCAACGGGTTCGAGCGTTTCTTCGTCCCGATAAAGCCCAACAAAGCCAACACGCGCCGATGGGATAAGCTCGAGCACCCCATCAAGCATCCCGTTTCCCGCGCGCAAAATCGACACCAAGGCCAATTTTTTACCAGCCAAAACAGGCGCCTGCATCGTTTCAATCGGTGTTTGGATTTCTCGCGCACCCATCGGCAATTCACGGGTCACTTCGTAAGCCAAAAGCTGGCTTATTTCGCGCAACAAGCGGCGGAATTCGGATGTTGGCGTATCTTGGTTCCGCATCAGCGTAAGCTTGTGTTGAACCAAAGGGTGATCCACAACAGTGAGGTGTTGCATCAAAATTCCTCCAATTTTGTTCGTAGTTTGGCTTTGGTTGCGTTATCGCAAAAAGCCGCGTTTATTGCATCGTGATTGATGGCCTTGAAATCATCCTCTGTCCAACCAAAGACACGTGCTAAATCTTCGTATTCCTTGGTCAGTGTTGTGTGGAAAAAGGGCGGATCATCTGTTGAAATGCTCACCTTAACCCCTTGATCACGCAGGGCTTGTATCGGATGGCTCTCCAAGCTCGGACAGGCCTCAAGGAACACATTGGACCCAGGGCAGACTTCCAACATGATTTGGCGTGCTTTGACCTCTTCGACGAGGTTTTGATCCTCAATCACTTGAAATCCATGTCCCAAGCGTTCGACGTTGAGGTCAAATATTGCCTGACGCACGCTTTCGGCACCACCCCATTCGCCCGCATGTGTCGTCAAATGCAATTTCGCCTCACGCGCCATGTCAAAGGCATAAGCAAAATCGCCTTGAGTGCCCATGCTTTCATCGCCGCCCATGCCAAACCCAACGATATAATCGCCAGCTGTTTCAGCCGCACATTTGGCCGCTGCTTTCGCTTTGTCGGGGCCAAAGTGGCGGATACATGTCACAATTCCCTTGGACACAATCCCATAGTCTCGCTCCGCATCTGAGGCCGCTTGTTGCATCGCAGCAAGGTATTCGCGCCACGCGCCAAGGTCCGAGCCACCGCAGAAATCAGGGGAAATAAAGCTTTCGACATAGATCGCGCCATGTTCGGCGCAATTGGCCAAAATTTCTGTTGTCAATCGTTGGAAGTCTTCGGGGGACGTCAAGACCGAGCAAGCCGCCTCATATACGCTTAAAAAGTGGACGAAATTTTCATATTTATAACCTCCTTCGGCATCAAAGATACCAGAGAGATCCACCTTTTTCTCATGCGCGAGTTGGCGAATGAAATTCGGCGGCGCTGCACCTTCGTGATGAAGGTGAAGCTCAATCTTAGGAAGCTGTTGAAAATTCATAAAAAATTACGTCCTTCTGATTGAGGTGTGACGCCGAGATAGGCCGCGATAGTCGTAGCGATATCGCTAAATTTGATGTGCCCAAAACTACGAGCATCCACACCGTAACACAAGACAGGAACGCGCTCGCGGGTATGATCCCCCCCGACCCAAGTGGGGTCATTTCCGTGATCTGCTGTGATAATCATCACATCACCCGCTTTCAGGGCCGCAAGCGCCTCGGCAATTACCGTATCAAACCATTCTAATGCTTTCGCATAGCCAGAAACATCCCTGCGGTGCCCATAGAGGCTATCGAATTCGACAAAATTGGCGAAAACCAAAGCATTATCAGGTGCTGTTGAGATTTGACTCAAAAGATGGTTACCAAGTTCTAAATCCGTCCCCGTCACGACTTGATCAATCCCTTGCATCGAAAAGATATCGCCAATTTTTCCAACTGCAACAACTGGATAACCTGCAGATTGAACCCATTGCGTGAGAACTGGTTTAGGAGGAGTTAACGCGAAATCTTTGCGGTTTTTGGTTCTTTGGAAACCATTAATTACATCCCCCACAAAGGGACGCGCAATCACACGACCGACTTTCATCTCGTGCAATTTGGGAGCTAGGTGGCGGCACAAGTCATGCAATCGATCCAACCCAAAGTTGTCTTCGTGCGCTGCTATTTGAAAGACGCTATCAACGGACGTGTAACAAATCGGTATACCAGTTTCGATATGCTGAGCGCCAAATTTGTCAATGATATCAGTCCCAGAAGCATGACAATTCCCTAATATGCCATCGACACCGCAATACTCAGTCACGCTTTTGATGATGTCCTCAGGAAATGAATGAACTTTGTCATTAAAATAATGCCACTCCCATGTCACAGGAAGCCCTGCAATTTCCCAATGTCCCGAAGGCGTATCCTTGCCCTTTGATGTTTCTGTCGCAACGCCCCAAGGACCATCAATATCGCAGAGCATATTCGGAACGCTCTCACCACTTGCAAGCTTAACCGCTGCGCCCAATCCCATCGCCTCAAGCGTCGGCAAATTTAAGGGCCCAGAGCGACCTTCATTCGCGCGACCCTTTGCGCAGGCCTGCGCAATGTGCAGAACAGTATTTGCACCTGTATCGGGCACCTCTCCGTTGAAATACGCCGATGCATCAGGTGCGCCACCTATGCCCACAGAGTCCATAACGATCAAAAACACGCGGCCCATTTATGACACCTTTTCAATAACTAACGGGCTTTGATCGGGTTTCTCACCAATCATAACGGCCGCCTTGATCTGAGTTTGGGCGAGCTGCGCGCTCTCCAAACGGGAGGCATGCACACGCGCGATCACCTCCCCTTTTTTGACCTTGCTCCCAAGCGCCGTCACATCAGACAGCCCAACAGCAGGATCAATCGTATCGCCGTCTTTTTGGCGACCGCCGCCCAATCCAACAACACAAAGCCCCAAAGCTTCGCCGTTCCAGCCCGCAATATAGCCGTCTTGGGGCGCAAGCACCTCTTGGATTGTGCTGGCCTCGGTTAAATATCGCTGCCAATTTTCTACGAAATTCACAGGTCCCCCCATCAGGGAAACCATCTTGCCAAATTTTTCCGCAGCCACCCCAGAGTCCAAAGCCTGAGTTAACGCCGCCATGGCAGCTGTGTCGTCAAACTGCGGTGTATTCGCCAAAAGTGTTGCCCCAAGTTCAAGCGATAAATCCCGCAACCGCCCAGATGTTTTTCCGGTCAAGACACTCATAACCTCATGAATTTCGAGAACATTCCCAATCGCAGGGGCAACAGGTTCATTCATATCCGTTATAATCGCTGAGGTCGGACAGCCCGCGCTATTGGCCGTTTGGACCAAGGCCTCTGCCACCGCTTTGGCCTCTGCATGCGATTTCATAAAGGCACCGGTGCCGCATTTCACATCCAAAACCAATCCGTCTAACCCTGCGGCGAGTTTTTTGGACAGGATTGAGGCGGTGATTAAATCAATGCTTTCGACCGTAGCTGTCACATCCCGTATCGCATACAGCCGTTTGTCAGCTGGGGCAATCTTAGCGCTTGCGCTGGCAATGGCACAGCCGCAAGAGCGCACGATTGAGGCAAACTCACGTTGGTCTAGATCAACGCGCACCCCTGGGATTGCTTCGAGCTTGTCCAATGTGCCGCCGGTGTGGCCAAGCCCCCGTCCAGAGACCATAGGCACATAGACCCCAACGGCGGCTAAGAGCGGGGCCAGAACCAAAGACACACAATCCCCAACACCGCCAGTAGAATGTTTATCCAGAATTGGGCCATCCAAATCCCACGATAAACACTCACCACTATCGCGCATTGCCAATGTTAAATCCACGCGCCCCCGCTCGGAAAGCCCGTTCAAAACAACCGCCATGGCAAAGGCACCCGCCTGAGCATCACTTACCGTTTGATCGGCTAAGCCATTGGCGAACCATATCAATTCGTCACGTGTTGGGTCATTTCCCAACCTCAGCTTGGTTATGATGTGACGCGCATCCACCGATTAGACCTCGCTCATATGACTTTGAGCGAAGGCACCTGGCAAGAGGTCAGCAACACGCAGTTTTAACTCAGTTCCCGAGAGCGTGGCCATTGTGACTTCGACGTCCCCATCGGAGAATTCAGCGAGCTTTTGTCGGCAACCGCCACACGGGGGAACCGGTGTTGGGCTGTCTGCGACCACGTACACTTGGGAAATTCTTTGGGCGCCATCTGCGATCATGGCCGCAATTGCGCCTGCTTCGGCGCATGTGCCTTCGGGATAGGCAACGTTTTCAACGTTAACGCCCTGATAGATGGACCCATTCTCCGCCAGTATCGCGGCCCCTACCTTAAAGTTTGAATAGGGCGCATAAGCGCGCTTCTGCACATCACATGCCGCTGATCGTAAATCCATTTTGAGCCTCACTCTTTCTAATCGTTCAACCAAAGCATAATTGTGCACGATTTCAAAGACCAGAGCCCGTATTTTCGTCACGCGATTACATCATCATTCTCTTTCCATGAGGATCAAATTAGTTTAACATTAAACTAGATAATTTGAGGGCCCAAAAATGTCAGATAATTCCGCCGAAAACCAACGCCAAGCCGCACTTGCCTATCACGAATTTCCCAAGCCAGGGAAACTTGAGGTTCGGGCAACCAAACCTTTGGCAAACGGGCGAGATTTGGCGCGGGCCTATTCCCCAGGGGTTGCCGAAGCCTGTGTCGAAATCAAGAAGGACCCCAACACCGCCAGCCGATATACGTCGCGCGGCAATTTGGTTGCGGTGGTTACCAATGGCTCTGCGGTTTTGGGGCTCGGCAATATTGGCGCTTTGGCATCGAAACCCGTGATGGAAGGCAAAGCGGTCCTCTTTAAAAAATTCGCTAATATCGATTGCTTTGACATCGAATTAAACGAAAGCGATCCTGAAAAGCTTGCTGAGATCGTCTGCGCATTAGAGCCTACCTTTGGCGCAATCAACCTAGAAGACATCAAAGCTCCAGATTGTTTTATTGTCGAAAAAATCTGTCGCGAGCGGATGAACATTCCCGTCTTTCACGATGATCAACACGGAACGGCCATTGTGGTCGGCGCGGCGGCAACGAACGCCCTGCGCGTCGCGAATAAATCATTTGAGGACATCAAAATTGTTTCAACAGGTGGCGGCGCCGCTGGAATTGCCTGCTTGAACATGTTGCTCAAACTTGGAGTAAAGCGGGAAAATGTTTGGCTCTGTGATGTACATGGTCTAGTCTATGAGGGCCGCGAGATCGACATGAACCCTCAGAAATCCGCCTATGCCCAAGCAAGTGATAGACGCACATTAGACGACGTAATTGATGGCGCAGATATGTTTTTAGGGCTGTCTGGGCCAAATGTCTTGAGCCAAGACATGGTTGGCCGAATGGCAACACAACCGATTATCTTTGCCCTTGCGAACCCAAACCCTGAAATCATGCCCGACTTGGCCCGCGAGGTGGCACCCGATGCAATCATCGCAACAGGACGCAGCGATTTCCCGAACCAAGTTAACAATGTACTCTGTTTTCCGTTCATTTTCCGCGGTGCCCTAGATGTCGGTGCGACGGATATTAACGATGACATGAAACTTGCCTGTATTGATGGCATCGCCGAACTCGCCCGCGCCACAACAAGCGCTGAGGCTGCCGCTGCGTACCAAGGGGAATCCATGACCTTTGGCGCGGATTACCTAATCCCTAAACCCTTTGACCCAAGACTATCCGCAATTGTCTCTAGTGCTGTTGCACAGGCCGCGATGGACAGCGGCGTTGCGACACGGCCAATCGATGATCTCGATGCCTACAAAGAGTCGTTAAATCAAAACGTCTTTAAATCTGCGCTCTTGATGCGTCCTGTCTTTGAAGCGGCGTCACAAACCACCAGAAAGATTGTATTCGCCGAAGGCGAGGACGAACGTGTCTTGCGCGCAGCGCAAGCCATTTTGGAAGAAACCAGCGAAGTGCCTATCCTGATTGGACGTCCTGACGTTATGGACCAGCGATGCGAACGCATGGGGCTGACGATCCGACCAACACGTGATTTCAACATAGTTAATCCAGAAAATGATCCACGCTACCGTGATTACTGGGGTACCTATCATGAGCTCATGGCGCGCCAAGGGGTGACACCTGATTTGGCTAAAGCCATCATGCGCACGAATACAACCGCAATTGGCGCCGTCATGGTGCATCGCGGCGAAGCAGATAGCCTCATTTGTGGGACATTTGGCGAATACCGCTGGCATCTCAACTACTTGGAACAAATCCTAGGCTCGGACACGATGCGCCCGCATGGCGCATTGTCGTTAATGATCCTGGAAAAAGGGCCGCTCTTTATCGCTGATACGCATGTTTGGACGGAACCCACACCAGAGCAGATTGCGCAAACGGTCATAGGAGCCGCACGCCATGTGCGCCGCTTTGGGTTAGAGCCGAAAATTGCGCTTTGTGCACGGTCGCAATTTGGCAATATGTCTTGCGATACGGGTCAACGCATGCGCGATGCCTTGGCGATCCTAGATGCCTCAGACCTCGATTTTGCTTATGAGGGCGAAATGAATATTGATGCTGCTCTAGATGCGGAGCTTCGCGCACGCGTGTTGCCGTCTAATCGATTAACAGGCGAAGCGAATGTGTTAATCTTTGCGCATGCGGATGCTGCATCAGGTGTGCGTAACATCTTGAAAATGCGCGCGGATGGATTGGAGGTGGGCCCCATCCTAATGGGAATGGGCAACAAGGCGCATATTGTGACGCCCTCCATCACACCGCGCGGATTGCTCAATATGGCGGCTGTTGCGGGAACGCCAGTGACGCATTACGGCTAAGACATTAGTCTTTTTTCTTGCCAGGCCCCTTGCGAAGCGTTTTCTCAAGGCGGTCGGCGTAGGCTTGGCGATCTTCAGTTGATAGCGTAGTAATATGATCCAAGAACACCTCACGGGCGGAATTCAACCGCTCGTCTGCCGTTTTGGCATGTTGGCGCACAATCTGATCGAAAGCCTGCGCATCAAATTCATCCGCACGTAAAATATCCAAGGCGGTTTCAAACCCCGCGCGAATGTCAGAGGGGAGCTTCTTGTTCTTACGCCCAGCATCACGCATTTTGATGCCCAGCACCCGACGATCATCACGATCCAATGCGCGCATGTAAAATGACGCTGTCGGCGCACCAGGAGTGCGCATTTTTTCGCCTCCCGTCGAATGATAGCGCCAAGCCGCTCCGCCAATTAATCCGAGGAACCCAATATTAAGACACAAGGACACCGCCAACAAAATGCGGATCCAGAGTTTCGTTTTTGATGTGCTTGATTGTGTCATGATTATCCCTCGAAGCTAAAGTCTAAGCCAGAAAACGGATCAAGCTCGTCTAATGATGTTGCATCTGCCGTGACCGAAAACACGGCCAAACTCTCGGTCGGAAATGTTCCCGTGCCAAGTCCGACCCACAAGCCAACGAGTGCCGCCGTGCTGAACCCCGCCACGGACGGCCATCCCCCGATTTCGGCGAAAAGCACTTTCCACCACGGGGATGGGGTTTCAACAGCGCGTGACCCAAATACATTAGGTTGATGTGCATCGGCATCCGCAAGGATGCGCGCCATAATGTCAGGATTGGGAACAGGAATTCGCGCCCGCTCTTGGTCAAAAAAGTCGTTCAGCTCTTTGTCCATTTGATCCTCTGATAACATATGCTTAGGGTCTGTCATCTTCATATCCTAACTCGTGTTTGCGCCCTTTCAAGAGGGCTTTCAATGCGCGCTTGCCGCGTGAGACCAAGCTTTCAACAGCTTCGACAGAGACATTCAATCGCTCGGCGATCTCTGGATTTGCCAGCTCATCCAAATGGCGCAAGGTAAGCGCCTCTCTTTGGCGATCGGGTAGCTCGGCAATTGCTTGCCTGAGTGCGTCAGAGCGATCTTGATCCAATAGCCGCCCCTCAGCCCCCTGAGCCGTGTCTATTGCATCCATGCCCTCTTCTAGGGCGGATTCACAGTGCTTGCGTTTGCGGTCCGTACAAAGGTTGGCAATCACACGATACATCCATGTGCTAACCTGCGCATCTTCTATTCGCCATTCTGGTGCAATTTTCCAGAGCCGTAAAAACGCATCCTGAGTGACGTCTTCAGCATCCGCTTGATTTTGCAAAAGCCGATAGGCCTGGCTAAAGGCGCGTGGCATGAGCCGTTCGGTCAATATCCGTGCAGCATGCGGATCGCCGTTGGCATAGGCCACCAACACATCCCCATCACTGCTCTCGTTATATTGATCAAACGGCATCATGCCCTGCTCTTATCTGATGATGATCAAATTATGAATCATCTTTTGAGTGATCGCCTTTTTTACCTGACTTGCCGCCACGCTTTTTCGCTTTTTCAGCCATTGCGTCATATTCCTCTTTGGAAATGCTGCCGTCGTCATTGTCGTCAAAACGCTTCATCATGCGCTCTTGCATCTTGTCTGCGCGTCCGTCTGACATCTCTTCGAGCGTTAGAAAACCATCGTCGTTTTCATCCATTTTCGAAAACATTTTGCCTTGGCGCTTTTTCATACGCTTATTGGCTTTTTCGGACATGCCGGCGGTCATTTCGTCTTCGGACAATTTACCGTCTTTGTTTTCGTCCATTTTGTCGAAGCGGATTTTGCCCTGCGCGGCCAATTCATCGGTTGAAATTTGGCCATCAGAGTTCAAATCCAGCTCTTCAAATGCTGGAAGTGCCATGCCTTTGCCCATTTTCCCATGTGCAAAAGCAGTCAAAGTTGTTGCAAAAATTGCAACGACAGCTGTGGATGCGATTAAAAAAGAACGTTTCATATTATATCCTACTCTTTGTAACTCGGCGTTTTCGCCCTTGTGCTAAGTAATACGCACAGCCGCAAATTTTCCGTCGCGAAAATATCCAGAGTCTCAAAAAGATTTGCGACATCCGGACGCAATGACAGAATGACCCGTTTCTTTTTGAGGCATTTTCCGTTTTCATGGGCTCTTCAATACGCCAAGGTCATCGTCATGTCGCACTTAGAAACATCGCATAGCTCAACAGATCGCCCTATTTGGACCTCATTGTGGAGAGGATGGCGCTGCAAATGCCCGAGTTGTGGCCAAGGTCCTATCCTGCGCGGATACCTCAAAGTGCGTGAGACATGTTCTGTTTGTCGATTAGACCTCACGCCACAACGCGCAGATGACGGCCCCGCCTATTTGACGATTTTGATTGTTGGTCACTTAATGGCGCCTCTCTTGCTAATTGTGTTTGAACGGTTCCGCCCCGAACCTTTGGTCCTATTCACAATATTTGCCATTGGATGTTTGGCGCTATCGCTCTATCTTCTGCCTAGGTTGAAAGGGGCGATTGTTGCGTTCCAATGGGCGCGTGGGATGCATGGGTTCGGGAATGTTTCATAAGCCCTAACGGGGTTCATGATGACACTAGACAAAACAGCGATCCGAAACGCGGCCACGATTATCGTTGTGCGAGATCGATTTGACACCCCAAAGGTTTTAATGGGGCAACGCGGATCAAAAGCTGCGTTCATGCCCAATAAATTCGTGTTTCCAGGTGGTGCGGTTGATCCAAATGATGCACAAGTTCCTTTGGCAAACCCAATTTCAGAAAGCTGCACTGCCAAGTTATTGAAGGATTGCGATGAGGATTTGACCCATGCGCTTTGTGTGGCGGCAATCCGCGAATTATTTGAAGAAACTGGCTTAATATTGGGACAGGATGGCGACTGGCCTAGCCCAATTCATTCAGACTGGGCTAGCTTTGCCGCTTCTGGCAAGCTTCCCGATGCCTCTGCTCTGCAATTTGTGTTTCGCGCAATCACGCCACCCGGTCGCCCCCGTCGCTTTGATGCACGGTTTTTCCTCTTGGACGCGGACCAAATTGGATCGGACCTAGACGATTTTTCAGCGGCCTCAGATGAGCTGTCCCATTTACAATGGATCCCTGTCGAGGATGTCCGCAAGTTTGATTTGCCCTTCATCACAGAAGTGGTCTTGGCCGAGGTGATCGGGCGGCTACATGACAGGACCGCCCCAACCTCTATTCCCTTCTATCGCAACTCTGACGAAGAAAGCCTCTTTTTGCGTCTTTATGGGGATAGTCGCAACATGGACTAAGTGTCCGACGTCGGATGTGTCATCAAAGGATGGGGGACAGGGTCCTTCGTCCGCACGAAATACTTGGCAAAAATTTCCTTATATGAACGGTAGACATATCCTCCATTCCGCGCGATCAGTTGGGGTTTTGTACGCTCATACAGATCAGGAAGCTCATACCATGGCACCTTGGGATAGGTATGGTGAACAGAGTGGAAGTTGTTGTTTAAAAAGAACAAAGCAAATAGGCCGCGATCCTCAATTATCACTGTCCGCGAAGGCGCATCTTCATGTGCACGATGCTCTAAAAACGTCCGTATTTTCAGAATACTAAGGGTAAAATAGCTCGCCATTACATAGGTCGTGAGACTGACATCCGTTAAGATCAAAAGACCCCAGAGGATGACCGCGACACTTGCAATATGAACGGCCCAAGACAAGGCAATGCGCCCATCACCGCCCGCAATGGCGCGCATATCAGAGCGCATACAACTCAGCTGCCCAATGATCGGCCCGATGACCATACGCCCCAGCAACGTGTTGTTCCAAAGATAAACCCGCTGACGCCAAGTCGGTAGCTTTTGCCATTGGATCGGATCAAGGAAATTTGTCTCAGGATCATCATAAGGGTCCGTGAGGTTTTCATCCCGATGATGCGCAATATGCGTGTCTCTAAACCTAAAATACGGCACAAACAACGTGAGCGCTGGCATCACGAAAAGCGCATTGAGCCAGTCATACCGCGTTGGATGCCCGTGAAGCACCTCATGACTGAGCGAGGAATGCAAAACCCCTGCGATTGTAAGTATGATAATTGCCAATATTTGCGACCAAGAGGCGCTCAGCGCACCTAAGACGAAAATACCATAAGTTGTTGCGATTAATAGATAAGTAGGCCATTCAAACCGCGATTTCATGTTTCCTCCTGCGTGATTAACTCAGGAGGGTGTGACCCAATTTACATTCCTTGCCAATTCAGGATATGATTAACAGAACACAACAATAGTGATATTTATCAACACATGCCGACAAATATAGACAAACGTATCCGAGCTGAGAACTTTCGCACTCGCCTTTTGCAAGCCATGTCAGATTGCAACATGAGCCAAAGCGCCCTCGCCCGCGAAATTGGCGTTGATCGATCAACGATTTCACAACTCATCTCTGGTGACGGAGCGCGGCTGCCGAATGCACAAGTGATTGGTGAATGTGCTTTTGTTCTCAAGGTATCCGCAGATTGGTTACTTAGCCTCTCTGATAGACCCGAACGAGCCGCTGACCTCTTGGCCAGCTCACTCGAACTGACCCGCGCGCCGCGTGCTATGGTGGATGAACAAATTTTCCAATGGCACAAAGAGGCCGCTGGCTATAAAATTCGCCACGTACCAGCAACCTTGCCAGACATGTTCAAAACAGATGCATTACTGGAATGGGAATATGCCGTGCATTTGGGCAAGACCACGCAACAAGCCATCGGTGCCTCGCGAGATCGACTGAATTGGATGGCGAATTCCAATTCAGATTATGAAATTGCGATGCCCGTTCATGAACTGCTCTGCTTTGCCACGGCCGAAGGCTATTACCGCGACCTGCCCCTTGAGGTGAGATTGGCTCAGCTGGATCGTTTCTTGGAGCTCAGTGAACAACTCTATCCGCGCGTTCGCATTTATCTCTTTGATGCGCATCAACTCTATTCCTCGCCCGTCACGATTTTTGGCCCGCTCTTGTCGGTTCTCTATGTCGGGCAACATTACCTCGCCTTTCGAGACAGCGAGCGTATTGCCGCCTTTACCGAACATTTCGACAACCTCGTTCGCCAAGCAAACATCGGCACCCGCGATCTAAGTGACTACCTTAAGTCCCTGAAATCATTTGCGGATTAATAGGGCATTGGATGCGCTTTGTGGGCTGCTGAAATGTCGTCAATACAGGCTTGGCTTAGGGTCACATCAACGGATTTTATAGCATGCTCAAGTTGCGGTAACGTGGTTGCCCCAAAAATCGCAGAACACATAAACGGACGCGTGCGACACCAGGCAAGCGCCATGTGAACGGGATCAATCCCGTGTTTTTCAGCGATCGCAAGATAGGCATCAACAGCCGGCAACGTACGCTCTGTCATGCGCCCACCGAGATTATCGACCAGAGAGCGACGCGACCCTTTGGGAATGGCCCCGTTTTGATATTTGCCCGTCAATAACCCCGTGGCCAAAGGTGAAAAGGCAATCAAACCCACCTCTTCATTCACGCTGAGTTCCGCCAAATCCGTGTCATAGAGACGGCACAGCAGTGAATATTCATTTTGCATCGTCATCACGCGCGGCCAGCCCCGATCCTCAGACAGACGGAGCCATTGTGACGTCCCCCACGCGCTTTCGTTTGACAATCCGAAATAGCGAATATTCCCCTTATCAACTTGTTTTTGAAGCGCTTCTAAGCAGTCCTCCATATTGGCCAACGTCTCAGCCTTATTCTGATGCGACGGATCAAATTCCCAATTCTTGCGAAACATGTAGGACCCACGATTTGGCCAGTGGAATTGATACAAATCAATGTAATCCGTCTTGAGGCGTCTTAGGTTGCCCTCAATGGTTTCTGGGATTGTGGCGGATGAAATCGGAGCGCCGTTTCGCGCATTGCTAAACCCTTCGCCCGAGTGTTTCGTGGCAAGCACATAATCCCCCCGACGGCTTGGGTTGGCATGGTTCCACGTGCCGATAATTTCTTCGGTGCGCCCAAGGGTTTCCTTTGAAATCGGATTAACGGGATACATTTCCGCCGTATCAACAAAATTGATCCCATGATCCAGAGCAAAGTCCATCTGCTGATGTCCGTCGGCCTCGGTTGTTTGCGTTCCAAAGGTCATCGTACCAAGGCAAAGCTCGGATACCATCACACCGCTTTGTCCCATTGGGTTCATTTTCATTTGGCTGCCTCCGGTGGTTTTGTTGGCTTCACTAAATCGAACCCTTCCGAAAAGTTCAACCAGCAATGCAATCACACACGGATTAATGCCTTTTTAAGCAATCCTCACATTAACGATTAGGCGCGGGGTATAAACTCTGACGGTCATTGGATTTTCTCGTCTCTACTTAGAAAGTTCGTCTTTTTTCGTTAACCACCGTTAATAAAAATTAAGCAATTCTAAGCCTTTGAGTGAACTCAACCTCACAACATCTTTGATTCACTGCACTTTTTAACATGGCATAAAAATATAGAACAAAATGGGAACATTTGTTATTATGCGGTCATGAACCTGAGTCTTTTGTCCCGTCATCAACGCCCCAAACGGCGCTCTATTCAGCTCTTTGAAGGGGCTGATTTAGAAGACGCGCGCGTTCATGAATGTAGCGGGGTGTCCAAACATCTTTTTGCCCTACTCGTCGCCCAAAAAACCCAAGGGCCTGTGTTCTGGATTTCACTGACCCATCGGCGCGATCATATAAACCCTCAAGGATTTCAAAGCCTTATCTCACCACACCATTTCATTTTCATCACAGCAAAACGCCACATCGATGCCCTTTGGAGCATGGAAGAAGCCCTCCGCAGCCCTGCCCCCCGCCTTGTTGTTGCTGATGTGGACACCTACCCTGCCCTCACCCCGACACGCCGCCTTCATCTAGCGGCGGAACACGGCAACACTCTTGGACTCTTGCTGACACCACAAACAGGGGGCGCACAGGGGATCGAAACACGCTGGCATATGACACCACAACACAGCCCCTCACAACAGAGCTGGCACCTCTCCCGAACCAAGGCACGCGGCGCACCGCCTCAGAACTGGACGCTCATAAAATCCGACACAACGACCTTTGAGGTTCAAAGCGACATTCAAAGGTCGGCAACTCACTAGACATTCCCCAAGGACAGGCATACCAACCCCACATGCGCGTCCTAATTTCATTTGCGGCCTTATTTTTATCCGTCACGCTTTTACAGCTTGCCACTGGTGGTGTCGGCCCCCTTGATGCGCTCTCCGGCTTTGAACTCAACTTCACAACGGAACAAATCGGCCTCTTGGGATCATCCCATTTCATCGGCTTCTTTATCGGATGTTGGTGGGCACCTCGCCTCATGGGAAGCGTGGGGCATTCTCGCGCCTTTGCCGCTTTTACCGCCGCAGGCGCGATCAGTTTAATCGCCCATATGCTCATTATCGACCCATATGCTTGGGCCATCATGCGCGTCGCATCTGGCCTCTGTGTGGCAGGGTGCTACACGGTCATCGAAGCTTGGCTTCAGGCCAAAGTCACCAATGAAACGCGCGGCCGCGCAATGGGCATCTACCGCGTGGTCGACATGAGCGCCTCTCTCATCGCCCAGCTCATGATCGGCGTTCTCGCCCCCGCAAGCTACGTCTCGTACAACATCTTGGCTCTCTTGTGTTGTGCCACCCTTATTCCGCTCACCTTAACCACGGCGCGACAACCCCCAACGCCAACGGCCCCCCGATTGCGCCCTATGCTCGCCGTGCGGCGCTCTCCGCTTGCCGCCGCCGCCGTGATCGTCGCCGCCCTCTCAAGCGCCTCATTTCGCATGGTTGGCCCCGTCTATGGCCAAGGGGTCGGGCTCATGACCGAACAAATCGCCTATTTCCTTGCGGCCTTCGTACTAGGCGGCGCTCTAGCACAATATCCGGCTGGCTGGCTCGCAGACCGGTATGATCGCCGCTGGGTGCTCATTGGGCTCTCAATCGCGGCAATCCTCAGCTGCGCTCTAACCAGCAGCATCCCAACAACAGATACAACAACTGTCTTTCTTTTGGCTGGCTTCTTTGGGCTTACCACCTTCCCAATTTATTCTGTGGCCGCCGCACACGCGCATGACTTTGCCTCAAGCGATGAGCGCGTCGAACTCTCTGCTGCCTTGATGTTTTTCTATGCGCTTGGCGCCATTGCCGCGCCCTATGTCGCTTCAAAACTGATGAATGCTTACGGCCCATCGGCGCTCTTTATGATGATCGCGGTTGGACATGCGGTTCTTGTTGTGTTTGGCCTCAGACGGATGCGTGTCGGCAAAACAAGCGAAAATCGCACAGCCTATGTCTATGCCCCGCGCACCTCCTTCACGATTGGGCGTTTGCTGTCACGCTCACGAGAGCGCAAATAAACTTCATCTTTGCAAAAATACTCGCGGGGATGAATTGGCCAAGGGCCAAGAAGGGGGCGGCAAGCCCCCTTTTCCCCAAACAAAAACTAGGTTAGAGAACCATTAACTTTAACCTCACGGATTGCGGCATGACACGACATCTCATTACTTCGGCCATTCCTTATATCAATGGAATCAAGCACCTTGGAAACTTGGTCGGAAGCCAGCTTCCTGCGGATCTATTTGCCCGCTTTCAACGGGCGCGCGGCAACGAAGTGCTGTTTATCTGCGCAACCGACGAACATGGCACGCCCGCCGAATTGGCCGCCGCCAAAGCAGGCATGCCTGTCGCACAGTATTGCGCGCAAATGCATGAGGTCCAGGCGAAAATTGCGGATGGCTTTGGGCTGTCGTTTGATCATTTTGGCCGCTCCTCCAGCCCACAAAACCACAAGCTAACACAGCATTTTGCAGGCCAGCTTGCCAAAGAAGGCCTCATCAAAGAGGTCAGCGAAACGCAAATGTATTCCCCAACCGACGGGCGCTATTTGCCAGATCGCTACATCGAAGGCACCTGCCCGAATTGTGGGTTTGAAGATGCGCGTGGGGATCAATGTGACAACTGCACAAAACAGCTAGACCCGACGGATTTGATCAATCCCCGTTCGACTGTGTCTGGCGCAACAGATCTAGAACAGCGCGACACCAAACACCTCTATTTGCGTCAATCGAACATGCGCGACAAGCTGCAAGCTTGGATTGATAGCAAAACTGATTGGCCGATTTTGACAACCTCCATTGCCAAGAAATGGCTCAATGACGGCGATGGCCTTCAGGATCGCGGCATTACACGCGATTTGGATTGGGGAATTCCCGTCAAAAATGGCGAAGCAGAGTGGCCCGGCATGGAAGGCAAAGTATTCTATGTTTGGTTCGATGCCCCCATTGAATATATTGCCGCCTCTCAGGAATGGGTCGATGCAGGCAAGGGCGACAATTGGGAACGCTGGTGGCGCACTGACAAAGGCGCCGAAGATGTCCGCTATACGCAGTTCATGGGCAAAGATAACGTCCCCTTCCACACGCTTTCTTTCCCCGCGACCATTCTGGGATCGAATGAGCCGTGGAAATTGGTCGATTACATCAAATCATTCAATTACTTAAACTATGATGGCGGTCAGTTTAGCACATCACGCGGCCGTGGTGTCTTTATGGATCAAGCATTGGACATTTTGCCTGCGGATTATTGGCGATGGTGGCTGCTAAGCCATGCACCAGAAAGCTCGGATTCTGAATTCACATGGGATAATTTCCAATCCTCCGTGAACAAAGACCTCGCTGATGTGCTTGGTAATTTTGTTAGTCGTATCACGAAATTCTGTCGTTCTAAATTTGGTGAAGCGGTACCAGAAGGCGGCGAATGGGGGGACACTGAAAAATCCCTAATCGCGGATTTGGAAAAGCGTCTCAAAGCTTATGAAACCCATATGGAAGCAATGGAGGTGCGCAAATCAGCGGCCGAGTTGCGCGCAATTTGGGTTGCGGGCAATGAATACCTTCAATCAGCGGCCCCATGGTCGACCTTTAAAGAAAATCCAGATCAAGCTGCGGCTCAGGTGCGTCTCGCTCTCAACCTCATTCGGTTTTATGCGGTGCTCTCGCGCCCCTTCATCCCCAATGCTGCGGATGATTTGATGGCCGCTATGAAAACGGACAACACCGCCTGGCCAAGTGATATTACCGCCGCCCTCACAGCTTTGCCTGTTGGTCATGAATTCACGGTTCCCGACGTCACATTCCGCAAGATCACAGATGACGAACGTGATGAATGGCAAGAAAAATTTGCAGGCACACGCAGCTAAGCGGCTGCGCCATTTAACGTTGCGTAAACGGCATCCTTGTGTCGGTTTTAGAATTGGCACAGGGGCATAATTGCGCAACATTTCCCGAAATTTATCAAAGGAGTCGCCTGTGAGCACGATTGTAAACAGCTGGAATGAATGGGATCCATTGAAACACGTGATCGTCGGTCGCGCCGATGATTGTCACATCCCCCCCGAAGAACCCGCTTTGGATGCCAAAGTCCCCGAAGACAGCGATATGCGCGGCCAGTGGGGTCGTCGTCCGCAAGAAACGATTGATCGCGCCAATGAGCTATTGGACAATTTTGCCGACATGTTGGCAAAGCGCGGTGTCAAAGTGGATCGTCCAACACCGACAGATTTCTCCAAGCCTGTGACAACGCCAGATTTCCACACAGAAAGCCAGTTTGGGTGCATGCCGCCACGCGACGTTTTGCTGACTGTTGGCAATGAAATCCTAGAGGCGACAATGTCCTATCGGTGTCGTTGGTTTGAATACCTCTGCTATCGTCCTTTGATGCAGCAGTATTGGAACGAAGACCCCAATTTCCGCCACGAAGCCGCGCCCAAGCCACGGCTCACAGATGCGGATTATCACCCCGATTATCTGTCCGACAAAATCGGCGATGCAAAGCGGTTGCAGTGGGCGGCTGAAAAGTTCTTTGTCACAACTGAAGAAGAGCCCTTGTTTGATGCGGCTGATGTTTTGCGCTTTGGCAAGGATTTGGTTGTTCAACATGGCTTTACCACGAACCTGAAAGGGATCGAATGGCTGCGCCGTCACTTCCCAGATCATCGCGTTCATACGGTGAATTTCCCAGGTGATCCCTATCCTATTCACATCGATGCGACCTTTACGCCCCTGCGCCCGGGGTTAATCCTAAACAACCCGCAGCGCCGCTTGCCCGAAGATCAGCGCAAGATGTTTAATGACAACGGCTGGGAGATCGTGGATGCGGCACAACCTGCGCATAATGCTCCGCCTGCCTTGTGCTATTCCTCTGTTTGGCTCAGCATGAATGTTCTCGTGCTTGATCCTAAAACGGTTTGCGTTGAAAAATCCGAGGTCTATCAAGCCGAGCAAATGGATAAACTCGGCATGGAAGTTGTCGAAGTTGCCCTTCGCGATGCTTATGCCTTTGGCGGTGGATTGCATTGCTGTACGGCGGATGTCTACCGCGAAGGCACATGCGAAGATTACTTCCCACATCTAAGCTAATGTTATGGGCGCCTGATCATCGGGCGCCCTATTTTTTTTGTGATATGTGATGCAGAGCCAACCAAGTCAGTCTACCTATGATATCGTGATTATCGGCGGGGCCATTATGGGGTCGGCGGCCGCGTGGTATCTTAGCCAAGCGCCTGAATTTGATGGGCGTATCTTGGTTGTTGAAAAGGACATGTCCTATCAGGCCTGCGCCACGGCCCATACCAATAGCTGTATCCGTCAGCAATTTTCATCGAAACTTAACATTGAGATGAGCCAATATACAGCCCGCTTCATTTCGTCTCTGCAAGCGCATATGGGCCATGATCCACGGGTTCCAAATATCGATATCCAGTCCTTTGGCTATCTCTATTTGTCGGACAACCCGACCTTTAGCGACACCCTTAAACGCGATCAAACTTTGCAAAATAGCCTTGGGGCCGCGACAGAAATACTAAGCCCTGATGACATTGCCGCGCGTTATCCGTTTTATGATTTAACTAGGATCGACTGTGGGTCTTTGAACACTCTTAACGAAGGGTACTGGGATGGCAGCACCGTGTTTGAATGGATGCGCCTCAAAGCCGTGGAAAACGGTGTTGACTATATAGAAAACAACGTCGTTGGCATGACACGATCCGCGTCAGGAGACACAATCCAAACCGTGACTTTGGCAAGTGGCGAGGTGATTTCCTGTGGCACGGTCTTGAACGCGACGGGTCCACGCGCGGCCCAAACGGCGCGCATGGCTGGAATTGATCTACCTGTCGAGCCGCGTAAACGTTTCACTTGGGTGATCAAGGCCGAAACGCCCCTTGATCGGGACTTGCCCTTAACCATTGATCCCAGTGGTGTTCATGTCCGCGAAAACGGCGGAGGCACATACATGGTCGGTGGCAAAAGTGATATAGACCACGCCGTCGATCCAGATGACTTTGACATGGATCACAGCCTTTGGATGGATCATATTTGGCCGACACTTGCGACGCGCATCCCTGCGTTTGAAGCTGTTAAAATCCAATCAGAATGGGCAGGGCATTATGATTTCAATGTCATCGACCAAAACGCAATTCTCGGCCCCCATCCAGAGCTGAGCAACCTCATCTTCATGAATGGGTTTTCGGGTCACGGTCTCCAACATGCCCCTGCTATGGGGCGCGGGATCAGTGAACTCATCTTGCATGGTGCCTTTCGCACCTTGGATTTGTCGCCGTTTTCTTTTGATCGCCTCTTGGATGGCACCGCATCCTCAGAGCGCGCGATTATCTAATCTATTTGTGTCTGCGCCGCACTTCGTCTTGGATCAAGGCCGCCATGCGATAAAACCCATGCGCCATCTTTGAATAGGGCAACAAGATAAACAGCACCAAAACCAAAGCCAAGTGCAGAGCCAATAGACCCGACAACAGCGCGGTTGATCCAAGCCAGTACAGCCCAAGACCCGAGGTGGCCACCCCAAACAAAAGCACTAGGAACGCCATTTCACCGCCCCAAGCATTCGGTGCTCCTAAATTGGGGTCCGCTTTGGTTTTCAAATACCCCAATCCTGCGGTTCCCAAGGACAACAATATACCACCTGGCACACCGAGTAGTTTGGGCAAGCTAAAGGGCCCATAAGGGGCTTCTAGACCAAAACCATAATGCAAGATGGTGCCAGAGGATGTGGATGCAAAGCACAATAAAAACCCATACATCGTGAATTGATGCAAGATACGCCGCCGATGGCTAAAGGCATCTTCATCTTCGAAATTGCACCCCTCGCCATGTCCACCTTTGAGGTTTTTCATATGCGCCGCGGAGGCGAATGCCCCGGTGATATCGCCAAAGGTTATCGCCCCACCGCCCGTGGCGCGCCAATAGGTTCGCAAAGAATAGGCAATGGCAGCCAGAGGAAACAAAAAGGCCGGTGCAAAGATCGCAACCATAACAGTATGTGACAGATGCGCATAAAACCCGTGTCCCTGCCCTAAATCAAAGGCCGTCATCAGCCAGAACAGACAGGCGGCAAAAACCACAGCAAGACCCGCAATAAGGACGCCTGATGTGTCAAAGGCTTTGGCAAACCCTTGCGGCCATGCGTGATCCTTCCAGCTTTCTTGGCGCACTTCGGCCAAGGCCTTGGGCAGGTTGATCGCAAACTCATGCGGTTCTGTATATTGGCAGGCATAATAACAGCCGCGACAGTTGTGACATAGATTTGCCAGATGCGTGATGTCCCCATCCGCAAAGTCCCGCGATGATGTAATTTCTGGGAACACTGAACAATAGCCTTCGCAATAGCGGCAGGCATTGCAAATTTCCACTTGGCGGCGTGCCTCTGTGATCATCTCATCGTACATAGTCGGAGGCTCCTTTTCCCGCCAATCGGCCAAAGACCGTGCCAATCGTCATGCCAAACCCTGCCAAATAACCTTGGCCCAAAATGGATCCGGCTATAATTTCACCAGCGGCCCATAGGTTTTCTATGGGACCGGATTGGCTTTGAACTTGAGCGGTGTCATCCACCTTGAGGCCCAAATAGGTAAAGGTCACACCGGGACGCAGTTCATAAGCGTAAAAGGGCGGTTTTTCGATGGGACGCGCCCAATTCGTCTTGGCGGGCTCAATACCTGAGGTCGCCAATCCATCCAATTCCGTTGAGGTAAAATTGCCGTCCTGACAGGCGGCATTGAACCCATCAATTGTGTCGCGCAATTCATTGGTATTCAGGCCCAACTGTTGACCCAATCCTTCGATTGTTTCCGCTTGGATTGGGGGGAACACAGAGGGCATAAAGAGATCAAGAGAGCGAGAATCAATAATTGAATAGGCCACTTGATCCTGTTGCGCCGCCACGAGACGCCCCCAAATGGCATAGCGTTTGGGCCAAACATCTTCGCCTTCATCATAAAAGCGTTTGGCCTCTTTGTTCACGACAACGGAAAACGGAACACAATCCAGGCGCGTCACGATCCCGCCGTCATATTTGGGCGCACGCCCGTCAATCGCGACTGCGTGACATTGGGTGGGGTCGCCAACGCTTTCGATGTCTTGATCCAATAAATCCTTTAAGACCACACCGCGATTATATGGGGTTCCGCGGATGAGAAAGTTTTTCGCCGCAGGGCCCCATGCCCGCGCTAACCAATCCAGATCCGCTTGAAACCCACCAGAGGCCGCAACAATAGCGCGCGGCGCAAACGACTGTGTAACGCCATCAATCGTCGCGTGGACCTGCGCGATTTTGGCACCCTCGCGTTCCAAATGATCCACATGCGCGTCATAGAAAACATCGACACCCAGCTTTTCAGCTGTCCGATAGAGCGCATTGACCAAGGCCTTTCCCCCACCAAGGAAAAACGCATTGGTTCGCCCCAAAGACAAGGTACCCGACAAGGACGGTTGAAACCGAATGCCTTGCTCTTGCATCCAGCCATAGCAATCTTGTGAGGCCTCAATGGTCATGCGCGCCAAACCTTCGTCGGTTTGGCCTTTGGTCACTTTGAGCAAATCTTCGAAATATTCATCGACGCCATAAGTGTCGGATAACACACCCAAAGGCCCATTATGCATACAGCGGAAATTCCGCGTATGGCGTGAGTTGCCGCCGCGATAATCCTTGGGAGCAGCCTCAAGCACCACAACCCGCGCCCCTGCGCGTTGCGCGGTGATCGCCGCACAGAGTGCGGCATTGCCGCCACCAATGACCAACACATCATAGGTCGTATTCAAATTCGCCATAGATAAAGCCCTAAATGTCTTAGCAAGTCGCCTTATAAACAGCACTTGCTCAATCTTGTATCCACATGTATACAAGATTGAGCAAACCTTCAAGGCCCGAATGTGACCATTTCAGAAACACCATATGACAAACTGTTTCGCGCGATCGAAACTGGCGAGATCCTCCCAGGGGAGCGATTGTTGGAAACCGATTTGGCACAGCGGTTTGGCGTCAGCCGTACCCCCATTCGCGAAGCAATTCGCAAGCTCGAGTCGGATGGGATCGTTCAACACTTGCCCCGTATTGGGGCCGTCGTGCGTCAGTTAAGCCAACAAGAAATTGTCGAGCTTTATGAAATGCGGATCGTCTTGGAAAGCACTGCTGCTGAAATGGCGGCCAAACATGCTTCTGATGCCGAGATTGAAACCTTGGAGGCCTTGAACCAAGACATGCTCAAGGCCAGCGGCAATCCCTTTGACGTGGCGCGCATAAACCGTCATTTTCACTTGTGTATCGTAGAAGCCGCCCGAAACCAGTTCCTTATTCGAGGGCATAATGATCTGGCCAATGCTTTGGTCATTTTAGGCAAAACGACATTGGGCACTCCCTTGCGCGTTGAAACCGTATTTCAACAGCATGAAGCCATCATCGCCTGCCTGCGCGATCATGATGAAGCGGGCGCACATGCCGCGATGCGCACTCATATGGAAACCTCTTTAACGCATAGATTGAAGTCCCTTCGTGATATCACATAGAACCCTTTTCACCCATGCCGTCGCTCTCAGTGGGGCTATTTCATTCCTCTGGCTCGAATTCCCTCTGCCTTGGCTCTTTGGCCCTTTGTTTGCTTGCTTGGTCGTGGCTTTGATGGGGGCAAAACTTAGGACCTATAAGCCTGTGAATGAAGGCATGCGCACGATCCTTGGTGTCGCTGTTGGGGCCACTGTCACGCCTGCGTTTTTCTGGTCTTTGCCGGAGATGATGGCGACGCTTTTGATTGTGCCGATCCTCACGATTGCCATTGGAGTCGTCGGTGTGATCTATTTCAAAAAACTGCTGAATTACGATTTTCCAACGGCCTATTATGCCTCCATGCCAGGAGGATTGCAGGATATGATTGCCTTTGGCGAAGAGGCCGGCGCGAATGTGCGTTCCATTTCCCTTATCCATGCAACCCGCGTTTTGGTCATTGTTGTGACGTTACCGATCCTTCTCACAACCCTCTGGGAAGCAAATTTGATGCAGCCCCCTGGATCCCCCGTGCGCACATTTTCAGTAGACCAAGGGATCATCCTTGTCATCTGTTCAATCGCAGGGTGGCAGTTTGCCAAACGCGTGGGCATGTTTGGCTCTTCCATCCTTGGCCCGCTGATTTTGGCCGCCATCGCCTCGCTTTTTGGGATCCTGACAACGCGCCCTCCGGCCGAGGCGATTTGGGCGGCGCAATATTTCATCGCCCTTGGGATTGGCGTCAAATATGTTGGGATCACAGCCACCGAAATCAAACGCGATGTCCTTGCGGCTTTGGGGTTTTGCGGATTGATCATCCTTTTGACCTTGGTTGTGATTGGGATCATCTTGGGCCTTGATCTGGCCCCTGCAGTCGAAACGGTCCTCTCACTCACGCCTGGTGGTCAGGCTGAATTGGTCGTTTTGGCGATCATTGTTGGGGCGGACATGACCTTTGTTGTGGCCCATCACCTGTTGCGGATTTTCTTTGTTATCTTGGGCGCGCCGATCGTTGCTGCCCTTATCCCAGCGCGACTTCGGGATTGATAACGTGAATAGGTGCCCCTTGATCAAAGGCGACCACTTGATCAAAGATATCTGCAAACTGAAGCTCTAATTCATCCTCGGTCACAAACCCGATATGAGGCGTGCAAATGACATTGGGATGATCCACCAAAGGATCACTGCCCAAGGTCACAGGCTCATTATCAAACACATCCAAGGCCGCCATTGCAGGACGTCCGTGATCTAAAGCGCGCAAGAGCGCCCCTTGCTCCACAAGGCCCGCCCGAGACGTGTTCACAAAGAGCGCATCCCTACGCATCGCGCTGAAGTCATCATAGGTAATCACGCCGCGCGTTTCAGGCTTGAGCCGTACGTGCACCGAGACAACATCAGGCGTTGCAAAGAAATCTTCGCGGCTCTTGGCGACAGTCTTGCCATCCGCCAGTGCCCGTGCGCGCCCATCTTCGGACCCCCACCATAGAACCGACATGCCAAAGGCCTCGGCATAGGTTTCGACACGCTTGGCAATGCGCCCATATCCATAGAGCCCCAAGGTCCGCCCAAAGAGCGTCTTGCCAACGCCCATTTGCCAACGCCCCTCTTGCATATTGCACATTTGCTGAGGGATTTGACGCATCGCGGCCAAGATCAAGGCCCATGTATGTTCCGGCGCGGCATAACTTGCCGCCCCTTTGAGTTGGTTCGAACAGAGCATCACGCCATGGGCTGTGCAGGCGTCAACGTCAACATGAGGATAGACACCTCGCTGAGAGATGAGCCGCAGATGAGGCAACTGCGCCACCAGCTCCGCCGTTATTGCCGTGCGTTCACGAAACAAGACCACCGCGTCAAACTGTTTGAGCCGCGTCGCTAATTGATCCACATCTGTGAGATGATCGGTGAACACCGTCACATCGATGCCATCGAGTTTTGTAAAACACGGCAACCCTTTGAGCGTGTCAAACCAATCGTCTAAAATCGCCAACTTCATGAGTGGGGCGTCCAAATTGATTTTGGGATAAACACTTGGCCTTGTGCGATTTTGCGGCAGGTCCGCACCAGACCCGCGGATTTATGGACAAAATCGCCATCTACAAGGTCAAAATCAATGATCACATCCATAGTGCCCATCGGGTGCTCTAAGGTCACGGTACATGGCCCAACATTGGGCACATCGACCATCCCATCCGCGACTGTTCCAGGCGTCAGCACACAGGAGGCCATACATTGGCTCCCCGTCACGGCCATTGTTGGATGCGTGTTCCACGGCATAAAATACCGCGTGGCCACGGTTCCACCACTGCGCGGCGGTGCGATCAGACCAAATTTCGGCGTCACCGATTTGCGCACATCGCCCATCCCCATGGCGGCACCAGCCTTGATCCGCAGTGCTTCCATAGCGGCGAAGAACTCTTTGTTGTCATCTAGCTCTTGCACCGTTTCATAGCCTGTGAGACCAAAATCCTGAGCGCGCGCAATGACCATCGGCATGGCCACATCCATGCAGGTCACCTCAATGCCATCAAACTTGTCGATTAAGGACCCTGTCGGCAGAAATGCCCCTGTAGACGAGCCCGCAACATCCATAAAATTCAAAACGACTGGCGATGCGGTTCCAGGCACCCCATCGATGGCAGCCGCGCCCTCATAGTCAACGCCCTCCGCCGTGGTCACGATTTTTGCACTCACACGAGCGCCCGTGTTCACCGCACGAATATTGACGGTCGTTTCACCATCGTCAGGGGAGAACAGGCCCATTTCAACCGCAGCAGAGGCCACACCAGAGAGGATATTCCCGCAGGTTGGCTTGAAATCAACGAGACGATCTTGGACGGACACTTGAGCAAAGAAGTAATCAATATCGGCCCAATCGTCCTCTGATTTCGACAGCATCGCCACTTTGGTTGTGACAGCGTTCCCACCGCCAAGCCCATCAATATTCAAGGGATGCCCAGAGCCAACAGCGGCGATCAAGACCTCGGCCAGCGTCTCTAAATCTTGAGGAAGGTCAGCACGATTGAAATACGGCCCCCGAGACGTGCCGCCCCGCATAAAGACAAAGGGAATAGATGTCTGTGTCATTGCGTTTCCTTTTTAATGAGCGCCACGAGAGTGTCAGCGAATGCTTGGGTTCCCAACGGCCCGCCAAAATCCGCAGTTCGCGTATCAACTGATGACAAGGCTCGCGTCAATACGGCCGTCAACAGCGCTGAGGCCTCTTGCGCCCCAAGGTGCAACAGCAGCATCGCAGCCGAGCGCATGAGCGATGCGGGATTTGCGCGATCTTCTCCTGCGATATCAGGGGCAGAGCCATGTTGCGCTTGGGCCACGGCATGATCCACCCCAAGGTTCAAAGATCCCGCTAACCCAAGACCGCCGGACAGCTCGGAGGCCAGATCCGACAAAATATCGCCAAACATATTCGTTGTGACGATCACATCAAATCGATCAGGGTCGCGCACCAATAGGGCGGCGGCGGAATCCACTAACACTTCGTCATAGGTGACTTGGGGATAGAGGGCCGCCACTTTGCGCACTTCGTCTAAAAATAACCCATCGCTGAGCCGCAGGACATTGGCCTTGTGCACCGCAGTGACATGTTTGCGCGGCCGCTTCATTGCCCCTTCGAATGCGGCGCGTGCAATCCGCTCGGATCCATGCGCGGTGATCTTACGCATGGCAAGGGCGACGCCCTCCACGGCCATAAATTCCGACCCACCTGACGCCATGTTGCGATCTGCATAAAACCCCTCAAGGTTTTCGCGATAGATCACCAAATCCGTTGGCTTGGAAATTGGGTTTGGCAGAGCATCCACCGATAACGCTGGACGGATATTAGCAAACAGTTCGAGCTCGCGGCGCAGCAAAGCCGACGGGTTCAAGCCCCCTTGGGACAAGGGCGGATAGGCATTGTGCGAGACGGGGCCAAGAATGACACCATCGGCGGCTTTGGCGGCGGCAATGACCTCCGGCGGAATTGTAGTGCCCGCGCGATCGAGCGCTTTAAAGCCCACTTCCATATCCGACCACTCAATCGCCAGCCCGCCGACGCCCTCAAGGGCGCAAAGAACTTTTTGTGTAGCCCGCATGATTTCGGGCCCAATGCCGTCCCCAGACAGGCACAAGATTTTCATGGGATGAGCGCTCATCTCAGGCCCCGACCCTTCACGTGAAAGGCCACGGCAGATCAACGTAAGACTGTAACAGGCCAGGAGGGAAATCACGGTTCAATAGTGACGCCATGCCCATCATGAACAAAATCCCAAGTGTTGTATAAAGCGATGCCATTGCCCAAGACAGACCAGCCCGAAGGCGCGAAAAGCTTAGCAAAAAGACAAAGAGCGCGATGATAAATCCGAACACCGCTGTGAGACCCAGCAAAAAGGCAAACCATGCCAATGTTGGCCATAGTCCATAGGCTGCTTCGCTGTCGTCCCCGCCCCGTTCGCGATCTGCAAACAACATATGCGTTTCTGGCGAAAGCATCATTTGCGCCAGCAAAATCAAAGCACCCACCAAGGACACAGAGGCCACGAAAACAGGGAACACGCGATCCGTTGCGGCATAATCAGGGATCGATCCTGTGTTCCACAAGGCATAGCCGATAAAGCCGATGATGGTCATCAAGAACAGCATTGGCGCACGTTTGCCGCCTGAGGGAACGTTGCCTTCCGCAAGGATATTCTTAGCCTGACGCAATCCGATGATCACTGAAAACAGCGTCAGAAGGATAAGGATAATGACGATGGGTGAGAGAAGGTAATCAAAGCCTTTTTCCAAGCCAGAGCGGAAGCGAATACCTGCAATTTGCGTGGCATTATTGGAATAGTTTTCAACAGGGGTCGAGAGGACAAATCCAATCAAAAACGCAGGGCGCGACCAATCAAAGCGGCGCATCAAGATGCCCAAAAATCCGATTGCAAAGAGCGCCACCAAATCCATCAAGTTTTGACCACTTTGGAAGGCGGCAAATGAAATCACCATAAAGATAAACGGCGCTAGCAAAGCAAAACGGATATTGGTCAAGCGCGCAATCGTTGGCGACAAGGCGATACAGAGGACCGTCCCAATCACATTCGCCAAGGCCAAGAGCCAAACAATGGAATACGTGAAATCGAGGTTGGTTTCCAATAACATCGGACCGACATCGATCCCGTTCCCCAGTAATGCGAGTGCCCCAATAAAAATCGCCATCGATCCTGATCCGGGAATGCCGAATAACAAAGTTGGCACCAAGCCGCCGCCTTCTTTGGCGTTGTTTGAACTTTCTGGCCCAATAACGCCGCGCACATCGCCCTTGCCGAATTTATCCTTGTCCTTTGAGGTCTGAACGGTATGCCCATAGGCGATCCAATCAACGACGGATCCACCTAGCCCGGGGATCACCCCCACGATCACGCCAATCAAAGAACAGCGCGCCGAGAGCCATTTGTTGCGCCACCAATCTTTGATCCCGTCAAACCAACCGCCACCCAATGCTTGGCGATCAGAAATGGCTTTGTCTTGGCGCAAGAGCGCCACAACTTCGGGAATAGCAAAAATACCGAGGCCCACAATCACCAGCTTGAGGCCATCCGTCAGATAGGGGAAATCATAGCTCGACATCCGCAATTCGCCGTTAAACGGGCCCTCGCCAATCGTGCCAACCAGTAACCCCAATCCAGCGGCGACAATCCCCTTGATCGCGACACGTCCCGCAAGGATGCCGACCATAGACAAGCCAAAGATTGATACCATCAATAATTCAGGGCTTTTGAACATCAAAACGATGGGGCGCGCCACTAAGATAAACACTGTCAAAAACAACGCCCCGACAAGACCACCAAATAAGGATGAGGCAAAAGCCGCGGATAATGCGCGTGCCGCCTGACCCTTTTTCGCCATGGGGAAGCCATCCAAAACCGTCGCTTGTGACGCCGATGACCCCGGTATCCCCATTAAAACAGAGGCAAATGTATCAGAGGTTGGAATGACAGCAATCATTCCAATCATCAAAGCAAGGCCAAGCACAGGGTCCATCCCGAACATGAACGGCAGCAAGAGAGAAAGGCCAGCAATGCCACCCAACCCTGGGAAAATCCCAACGGCTAGCCCCATCATGACACCAAGTGCCAGATAGCCCAACACGATAGGCTGAAGGATTTGTGACCAAGCTGAGACCAGCGCGGGTAATGCGTCCGTGAAAATTTCCACCTTGAACCTCGTTGACTGATTAAAAAAGCGCCCCCACAAGGCGTGAGGGCGCTCAATAATCAGTCTCGGATTAGTCTAGATCGACACCGAAGTCTTCTTTCAACCAACCTTTAACATATGACTTTGCTTCCTCGTTTACTGAGATCGCATTCGCCAAAGCGCTTTGCGCTGCGGCGCCTGTGTACATTGGGTATTTGCCCAAACGTGCGGCTGAGATTTCAGCGAAATCAGGACGTGCTGCAATCGCTGCAAAGGCATTGCTGAACGTGTCTACGATCTCTTTGTCTGTGCCCGCTGGCAAGAAAGCGATTTTCTGTGATGGGAAACCTGCGATAAAGAAGGCTTTCCATGCATCCCACTGTGGACCAGATGTTTCACAGCCGTCTGTTGCTTCACAGACTTCTTTGAATGTTGGCATGTCAGGGAATGTTGGATCACGAACGATGTTACCATCCGCATCGATTGATCCCCAAGACATCATTGGAACCGCTTTACCAGCTTCTACCAACGCCATGGACCCTTTTAGGTAACCAGAAGACGTTTGATAATCGATTGTTGCTTCGCCGCTTTCAAACATTTTACGACCATCGCCACGGCCTTTGATGCCGAGAACGTGCTCAACGTTCATGCCAAGCATTTCCCATGCAAGTGCAGGAATAATGTCGAGGCGTGTCGCGCCTTGGTTGCCGTAGATGAATGTCGTGTCTTGCAAGTTGTTTGCAGAGCCGTCAAATTTTGCGCCGTCTTCCGCGTTTAGATACGCAACACCGCCTGTGCCTGACGCCATGACAGGTTCCCAATCGTTGTATTCGTAACGAACACGTGGATCACCCAAGAGATATGGGAACTGAGTGGAACCAGAAGAGCCGAACATAACTGTTCCGTCGCCGGCTTCTTGTTCTTGGAACCAGTTCGCGCCTTTTGTCGAACCCGCACCTGGCATAAACTTAACAACAACTGTTGGGTTGCCAGGAAGCGCCTCTGACAACAAAGGAGCAAAGAAGTTTGCCCATTTCGCAGAACCACCAGTTTCAGAGAACGGGATCGTCCATTCGATTGTTTTGCCTGACATATCAACATCAGCTTGTGCTGGTGCTGCAAGTGCTGTTACGGCCGCAGCTGCGACAACCGCACCGCGTGTGAATTTAGTTAGTGACATAGTTTCCTCCCAATGAGCTGCTCCGTCGCCAAATTATTTCGACGCCGACAGCTCAAACTTGATTCCCTGACTGTGGGTGATAAAACTTTCATGAAACTTGCAAGGATCCTAAAAAATGCAAATCACCATTGTTGAAGATAACATTGGTTTGGCAAATGGCATTGCCCATTTTCTGAGGGACCAAGGGCACGCAGTGACGTTGCTCGATGATGGCCGCGCCGCATTAGAATTTTTAACGCAAGAAGAGAGTGATGTTATTGTCCTTGATATCAACCTTCCAAGCCTTGACGGGATAAGTATTCTGAAGGCTTTGAGAAAGGCAAATAACGCAACACCAATCGTGCTTTTGAGTGCACGGGATGAATTGCAGGACCGCGTGACGGGGTTGGACGCAGGCGCCGATGACTACATCGTGAAACCCTTTGAATTAGAGGAATTGGATGCCCGCATTCGCGCGCTCTCGCGTCGCAAGCCTATGTTGACCCGCGATATTGTCGAATTTGGCACTCTGAGCTTTGACAAAACCGCACGCCAAGTCAGCGCCGGTGACACGCCAATTGCCCTTCCCCGACGAGAATTGGCCGCATTTGAATGCCTCTTTGATCGCCAGAATTCGATAGTGACCAAAGCTCAATTGACGGATTTCATCTACGGTGTCGGAACAGAAATCGATGAAAATGTCGTTGAAATTTACGTCTCACGGTTGCGTAAAAAGCTCGCCGTGTATGGTGTATCAATCAAAGCGGCACGGGGATTGGGCTATATGATGAGCCTGACAGGATGAGGTCGTTAAACCGCTCTTTGCGTCTTCGCCTCTTGGTTTTGATCCTTGTGCCTTTGATCATCATATCTATGGCCGCCGTCTATTGGCGATTTGAAGTGGCCCGTAAAACAGCCGAAAATATCTTTGATCGCAACCTTGTGATGATGAGCCTTGCAATATCGCGCGATGTCGCTCTCTCAGGTGGCGACAGTTTGTCTACGGTGACAACAAATATGTTCCGTGATGCGACAGGAGGGGATATTTTCTATCACGTTTACGGACCCGATGGCAGCTTTGTCACAGGGTATTCATCCCCCCCCGTTTATCCAAAGGAATTGGAACAACCGACCTTTGATGAACCTGTTTTATTCAACTCAAGCCACTTGGGCCGCCCAATTCGGGCCGCGCGATTGGCGGAACAGGTTTCTGTCGATGGGATTTCAGGACTTTCGGTCATCACAGTCTGGCAACCTTTAGAACCGCGCCAAATGTTCGCGGCAAGGATGACCCGACAGGCGGCGATTATTGCAACGCTCTTGTTGCTAAGCGTTGCCAATTTGGTTTTCTTTGGCATCCGTTTCGGATTGCGCCCTCTCAAAGAATTAGAGGCTGCTATCACTAAACGCTCTAGCCGTGACCTCAGTCCAATTGAACGTGAAATCCCACAAGAGGCCAAGGGCATTGTAGCCCGTCTGAACAATCTGTTTTCGCAAGTAAATGACGCGAATGAAGCCAAGGACCGCCTTGTGTCAAACGCGGCCCATCAATTGCGCAATCCAATCGCAGCGGTCCATTCCTTGGCCGTCGCAACACACAACACAGATGATCCCAAAATCATGAAAGACCGCGCCTCTGAGTTAGTCAACGAAACGCGCCGCGCAGCACGCTTAACAGAACAGCTTTTGTCGCTTGAGCGGCTGCGCGGCGGCACATTGAAAAGAACAAGGACCGACCTCAATGACTTTTTAACACGCGAGGCCACGCAGTTAGGATCGCGCACCCTTGGTCAAAACATTGATTTTGAACTCAAACTTGGGGATACGAACACACTTGTCAAACTCGACGAAACCTTAATAAGCCAAGTTCTAAGTAATCTTGTGGACAATGCATTGGCACATGGTGGTCCGTCCCTGACTGCGATCACAATCACTGCAAACACTCAGGGAAATAGAGCGCAGATCGACATCTCTAACGACGGTGCACCAATCGAGGAGGCCAGACAAAGCGACATATTTGATCGCTTCATTCAGGGTCATGAAAGCCAAGGATCCGGCCTTGGCCTCTCAATTGTCGCCGAAATCATGCACCTTCATAAGGGATCCGTAGAGCTCATCAGTGATGCATCCCTAACACGCTTTCGCCTGACACTCCCTTTAGGGTAAGGGGTTGGACATCGCCTAAGCGATCATTTGCCAAACAACCCCTGCCCCGATTGCCCCCAAAACGGCGAGAACTAGATATGCACCAAAAACACGCGGCTTGACCAAGGCCCAAACAGCCAGCGCCGCTGGGATCGAGCTGACGCCACCTGCAACCATAAAGCTAAGTGCAGCACCCGCGCTCATACCTTGGGTCATGAGAGCATCCACAAGCGGAACCGCCGCATATCCATTCAAATAGGCCGGCGCCCCAATAAAGGCCGCAAGGACAATCGTACCCACACCCTCACCTCCTAAGGCCTGTGCCACCCATTCGGCAGGGACATAACGGATCATCAAGGCTTCGATTGTATAGGCCAACATAAGCCATTTGGTCAAAAAGACTGCGTTTTCTACGGCTGTATCTCGGAATGCTAATCTACGTTCGTCCTCTTTCCAGAAGGACCAAACAGGATCACCCTGAAACGGCGCCTTAACGCCACAGCATCCGCCAACCTGAGGCTTTTCGCGAAGGGGATCAACAAAGACGGCATTTTTGGCGAACGCCATTGTGACAAAGCCACCAAACAGACCCAAGCTTACCGCCGCCAAGGTCTTTGCAATGGCAAAATCAAACCCAAGCGTGCCACTGGTAATCGCAAACATCGCAGGGTCCATCAGCGGAGAGGACAACCAAAATGCCATAACCGCCGCCAAGGGGGCCCCAACCGCCAAGAGCGCGGCGATAAAAGGAATAACCTCACAGGAACAAAAGGGCGACAGCCCCCCAAGCAATGCCGCCAAGATGATCATGCGCACTTGCGCCCCTTGAAATGCCCGCGCCAATAAGGTTTCAGCGCCTGTGGCCTTGAGATAGGCAACTGCAAGAACCGCAAAAATGATAAAGGGGGCAGTCGTGCTCATTGCTCCTAGAGTGAAGCCCAACGTTGGCCCAAATTCAGCAGGGAGAGCAATCGCGATCACAAGATAAATGGCGATAATGGCGGCGAAGGCTCCATCAATTTTTGGGAGCTTCCGAGTAGCTTGAGAGATATCAGTCATGAGTTTCCTGTTCCTGTAATGCATCACAATCTGCACAACATTCAGTCATTAAGAAATTTGAGAGCACCGTAATCTGATCAAAGGCAACCGCCGCACAAATCACCGAACGCCCTTGTTTGGTTTGCGCGACAAGGTCCGCTTGGCAGAGGATTTTGACATGATGGGTTAATGTCGATCCCGTCACACCACACCGCTCCCCAAGCACCCCAATCGGCAAACCCTCAGGCCCCGCACGCACCAAAGTCCGCAAAACCTGCAGCCGCTGCTCTGAACCAAGGGCCGCAAACATAGAGGCCGTTTGAGCCAGTTCGAGATGTGAATCACTAAATATTTTCATATTTCTAATATTATCGAAATATAAATCAAAGACAAGGCTTTCTTTGTCTCGTGTTCAGAAACTGAAATGACCGCCCTCGACTAGATACCGGCGACAGATGCGTGGTTGACAAGACTTACAGCTAGATCTCAATTTTCATGACGTTTGAGGAGGTGGCGGAAACGAAGGGCACTTTTCGCGTCCAAGACTAATATGGTGCAACTTGCATTAAATAACCGAGTTAGCAGTCCTCAGATATGTAAGAACCTAGGAATTAGCAGAACAAGTCATTATCGGATCTTTGCTGATTTGAAAGAAAAAATTCCAAAAAACCACTGTCTGTGGCCCGAGCTTGCAAATTTTGGCGCATAGCTTATGAGAAACGTGTGAGTTGATCATTGTTTGTACTACCTAAGGAGCTTCGGTAAAATGAAGGAAGTAGATGTTTTAGTGCCAAATTTCAAACGGCGGCTTTCAGGTGTGACATCCACGATAGTTCGGCTTGTTCCAATTCAATCTCAAAGTATGAACATACGCACATGTGGCATGGGTTTACCTAAAACGTTTAACAGTATGTCCCTACTCAAGATACTTTTAATGTCTCGCTCTGGCCCGTCTGGGGTACGTGTCTGGCACGCAAGACGAAATGTTGAAATGGCGTTTGGTTTGATCTTAAAACACCTGCTTGGTAAGAAATTAGCATTAGTCTTCACCTCAGCTTCGCAAAGACATCATACTTCCTTCACAAAATACCTTATACAAAAAATGGATTTCATTGTTGCAACCTCAAAAAAGACAGCATCATATCTTGAACGCGACGCAAGTGTTGTAATGCATGGAATTGATACGGATAATTTTTCTCCGACGAAGGACAAGGTTAGCCTTCGCAGAGAATTAGGCTTGCCAATACACGGACAAATCGTTGGGTGTTTTGGCCGAATAAGACATCAAAAAGGCACGGATGTGTTTGTAAAGGCGATGATCGACGTTCTACAAAAAAACTCCACCGCATTCGGAATTATCATGGGTCGTGCTACCCAAAAAGACTAGGGCTTTTTTGATAGCCTAAAAGACACGGTTGCAGCTTCAGGATTGTCTGACCGGATCTTATTTTTGCCAGAGGTACAAGTTTGGGAGATCCCCGATTGGTATAAGTCTCTAGACCTATACGTGGCTCCGCAGCGTTGGGAGGGTTTTGGATTGACACCTTTAGAAGCTATGTCTTGTGGTGTACCCGTAGTAGCTACGAAGGTGGGTGCCTTTGAGGAATTGGTGGTAGACGGAGTGACAGGCCAGTTGATAGACGCAGATGATCTGGCCCAAATGTCTCAATCTATTACTAGCTATCTAGATCATACAAATAAAATTAAGGAACATGGTGTCGCGGCACGAAACCATGTTTTGCAAAACTTTAAAATTGAACACGAGGCTGATAGTCTAAACACAATTTACAAAACTCTTCTATCGTTACGTTGAAACGACAAGTCTAGGCCACGTTCAGTTGTAAATGTAGCACTCTAAATTAGCACAATAGAAGCGAATAAAGGAATTAATGCGCTGGCTAGTCGCTGAAACACAATTACCAAACTCTCAAAGCATTGCTTGATATCTATGCAAGCATCACTCACTGCTAGCAGCAGCTAACCTGCTTACTGTCGTTGAAGGCGACAAGACGGCTCATTACCCTCGTCAGAGATCAAATTTAAGAAGTGCGACGCAAAAGGTAACCGCAAAAATAGCATTTTATCCTCTGGTAAAAAAGAATTCGCCTTGGATAGCACTTCTACAACACCAAATGTCCCTTAAGAGGCGTCACATTGGTGACTAGAGTGGCGCTTCTAGTCGCCGTACACAGATAACTACAAAGCAAGATAACGGGTAAAGGCCCACTTATTTCGAGCAAAGTGAGTGAAAACTAACAGTTACAAGCGATTTCACTTAATTGCAAATTTATGGAACGACCCAAGACTGGGAGCGAATTCTTATGGAGTAACTCTTTAACTGTTGTTGCTAAACGTACTTACGGGAGGTGGCGGAAACGAAGGGATTCGAACCCTCGAGACGGTTTCCCGCCTACTCCCTTAGCAGGGGAGCGCCTTCGACCACTCGGCCACGTTTCCGCCGACGGGTGTAGCGGTGAAATTCTCTAAGGACAAGAGGGCAAAGGGGGAAAAATTTCAAAATCTGCAATCAATTTTGCCGCCTCTCTTGATAAAAATCTCCCCAAATTTGGGATCTGTATCCTATCGGTTTTACGTCGGTATTATGTCGGTGCTTGCCGCATGTCTTGCCAGTGCTTGGGCGCGCGCCCATACAAACGTTTAAACTCTCGACTGAACTGAGACGCACTGAGATAGCAGACGTCCTGCGCCGCTTTGGCAATGCTCTCCCCTTCCGCGATCTTCATGGCCGCCGAGTTGAGGCGCATCGTCTTGATGTACTGAATAGGCGAGAGCGTCGTGGCCTGTTTGAATTTCCGATGAAAGGCAGCACGGCTCATGCCCGCGCGTTGCGCCAAGTCATCGATTGTCTTCGGATCCTTCAAATGTGTCGCCACATGGGCTATCGAGCGCGCCACTGTATTTCCCACGCCAAAGGAGTGCCGTACAAATTGACCCGCCTCCCCCATTAGGATCGCATAATAGAATTCGCGCAGCCGCCCTGCAGCCAAAACCGCAATATCCCCGTCTTTGCCACAAAGCCGCAACAGGGGCACAAGGAATAGCTTGGGTCGCGCGAAACAGCTGCACTCCTGTGATAGCCGTTTCAATGAGACCATCCTGTGTGACATGGCGTGCTATAATATCTTTAACCTAATCTTGAACAGAGGATAGGCAGGCTTTTTCTCCCACTTCAACAGGTTGATACAAATAGCAATGAATTGATAGCATTTCGACTATTTTTGATCGGATGAGACACGTATATGCAATTAACAGAGACTCCAGAAAAGGATGCACGCAATGCCAGATACGCAATTCGGACCAAAGGGATGGACACCTGACCGCATATCCGATGTCACAGGGAAAACCTATGTGATTACTGGCACAACCTCTGGCACTGGGCTTCAAGCCGCGCGCATTTTGCTTGGCAAAGGGGCGCGGATTGTGATGCTCAATCGCAACGTTGAAAAATCGCAGAGGACACTGGCTACGCTGCGTGACGAGTTTGGCCCCGATGCGGAGATTGTCTCTGTCACAATGGATCTGTCGGATTTATCCTCCGTGCGCCGCGCCGCTCAGGACGTGTTAGACAACGCTCCGCGCATTGACGCGCTCATCTGTAACGCTGCCATCGCTCAGGTGCCAACACTCAAATACACGGTTGATGGGTTTGAAAGCCAACTGGGCACAAATCATTATGGGCATTTTGTCCTCTCTGCCCTGCTCTTTGATCGCATTGAGGCCTCAGAGGGCCGTATCGTTGTTGTAGCAAGCCTTGGGTATAAAATGGGTCTAAAAACCATTCAGTTCGATGATCTGAATTGGGAAAAGAAATATAGCGCCAATCCTGCCTATAGCCAAAGCAAATTGGCGCAAATGATGTTCGCCTATGAGCTTCAAGATCGCATCAAAGCAAGCGGCGGATCAACCGGCGTTTATGTCTGCCATCCAGGGTCATCATCAACATCTCTGATTGATACAAGCGGAAGCGCGCTGACCAAATTCATTTTCAATTTGATGAAGAAAACGCCCATGGTGCAAAGCGCCGAACGGGGCGCCTATCCCGCGCTTATGTGCGCCACAGAAGACGGGCTAGAACAACGCGCGTTTTATGGTCCAACAGGGCGCATGGAATTTGTCGGCCCCGTGGGTCAAGGCACATTAGAACCCTATGCCTATGACAAAGAGGTCATGGTTGAACTTTGGCAAGTAACAGAACAGAACACAGGCACCGTTTGGGGCGCATAGGCCCCAAACCCCCGATCACGTATTGAACAAGAAATGCATCACATCGCCATCTTTGACGATGTAGGATTTTCCCTCGACCCGCATTTTGCCCGTTTCTTTTGCGCCACTTTCGCCATTGCAGGCGATATAGTCGTCATAGGCAATGGTTTCTGCGCGAATAAAGCCGCGCTCAAAATCACCATGGATAACGCCGGCGGCTTGGGGCGCGGCGGTCCCTTGGCGAATGGTCCAAGCGCGGGCCTCTTTGGGTCCAACGGTGAAATAGGTTTCCAGCTGAAGCAGCTCATAGCCCGCGCGGATCAACCGATCGAGGCCAGCTTCTTCTAATCCCATTTCGGTGAGGAACATCTCAGCTTCGTCCGCGTCGAGTTGGCTAATCTCTTCTTCGATCTGAGCCGAGATAATCACCGAGGCTGCCCCTTGCTCTTCGGCCATTTTCTGAACCGCTGCGGAGTAGTCATTGCCAGTGGCGGCATTGCCTTCATCCACATTACACACACAAAGAATAGGCTTTGAAGACAACAGCTGAAGCGACTTCCACGTCTTCGCATCATCCTCGGAAACGTCAACCATGCGCGCAGGCTTGCCTGCTTCTAACATAGCTAACGCGTCTTTTAACAACCGTTCTTGCTCAACCGCTTCTTTGTCGCCACCACGGATTTTGCGCGACAGATTGGCCAGCCGCTTTTCAATGCTCTCCATATCGGCCAGCATCAATTCCATTTCGATGGTTTCCGCATCTTCAACGGGGTTAACGCGCCCGTCCACATGGGTCACATCCCCATCATCAAAACAGCGCAAGACATGGGCAATCGCATCGGTCTCACGGATATTGGCCAAGAACTGATTGCCCAAACCTTCGCCCTTGGAGGCGCCCTTGACCAATCCAGCAATATCCACAAATGTCATGCGCGTCGGGATAATCTGCTTGGACGTTGCAATTGCGGCCAATTTGTCCAAACGTGCATCTGGCACGGCCACATCGCCAACATTCGGCTCAATCGTACAAAATGGAAAATTCGCCGCCTGCGCCGCAGCTGTTTTTGTCAAAGCGTTAAACAAAGTGGATTTCCCAACATTCGGAAGACCCACGATTCCCATCTTAAAGCCCATCTTGGCCTCCTATCAGAATTTTCCATGCTTCTAGTCTCAGTTCGCGCCTTTCGCAATGCTCTATGCACCCCTCACGCTAATCTCTGCGCAACTCTTGTCTTCAGCTTTGCCCAAATACTCAAATCGCGCGACAGGCAAAGCGTTCTAACATTTTGATATAAAGCGCAGCGATCTCCATTGATTTTCCTCTAAATATTGGGCAAACGGGGGAGCACACATCTAGGGAATCCAAACATGACACGCATTGATGATACATTTGCAAAGCTCAAAGCCGCCAACAAAAAGGCCTTTGTTACCTATGTCATGGCCGGTGACCCCGATTATGACACCTCGCTTGAGGTCGTCAAAGGACTGCCAGATGCAGGTGTGGACATTATCGAACTTGGCCTCCCGTTTACGGATCCAATGGCCGATGGCTCCACAATTCAGCTCGCAGGCCAACGCGCGCTTGAGGCGGGCATGACGCTTGAAAAAACTCTGCAACTGGCACGAGATTTCCGCAAAACGAATGACACAACGCCAATCGTTCTTATGGGCTATTACAATCCCATCTATAGCCGCGGCGTGGATGCCTTTCTCAAGGATGCGGTCGAGGCTGGGATCGACGGCATGATCGTTGTTGACCTTCCCCCCGAAGAAGACGACGAACTCTGCATTCCGGCCCAAAAAGCGGGGCTCAACTTTATCCGCCTTGCGACCCCCACAACGGATGACAAACGCCTTCCCAAGGTGTTGGAAAACACCTCTGGCTTTGTCTATTACGTCTCCATCACAGGGATCACAGGCGCCGCCGAAGCTCAAGCAAGCGATGTCGCCCCCGAAGTGGCGCGCATCAAATCGCAAACGGACCTGCCGATCATCGTAGGCTTTGGCGTTAAAACCCCTGAAACAGCAAAATCAATCGCGGCTGTTGCGGATGGGACCGTTGTCGGTTCCGCAATCGTGAATGAACTTGCACTTGGCAAATCTCCTGCTGAGGTTTTGGCCTTTGTCAAATCTCTCGCGGATGGGGCACATAGCGCCTAAGCCCCTTCATCTTTGCAAAAATACTCAAATTCAACATAAACCCGCTGCCCCTCGGTTCAGCGGGTTTTTTTACGTCTAAAATAATTCCAATTGCAATTTAGGAAAAATTGGTAAATAAATATAACCAAATGCAAGACAGGGATTAAAGCCATGGCCGTAATTACCAACATCGATGACCTAAAGCGGATCTATAAACGCCGCGTGCCTAAGATGTTTTACGACTATGCCGAATCCGGAAGCTGGACAGAACAGACGTTTCGCGAAAACACGTCTGATTTCAATGACATCCGCCTCCGTCAACGGGTCGCTGTGGATATGTCAGGCCGCTCAACCAAGAGCCAGATGATTGGCCAAGATGTTGCCATGCCTGTGGCGCTTGCGCCCGTGGGGTTAACGGGCATGCAATGCGCCGATGGCGAAATAAAAGCGGCCAAGGCTGCGGAAAAATTCGGTGTGCCCTTTACGCTTTCAACAATGTCGATTTGTTCTATTGAAGATGTGGCTGAAAACACCTCAGCCCCCTTTTGGTTTCAACTCTACACAATGCGCGACACGGATTATGTCTCACGGCTGATTGCGCGTGCTAAGGCGGCGAATGTTTCGGCCTTGGTCATCACCCTTGATTTGCAAATTTTGGGGCAACGCCACAAAGACCTGAAAAACGGCCTCTCCGCTCCGCCCAAGCTGACATTGAAAACGATGGCGAACCTCGCCACGAAATGGTCCTGGGGTTTGCAGATGCTCGGCACCAAACGCCGCTTTTTCGGAAATATCATCGGGCATGTGGATAACATCTCGGACCCAAGCAGCCTCATGAGCTGGACCGCGGAACAATTTGATCCAACGCTTGATTGGGACAAAATCAAACGCATCAAGGATGAATGGGGCGGCAAAGTTATCCTAAAAGGTATCTTGGATGCAGAAGATGCGAAGATGGCGCTTGCGGTTGGGGCTGATGCAATCATCGTGTCGAACCACGGTGGACGCCAACTGGATGGCGCGATCAGCTCAATCAAAGCTCTGCCCTCTATTATGGAGGCCGTTGGCGACAAGATTGAGGTTCATCTAGATGGCGGCATTCGTTCAGGTCAGGACGTGTTAAAAGCCGTCGCTCTCGGGGCCAAAGGCACCTATATCGGACGCGCCTTTATCTATGGTCTTGGGGCCAAAGGCGAAGAGGGTGTCACAGATGCGCTCAATGTCATTCACAAGGAAATGGATATCTCTATGGCGCTCTGTGGGCATAAATCTATGTCCGAAGTTGGCCGTCAGACTGTGCTCTTGCCAGACAATTTTGGGAGCGAGTGGCGCTAGCGGCGCGTCTCGACCCACAATAGGATTGGAACCGACAACAAGAGCACTCCGACAAAGCTAAATGACAAGGTCAGCGTGCCGATTTCTGACAAAAATCCCATGGTTGGGGGGCCGAGGAAAAATCCCGCGTACCCGATGACGGAGACGCGCGAAATAACTTTGGTCCGCAAGTGTGACGGAGTCGCCTTGGCCACATAAGAAAAGATCATCGGCACCATAACCGAGACCCCTGCCCCAAGCAGACCAAATCCAAGGTAAACACCCAGCGCCCCACTGGACCAGGCCGCTAAAAAGGCCCCTGTCGCCGTGATACAAGCCGCGTAATTCACGACTTTGGTTTCGGAGAGGGATTTCATCCCATAATGCCCAGCCAAGCGGCCAATCCCCATCGTCACGCCCAAAATCGCAGGGCCAAGCGCGCTGAGTTCGGCCGATACATGCAAGACCCGTTCGATATGTAGCGCAGACCATGCCTCGGTTGCTTGTTCCGTCAAAAAGGCGATCAAGATGATCAATCCAGGAAGGATCACGACGCCCAAAGCAACAGTTACCTCAGTTTGTCCCTCATCAGCCTCCGCGCTTTGGGGGTCCGTGTTTGATGGCCCTGCCCAATACACGAGGATTAGAGCCACGCTCATCACGGCAATTGCAAAGCCGCCCATCGAGATGTCTTGCCCTCGAAACAGGCCCGCCACGATGGATGAGGCGGCATAGGCAAAAGAAAACAACCCGTGATTCAGACCCATCAAGGACACAGAATGTTCCGTTTCGATGTGAGAGAGGCGCGCATTCATAATGACATCCACTGTCCCCGAAAATGCCGAGACCAAAACCATGCCCAAAGTGAACACGGCTATATTGCCTGCGAGCGCTGGAATGAAATAGGCAAGCCCCGCTAGGATCATCAAAGCCACAACCGCAAAGCGCGACAGTGCCTTATCCAGAAACGGCGCAAGCCACATCGCCGAGACCGCACCAAGGGCCGCAATCAACATGGCAGAGCCAAATGCCGCGTCACTTGCGCCAATTATATGTTTGATTTCGGGAACATAGGCCGCAAATCCACCCCACATCACACCCAATAACATGAATGCGGGAATAACAGAACGGGACAGGTTGATTTCTGATAAAATTCTCATATCCCTCACATACAGTTTTCGTATAATCTGACAAGATATAGATGACGACAAAACCAAGGGCGCTCTTGGAAATTTAGCCTTTCCATTTAAGGGAATCTGGTCTATACGCGCGGCTTCACGTGGGGCTACAGCCTTGGAGGAACCCCACCCTTATATATTGGAGAATTAAAATGGCTAAAGAGATTCCAAATCTTGTAGCAGTCGCACGGTCGGGGACAGGCAAGGGCGCCGCTCGTCAAGCACGTCGCGACGGAATGGTACCAGGTGTTGTTTATGGTGGTGGTGAAGATCCTGTATCGATCCAAATCCCATTCAACGTGTTGCTAAAGCGCCTTAAGCAAGGCCGCTTTTTGTCAACTTTGTTCAACTTGCAAGTTGAAGGTCACGAAGACGTCCGCGTTATCTGCCGTGACGTTCAGCGCGATGTTGTTAAAGACCTTCCAACACACTTGGACCTTATGCGCCTACGTCGCACATCCAAAGTGAACTTGTTTATTCCAGTTGAGTTCATCAACGAAGAAGACGCACCAGGCATCAAGCGTGGCGGTGTTTTGACAGTCGTTCGCCCAGAAGTCGAATTGGTTGTAACTGCGGGTGATATCCCTGAAAAGATCACTGTTGATTTGGCTGGTTTGCAAATTGGTGACGTTGTCACAATTTCAAACGTTACCCTTCCCGAAGGTGCACGCCCGACAATCGATCGTGACTTTGTGATTGCAAACATCTCTGCGCCAGCTGGTTTGGCCGCATCTGATGACGACGAAGAAGACGCCGGTGAAGAAGCGGCAGCAGAAGAATAAGTCCTTCTGACACAAAATTAAGAAGCGGAGCATTGTCTCCGCTTTTTTTATGCCTTTAATATGGATCCAACACGACCCAACGAAAGAGCGACCCCATGCAAATCTTTGTAGGCCTTGGAAACCCCGGTGCGAAATACGCGCAAAACCGTCATAACATCGGCTTTATGGCGCTTGATCAGATTGCGTCGGATCATGGGTTTGGCCCTTGGAAGTCAAAGTTTCAAGCGCAGATCAGCGAAGGCCTCTTGGGACGGGAAAAAGTGATCCTGATCAAACCCCAGACCTTTATGAATCTATCGGGGCAATCTGTTGGCGAGGCGATGCGGTTTTACAAACTTGCGTCCCAAGATATTGTTGTGTTCCATGATGAATTGGATTTGGCCCCCGGCAAATGCCGCGTCAAATCAGGCGGCGGACATGCGGGTCACAATGGATTGCGCTCTATTCATCAGCATATCGGCGAGGCCTATGATCGTGTCCGGCTCGGAATTGGACATCCCGGTCACAAGGACAAAGTTGCAAGCTATGTTCTTAATGACTTTGCCAAGGCAGAGCAAGGCTGGTTGGATGATTTGGTCCGGGGCCTCTCTGATGGGGCTGTGAAATTGGCGGATGGGGATAATGCAGGATTTATGAATGCCGTCGCCTTGCGCGTGAACCCAAATCCGCCCAAGACCAACCCAAAGCCCACTTCAACAAAGCAACCTGAACAAACACAAGAGCCCGCACCAGAGGCGCCTAAGTCAGCGATGCAACGGCTCTTGGACAAATTTAGCTAAATAAGAGTTTTTCTTTAATTTAATTCAGACAAAATTACGCTCATTTTCCCCTCACCAACGTATTAAATTTCAACCATACATAAAGCATTCGTCTAGATAATATACCGATGGATATGTTTCCTTGCTGTCTTAACGCGAGTACACGCAAACCACGTTCAATGAAGTTCATAGTTTTACAATTGAGGCGTCTATGCAAAAAGACCCACCCGTAAATGTTTTTGGGGAGCCCATCGAACCCTGCTCTTACAGGCCCTTAACGGGATTTTTTCGTGACGGAGCCTGCAATACCTGTATCGAAGATACGGGTTCGCATACAGTTTGTGCGCTCATGACGGCTGAATTTTTGGCCTTTTCGAAATATCTAGGCAATGACCTCACGACGCCAAACCCGAATTCAATGTTTCCTGGATTAAAACCGGGGGATTCATGGTGCCTGTGCGCGGCGCGCTTCTTACAAGCCCATGACGAAGGATGCGCGCCTTTGGTCAATCTGGCGGCCACGCATCAACGCGCCCTCTCCATCGTCCCGATTGAGATATTAGAGCTCTACGACATCACCAAACAGGGTTAAGTTGGGGCACGGGCAGCGCGCCAAAAACGGCGCGCGGTTATTATTGACAGCATCGCCGCGGCAAATCCAGCCAAGGCAAAACTGATCCCTGCCAACGACAAGGGAACCGCAGGCACAAAAACGGCCCAAGCGCGGCGGGCAATGTCGCGATCCGTAAAGCGGGACAGCTGAAACACCCGTTGAAATTGATTGGCCGTTTCCAAGTGGAACAAATCAGAGCTCAGTTTTTCATATCGATCAAAGCTGCGGATCATATCCGTACGACGACGCTCTAAAAACCCAGTCCCAACAAGTTGCTCCAAAGCTTGATCACGGCTCAATCCTTCGGCCTTAGCCGAGGCATCAAAGTCGCGCACAACAATAGCCAATTCGTCCACGGCCCCGCCTAGGCGTTGGATATATTGCTGTGAGAATTCAGGAAACTGGGAAAAGGCTGCCCCACAGCCAAGCGAAACGCAAAGAGAGGCAGCCCGCACAAACATTAGAGGTTTGCGTAAATATTAGAAATCTTTTCAACGGCTTGCGTTGGTGTCATTTCTTCGCTGTCACCAGTGCGGCGTGAGGTGACTTCGACCACGCCATTTTTCAAACCGCGTGGACCTACTGTGATCCGCCATGGCAAGCCGAGCAAATCCATCGTCGCAAATTTGCCGCCTGCGCGTTCTTTACGATCATCATAAAGCGGATCTAGACCAAGTGCCGTCAAGCTTTTGTAGAGCGCCTCACAGGCGGCATCGGCCTCTTCGTCGCCTTGTTTCAGGTTCACAATTCCACAATGGAACGGTGTGACACCTTCAGGCCAGATGATGCCATTGTCGTCATGATTGGCTTCAATCAACGCCCCCAACAGACGGCTCACACCGATGCCATGGCTTCCCATATGAACAGGAGTGCGCTCGCCGCTCTCGTTGACCACTGTGGCCCCCAAAGGGTCGGAATACTGGGTGCCGAAATAGAAAATCTGACCCACTTCGATGCCGCGTGCAATGCGACGACGCTCTTCTGGGACTTGATCGAATAGATCAGGTTCATGGGTTTCATCCGTGCGCGCGTAGAGCGATGTGAATTCTTCCATCACGCTTTGACATTGCGCGACATCATCATAATCAATCTCGCGTTTGCCAAGCTGAATATCGGTGACTTTGCTATCATAGAACACCTCAGATTCACCGGTTTCAGCAAGCACCAAGAATTCATGTGTATAGTCGCCGCCGATGGGACCACTATCCGCGCGCATCGGAATAGCCTGAAGCCCCATGCGTTCATAGGTGCGCAGGTAGCTCACCAAGTGGCGGTTATAGGCATGCAGCGCGTCTTCTTTAGTTAAATCAAAGTTATAGCCATCCTTCATCAAGAATTCCCGACCCCGCATCACCCCAAAGCGTGGGCGAATTTCATCTCGGAATTTCCACTGGATTTGATAGAGCGTCATGGGCAGGTCTTTGTAGCTATTCACGTGGCTGCGGAATACATCCGTGAACATTTCCTCAGCCGTGGGCGAAAACAGCATGTCGCGATCGTGACGATCCTTCATGCGCAGCATTTCTTCGCCGTAGCCATCATAACGACCGCTTTCGCGCCACAAATCCGCGGATTGCAAGGTCGGCATCAACATTGCGATGTGACCCGCGCGGGCCTGTTCCTCATGCACGATATTCTCAAGCTTGCGCAGCATTTTAAACCCAAGCGGCAGCCAAGAATAAATCCCCGCGCTTGACTGTTTGATCATACCAGCGCGTAGCATCAGGCGATGCGAGACGATTTGGGCTTCGGTGGGGTTCTCTTTGAGAACGGGTACAAAATAGCGGGACAGGCGCATTGGGCGGACCTCTTTCATGTCATGTTTCACACGGGTTTAGCGAGTGAAAAGCCGCGTTACAAGCTAATCCTTGTTGTTTTCCACTTGAAACAGCGGGCCGTTTACCCGATGTGTAGAGCACGACAGAGATGAGGGTAAATTGATGGCGCTTCCTGTAAGAGAACAAGCAAAATATTGGGGTGTGGCCACTCTTATTGCGGCAGTGTTGCTCTGGTACTTAGGGGATGTCTTATTGCCGTTTGTTGTTGGCGGCGCGATTGCCTATTTCCTTGATCCCGTTGCAGACCGATTAGAAGCTATGGGATTGTCGCGTGTCATGGCAACGGCGCTCATTGCCATTGCCGCCTTGTTAATTTTCGTCATCATGGTCTTGTTGATCTTGCCGACCTTGGTCCAGCAATCAATCAACCTCTTTAATATTGCGCCTCAATTATTCCGCGACCTTCAGGCGTTTTTGTCAGAAAACTTCCCGTCTCTTCAGGATGAAAATTCCGCCGTCAGCACAGCCTTAACCTCGATCGGCGCAACGATCCAAGAACGCGGTGGCGCACTCTTGGCCAAGGTCCTCTCCTCGGCCGCCTCATTGCTCGGCATTTTGACCTTTCTTGTGATTACGCCTGTTGTCTCGATTTACTTGCTTTTGGATTGGGACAATATGATTGCCAAAGTAAACAGCATGATCCCCCGCGATCACGCCCCTGTCATTCGCCATCTCGCCTCGCAAGTTGATGATACACTGTCCGCCTTTGTGCGTGGAATGGGCTCGGTCTGTTTGATTTTGGGGGGCTATTACGCCACCGCGCTCATGCTAGTCGGGCTTGATTTTGGGCTGGTTGTTGGGGCCTTCGCAGGCTTGATCACCTTTATTCCTTATGTTGGCTCTCTGGTGGGCGGCGCCCTTGCGATTGGGTTGGGCTTGTTCCAATTCTGGGGCGATTGGCTCAGCGTCGGTTTGATTGCCGGTATCTTTTTCACAGGCCAGATCATCGAGGGAAATTATTTGACACCCAAGTTGGTGGGGGGCTCTGTTGGATTGCATCCTGTGTGGTTGCTCTTGGCCCTCTCCGTCTTTGGAACCTTGTTTGGATTTATCGGAATGTTGATTGCGGTCCCTGTTGCCGCAAGCATTGGTGTGTTTGTGCGCTTTGCCTCGTCTCACTACCTCAATAGCCGCCTCTATCAGGGCATCTCTGGTCAAGACGCCGACTAATGGCCGAGCAGCTCGCATTTGACCTTCCCATCCGAACGGCCTTGGGGCGGGGTGATTTCTTTGTGTCCAAATCAAACGCGCTTGCTCTTGCGTTGATCGAGGACTGGGAAAATTGGCCCTCTCGCAAGCATATCCTCTGTGGACCCACTGGATCAGGCAAAACGCACCTCACCTATGTCTGGGCCGAGCAATCAGGCGCGCAGATCATAGCAGCCAGGGATTTGACGCCGGACATGGTGCCAGACTTGATAACGGGGCCAATCGCTGTCGAAGACGTCCATGAGGTAGCCGGTCAACCTGATCACGAAACAGCGCTCTTCCATTTGCACAACTTGGCTGCCTCCGAAGGACATGCCGTGCTTTTCACTGGACGCAATACACCAGCCTCTTGGGGACTTGAGCTGAAGGATCTCTTGTCGCGTATTCAAGGGGCGCGCCTTGCCACGCTTGAGTATCCTGACGATGCCTTATTTTTCGCGCTCTTGGCCAAACTCTTTGCAGATCGCCAGATATTTCCAACGCCAGATGTGTTGCAATATCTTGTCACACGTTTGGAGCGGAGCTTTGCAACAGTCCAAGACACAGTCGCCCTTTTGGATAAAACAGCGCTCGCGCAAAAGCGTGCCTTAACGCGCAGTTTTGTCGCACAGGTCCTCTCAAAGACTGATGTGGATTGACCAATAGGTTAACCAAGCTTTACCCTTATACAGATTCGATATGAAAGGATCAGATGTGAACCTGACCCCTCCTCATAAACATGCACAATGGGATCCTTTTGCCCAACCGCTGTTTGACGATCCCTCTATTCGCCACCTGAGCAAAGTCGCCGTTGTTGACATTGGGTCCAACTCGGTTCGCCTTGTGGTCTTTGATGGGGCTGCTCGATCCCCTGCTTATTTCTATAATGAAAAGGTCATGTGTGGGCTTGGTCGGGGTTTGATGAATACAGGTGTTTTACACCCCGAAGGACGGGACCGCGCATTGTCCTCGATGATTAGGTTCCGCAAGCTCGCCACCGCCATGGGCATTCCGTCAATGACGGCTGTTGCCACTGCGGCGGTGCGGGATGCACAGGATGGTCCCGAGTTTTGCCAGGACGTTCTGGATCAAACAGGTGTGAAAATTCACATCATTGACGGTCTCGAAGAAGCGCGCCTGTCGGCCCAAGGTGTGTTGCTAGGCTGGCCCGAGGCAGATGGCATCATGTGTGACATCGGCGGCTCGTCCATGGAATTAGCCAAGATTACAGATCGCACCATTGGCAAACGGGCCACGTCTGATTTGGGCCCTCTCAAGCTCGCTGATATGAAGGGGGGCAAAGAAGGACGCCGCAAGTTCATCAAGTCCACGATTGAGGCCATGGCGCAAGATATAGGCACCGATCAAGATCAAATGTATCTGGTTGGCGGCTCTTGGCGGGCCTTTGCACGTGTTGATATACATCGGCGCGATTATCCCCTGAAAGTCTTGCATGAATATGAAATGTCTCCAAGGGACATACGAGAGACCATCACCTTTATCGAGCAAAGCGACCTAGACGAGCTGCGCCAGCTCTGTGGCATATCCTCTGCCCGTATGAATTTGCTGCCTCTCGCAAGCGAAGTTCTCAAGCGTTTATTGAAGACCTTTAAACCCCTAAGCGTTGCGATTTCGAGTTTTGGTATTCGTGAAGGTATGCTCTACGAACAGATGCCCCAAAAACTCAGAGATCGGGACCCTTTGATCGAGTCAAGCAAGTTTTCCGAAAAGAAAGACGCGCGCATTCCTGGGTTTGGGAAAGATCTGTTTTTTTTCGTAAGCCCTCTGTTTCCAAATGCGGATTACAAATTTTTGCGTCTGGTGCGGGCGGCCTGTCATTTGCATGACGTCAGTTGGCGCGCCCATCCCGATTACAGAGCAGAGAGTTGTTTTGACAGTATAACGCGCTCTAATTTGGGCGGATTGAACCACGAAGAGCGGGTTTTCTTGGGGCTGTCTTTGCTGCATCGATATCGCGGACAAAGAGGCGAAGAGCGGCTTCAAGAGGTGCTTGGATTGCTAACAGATCGCCAGTTACGGCAAGCCGAGGTCTTGGGCGCGGCGATGCGTTTGGGGGCGATGCTTTGGGACAAGAATGCGTCTCTTGACTGGAACAAACAACGCCGTGTTCTGGCGCTCTTGCTGCCGAAGGCCTCCCAAGATTTATTCGGCGAAGTCGCAAATGCGCGGCTCAATTCTTTGGGAACCGTTCTGGGCGCGAAACGCATCAAGGTAACCTATACCTAAAAGAAAAACCCGCTCTGATCTGAGCGGGTTTTTTGTTATTGAAGGATGGTCAACTATACAGTTTGGCCCAAACGATTATGCAGTAACAACCGCTTCCGCCGCATCAGTTTCCGTCGTTGTCGTATCGGTTGTTTCAGTTTCTGTATCAGCTGTGTCAGTTTCTGCTGTCGTCGTATCCGTCGTCTCAGTCTCTGTCGTCGCCGTATCCGTCGTGTCAGTTTCTGTCGTCGCCGTATCCGTCGTGCCAGTCTCTGTCGTCGCCGTGTCCGTCGTGCCAGTCTCTGTCGTCGCCGTATCCGTCGTGCCAGTCTCTGTCGTCGCCGTGTCCGTCGTGCCAGTCTCTGTCGTCGCCGTGTCCGTCGTGTCAGTCTCTGTCGTCGCCGTATCCGCCGTGTCAGTTTCTGTCGTCGCCGTATCCGTCGTGTCAGTTTCTGTCGTCGCCGTATCCGTCGTGTCAGTTTCTGTCGTCGCCGTGTCCGCCGTGTCAGTTTCTGTCGTCGCCGTATCCGTCGTGTCAGTCTCTGTCGTCGCCGTATCGGTAGACGTGCTACCTAAGATAGTGACTTGATCCAAGGTCAAAACATCCGCTGCGTTAGTGAACGTGCCGATTGGTTGCCCATCCGCATTCAAGATCGCATCTTTGCCAGACACTTCGATTGTCAAAACAGGTGCATCAGTTCCTTCGGGAACGTAAACTTGAACTTTATCCCCTTCTGAGAAATCGACAACAGTTGCCTGCTGATCTGGGACCGTTTCGGTTAGGATGAATGTGTCATCGCCCATACCACCCTTTGCCACATCAGTCGCACCAATATAAAGCACATCGTCACCTTCACCAGCATACAAGGTGTCCGATCCATCAGCCTCCGCTACATTCAACGGTGACAAGTTATCGAAGAACCCAGTCCCAAGCAGCTCTTCTTCGGTCGCGTCAGATGGCAAAGCATTGTTCGCTTTCGCGATGGCTGCTAAGTACTCTGCTGTTGTGTCAATGTAACCCTCTTGTGACGCATCTGGCGTTAGTTCGATGAAGGCTCCGCTTAGTGTGTCATTGCCTTTACCACCGGAAATTTCGTCACTTCCACCGCCACCATAAATGACGTCTTTCCCAATATTGCCCTGAATATTATCATCACCATTGTTACCAACGATTACATCATCTCCGTATCCACCAGTGATGGTATCTTCACCGTCACCACCGCCGAGATAATCAGCAAAGACTTCGCCGTTTATCTCATCGTCGCCCCAGTTACCTTCGATCATGTCTTGACCAACGCCGCCGTTGAGAACATCTTTCCCAATACCGCCATAAATCGTATCTGAGCCAACGCCGCCGGAAACGGTGTCATTTCCTCTAAATGTTTTGATCAGATCGTCTTGATTGGTGCCTGTAACGTCATTCGCCGCAGGGCCCATCGAGATTTCGTTCACTTCGTCTTCAACGGGTGTGTCCGTTCCGTTGTCGGCACCGTCGCTCGTGTCCGTTTCGTCAAAAACGCCTGCTACTTCCATTACGCCCCATCCAAGTAGGATCGGCAAAATCACCGCAATTGCAATCATAACCCAGTTCTCCAAATATACTTTCGTACAGTTAAATACACTTTTGTATGGATGGTCAAATTTGTTAAAGTTTTCCACAAATTAGTGAACAATTCTCGGCGTTTTGTTAGGGTTGTTTCCAAATGGGCACCAATAAACCAAGTTTTCAATTTTCTCAGATCAATCGATTCGCCTTAAAGTGGCGTCTCACCCAACTGCAGCAGAACAGGAAAATGATCCGAGGCGAGGCGTAAATTTTCGCTCAAATCAGGGATATCAATGTCTTGGCTCATTGCGTCAGGATGCAGAATTGTCCATTTCGGGTTCCGCTCCAACATAGCTGGCGACACCAAAATATAATCGAGCAATGCGTCTAAATACTGGTTCTTTTCCCGTTTGAAAAATCGCGCTGTTGAGATGAATTTTGTTTTGCTCTTGGCGATACTTGGATCAAACAGGCGTGCATCGGACCCAACAGGCCCCATCAGGATGTCGACCGATGACTGCCCTACGAACGCCTCATATACATACTGTCCTGGACCATCATTCACATCTCCGAGGATAATCAGATCCTCACCGCCCGCCAAAACCTGATCAGCGCGCCGGCGTAGCCAAATCGCCTGTGCAATTTGTTTGCGTCTGTTTTGCAATGCAATACGCACTTCTTCGCTTATGTCGCTAGCCCCATGCGGTGCCTTGCTTTTCATATGCGTGCCAATCAGGCGAAACGGTGTTCCCGTTACGGGCGAGACGACCAATTCAAGCGGGGGTTTAGAAAAGGTAAAGCGCTCTTCGCCCTCCCCCCCCTCAAACTCAATCATGATGTCCTGATCAAATTGTGGCGCTGTCTCAGAGGCCATTGGCGCATGACGCACGGATATTTTGCGCGGATCATAGAGCAGCGCAATCTCTTGGCGCGTATCGTTTGGAAATCCGATACAGGCTTTACTGGTTCTCAGCCCATAATGATCGGCAAAATGCTCTAACGCTTTGACAGTGCTCCGGTGTTTACTGTGATCGGGCGCCTCAACCACCAATACCGCATCCGCATCCATAGCACGAAACACCGCGCCGAGTGCATCGGATTGCTGACGTGTTGTCACATTATACCGCGCAGACCATTTATCATCCAAAAAGAGACGATCGTTATTATCGAAAAGGTCGTTAAACCACTCAACGTTATAGGTCGCGATCCGCATCCCTATGTATGCGCGGCCAAAATGGCCTCATATGCACGGTTGATTTGAATAAGCCTCTTTTCGGCCAACTTAACCGCTTCTTCGGGAACCCCGCGCGCCATCATGATATCGGGATGGCTTTCGCGCACCAATCGGCGCCACGCAGATTTAACCACATCTAAATCCGACGTTTCCTTGATCCCCAAAACCGTAAAGGGATCTGGGTCCGAATTTGGAACGTGACGCGCTCGCAAGGTTTTGAAATGGGCCTCACTGATGCCGAAAATGCCAGAGACCTCTTCTAAGAACTTGTTTTCATTAGGATGATAAAACCCATCCGCCATAGCAATATGAAACAGCCCTTCGAGAAGGTCGTTCAACGTATCGCTTCCTGCGCCAAACATTTTGGTGATGCGCCGCGCATAATGATCAAAACCTGAGACATCTTGGCGTGCCAAATTGAACACACGCGCCGCGCCCGCTTCTTCGGAGGCGGGAATGTAGAAGACGCGCCGAAAGGCGACCACCTCGTCTTTGGTCACCTGACCATCCGCTTTGGCCATTTTCGCACCCAGAGCGATCACAGCGATGGTAAACGCCACTGTTTTCTCAGGAGGAGAGGAGAGCCGATCAAAAACCGCATAGAGGCCCTCGCCTTTGGTCAAGGCTGCCAAAGCTTCGGAAATTCTTAGCCAAATCGACATATATGCACCCTATTCTATCGCGTCAGGCCCTCAGAGGGATCACAATATTTTTTGCATCAAAACCAAATCCATCCAACGGTTAAACTTGAAACCGACTTCTTTCAAGGTTGCAACATGGTGAAACCCTTGTTTGTGATGAAATGTGACGGCCTTGGGGTTTTCGCCACTCACCCCTGCAAAGATCGAATGCGCCCCGTACCGCTTTGCCTCATAACAGAGTGCGCCTAGCAAACGCGCCCCAACCCCCTGCCCGCGGGCCTGTGGAGCCAAGGTAATACTATGCTCAACCGTTTTGGCGTACCCGGGTCCGTTTCGGAATTGAAAAAACGTTGCAAATCCAATGAGACCACTGTCCCCCTCAGCCACCAAGAACGCGGTATACTCGGGGGTATTTTTGCACAAAATATCCTCGGACACGCCTGCATGCGTCTTAAGCTCAGTGGTAAAGGTGATCGCCGTATTCGCAATCACATCGTTCCACAACGTAACAATCGCCGCCACATCCGAGGACTGGGCCGGTCGAATTAAGACTTGATCGTCTTGTCCCCTGTTGGGGTGCTCAGCGTAAGTTCGTATGATGCCACCTCTGCGCCCATAATCTCCACTCTAGGATCAGAGAATAAGGGCGATGCAAAAGAACGCAAGGTAATTGCATGCGGTGTGCGAATGCGCAGCCGCTTTAATCGGCATCCAACGTCTGGCAATCGGCGCGCGGGAGGCTCGGCATCGCGCCAGTGGATAATCGCGGGCGCAAACCCGTTGAACGGCAAGGTTCCATCCTTAGACACCGTAATATCCCAAGTCAGATCGCCCCGTGTCACATCAACCATATCCCCCGTCCCAGGGAGCGTTTTGCCGATCACTCGGTTCGGTTTTTGCGTGGAACAAATCCAATTCGTGACTCTCGGCTCCCCCGTGAAATTATCCAAGTTGAACCACCGTGACCGCTTAGGCTTTGGCGCATCAGGGTCAATTGCAATCACCTCTAGGTAAACATCCCCAAGACCCAGCAATAAATTATGCGTCCCAAACTTAGGATGCTTCCCACCCTCAGAAAGCGTCACACCGAAAGCTGTTTCAACAAATGTCCGCCCTTGATCCAAAGTTTCAGCAGATATTGCGATGTGATCTAGTGCGAGCATGTCTTTTCCTTCTTAGCCATCTATCTATATACGGAACTGAATGCTTGAATTTAAACGAAATATCCCAAAGAGTAAAAAAACTCAGTAATAGATACCAAATTATTGCATTTTACACGGATTAGCCCCTTGGAAATTGTGGAAAATCTGCCATTTATAAATTGCTGACAAAAATAGGTGGATTTATGCTTTTACGCTCCTTGGACAAATTTTTTAAACACGAGGCAAGCGGCGGTATTTTATTAATGCTGTCTGCAGTCTTAGCCATGGTTGTGGCCAATTCGAGCCTGTTCACGTTTTATGACGCCTTTCTTGGCGCAAAACTTTCTGTGACGTTGAATGGCGAAGGTCTGGCCAAACCGTTGATCCTCTGGATCAATGACGGGTTGATGGCGATCTTCTTTTTCTTGGTCGGGCTTGAGCTGAAACGCGAAATAACCGAGGGCAAACTCAAGAACCCATCGGATATCATCCTGCCTGGCATGGCGGCCGTTGGCGGTATGGCAATGCCAGCTTTGGTCTTCCTCTATTTCAACATTGGAAACGACGCGACAGTGGGCGGTTGGGCGATCCCAGCGGCAACAGACATCGCCTTTGCGCTTGGTGTCCTTGCTCTTGTTGGCAAAGGTCTGCCCTCCTCGCTCAAAGTTTTCTTGCTCACTTTGGCCATTCTGGATGACTTAGGCGCTATCATCATCATCGCGCTGTTCTACACAAGCTCACTCAAAATAGACTACTTGTTCCTTGCGCTCATTCCAATGGCAGGTCTGCTCTGGATGAACCTCAAAGGCCAGCACCGCATGGCGCCGATGATATTGCTCGGTGTGATCATGTGGTTCTTCGTTCTAAAATCTGGCGTCCATGCAACGCTTGCAGGCGTGATCACAGCCTTCTTTATCCCACTCAAGGACAAATGGGGCAAATCACCGCTACACAGCCTCGAAGACGCGCTCACCCCTTATGTGCTCTATGTAATCATCCCAATCTTCGCTTTTGCGAATGCGGGTGTCGTTCTCAGCGGCCTCTCCATCAGCGATATGATCTCACCTCTTCCAATGGGGATCGCCTTAGGTCTCATCTTGGGGAAACAAATCGGTGTCTTTGGGGTGACCTTTGCTATGATCAAACTCAAACTTGCACGCATGCCCCAAGGCGCGAATTGGCTCCATGTCTATGGTGTTGCTTGCCTCGCAGGGATCGGCTTTACAATGTCGCTCTTTATCGGGGGTCTCAGCTTTGCGGATCCAGAGCTCATGAACCAAACCCGTTTGGGCGTTCTGAGTGGCTCCATTGTCTCTGCAATCTTAGGCTATACCGCACTCATCGTTGCGCGGAACCGCAACCCAATCGAAGACTAACTTCTTCTTTTGAAAAATATCCCCGCCGGAGGCTGGGGGGTTGGGGCAGTCATGCCCCAACATTGGGGGCAAAGCCCCCTTTTTTATTAGCCGCGCGCAGCGCGGATCAGGTCCAGAATATCTTTGGCGGCTTTGGGGATGTTTGTCCCCGGACCAAAGATCGCTTTGACACCAGATGACATCAAGAAATCGTAATCTTGCTGCGGAATAACGCCGCCACAAATCACCAAGATATCCCCCGCATCGCGTTCATTCAAAACGCGGATCAATTCAGGCGCCAAAGTTTTGTGCCCTGCGGCTTGTGACGAAATCCCAATCACGTGAACATCATTGTCAATTGCATCTTGTGCCGCCTCTTCAGGGGTTTGGAACAAAGGACCGACATCGACGTCAAAGCCAATATCCGCAAAAGCAGTGGCGATCACTTTGGCACCGCGATCATGGCCATCTTGTCCCATTTTCACGACCAACATACGCGGGCGACGGCCTTCTTCTTGGGCAAAGCTTTCAACGTCCTTTTGGATCGCGGCAAAGCCTTCGTCGCCCTCATAAGCGGCCCCATAGACACCTGCCAAGGTTTTCACTTCGGCGCGGTGACGGCCGAATTCGCTTTCCATTGCCATTGAGATTTCTCCGACTGAGGCACGAGCGCGTGCCGCTTCGACAGCTGCCTCCAATAGGTTGCCGCCCTCTTTGGCGCGGCGGGTGAGCTCATCAAGTGCGGCTGTGCAAGCCGCCTCATCGCGATCCGCGCGGATTTGTTTTAGCCGTGCCACTTGACCTTCGCGCACTGCATTGTTGTCGATATCCAAAATGTCGATGTCATCTTCTTTTTCAAGACGATATTTGTTCACACCAACGATCACTTGGGTTCCGCGATCAATGTCTGCTTGACGCTGAGCTGCGGTTTCTTCGATGCGAAGTTTGGGCATTCCTGAGGCAACGGCCTTGGTCATGCCGCCCATCTCATCCACCTCTTGGATCAACTCCCACGCGGCATCGGCCAAATCTGCCGTTAGCTTTTCAACATAGTAAGAGCCCGCCAAGGGATCGACCACATTGGTCACGCCTGTTTCCTCTTGCAAGATCAGCTGCGTGTTGCGCGCGATGCGGGCCGAGAAGTCGGTAGGCAAGGCAATCGCTTCGTCCAAAGCATTGGTATGCAGCGACTGTGTCCCGCCCAAGACCGCGGACATCGCTTCATACGCCGTGCGGATGACGTTGTTATAGGGGTCTTGCTCTTGCAGCGATACACCAGAGGTTTGGCAGTGTGTGCGCAACATTTTTGAGCGAGGATCTTTCGCGCCGAGCTCATCCATGATGCGATGCCACAGCAACCGCGCGGCCCGCAACTTGGCGGCCTCCATAAAGAAGTTCGTACCAATCGCGAAAAAGAACGACAAGCGGCCAGCAAATTTATCAATATCCATGCCTCGCGCCATGGCGGTTTTGACGTATTCTTTACCATCGGCGAGCGTGTAGGCCAACTCCTGAACCAAATTCGCGCCCGCCTCTTGCATGTGATAGCCAGAGATTGAAATCGAATTGAATTTCGGCATCTCATTTGAGGTATATTCAATAATATCCGCAATGATCCGCATAGAGGGTTCTGGTGGGTAAATATAAGTATTACGCACCATGAATTCTTTGAGAATATCGTTTTGGATGGTTCCTGAGAGAACAGAGCGATCATGCCCCTGCTCTTCGCCTGTCACAATGAAATTGGCCAAAACGGGAATAACCGCGCCATTCATTGTCATCGAAACCGAAACTTTGTCCAATGGGATCCCGTCAAAGAGGATTTTCATATCCTCAACGCTGTCGATAGCAACGCCCGCTTTGCCGACATCGCCAACAACGCGCTCGTGATCGCTGTCATAGCCGCGGTGGGTTGCCAAATCAAAGGCAACAGAGACACCTTGTTGACCTGCATCTAACGCGCGACGGTAAAAGGCGTTGGATTCTTCGGCTGTGGAAAACCCTGCGTATTGGCGGATCGTCCAAGGGCGTCCTGCGTACATGGTTGCCTTAACCCCACGGGTAAACGGCTCATGCCCCGGCAGCGTGCCCATATGTGGCAAATCCGCTGTATCCTCAGCCGTATAAAGCGGCTGAACTGGGATGCCTTCCAAGGTGTTCCACGTCAAATCCTCAACGGGACGCCCACGGAGTTCTTTTTCGGCGATCTTGCGCCATGTATTTTTGTCCTGAGTCATAGTGCTTTCCTTATCGGAACAAACGCCTGCCCCATGAGGCAAGGCGTTTTTGAATTTCGGCTGTTATTCGAACTCGATGATGACGTCATCTACGGCGAGGCTGTCACCCGCTGCGGCATTGACCTTGGACACAACACCTTTGCGTTCTGCACGCAAAATGTTTTCCATCTTCATCGCCTCAACAGTACAGAGCGCTTGACCCTCTTGGACCTCTTGACCGACGTCTACGTCAATTTTGACGATCAATCCCGGCATTGGGCACAAGAGCATTTTAGACGTATCTGGCGGAAGCTTCTCTGGCATCAGTTTCGCCAATTCTGCTTGGCGGGGGCTGCGCACATGGACCTTGATATCAGCACCACGGCTGCGAATGCGGAACCCACCTGAGACTTTGCCGACTTTCATGACCAATGGGTCACTGTCCACAGTCATATTGGCCAATTGGTCGCCTGGGGTCCAATCCCCAGAGACACGCAGTTTCGTGCCATCCTCAAAGGTGACGGTGGATCCATTCGGGTCTGCGGCGATGCTCACCGCGTAAGACTGTCCCTGCAAAGAGACCACCCAATCATCCCCAACGCGGCGTTCATGGTTATCCATACGGCCCGAAATTTTGGTGCGACGAATTTCAGCAACGCGGTTCATCGCCGCTGTTGATGCAGCGATGCGGCGCAGGTCGGCCTCTGATAGCTCGACCCCTTGGAACCCATCTGGATATTCTTCGGCGATAAAGGCCGTCGTCATGGTCCCCTCGATAAATATAGGATGATCCATAACGGCGGACAAGAAGGGCAAGTTATGGCCGATGCCTTCGACTTCAAAGCTGTCAAGAGCGATCCGCATTTGCTCAATCGCCTCGCCACGTGTGGGCGCCCAAGTACAGAGTTTGGCAATCATCGGGTCATAATACATGCTGATTTCACCGCCTTCAAAGACGCCCGTGTCGTTGCGCACGACATGGCTGTCTAGGGTCACTTCGGCCGGTGGACGATAGCGTGTCAAACGGCCGATAGAGGGCAAAAAGCCGCGATAGGGGTCCTCGGCATAGAGACGGTTTTCAATCGCCCAACCGTTCAATTTGACATCATCCTGTGTGATGCTCAGCGCTTCGCCATTTGCGACGCGGATCATCTGTTCAACCAGATCAACACCTGTGATCAATTCGGTCACTGGGTGTTCCACCTGAAGACGTGTATTCATTTCGAGGAAGTAGAAATTTTTGTCCCCATCAACGATGAATTCAACGGTTCCCGCGCTCGCGTAATCAACCGCTTTAGCCAAGGCGACAGCTTGTTCACCCATCGCTTTGCGGGTGGCTTCGTCCAAAAACGGACTGGGCGCTTCTTCGACAACTTTTTGGTTGCGGCGCTGGATGGAACATTCACGCTCACCAAGGTAGATGCCATTGCCATGGCCATCACATAACACCTGAATTTCAATGTGGCGCGGCTGGGTGACGAATTTCTCGATAAAGATACGATCATCGCCAAAGCTGCTTGCTGCTTCGTTCTTTGAGGATTGGAACCCTTCGCGTGCTTCTTCGTCGTTCCACGCAATCCGCATGCCTTTACCACCGCCACCAGCGGAGGCTTTGATCATGACAGGATAGCCAATTTCATTGGAAATTTTGACAGCCTCGTCCGCATCCTCGATCAAGCCCATATAGCCTGGAACCGTGGAGACATTCGCCTCTTGAGCGATTTTCTTGGACGTGATCTTGTCGCCCATTTTTTCGATGGCCCCTACAGGTGGTCCAACAAAGGCCACGCCTTCGGCGGCCAAAGCCTCGGCGAATTTTGGGTTTTCAGACAAGAACCCATAGCCCGGGTGAACCGCTTGCGCACCTGTTTGACGAATGGCATCCATGACCTTGTCTATCACAATGTAGGATTGATTGGCAGGGGGCGGTCCAATGTGGACCGCTTCGTCAGCCATAGCCACATGAAGGGCGTTTTTGTCGGCGTCTGAATAGATAGCAACTGTTTTGATGCCCATTTTACGCGCCGTCTTAATCACACGGCAGGCAATTTCACCACGGTTGGCAATTAAAATCTTATCGAACATGTATCTGTTCCTTTCTTATTCGGGATCTAAGGCGTCGGGGAAATTGGCCTTGATCAAATCAAGGTCCAAAACCAACATCGCCTCATAGTCTGTTGGATCAAAATTTTCGGGATCTTGGGGTTTGACTTCGCGGCCAAAGAGCCAGCTCAAACGCCCCGCATCTAGGTTGCCCCTCTCGAAGGGTTGATCCCAAAAATGTTCCATCAAAGCACGCACAAAGGCGGTATCCGCGCGTTTATCCGCAGGTTTGCGATCGCGAAACCGCTCTAACGCCTTGAGGGGGGTTGCCCCTTTAGGGTTGGGGCGACGAACAACAAAGTGGAAGTCAGTCCCCGGAACACGTCCGGGAAAACCACGATGTTTCATCATATAAGGAAGAGCCATTAGCTAAGGTCACTTTTCTTCTGAAAAAATAGGTTTCTTGACAACAACACGCTGCCATTTTTCGCCTTTCCAAAGGCGGCTTACTTGCCCAATTTGGACAAGCGCATCAATTTGATCGCTTGCACGTGCGTCTCTCACATCCAAGATCAAGGCGCCTGATTGGCTCACTTGTGTGCGGAAAAACGCGTCATAGGTGGACACTGGGTAGTGAAATCCACAAGATAAAAAGCTGACAGCCACGTCGACATTGTCAATTGCCGACAAATCCTGGTCATTCGGGTTGATCGTTGTGATTTTATCGCTCGGCGCGCCATTAGCCACACAAAACGCTTTGGCCTTGTCCAAGGACGTATAGGCCGCCGCATTTTGAGCGAAACCAAAATGTGTACTGTCGTTGTCTTCAATGTCGATCAAGACGACATCGCATCCAAAGTCCGTGTGAGCAAAGTGGTCAAAAAAGGCATACCCACAGCCTATGTCAGCAATCCGCGTCATGTTCAGCTTGCTCAACACTGGTTTCAGCGCCTCATATTCAGCCCTGAGAACGGCCAAGGTCCGATGAATGATAACATCCTGCTTGCCTTGGATCGCAGCAAGAAGAGGCGCGCGGTCCCCATTCGTAAAGGCACGAATGAGAGCCCCAGGTTTGTCGAAGTCAAACAAAACCTCTGATCTTTGCAACACCAAATTGAACACATCGCCATCATCAAACATCGATATGTCCAGTGATTTAATCTGCTGCGAGGCAGCCAAATCTTCTATTTTGTGTTGATCAAACATGTTGACCCCTTCGTGTGACGCGCAATTGATAGACCCCTAAAGCGGAATGTTGTCGTGCTTTTTCCATGGGTTTTGTTGCTTCTTGTTGCGCAAGGAGGCAAAGGCCCGTGAGACCCGACGCCGCGTGCTGCGCGGTTGGATCACTTCGTCGATAAAGCCTTTTTCCGCCGCCACAAATGGGTTCGCAAAACGATCTTCGTAGTCTTGGGTATGTTGCGCAATCTTTTCAGCATCAGCCAAATCAGCGCGATGAATAATTTCCGTCGCTCCTTTGGCCCCCATGACCGCGATTTCCGCCGTCGGCCATGCATAGTTGAAATCGCCGCGAAGGTGTTTTGAGGACATCACGTCATAGGCACCGCCATAAGCTTTGCGGGTAATCACAGTCACTTTGGGAACCGTGGCTTCGCCATAAGCAAAGAGCAATTTCGCGCCGTGCTTGATCACGCCACCATATTCTTGGGAAGTTCCTGGCAAGAAACCTGGCACATCAACCAAGGTCAAAATCGGGATTTCAAAGGCATCACAGAACCGCACAAAGCGGGCGGCCTTGCGTGAGCTATCAATATCCAAACATCCCGCCAAAACCATTGGCTGATTGGCAACCACACCCACAGTTTGCCCTTCGAGGCGCATGAAACCCGTAATGATGTTTTTGGCAAAATCCTCTTGGATTTCATAAAAATCACCTTCATCGCCAATCTTGTGGATTAGCTCTTTCATGTCATAGGGCGTGTTTGCATTGTCGGGGATCAATGTATCCAATGACGCCTCAATGCGGCCCGGTTCATCAAAGAACGGACGCACTGGAGGCTTTTCACGGTTATTGAGCGGAAGAAAATCGACAAGGCGACGCACTTCGGCCAAAGCTTCAACATCGTTTTCAAACGCACCATCGGCGACAGAGGATTTTTTCGTATGGGTTGACGCCCCACCCAGTTCTTCTGCGGTGACAACTTCGTTCGTGACTGTTTTCACAACGTCTGGACCGGTGACAAACATATAAGAGCTGTCTTTGACCATAAAGATGAAATCAGTCATGGCAGGCGAGTAAACCGCGCCACCAGCACAGGGTCCCATGATCACAGAGATTTGGGGAACCACACCAGAGGCCATGATATTGCGTTGGAACACTTCGGCGTAGCCTGCAAGTGAGGCAACGCCTTCTTGAATACGAGCACCGCCAGAATCGTTAATCCCAATGACAGGCGCCCCATTTTGGATTGCCATATCCATAATCTTGCAAATTTTTTGCGCATGCGTTTCAGAAAGCGATCCACCAAACACCGTAAAGTCTTGGGAAAAGACATAGACCATACGACCGTTGATTGTTCCCCAACCCGTAACCACACCGTCCCCTGCGGGACGCTGTTTTTCCATGCCGAAATCTGTGCAGCGGTGCGCCACGAACATATCAAACTCTTCAAAGCTGCCTTCATCCAGCAGCAAATCAATCCGTTCACGCGCTGTAAGCTTGCCTTTGGCATGTTGTGAATCGATGCGCTTTTGACCGCCACCAAGGCGGGCTGTGGCGCGACGGTCTTCTAGTTCTTGAAGTATGTCTTTCATAATGTCCCTCTTGAAACTTTGCGCCTGTTTTACCTACATCCCATCGTAACGGAAAGCAAAATTCGGCAAATTTGCAAAGTTCTGCAAATACATATCTGCAAATTTGCAAATTTTCGCGTTTTCATATGGACCATGACACCGTTTAACGGCATGCTGGGGCATGACTTCATTTGATCCCCCTCGCCTCTTTGATCGGCAGACACAACCCCATATCTTCACGCTTGTGCTGCTGGCGAGCATTTCCGCTTTGGCTATGAATATCTTTTTGCCAAGCCTGCCGAATATGGCCACGCATTTTGCCACAACCCCTGCTGTAATGGGCCTGACAGTGGGCATTTATCTCGCGGCAAGCGCAGTCATCCAAATTTTTTGCGGGCCCATTTCTGATGCAATCGGGCGGCGACCTGTGATCTTGTGGTCCCTCGCAATTTTCACCATTGCAAGCCTACTGACCCCTTTTGCCCCAAATGTGCAGATCTTTCTAACCCTGCGCGCCGTGCAAGCCATGAGCGCGTGTTGCATGGTTCTCTCAAGAGCCATCATTCGCGACACCACGGACACCAATGCGTCGGGCTCAAAAATCGCCTATGTTACGATGGGAATGTCCGTCGTCCCCATGCTTAGCCCCGCAGTCGGCGGGTTTCTGGATGGGACCACAGGTTGGCAAGGTAGCTTTTTCCTAACTGGGGGTATTGGCGTCGTCCTTTTATTGGTCTGTTATTTCGATCTGGGGGAAACGGCCCCTGCCACGCAAAACTCAATGAAACAACAACTCAAAGAATATCCAGAGCTGTTAACCTCTCCACGGTTTTGGGGATATTGCATGGCCTCAACTTTGGGGTCGGGGTCATTTTTTGCCTATCTTGGCGGTGCGCCTTTTGTGGGAAGCGAGGTCTTTGGGCTGAGCCCCTCGACACTTGGGCTCTATTTTGGGGCACCTGCGGTTGGATATTTCGTCGGGAACTTTCTATCAGGGCGCTACTCGATGACATTCGGGATCGACGCTATGGCGACATGGGGATTGACCGTTACGGCGGGCGGCCTCAGTATTTCCCTTTTGATTGCCTATGTCGGCACAAGCACACCGCTTAGCTTTTTTGGCGGCATGGTCGCCATTGGGGTTGGAAATGGCCTCACCCTTCCAAATTCATCGGCAGGTATGCTGTCTGTGCGCCCTAAGCTCGCTGGCTCAGCCTCTGGATTAGGAAGCGCAATCATGATCGGCGGCGGCGCTCTTTTGTCAGCCCTCGCAGGTGTCATGCTAGATGGCGCCACATCGGACAAGCCGTTGCTGTGGATCATGTGGGTTCCTGCCGTTTTGGGGATCATCGTTATCCTGATGACAGCACGGCGTAATCGCCGCATGTCGCAATAAATCAACGGAGGTTTACGCTATGTCCGTCAAAAAAGTCTTTGCAGGTGCCAAGTTAAAAGAAGTGCGCCAGCGCGTGGCATTGACCCAAAAGGAATTTGCCCAAAAGCTGGGCGTATCGCTTCCCTATCTTAACCAAATGGAAAACAACAATCGCCCTGTGTCGGGCGCTGTCGTTTTGGCATTGGCGCAGGAATTCGGCTTTGACGTCACCGAGCTATCATCTGGCGATAATGAACGTATCCTCAGCGATCTGCGCGAAGCAGTGGCCGATCCGATTTTCACGGACACCGAGCCGCCTGTCTCGGACCTTCGATTAGCGGCGACAAATGCGCCGATGTTTGCGCGGGCGTTTCTTGAATTGCATCGCGCCTATCGACAAACTCAAGAACGGCTTGCGACATTGGATGAGGCCTTAGGCAATAGCAGTGCGAATTTCCAAGCCTCCCCTTGGGAAGAAGTGCGCGATTTCTTTCATTATTGCGACAACTATATTGATGCCGTTGATCGCACAGCTGAGCAATTTTCCAAAGGGCGAGAGGGACCTAGTTGGGTCCGCGACAAGGCCCTCAGAAAACTCGAAGACATCGGTGTGCGTGTGCAATTCACGCAGACAACTAAAGTGCGCGAATATGATCCCAAGAGCCAAATTCTCTACCTCTCGGCGCACTCACCCGAAGCAAGCCAGACGTTTCAAATTTTGTTGCAATTGGCCCTAATGACCCAAGATACCTTGTTTGAAGCCACCTTGGATTTTGCCCGCTTTCAAACCCACCAAGCCAGAGACATCGCCAAAATCGGGCTGGCCAATTATTTCGCAGGTGCAGCCCTCATGCCTTATCAGGAATTCTTGGCCACAGCGCGCGCAGAGCGTCATGATTTAGAACGTCTGACACGTATTTTCAGTGTCTCACTGGAACAAGTCGCCCATCGCCTGTCCACGATGCAGCGTCCAGATGCCAAAGGAATCCCGTTCTTTTTCGTGCGCATAGATCAATCAGGCACGATCACGAAACGCCACTCCGCCACACGGTTGCAATTTGCCCGTTTCGGAGGGGCTTGTCCTTTGTGGAATGTGCATCAAGCCTTTGAAACACCGGGGCGGTTTTTACGACAGCTTGCGGAAACACCTGATGGGGTGCGCTATATTTCATTAGCCTGTGAAGTGTCCAAGTCTGGCGGTTCTTTTGGCGCCCCTGTTCCACGGTTTGCAATTGCTTTGGGATGTGAAATTCATCACGCGGATCAATTAGTCTACACGGATACGATGGATCTAACGACACCAGATGCCTATGAGCCTATCGGTGTGTCCTGTCGTTTGTGCGAAAGACGCGATTGCCATCAACGATCTGTTCCACCATTAGAACGGCAGCTAAATGTTGATCCGTTTAATCGGGATCGGTTGCCCTATTCGGTGAATTAATTCAATCGCACTGGTTTATGCATTTGGCGGCGCACAAGGTCACAGATACGGTCAATGTGGCGATCCGCAAGCGGATCTGATCCCGTCCGCGCACGTGAAAACAGCTGATAGATTTTTACCAAAGCTTCATTGTGGCGACGCATAACATCCGAGGTCACCTTTGGGCGCGATATAATAAAGCGTTCGTTGGTAAACATAAAAAGAACCCGTAATTAAAAAAACTGTCACCCCAATCTTACACCTTAGGTTAACAGGACAAAATAGCACAAAGGTGCTAAAATTTATTTATTTAGACAATAGAAATATCCAATATTCCTGATATACTAACTTGAGAGTACGTTACTCATACCTTCACGATCACAGACAGATGTGTCAAATTTTCTAGACAAAAATTCGCGTGAGCTGGCCAGCACGTGCAATTAAACGATCCAAGGCATTTAGCGTTGTTTTGTTTTCCAATCTGGATGTATCCAAGGCTCAAGATTAGATGGCGGCAAAGGCGTTTGACCTAGAATATGATCGCTCATTTTTTCACCCACCATGATGGAGGGGCCGTTGAGGTTACCGTTGGTAATCTGCGGGAAAATGCTGCTGTCTGCGACACGCAAGGCATCAACACCAATCACGCGACCTTCGGGGTCAACCACGGCAGTGGGATCTTCTGCCGCCCCCATTTTGCAGGTCCCACAGGGGTGATAGGCGCTTTCGACGTGCTCACGAATGAATGCATCCAAGGCCTCATCCGTCATCACATCGGAGCCTGGTTGAATTTCGTGTTTCACAAAAGGTTCAAAGGCCGGTTGCGCGAAAATTTCACGTGTCAGTCGAATGCAATTTCTGAAATCTTCCCAATCTTTGTCATGCGACATGTAATTGAACAAGATTTTTGGGTCTTCTTTCGGATCAGAGGACCGAAGCGTCACAGAGCCGCGCGATGGGCTGCGCATTGGGCCAACATGGGCTTGAAATCCATGCCCTTCGGCGGCGGCCTGTCCGTCATAACGCACAGCAATAGGCAAGAAGTGGAACTGAATATCAGGATAATCAACGCCCGCTTTTGATCGGATAAACCCAGCGCTTTCAAACTGGTTAGAAGCCCCTGGTCCCGTCTTGGTCAAGAGCCATCGCGCACCAACATAAGCCTTGCCCAAGAGGTTCCAATATTTGAACAGGCTCACAGGTTGGCTTGCGGCCATCTGGATATACAGCTCCAAATGGTCTTGAAGGTTCTGACCAACGCCCGCGCGATCTGCGATCACGTCTATGCCATGGTCGCGCAAATGCTGCGCTGGACCAATCCCCGAGAGCATGAGCAATTTTGGCGAATTGATAGCAGAGGCGGCAATGATCACTTCTTTAGTCGCGCTTAGCGTTTGAACGCGTCCCCCTGTTTCATATTCCACACCCGTTGCGCGACCGTCCTCAATGACGATACGACGCGCAAACCCACGCACGACCATGCAGTTGTTCGTTTTTAACGCGGGCTTGAGATAAGCATTCGCTGCGCTCCAGCGTTGACCCTTGTAGGTCGTTTGTTCCATCGGGGAAAAGCCCTCTTGCTTTTGCCCATTGTAATCTTGGCTAACCTCATATCCCGCTTGCTGACCCGCCTCAACAAAGGCTGTCACCAAGGGATTATCCCTCTTGCCGCGTGTGACATGCAAAGGACCCTCTCCCCCACGCCATGTCGGATCACCGCCATGACCCGCGTCATCCCAGTTCTCCATGCGCTGATAATAGGGTAGAACATCGGCGTAAGACCAACCGTGCGCGCCCATCTCTGACCATGTGTCAAAATCGCGGGCGTGACCGCGCACATAGACCATGCCATTGATGCTAGAAGATCCGCCAATCACTTTGCCGCGTGGACAGGCCAAACGCCGTCCCCCAAGATGCGGTTCTGGTTCGGATTGATAGCCCCAGTCATAGCGCTTCATATTCATGGGAAAGCTAAGCGCCCCTGGCATTTGAATGAAGGGACCGGCGTCCGTGCCCCCGAATTCTAACACAAGCACCGAATGTCCCGCTTGAGACAAACGATAGGCCATCGCACATCCTGCGCTGCCTGCTCCAACAATCACATAATCTGCCTGCATCATAGCCCCGCTACTTTATTGCAATTTGTGAGACGACGGTGTTTGAAATTCAAGCCAAATCACACGTCAATTTCATAAAAAATGGCGCGCAGATCCACCGCGCGCCACTTTGGATTTAAGGTGATTTATACGCCTTGGCCCTCAGGCATAGAATTGATCGCCATGACCTCTTTGCGATGCTTCATCGCGATGAAACCCAAGCAGGCCACATAAAGACCGATCACAACCGTTCCGACCCATGAAATCTGAAGCCACTGAGATTGGAACAGATATGTCAGAACAAAGAGTACAATCACATTGGCACCGATGTATTTGAACTTGCCTAGCTTTGCGACTGTTAGGCCCATGTTGTCTGTGTAAAGACGGATCAATGAGTCAAACGAGTTGATCACAAAGATAACGCCGACAACAACCATCGCCCAATTCATCAGACCCGTGGTCTCGATACCTGCGGTAAAGTAGTGGTACAAAACCGCAAACCAGAGCGCCAAAGGAATGGATGGGATCACGAGCAATGCCGCAAGGAATTGCCATGTTTTCAATCCACCAACAAAGCGCGCTGTAAATTGACCGATCATGATTGACCACGCAAACCACCAGAACAAGAAGAATTCGTGATAGTCAGACATGGGCAAAACGAACTTGTGCAAGTTGCCGAAATATCCACCAAGGTTCGAGGCGGAGGTCATGAAATCGCCAAAGCCCATTCCTGCCAAGACCCATGCCAGCAAGATCAAACCAAAGAACATCACCGTAGAGGCCACAGATAGCAATTTCACGAATTTGATATCAGTGGATGAATATGCCGCCGCACAGATGACCAAGAATGTCAGCACATAGAAGGCTGGGATAACGGTTTCCCCATCGCCGACCATCGGAATGTAATACGGCAAGTAGATCAAGAACAGCGATCCCGTAAAGGCACATGTCGCAATGATAACCAAGTTATTAACCAGCTTAACCAGCGGAATTTCAAAGAATTTCACCCGTGGCTCAATCACACAGAAATAGAACCCTGTGAGAAAGTAAAAGGCCCAAATCAAAAAGCCCCAATATCCGAATTCAATCGCCAAAGGATTGGTAAACCCATAGGCGGGCGTCGTTGCGACATCCGCGTAGAGTGGGAAATCCCAAGCCAATGGAAACATGATCAAGCCAACATCCAAACCGGATGTGAACAAGATCGAGCAGAACACAAGCAACGACACAGGGTCTTTGCCCGTGAGTTCCAAGTTCCACCATTTAATAGTACAAAAAATAACGAGTGCAAACGCAAGTAGCACTCCGAATGATATGATGGATGTCATCATAGTCCGTCCCTCCCTTTTTATTGTAGTAGATTGGTTGTGCCTTAAACGGGCAAACTTACCAAGCCTTTTTTGATCAAATCTTGATTTAGACCTTGGTGGCGTTCATCGTTGGGGTGCGTAATTTGCGCGCCAAGACCGCTTCTCGCCACGTGATGAACGAAATCGCGCTCATGATCACACAGCCCCCTGCTATGACCCATGGGTCAATGGGTTCGCCAAAAAACACAACGCCCAAGCTGACCGCCCAGACGAGCTGAAGGAAGGTCACAGGCTGCGTGACCGTCACAGGGGCCGCGGCGAAAGCAAGCGTCATTGTGTAATGACCAAGCGTCGCCACACAGGCCACAAGGAACAAAATGAACGTTTCTTGTAGCGTCGGCATAACCCAATCCATGAGCGCGAGAGGAAACAATCCAACGGTTACAGAGAGGGATAACATCACGACCACGACAGAGGGGCTTACCAAGCCACTGGTGCGTTTTGCAATCAAATACGAACAAGCAAAGAAGATCGCCGTAAAGACCATAGCAATATGACCAATGCCGATTTCACGAAACCCAGGGCGCAGGATGATGAGCGCGCCAATCATTGCCACCAACACCGCCATGATCCGTCGAAACGCCAACTTCTCACCCAAGAAGAGCGCCGCGCCTAGGGTCACATAAACAGGCGTCATATAATTCATCGCCGTTACATCCGCGATAGGAATACGCGCCATGGCATAAAACCAAAGGGCCACGCCCAAAGAATGCGTAATCCCACGCAATCCAAAGAGCTTGAGGATAGATGGGCTATAGGATGTTTCTCGAAAAGATTTCAGCATTGGGATCAAAAGGACCAACCCCAAAGCATATCGCAAAAATGCGGCCTCTGCGGCAGGAATGCGGGGGCCAAGGTATTTCACCAATGCGGTCACAAGGACGAATAACAACCCAGTCACCACCATCCAAAATGCGCCTCTTAGGGCGGAGCTTGGATTTGACTGGGACATGGGGACTCTCAACCTAGTGATACAGGATGAGGCTCGCCGCAATGGCCCACATTGTCAATGCAATTAAACTATCCAGAACGCGCCAAGCAAACGGCGTTTGAAAAATTGGGATCAAGACCCGCGCCCCGTACCCAAGCGAAAAGAAAAAGACAAAGCTTGCACAGACAGCGCCGACGCCAAACAGAAAAGGATTGCTGCTTTGTGAAGAAATACCACCGAGCAAGACAACAGTGTCCAGATAAACATGCGGATTGAGCCAAGTTAGCGCCAGACAGGTCAAAATAGCCGCCTTCAACGAGCCGCCCTCACCTTCCAAGGTCATCGCGCTCCCACCGCGCCATGCGGACAGGGCGCTTTTGAGACCGTAATAGATTAGAAACGCAGCGCCCGCATATCGCATGAACCCCTCAAGCCATGGCGTAGCTTGGACGATCGCCCCAAAGCCCGCAACACCCAAAGTAATGAGCGTCGCATCAGATAAGGCACAGACCAGACAGATCCAAAAAATATGTTGCTTGGCAATGCCCATTCTCAGGACAAAGGCGTTCTGTGATCCAATCGCCAGAATAAGGGATAAACCCAATAAGAACCCTGAAATCAGAGGATAATCCATAGTATGCCTTTTCACCTGATGGTCGTTTACGGCCTACACTATGCAATTTCCAAAGTTAAGCTGTTTGGTCTAATTTGAGCGAGGTAGCAACATAAGAGCCCGCCTTTGTATTGGCAGCGCGCTCTATGAGCCCCATATCTAACAAAGATTTGAGGCTTCTGTGAAAGGTCGGTTGCGTCATGCCCTGAACAAGCAAATGCGATTTGATATCATCTGATTTCGCAACACACTCACGATTTGAGTTCGCTTCAATGACAGAAACAACAGCGTAAAACACGTCTTTCTCATTCTGGCTGAGATCCCCCAAGCCAAGGTCGTGTTCCATCCCAACCAGCAATTCCCTGAGCTGGGCAACATTTAGATATCGTTGTAGAGGCATGTGTGGTTCCTAACAATCATGCTTTACGTGAGCGTTAACGCTGTGAAGAAACTAACAATCTTTGTCTCACTAATCCACAAAAAATACGTTTTGATAGTGTAGCCAAGTGTATACACCTTGAGATCACCGACATCAGAAAAGTTAACGATGTACCGTATTTAACCATAAGGCAGTAAGAAGCATACATTTTTGTTTATAAAGACATAGACTTATGACATATCACAACTCTTGCTGCAGAGAGAGCTATATCAGGGTTGCCCCAAACTCATGTACGAATTGGGTCAAAATGACTTTTTGAAAACAAACAAATTAATAAAGGCCGCAGGGTCCCCGCGGCTTAAACTTTTCTCTAAGCGGGCGTCACAGTTGTGACATGACCTCATCGCTGGCCTCAAAGTTTGTTGTGACGCGTTGAATGTCATCGTCATCTTCTAAGGCATCAATCAGCTTCATCAGCTTTTCCATACCTTCCAAATCCATCTCAGTCGTCGTCGAAGGCTTCCAAACGAGTTTGGTGGATTCAGATTCACCAAGTTCCGCTTCTAGCGCGGTAGAAACCTCGTTCAAATCCGTATCAACACACCAGATCACATGACCCTCTTCGGAGCTTTCCACATCTTCGGCCCCTGCTTCAATCGCGGCCATCATGACTGTGTCGCTATCTCCGACAGTTGCCGAATACATGACCTCGCCCTTACGTTCGAACATGAACCCAACGGATCCTGTTTCGCCAAGATTTCCGCCGTTTTTGGAAAAGGTAGAGCGCACGTTTGACGCCGTCCGGTTACGGTTATCTGTCATGGCTTCGACGATGACGGCGACCCCATTGGGCCCATAGCCTTCATAACGGATTTCTTCGTATTCTTCGCCGTCCCCTGCTGTGGATTTCTTAATCGCACGCTCAATGACATCTTTGGGCACAGAGTTGGATTTGGCCTCTTTGACGGCCATCCGCAAACGTGGGTTTTTCTCTGGATCAGGATCGCCCATTTTCGCCGCAACCGTGATCTCTTTCGAGAGCTTGGAAAACAACTTTGAACGCGCCGCATCTTGGCGACCTTTACGGTGCTGAATATTTGCCCATTTTGAGTGACCCGCCATAGTACCCTCCGTTTAAACTTTCATTTTGGTTTCTATAGGATAGGCAACCCACAATGGGCAAGCCTTGGGTCGGGTATTTTTGGCATTATCCCTGCTATAGGGGCCAAATCAATGGAATGAGGGCTGAGGCAAGGATACCAATGCTGAGGTTCAAGGGAATCCCCACCTTCATAAAGTCGGTGAATTTATAGCCACCGGGACCGTACACCAGCATATTCGTTTGATACCCGATGGGTGTTGCAAAAGAGGCCGAGGCCGCAACCATGACCGCCACGACCAAAGCACGGGGATCCATTCCCAATGCCTGCGCAATACCGATGGCGATTGGCGTCATGACGACTGCGACTGCATTATTTGACACCAATTCCGTTAAAACCGAGGTCAGCAAGTAGATAATCCAAAGGATCAAAAACACAGGCATCGCCCCAAGATACGGCGCGATTGAATTGGCAATCAAAGCAACCGCGCCAGATGCCTGCAACGCGGCCCCAATCGCAAGCATTGAAAAAATCAACGCGAGCAAACGTCCATCAATAAAGGAAAAGGCTTCTTCTGCATCAATACAGCGCGTAAACAAAACCAGAGCAACCGCAATGATGCTCAGCAAAAGGATCGGAGCCCCCCCCAAAGCAGCAAGCGCAACAATGCCCACCATCGCGACCAAAGCGATCGGAGCATGGCTTCGACGAAACGCGCGCGCAGAGGGGCGTGAAACATCCACAAGACCCATTTCCGCCGCTAATCGCTGAATATCTTCAGGGGCGCCTTCTAACAAAAGGGTATCGCCCACTTTGACGACTAGCTGATCCAACTGACGACCAATATTTTGGTTTTTACGATGCACCGCCAAAGGGTACACCCCGAACCGACGTCTTAGACGTAGATCCCCTAAGTGGCGGCCAACCATTTTACAGCCGGGCGTGATCAACACCTCAACTGTTGTCGTTTCAACCGCTGAAATTTGGTCGACGCGCTTGAGGCTCTTGTTTCTCTGAAGGCTCAGCAATTCGGTCATTTGGGTGCGCAACACAACGCGGTCCCCAACCTGAAGGGCGACCCCCTGAAGGTTGCGGCGCAAAGAGGTATCCCCGCGCACAACGTCGATCAAGCGAACGCCTTCGCGTTTAAATAGCTGAACCCCCGTCACTTCGCGACCAATGAGGTTGGACTCAGGAGGAATGACGGCTTCGGTAAAGAATTTCATCTTGGACTTATCCGAGAGCAAATTCGCCATGCTTTCCCGATCTGGCAACAGCATCGGCGCGATAAAGCGCAAATAAATCATCCCCCAGATGACCAAGACGATGCCAAGCGGCGTGACTTCAAAAATACCAAAGGCTGCTAATCCCTGATCCCGCGCGACCCCATCGACCAAGAGGTTCGTCGAGGTTCCAATCAGGGTCAAGGTTCCCCCAAGGATCGCGGCGTAAGAGAGCGGGATTAACAGCTTGCTCGCAGAGAGGCCTAAGGTTTTGGACAGTTGAACAAAAACAGGGATCATCACCACAACGACTGGTGTGTTTGACACAAATGCAGAGGCGACAACCACGAAGGCCATCAGCATCACAACCGCCAAGGCGGGCTTTGTCTGTGCCTGCTTATCGGCGAGACCAGTAAACGCGTCCAAGGCCCCCGTCCGCACCAATGCGCCCATGATAATGAACATCGCGGCAATGGTCCAAGGCGCAGGATTAGACAGCACCGCAAGCCCCGCATCATAGGGCAAAATGCCTGTGATGAGCATTATGGAGACACCCGCAATCGCGACAACTTCCGTGGGATAGGATTCCCGAACGAACAAAACAAACATCGATATGACAACCAAAAGGGCGACAATCGCGGGCGCGTTCGGGATAAAGGTGAGGTAGTTAATCATATCAAGCTATTTCGGTTGAATGTAGAGCGAGTTTAATCATCGCTACGGCAAAGACAAGCGCCCAAGGGTCACATCGGCGCGGAGCTTTGTAAAAGACCACCTTCGCGCACCATTGCGACCTTAACAGCCTTGCCCGTGCGATCATCGGTTTCGACATAAAGCCCGCTTAGGGTTGCCTCGCCCATCGCGGGCGAAAACCGCGCTTTTGGCATCCCTGTCACAAAGCGGCGCATCGGCTCGGATTTTTCCATCCCAATGACGGAATTATAATCCCCGCACATGCCTGCATCAGTTTGATAGGCGGTCCCTGCGGGTAAAATCATCGCGTCGGCTGTGGGGATGTGCGTGTGCGTTCCCACAACCACGCTCGCCCGCCCATCGCAAAAATGGCCCATGCCCATTTTTTCAGATGTGGCTTCGCAATGAATATCAACCAAAGCGGCCTGCACCCCACCGCCCAGCGCATGGGTGCGCAAGACCTGATCAACTGCGGAAAAGGGATCATCAAAGGCCCGCTTCATGAAAACTTGGCCCAAGACCTGTGTTACCAGAATTTTGCGCCCCCGCTGATCGGAAAACACGCGCGCACCGCGTCCCGGTGCATTCTTGGCAAAGTTCAGGGGGCGAATGATGCGTGGCTCATGCTCGATGAATTGCAACATGTCTTTTTGATCGAATGCGTGATCCCCAAGCGTGATACAATCCGCGCCCGCATCCAAAATCGCTTTTGCATGCTCACCACTAAGACCCATACCGCTAGACGCATTTTCACCATTGACCACGACGAAATCAAGGCGCCATTCGCTCTTGAGCCGTGAAAGGTTTTCACTCACAGCGCGCCGACCAGCGCGCCCCATAACATCGCCTAAAAACAAGATTTTCATGCGCCAAGCCCTAAGGCGCTTGACCCAAAAGAGCAACCCCTAGCGATTTGGCTCAATGATTTCGGTTTCCGTTACGATCATATCAAGCGGCTGATCCGTCGGCTCTAGGGGAAGGTTCTTCATTTCCTGCGCGCTGAACGCATAGCCAATTGCCAAGGTCGGGCGTTTGGCGCGGAGCAATTCCAATGTGCGATCATAAAACCCGCCACCATAGCCCAAGCGTCCCCCATTGCGATCAAACGCGACCAAAGGAACGATCACCAATTCAGGTTCAAAAAAGTCATCGACCAGAGGAATTTGGGCGCCAAATGGCCCCTCTTTCAGGTCACAATCTGGTTCCCAGCGCGAAAACAAAAGCGGCTGTCCTGCGGCCTGAATAACGGGTACGCCAACGGTGCCATGCGCACTTGCTTCGGCCATGGCATCGAGCGGGTTTATTTCGGTGCGAATAGGCATGTAACCTGATAGCGGCACACCACGATATCCCGCCAAGACAGAGGACAACAATCCACCATCATTCCCGAGCGACGCATCAAATGCACCCTTTCGCGCAGCAAATGCAGTTTTTCGCGCGGCAGCTTTTCGATCCTCTAATGTCGTCATAACAGCATGATCCCTGCAAGGCCCAAAAAGGCAAAAAATCCAACCACATCCGTGACCGTTGTCACGAAAGCGCCAGATGCCAAAGCAGGGTCTACGCCCATGCGTTCAAGAACAACAGGAATGCCTGTGCCCGCAAATCCCGCCACGATCAAATTCACGACCATTGCTAATGCAATCACATAACCCAACATCAGTGAGCCAAACCAGATATATCCAACAGCCCCCATCACACCCGCAAAGATCACCCCATTGATCGCGCCGACCAAGGCCTCGCGCCGAATAACCCGCCAAATGTTGGCGCCCGTCAAATCTTTGGTCGCAATCGCACGCACTGCAACAGTCAGGCTTTGTGTTCCCGCATTGCCGCCCATGGAGGCCACAATCGGCATCAACACGGCTAAGGCAACCAGCTGGGCAATCGTCGCCTCGAACTGTGCAATGACTAGAGAGGCCAAAATAGCGGTCACAAGATTGACCGCAAGCCAAGGCAACCTTTGTTTTGTTGTCTCAAGAACACTATCCGACAGGCTGCTTTCGCCGACACCCGCGAGGCGAAGAATGTCTTCTTCGTGCTCTTCGTCCAAAACAGCCATCGCATCATCAATCGTGATCATCCCGATGAGCCGGTTTTCTTCGTCCACGACAGGGGCCGAAATCAGGTGATATTGGTTAAATGCATAGGCGACATCTTCTTCGTCCTGCGTAACTGGGATAACTTGAAACATGTCCTCAACAATATCCACCAGTTTCACATGCCGCTTGGACGACATGAGCTTGCCTAGGGTGACATTGGCGATTGGATGCATACGCGGATCAACCAAAATCACGTGATAAAATTGATCCGGCAGGTTTTCCTCATTGCGCAGATGATCAATCGCTTCACCCACGCTCCAATGTTCAGGGGCCATGACGAATTCACGCTGCATAAGACGACCAGCGGAATATTCTGGATAAGAGAGCGATTGTTCAACCGCGACACGATCCGTGTCATCCAAGGCCCCAAGGATCGCCTCTTGTTGGGGTTCATCTAAATCCTCAACAATGTCCACAACGTCATCGGTTTCAAGTTCGCGCACAGCCTCCGCAAGGGTTTGCGGCGTCAAAAGCTGAATGACCTCTTCGCGGATGCTTTCATCCAATTCAGAGAGGATTTCACCATCAAATTCAAAATCATAAAGCTGGATCAATGCGCGCCGGTTTGGAGTGCTCGCCTGTTCCAAAATATCCGCAATATCCGCGGCGTGAAGCGGTTCCATTCGCGCAATTAGCGTATCGCGATCTCCGGCTTCTACGGCATCAAAGATGGCCTGAACCGCTTTGCGATCCAAAACATAGGCGTCTTCGCTTTCTTGCTCTAGAAGCTCTATCTGATCCATTGTTTTGTCCCCAGCATTTACTTTGCTTTGAAAGTTCGGTTAGGTCTTGAACCTGACAAACAGGTTGGTTGTTTGGCAACATGGAAACGACAAAATGAATCACACACAGCCTCCCTCTCTCATTAAGGGACATATCCTTCGGTTTAAAGCGAATCCTTTCACATCACCGATTGAAGAGGCCGCTGATTTGGACACAACTGGCGCAATTTTGCTGATGGATGGAAAAATTGCCGTCGTTGGATCTGCTGCTGATTTGGAGCAGGCGCACCCAGAGGCGCATATCGTCGATTATGGCGACAAAATCGTCATGGCGGGATTTGTCGATGCGCATGTGCATTATCCCCAAACTGGGATTATTGCCTCTTGGGGGAAACGTCTCATCGACTGGCTCAATACCTATACATTCCCCGAAGAAATGCGCTTTGGTGATCCCCTCTATGCCAAAGCAACGGCTGAGACGTATCTGGATCTGGCCCTTGCCCATGGCACAACCAGCATGGCGAGCTACTGTACCATTCATCCGCAAAGTGTAGATGCCCTCTTTGAGGCGGCAGAGGCGCGCGGGATTTGCGTTGTAGCAGGGAAAACCTGTATGGATCGCAATGCCCCTGATGGCCTGCGCGACACAGCACAATCCGCCTATGATCACAGCAAGGCCTTATTGGAAAAGTGGCATCGAAAGGGGCGCGCGCACTATGCAATCACGCCCAGATTTTCGCCCACCTCGACCCCAGATCAGCTGAGCGCGCTGGGGGCGCTCTGGGCGGAACACCCGGACTGTTTGATGCAAACACACCTGAGCGAACAAGTGGATGAAATCGATTGGGTCAAAGCCCTGTTTCCTGAGGCGCGCGATTATTTAGATACCTATGAACAGCATGGCCTCTTGGGGGCGCGCGGACTTTATGGGCATGCGATCCATTTAGAGCCGCGTGAAATAGACAGGCTACGTGAGATTGGCGCAGGGCTTGTGCATTGCCCGACATCAAACATGTTCATCGGCTCTGGCCTCTTTCAAACCGCTAGCCTTGCCCTGAGCGGTCAAAAGATCGGTTTAGCAACGGATACAGGGGGTGGCTCGTCGTTTTCAATGTTGCGCACAATGGCCGCCGCTTACGAAATAGGTCAGCTTAATCACACACCCTTGCACACGGCACAGCTTTTGTGGCTGGCAACTGTTGGCTCTGCAGAGACGCTACATTTAGATCATGAAATCGGCAATATCCAAGAGGGCAATTTCGCGGATTTGGTTGTGCTTGATCTCGCCTCAACACCAGCGATTGCGCAACGTCATCGCAATGCCTCAGATATTTGGGAAGCGATTTTCCCAACGATCATGATGGGTGATGACCGGGCCATCCATGACGTTTGGATTGCGGGAGCGCGGGTTTTGAATTAGGCTGCATGGCAAAGAAAAAATGATTTTAGCCCAATGCAACAGCCAATTCGCCCGTCGATCTCAAAAATTTCAAACAGCAAAGAACTGCGTCGTTGGTATTGGCGTAAAGATGAACTCCTGCCCTTTGCCCGCAAGTTAGGTCTCAAAACAACAGGAGGAAAATTTGAAATTTTAGAGCGTATCGGCCACTTTATCGATACTGGTCATGCGACAAAAGAAGCGCCTCATACCCCCAGATCAAAATTTGATTGGCATAGCGCGCCGCTTGATGACAGAACGTTGATCACAGATAATTACAAGAACACGCAAAATGTGCGCAGATATTTTATTTCAGCACTGGGAGAGGACTTCAAATTCAACATCGCATTTATGGACTGGATCAAAGAGAATTCCGGACGAACACTCAAAGATGCCTGCCACGCGTATCGCGCCATTAAAGCACAACAAAGCACACCTGGATTCAAAACAAAAATCAAAAGCCACAATCAATTCAACCAGTATACACGTGACTTTCTCGACGCTCATCCCGATTTGACCATGAACGATGTGCGCCGTATTTGGGCGCGCAAAATTCAACGCCCTTCAGAAGATGGTCGCCATGTGTACCATCCTGACGACCTATTACTTGAATGAATTAGGCCATCAACCGCTTTACAAGTTTATTTTGCTGCACAATCGTTTGCGCGAGATCAAAGGTTACAATACGCCCATCTCGTACAACTTGGCGCCCGTTTACAATTACATCGCGTGCCTTGTTCACACCCGTCATCACCAATGCCGCGGGATCCCAGCTTCCTGCGGCTTCGATCCCGGATACATCCCAGATCGCGATATCGGCGCGTTTCCCAATCGCGATTTGCCCGCAATCATTGCGCCCAAGGGTTTGCGCCCCGCCACGTGTCGCAATCTCTAGCGCCTCGCGCGCGCTCATCGCATCAGCGCCATTGAGGACGCGCTGCAATAGCATTGTCTGACGGGCTTCGTTCATGAGGTTGCCGGCATCATTGCTGGCCGATCCATCAACGCCAAGGCCCACTTTCACGCCCGTGTCGCGCATCTGACGCACGGGCGCAATGCCTGATCCAAGACGGCAATTCGAACAAGGGCAATGCGCAACCCCTGTGCCAGATCGCGCAAAGAGATCAATTTCTTGCGCATCCAATTTGACACAATGGGCATGCCAGACATCATCCCCTGTCCACCCCAAATCTTCGGCATATTGCCCCGGGCGACAGCCAAATTTTTCCAGTGAATAGGCAATATCTTCGTCATTTTCTGCCAAATGTGTATGCAGCATCACGCCCTTGTCGCGCGCCAATAGCGCCGCGTCGCGCATCAAATCACGACTAACCGAAAAGGGAGAACAGGGCGCAAGGCCCACGCGCACCATTGCGCCTTCGCGCCCGTCATGGAACTGATCCACAACACGGATACAGTCGTTTAAAATATCTTGTTCCCGTTCCACTAGATGATCGGGGGGCAAGCCGCCATCGGATTCCCCAATGCTCATCGCGCCGCGCGTGGCGTGAAACCGCATGCCGATGTCTTGGGCGGCATAGATCGTATCATCAAGGCGCGATCCGTTCGGGTAGAGATACAGGTGATCCGACGTCATAGTGCAGCCAGACAAGGCCAATTCCGCCAATCCCGTCAGGGCAGACACGCGCATTTCCTCGGGCCCGAACCGCGCCCAGATGGGATAAAGCGTTTGCAACCAACCAAAGAGCAACGCATCCTGCCCCCCCGGAACTGCTCGGGTGAGGGTTTGGTACAAATGATGGTGCGTGTTTACCAAGCCCGGTGTCACGACGCATCCATGAGCCAAAACCACCTCTTCACCTTCTGATGGTGTCAGGTGACCAATGTCCGAAATCACGCCTCCCGAGAGGCGGATATCCATGCCAGAGAGCTCACGACGCTGATCGTCCATCGTTAGGATCATGTCGGCGCTTTTGATCAAGATAGAAGTCATGTCAGCTTACTCCGCAAAAGGTGTCAAATGTGGGAGGGCCGCGTTTAGAATATCGCGGTTTGCGGCGGCGATCAGCTGGCCACCTTGGTGCGCAGGACCGCCTGACCAATTCGTCACAACACCCCCTGCGGCCTCAATAACCGCGATGGGGCCGTGGATATCATACGGGTTCAGCCCTGCTTCGATGACCAAATCCACCTGACCGCTCGCCACCAAGGCGTAAGCATAACAATCCATGCCATAGCGCACGAGCTTGGTCTGAGAGGCGACAGCCTCGAATGCCGCGCGCTCTTGTTCTGTGCCAACTTCTGGAAAGGTCGTCATTAGGACGGCTTGATCAAGTCTTTGTATGGTTGAACTTGCAAGTGGTCTTTGCCCCATCGGGCCATCGACATAGCTATGACCCAGACCCCCTACAAACCGCTCTCCGATATAAGGTTGATCAATCAGCCCGAAAATCGGGCCTTTCTCTGTGCTGGCTGAAATGAGAACGCCCCAAGTGGGTGTTCCCGAAATAAAACCACGTGTACCATCAATCGGATCCAAGACCCATGTGATCCCTGAGGTGCCGCTTTGCTCACCAAATTCCTCGCCGAGGATTGCGTCATTCGGGCGATCCTTGGCCAGAATATCGCGCATGACTTCTTCGGCCGCTCGATCCGCGATTGTGACGGGATCAAAGCCGCTCGCATCCTTATTGTCGGTGACAATTGAGGAATTGCGAAAATAAGGAAGGATCACCGAGCGCGCCGCATCGGCGAGGCGATGGGCGGTTTGGACAATATGGTCCGCATCTGAAGTCAGGTGATTAGGAAGTGTTGCTGTTGTTGTGGTCATTGCGCCCCCAAGTGTTACAGGGGCGCTAAACAAAAACTAGCTAAAAATCAAGCGACGTCGCTTAACACGCGCGCTAGGTCGAACAAGCGACGGCGTTGGTTTTCTGGAATTGCATAGTAAGAGCGCACCAATTCAAGCGCCTCTTTGTCCCCCATGAGGTCCGCAGGAACCGAGCTATCGCCCGCCGCAGCAGACTCGTCATTATCGAGGCCATCAAAAAAGAAACTGATTTGCACATCAAGAGCCGCGGCAATATCCCAAAGACGGGACGCGCTGACACGGTTCGCACCAGTTTCGTATTTTTGGATTTGCTGAAATTTGATACCAACTTGCTCTGCCAATTGCTGTTGAGTCATGCCTACCAACCAACGGCGGTGGCGAACTCGTTTCCCAACATGGACATCAACTGGGTGCGTCATTTAATATTTCCTTTTTTCCAGACTGCCACTTGGCAAAGGGCTATGACGACAGGGTCGCCATTTTAATTCCGCTGCGCATCCCTACAGCATTACGACGAATGTACCATAAGAAAGTTACCTTGCAAGGCACTAAAAATTGATAAATACGTACTAAAATGGATCAAAACCTGCTTAAGGCGAGTGAATTTTTGCACTTTCGTACTATGCTCGGTTGAATGACGTCATTTTTGGATAGACGGCGCAAAAACGTGATAACCCTATGAACTTGACAGGAGGTTTCTGAAAATGAAGGCTTTTCATATTCCCAAGCAAGGCGATCTTGCAGAAATCATGAACATTTCCACACCTACTCCAAAAAAGGGAGAAATTCGCGTAAAAATTCACGCCTGTGGGCTCAATTTTGCGGATCTACTGATGCAAAAAGGCACCTATCAGGATACGCCTGAAGCGCCTTTTACGCTTGGAATGGAGATTTCAGGAACGATTGATGCCATTGGTCCAGACACGGAAGCCCCAGATATCGGTCGCCGCGTGGCCGTGTTTGGCGGTCAAGGCGGGCTTGCGGAATACGGCTGTTTCGATGTGAACCGCTGCGTTGTCATTCCAGATAGCATGTCCTTCAAAGATGCCGCTGCCTTTCAAATTGCATACGGCACCAGCCATGTCGCGCTCGATTATAAAGCCGGGCTCAAACCTGGGGAGACCTTGGTTGTTTTGGGTGCTGCAGGGGGCGTTGGCTTGACGGCTGTTGAAATCGGCAAAGTCATGGGCGCCAAGGTTATTGCCGTGGCCCGTGGTGCGGACAAATTAAAGGTCGCTCAGGAGGCAGGCGCAGATCACGTGATCGACGCTGAAAGCGACGACCTGAGAGGTCAGATCAAAGCCTTGGGTGGCGCAGACGTTGTGTATGATCCCGTTGGGGGCGAACAATTCAAAGACGCCTTTCGTGCTTGCAACCCCGAAGCGCGGATCATCGTGATTGGCTTTGCCTCTGGTGAGGTTCCAAAAATTGCCGCCAATCACCTCTTGGTGAAAAACATTACTGTACAAGGGTTCTACTGGGGCGGATATTTAGCTTTCAAACCAAACGTGGTCACCGATAGCTTAGCAACCCTTCTCGATTGGTACACTGCAGGGAAAATCAAGCCTCATATCAGCCACAGTTTTGACCTAGAAAGCGCAGGCGAGGCGCTTGATACCCTGCGAGCCCGCAAGTCCACAGGCAAGGTCGTTGTACAAATTTCACACGACTAAACAGTTATTCGGTTTTTTAGGCGACAAAGCCTTGAAAGCCGTTTAAACTATGACGATATTACACCCGAACAGCTGGATTACCAGTTCGTGCAATAACTTGGAGGCATTTATGGCACAATTCGACACACTGCGTTCTGCTGCTGGCGTAAACGCGGCGCAGATCGATCAAGGGCTTCGCGCCCATATGAACAAAGTCTATGGAACAATGTCTGTAGGCATGCTCATCACTGCTTTGGCGGCATGGGCGATTGCGGGACTTGCGGTTACAACTGACCCTGCACAGATGGTTGGGCAAATGCAAAACGGCACAATGCTCACATCCTTGGGTACCGCGATTTACGCATCATCTTTGAAATGGGTTGTTATGTTCGCACCGCTCGCGATGATCTTCGCCTTTGGTGCGGTCATGCGTCGGGCATCTGCTCAGGCGGCACAGCTTTTCTTCTTTGTTTTTGCGACATTGATCGGTGTTTCCCTTAGCTCGATTTTCATTTTCTACACGTCTTACTCAATTGTACAGACGTTCCTCGTGACATCAATTGCATTCGCTGGCTTGTCTCTCTGGGGCTATACAACCAAGCGTGACATTTCCGGTTGGGGATCTTTCCTCATCATGGGTGTGATTGGTATTTTGATTGCATCAATCGTGAATATCTTTTTGGGTTCACCTGCGATCATGTTCGCGATTTCGGTACTCGGTGTTTTGATCTTTGCGGGCCTAACAGCTTATGACACGCAACAAATCAAAACCGAATACTTGGCTCATGCGCATCATGGTGATCAAGAATGGTTGGACAAATCGGCCATCCACGGTGCGTTGAACCTATACCTAGACTTCTTGAACATGTTCCAATTCTTGCTCATGTTCATGGGTGATGGTGAATAAGCTTCGCTCTATAGAGAAATCAGGGTCGCCTTTGGCGGCCCTTTTTTATGACCAGATGAAGTCATCCGCGCTTAACTCAGATGCCGCGACATCCCAAAACAATATCTCAAGCCCCTGATAGGCAAAGACAGCGCCGTCGGATGTATCGGACACATGATCCAAAACGGTATTTGTCGAAAGCCCCGTAAATCCGACAAGCGAGACCTTATCTAGCCCAGATTCAAAATCTGCGCCTTGGTACGTAAATTCCGACGTATCAACGGTCACATCAGACAAATCTACCGCAACAATGACATCCGACCCATCGTCAGGGGCAAAGACAAAGGTATCGGCACCGATGCCCCCCATCAAGATGTCATCCTCTTTGCCACCATCAAGAGTATCAGTCCCACCAAAAAAAATTGACTTGCCATCACCAATGAGAACATCCTCACCACGATGACCATCAAGGATATCGTTATGAACCCCGCCGACCATAATATCGGCACCCCTTCCTCCTGTGAGGCGGTTTGCCCCGGAATAGGACACAAGGATATCATCACCTTCGTCACCAGAAAGTTCGTTCGCCCCAAGCGCATCGTAGAGAATATCATCCCCATCACCGCCAGACACCGTATCCGCGCCTTGGCCGCCAATGAGGAGATTAGACACATCATTTCCAATCAAGACATCATTCTCAAAGCCACCGAAAGCATCCTCAATAATGGTATCCTGATAGATAATAACATTCCCCTTCGCCCCCCCTGCGTCAGAGATTGACCCAGGCACAAGTGAAATATATTGCTCTTGATATGACTGACTGAGGTCCAAAGTATCATGACCATCTGTGTCAAAAACTGTCAGAGCGATTGGCGCAAATTCCAAGTCCACCTCATCCCAATACCCCCCAACATTTTGGGAATACCCGTAAGTCGTATCGCCAAGATTTGCCTCAACGTTTGAGCCATAAATATTATGAATGGCCAAGATATCCGCCGGCATTGGCGTCATGATAAAGGCATAATCCGCATCGACATTTGGATTCTCGGTTTGATCGAAATAGGACATGACCGTCATTTGCCAGCTATCATTGGCAAATGCGGCATCGCGATCGAAATCAGTGCCATCATTGTCATCGTCACCCGCATTATAATTGCCAGGATGCGCTAAACCCAATGCATGGCCGATTTCATGGATCATCGTCTGCAGGCTATAACTTGCATAGTCGACGGTTATCACATCACCCCAATAACTACGCGACCAATCTCGTTGGATCCAATCTTCTGAAATCACGATTTCGGAATAGGTGATCACTCCATTCCTGTCTGTTTCGTAATAGGAATAGGCTTGGTCCCGCCCTTCGTGATAAATCCACAGATCGGGGTCCCAATTGTTCGTGACGACGAAGTTGAGGCCAGACACCATTTCCCAAGCCTCGAAGGCCGCAAGCGCAAAAAGCTGACCCGCTTGATTCAGGTCTGATATATTGACGGTAATTGTCCCACCAACCGAGACATCAAATTTATGCGGGTCCTCGTTATCATATAGCCACCCTTGATCGGTGAGCTGATAAGCGATCTGATCTAGGGTATATGTTGGCTTCATAAAAAGGACCTGTAACACTTAACTCGTCTGGAAACCCATCCAAACGACCAGTTCAGCATATCCCAAAGCGATATTTTTCCAAGGTAAAAAACAAAAAAGCCGCTCAATGAGCGGCCTTTTCAAATACAATTTTAAGGGATCAATTACTTGATCTTGCCTTCTTTGTACTCGACGTGCTTGCGTACAACTGGGTCATACTTACGTACAACCATTTTTTCGGTCATTGTACGCGCGTTTTTCTTTGTGACATAAAAGTGTCCGGTGCCCGCGGTCGAGTTCAGGCGGATCTTGATTGTGGTTGGCTTCGCCATAAGTCGTCTCCTGCGTCGGGCACAAGCAGGCCCGTGAATTCATTAGAGCCTGCCTTTTACCTATCCCACCGCCCGAGTCAACCGCTCTTGGATCAAATAAGCAATATTTTGGCGACATTGCTCGTATTAGTCTGCGCGGACCACCTATAAGCCGGATTCTGTCCAAGGGCGATGCCCTTTGGATGACCATTCCTCTCAGGAGACAGTTGCCTGCCTCCCTCTAGCTGCCAACCCGAACCTCTGGGCCAAAGTATCCCTGCGGTGATATCGGTTGCCCGATCAACCCCGCGCGAGGTTCCTATTCGGCATTGCTCCCGGTGGGGCTTGCCATGCGGGACGTGTTACCACATCCCCGGTGGGCTCTTACCCCACCGTTTCACCCTTACCTCTGTAAACAGAGGCGGTTTATTTTCTGTGGCGCTCTCCGTCGGGTTACCCCGCCCGGGCGTTACCCGGCACCGTTACTTTGTGGAGTCCGGACTTTCCTCGAACACAAGGTCCGCGGCCATCCAGCGATCCGCGCACTGCTGCGGTTACGGAGTTATCGGCGAAACGTCAATGATAAACCGTTCGGCCAAGTCCGCCATGACACCACAGTCCCATTCATCTAATGGGCCATCTTCCCAAGGTCGAAACCGCAACCGCACAGCAGGTAGAACCAAGTCAGGGTGAGACACATCATATCCAACCCGTGCCGCATTCTGCAAAAATGTCGTTTCACATAGTTTTTCCGGCTTTGGGTCGGGCTGAATTGCGTACCCCATTATAGCAAGCTGAGACCATGGAAATCGTGGCCCTGGATCAATTTTGCGACCCAGTGACACATCAGAGTGGCCCAAGATATTTTGCTTTGGAATAGACCAGCGATTCATAATCCCCTGTAGCAGATCAACAAGGGCCGACATTTGGAGCATGGGAAAGGGCTGAGCCCCATCATTTGCCAATTCGACCCCGATAGACTGCGAATTCATATCTGTTTCACCACGCCAATAGGATCGCCCCGCATGCCATGCCCTGTCCTGCTCTTGGACAAGCTGTGTCACGCGTCCATGCGCGTCGATGACGTAATGAGCCGAGACTTCATGCTGAGGATCAGAGAGGCGATCTATGGCCGCCTGTGCTGTGTCCATCGCGGTATAATGAAGGATGATATAGCTTGGCCCCTCAGCATGCTTGCGGGGGCCGAAATTAGGAGAGGGGCATTGCAACATGCCCGCCCCTTATTGCTGAACAGCCGCGCGGAAGGGCGTTGGGTCCCAATAACACGCAAACCCATCCCCATCTGGATCCAACCCTTTTGGATCGCGCTTCGGGCCACCGCGCTTCAAGAAATCTTCTTGTGCTTGGCTGGAGGATGCATATTTCGCACAGTTCTTGGCCGTGCGCGCATCCGTATTGAGGAAACTGCGCGTATAAAGCTGAACTCCAATGGGGTTTGATGTCTCAATCGCATATTGCACGATATTTGGACGATCTGTCCCAGAACGCGTTGGAACCGCCGTTGGCTCGATCACCGTATAAAGCTGACGGTTACGCGCCAATCGCTCGGCATCGCTTTCGATTGTTTGACGCTCAGCAACAGCTGTAAAGTTGTTTTCATCAGACAAACCTGGATTGTCAGGATTAACGGATCCTGCAAGGTTTGTTGCATCCAATGGCGCCGTGAGCGGGCCATCTAAAGGCGTTGTTGTCACATCAGAAGGTGCAGGAAGGCCAGAGAGCTGCGCATCACGTAGGATTTGATCCTTGTCCCCTGCCCCGACATATCCACTATTTGGGATCGCCGGCTCGCAAGCAGCAAGTGCCAACCCCGAAAGTGCCATCAAAATATACCGCATACCCATCATCCCATTTGCCTTGTTAGACAGTGTCTTACCACCATTTTGACGGTTTGGCTGTAAATCCACAAGCCTGCTCGAGTGCGTAAGCGGTATTCAGCAAGTCACCCTCTTCGAACGGACGCCCAATAAGCTGAAGTCCTAAAGGTAGCCCTGAAGCATCCACACCCGCAGGGATCGAAATCCCAGGCAAGCCTGCCAAGTTGACCGTAACCGTAAAGACATCATTCAAATACATTTGAACGGGATCTGCATCCGCCATCTCGCCCAAACCAAAGGCCGCAGAGGGTGTTGCAGGTGTCAATATTGCATCAACGCCAGCTGCGAACACATCATCAAAGTCCTTTTTGATCAGCGCACGCACACGACGGGCACGGTTGTAGTAGGCATCATAAAAGCCCGCAGACAACACATATGTCCCGATCATAATACGGCGTTGAACTTCTGGTCCGAACCCTTCGGCGCGGGTTTTTTCATACATCTCAGTGATGCCATCGCCTGCTGCAAGGTTGGCCCGACGCCCAAAGCGCACACCATCATAGCGCGCAAGGTTGGATGAGGCTTCCGCAGGCGCAATCACATAATACGCAGGAAGCGCGTATTTCGTATGCGGGAGTGAGATATCAACGATTTCAGCGCCCGCATCGCGTAGCATCGCTGTGCCCTCTTCCCAGAGCTTTTCGATTTCCGCAGGCATGGCGTCCATGCGATATTCCTTGGGAATACCGATTTTCTTGCCACGAATGTCGCCTGTCAGCATTGCTTCAAAATTGGGAACAGGAATATCAACGCTTGTGCTGTCTTTGGGATCATACGAACACATCGCTTCTAACATGATCGACGCATCGCGCACCGTTTTGGTCATTGGACCCGCTTGATCGAGCGAAGAGGCAAAGGCCACAACACCCCAACGAGAACAACGGCCATAGGTTGGTTTAATCCCAACAATGCCCGTAAAGGCCGCAGGTTGACGAATAGACCCCCCGGTATCCGTCCCCGTCGCCGCCAAACACAAATCAGCGGCCACAGCCGAAGCCGATCCACCAGAAGACCCACCGGGTGTCAATTCACGTTCATCAACCTTCCAAGGGTTCACGGCATTGCCGTAAACAGAAGTTTCATTGGACGATCCCATAGCGAATTCGTCCATGTTCAATTTGCCCAACATGATCGCACCAGAATCACGAAGGTTTTGGCTTACAGTGCTTTCATATTCGGGTTTGAACCCGTCCAAAATACGGCTGGCCGCTTGGCTCGCGACGCCTTTGGTGCAAAACAGATCTTTGATCCCGAGGGGAATGCCGCACATATCAGGGGCGTCCCCGCTTGCAAGGCGCGCATCCGCTTCTTTGGCTTGCTCAATCGCCAAATCCGGCGTCTTGTGAACATAAGCGCCCAGCGCATCGGCGCCATCAATGGCATCAAGGCAGCTTTGGGTTAGCTGAACCGCATTCACCTCTTTAGAACGAAGTTTGTCGCGGGCATCCGCGATTGTCCATGTGTTTAAATCAGACATTATTCAACCACCTTTGGAACTGCAAAAAATCCTTCGCGGGCATCGGGGGCATTTGTTAGAACTTTGTCCTGTTGATCCCCGTCTGTCACCACATCCTCACGACGCTTAAGCTTTTGAGGCGTCACGGAAGTCATCGGCTCAATGCCGTCGACGTCAACTTCGTTGAGCTGCTCAATAAACCCAAGAATATCGTTAAATTCTTGCGCCAAAGCAGGCAATGCATCGTCTTCTACTTTGATACGGGCCAATTTGGCCACTTTGGCAGCGATCGTGGTATCAATCGACATGGGAGCCTCCGTTTGTCATGTTGCCTATGCCTTTAACGCTCCTGCAATGGACCTGCAAGCAATAGCAAAAGAATGCGCGGCAATTTCATAGCGTTTCTGACAGAATCGGTGTTTTTTACGCCTGCCGCAAATCCGGTAGTGAAAATTATTGTAACCAAATGCGAAAGCTGCTCTTTAGCGCGTAGTCATTACAAAGGAAAACAGCATGTCAAATATCACGCGTATCGCCACGGGTCAGCGCATGAGCCAAGCCGTGATTCATGGGTCCACGATTTATCTTGCGGGTCAAGTTGGTGAGCCTGGCACATCCGTTACCGAGCAAACCCAATCTTGTTTGGACAAAGTTGATGCTTTGCTTGAGCAATGCGGATCAGACAAGACCAATATCCTCAGCACAACAATCTGGCTAAAAGATATGTCCGGTTTCGCAGAAATGAATTCTGTGTGGGATGCTTGGGTTCCGACAGGCCACGCGCCAGCACGCGCCACAGGCGAAGCGGCCCTTGCAACGCCTCAGCATTTGGTCGAAGTGATCGTTGTTGCGGCCAAGCCATAAGACTATTCCGCCCAGTCAACAAATTCCGTGAGACCCGCACGTTCGGTTCTAAAACTGTTGGCTGGGTGATCTGTATCACTGTACCCAAAGGAAATAGCGCATAAGATATGGCGCTCTTTCGGGATATTAAAAAACTCGCGAACAATAGGCGCGCGCCCTGCGATCGAAGCTTGCGGAATAGTTGCGATGCCCAGCGCTTGCGCGGCAAGGGTAAAGCCCGTGACAAATGCCCCGCAATCGAGCGCACCATAGGCGCCTAATTCCTCGGGCGTTGTCACGATTGCAACATGGGGCGCGCCAAAAAAACGATAGTTTTCCATCATTTGCGCAATCGATCCCTCGCGGTCCCCTTTTTGCACGCCAACGGCATCATAAAGCTGCCATCCACAGATAGAACGGCGACGTTTGTATTCGCCTCGGTAGGTGTCGGGAAATGCAATATCTGGCTCCTCAAGCCCATTTGTCCGCGCAGCAAAGAGCAATTTCGATAACTCGATGACCGTCTGACCTGAGGCAATGGTGACTTGCCAAGGTTGGGAATTGCACCACGACGGCACCTTTTGCGCCGTGTGCAAAATCTGTTCAATTTGCGCACGCGGAACCTCAGTATCCAAAAAGGCACGACATGAATGCCGATCTGTCATGATCTGGTTCAAGGTTTCAATCTCGGTCATGTCATTTCCCCATTTGAGACTTGGTTCAGTTGGGTTTATGGCATAGGCCAAGCGCACAAGGGAACCAAAACTTGCGGCGTATCACAATGTGAGTGCCTAGGTTTTTCTGAGGATTTGTCCGAACATGGATGACCAACGTTCAGTTTTTTGTTTATCTAAGAACAGGAGGCCCAATGTTTAAATCTGATTCCCCCGAAGAAAAGATTGCCAAAGGCGAACACATCTTAAGCAAAGCAACCCAGCTCTTGCGCGAGAACGGAGCCGAGGGCTTGTCCATGAACAAGCTTGCAGAGGCCTGTAATGTCGCCAAAGGCACGCTCTATTTATATTTCAAAACACGCGAAGAGATCATTGGGGCCATTTACCTTTCGGTTTTTTGGAACTGGCTGAATGCCTTGCCACAAACTTTGACCACCGCCCAAACGTATCAAGACTTTTGTGAGGCCTATTGCACGTCTCTCACCACTGATCCCTTGCTAGTGCCTTTAATGACAGAGGCGCAGACAAGAACTCAGTTCAACGTGCCTTTGGAAACCTTTGTCGAATTCAAACGATCGCAAGCAGAGGGATTGGATACCTTGGCAGGTCACTTTGCGACCACTCTCAAGATTGATGACACCAAGGCCTCGCAATTGGTCTGGGCCTTTCAAGTCGCAACCCTTGGCGCAGCCCATTACCTCCGCACCCCCGACATTGCCCCAGACGATCCTCCCCAAGACACCCATGCCCTGACATATGGGTTGAATTTTGAGGCGATGTTTTTGAATTCCGTGACACAGCTAAGTGTTTAAGAAAGGCAAGCAATGAGAATTGATCTAAATGCTGATCTTGGCGAAGGCTTCGGCGCGTGGCGTATGGGGGATGACGCTGCCCTCTTGGATATTGTGACATCGGCCAATGTGGCCTGTGGATTTCACGCAGGCGACCCTGATATTATGGCTGCTACAATGAACACGGCCGCAAGAAACGGGGTTGGGATTGGTGCCCATCCGGGGTTTGACGACCTCAAAGGGTTTGGACGCCGTCGGTTATCCGTCGCCTATGACACGCTGCAAAACCAAATCCGCTATCAAGTGGGCGCAGCGCAAGCGATGGCACGCTCTGTTGGAGAAGAGATGCGCCATGTAAAATTGCACGGGGCTTTGTCCAACATGACGTCAGAGGATCATGAGATGGCGTTGGCCTGTTATGAGGCCGTGCTCTCGGTTGCCCCTGATACGCGCATTATGGTTCTGGCGGCCACGTCGCAAACGGCGGCGGTTGAGGAACTCGGCTGTGCCTATGTTTCGGAAATTTTTGCCGATCGCGCCTATAATGACGACGCAACCCTCGTGGATCGCGCTTTGCCGGGTGCGGTCTTGCATGATGCAGCCATTGCCGCACCAAGGATCGTCAGCATGATCAAAGAAGGCGCCATCATCGCCGAATCTGGCAAGCGAATTGAAACGCAAATCGATACTGTGTGCTTGCACGGCGATACGAAAGATGCGGTGATCATGGCGCAAAAAATCAAGGTGCACCTTGATAATTCAGGTATCGAGGTGAGACATTTTGACTGATGCCTCGCCATAAAATTTTGGAACCGCAACATTCAAAAAGCTGGATTTTTCCATAAAATACAAAATACTTTGCTAAATTTGCGCAGGCGTCTCACTCAATCCTTGCCGAATCGCAGGTATTCCCTAGGCTCAAAATATAAGTTGCTTAGTTGCAAGTGGTAAGTTAATCTTACCAAAGCTTGAGACAATTGAGCACTATAAAATGCAAACAGGAGGAGTCTATTGCATGGAACGTCGTAAATTTTTGAAAGGTGCCGCGCTTGCCGGTGCTGGTGTCACAACACTAGCCGCACCAGCTGTCGCTCAAGGCACACGCACAATGACAATCGTGTCTACATGGCCGCGCGATTTCCCAGGCTTGGGAACATCTGCACAGCGTTTCGCTGAGCGTGTAAACGTATTGTCAAACGGTGCAATCCAAACAGAATACTTCGCAGCTGGCGAACGTGTTGGTGCATTTGACTCTTTTGACGAAGTTTCTTCTGGTAACGCGAACGCATACATCGGTGCAGACTACTACTGGACTGGTAAGCACCCAGGTTTCGCATATTTCACATCTGTTCCATTCGGAATGTCCACTCAAGAGTGGGACGCTTGGATCAAGTTCGGCGGCGGGCAAGCGCTTTGGGACGAACTATCCGGTGAATTCGGCTTGAAAAAGCTTGCTGTTGGTTCAACAGGCACACAAGCGGGTGGCTGGTTCAACAAAGAAATGGAAAGCCCAGACGACTTTAAAGGTCTAAAAATGCGTATGCCAGGCCTAGGTGGTCAGGTTATCACAAAAATGGGCGCGTCTTCTGTATCCCTTCCTGGTGGTCAAATCTATGAAAACCTTGTTTCTGGCGCAATCGACGCGACAGAGTGGGTTGGTCCATATAATGACTACTTCATGAAGTTCTACGAAGCGGCAAAATACTACTACACTGGTGGTATGCACGAGCCAGGTGGCGGACTTGCTCTAGGCTTGAACGCAGAATGGTGGGGAAGCCTATCTGATTGGGAACGCGCCATCATCACAGCCGCAGCAAACGAAGAGCATGCAAACGCACACAGCGAAGGCATGGCGAAAAACGGCGAATACATGCAGAAGCTTGTCAACGAACAGGGCATCGAAGTGCGCTCGTTCAACGACGACATCTGGGATGCATTTGCTGAAGGTGCGGAAGAAGTGTTTGAAGAAACACGTGCGCACTCTGCAATGGCAACTAAGATCGACGATCACTTCCAAAAGAGCTTGCGCGAAATTGGCGGTACAATCGCGGCATTGGAAGGTACGTTCATTTCACAACGTAACCGTATCCTTGGGCTAGACGACTAATCGTTTCTTAAAACAACTTATGAACGGGGCCAAAATTATGGCCCCGTTTTTTTAATAGCACGACTATCCTATTTCCTGCTATTCAGGATTATTCTAAATTAGGGGGACTTCATGACCGATACCCATGCAACCCACACCATCCCAAGGGAAGGTAGACCCGCATCTCTTGTGCGGCTTCTTGGTTGGGGAATGCTTGCCGCTTTGGCTGCATATTTAATTAACAACATCCTACATGTTGGCTTTGATATGCCCAGTGTCAATCAAGCCCTCAGTGGTCAGGCCGGCGCATTGGCAATTGTTCCAATTGGCGTTTATGTGGTAAGTTTTGCCATCGCTTTGCTCTATGTTCAGCGTAACGCGACAACATCGCTCCGCTTTGATGCCGATCGCATCCATAGATTTAACTGCTATTTGATCCGCGCACTCTTCTTTAGCGTTTTCTTCGTTGGGATCGCTGATGCAATTGTCGCCCTGATGCGTGTTGAAAATGTGTTCGAAGCCTTCCTAAGCGAAGATGCCGCCCGACAATTTGGCCGCGCTGCTTTTGTTGCCCCCTATGTTCACATCCCGCTGATTATAGTCGGATTTATCGTTGCTCTGTTTTCTCGCACGCTCGGGTTTACTTGGCTCGCGCTCTTGATCGTAGCAGCCGAATTATTGATCGTGATCACACGCTTCGTCTTTTCTTACGAACAAGCGTTCATGGGTGATTTGGTGCGCTACTGGTACGCAGCCCTCTTTTTGTTTGCCTCCGCTTACACATTGTTTGACGAAGGTCACGTGCGCGTCGATATCCTCTATGCCGGGTTCACCCACAAGACCAAAGGCTTTGTGAACGCGATTGGATCCCTCACCTTGGGTACGGCGACATGTTGGGTCATCTTGTTGGTCGGAATGTCCGGTCGCCAGTCGATGATCAATGCACCCGTTGTCTCGTTTGAGATTTCGCAATCTGGCGCAGCTGGAATGTTCATCAAATACCAAATGGCGGTCTTTATCGGTCTATTTGCGATCACAATGATGATCCAATTCGTCAGCTATTTCTTTGAAGCCGTCGCGAATTATCGGGAAGAACCCGGTCGTCGCGAAGTTGCTCCTGTTTCTCACTGAGGTCACCTATGGAACTCTTTTTCTTACTCGTTCTCGTGCTGATCATGGCGACTGCCTTGGGATCAGGCTATCCTGTTGCCTTTGCCCTCCCGGGCTCGGCAATTATTACAATTCTACTCGCTGCGGTCTCTGGCTATTTCTTTGCGGGCGATACCGATGCCTATTTCCACTCAGGCGGCCCGTCTGAATGGCTCTCTGCTGGGGTGATTAACCTCAGGGGCATCTATTGGGAGGTCGAACGCGACACGCTCATTGCTATTCCGTTGTTCATTTTCATGGGCATTATGTTGCAACGTTCAAAAATCGCCGAAGACCTTTTGGTGACGATGGCCCAATTGTTTGGACCTGTTCCAGGCGGTTTGGGTATTTCGGTTGTATTTGTTGGCGCGCTTTTAGCGGCGACAACAGGTATTGTTGGTGCAACAGTTGTCGCAATGGGCATGATTTCTTTGCCTGCTATGTTGCGCAACAACTATTCACCCTCTTTGGCGACAGGAACGATTGCGGCCTCAGGAACCTTGGGACAAATCATCCCACCGTCGATTGTTTTGATCATCCTTGCGGACCAACTTGCCTCCGCAACAGACCAAGCGGGCACAGCGCGTAAAGCGCTCTACAAAGAGGCGACTGGCGAATTGCAAATGCCGAGCGTCTTTGACGTTAGCTCAACATCTGCAGGTGAAATGTTCCTCGGAGCCTTTGTCCCTGGTCTCTTGTTGGTTGGCATTTATATGCTGTATATTCTCGCCTATGCGATCATCAAACCATCAGCGGCACCAGCCGTCCCTTATGAAGGCAAATTTGACGGCGCGTTTTGGCGTCAGGTTGCACTCACATTGATCCCACCTTTGGCTTTGATCTTCTTGGTTCTTGGCTCAATCATTACAGGTGTGGCAACAGTGAACCAAGCGGGGGCTATTGGCGCCGCAGGTGCCTTGGTTATGGCGGGATACCGTCTCGTTGACAGAGACCGCTACACCTTTGTCCCTGCGCTGCTCACAATTTTGGGCCTCGTTATTGTCGGTGGTGCTATCAGCGTCTTTGACATGAACCTAAAAGCGGCATCCTCGTCTCAGGATACTTTGGGCATCACGATTGGTGTCATTGGCACAGTGATCATGCTCACAGGCATCATCTGGAGTGGTCTGCGTGTTATGCGCATTGACGGTACTCTAAATGGTGTGATGATGGAAACCTCCAAGACAACAGCCTTGGTCTTTGTCATCCTGCTTGGTGCCGCAATGCTCACAGCCGCATTCCGTGCCTTTGGTGGTGAAGAGCTTGTTCGCGAATTCTTGGAAACGCTCCCTGGTGGGTTCTGGACACAGTTTATCATCGTTATGTTGGTAATCTTTGTGCTTGGCTTCTTCCTAGACTTCATCGAAATCGCGGTTGTTGTTGTGCCTATCGTTGCGCCTATTCTTTTGGCGGATCCGAGCGCAAACATCACGGCTGTTTGGCTCGGTGTTATGATCGGTTTGAACATCCAAACCTCATTCCTCACCCCGCCCTTTGGCTTTGCGCTCTTCTATCTGCGTGGGGTGGCTCCGGCTGTGGTCAAGACAATTCAGATGTATAAAGGCGTGATTGCCTTTATCACATTGCAGTTGATTGCCCTTACAATCGTAGGTCTCTATCCGCAACTGGTGAACTATTTGCCAAACCGCTCTAGCTACTTGTCTGACTCGGCTCCACCTCCACGGAACCCGAAGCTTCAATTCTGCTTGGACGATTTCGTGAGCCAAAAAGTGGCACAGGATGGTGGCGCGACAATGGCGGCTGTTCAAGCAGCCAAGTCAATCAACCTCGATGGACTTCCAGAGGACTTCAGCGAACTACTTGAAGAGTCGACTTCCTTGGCTGAGGCGTCTCTTGCGTCGCTTGCAGATATCGCAGTTCGTGTTGATGCTGTTGCGGAAGCAGAACCAGCCTATCGTCCGCTGCTCAAAGATGTGCGTGCCCTTGAAAAGCAAATTCGCCACATCAAAGAGCAAGAAGAAGAGCTCAAGACGTCCCTGTCTCGCCTCGGTACGGGGTCTGAAAATGACGCGCGTCGTGCAGAGCTTGAAACAGGGATTGCCGTCTTTGAAGCCGAGATTTCTGAGCTCACCTCAGAAATTCCGCTTGAATGGAAGGATGCGCATGACACGTTCAAATTCCTAACGGATGCTGAAACCAAAGCACGCAATGACTATCGCCGTGCAGGTGACAAATCATTCGAAGCGGTTGTTGAACTCCAAGAAATCATTGATGCCTCCGCAACCTATATTGCGGCAGAAGCGGATTTGATGGCCTTACGCAGCGTGGTTGAAACTGCTGACTTCCCAGAGGCAGAAGAAGCCGCGAAAATCGCAGAACGTCAGTTCCGTGAAATTGCCGGGGCGGATGATGTCAAAAAAGCTTTGGGCAAAGTCAAAAAAGCGCTCGGCAAACGCAAAAAGGATCGTGAAACAGCCTTGGAGGAATACGAAGAGGCCGTTCAATTGTACACCGCACAGCTCGCATGGCGTGGCACAATTGAACAACAGATCGGTTCAGACGTTGCGACTTATGCCGCGGCTCTGTCGACAACGATTGGCTCAAGGATGCAGTCGAAACTCAGCCGTGAACAGGCTTTGTTCCTTGCCTCCTGTACGGCAGTCCACAAAGACTTGTCGCTCAACTTCTAAAACCATTGAAAGGGCCGCTCATTCAGCGGCCCTTTTCTTTTGGCTTCCTCAGGCTCCACCATGATACCATACAAAGCCAAAGCTCTGAGAAACGACCTTGATTCTGCGGGCAAATTGACTAATTAGTCTAACACCCCAGAACGAGGCTCAACATGATCCAATATGCGCTCAAATGTGACAACGATCATACATTTGATAGTTGGTTCCAATCGGCGTCTGCCTTCGACAAATTGAAATCCGCAGGTATGATCATTTGTGAAACCTGTGGGTCCTCTCATATCAACAAAGCCATCATGGCCCCCAATGTTGCGCCCTCTCGCAAACAAGTCACTCTCGCACCCCAAGCCGAAGAGACCCCAGTTGCTGAAATACAAAAAACTGTCGAAGCCAATTCCGAATACGTTGGTCAGAATTTTGCCAAAGAAGCCCGGTCCATGCATCTTGGTGAAACTGAAGAGCGCTCAATCTACGGCGAAGCGAAACTCGAAGATGCTAAAAAGCTGATCGACGATGGAATTCCGGTCGTTCCCCTCCCCTTTGTGCCAAAACGCAAAAAGAACTAGCCAATCCGTTCAATGACGAAGGCTAATAAAGAGCCGAAAGCGTTGAACTTATACTGTGCCGCGCGACAGCGTGGCTCATTTTGGGAATACTCCCTTGTACTTATAGTCACAAAATCATAAACCCCCTGCACTATATGACCAAAGGGAACAAAATGCCCGTACTTGTGATGAAATTTGGCGGCACCTCTGTCGCGACATTGGACCGGATCAAACGCGCAGCAAAGCGCGTCGGATTAGAAATTGCCAAAGGCTACGATGTAATCGTTATCGTCTCTGCCATGTCTGGCAAGACGAATGAGCTTGTCGGATGGGTGAATGAAACCTCCCCTCTCTATGATGCGCGCGAATATGACGCCGTTGTGTCCTCGGGCGAAAACGTCACTGCAGGTTTGATGGCTCTCACGTTGCAAGAAATGGATATCCCTGCCCGCAGCTGGCAAGGATGGCAAGTTCCCGTCAAAACGACCTCTGCCCATTCTTCGGCGCGGATTGAGGAAATTCCCTCTGAAAACATCACCACGAAATTCAACGAGGGTATGCGCGTCGCTGTTGTCGCTGGGTTCCAAGGGGTGTCGCCAGAGGGCCGCATTACAACGCTTGGACGTGGCGGGTCGGATACAACCGCCGTTGCCTTTGCTGCTGCCTTTGAAGCAGAGCGCTGTGACATCTACACAGATGTTGACGGGATCTACACAACAGACCCCCGCATCGCAGAAAAAGCGCGCAAACTGGACAAAATATCTTTCGAAGAAATGCTAGAATTGGCATCTCTCGGCGCCAAAGTCTTACAGACTCGCTCCGTTGAACTTGCCATGCGCTACAAAGTGAAATTACGGGTTCTCTCAAGTTTTGAAGAACCCTCAGACGAAGCAGGTACCTTAGTGTGTGCCGAGGAGGAAATCATGGAATCTAACGTCGTATCAGGCATTGCATATTCTCGAGACGAAGCAAAAATGACCCTCGTTTCCGTTGAGGACCGTCCAGGTATCGCCGCTGCGATTTTTGGCCCTCTCTCGGATGCTGGCGTAAATGTAGACATGATCATCCAGAACATCGGTGACGATGGGCGCACTGACATGACATTCTCTTGCCCAACAGATCAAGTGTTGCGCGCACAAAAGGCCTTAGATGCCTCCAAAGCGTCTGGCGATCTCAACTATGTGGACCTCATCTCGGATACAAATGTCGCCAAGGTCTCTGCTGTTGGCATCGGAATGCGGAGCCAATCTGGTGTTGCAGCTAAAATGTTCAAGACGCTCTCCGACGAAGGTATTAATATTAAGGTCATTGCGACATCAGAAATCAAAATTTCTGTGTTAATTGACCGTAAATATATGGAACTTGCCGTTCAGGCGTTGCATGATGCCTTTGAATTAGAGAAAGCATCATAAGGGGCACTTTGCCCATGCCAGAAAGAACAGAGAGCGAAAGCCGCAAACTATTGGGTCGCCTGCGCGACACAATGGCAGAAGAAGGCGAAGGTCAGCAGCGGCTCAATAAAATCACTCATTTGATTGCAGATTCAATCGGATGCGAAGTCTGTTCTATCTATCTGTTCCGCGATGACGAAACTCTTGAACTCTGCGCTACAGAAGGTCTGCGCTCTGAGGCCGTGCATGAAACCCGCCTTCGCATGGGCGAAGGTTTGGTGGGTCGCGTCGCCAAGCTCAACTCTGTGATTAATACCGCCGATGCCCCCAGTGAGCGGGGCTTTCGGTTTATGCCGGAAACAGGCGAGGAAATTTATTCTTCGTTCCTGGGCCTTCCCATCCAACGCCTTGGTGAAAAACTCGGCGTCTTAGTTGTCCAATCCAAAGACGCGCGGGAATTTACCGCAGACGAGATTTATGGCCTCGAAGTTGTTGCGATGATCTTGGCGGAAATGGCTGAGCTTGGTGCCTTTGTGGATGAGGGGTCTGCGCTAGGGGGGTTGCACCAACTCCAGAGGCTCTTTCGCGCAAGTACAGCCCAAGAGGGGGCGGCCCGTGGGCATGTCTGGCTCCATGAGCCGCGCGTTGTCGTCACTAATTTGGTCTGTGAAGATTCCACAGTGGAAAAGATACGCCTTAACGAGGCCGTGGATCAATTGCGCGCCAGCGTCGATGCTATGTTGGCCAATGTCAAATCCGGCGACAAAGAGCAATTAGAAGTCTTAGAAGCCTACAAAATGTTCGCCCATTCCCGCGGTTGGATGCGCCGTATTGAGACGGATATCGAAACAGGTCTCTCAGCAGAAGCTGCTGTTGAAAAAGAACAATCTGCTGCCCGTGCGCGTCTGTCTCAAGTGTCGGACGCCTATATGCGTGATCGTCTTCACGACCTTGACGATTTATCAAACCGCCTCTTGCGCATCCTCACCGGTCAGGGCCGTGAAACAGGCGCCGAAATGCCCGCCGATCCGATTTTGATTGCTCGCAATATTGGTCCCGCCGAATTGTTAGATTATGGGCGGTCCTTGAAAGGGATTGTCTTGGAAGAAGGCTCCGTAGGCAGCCATGCTACAATCGTAGCCCGTGCCTTGGCCATTCCCTTGATCATTCATGCCAAAAACATCACGACTGAGGCTTTGAATGGGGATGAAATCTTGGTGGATGGCGATCAGGGGATTGTCCATCTTCGTCCCGACGAAACCGTGGCGAATGCCTTCAATGACAAAATCGCGATGGAAGCCAAGGCGCAAGAACGCTACGCCGCAATCCGTGATGTGGAGACCGTTACACGGGATGGCACCCGTATTGACATGGTCATGAATGCAGGTCTCATGGCCGATTTGCCGAGCCTACAAAATTCAGGGGCTGAAGGTGTGGGGCTCTTCCGGACCGAATTACAATTCCTCGTTCGTAACAAAATGCCCAAACGCTCTGAGCTCTCAGAGCTGTATAGCCGTGTCATGGATGCAGCAGACGGCAAACGCGTTGTGTTTCGGACATTGGATATTGGATCGGACAAAGTCCTCTCTTATATGCCCTTGATCAAAGAGCCCAATCCCGCATTAGGCTGGCGGGCTATTCGTGTTGGGTTGGACAAGCCAGGCGTCTTGCGGATGCAGCTTCAGGCTCTATTGAGGGCTGCAAAGGGGCGTCCCCTCAGTGTGATGTTTCCCTTCATTGCCCAACCCAGTGAATTCGATTTTGCACGCGCAGAAGTTGATAAGGCCCTAGTGCGCGAAGAGCGTTTGGGGCATGTCCTGCCTGAGAGTATCGAGATTGGGGTCATGTTGGAGACGCCTTCACTGGCCTTTGCACCAGATGCGTTTTTTTCCAAAGTGGATTTTATGTCCATTGGTGGGAATGATCTCAAGCAATTCTTCTTTGCTGCCGATCGTGAAAACGAACTTGTACGCAAACGCTATGACACATTGAACAGTGGCTTCATAAGTTTCTTGGAACTGATCGTGGAAAAGAGCAAACGCACGAATACAAAATTGTCTTTCTGCGGCGAAGATGCGGGACGCCCCATCGAAGCCTTGGCTTTGGCTGCAATTGGAATAACGAATCTCTCCATGCGTCCTGCCTCGATTGGGCCTGTTAAAAATGTTCTGCTTAAAACCGACCTGACAGATATAAAAAGGGCCATGGATCGCGCACGTGAGAGTGGCGACGAATCTCTTCGCCAATCTATTATTGATGCTGTGCGAAATAGCTAAGTATCTGAAATAATTAATCATAATCCGAACTTATGGACTAACTACCCCTTTGGGGAATAAGAGTTTACTAAAGCTCGCGCTTTATTACCAATATAGAGCAAAGGAGCTAGTACAATGGAATTGATGCAAGTTAAGAACTTGGTTGTCTTTTATGCAACGCTATCTCAGGAGGCCGCTATGTCACCCCCTATTCCTGAAATGGAGCATCTTGGATCATTCGATTCAGAGCAACCGAATGACCGTGCAAATCCCCTCATCTGTTCCGAAGGATAACCCCCGTGACGGTGTCGGCAACGAGCCACGCCAACAGCGGGTTCAATTCAAGTGGCGCTGTACAAAGGCCAATATCCAATTTGCCCCATGCACCAACACATCAGACCGCCTTGCAGACCTGCATCTTATTCAAACACAAAAAATTTCAAGCAAGTGTCTTAGGACATGATCAAAATTTAAGTTAACTTTGGTGGGCGACCGTCCGTGTCCCGCAAACTTTCCAAGCCCAAGCTCAACCCTCGGCCGATCCGATGGGCCATATGAGACCAGATTTCGCAATCCTGTTCGGTCAACTCTTCAGATAAGACACGATCAAAAAGCCCCAACCAAATCGCAAAGTGCTTCGTCTGGATGGCAGGTACAGTTGCATGCACCATCATCGGATTTCCCGAATACCCTGGCTCATACAGCAAGGCTTTCGCCCAAAAGGCCGTTATCTTTGCTTCGTGTTCGGCCCAAGCATGCGTATCATCAGAAATCCGTTCATTAAAGATGGGCCCCAAAACGGGATGCCCGCGCACTTGAGCATAGAAGCGTGACACAACACGTGCGATGTCCGCTTGGCTTGCCTCAATTCTAGGGCCGTACATTAGGCCATCAAAGCCCACATCGCGAATAAGATCACGATGAGATAGATCAACATGTTAAACATGGACCGTATGAGGCCCTGATCACTTTCTGGTTCAACGTTGAGATATTCACAGACCTTTGTTCCGGGCCAAAGAATGATTTCTGAAATAGACATGTGTAAACCTCTGCTGTTTCATCACAAAGGTGACATAGCTCAATTAATAAGTATTTAAAATACCTAATTTAACACGTGAGACAAAATGCCGTTAAATCGACCCCTTACCCACCTAATCCCAGCGCCAATGAATGAAAAATTCTTGGCCAATTTTTGGCTCATGCAATGTAAGGGTCGCAACGTTGTCTTTACAAACCAAGCCTGTCGGTGCTGCGGCAAGCGGTGTTGCAGACACCCTGCCCTCCGCCCAAATTTTCGAAGGGATCCTGTTTGGGGGAAAGATGACCGTTAACTTTGCCTCGGCCGTTGGGTGAAGAATAAGTGAGCTAAAGAAATTTTCGGGATCGTTATATGGGTTTGTGAAATCTATTTCGTAACAAAATTTTGCCTGTTCGCCGTCGGTTAGCGCAGGATCAAACCGTTTTTCGTAATAATCTGTATTTCCACTTGTCTTGACTGGCGTGACCACTTGCCCATCCAGACGACATTCACTGATGTTGCCTGAGGTCATAAATAATTCCTCAAATCGCTCTAATGTCTCAGCGACAGTTGTCAGATCGATCTCTTGTCGCAAGCGCGCCATATCCAGATCTTCGAGAATTTCTACAGAAAAGTTGAGCTCGTTGACAAAATACTCAAAACCCAACCCAAGCGTACTAAAGGTTTCCAGATACTCATGAAACTCAGAGATCCCATCACGCACGCTTGCTGCGTCAAATTTCGCAACAATATTGCGAATGTGAATTTTTGCCGTTTCATCCGATATGCCCAAGACTTGAGCAATGGCTGTCCGCGTGGCCCCTCTAACCAACAAAGGTAAAACTTCTTTTTCTCGTGGTGTTAGTGACGGTGGACGCCTCATTCTACCCAACTCCAATGGATCGCATAGCGATTTTCAAATTTGGTATCTGGGACAAAGACCTGTGCGCACTGACCTTTGATCTCAAATGTCACATCTGGATCATCCACTGGACGCCCCAAGCGCGTATGCTCAAACCAAACGTGCGCTGGCATCTGCTGTTTAGGGAAATTAAGGGTCATAATCAATTCGCCGATGGGTAGACCAACAGTAACGGCATGCCTTTCCTCCCTGGCAAGATACACATTGACTAAGTCACATTCCAAAAGCCAGTTAAATTCATCGCCTTGTAAGCAGGCATCATCGGTTGAGCTGTTTACGACGTGTCGCCATGCTTCGACAGACGCAGCGTCAGTGGGAGTTCCATTGACTCTTAGGTTTTCTACCTGCCCCCAGACGTGCTGAACACTTTGAATAGTGATACTCTCTGGCTTGATCGCAACAACATCCCAATCCTTGACAAGGTGCGCATCCGTTCGGTTGTCGTGCAAAGTGACGGTATTGCGGTTCGTCTTTATAAAATAGTTAAAATTCATTCCCTCAGGCAAATACAAGCGCGCGTATTCTTGCATGGCGGTATAGCCTTCGGGCACCGTCTTAACACCGAACTTTTTCAAGAGTTGTCGTGTGTGGAATTTAACCGTTTCACTAGAAACGCTCAGTGTTTGGGCGATTTCGATACGTGTCGCCCCACTTAACAAAAACGGCAACACTTCCTTTTCACGTTCGGTCAAAATCGGTGGCTGTTTCAATGTGCAGTTTCCATAAAACAAATTCACTCGGAATGTAATAATCTTTGGGTCAATAAGAACTCCCCCCTTTGGGGGAGTAGCTAGCGCGTACCCTTGTCATATCTGCGAGAGAAAATCCACTGGACCGTTAGGATTCGCTGGACTATAAGGCGCTTATGGACTTCAAATTCGGTATCATTATTCGAATTATATGCCCGGCGCTCTAAAGACGAGCCGCCGGGACAAGGCGTTTGACCCATCGCGCCGCCACCCCCAGACATTTAAAACTTAGCCAAGGATCACACAAAATGTGCGCCGATACGCCTGAATATAAAGATACCCTTAACCTGCCGAAAACCGATTTCCCAATGCGGGCTGGATTGCCCAAACGCGAACCAGAATGGCTCGCGCGGTGGGAGAAAATCGGAGTTTATGACCGTTTGCGGGAAAAAGCCAATCGCAAACCCTTTACGCTTCATGATGGCCCTCCCTACGCAAATGGGCACCTTCATATCGGGCACGCCTTGAACAAGGTGCTAAAAGATATGGTTGTGCGCTCCCAACAAATGATGGGCCGCGATGCGCGCTATATCCCTGGGTGGGATTGCCACGGTTTGCCGATTGAGTGGAAAATCGAAGAGCAATATCGCAACAAAGGCAAAAACAAAGACGAAGTTGATGTCGTTGATTTCCGTCAAGAATGCCGCAAATTTGCCGAAGGCTGGGTTGATATCCAGCGCGATGAATTCAAGCGCCTTGGGATCACTGGCAAGTGGGATAACCCTTATTTGACGATGAACTTCCATGCGGAACGTGTCATTGCAGAAGAGTTCATGACATTCCTCATGACAGGCACGCTCTATCAAGGGTCCAAGCCTGTGATGTGGTCACCTGTTGAAAAGACCGCTTTGGCAGAGGCTGAAATCGAATATCACGATCATAAATCACATACGATCTGGGTGCCGTTCAAATTCCGCAGCGCACCAGATGCTTTGAAAGAGGCGCGTGTTGTGATCTGGACAACGACGCCTTGGACGATCCCGTCAAACAAGGCCATCGCTTACAATCCTAAGATTTCCTATGGCCTGTATCGCGTCAATGAAACAGAAGAAGAAAGCTGGACAACACCTGGTGATCTGTATCTCTTTGCGGATGCCTTGGCCGAGGATGCCCTGACGAAATCACGTGTTACAAACTTTACACGTGTCAGCGATGTTGCCGCAGCCGATCTAGACGGTGCCGTTTGTGCGCACCCATTTGCAGATCAAGACGACTATTGGGCCTATGATGTTCCAATGATTGATGGCGATCACGTCACAGATGATGCGGGAACAGGATTTGTTCACACAGCGCCAAGCCACGGTGCGGATGACTATGAATGCTTTGTCAAACGCAACTGGATGGATCGCATGACCCACAACGTCGGCGAAGAGTCTGAATTTTTGCCACATGTTCCGTTTTTTGCCGGTCTTCAAGTTTTTGATCGCAAAGGCAAAGAAGGCAAAGCAAACACAGCTGTTATCGCCAAATTGGTCGAAGCGGGCGGTATCATCGCGCGTGGGCGTGTAACACACAGCTATCCGCATTCGTGGCGCTCCAAAGCGCCCGTGATTTTCCGCAATACACCCCAGTGGTTCGCAGCTATTGATCGTGAAGTCGGCGATGGTCAGGACACGCACGGAAAAACCATTCGTGAACGCGCATTGACCTCGATTGATAACTTGGTCAAATGGACGCCGCAGACAGGCCGTAATCGCCTCTATTCTATGATCGAGGCCCGTCCTGATTGGGTTCTCTCCCGCCAACGGGCTTGGGGTGTTCCGCTCACGTGTTTCACCAAAAAAGGTGCGCTTCCAACGGATCCAGATTTCTTGCTTCGCAACACTGACGTCAATGCGCGCATTGCCGAAGCCTTTGAAAAAGACGGCGCGGATGTGTGGTATATGGATGGCGCGAAAGAGCGGTTCTTGGATGGGATTGTTGATCCATCTGACTATGATCAAGTCTTTGATATCTTGGATGTTTGGTTTGACTCTGGATCAACCCATGCCTTTGTATTGCGCGACCGTGAAGATGGGTCCGAGGATGGTATTGCGGATCTTTACCTTGAAGGAACGGATCAACACCGTGGTTGGTTCCACTCCTCAATGCTACAGGCTTGCGGAACGAAGGGACGCGCGCCTTATCGGGGTGTTCTGACGCATGGGTTCACATTGGATGAAAAAGGCATGAAAATGTCCAAGTCCTTGGGCAATACCATCGCGCCCGAACAAGTGATCAAACAATACGGCGCAGATATCTTGCGCCTTTGGGTCGCACAGTCCGATTACACGGCCGACCTTCGGATCGGTCAAGAAATCCTAAAAGGTGTCGCCGATAGCTATCGCCGTTTGCGCAACACAACGCGGTTTATGTTGGGATCCCTCGCTGATTTCTCAGAGGCCGATCGCGTTGATGCCGCTGACTTGCCTGAGTTGGAACAATGGGTTCTCCACCGTTTGTCAGAACTGGATGAAAAGGTGCGCACGGGATTTGACGCCTATGATTTCCAAGGCGTGTTCCAAGCGATCTTTACCTTTGCAACGGTTGATCTGTCGTCCTTCTATTTTGATGTGCGCAAGGACGCTTTGTATTGTGACGGAGACACATTAGAGCGGCGTGCAACGCGTACGGTTTTGGATATCTTGTTCCATCGCCTGACAACATGGCTTGCGCCAATTTTGGTTTTTACCATGGAAGAAGTCTGGCTCGAACGCTTTGACGGCGAAGACAGCTCCGTTCACTTGACGGATATTCCTGAAACCCCTGAGGCATGGCGCAACGATGCTTTGGCGGCAAAATGGTCAAACATCCGTGCGGCCCGTCGTGTGGTCACCGCCGCCTTGGAAATCCAACGGACGGAAAAAGTCATCGGCGCAAGCCTTGAGGCGGCACCGACGGTTTTTGTGGCGAATGCAGAGTTGGCCGAGGTGCTAAAATCGATCCCGTTTAACGATATCTGCATCACCTCAACCATCACCATCACCACAGAAGACGCCCCAAGCGAGGCATTTACTTTGGCCGATGTGGACGGCATCGCGGTTCAATTTGCCAAGGCAGAGGGCGCTAAATGTGGGCGGTGTTGGAAAATTCTACCAGATGTGGGCCAACACAGCCACGCGCAAACCTGCGGTCGCTGTAACGACGCACTCGGTTAAATAATAATAGGGCGGGCTTAAATGTCCGCCCTTTTTCTTTGGATTTCTGAATAGCGCACTGTTAACGTCACCCAAAAGGGAGACGGAAATGCCAAAATTTGTAATGTTTTATCACATGGGAAATACACCACCTGCCGATGGAGCCGCTATGATGGAGCGGTGGCAAGTGTGGTTGGCTGAAAACAGCGGATCATTGCTTGAACCTGAAAACCCAATTGGCCCTGCCAAGATGGTTGCCAAAGATGGCGTAACGGATGCCGGCAACAAGGGCTTGATGGGCTACGGTGTTTTGGACTGTGCTGATCTTGATGCAGCCGTTGCCTTGGCGCAATCCTGCCCCTTTCTCGATATGGGCACATTGGAAGTCGCGGAAATTAAATCACGCTCTTAAAACGGAGCCTTGGCGCGAAATTTCATGCCACGGCCATGTTCTGGGTGATTGAGCCGCAATTCTTCGGAGTGTAGCATCATGCGCACAAACTCTGCGGCCTCGCCTTCGGCATAAAAGGGATCCCCTAATATCGGGTGTCCCATTGCCAAGCAATGCACACGAAGCTGATGGCTGCGACCCGTTTTGGGGTGCAGTCTTAGCCTGCTCTCGGTGTTATCTGATTTGACCCGTTTCCAATCGGTCACAGCAGATTTGCCTGTCTCATGACAAATCTTTTGCTTTGGGCGATTTGGCCAATCCACAATCATGGGCAAATCGACGGTTCCAGAAGGATCATTCACACGTCCCCAGACACGGGCCACATAGGTTTTCTTGGTCTGGCGTTGTTCAAACTGCATAGAAATATGTCGTTGTGCATGGGCGGTCAGGGCAAAGACCATAACACCTGAGGTATCCCTATCTAGGCGATGCACAACCAAAGCTGTCGGAAAGACAGCTTGAATACGCGAAATAAGGCAATCCGCCAAATGCTCACCCCGTCCAGGGACGGACAATAAGCCCGCTGGTTTATCGACAACGACGATTTCACTGTCTTCGTGCAAAATGACCAAGGGGTCTTGGGGTGGCGCGTAGGTCGTATCCATAGGGGCGCGATACGCCTTTGATCGCAGTTTGTCTATATTTTGTGATTTCAAGGCGTGAATTTTTTCTTGCATTTTTCATTGAATCGCCTCAGCGTGAAAAAAACGATCAAAATTTCACGGACCCAGTTGTATGGCCAATATAGACCACGCCCAAAATAACAGCTTTGGCGCTGATATTCGCAGCTTGCGAAAGCTGCGGGGAATGACGCTGAGCGATGTCGCGAAACGATTGAACAAATCGGTTGGCTGGGTGTCCCAGATAGAGCGCGATTTATCGGAACCCAAGCAATCTGACCTGGAACAACTATCCGACATCTTTGATGTGGCGCTTACAACGCTCGTGCATAAACCCCAAGAACATGACCGTGAAACAGGTCGTATCGTGCGCCAAGGCCATGGCCGCAAAATAGGCAAGCGTGCGGATGGGTTATTGGAACAGCTTTTGTCGCCTGATTTAACCGATGACTTTGAAGTGGTGCATTCCGTCTTTGAACCAAAATCAACGATCCCCAGCCCCATGCGCCGACCCACCCAAGAATTGGCCTATTTGGTCTCGGGTAAATTGGACATCTCAATAGACGGAGAAACCTATACAATCCAGAAAGGGGACAGCTTTCGCATCCGTGGCGAAGTCTACACTTGGTCCAATCCTTACGATGATCCCGCTGTTGCGATTTGGATCATTTCTCCGCCGGTCTATTGATGAGCTGGGATGCGTGGCAAATATTTGCTCTGTTCTGGGTCTTGTTTGTGACGACACCGGGACCGAATGCTGTGAACTGTATCAGCACGGCAATGACATATGGGTTTAAAGCCTCCCTCATCACAGTGCTCGCCATTTTGTGTCAGGCGAGTTTGTTTTTGGCTTTGTCCGCTGTTGGCATTTCGGCGCTTTTGCTGGCCTCGCCCATGTTGTTTCAGGTCGCAAGCTACATCGGAGCGGGCTTCTTGATCTATTTGGGGGTGCGCGCTTGGATTGTGGCGAAGCGCCCAATCACGCAAACTGATGTGGCAAAGTCATCCATTTTCACGCAGGCCTTCATGATCGCCACGATCAATCCCAAGTCCATTGCGGGATACTTTGCGGCCTTTACGCAGTTTATTCAACCCAATGTCCCGATTGCTCAACAGATGTGGGTGATTACTCCAACAGCCTTGACCCTCACAAGTCTGAGTTACATGACCTATTGCGCGTTGGGGGCAGGCCTTGGCCGCATGGCGCTTGGGGCGATTATGAACATCTGGCTGCGCCGTAGCTTGGCAGCCTGCTTTGTGGTTTACGGCATCTTGTTGGCGGTGCTGATATGATGATCGACCTTGCAACCCTCCTTCCTTTTGATGTGCTCATAGGCTTTGCTTTGGCTGCGATGGCCTTGAACCTGATGCCTGGAAGCGATGTGATGTTTGCGACCGCCTGCGGCATGACAGGTGGCCCGAAATTGGGCATCGCCGCGGCCTTTGGAATTTCGTTAGGAAGCTTGTGCCACGTTATATTGACGGCCTTTGGGCTAAGCGCCTTTTTGATGGCTTTGCCGTGGGCGTTTGAAACCATTAAATGGCTTGGCGTGGGGTATTTAATCTATCTCGCTATTCACATGTGGCGCTCGGGTCAAACATCCACGAATGGCCCTGTGCATATATCAACTCACGACGCCATCAAGCGGGGCATGCTCACGAACATTTTGAACCCCAAGGTTGCCCTATTTATTCTAGCACTTCTGCCTCAGTTCAGCGATCCTGATCGCGGCCCGCTCTGGTTACAGTTGTTGCTCTTGGGGTTGTTTTTCACCATTTCAGGTTTTGTCATCACAGCCATTTATGGTGCCTCTGCGGGGGCATTAGGCAAGCACCTAAAAACGCACACAAACACACTCAACACGTTTTCAGCCATCATAATTGGCGCACTGGCTGTGCGTCTTGCATGGAATTAAGGGAGAAATACCATGTCTGATTTTCCAACAAAAGCACGGGTCGTCATCATCGGCGGTGGCGCTGTGGGGACAAGCACCTTGTACCACTTGGCCAAAAAGGGGTGGAGCGATTGCGTTCTCCTTGAAAAGAACGAATTGACCGCTGGGTCCACATGGCACGCGGCTGGGAACGTCCCTACGTTTTCGACCAGCTGGTCGATCATGAATATGCAGCGCTATTCGACAGAGCTTTATGCGCGTTTGGGCGATGAGGTGGATTACCCGATGAACTATCATCAGACGGGTTCAATCCGCATTGCGCATACCAAAGAACGCATGCAAGAATTTCAGCGCGCTTGTTCGATGGGGCGCTATCAGGGGATTGATATGAAGATCATGACCCCTGATGAGGCCAAGGCGAAATACCCTTTCCTTGAAACACATGACATGGCGGGCGCATTGTGGGATCCAACGGATGGTGACATTGACCCAGCTCAATTGACCCAAGCCCTTGCCAAAGGCGCGCGTGATCTGGGCGCAAAGATTGTTCGCTTTTGCCCTGTCACGGGTGTCACGCAAAACGACGATGGCACATGGATTGTGCATAGTGAAAAAGGTGACATCCACTGTGACTATGTTGTGAATGCCGCTGGATATTACGCACAGCAAGTGGGCGAATGGTTTAAACCCTATGGGGGCCGCACTGTGCCCATGATGGTGATGGAGCATCAATATGTTTTGACCGAACAGGTGCCTGAGATCATGGAGTGGTCCAAGGAGCACGGTGGCAAGCTGCCTTTGATACGTGATGTGGATGTGTCCTACTACCTGCGTCAGGAAAAACATGGGTTTAACATTGGCCCCTATGAGCCAAACTGCAAAGCACACTGGGAAAAAGAGGGCGATCCTGTTCCTGATGATTTCTCTTTTCAGCTTTATCCCGATGACCTTGATCGGATTGAGGATATTGTTGCGGATGCTATGGAACGCGTGCCGCTTGCGGGTCAAGCAGGGATTGAGCGTATCATCAACGGGCCAATCCCTTATGCCCCTGATGGGTTGCCTTTGATTGGCCCGATGCCCGGTGTCAAAAACGCGTTTGAGGCCTGTGTGTTCACCTTTGGCATTGCCCAAGGTGGCGGCGCTGGCAAAGTCATGGCGGAATGGATCGTTGACGGTCAAACCGAATGGGACATGTGGTCTTGCGATCCGCGCCGTTACACAGATTATACGGATCACGACTATTGTGTCGCCAAAGGCATGGAAGTCTATGGAAATGAATATGCGATGCATTTCCCTTGGCATGAATGGCCCGCTGCGCGGAACCAAAAGCTATCCCCTGCGCATGATCAAGTGATTGCAAAGGGCGGTCAAATGGGTGCCTATAACGGATGGGAACGTGCGAATTGGTTTGCCAAAGAGGGCGATGACACATCCGAAGACGCGACAAAAACATTGGCTCGCTCTGGTCCTTGGGAACAACGCATTCGCGAGGAATGCGAGGCGGTGCGTGACGCTGTCGGGGTATTAGATTTGCCGGGCTTTAGCCGATTTAACCTATCTGGGGATGGCGCGGCGGAATGGCTGCGTGGGATGATCACAGGTGGTTTGCCTAAAATCGGTCGAATGAACCTTGCGTATTTTGCCGATGATCGGGGTCGGATCCTAACGGAAATGTCCGTGATGCGTCATGACGAGGATCACTTTACCCTAATCACGGCGGCGACGGCGCAATGGCATGATTTCGAAGTGTTGCGGAATGCTCTGCCCGATGGATTATCCTTGAGCGATCACACGACCGAATACAGCACATTGATCGTCTCTGGACAGCAATCGCGCGATCTGTTTAACCGCCTTGGCACCGATGCTGATCTAAAGGCACCATGGCTCTCACATCAACGCGCAACAGTGGCGGGTATCGAGTGCGCCTTGGCACGCGTTAGCTTTGCGGGCGAATTGGGTTGGGAGATCCACGCAAGCATGGATAACATCGCCGCCCTCTACACAGCCGTCACAGAGGCAGGTGCAACACCCTTTGGCATGTGGGCGCTCAATAGCCTACGGATCGAAAAAGGGTATCGTGCGTGGAAGGGGGATCTCTCAACGGATTATTCCCTCTTCGAAGGTGGGCTAGATCGTTTTGTCAAACTCGACAAACCCCAAGACTTCCGTGGAAAATCCGCTTTGATGCGTGAAAAACAACAAGGCAGCGCAAAACGCTTTGTCACTTTGATCGTGGATGCAGGCGAGTGTGACGCGCCCTACATGTCAACACTTTGGCACAACGGTGAAATCGTCGGGGAAACCACATCAGGTGCTTGGGGCTATCGCGTCAATGCGTCCGTTGCATTGGGCATGATCCGGTCTGATTTGGCGGTCGCTGGTACCGAAATAGAAGTGGAAATCTATGGCGAACGCTGCAAAGCTGTCGTGCAAGAGGATCGCCCCCTCTGGGATCCAGAAAACGAAAGGCTTCGCGCATGATCACGATCTTAGATGGCGGCATGGGCCAAGAGCTCATTGCCCGCTCAACCCAAGAGCCCAGCGAAATGTGGTCCGCCCGCGTTTTGATGAAGGAAGCTGATTTGGTCACCGAGGTCCATGCCGATTACATTCGCGCAGGGGCCAAAGTCATCACGATCAACGCCTATTCAGCAACGCCTGAGCGGTTGATCAAATATGGGCACGGTGACAAGTTCGCGCAATTACAGCAAACCGCAATTAATTGCGCAACAAAAGCCCGAGATCAAAGCGGCAAGGACGTTGAAATCACAGGGTGCCTGCCGCCTTTGTTCTCAAGCTATAATCCAGAGCTGAACAACAACTACGACGAGGCCTTAGCAATTTATCGACAAATCGTTGACGTGCAAAAGGATGGTGTCGATATCTTGTTGGCGGAAACCCTGGGATCCTTGTTAGAGGTCCGCGCAGCGGCAACCGCTATGCAAGGATGCGGAAAACCCATCTGGATAAGCATGTCCCTCTCTGAGGACGCTGACACACCATCCTTGCGTTCTGGCGAACCCCTACAAGAGGCCTTGGGCCTGATCTCTCAGATCGGCGCAGATGCAATTTTGTTGAACTGCTCCTTGCCCGAAACAATCAGCGGCGCAATGGAAACCCTACAACAGTGCAACGTTCCTTTTGGCGCTTATGCCAATGGTTTTACAGCAATCCAAAAGCTTGAAATGGGGGATATTGTCGCCGAAAAATTCAGCAAACGCACGGATTTGACGCCTACGGGCTATGCCGATTTTGCGCAAAGCTGGGTGGACATGGGCGCAACTATTATCGGTGGCTGTTGTGAAGTTGGGCCAGAGCACATCGCCGAACTATCGCGCCGGTTTTCATAAGGGGACACAGAATGACAAATCTTCCAAACAAAGCACGTGTCGTCATCATTGGCGGCGGTGTTATCGGCTGCTCGGTTGCCTATCATTTAACGAAATTAGGCTGGAAAGATGTGGTCTTGCTAGAACGCAAGCAACTAACGTCTGGCACGACATGGCATGCCGCGGGCCTGATCGCACAGTTGCGCGCAACGGCGAATATGACCAAACTTGCCAAATATTCCCAAGAGCTCTATGGTGCGCTAGAGGCAGAAACAGGCGTCGCAACGGGCTTTAAACGGGTTGGGTCGATCACAGTGGCCTTGACCGATGAACGGATGGAAGAACTCAAGCGTTCCGCCGCCATGGCACGCGCCTTTGGCGTGGACATTGATGAAATTTCACCGACAGAAGTTGGCGAGAAATACGAGCACCTCAATCTCGACGGTGTTGTCGGCGGTGTGTTCTTAGACAAAGATGGTCAAGGTGATCCCGCAAACATCGCCCTTGCGCTTGCCAAGGGCGCTCGGATGCGCGGCGCTGTCATTGCCGAACGCACAAAAGCCACCAGCATTGCCAAAACAGGGCGTCGTGTAACGGGCGTTGATTGGACCAATGAGAATGGCGAAAGCGGCCACATCGCCTGTGACATGGTCGTGAACTGTGCCGGAATGTGGGGTCATGAGGTTGGGCGTATGGCTGGTGTAAACGTCCCACTTCATGCTTGTGAGCATTTCTATATCGTGTCGGAACCGGTGGCGGGCCTCACACAACTACCAGTCTTACGTGTCCCAGATGAATGCGCCTATTACAAAGAAGACGCAGGCAAAATGATGCTAGGCGCGTTTGAGCCCGTCTCCAAACCTTGGGGCATGAACGGCATTTCTGACGATTTCGAGTTTGATCAACTGCCCGAGGATTTCGATCACTTTGAACCCATCTTAGAAATGGCTGTTAATCGCATGCCTTTGTTGGGCGAAGCAGGCATTCACACGTTCTTTAACGGTCCAGAAAGCTTTACCCCCGATGATGCCTATCACCTTGGCCTTGCCCCCGAGATGGACAATGTTTGGGTCGCAGCTGGGTTCAACTCAATAGGCATTCAATCCGCAGGGGGCGCAGGTATGGCGCTGTCGCAGTGGATGGACAGCGGGGAAAAACCCTTTGATCTGGGCGATGTCGATGTATCACGCATGCAACCGTTCCAAGGTAACAAACATTATCTCTTTGAGCGGTCCAAGGAAACGCTGGGCCTACTTTATGCAGATCACTACCCTTATCGCCAAAAAGCCACCGCACGCGGAGTTCGCCGCACACCCTTTCACGAACATCTCAAACAAAACAACGCGGTCTTTGGCGAAATCGCAGGATGGGAACGCGCAAACTGGTTCGCGGATGTGGGACAAGCACCCGAATATCACTACACATGGAAACGGCAAAACTGGTTTGAAAATTCCAAGCGCGAACATATGGCGGTGCGTGAAAACCTCGGCATGTATGACATGTCCTCCTTTGGTAAAATCCGTGTCGAAGGACGTGATGCAGAACAATTTCTCAACTTTGTCTGCGGCGCAGATATGTCAGTGCCCGTCGGAAAAATCGTCTATACGCAGTTCCTCAATACCACAGCAGGCATCGAAGCAGACGTCACAGTCACCCGCCTGAGTGAAACCGCCTATTTGGTTGTGACACCGGCCGCGACCCGCCTTGCGGATGAAACATGGATGCGGCGTCACCTCGGCGACATGAATGTGGTCCTCACGGATGTCACGGCCGCTGAGGGTGTCCTTGCCATCATGGGCCCAAATGCGCGCAAAGTTTTGCAATCCGTTAGCCCGAATGATTTCAGCAATGACACAAATCCCTTTGGCACGGCACAAGAGATCGAACTTGGCATGGGCCTCGCCCGTGCGCATCGCGTGTCCTACGTGGGTGAACTGGGATGGGAACTTTACATCAGCTCGGACATGGCCGCCCATGCCTTTGAAACTCTCTGGGAGGCCGGCCAATCCCACGGATTAAAACTCTGCGGTATGCATATGATGGACAGTTGCCGCATAGAGAAAGGCTTCCGCCACTTTGGCCATGACATAACAGCCGAAGATCACGTCCTAGAAGCTGGGCTCGGCTTCGCCGTCAGCAAAACCAAAGCCGATTTCATCGGACGCGATGCGGTCAATCGCAAACGTGACGAAGGACTGCAATCCCGCATGGTGCAATTCAAACTCACCGATCCAGAGCCCTTGCTTTATCACAATGAACCCATCCTGCGGGATGGCGACATCGTAGGCTATCTAAGCTCTGGGAACTACGGGCACGCTTTGGGCAGCGCAATGGGTTTAGGCTATCTCCCCTGCCCTGGCGAAACCCCTGCGCAACTGCTGGCATCCAACTTTGAAATCGACGTTGCTGGAACAAAAGTCAAAGCTGAAGCATCGCTGAAACCAATGTACGACCCAACAGGAGAGCGGACAAAAGTCTGAGCCGACTTCTTCTTTTGCCAAATATCCGCGGGGGTCAGGGGGCAGCGAGCCCCCTGCTCATCGCTTAGAAGCAAAAAATTCCTTTAACATATCTTCACAGACCGCTTCATCCAGACCACCAATAACCTCTGGCTTATGATGACACTGTGTATGCTCAAAGACGCGCGCGCCAACTTCGACGCCACCTGATTTGGGATCACTGGCCCCGAAATACAGCCTGCGAAGTCGTGCATGCGCTATCGCACCTGCGCACATCGCGCATGGCTCTAACGTTACGTATAAATCACACCCATTCAATCGCTCTTGTTCCAAAACGGCACAGGCCGCGCGAATGGCCAAAATTTCGGCATGGGCGGAGGGATCGTTTAATTCGCGAGTCCTATTTCCTGCTTCCGCCAGAACACGCCCCGCATCGGAAACAATGACCGCACCAACAGGCACTTCACCGCGTTGGGCGGCGGCTTTTGCCTCTTCAAGGGCAAGGGACATGAAACTTTTAAAGACCATACCCCTTTTTGCGCGATTAAATCCCCTTTCGCAATTCAAGAAAGTAACCTATTGCAAGGCACATGGAACAAAACACACCAAAAGGCGATCGCATCGCCAAAGTTATTGCCCGCGCAGGCCTCGCATCTCGGCGCGATGCAGAACGTATGATCGAAGCTGGGCGGGTCACCGTTAACGGCAAAAAGATTACGTCACCTGCCCTGAACGTAACCGAAAAAGATCGCATCACTGTAGATGGCGCCCAAGTCGGGGAACCAGAACAGGCGCGCCTCTGGCTCTATCACAAGCCGACAGGCTTGGTGACGACAAACCGTGACGAGCAAGGCCGCCCAACAATTTTTGACAATCTACCGCCTGAATTGCCGCGCGTGATGAGCGTTGGGAGATTGGACCTCAATTCAGAAGGGCTCTTGCTCTTGACCAATGATGGCGGAATTAAACGTCAACTTGAATTGCCCTCAACAGGATGGTTGCGCCGATATCGTGTCCGTGTCAACGGACGCCCCACTCCAGAGACCTTAGCCCCATTGGAACAAGGTATCACGCTCAACCGTGAACATTTCCAACCCATGGAAGTCGCGATTGACCGTCAACAAGGGGCGAATGCATGGCTCACCATTGGTATTCGCGAAGGCAAAAACCGTGAAATTCGCCGCGCGATGGAGGCCATTGGTCTCTCTGTGAACCGCCTTATCCGCGTCAGCTATGGCCCGTTTCAATTGGGCAACATAAAATCCGGCGAAGTCGAAGAAATCCGGCGCAAGGTGATGCGTGATCAGCTTGGTCTAGCCTCAGAGGAACCTCCGAGTCCCAAGCCAAAACCAAAACGGAGACGCAAACCCTAGTTTTCCCCATATTATCAATTTGCAATCCACGATAGTTGCGTTAAGCAATGCTAAAGTGGAGGGTATTGATCATGATGGATATAATCACAGTTGAAAATGTGGGTAATTTGCTTGTTTTATGTTTTTTGCAAGCTGTTTTGGGGTTCGATAACCTCTTATATATTTCGATAGAAAGCCAACGCGCGCCTGTCGCGCAGCAATCGCAAGTGCGGTTCTGGGGCATTATCATCGCCGTGGCATTGCGCGTGATCTTACTCTTTACGATGATCCGTCTCATAGATGCGATGGCTGAGCCCTTCTATGTCTTTGATTGGGTTGGTGTGCTTGAAGGCGGCGTCAACTTTGCCACCTGTGTATTTATCATCGGTGGTGTCTTTATCATTTATACCGCCGTCAAAGAAATCGGCCATATGCTAAGCATTGATCACCTCGATACAGATGTGGACAATAAAAAAGGCAAATCTGCGTTTCAGGTGATTATGCTAATTGTCACAATGAACCTTATTTTCTCGTTTGACTCTGTTCTTTCTGCACTGGCAATTACAGATGTGTTCCCTGTTCTGGCAACCGCAATCATTCTCTCTGGCATTGCGATGCTTGTTTTGGCGGATGGGGTCACGCGGTTTTTGGAAAAGAACCGTATGTACGAAGTCTTGGGCCTCTTTATCCTTTTGATCGTGGGTATTGTTTTGCTTGGCGAAAGCGGTCAAGCAGCGGCGCATGCCATGCATGATCCCTCTCTTGCGCTCAAATTCTTTGGGTACGAAGTGGTGCCTATGTCAAAAACAACCTTCTATTTCTCAGTCGTTGTTTTGGTCATCGTTGAAGTCATTCAATCCGGCTACAGCCGTAAACTAAATGCCGAACGCCGCACAGCTTCGCGCCACTAAAGACTAGAAAACAACTCCAAGAGTTCCCATTTATAACATGGGAACTCATTTTAAAGGAAACGACGGGGCCAATGCCTGACCATAAAATCGGAAAATTTGCTTATATCGCGCTCATCATACTTTTGTTTGGTGTCGCCTCTGGATTTATGGGGGGGCTGTAACATGGCACGGAAGTTTGGCGGAGAATATAGCCCCAATGGGTCTCAGGGACCCAAAGGCGATACCCCAGAATCGTCGCAGTCCTACAAAGGACCTAGCAAAGATCCCGTTGGTGCGCGGAGCAACGTTATGTTTGTTCCTGCGATCGTTATCATGGCGACATCTTTGTGGGATGGCGCGACGGCCTTAGCTTTGGGATTGATCAGCGCGCTTTTGTGGACACTGGGCGCATGGCTGTTGCGCGATGGTATTCGCGCCCAAGCCGAATATGACGATCGCAAAGTTGCAAGACGCCCTGCAATTCCACGCAAAATTTTTTCTGCGGTCTTAGTTGCGCTTGGAGTGGGGCTAGCAGCATATAAGAACGATGGCCAAGCTGTTGCTGCCGTTATTTTTGCACTCTGCGCCCTTGGCCTGCATATTACCGCCTTTGGCCTTGACCCCTTGTCAGACAAAGGCATGGAAGGGATCGACACCTTTCAACAAGATCGTGTTGCAAAAGCCATCGACACCGCCGAGCGTCATGTTCAGGCCATGAAGGATGCAATCAAGCGCACACGTACGCCCTCACTCGAGGCCCGCGTTGATCGCTTTGCTGAAACTGCGCGCAAATTGTTTCGAACCGTCGAAGAGGATCCACGTGACCTCACATCGGCGCGTAAATATCTCTCTGTCTATTTAGAGGGCGCGCGCGATGCCACGATCCGCTTGGCCGACATTTTTTCGCGCTCTTCCAATACGGCTGCACAATCAGATTATTTGGCGCTGTTGGATGATTTAGAAGAGAACTTTGCCGCGCGGACAGAAAAACTTTTACAAGATGATCGTACAGATCTGACAGTAGAAATCGAAGTATTGAAAGACCGCCTAAATCGCGAAAGCAAACGGCATTCATAATAGAGTAATTTAGTTTCAAGTAAGGGGAAACCACATGACAAGTACACTCACACAGGCACAGGCGGTCGTTCAAGACGTCGAAGATGTGGCCAATGTTGTTCTCGCAGAACCAACAGACGCCAATGCAATCATCACTTTGGATCAAGCCGATCAAGCTATGGGCACAGAAATTCGCCGCCGCATTGACGAAATCGACATGGAAGACACAAATTCCATAATCGGCTTTGGATCCGCCGCTCAAGAAGAGCTTCAGGAAATTTCCCAATCCATGTTGCAGGATGTGCGCAACAAAGATGTTGGTCCTGCGGGTGACTCATTACGTGACATGGTCACAACAATCCGCGGGTTTTCCGTCTCCGAACTTGATCTCCGCCGTGACCGCAGCTGGTGGGAAAAACTGATTGGCCGCGCCGCACCAATTGCCAAGTTCACCGCACGCTTTGAAACCATCCAAAGCCAAATCGACAAAATTACCGAGAACCTGTTGGGTCATGAAACAACATTGCTCAAGGATATCAAATCCCTTGATCTCTTGTATGATAAAACGCTTCAATTCTATGACGAACTTGCGCTTTATATTGCCGCCGGTGAAGAAAAGCTTCGCGATCTAGATGCAACAATCATCCCGGCCAAAGAAGCCGAGGTTGAAGCCGCTGCTGAAGCTGACAAAGTGATGAAAGCGCAGGAATTGCGGGATCTACGTGCAGCGCGTGATGATTTGGAACGCCGTGTGCATGACCTTAAACTCACACGCCAAGTGACCATGCAGTCTTTGCCAAGCATCCGTTTGGTGCAAGAGAACGACAAATCTTTGGTCACGAAAATCAACTCAACATTGGTGAACACGGTTCCTTTGTGGGAAACACAATTGGCCCAAGCTGTCACGATCCAACGCTCTGCTGATGCGGCCAAAGCCGTGCGCGAAGCAAATGATTTGACCAATGAATTGTTAACCTCGAATGCAGCGAATTTGCGCGAGTCTAACAAAATCATCCGTGAGGAAATGGAACGCGGTGTCTTTGATATCGAAGCGATCAAAAAGGCCAATGCCGACTTGATCGGGACAATCGAAGAAAGCTTGCAAATTGCCGACGAAGGCAAAGCGAAACGCAAAGCTGCCGAAGCCGACCTTCAGCAAATGGAAAAGGATTTGCGCGATACTTTGGCGGCCGCCAAATCCCGCAAAAACGCAACACTCGACGAAGTTGCCGACGCAGGCGACGACGTATAAGTTTGCTTTGGGCGGCGCCTCATCCGCGCTGCCCAAACGCATCTCTCTTTCGACTGAACAAGGAGCCACCCCATGGGTATATTTGATTTTCTGACTGGTGAATTTATTGACGTCATCCACTGGGTAGACGACACACGCGACACCATGGTCTGGCGTTTTGAACGGGAAGGTCATGAAATCAAATATGGCGCCAAGCTCACAGTGCGCGAAGGACAAGCCGCCGTCTTTGTTCACGAAGGCCAGTTAGCTGATGTCTTTACGCCAGGTCTTTACATGTTGGAAACGAACAACATGCCGATCATGACGACCCTAAACCATTGGGACCACGGTTTCAGAAGCCCATTCAAATCAGAGATTTATTACGTCAACACGACCCGTTTCAATAATCTCAAATGGGGGACCAAAAATCCAATCATGGTGCGTGATCCTGAATTTGGCCCCCTGCGGTTACGATCCTATGGGACCTATTCAATCCGCATTTCGGACCCTGCACGTTTCTTGACAGAAATCGTGGGAACAGATGGCGAATTCACCATGGATGAAATCTCATTCCAAATCCGCAATATCATCGTCCAAGAATTTTCTCGTGTGATTGCATCTTGTGGCATCCCTGTCTTGGACATGGCAGCCAATACAGCTGAGCTCGGAAAACTCGTGGCTAGCCAGATTTCCGCGACGCTCACCGACTATGGCCTCTCTATGCCAGAGCTTTATATCGAAAATATTTCACTCCCCTCTGCCGTCGAAGAGGTCCTGGACAAACGCACAAGCATGGGCATCGCAGGAGATTTGGGCAAATACACAACCTTTGCCGCTGCCGAAGCCATGACCGCTGCCGCAAGCCAAACAAATGGCGCAATGGGTGCTGGAATTGGGGCTGGAATGGGAATGGCGATGGCTCAAAACATGGCGCCAGCGGCCCCAAGCCATCACACACCACCGCCACCTCCTGTCGAACATGTTTGGCACATTGCCGAAAATGGCGCCACGAAAGGTCCCTTTTCCAAGGCTGCGATGGGACGTATGACAACCGAGGGCACATTGACACGCGACAGCTTGGTATGGACCGCTGGACAGGATGGTTGGATGCGTGCAGAGGACGTGGCCGAACTTGCCCAGCTCTTTACAATTCTTCCGCCACCTCCCCCTGTAGCCTAGCATCGCATCCTGTGAGGGCAACGTGACACAAGACGATAGCCGAACAGTCACCTCAGAACATGTCTTTCCCTGCGATCAATGCGGGGCAGACTATCGTTTCGCGCCAAACGGCGGCAAAATGATCTGTGACCACTGCGGTCATAGCGAAAATGTCTCTCAACCTGGTCCTTGGGCGTCAAGCATCCATGAGCTTGACTATATGGCGGCCCTCAGCGGTGGGTTATCCTCCTCTGAAATGGAAACTGTTCGACACTCAACCTGTTCGAACTGTGCCGCTGAAATCGAATTTCTGAATGCAGAGCATGCCGTTGAATGCCCCTATTGCGCGACCCCAATCGTTGTCGACACAGGAAGCCATCGCCAAATCAAACCCAAGGCTCTTCTTCCCTTCGCCTTGGATGAAAAAGACGCCAAAGCCGCAATGACCACTTGGTTGGGCAAGCTATGGTTTGCACCGAACGGGTTACAGGAATACGCGCGTAAGGGTCGAAAAATGACAGGAATCTATGTCCCGTTCTGGACCTTTGATGCAGATACCAAGTCAGCCTATCGCGGCGAGCGTGGCAAAATATATTATCAAACCCGCACCGTCATGCGCGATGGCAAACCCACTCAACAGCGCGTTCAAAAAATTCGATGGTTTCCTGCCTCTGGCCGCGTTGCACGATTTTTTGATGACGTCTTGGTACTCGCCTCAACCTCCCTTCCCAAGGCATTTACAGACGCTCTTGAACCGTGGGATTTAGCCGAGCTAACGCCCTATACCCCTGAATATTTAGCGGGATTTCAAGCCGAAGGATATAGCGTTCCTCTTGAAGACGGGTTCAGCGAAGCCCGCCAAAAGATGGACAAAGTCATCGCGCGTGATGTTCGCTTTGATATCGGTGGCGACCGCCAACGTATTCATTCAATTTCAACCCAAGTCCAAGATGTGACCTTTAAACATGTCCTTTTACCAGTCTGGGTTGCTGCTTATAAATACAAGGGTAGAACCTATCGTTTTGTGGTCAACGGACGCACTGGCCGTGTTCAAGGGGAACGCCCCTACTCAGCCATCAAAATTACACTCGCTATACTACTAGGCCTACTCGTGGCTGCAGGCGTTGGCTATGTCATGGCGCAACAACAAGGTGCGATATAATCGCTCTCATGCTCCAGCCACGCCAGTCCGCCCTAATGAAAAAGATCGAAAAAACTGGCGAAGGGGAAATAGTAAGTTTCTCCAAGACCTTCTTCTTTTTAAAAATATCCCCGCCGGAGGCATCCGACGGGGCAATGGGTACAACACTCACTCATGGCAGAGACCACAGATACACTTAGCTTTTTCTCATTGCACGAACGCTAAACGCGAGGCAAATAAGATCGGCTATGAGAAAACCAATCAACATTGGTACCACCTCTGTATTGCCTGTTCCAAATGCACCAAGGACGTCACCGATTTCACGGCACAAGCTTCCGATAAAGACGATCACATAAGCAGAGGCCGTACGCATCCATAGCGCCACGCCCATTGCCACAGCCAAGCCCAAATTCCGCCCTGCCCAGCTTAGCGCCATAAAGTCCGCGCCTTCAATATATCCAATGGCCGCAGAGGGGTCCATCAATGCAGAGACGCCAAAGATCGTTCCCATCACCGCAATCAGTGCCCCAAAAGCAGTGACAAAGATTGGTATGCCCTGAGGCTTCAATTTATCTAAATTCATGTGCTTTTCCCTTTTTACAAACACAAACCCGATTTGGTAGACATGGTTTTGAAAGTTTAACCCATTCATGCCCAAACCTTCTTCCAGCCTAAAGGCAATGTGATAATTAAACCATTGGGTATAATTTTATTTAATTAGTCTGTAATAACGAATAATGATCGATTACTTAAAACATATGGCCCTCTTCGCGCGCGTCGTTGAAGAAGGCTCCTTTCGCGCGGCCGCGTCCGCATCGGGTCTCGCCCCATCTCGAATAAGCGATACGATTTCTCAACTGGAAACCCATCTTGGAACCACTCTCTTGTATCGCACAACGCGAAAGATGTCCTTGACCCATGAAGGACGGGTTTTGTACGGGCATGTTAAATCTATGCTTCAAAACGCAGAAACTGGATTAAACGAAATCAATGCTCTTCTCGAGGCACCGGCAGGCGCGCTCAAAATATCTGCACCGGCATTTTTAGCCGACTCAACCTTTACCACGGTTATCGCTCGCTATGCCGCCCAAAACTCCAGTGTAAAACTGTCGATCACGTATACGGATCGTCAAATCGACCTCATCGAAAACGGCTATGATCTCGCTATCCGAGCAGGCTGGCTCAAGGATAGTTCGTTCATGTCTCTAAAGCTTGGCGAACAAGATAGACTGCTTGTGGCATCTCCGACCTTTTTAGAAACGCGCGCCCCGATAGAAACCCCACAGGACATTACAGAGTGCCCTTGGCTGAGCTATGAACAGCGCCCAGATACATTTGAGCTCAGATCACAGAATAACGTCTCAGAGACCATTAAAGGCAGCTCCATCATTTCTGTGGATAGTGTTCATGCGCTCTATCATCTGACCTGTCAAAGCCTGGGAGTTACAATTTTACCCCGTTCAATTGCCCAAGACGCCCTTGCATCGGGAAGATTGCAACATGTCCTCCCTGATTGGCACTTGGCCCCTTTAGGGTTTTATGCCGTTTGGCCCGATCGCTCGCGCCGTGAAAGCCTGACGGTGCAATTCGCACGCTTCTTGGCCAATGAACTTAAACCAACCGGCCTTTGACCTTAAGTGACTGAATTTGAATACTTCTTCAATTCTGCGCGCGCAACCTGACGTCGATGCACCGCATCTGGACCATCGGCAAACCGCAGCGTGCGAACATGCGTCCACATATGAGCAAGATCAAAATCTTGGCTAATGCCTGCCGCACCATGAAGCTGCATCGCCTCGTCGATGACTTTACCCGCCATCAGTGGAGCCACAACTTTGATCTTGGATATCCAAGGTTGGGCCGCTTTGACGCCAGCAGTATCCATCATATAGGCCGCCTTAAGACACAAAAGACGGGCCATTTCGATCTCCATCCGTGCATTCGCAATGATATCGAAATTACCACCAAGTTCGGTCAAAGGTTTACCAAAAGCCGAGCGCGATAAACCCCGAACACACATCATTTCTAGAGCTTTCTCCGCTTGCCCAATGGCGCGCATACAATGGTGAATACGTCCCGGTCCAAGACGACCCTGAGCCACCTCAAATCCGCGCCCTTCGCCCAAAACAACAGCGGACGCGGGAATGCGAACGTTTGTAAATCGAATATGCATATGACCATGGGGCGCATCGTCATTTCCGAACACCTCCATGGGGCGCAAAACCTCAATACCAGTGGTTTTTGGATCCAGAACAAACATCGTATGGCGGCTATGCTTGGCCGCATTTGGATCGGTACAGGCCATGAGGATATAAAGCGCACAGCGCGGATCGCCCGCGCCAGAAATCCACCATTTCTCACCATTGAGGACCCATTCATCGCCATCTTTCTTCGCCTCAAACGCCAGTTGCGCTGCATCCGAAGAGGCTAAGTTCGGCTCTGTCATGACATAAGCTGAGCGGATTTTTCCCTCTAAGAGATCATAGAGCCAGCGATCTTTGTGCTCTTGCGTGCCATACCGTTCTAAAACTTCCATGTTGCCAGTATCGGGCGCGTTACAGTTGAACACTTCGGCGGCGATGGACACTTTGCCCATTTCTTCCGCCAAATAAGCGTATTCGACTGTGCTGAGGCCGTAGCCCTTTTCGCTATCGGTGAGCCAAAAATTCCAAAGACCTCGCTCTTTGGCTTTGGCCTTGAGGCCGTCCAAAATGTCGAGCTGTCGTTTCGTGTGTTTGAACCGATCTCCAGAAGGATGCTTGCCGACTTCGCTGTGAAATTCAGCATCAAGAGGTGCGATATCTGTTTGCACCATGTCCCGCACGGCTGCAATCAGCGGTGCCACTTTATCCGAAATTCCTAAATCCATTCATTCATCCCCACTTGGAAGTTGGTACTCAGCAAACTGCTGGCGCAGCGTTAATTTCGACACTTTCCCTGTTGCCGTGAGCGGCAAAGCGTCAACAAATTCAATCGCATCGGGCAATTGCCACTTGGCGACATGTTGCAACAGCATCTCGTCGATCTCAGGCTTGGTCACATATCTGTCCCCTTTTGGAACAATCACCAGCAAAGGCCTCTCGTCCCATTTAGGATGCGCAATCGCAATGACCGCACAGCTTTCGACATCAGGATGTGCAATGACCACATTTTCCAGATCAATCGAGCTAATCCATTCCCCACCTGACTTGATCAAGTCTTTGGCACGGTCTTGGATCATCAAGAACCCGTCGTCTGTTATCGAGGCCACGTCCCCTGTTGAAAACCAACCCTCTGCATCAATGACGGATTTGGTGGCCTCTTCATTGTTGAAATAACCGCTCACGATGGCATTTCCGTGCACGAAAAGTTCACCCACGGCTTTGCCGTCGTGAGGAAGCGGCGTTCCCGCCTCATCTACGATTTTCAAATCAACACCGAAAACACGCCGCCCCTGCATACTCTGTAAATCCAAACAGTCTTCAAAGCTTTTCTCGTCTCGATAGGATTGTGGCAAAATTCCTTGGGTTCCAACGGGGCTCATTTCCGTCATGCCCCACGCATGACAGACGGACACACCTGAGCGTTCAAAATTTTCGATCATCACGCGCGGGGCCGCAGAACCGCCAATCACCACATCCTTGAACCCGTTTGGGTTTTTGCCCCTGTTGGTGATTTCACCCTGTAGCCCCTGCCAGACAGTCGGAACGCCCCAAGCAGATGTCACCGCTTCGCGATCCATGAGATCATAGAGCGAGGCCCCATCCAGAGCTGGTCCCGGAAATATCAAAGATGCCCCTGTGAGAGGCGCTGTATAGGGTAACCCCCAAGCATTCACATGAAACAACGGAACCACTGGGAGAACGCGCGCATTTTCATTGACGTTACTCCCCAAGCTGATCCCCGTAGAGTATGCATGAAGAACCGTCGAGCGATGGGAATAAAGCGCGCCTTTTGGATTTCCAGTCGTTCCAGATGTATAACACAAACCTGCGGCGGTTTCCTCTGGCAATTCCGGCCAATCAAATGCCTTGGTATGGGGTGCGAGCAAATCCTCATAACAGAGCATTCCCTCTGATCCATCCGGCATATGATCTGCATCTGTCATGACAACATAGATCATGTCTTTGGGAAGCTGATCTTTGACCGCTGTAATGAGCGGTACAAACGTCACATCCAAAAACAGAACGCGGTCATTCGCGTGATGGGTAATATAGGTGAGCTGTTCGACACTGAGCCTTGGATTGATGGTGTGACACACGGCCCCCATTCCAGAAATCGCATAATAGAGTTCAAAATGGCGATACCCATTCCACGCTAACGTCGCAACGCGGTCCCCATTTTCTACCCCAAGCGCACGTAAAGCATGCGCCAGTTGACCAACACGCGCATAGGCCTCTCGGTATCCGTAACGGTGGATGTCGCCTTCAGTGCGAACGGACACAATTTCGGCTTGCCGGTGAATTTCGCTGGCAAAGCGCAATAATTCGATAATCGACAATGGGCGATGCATCATCTGGCCAAGCATTGAAAATCCTCCCTTTTCTCTCAGTATGGGGAGGGAATGCTTTTTTTGGCAAGTCATCTTGTTAGAATTAAGATGAAACGCTACGTCTCAATCATTCGGGATTTGGGGCTTCTAAGGTAAACGGCACAGGACCCGTTGCACGAAGGTCATCAATCCTAAGCCCTTCAGACGGTTTTGAAAGCCGATTGCGCACGACCCAAATCAATCTTTCTTGCGCCCGCGTGATTGCAACATAAGCGAGCCGTTTCCACAATGGTTGCCCCGCTTCGCTGCGTCCCATTTGTGCGGCAGCATAGAGATCGGGACCGAACACTTGGACCGTGTCCCATTGCGACCCTTGTGCCTTGTGAATGGTCACAGCAGCCCCATGCAAAAACGTCGCTCCCATACGAGCAGCAAAGGGGATAAAGGGCTCTTCTTCGTCTGGTTTTTCAATTTTCACTATGGAGGCCGCCGAGACCTGCGGATCCTCAGCCCCAATCACATGAAGCCGTGAAAACCCCGGCTTGCGCCCTGGTCCCAAATAAACAACTTGCGCCCCTTTGATCAGGCCTCGTGCCTCAAGATCGATCCGTTTCTTGCGATGTTTCAGAGGCAATTCCAATCCATCGCAAATAAGCGGTTCACCTTCCATCAATTCGGTTTCAGGAGCTCCGTAAACTGAGCGAAAGGCGTTTATCAACCTGATCCGCGTGGCGTTGCGCCACACCAAAACAGGGCTACGCGCCATCAAATCAACCTCAACCCTTTGCCCCCAGACCACACGCTCGTCGCGTTGAGCGGCCTCTTGGATCATCGTTTCGAATTGATAAAAATCAAGCTGTGGATCGGCCAAAGCATGGGCCAAATCCAAAATCGGATTATCCGCCTCTTGGCGGTGGACGCGATTAAGGGACATTTTTTGCAAGTCCGACAATTTATCAAACACCATGCCGCCCGATTGGTTCACAGGGGCAAGTTGCGCTGGATCGCCGAATAACAAAAGAGAGGGAAAGATGTCTTTTAAATCTTCGAATTGACGGTCATCCAACATAGAGGCCTCGTCAACGAACCCAATATCCAAAGGATGTTCGCGTCGCTTCCAACCCGTGATAAAATCTGATCCGCGCAAGCCTGCCGCCGCCAAAGCCCCAGGGATTGATTTATTGAGCTGATAGAAATCAAACGCCCTTTGCAGGGCTTCGTCGGTTAATCCTTCGACGTCGGGTTTTTCGTCATTGCCCGCGAGCCACTCCGCGATCTTTTCATACTCAGGATCATACATCGGCGTGTATAATATCCGGTGAATGGTCGTCGCAGGAACGCCGCGCATCCGCAACACAAAAGCCGCCTTATTCGTTGGGGCCAAGATCGCAAGCGTGCGTTTATCGCGCATTTTGCGGCTTTCGTAATCGCCTGAAACAATCTCAACACCAGCACCTTGCAAGGCCTTAGTCAATTCAGCCAATAGCAGCGTTTTCCCCGATCCCGCCTTGCCCATCAACGCCATGACCTGAGATTTCCCATCCCTCGGCGGCATCAAAAGGCTATCGTCCAAATCAATACCTGCACCGCGCAACATTTGGGTCACGCGGTCGTAGGCTTCGGCTTGATCTGATGAATATTCAATCGGGGCTAGCGTCATGCGCGCGACCCTATACGCGCGACTCAAAAATGGCTAGAGCCGATCAAACCTGCGCAACTCTTTGTTCTGCACCGAAGGCTTTATCGAACCAGATCTTGGAATCTTGGGGGCTGACACCTGCATTTTTGGACACTTTTAAGCGCGCCTCATTGCTAAATGACCAAAGACCCACGGCGACATAGTCTTTGCCCGCTCCTTGTTCGCCTAAGATCTCTGGAGAAGCGCCGATCATCCGATAGATGCGGATCATGCGTTGATCAAACACGCCTATGCATTGCTCGATCCCAAATCCAACCATGGCTTCGCCGCCTGCAAGCATCAACAAGGACGCAACATTGCGCGCCGCATGACGGGACAAACAAAATCTCGTGCATTCCCAGATAAGAGGGCTTTTAACAGCGACCCCTTTCATCAAGTCGAGAAAGTGATCATTCACCATGCAGTTTTGTGTCGTTGGCAAAAGACGCATGGACCCTGCATGGCATGCATGCTCATCTTCGACAATCACATAGAGCGGGTTTAGGTCGTCATATTCATCCCGTTCAAATCCGTTACTATCGACTGTGACATCCCAGTTTAAGCGCGTTTTAAATTGATCCGCGCGGTCCCTAAACATTGTATCGCGCAAAAGTGGATAGGTGTCTAAATCATTTCCGTAAATAAATCGTAGCATCATCGGCCCCTCTGATATGGTGACCGAAACGCTAGGGAACATCCCTTAAAGAAGTGTCGACGACGCGCCCGTTGCGCCTAAATGACAATCAACCCACGATTTAAAGCCGTCGCAACCGCGTGTGTTGTATTCATCGCACCAAGCTTAAATCGTGCACTTTCCACATAGACCCTGAGAGTATGTTCCGAAATGCTCAGCGTCTGGGCCACTTGAGCACGGTTATATCCAATGGCTAATAAGGTGAGCGTTTCGAGTTCGCGCGGGGATAAAGGTTGTGAGGGTTCTTGGACTTTGTCAGGTTCTAGATCCAAGGCCTTTTCATTAAAATAATGTGCCAATAAAATGAGATCACGCCGCCGCTCTTCGATGAAATCGGCCCATGTCTCATCATCGCAATGATGGCTCGCCGAGAATAAAGCGTATTGCCCATGCGGGCCGCGAATTGGAATAGATAAACCTTGGTTTCCAACACCGTGAGCAATCGCATCCTTTTGAAAGGCACGACTTGCCTTGCTTGACCAATCTAAGAATTTCCAATCAACGGGATGAAATTTTTGGAAACATCCAGAGACAACAGGGTCAATGGTGAGATACCCTTTGTCGATGTAACGCTGTACCCAAGCAGAAGAATAGGTTCCAACACCAAGGCGGGCACCCTTGGCATTCACCCAATGATAAATCATGTGATCTACTGCGAACGCGTCTCGCAGACTTTCAATCACATCTTGCAGTTCAGATAGCCCTTTTGACCTCTCCAATTCTTGAAGTATGTGCTCCAATCGCGATATCCGCATGGGTCGGTTCAAAGGTGGCGTCCTCGTTTTGCGATGCAATCTCGATTGCGGCGATCAGCTGAGCATCTTGCAGCTGAGATGCCAAAGACTTCATCCCATTTTCATAAGCAAAGGTATGAAGATCGGTCAGTACATCAATTATCCAGTCGTTTTTCATAACAACGTCTCTCTTAAAATGATTGTTTATCGATTATTTCAACCATAGCAAGATTAATTCTGTGTCATATTCACTGTTTTACACTCCCCATTTGTAGCGAGGGTGAAAATATTAAGCTGTTGTTTCCATTGACCTGTCACAAAGAAAAACCCGCGAACCGAACGTTCGCGGGTTATGACGCCTGTGGGGAGAGGCTTCAAAATTAGGTTAATGCATCTTCAAACGTTCTGAGACCTGTCCGAGGAGATTGAACCAACACAGACATATTGCCCGGTTTGTGTTCATTGCGCAGCATTTTCATATGCGCTTCGGGAATATCATTCCACTCAAACACTTCTGACATGCAAGGGTCCAAGCGACGCTCGATCATCAATTTGTTCGCAGCAGAGGCTTGTTTAAGGTGCGCAAAGTGCGATCCTTGCAAACGCTTTTGGTGCATCCACATGTAACGCACGTCGAACGTACAGTTAAATCCAGAGGTACCCGCGCAAATCACGACCATGCCGCCTTTTTTACAAACAAAGGTCGAGACCGGGAACGTTGCTTCGCCTGGGTGTTCAAAGACGATGTCAACATTGTTGCCTTTGCCAGTGAATTCCCAAATTGCTTTGCCGAATTTGCGAACTTCTTTGAACCATTCATTGTATTCGGGTGTGTTCACTGTTGGCAATTGACCCCAACAGTTGAAATCCTTACGGTTAATGACACCCTTTGCACCAAGACCCATCACAAATTCGCGTTTGTCTTCGTCTGAGATAACAGCAATGGCATTGGCGCCTGCGGCATTGATCAATTGGATTGCATAAGTGCCCAAGCCGCCTGATGCGCCCCAAACCAAAACGTTTTGGCCTGGCTTTAGTTCATGCGGGTGGTGTCCAAACAGCATGCGATAAGCCGTTGCCAAAGTCAGAGTATAGCATGCGCTCTCTTCCCAAGTTAAATGCTTGGGGCGTGGCATCAATTGCTGCGCTTGCACATTGGTGAACTGGGCAAATGATCCGTCAGGGGTTTCATATCCCCAAATCCGTTGGCTCGGTGAATACATTGGATCACCGCCATTGCATTCTTCGTCGTCGCCGTCATCTTGGTTACAGTGGATGACAACTTCGTCGCCCACTTTCCAGTTTTTAACGCGATCACCAACGGCCCAAACGATGCCAGACGCATCCGACCCCGCAATGTGGTAATCCGCACCGTGGCTGTCAAATGGGCTAATTGGAACACCTAAGCCGGCCCAAACACCGTTGTAATTCACACCTGCGGCCATCACCAAAACCAAGACTTCGTGGCTATCTAGCTTGGGTGTATCAACAACTTCGACCTGAAATGATTTGTCAGGCTCACCGTGACGTTCACGTCGGATCGCCCATGCATACATCTTGGAAGGGACATGTCCGAGAGGTGGCATTTCGCCAACTTCGTACAAGTCTTTTTCTGGTGCGTCATAGGGGGCAATTCCGCCGTTTGTATCTAGTGCCATTAGTCTCTCCATTAGCATCAGTTGCCGCGATGCAGAATCGCGAATTCCTTTATCGCTACAATTCAGCTCGCAATAATGCAATAACTTTTGGTCATTTTTTGTAATTTTATAACCAAGCAAACGCAGAAATTTTATGAATCTACGGGTAAAATTGACTATTTAACAAACATTAACAATAACTTGCACATTGAAATAAAATTTTCTACGAGGCCCCACTGCCGCAACGCAGCGAATTGACAGCGCATCAAAATTTCATGTATACAACAAAAAACGTAATTTAGTTACCACCCGACGAGGCTCACATGTCAAACGCCACCAAAGATCGCCCTTGGCTCATTCGGACCTATGCAGGTCACTCAACTGCGAAAGCATCGAATGCGCTTTACCGTAGCAATTTGGAAAAAGGACAAACTGGTCTTTCTGTCGCTTTCGACCTGCCCACGCAAACTGGCTATGACAGCGATCACGTCTTAGCCCGCGGTGAAGTCGGCAAAGTCGGCGTGCCTGTGAGCCATCTTGGGGACATGCGCGCATTATTTGACCAAATACCGCTCGAAAAAATGAACACGTCCATGACGATCAACGCAACGGCACCTTGGGTTCTCGCGCTCTATATAGCCGTTGCCGAAGAACAGGGCGCGGAAGTTTCCAAACTTCAGGGCACGGTTCAAAACGATCTTATCAAGGAATACCTCAGCCGCGGCACTTATATTTGTCCGCCAAAGCCGTCTTTGAAACTGATCGGGGATGTCGCAGAATATTGCTACACAAACGTTCCAAAATGGAACCCGATGAATGTCTGCTCTTACCACCTTCAAGAGGCCGGCGCGACACCGGAACAAGAGCTGGCCTTTGCCTTGGCAACGGCGACGGCTGTTTTGGATGAGCTGAAAACACGGGTTCCCGCAGAGGACTTCCCTCAGTTATGCGGTCGTATCTCATTCTTTGTGAATGCTGGCATCCGTTTTGTAACTGAAATGTGCAAGATGCGGGCTTTCGTTGATCTGTGGGATGAAATCCTAGAAACACGATATGGTGTTCAAGACCCCAAATTCCGCCGGTTCCGTTATGGCGTTCAAGTGAACTCACTTGGCCTTACAGAACAACAGCCCGAAAACAATGTATATCGCATTTTGATCGAAATGCTTGCCGTTACTCTGTCTAAAAACGCCCGCGCCCGTGCTGTTCAGCTTCCAGCTTGGAACGAAGCTTTGGGTTTACCGCGTCCATGGGATCAACAATGGTCTATGCGGATGCAGCAAATCATGGCCTTTGAAACGGATCTTTTGGAATTTGACGACCTCTTTGACGGAAACCCTGCGGTGGATGCCAAAGTTGAAGCGCTCAAAGACGGCGCACGTCATGAGCTTGAAACCATTGACGGTATGGGCGGCGCGATCAGTTCAATTGAGTATATGAAATCCCGCCTTGTCGATAGCAACGCTGAACGGCTTAACAAAATTGAACGCGAAGAAACCATTGTTGTCGGTGTGAACAAGTTTACCAATGGCGAGCCCTCACCCCTTACCGCCGGGGATGGTGGTATCATGGTCGTTGATCCAGCCGTTGAGCAAGATCAAATCGATCGTCTCAATACATGGCGTCAAACCAGAAACGCAAAAGAGGTCAGCCTCGCCCTTGCCGAGTTACGCGCAGCTGCGCAGGCGGGCAAAAACATTATGCCCCCCTCAATCCGCGCCGCCAAAGTAGGCGTTACAACGGGTGAATGGGCCGAACAAATGCGCGCCGTTTTCGGCGAATATCGTGGACCCACAGGCGTCTCACGCGCAGTTAGCAACAAGACCGAAGGATTGGACGATATTCGTGACGCCGTGGACGCCGTGAGCGACAAATTAGGCAGACGTCTAAAATTCTTGGTTGGGAAACCAGGCTTGGACGGACATTCAAACGGAGCCGAGCAAATCGCCTTCCGCGCCCGTGATTGTGGTATGGACATAGAATATGATGGCATTCGCCTAACCCCCGAAGAAATCGTCAACACTGCCCGAGATACGGATGCGCATGTAATCGGATTGTCGATCCTGTCTGGATCACACATCCCCCTTCTTGAGGACGTCATGCACCGTCTCAAAGCGGAAAACCTTATGCATATCCCTGTTATTGTCGGTGGCATCATTCCCGATGACGATGCCCAGCGCCTTAAGTCCATCGGAGTTGCACGAGTCTATACGCCCAAAGACTTTGAACTCAATACAATCATGATGGACATCGTAACCCTCGCTGATCCTGAGCAAATCGCAGCTCAATAGCAAAGCGCCCCAACGAAAACCCTTGATAGAGATGAGGCGCTAAAAACTTTGCACCTCAGCCTCTGGTCATTCATATGGCTCACGTCTATCCTGTCGCCAAAGAGGGGAAAAGATGTCGATAATTATTCGTGACCTAGAGGCCGAGGACCGGAGCGAATGGACGTCACTCTGGCGCGCCTATCTAGCCTTTTATGAAACTACATTACCAGAAACCGTCTTTGACACGACGTTCGAACGGCTTCTCTCGGATGAGCATAAAAACCAAAATTGCATGATCGCGTTGATCGGGTCAAAACCTGTCGGTCTGGTTCACTATATTTACCATCCCCACAATTGGAATTTAAACGAGGTCACGTATCTTCAAGATTTATATGCCGACCCAGACCACCGTGGCCAAGGCATAGGTCGCGCTCTCATCCAAGCTGTTTATGACAAGGCAGATGCCAACGGAACACCCAACGTGTACTGGCTCACCCAAGAGTTCAATCACACTGCGCGCCACCTCTATGACCGCGTTGCCAAAGTAACCCCCTTTATCAAATATAACCGATAGGAGTTTTTCCAAATGACTGTTCACATTGGCGCAGAGCCCGGCGATATCGCAGAAACTGTCCTTCTTCCGGGTGATCCCCTTCGCGCAAAATGGGCGGCGGAAACCTTTCTTGAGGATGCACGCTTGGTCAATGACGTTCGTGGCATGCTCGGTTATACAGGGACCTACAAAGGAAACGCCGTCACCATTCACGGCTCAGGCATGGGGATGCCGTCCCTCTCGATCTATGTGAACGAACTCATTCGGGATTTTAGTGCAAAAACACTTATCCGTATTGGATCATGCGGAGGGATGCAGCCTCATGTCGGCATTCGCGATGTGATATTGGCAATGACGGCGTCAACACTGTCCACACCATCCTCTGGTATCTTCAAAGAGCTGAATTTTGCTCCATGTGCAGATTACAGCCTCCTCCAAGCAGCAGAACAAGCCGCTCATAACAAAGACTGCACAACACATGTTGGCGGAATTTATTCGTCCGACGTCTTTTACGATGAGCGTCCCGACCTAAACGAGCAAATGACACGGCATGGAATTTTGGCCGTCGAAATGGAAGCCGCGGAATTATATAATCTTGCGGCCCGTTATGGATGCCGTGCTCTGGCCGTGTTAACGGTGTCAGACCACCTCCAAACAGGGGAAGCTTTGCCATCAGATGAACGCCAGTCATCCTTTGGGGATATGGTTGAAATTGCCCTTGAGGCCGCTTTCGCCAAAAGGTGAGTAACGTCACCTTACCGATCCTATTGTCAGACATGACTCAGACCGATATGGCAGGCTGGTGCAAGACTATATGAGTTCAAATGTGGTGAAATGGGGGCTGATAGCTGTGGTAACGACATGGCTGTCTGCCTGTAGTCGTTCCGAACCAACCATCGCACCCGTTTCAATTGACGATTTAGAGATCACATATTCAACCTTTTCGGATGTGTCGGAGGGGGCATTCTCCAACCCACCCGTTGGATGCGACCCGTCACCTTGTACGGAAACCCTATCTGATGTGAACGGAAATATCGTCAGCTTTGCCGCTGGCGTCGATCCTAACAGCTCTACCAAGTTTATAGCAATGGCAGGTCGGTCTTTTGCCCCCACCAATCTGCAACCCATTCAACAGTCTGCCTCCTACATTGGTCAATATAGCGTCCGAGCGGTCGAAGCTATTTCAACAGAAGAGACATCGCCGAATGTTTTCCACCTCGTAGGAACGCCGACTGCTGAGACGCAAGAAATCACCGTCGTCGCCGATTTCGCAAATAGTTCACTCTCTGCGACGACAGACACTCTCACCCTCGATGCAAGCTTCGAAGACACTGAAATCACGGGACACGTCACCTACAAAGGCGCCGACGGCGCAATAGCGGGCGATATATTCGCAGATCAACTCATCGCTGGGTTTCACGGCGCGACACGGGACATAGTCTACGCAGGCGGCATTATCGCTTATCCTGCCCCTTAACGCCCATGTGAACCATCATATCCGTTCTTCTCAGGACCAGTCCATCCATCCAAGCGCCCAGCAAGCGGTTCGAACACCTCAATAAGCAAGGGAAAACACTGTGCCGTATCGCTTGTATGTTCACTCGAACAATCCCCACCCGGACAGGCCGACAAGGCACCCAGTAGATCAATTTCCGCAAAAAACTCCAAGTAATCCCCGGGACGCACTGGGCTCGCTTTCATGAAATACTGACCAGTGTCCCGTGTGAACCCAGTACACATAAACACATTCAAAACATCATGAACATGTGGTTCAGCCTCTTGCAACGAGATCCCCAAATGATCCGCAAGAGCGCGGGTCAAGTTGGAATGACAACAGTGGTGATACTGCACATCCGATAGCAAATTCCCCGTATAGGGATCACACCGCGTTCCTATGACATCATGCACGGACCCGCCAAATGTATCGATCCCATACCACTCTAACGTATCATGTACGATTGTCGCCATTGGCCGCAAATTAGGAAAACTTGACCACATCCTTTCGCCCGTACTGATGTGCGTGCCATGAAGAGCTCGGGTTTTCCCAGAATAAAACCGCTCGTTCAAATCATTCGCATTCCAAAGGTTCAAGTCGCCAACCTGTGGCCCCTCTACCGACGATATCCGAAAAAACTGCCCCGCCTTCACCTCAAAACAGGCTGCATCCCGCGGATGCGCAAGGACTTCAGCAATCTTCGTCGCTTCCGCCCGTGCATGGCGATACAACGCCAAATCCGCCTGTGGCAAGGTATGATTAGGGTAACAAATAACGGGCTCAACGGCGCGGCGCGCCTCTGCATCGGTCGGTATATCTGTCATAGCTCAGCCTCTTAAAATGTGGTCTCAACTTTGTATGACACTTAATCCCATCTCACCACATAAAAAAAGTGGCCGAAGCCACTCATTTTTTGTCTCAAAATATCCCGGGGGAATTGGCCCAAGGCCAAGGGGGCAGAGCCCCCAAACCCTTAAATAGTCCGTTCCACCATCATCTTCTTGATTTCCGCAATCGCTTTCGCAGGGTTCAATCCCTTTGGGCACGTCTTCGCGCAATTCATAATCGTGTGACAGCGGTATAGTTTGAACGGATCTTCCAATTCATCCAAACGCTCTCCGGTCGCTTCATCGCGGCTATCGATGATCCAACGATAGGCATGCAAGAGGGCTGCTGGTCCAAGGTACCGATCGCCATTCCACCAATAGGACGGGCAGGATGTAGAGCAAGACGCACACATCACACATTCATAGAGCCCATCGAGCTTCTTGCGATCCTCAATGGATTGCTTCCACTCTTTAGCGGGACGGTTTGTTTTTGTTTCAAGCCACGGCATGATAGACGCGTGCTGTGCATAGAAATGGGTCAAATCTGGAATAAGGTCGCGAACAACAGGCATATGCGGAAGCGGATAAATCTTCACATCCCCTTTGATCTCATCCATGCCATAGATACAGGCGAGCGTGTTGATCCCATCAATGTTCATCGCGCAGGATCCACAAATCCCCTCACGACATGAGCGGCGGAACGTCAATGTTGGATCAATTTCATTCTTGATTTTGATCAAAGCATCCAAAACCATAGGACCGCAGGTATCCATATCAACGAAATAGGTATCCACTGTTGGATTTTCACCATCGTCTGGGGACCAACGATAGATTTGGAACTTGCGAAGGTTGGTCGCCCCTGCAGGCTTTGGCCACGTTTTACCAGTTTTGATGCGTGAATTCTTAGGAAGCGTCAGTTGAACCATATCGTTACCTGCCTAGCGTGTCAGTGTACTGTAGCATTCGCGGCACCAGTTGGTGCCTTAATTGCGAATGGAGTTGAAGTTTCGGGTAGTTTTTCCACCCATGAAGTATCTTTTTCATAGCCAAGATCAATCAAATCTTGACCAAAATGTTCAGCGTATTTTTCGCCAACGGAGCGCGGCATTTCGCGCATCCATCTATTTTGCGAGCCAGATTGAACATGCTGCGCAACCCGTTGATTTGTATCAGCGGCCCCACCAAATAGGCTATTTGAATAAAACGCCGCTGCCGCATCGAGTGTTGAGGTTTCATCCAATTGCCAAACCTTGATACCGTCGGAAAACAACCGAGCCTCTGTGTCACCCATCAAATCTTCGTAGCGCAGTGTGACAGAGGATGGACCATCAACAGGCCATGCGCGCATTTCTGCGACGGTATCCGCATGCTTGCCCTCCATTTCAAACAAGAGTTTGTCGTCATAAAGATCAATTGAGTTCAGTTTTTCTTGGTAGGTCAACCCATCATACCGATCCAAAGGCCTGTGCAAAAACCTTTCGCCTTTCGGACCTGCATAGTGATGATACTGGCACCCAGACAAAAGGATATCTCTTGGGTCACGGATTACATGCACAAAGGCCGCATCAGGGTTGTCCCAAACTTGCGTCGGGAAATATCCGTTCCAATTCACCAAAAGCGCGGCCCCTTGATCTGGGATCGCGCCGAGCTGTCGTTCTGACCAAATTCCAATCCACGGTATGTTCCAAGCCATCGACAAAGACTTTACGATTTGCTTCATCCAAATCGTGCCCCCCTTGTGATGAGTGGCAAGACACATCAACCGCACAGATGTACGCTTCACAGTGTCAGTATGTGCCGATGCTTGTGTCATTCCTATCCTTAGAGACCGATCAAAGATTTACTTTTTTCAGTAAAACACTGAATTGTTGCAGGGCGAGCTGCGATTTCGGATACGAGAGTCAGCGTTTCCGCACTTGGCGTGGTTACGGTATCACGGGCGATCATGAAGACTTCGTTCATGGACGCGTTATCAATGATACAGTCCGTCACCATCGTCGCATCCAATCCAGGGAATTGACTCGCGACCGCACTATTTACCACACCTTTTGCTGCGTCACGCGCAACATCCTCTGCGGCTCCTGTTGCGGCTGTACAGCCTGCAACAAAAACCAAACCAAAAATCGCACCCCATTTACCCATACCTAGAAAGTCCTTGTTTTAGGAGCGATCCTCTCAAGTGAGATACCGCCCTCTCCTTCGGTTGTCAGCGGATCCACGACGACCGGACGATAGCTAAGGTCAACTGTGTTGCCCTCAACGCGACCAATTGTGTGAACACGCCAGTTTTCATCATCACGCGTCGTGAAATCCTCATGCGCATGTGCGCCACGGCTTTCTTTACGCGCTTCAGCGCCAACAATCGTCGCCAAAGCGTTTGGCATCAAGTTGGTCAATTCTAATGTTTCCATCAAATCTGAGTTCCAGACAAGGCTGCGATCCATGACCTTGATGTCATCCATTTTGCCCGCAATGGCCGTCATCTTGTCTTTGCCTTCGGACATTGTTTTTGACGTCCGGAACACGGCGGCGTCCGCTTGCATCGTCTTTTGCATTTCAAGACGAAGCTCAGCAGTCGACATGGTGCCAGTTGCATGACGTAGACCATCAAAACGATCCATCGCTTTGTCGACTTCGGCCTGATTTGTAGATGGAACAGCAGTCGCGGGATCAACCACTTGGCCTGCACGAATTGCTGCCGCGCGACCAAAGACCACCAAGTCGATCAAGGAGTTTGATCCAAGACGGTTCGCCCCATGCACAGAAGCACATCCAGCTTCGCCCACAGCCATCAGGCCTGGTACTATTGCATTTGGATCATCCGCACTTGGGTTGAGGACCTCACCCCAATAGTTGGTCGGAATACCGCCCATATTGTAGTGAACCGTTGGGATAACAGGGATCGGCTCTTTGGTGACATCCACACCTGCGAAAATTTTCGCAGATTCAGAAATACCAGGAAGCCGTTCTGCCAATGCGTCCGCAGGAAGGTGGCTGAGATTCAAATGAATGTGATCGGAACCATCACCGACACCACGTCCCTCGCGGACCTCCATTGTCATACACCGTGAGACGTAATCCCGAGGTGCAAGGTCTTTGTAGTGGGGCGCATAGCGTTCCATGAACCGCTCGCCTTCTGAGTTGGTCAAGTATCCACCTTCACCACGCGCACCTTCAGTAATCAAACACCCTGAGCCATAAATGCCTGTTGGGTGGAACTGAACGAATTCCATATCTTGCAAAGGAAGACCCGCGCGGGCGACCATGCCACCACCGTCACCTGTACAGGTATGCGCAGATGTTGCGCTGAAATAGGCACGACCGTACCCACCCGTCGCCAAAACAACCATTTTAGCGTTAAAGATGTGCATTGTTCCGTCATCAAGCTTCCAACAGACAACGCCTGTGCATTTGCCGTCGGTCAGGATCAAATCAATGGCGAAATATTCGATGTAGAATTCCGCGTTGTTTTTGAGGGACTGGCCATAAAGCGTGTGCAAAATCGCATGACCTGTACGGTCAGCTGCGGCACAGGTTCGCTGAACGGCTGGGCCTTCGCCAAATTCAGTTGTGTGTCCGCCAAAGGGACGTTGATAAATCTTGCCCTCTTCTGTGCGGCTAAAGGGAACGCCGTAATGTTCCAATTCATAAACCGCTTTTGGAGCTTCGCGTGCGAGGTATTCCATCGCATCGGTGTCACCCAACCAGTCAGAGCCTTTGACCGTGTCATACATGTGCCATTGCCAATGATCTGGCCCCATGTTCGACAAAGATGCCGCAATACCGCCCTGTGCCGCAACTGTGTGCGAGCGTGTTGGGAAAACCTTGGTCACACAGGCTGTGCGCAGGCCTTGTTCCGCCATGCCGAGCGTCGCACGGAGACCAGCGCCGCCAGCACCAACAACAACGACGTCGTAATCATGAGTTTCGTAAGTGTAAGCTGCCATTATCTTTGCCTCTTAGAGTGCCATCTTCGCGATTGCGAACAAGCCAGTTGCCATTGCGCCATAGGCCAAGCATTTGACGAGAATGATTGTGATTTTTTGAGCCAAGCCGTGAACGTAATCTTCGATCAAAACCTGAGCGCCAGATTGGAAATGCTCTAGCCCAACGATGATTGTCAAAGCGGCAATGATTGCAGGAAACGGCCGTGCAAAATAAGCGGTGACTGTGTCGTGGCTTTCACCAACAACGGATCCGAATGTAAAGACAAAGAGCGGGATCAAGATCAAAAGCGCCACTGAGCTAACTTTCATAGCCCAAAAATGTGCAGTCCCTGACTTAGCACTGCCCATGCCTACGGCGCGTTTGCGGTCTGTTAAATAACGCATTGCAGCCTCCTTATAAAACGATGACAGTCAAAGCTGTCAAAACAAAGGACCCGATCACGACGGCCCACCCCAATTTATAGGCCGTTGGCAAATCAAGTCCAACAGCATTGTCCCAGATCAAGTGACGCACGCCGCCAAGGGTGTGATACCAAATCGCCCAAATGGTTCCGAGCATGACAAGTTTGCCAAACCAGCTGGTCATGACCGCATTAGCAACTGCAAAATATTCTGGCGAGGTCGCCGCAGAGAGCAACCACCAGATCGATAAAAGAGCGCCAACAATCAAAGCATTGCCTGTGATGCGCACAAAGATCGATGTCATAGAGGTAAGTTGGGGACGATAAATCGTCAAATGGGGGGACAGTGGGCGATTGCCACGGTTCACGTCAGCCATTAAGTCCAGCCTTTCGGTTCACATGTGTTGTGTACAATTGTACACTTCGGATAATCATCTATAATACGTCTTACTTCGTTTTAACGACAAGACTAGTGGCATTGATAGAGTTAGCGCTAAAAAATATCATATATCACTCTTTGTGATCACATAAATATATCAAGTGATCACAAAATTTTCCCTTCAAATTTTACAATTAAAATTTGATTCATTTTAGCCCTAAACGCCACCGTGGATTACATCAAAAATTGCTAAATTGCTCTCTCAAATGGCCTTCGAACTCTGAGCACATAGTGATAGATTGATCTTGCAGATCATAATAAGCATTTGCCTCGCCGCAATCCTCTAGTTTTACATCAATATCAATTGGAAAACGGAACTGTTCGGCCAAAAATCCTACCTCTTGAGATAGAAATTCAGCATAGAGGCCAGCTTCCGGTCCTTTGTAGACCAACTGCCCTTTGAGCTCTGCCATCTCATCGAGAACGGGACCCCAGCTATCGTTGGCAATTTCGAATTCTTCTTCGCAACTGATCGCTCTCTCTTCGGGCAATCCGAGCTCTTGGGCCAAGTCATCACGCTCATCAGGATTTGCGCCATAGAACAGACAGATCAAATTGAAATACCGCTGTTCATCTGGGCCATGCGTGTCCCAAAATATGGGTTGGCTCTGCGCTTCTGCGTCAAATCCAAAGGCGGCATCATAGGCAACGGCTTGCGCGTTTTCTTCTTGATACAGCCTATCAATCAAGAGAACCGACAAGACATCCGCAGCATCCTCTTCTTGGCCAAAAATCGGAAGCTGCATTTGATCAATGATTGCATGCCCCAATTCATGATAGAGGACAGAGGCCAAATTCGAAATGACAAACTCATTCTCTTCAGGCGCGACACCCGACCCAACAGATGCCGCCATAACAAGACCCAAAATAGACAGCTTCATAATCCCTCACTTCGGGCAGAGCGCCCAATAATCTAAATCTAACAATACCGCAGGGTTATATTTGCCATTCTCGTCTTTTAAATCAACAACTGACTTGTCTTTGCGCGCAACCAGTCGCAAGCGAAGCGCCCCGACACCCTCGACGGCAGTATCGGCCTTGTCCAAAACTTCGGACCATGCGGTGATTGTGTCGCCGGCAAAACAGGGGTTCGCATGAGCGCCCGAATTCAATCCCACAATCATTTGGGCATTCGCTAACCCGTTAAACGACAAGGCCCGCGCCATCGAAATTACATGCCCCCCATAGATCAACCTCTGACCATCGGGGCGGAATGTGGCGTCAAAATGCACCTTGGCTGTGTTCTGCCACAGCCGTGTGGCCATCATATGTTCCGCTTCTTCGATCGTCACGCCATCGACGTGATCAATTTTTTCGCCAATCTCATAATCGCCCCAGCGATGCGCTTCGCCAGATTGTCCAAAATCGTAATTGGCGAAATTCAAACCGTCGGCCAAAACCAAATCTTCTGGGTCCAGCGCTGATTTCAAATCAGGAATGACAGTTTCGGGTGCAGGCGCGTCCAAGTCGTTTTTGCGCACCATGACCCAGCGGACATATTCCATAACGACGTCATCGTGCTGGTTCATGCCACGGGTGCGTACATAGACAACCCCAGTTTTGCCATTTGAATTCTGTTTCAAACCAATGACTTCTGAGGAGGATCTCAGTGTATCGCCTTCATAAACGGGCTTGAGCCAACGCCCCTCGCCGTAGCCAAGGTTTGCCACGGCGTTCAGCGAAATATCAGGGACTGACTTGCCAAAAATGACATGAAAGGCCGCGAGATCGTCAATAGGTGAGCGCGGCAAACCGCAGTTGCGGGCAAATTCATCCGAAGAATACAAAGCATGCCGCATCGGATAAAGAGCGTGATACAGCGCACGCTCTCCTCCCGACACGGTTCTTGGAACCGCATGATCAATGACTTGACCAATTGTATAATCTTCAAAAAATCGGCCCGCATTGGTTTTTGCCATTACTGCTCTCCTAGTTTCATGTCTTCTGAATAGTCTGCATCCACTGTTTTTATAACAGCTTGAGCGCAGCGCATTTTGCCATTGCTCTGATCAAAAGCGTAGGATGGGTCACCATAAAGCTCCCACCCTTTCGACAAGGCCAAGTTCACTTTGTGGCAAAACGCAGATGTATCCTCTTCTGTCAGAAGACGGTATAACTGTGCCATGCGATCACCCCGGGAATGGATTGACGCCAAGCGCCATGTGAATGCCAACGATTACGGCAAACACACCGACGGTGATTGCAACGAATAACCAGTCGCGACCTTTATCACCTGGGGCTGGACGATCCCAAGTGGTTTGCTTGTTGATCAAAATGACACTCACAACAGCCCAAGCCAACATGCCACCGAACAAGATGATGGATGCTAAATCCCCATTAACCAACAAGTGAGCAAAGGCCCAAAGCTTTACTGATGCCAGCATGGGATGCCGCATCCGACCGCGCAGGCGACCCTTGGTGTGTGCCATCGCAAAAACTGCGACTGCGACAACCATAAGAAGGTTATTGATGTGAACGAAAAAGGAAGGGGGCGACCAAACTGGGATCGTGTCTGCCATCCGATAGCCAACGATAATGAGAACGAGCCCAACACCCAACAAAAGGGCAATCACGCCACGGCCCTTGTCGCCCAATGAGGCCCGAAAATCTGGTGTGACTCGTTTCAACAAGTGGGGCACGATCCAAAGGATCATCCCTAAAATTAGTAGTGTCATGTTTTACTCCGCTGTTAATGCGGCAATAGCCTCTGCTTTTGCCAACGTTTTCTTTGCAGTTTCAACATGCAGGTTTTCAACAATTTTACCATCGACAACTGCAACCCCTTGGCCAGAAGCTTCAGTTTCTTCAAAAGCAGCGATTTGCCGCCGAGCAGTTTCTAGTTCAATTTCTGAGGGCGCAAAGGACGTATTGGCAATCTCAATCTGAGCTGGATGGATTAATGTCTTGCCATCAAAGCCCAAGTCACGACCCTGCTCGCATTCGAGGCTGAGGCCCTCTTCGTCCTTGAATTGGTTATATACGCCGTCTATCGCGACCACATTATGAGCCCTCGCCGCAAGCAATATAGTTTGAAGCGACATCTGCATCGGCAAGCGATCTGCGCGGGTGCGGCAATTTAATTCCTTGGCCAAATCATTCGTGCCCGCCACAAAGCCCGTCAGTTGCGGATGCGCGGCAATTTCCAAAGCGTTCATGATTCCTAAAGGCGTTTCCATCATGGCCCAAATCGGGGTGTCATTGCCCAATCTATCCACGACATCCTGAACATCGCTCGCAGAATTCACTTTGGGCACGAGGAATGCATCCACCTCGACGTCCTTAAGCGCGGCAATATCCCCTTCGCCCCATGCCGTATCCAAACCGTTGATCCGAATAATTCTAAAACGATTCCCATACCCGCCTTCAGCAAGCGCCGCTTTCAATGTGTCGCGCGCGTCGATTTTGGCGTCAGGCGTGACCGCGTCCTCAAGATCAAAAATAATAGCATCAACAGGCAAACCGCGCGCTTTGTCCAAGGCCCGATCTTTTGACCCTGGAATATATAGAACCGAACGAAACGGGCGATTTGAGTGATCCATTTTTCTTCTCCGCAATAAAGTTGCGCCAAAATAGGCATTTTAAAAATAAAACTTCAAGCACATTTTTGCCGCAGCGCAGCAAGTCACGCAACGGCAATCCAAATGAGACGGACACCCGTGAGCGCAAGTAAAACGTAAGTCAGCCCAAAAAAGAGCCGATCTGAGATGATTTTATGCCCGATGACCCCAAGCCAAACACCCAAAAAGGCAAAAGGCGCCAAGAGCAAATCTAAGGTCAACGTCTCAAGACTAAATAATCCGAGAAAGGCATAAGGAACCGCCTTGATCATGTTGATAACCCAAAAGATCACGACTGTTGACGCCTGATATTCCGTCTTGGTAGGATTTTTGGACAACAAATAAATCGCTGCGGGCGGGCCACCCGCATGGCTGATAAAGCTCGTAAATCCAGAGGCTCCCCCTGCCATCAAACCGACCCAATCTGGGGGTTCATTTTTGAGCCGACCAATGAGGCCAGCCCTCTGCATCCACTGCCAAATCACAAAAGCAAGCGCCATGATCCCTAACATTATCCGAAAGACGTCTGCGTTCACTTGATTATAAACGAATGCGCCGAGGGCAATTCCAGGCAGGGCACCGATAATCATAAGCCATGATTCGCGCCTTTGCCACTTGCCCCAGTAGGGTTTCAAGCTGGTAACATCCATCAACATTAAAAGCGGCAACATTATTCCAATTGCTTGCCCAGGATCAATGACTGTCGCGAGAATCGCCCCTGCTGCAAACGCCGCACCAGAGCCAAATCCTCCTTTGGAAATGCCTGCAAAGACAACGGCAAGCGCAGCAATCGCAAAAAATACTGGGTCCGTTATCACGTTTTGTTTTCCAAAAATTCTATGCCGTTGCTCGTATTTACGGCAACCGAGATCGCTAACACAAGGGAATTGTCCTTTTGCGCCGCAACGCAGCACTCTTGCGTCAGAGCTCGGAAAGGACTACCCAGTGCGCGAGTAAATCAAAGGACCGGAGAATTTCCATGGCCAAAGCAAAAATCGCCCTTATCGGCGCAGGACAAATTGGTGGCACATTGGCCCACCTCGCAGCGATCAAAGAATTGGGCGATGTCGTTCTTTTCGATATCGCAGAAGGCACACCGCAGGGCAAAGCCCTCGACATCGCCGAGTCCGGCCCCGCCGAAGGGTTTGATGGGTCGTTCAAAGGAACAAACGACTATGCCGATATCGCAGGCGCAGATGTTTGTATCGTAACAGCTGGTGTTGCCCGCAAGCCAGGCATGAGCCGTGATGACCTCTTGGGCATCAACCTGAAAGTCATGAAATCTGTTGGCGAAGGCATCGCAGCCCATGCGCCAAACGCATTTGTAATTTGTATCACAAACCCGCTTGATGCGATGGTATGGGCGCTTCGTGAATTCTCAGGCTTGCCACACCACAAAGTCTGCGGCATGGCGGGTGTCCTAGACTCCGCACGCTTCCGCCACTTCTTGGCAGAAGAATTCAACGTTTCTATGCGCGATGTAACTGCATTCGTATTGGGTGGCCACGGTGACACAATGGTGCCATTGGCGCGCTATTCCACGGTTGCGGGTATTCCATTGCCTGACCTTGTGGACATGGGCTGGACAACTCAGGACAAATTGGATGCAATCATCCAACGCACCCGTGATGGCGGTGCTGAGATCGTTGGTTTGTTGAAAACAGGATCTGCGTTCTACGCCCCTGCAACATCTGCGATCGAAATGGCTGAAGCCTATTTGAAAGACCAAAAACGCCTGTTGCCATGTGCCGCATATTGCGATGGTGAATTAGGTCTTAAAGGCATGTATGTTGGCGTTCCGACAATCATCGGTGCCGGTGGTATCGAGAAAATCGTCAACATCAAAATGAACAAAGACGAGCAAGCCATGTTCGACAAATCCGTTGATGCAGTCAAAGGTTTGGTTGAGGCCTGCAAAGGCATCGACGGCTCACTCGCATAAGCCAATTAGATCTAGAGAAAAGCCCGGCTAATTAGCACGGGCTTTTTTTCATTTCAAGTTCGCGGTTCACAAGAATCGACTATTCTCTGTTACAACACGACTATTGTAAGGCGAGAATATACTAACGCATTTTTGTGATCACACGCAAAAATCATGTGATCACAAAATACCCAAATCATACTAAATTTCTACCTTTTACTAAAAAAACAGTTCCGAAGCCCGTTGAACTAAGAGTACACGCATCTAAACGAAGCAAAACGGGACGAGTTTCATGAACATCCATGAATATCAGGCGAAGGCACTTCTTCGCACTTATGGCGCCCCTGTGTCTGATGGACGTATTGTCCTCAAGGCAGAGGACGCAAAAACAGCAGCCGGCGAAATGGACGGACCTCTTTGGGTCGTCAAAGCGCAGATCCACGCAGGTGGACGCGGCAAAGGGTCGTTCAAAGAAGCTGACGCTGGTGAAAAAGGCGGTGTCCGCCTAGCCAAGTCTGTGGAAGAAGCCGCCCAAGAAGCCAAGAAAATGCTCGGTCGCACATTGGTCACGCACCAAACTGGACCAGCGGGCAAGCAAGTCAACCGCGTCTATATCGAAGCGGGTTCTGGCATCGAACGCGAACTTTACCTTGCTCTTTTGGTAGATCGTCAAACCTCTCGCATTTCCTTCGTCTGCTCCACAGAAGGTGGCATGGACATCGAAGAAGTGGCCGCAGCCACACCAGAGAAAATCCTATCCTTCTCAGTCGATCCAGCAACGGGCTATCAAGCCTACCACGGTCGCCGCATCGCGTTTTCACTCGGCCTTGAAGGGGCGCAAGTGAAACAATGCGTTAAGCTGATGGGTCAGTTGTACCAAGCGTTCACTGAAAAAGACATGGAAATGCTCGAAATCAACCCATTGATCGTGTCTGATAGCGGCGATCTCAAGGTGCTTGATGCGAAGGTTGGATTTGACGGAAACGCCGTTTATCGCCACGCCGATATCGCCGAATTGCGCGATACAACAGAAGAAGATCCCAAAGAGCTTGAAGCGTCAAAATATGACCTCAACTACATCGCCCTTGATGGTGAAATTGGCTGTATGGTCAATGGTGCGGGTCTTGCCATGGCAACGATGGACATCATCAAACTCTATGGTGCTGAACCTGCGAACTTCCTCGATGTTGGTGGCGGCGCGACTAAAGAAAAGGTCACGGAAGCCTTCAAGATCATTACCTCTGATCCGAACGTTAAAGGCATTCTCGTGAACATCTTCGGCGGCATCATGCGCTGTGACGTCATCGCCGAGGGCGTTGTTGCCGCGGTCAAAGAAGTTGGCCTTCAGGTTCCACTCGTTGTTCGTCTAGAAGGCACGAACGTCGAGCAGGGTAAAGAAATCATCAACACCTCTGGCCTAGACGTTATCGCAGCTGACAACCTCAAAGACGGCGCTGAGAAGATCGTAAAAGCGGTGAAGGGATAAGAAAATGGCAGTTCTCGTAAACGAAAATACCAAAGTCATCTGCCAAGGTTTCACAGGATCCCAAGGTACATTCCACTCTGAGCAAGCGATTGCTTATGGCACCAAAATGGTCGGCGGTGTGACACCAGGCAAGGGCGGTCAAACGCACCTTGATTTGCCTGTGTTCAACTCTGTCCACGAAGCCAAGCACGTCACCGAAGCGAACGCATCTGTGATCTATGTGCCTCCTCCCTTTGCGGCGGACTCCATCCTTGAAGCGATTGACGCCGAAATGGAATTGATCGTGTGTATCACCGAAGGCATTCCTGTTTTGGATATGGCCAAGGTCAAGCGTGCTTTGGAAAATTCAAACTCCAAATTGATTGGGCCAAACTGCCCCGGTGTGATCACACCTGATGCCTGTAAAATCGGCATTATGCCGGGTCACATCCACCGTCGCGGCTCTGTTGGCGTTGTGTCCCGCTCTGGCACACTGACATACGAAGCGGTAAAGCAGACATCTGATGTGGGCTTGGGTCAATCAACCTGTGTTGGTATCGGTGGTGATCCTATCAAAGGCACAGAGCACATTGATGTATTGGAGTGGTTCTTGGCCGATGATGAAACCGAAAGCATCATCATGATCGGTGAAATCGGCGGATCCGCCGAAGAAGAAGCCGCACAGTTCCTAGCCGATGAAAAGAAAAAAGGCCGTTGGAAACCAACAGCTGGTTTCATCGCGGGTCGCACGGCTCCTCCTGGTCGTCGCATGGGTCACGCAGGCGCGATTGTAGCCGGCGGCAAAGGTGGCGCAGAGGACAAAATCGAAGCGATGCAATCTGCTGGCATCATCGTTGCAGATAGCCCTGCAGGTTTGGGCGAAGCTGTCCTTAAGGCCATCGGTTAAGCATATTATAAACCTCGCCTGCTACAGGCGGGGTTTCCCCCATAAGTGAAACCCCATCCGGGATATCTAACATGAACGACCATTCTCCAAACGACCAACTTCATGCCTCAAGCTTTATGCAGGGCCATAATGCTGAATATCTGGAACAGATGTATGCGCAATATGCGAATGACCCAAATGCCGTTGATGCGGCGTGGCAGGAATTCTTCCGCGCAATGGGCGACGATGACGTCAGCGTAAAACGCGAAGCAGCTGGTCCCTCTTGGGCGCGCGCCGATTGGCCGCCGCAGCCCAATGACGATTGGACCGCCGCTTTAACAGGTGAATGGGCGCCCGCCCCTGCTGAGGCAAATTCAGCAGGCAAAAAGATCAAAGAAAAAGCGACCGAAAAAGGCGTAGAAGTTTCAGACGAAGCCATCAAACGCGCAGTTTTGGATAGCATCCGGGCCATCATGATCATTCGCGCGCACCGTATTCGGGGTCACCTCGTTGCTGATCTTGATCCATTAGGCATGCGGGATCAGACACCGCATCCAGAGCTTGATCCGAAATCCTACGGCTTTACCGAAGCTGACATGGATCGCCCGATTTTCATCGACAATGTTTTGGGGCTTCAGATTGCCTCAATGCGCCAAATCATTGATATCGTGCGGCGCACATATTGCGGCACTTTTGCGCTTCAGTACATGCATATCTCTGACCCAGAACAAGCAAGCTGGCTCAAAGAGCGTATCGAAGGTTTAGGCAAAGAAATCACATTCACCCGTGAAGGCCGCAAAGCCATTCTGAACAAATTGGTTGAGGCCGAAGGTTTTGAGAAATTCCTGCATGTGAAATACATGGGCACGAAACGGTTTGGTCTGGACGGTGGTGAAAGCCTTATTCCAGCAATGGAGCAAATCATTAAGCGTGGCGGCGCTCTTGGTGTTAAAGATATCGTGATTGGTATGCCGCACCGTGGACGTTTGTCTGTATTGGCAAACGTCATGAGCAAGCCATATCGTGCCATTTTCAACGAATTCCAAGGCGGGTCATTTAAGCCTGAGGATGTTGATGGCTCAGGGGACGTGAAATACCACCTCGGCGCCTCGTCTGATCGTGAATTTGACGGAAATACGGTACACTTGTCGTTGACAGCGAACCCATCGCACCTTGAGGCGGTTAACCCTGTTGTTCTCGGCAAAGTGCGCGCAAAACAAGAACAATTAGGCGATAAAGACCGCACCTCTGTTCTTCCGCTTTTGTTGCACGGTGACGCGGCCTTTGCGGGCCAAGGTGTTGTTGCGGAATGTTTTGGCTTGTCTGGCTTGGTTGGACATAAAACCGGCGGGACAATGCATATCGTTGTGAACAACCAAATCGGGTTTACAACTGCGCCGCACTTCTCACGAAGCTCGCCTTATCCAACAGATATCGCTTTGATGGTTGAGGCGCCGATTTTTCATGTGAATGGCGACGATCCAGAAGCGGTTGTTCATGCGGCGAAAGTGGCAACTGAATTCCGTCAGAAATTCCAAAAAGACGTTGTTCTCGATATCTTCTGTTATCGCCGGTTTGGTCACAACGAAGGCGACGAGCCGATGTTCACCAACCCGCTCATGTACAACAAAATCAAAAAGCAAAAGACAACGCTTGCGCTTTATACAGATCGCTTGGTCAAAGACGGCCTCATCCCAGAAGGTGAGATTGAGGATATGAAAGCCTCCTTCCAAGCCTTCCTAAGCGATGAATTCGAAGCTGGGAAAGAATATAAGCCGAACAAAGCGGATTGGCTGGATGGCCGTTGGTCGCACCTTGATCGCAACAAAGAAGAATATCAGCGCGGCCAAACCTCCATTTCTGCGGAAACGCTCAGCGATGTTGGCCGTGCGCTCAGTACCGCGCCAGACGGGTTTCCTCTGCATAAAACTGTAGGTCGTTTGCTTGAGAGCAAAAAGAAAATGTTCGAAAGCGGCAAAGGTTTTGACTGGGCCACGGCAGAAGCCTTAGCGTTTGGTTCACTGGCAACAGAAGGCTATCCTGTGCGCCTGTCTGGTCAGGATGCAACACGCGGCACCTTTAGCCAACGGCATTCTGGACTTGTGAACCAAGAAACAGAAGAGCGGTACTATCCCCTCAACAATATCCGCCCGGGCCAAGCCAAATATGAAGTCATCGACTCCATGTTGTCTGAATATGCAGTTTTGGGCTTTGAATATGGCTACTCCCTATCTGAACCCAATGCGCTCGTGCTTTGGGAAGCCCAGTTTGGCGATTTTGCCAATGGCGCTCAAATCATGTTCGACCAATTCATCAGCTCTGGTGAAAGCAAATGGTTGCGGATGTCAGGTCTGACTGTCCTCTTGCCACATGGCTTCGAAGGCCAAGGCCCAGAGCATTCCTCTGCGCGCCTAGAGCGGTTCTTGCAAATGTGTGGTCAGGACAACTGGATCGTCGCCAATTGTTCAACGCCTGCGAACTATTTCCACATCTTGCGCCGTCAATTGCATCGCTCCTTCCGCAAACCATTGATCTTGGTGACGCCAAAATCATTGCTACGACACAAAATGTGTATTTCGAATGCCGAAGATTTCACAGATGGATCCTCGTTCCACCGTGTGCTCTGGGATGATGCCGAAAAAGGTCACTCTGAGTTGACTTTGGCCCCTGACGACAAAATCAAACGCGTCGTGATGTGTTCTGGCAAGGTGTACTATGACCTTCTCGAGGAACGGAATGCACGCGGTCTTGATGATGTTTATCTCTTGCGGTTCGAACAATTCTACCCCTTCCCAGCAATTTCAGCCATGAAAGAGCTGGAGCGTTTCCCACAAGCGGAAATGGCCTGGTGTCAAGAAGAGCCCAAAAACCAAGGCGCATGGACCTTCATGGAGCCGAATGTTGAATGGGTGCTCTCCCGCATCAAAGCTCAACACACACGCCCAACCTATGTCGGCCGCGCAACGAGCGCTTCACCTGCAACAGGCTTGGCCTCACAACATAAAATACAACAAACCGCGCTTATTGACGAAGCGCTGACAGTAAAAGGGAAATAACCCATGACCGAAGTACGCGTTCCAACACTCGGTGAATCTGTAACAGAGGCGACTGTCGCCACATGGTTCAAGAAGCCTGGCGATCAAATTGCTGCGGATGAAATGCTCTGCGAACTTGAGACCGACAAAGTCACGGTTGAGGTTCCTGCCCCCGCTGCTGGTGTTCTTACGGATATCATCGCCGCCGAAGGCACAACAGTCGGCGTCGATGCGCTCTTAGCCAATATCACTGAAGGCGGCGTTGCAACAGCAACCGCCTCCGCGCCAGCCCCTGCCGCCAAAGCCGCCTCAAGCGATGCGGTTGACGTTATGGTTCCAACACTTGGCGAATCTGTATCTGAGGCGACTGTCTCATCCTGGTTCAAAAAAGTTGGCGACACTGTCGAACAAGACGAAATGCTGTGTGAACTCGAAACGGACAAAGTCTCTGTCGAAGTCCCCTCTCCTGCCGCTGGCGTTCTCTCTGAGATTGTTGCCAACGAAGGCGACACAGTCTCTGCAAATGCCAAGATCGCCGTCATTGGTGGCGCTGTGCAATCAAGCGCAGCTCCAACTGTTTCCACACCTGCACCAACTGCAGCAGCAGGCAAAGACATCGAAGATGCCCCATCGGCCAAAAAAGCAATGGCCGAAGCAGGCCTTTCTCGCGATGCGGTCACTGGCACTGGCAAAGACGGTCGCGTCATGAAAGATGATGTCGCGCGCGCTGTTGCAACGGCTGCCGCTCCTGCGGCCCCAACACCAACCGCCCCTCGCGCAGCCTCTTCAGCAGATGATGCATCGCGTGAAGAGCGCGTGAAAATGACCCGTTTGCGTCAAACAATCGCCAAGCGCCTCAAAGATAGCCAAAACACAGCCGCGATGTTGACCACCTATAACGAAGTCGACATGACCGAAGTGATGGCCCTTCGCAAAGAATACAAAGACATCTTTGAAAAGAAACACGGCGCCCGCCTTGGCTTTATGTCCTTCTTTACCAAAGCCTGCTGTCATGCCTTGAAAGAGGTGCCCGAAGTGAACGCAGAAATCGACGGCACGGACATCGTTTACAAAAACTTCGTCCATATGGGCGTCGCTGCTGGAACGCCAACAGGTCTTGTTGTTCCTGTGATCCGCGATGCCGACAAAATGTCCTTTTCTGAAATCGAAAAAGCAATCGCCGAAAAAGGCAAGCGCGCGCGCGACGGCAAACTCTCCATGGCGGAAATGCAAGGCGGCACTTTCACGATTTCGAACGGCGGTGTTTACGGCTCTTTGATGTCCTCGCCCATTTTGAACCCACCTCAATCTGGTATCTTGGGCATGCACAAAATCCAAGATCGTCCAATGGCGATCAATGGCCAAGTTGTCATTCGTCCTATGATGTATCTCGCACTGAGCTACGATCACCGGATCGTCGATGGCAAAGGCGCGGTAACCTTCCTTGTCCGCGTCAAAGAGGCGCTTGAGGATCCCCGCCGTCTCCTCATGGATTTGTAAGACACATCTCCCACGCAAGAGACCTCCCCTTGCGTGGGGCCAATTCTAGGATTTGATATGTCAACTGAGCTAACAGTACTCGCGCTCGCCGGATTACTTCAGGTCGGACAAATCGCACTGATGGCAGTACCTGCAAATATAGAACTCGGGGTTGGCAAGACACTGTCACCGAGAGATCCCGCACGTTTGGGAACACCCCTGATCGAACAAGCCTCCGTTAAAACAGGCCGCACCTTTCGCGCGATGAACAACCATTTCGAAGCGCTCATCCTCTTCACAATCGCGGTCCTGACGATCACACTCTTAGACAAATCAACTCCTCTGACACAAGCCTGCTCGTGGACCTATCTCATCGCGCGATGTTTATACATCCCCGCCTATGTGTTCGGCTGGGTTCCTTGGCGCAGCTTGATTTGGGCAACAGGCCTCTGTGCAACAACCCTCATGCTTATCTCCTCACTTCTATGACTTCTTCTTTTTCACAAATATCCCGGGGTGAATTGGTCCAAAATGCAATGACGGACCAAGAGGGGCAGAGCCCCATACCGAACCACACGACCTTGAAAGGACATTCAAATGGCATCTTATGACGTGATCGTAATCGGCGGTGGCCCAGGTGGCTATGTTGCCGCAATTCGCTGTGCTCAGCTGGGCCTAAAAACGGCCTGCGTTGAAGGCCGCGAAACACTTGGCGGCACTTGCCTGAATGTCGGCTGCATTCCCTCCAAGGCGCTCTTGCACGCCTCTCATATGCTCCATGAGGCGGAACACAACTTCACCAAAATGGGGTTGATGGGAAAATCTCCCTCAGTGGACTGGAAACAGATGCAAGCCTACAAGGCGGAAACCATCGACGGTAACACAAAAGGGATTGAGTTCTTGTTCAAAAAGAACAAGATCGACTGGCTCAAGGGCTGGGGATCTATTCCTGCAGCTGGCCAAGTTAAGGTCGGTGACGACATCCATACCGCTAAGAATATCATCATCGCCTCTGGCTCCGAGCCATCCTCGCTTCCAGGAATAGAGATCGACGAAGAAGTCGTTGTGACATCGACAGGCGCTCTTAGCCTTCCCAAGATCCCCAAGAAACTTGCCGTGATTGGTGCGGGCGTCATTGGGCTTGAGCTTGGGTCTGTTTACGCGCGCCTTGGCTCCGAAGTTACTGTTATCGAATTCCTTGACAAGATCACTCCGGGTATGGATAGTGAAGTTCAAAAAACCTTCCAACGCATTCTTGCGAAACAAGGCATGAATTTCATCATGGGTGCCGCCGTGCAATCTGTTGACGCCAAAAAGACCAAAGCAAGCGTAAATTACAAACTGCGCAAGGATGACTCTGATCATAAACTTGACGCGGATGTGGTTTTGGTTGCAACAGGCCGCAAGCCCTTTACCGACGGGCTTGGGCTAGAGGCGCTTGGCATTGAAATGACCCAACGCGGTCAGATCAAAACAGATGCGCATTGGCAGACAACTGTTCCCGGCATTTACGCGATTGGTGACGCGATCGAAGGCCCAATGTTGGCCCACAAAGCCGAAGACGAAGGCATGGCAGCCGCCGAGGTCATCGCCGGCAAACATGGTCACGTGAACTATGATGTCATTCCGGGGGTCATTTACACAAACCCTGAAGTTGGCAGTGTCGGCCTTACCGAAGACCAACTCAAGGAACAGGGTCGTGCCTATAAGGTTGGCAAATTCAACTTCATGGGCAATGGCCGCGCCAAGGCCAACTTTGCAGCAGACGGGTTTGTAAAAATTCTAGCGGACAAGACCACAGATCGCATTTTGGGTGCACATATTATTGGCCCAGCCGCTGGCGACCTAATCCACGAAATTTGTGTTGCAATGGAATTCGGTGCCTCAGCTCAGGATCTGGCCTTAACCTGCCATGCGCACCCGACCTATTCTGAAGCAGTCAGAGAAGCCGCACTCGCCTGCGGCGACGGCGCAATCCACGCATAACACAAAAGGGCGCCCATCGAGGCGCCCTTTTCAATTGCGTATAACTAATTCGTTAGAAAAGCATTTCTAACCCAAGCTCGTCCTGCACTTCGCCTTCGAGCTCTTCATCTGACATTGGAATGAACAAATCGCTCATTGGGTTGGCCTCTTCCAATTCCTGAGCCGTCACACCGACGAAGGTAATTGAATCGCCAAATCCAAAATTTAGAACTGCATGTCCATCCTCATTATCAACAAGGCTTTGATCGTCAGCGAGTTGGCTAAATTCAACAACTGTTTCGTCTATATAAAGGGTCTCAGACGCCGCTTCAAAGTCGGTAATGGTTACATCAGACACCTTCTCTTCGTTCATTCGCACAACGACAAAAGTGTCTACTCCCTCGCCACCTGTCATAGTGTGATCTGCACCCTTAGAAAGATCGCCGCCAAGGATATCATTCCCTGCTCCGCCATCTAACAAAGACGTATGGCGGAGCGCGACGAGAGCATCATCCCCCTCTTCTCCGTAGAGTTCATTAGACCCTCGCAGTGACCCAATATAGTCATTTCCTGCGCCACCATAGACTATGTCATTTCCACGATCTGCGATAACTTCATCATCACCGGCACCAGCCATAATCGTATCGTTGCCATCGGTGAGCATGTCACCTTCGTTATCACTAAAGGTCTCATCGATAAAATCGCTACCTGACGTCCCATCCACAATTCCGACGGTCCCAGGTTCTGGCAATTCAATACCTAAATCGCTGAGACCCACACCTTGTAACGTTACGGTGTCATCGTCATTAAAGCTAAGAACCGCATGGCCGTCCTCATTTTCAGACAGGCTCCATCCGCTCATGAGGTTACCGAATTCTACAATGCTGTCTTCGATAACAAGTGTATCTTTCTCTGGATCAAAATCACTCACGGTAACAGCTGATAATTTCTTATCAGAGGCGTCACCGAGGTACAGTCTATCATACCCCGTCCCCCCAGTTAAAGTATGATCTCCACCTGACCCAAGATCAGCCAAGAGCATATCATCACCATGCCCTCCATCTAGTAGAGATGTGTGCTTACCTGAGCTGATTGTGTCATCGCCGGTTTCACCATACAGCTCATTTTGCCCTTTCAAGCCGTCTATTTCGTCATGACCTGACCCGCCATAAATTGTATCGGCCCCTCTGTATCCATAAACTGTGTCTTGACCGCTTCCTGCGTAAACTAGGTCATCTGTATTACCGACCATTTCGCCTTCGCCATCGACAAAGTCCAAATTTATGACGTCAGCATAATCTGTTCCGTCCACTTGGTCGTTAGGCTCAACAATCCCGAGCAAAGCATTTGTCGTGATGTGTTCGAATTCAACCGTATCGCCCGTCGCCAGCGTCAATACCGCATGGTCATCGCCATTGTTCGCCAATGTGGCACCGTCGGGCAAGTTGGACAAATCAAGAAGCTCATCGCCCAATTTTAGGGTATCTTGGTCTGGACTGAAATCTTGGATCACAATATTGGATATTTTTGAGGCCTCATGGTAGCGCAATTCAACAGTATCAAATCCCTCGCCACCACTCAGAATGTGATCACCACCTTTGTGCATCGACGCAATGATGTAATCATTGCCTTCACCACCTTCGATAGTCGAACTGTGGCGTCCGGAATCAAGCGTATCGTTGCCGTCTTCTCCAAATATGAAATTGTTCCCTCGATCACCATAAACAGCATCATCCCCAGAACCACCATAAAGTGTGTCAGCGCCATTATATCCTTTGACAATATCATTGCCAGCACCAGCGTTCACCAAATCGTTACCATCGCCAACAGATTCCCCATCTCGATCCGAATAGTCCGAGGTGATTAGATCATCCCCATTGGTTCCATTCACGCCGTCTTGGTATTCATGTAGAAAATTGAAACCTTTGTCGCCTGTGATAGAAACAGAAAGACTGTGGTCAGTATCCCAAATTGTAATTCTATTGAAATCTTCACCAATGAATTCACTGAATCCAAGTTCTAATTCTTCTAACAACTCTCTCGTGACCTCTTGGCCGCTCAGTAGAAACGTATCATCATCGGAAAAGCCATAAATTTTAATTTGACCAAGATAAGAGTCGCCTTGCACCACATTAACGACGTCTGACCCCTTATCTAATTCAATTATAAAATCTTCTTCTGCAGAAACCTCGATGTAGTCATTCCCTTCACCAGGTCTAATTACATTCTCAGTGATCCAAATAGAATCAGTGAACGCCAGAGAATCATAATCAAGATCCACATAAGTGGCATCAATCCAATCATCTCCATCTGTACCGGATACAACGCCGTCAGAAGACCCTCCAATCAAATCATAGATCGAGGCATTACTAAAAGTTAACGTTTCGTCATCGTCAAACAACAGAACTGCATCTGCATCCTCGTTCAGCGAGAATGTCATACCATCTGGCAAAGCTTCAAAATTTATGTTGCGGCCAGCGATGTAAAGCTGATCATGGTAGGTATCCCACCCCTTAACGGTCACATGACTTGCGCGGTCGAGCGATACGTTTTCTAGATGCAGCTCGTCCTGATCCCAATCGTATTCTCCTAAATCAACGACGTGATCCGCACCTTTTAAGAGATCCGCATAAATTGTATCGCTACCATAACCAGCATCAATTTCCGAGGTATGGCGGCCCGTATGAATTTCATCGTCCCCTTCGCCACCATCGATCACATTATTTCCACTGACACCGTATATAGTATCATCGCCGTCGCCTGCGACAACTGTGTCACTGCCTTTTCCAGCGTTGATTTCATGATCTAACGAGGGATTATCTACTGTGATTAGATCATCACCATTTGTTCCGTTCAAGCTTTCGTGGTATTCAGTTAGAAAATCGAAATCCGTTCCATCCAAAATTATGTAAACCCCATCCTCATAGCTCGATAGTTCAATGTGGTACGCATCTTCAATCACATCAACATTTAAACTTTCTAATAGGCCCAGCGTTACATTTTTCCCATTTAGTTGCAAAGTATCGTCTGTGGAAAACCCAGAAATGTAAATTCCTCCCCAATAACCATTTTCGAAAGTCACATTAATAATATCCGAGCCATCTTCTAAGTGTATATTTAAATTTTCTTCGGCAGACACTTCAACATAGTCATTACCTGTCCCAGGATTTACTTCATAGACAGTTGAAAACGTATCATAATCAAAGTCTACATACGTGGCATCGATCCAATCATCGCCATCTGTACCCGATAAAATTTGGTCGGAATAGGTTGCAAAAAGCTCATTCAACGAAACACTTTGAAACGTAATTGTGTCGTTTTCTCCAAATGAGAGGACGGCATCTCCATCATCGCTCGCTGACAATGACATGCCTTGGGGTAAACTCAAATAATCAATATGTTCGCCCTCAATAAAAAGCAAATCAGCGAAGGTTTCGAAGTTTGAATTCCATCCTTTAACTGTCACGTGGCTGGCACGGTCCACGGAAGCGTTCTCTAAATGAAGCGTATCCTTGCCTGCACCCACATCAATAATATGATCTGCACCCTTTGACAGGTCAACATAAACAACATCTCGTCCATATCCAGCATCGACTTCCGAAGTATGGCTTCCCGTATAAATTACGTCAGAACCATAACCACTCTCAATAAAATTGTTGCCACTAATGCCGTATATGGTGTCATCACCATCGCCCGTGACAATAGTATCATTACCTTTTCCAGCATTTATTTTGTGATTTATAAACGAATACTCGGTTATGATAAGATCATCACCATCAGAGCCATTCATTCCTTCATGATACTCTGTTAGGAAATCAAATTCTGAATTGTAGACAGTAACATCAAAAATCCCGCCAAAGATGAAAAAATATGTATAATCTTCACCTTCATAGACATTGATTTTCTTCTCATCCAGCAGCTCAAGAGTGATATTTTGCCCAGAAAATTGCAAAGTATCGTCATCAGAAAAACCAAAAATTTTTATGAAATCATGATATCCGACATTAATAACATCAGAACCCTCACCTAAGTTGACATTGAAACTACTGCCATCTCCTTTAAGCAATTCAATATAATCATTCCCAGCGCCTGGATTGATATCATCAACAGTTTCTAGTGTGTCACCGTTAGCATCGATAAAAGTAGTATCTATCCAATCATCACCGCTGGTACCTTCTAAAATCCAGTTCCCGCCAACTTCTGCGGATAACGGATAATCACGTAGGTCAGCAGCGTACAAACCAGATTGGAAATATTTCTCGGTTTCTAATTCATTGGTTTCAAATAAACTGGTCATAACAACTATCCTTAGCACTTATGTCCCTTAAGGGTATCAGATTCTACCTATAGTATATACGACATACCCAAAGACAGTTTTTTTCCAGATTGGAAACAAAAAACCCCGCACGAGGCGGGGTCTTTGTTGTAAGCTTTAAAAGTTTGTTTAGGTCGTTTCCGGCGCCAGATCTGGATCTCCGGACGGCTTGGCCTTGGGTTTCGCCTTCGGGACCGCTGTTAAAGATGGGCTGCTGCCTTCGTCGTCGTCTTTTCCCTCTTTGGGCGGTTGGCCGTTCATGACGCGTTTGATTTCTTCGCCAGTCAGGGTTTCATATTCCAACAGACCTTGGGCCAAACGTTCCCATTCCTCTTGCTTTTCGGTCAAGATTTCATAGGCCCGATCATATCCTCGTTGAACAAAACCTTTCACCTCATCCTCGATAAGCTCTTTGGTGCTTGCGGACACTGACAACCCTGCTGTGTTGCCAGAATAGCCCTCATGCGCTTCGGAATAGTCGATGTTGCCAACCTTGTCGGACATACCCCAACGGAGCACCATGGCGCGCGCAAGCCCAGAGGCCTGTTGAATGTCACCCGCAGGACCGTTTGAGACATTCTCTTCGCCATACTTGATGATTTCAGCGGCCTTGCCAGCCATTGTCATCGCAAGTTTTTCTTCACACTCAGATTTGTGCCAATTCAAGCGATCAATCTCTGGCAAAGACACAACCATGCCCAGCGCACCACCGCGTGGAATGATCGTGGCTTTGTAAACAGGATCACATTGTGGCAGGGTAAGACCGACCACCGCATGTCCTGCTTCGTGATAGGCAGTCTTTTCTTTTTGATCGTCCGTCAACACCATTGAGCGGCGTTCTGCGCCCATCATGACTTTGTCTTTGGCATTTTCGAAATCGGTCATCATGACGACTGAGCGACCCACGCGCGCGGCCATTAGTGCCGCTTCGTTCACGAGGTTCGCAAGATCCGCACCTGAAAAACCAGGTGTGCCGCGCGCGATAAGCCGTAGATCCACATCAGGGCCAAGCGGTGTTTTGCGCGCATGCACGTTCAGGATTTTCTCACGACCTTTGATGTCTGGGTTCGGCACCGTCACCTGACGGTCAAAACGACCTGGACGCAACAAAGCAGGGTCCAAAACATCACGACGGTTTGTCGCCGCCAAGATGATCACACCTTCGTTTGCTTCAAAGCCATCCATTTCAACCAAAAGCTGGTTCAAGGTCTGTTCACGCTCATCGTTTCCGCCGCCGTATCCGGCACCACGGTTGCGGCCAACCGCATCGATTTCGTCGATAAACACGATACAAGGCGCGTTCTTTTTGGCTTGTTCAAACATGTCGCGCACACGAGAGGCACCGACACCGACGAACATTTCCACAAAGTCAGATCCAGAAATCGTAAAGAAAGGCACGCCTGCTTCGCCTGCAATCGCACGCGCGAGCAATGTTTTACCTGTACCGGGAGGTCCCACCAACAGCGCACCTTTTGGAATTTGACCACCGAGACGGCTGAATTTCTGGGGATGACGCAAAAATTCAACGATTTCTTCGAGCTCTTCTTTGGCTTCGTCGATACCTGCAACATCGTCAAAGGTGACGCGGCCTTGTTTTTCAGTCAGCAGCTTGGCACGGCTTTTGCCAAAGCCCATAGCCCCGCCTTTTCCACCACCTTGCATCCGGTTCATGAAGAAAATCCAAACACCGATGAGCAAAATGAACGGGAAGAGGGTCATCAAGAATGACTGCAATCCTGATTGCTGTTGCTTTTCGGCTTTGACCGCAACGCCATTGGCCAACAAGAGCTGTGTCACATCAGCATCGAGAGGACGCACAGTGACATATTGCTTGCCGTCGGAATGAACGAATGTGACATTCTCGCCGTCGATCGTCGCTGAGGACACATCTCCATTTGTCACAAAGGCGACGAAGTCCGAATAGCTTGTACTACGACTTTGAACCGTGGTGGCGCCTGTGCTGAACAAATTGAACAGTACAACTACCAAAAGGAACAAGACGACCCAAAAGGCGATATTACGATTGTTGCCCAAGGAAACTCTCCTGAAATAAGATTTAACCGCGTGTAACACACAGTCATTTTAAGTTAAATAGACATCCCGTCCCAAGGTTCAATGCCTGAGGTGCGAAACAAAGATATCTTGGCCACAAATTGTCGCGCCTTTTTGTGAAGTTGGCTCCAAACTGGGGACAGATTTCAATTCATTGCCCTCAAAGATAGCAGGTTGCACGATCAGAGTCCTATGCGGAATCAGTTTTCGGGTGGATTTATCCAACGTCACGGCCATTTCAGGCCCCAAAGCACGGATGACTTCAGTCGGGCCACAAGCAATAGACCATCTTTTATCGAAATGGCTGTGCGCCTCGAGCGATTTAATCGCCTCATATTCCCGCGTGACCCTCAAATTGCCTTTGTGTTGAAAGACAACAGTGCCAGCGACATTCACCGCTTTGCCGTGCTCTACAACCTGACGCGCGGTTTCTAGCGCTGAAAACCGTGGTTTGTATGTGTTTGAGCCAACCCAAGAAATTGCCTGTGCCAAGAGGCGAAATTGAATGTCATCGGGGGCCGTTTGAAAAATGTGAGGGTCAACAATCACATCCCCATATTCAATGCTAACTGATGTCTTAGCCAACTCTCTGGTATAATGATCTAATGCGTGCTGAGCGCGCCGCATACGATCAGCCGTTTTGACTATTATCTGAGACGTAATGCCGTAGTCATGCAGCTGCGGAATGAGGCGTCGCATTTGAACGCGATCAAAAGCCTCGTTATCGTTTGAAGGATCGTCAATCCATGTTTGACCCTGCTGATTAAGGTAGTCCCGCAAAACCGAGCGTTCGACTGTTAGGTTCGGTCGCAACAGGTTCCAATCCCTATTTTCACCTTGCATGTCTCGATGATTGCTCATGCCTGACAAGCCATCGACACCCGAGCCTCGTTTGAGCCTGAGAAGAACTGTTTCGACCTGATCGTCATAAGTATGTCCTGTAACCACATGTTTGATCTCGCCACGCCAAGCATCAATCAGCTGATACCGTGCTGTTCGAGCTTGGGCTTGGATATTGGATGAGACGCCGTCGTGAGACCAAACCATGACGGAACACGGCACGCCTAAGTCTTTGGCGGTTTGGACAACCCACTTGGCCTCGGCACTGCTTTGATCGCGCAGAGCATGGTCAATTACCACTGCTCGACAATCGATCCCAAGGTCACGACACCACTGGGCTGTTAGGAATAACGTGGCAAGGCTATCACTGCCCCCTGAGACAGCAACACCAATGCAATCTGGGAAACCTTCTGAAAAACAGGCGCGCATAGATTGGTCAAAATGCGATGCCAGTTGATCGAGTGTTACAGACACGACAGAGTGCTGAGCTCTTGTTTTGCAGATTGGACAAATTCCGAGCTTGGGAATCTGATTTCAACTTGAGACAGGATTTGGCATCCCTCATCTGATTTCCCCAATTGCCCCAAAGTTTTCCCCAATTGGAACAAGGCTTCAGGCGCGACATTGGATGTTGGGTAATTGCTAAAGCTATCCAAAAATGATGTTGCTGCTTGGCGTAAGTCAGCAGCCAATACTAAGGCTTTACCACGCTCTAAATGCGCGGACGCACTTAGGGGGCTGCTTGGGTAATTTTGATTAAAGCGCGCAAATAACTCGGCCGCCTGCTGATAATTGCCATCAGTGACGGCTGCCATGGCGAAATCAAAATCAGCGCGCTCACCGACGGCAAGTTCAGCTCCTTGTGCTGAGGGCGTGTCCTCCATAGGCGGTGACATAACACCACCCAGCGTCGTTGTTTGCCCAAGGGATGACACATCCCCACCTTCAAGTTCGACCAACCTAAATTCGAGATCGCCGATACGGTTTGTGCCGTCTTTGACAATTTGGTTTATTTTGAAATCCAGTCGTTCAATCAACCCTGTCAAGCGTTGCAATTCGCTTTCAATTGAATTGATCCGATCCAACGCAGACCCACCCGAGACCGTCGCAGAGGGTGCCGACGTCGTGGATAGTTCGCGTTTAAGCCGCTGAACATCCACAAACAAAAGGGATAAGTCCTGTCGCACATCCGCAAGGGTTTTGTCCCTGTCTTGTGCATGCACAACAGGAGCCATGACAAGGAAGGCACAAAAAAATGCTGCGACAGTCTTTATCATCTTAGAACCCTAGGTTTTTCAACACGGTTACCGCACGACGGTTTTGCGCGTAGCAGGATTCTTGGGAACAGATTTCGATAGGACGCTCTTTCCCAAAGCTTACAGTTTGAATGCGGCCTGCATCAATCCCGATAGCTGTTAAGTATTCTTTGACAGAATTTGCCCGACGCGCACCCAAAGCAAGGTTGTATTCCCGCGTGCCTTGCTCATCTGCATGGCCTTCAATGACAACTTGATAATCTGGATTTGCAGCAAGCCATTCTGCTTGACCGTCCAAAACCATTTGGCCTTGCTGATTTACAGATGACTGATCAACTGTGAACAACACCCGATCCCCAATGGTTTGCTGGAAATATGCAGGGGACTTGGGATCTTGGGCACCTATAGCATCAGAGGGCTGAAGAGTGACGCTCTCTCCGCCGCCCGCGCCCAAATTATTGTCCGGTTTGAAATTGCTACACGCGGCCAAAGCAACCAGCGACGCAATCATGCATGCTCTTTGAATTTGTTTCATTTTTTGCCTCATTTTGTTTTTTGTTAACACTATCACATTTTTAACCAACTGGGAATGCACTGTCATCACCGACCAAGGGGCGACCATGCTGGATCAGACGCACCTCCGGGGGTGCGCACCTGTTTGAGGTTTCGACCAGATATATCGACTGAATAAAGGCTCGCCGCACCCGAGGTGCCTTGGGTTTCTCGTGTGAACATGATGACCCGTCCGTTTGGCGACCACGTTGGACCCTCATCCAAAAACGAGGCCGTCAATAGCCGCTCTTCTGAGCCATCGACACGCATCACACCGATATGAAACCGTCCTTTGTTTTGTTTGGTAAAGGCGATCATATCACCGCGCGGTGACCACACGGGCGTCCCATAGCGACCCTGACCAAAACTTATCCGTTGCGGAGCATCCCCATTTGCCGACATGACATAGAGTTGCTGGGTTCCTGAGCGGTCACTTTCAAACACAATACGCGATCCATCTGGTGAAAAGCTCGGCGCCGTTTCAATTGATGGCGCATTCGTCAATCGACGGGTCTCGCCACTGAGCAATGACATCGCATAGATATCTGTATTGCCACCCTGCTCTAAGGAATAGACAACTGTATTCCCATCAGGTGAAAAGCGAGGCGCAAAGCTCATTGTGCCTTCGCTATTTTGCAACACGCGACGGTTAGCAGATCCAACATCCAAAAGGTAGATGCGGGGGAAACCTGTTTCATAGCTCGTGTATAGCACGCGATCCCCTGTGGGCGAAAACCTTGGTGCCAAGACGATATCGTTTGATCCCGTGAGGTACTGAACATTGGCCCCATCGTAATCCATGATAGCCAATTGCTTGCGACGCGCAGCTTTGGACCCTGTTTCGGCGACAAACACAACACGGCTGTCAAAATAAGCCCCTTCGCCTGTGATGCGGCTATAGACTACATCCGCCACTTTGTGGGCAATACGGCGCCATCCATCGCGCGTTCCGCTGAGGCGCAACCCTGATCCAAGCTCTTGGTTTGCGAAGACATCATAGAGACGGAATTTTACTGTGACTGTGTCCCCCTCAACACTCACTGCACCACTGATGAGCGCTTGGGTGTTGATCGCCTTCCAATCAGAATATTGGATGGGCGATGAAAAGGACGTGATTTGGGAAATAAAGGCGCTTTGTGGGATTTGGCGAAACAAGCCTGTTCCAGTCAAATCCGCAGAAATCACCTCGGCCAATTGATTGGAGAACTCAACAGCGCCCGTCGTTTCAGGAATAAAGGCAGGCGCTGCAAATGGGATTGGCTCGATAACGCCGTCAGTAATTTCAATCCGAAGAGGTTGCGCAAGGGCCGTACCAGCCATGACCAGCCATGCTATGACGGTTAATAAATGTTTCATTATCGTGTCCTCATATTCTCAGGATTAAATACCATTTCAATATTTCGCCACTGGTCATATTTATCCAGCGGTAATTCAAATCCGTCTTTTTGACAGCGTAATATCGCGCGTCTTGCGACTTGGAATGCGATTTCGACGGCATTCGCGCTTCCACTAGATGCCTCAATCAGGTTGATGCTACCCTGTTCAACGCGGCCCTCTTGATCAAGTGCCATTCCGACTGTGACTGTAATGTTGGCGGCTTCGCTGCCGACATCCACGACCCAGCATTGCTGAACAGCCAATCGCAATCCGCTCATTTCATTTGCGGTGAGCGCAGGGGCAGACGGCACAGATGCCGCTAATGCCGCCTCTAATGCCGCCATAACGGCCGCATCATCCTCTGTTGCCTTGGGTTCAGGGTCCGCTGTCTCAGCAACCTCTGCAGGCTCTGGAGTGTCTGGTTCAGGCTTGGGAGCCTCTGGACGTTTCGGGCGTGATGGCGGCCGAAACGATGCACTTGGTGCACCGGTGCCTGTTTCCACAGCTTCTGTAATAATGGCGCTGCTTGCGGCCTCGGGGGCAGTTGCCTTTTCTTCCGCTTTAACAACCTCAGTCGTATCTGGTGTCGCGATCGCTTGATCTTGAACAATATCCGCAACATCAGACGCAGGCGCCTCAGGGGCAATTGGAACAGGGGCAACGCGATTTGCATCAATTGGCTTATCATCGCCTGCGGTTGGCATCGTTTGAGGAATGTCGTCAGCTGGAACAGGCATTTCAACCGATTGATCGGCCACATCTGGAATTGGAATATCCAGTGGTTCAGGCGCAATAGGAACAATTGGATCGTCAGGTTGCTCAATAGCCTCTGGAACAGGGGACGGATCGACTGTAGCATCCTGCGCGATTGTGACATCAGGGGCCTCATCGCTTGGCGCGCTGTCTGGTTGCTGAGGCATGTCATCCATAGCAAGGGGCGGCGCAAATTGAGCTTGCATCATTTCGAAATCACTGGCGGAAATAATTGAAACCTGCGCCACATTTATATCTTGTGGCTTTGGTGAAAACATCCCACCAAATAGGGCCCAGCCAAGCAATCCAATATGCGCCCCGCCCGAGATATAATGCCCAATGTGCATGCTCACGCCTAATTGCCTTGCCCATTCAAAGCAGGGCCACCAACGTCCGTCACAAGCCCAATATTGGAAAATCCTCCAGCATTCAAAGCCCCCATCACTTGGACAACTTGTTCATAGGCAATCGCGCCATCCGCTCTCAGGAACACGCGGTCATTGCTGCGCTCCGCAGCGATTGCCCGCAATTTTGACACCAAGTCATCGCGCGCGATTTGTGTTTCCTGAATAGAAATCATGCCATCACTGGTAATCGAAATTGTCAGCGGCTCTTCGGCATCTGTTGGCAAAGCATTCGCCGCCGTCTTCGGCAATTCAAGCGGCACGCCAACCGTCAGCATAGGCGCGGACACCATAAAAATAATCAACAGAACCAGCATCACATCAACAAACGGTGTGACATTGATTTCGGCCATTGGGCGGTTGCGCGATCGCCTCCGCCCTTTTCCAGATTTTTGCGGTAATGACGCCCCCATCTTAGCTATCCAACTGACGGCTCAGGATGGTGGAAAATTCATCCGCAAAGCTTTCGTATCCTGCGATAATGCGATCACTATCATTGCTCAGCTTGTTATAGAAAATCACAGCTGGAATCGCGGCCAACAATCCTAATCCAGTGGCAAGCAAAGCCTCCGCAATACCGGGGGCAACCACGGCCAAATTTGTGTTCTGTTGTTCGGCAATTTCGATAAAGGCATTCATGATACCCCAAACGGTTCCGAACAATCCAATAAACGGCGTCGTCGAGCCAATTGTTGCCAAAACCGTTAATCCAGACTGAAGGTTATCGGCTTCTTTCGTTACCGCCACATCCATGGACCGCTCAATGCGCGATTGTGCACCTGCGATTAATCCGCCATCCTGACGGTGACTGCGATCCCACTCAAACATCCCTGCCGCAAAAACGCGCTCAGATCGTCCCGAGGGTTCAGGGCCGAGTTGTCGATAGAGCTCATCCAAAGGCTCTCCTGACCAAAAGGCGCGATCAAAATCAGCGGCCTCTTTGCGTGCATTGCGCAAGGCAATGGATCGCTGAACAATAATGGACCATGACCAAAATGAGGCCACGATCAACATGATCATAACGAGTTTAACGGTAAATGTCGCACGTGCGAATAAGGCCCAGAAAGAGAAATCAATCTCTTGTGCCATGGCCAGCGTCTCTGCTTCCATAATAACTGCTCTTTGTTTGGCCGATCATCGGCTCTTGTTTTCTTACTTCCTTAACTCAGATTCACAAAAAAACCAAGGAATATAGAAATCACGAAGAGTTGAGCCGCCGCTTCACGCAAGAAATTGCCGAAAAACCGAAGGAAGCCGCGTTGGTTTCCCGTTTTCCGTCATCGCAACAAGCGTCACATCCGCCTGAAACACAACATCACTTTCGCGGCGAACGATCTGCTCTAGGATGATCCGCGCTGGTGAGAGAGATTTCATTTCTGTTGTGATTGTGAGCTCATCATCAAAGACTGCAGAGCGCAAATAATCGGCCTCAACGCGACGCACAGCAAAGACAATTCCGTCTTCGTCTTTGAGTTTGCCTTGATCCACACCAAGGCTGCGGACCCACTCACTGCGCGCGCGCTCAATGAATTTCAAATAATTGGCGTAATAGACAATGCCCGCCATATCGGTGTCTTCATAATATACGAGGCAGGTGAAACTATGCATCTCTAGTTCTCTCGCTTTACTGCGACGCGCGCGGCCAATCGCAAGGCATGCGAGGCATCATTTGCAACGGCGGGCATAACAGGATCATAGGCCGCTTGAATAAGGTTGGACACGTCAGGACGCAACAAGACTGCGCCGCTTTCCGTTTGCCCCAATGGCGATTGTCCCCGAAAAGCCTTATCGGACCAAAGCAGCACTGATTGAACGATTTGAGACAAGGCAAGTGTCTCAGCAGGCACATCGGATAAATGCTGATCCATCCGCAAAAACACGAAACAGGCCTTTATCGCCCCCTGCTCATCAAAGCGGAAAATGCGGTATTGATTGGCATCCGCCTCTTTCAACCTTGCAACCAAAGGCGCCAAATCTGGAACCAAACGATCCAAATCTGGCACGTCCAATAACTCATCCCAGTCCAAAAAGAAAAACATCATGAGGTTTGACCCCAGCTCGGGATCCGTCTCAGCCAATTGATGACCGCTCAACACCATCACCGCCTCAAGCGCCCCTTTGACAACGCCGATCGTGTCATCAGTCACACCAAACACAATCGGCGCAATAGGTCTGCCCCAACGGGCAAAGGCATATTCCCCAGAGCTTCGGGTAAATAGGGATGTGATTTCGTCAGCTGTCATCAAAGCACCTCGTCGTTGAGGATCTCGTATCAAGGAACAGACTGCTTTTCAAACCCCTGACATCATCTTTGCTAAAAATACTCCCGCCGGAGGCATGCACGATTAATCGAACAAACCCCCTTGGGTTTTGGGCGGTGTCATACCCAAATGATCCCACGCACGCTGTGACAACATGCGACCGCGTGGGGTGCGTTGAACCATACCTTGCTGCAACAAATACGGCTCAATCACCTCTTCCAAGGCATCGCGGCTTTCTGACAGGGCCGCGCTCATTGTTTCGATCCCAACGGGACCCCCTGCATAATGCTCGGCTATAAGGCGCAAATACCGACGATCCGCGCCATCAAGTCCGAGCTTATCAACACCCAAACGTGTCAAAGCATGATCTGCCAAGGCTTGCGTCACGACGCCATCCCCTTCGACAACCGCAAAATCCACCACACGCCGCAAAAGCCGTCCTGCGATCCGTGGCGTTCCTCTTGCCCTCTTCGCAATCTCGCGCGCGCCGCCTTCATCCGCAGGCGCTCCTAGTTTTCGGGCATTTCGCGACACAATCTCAAAAAGATCAGACTCTGTGTAAAATTGCAACCGCGTTGGAATGCCGAAGCGATCACGAAGCGGCGTCGTCAACAGCCCAAGCCGTGTCGTTGCACCGACAAGGGTAAAAGGCTGTAGTTCAATGCGGACCGTCCGCGCAGCTGGCCCTTCGCCAATGACCAAGTCCAGCTCGAAATCCTCGAGCGCGGGATAGAGCACTTCTTCAACGACGGGATTCAAGCGGTGTATTTCGTCGATAAACAACACATCGCGCGCCTCAAGGTTGGTCAAAATCGCCGCCAAATCCCCTGCTTTTGCCAAAACGGGACCAGAAGTCATGCGAAAATTCACACCCAACTCACGGCTCATAATCTGCGCAAGTGTCGTTTTCCCCAAACCAGGTGGGCCATAAAACAAGGTGTGATCCATCGCTTCACCGCGCTGACGTGCCGATTGGATGAACACCTTGAGGTTTGCGCGCGCCTCCTCTTGGCCGATAAATTCATCCAAGCCTTGCGGACGCAAGGCGCGATCATTGTCTTCGGGCATGGGTGCCGCGCGCATCATTGGATCTGGATCACTCATACCTTAGTCCTTTGGCGCCAATAATTTCAAAGCGGCCCTAATCAAATCAGATGTTCCCGCATCGGGCAACTCACCCTGTGCCGTTGCCACTGCACTTGCGGCTTCGCTCGGAGAGTAGCCCAAGTTTTGCAACGCCGACAATGCTTCTGATTGGGCGGAGGCGGAGGCAGGCCTTGGTTTTGGTGTCACCTTTTTATTCGGCGCGGGTTGCGGTGATACTGTGGCCGTATCCGCATCATCAACGACTTGGTCCTGATGCATGTCCAAGGTATCCCCGAGCTGACCCGCCATCGCCATAACGCTGGGAGCCTTATCTTTGAGGTCAAGGACAACACGTTGCGCCGTTTTGGGACCAATCCCTTTTGCGGCTTTGACAGCGTTCCAATCTTCTAAAGCGATTGCACGGCTCACCCCATCAGGCCCAAGCGTGCCCAAAATTGCAAGAGAGGCCTTTGCACCGACACCTTGCACGCTCATCAAGAGGCGATGCCATTCCTTTTCCACCAAAGAGGTAAAGCCAAAGAGCTGCAACAGGTCTTCGCGCACCAATAAATCAGTGTAAAGGGAGATGACTTCGCCAGAGCGTGGCAGCGCCATTAATGTGCGCTCAGTACAATAAACGACATAGCCGACGCCTTGGACATCCAAGAGAATGTGGTCTTCTGCACGATAATCGACGCGCCCTGTTAATTTACCAATCATAATCCCGCCTTTGCCAATGCTTGCCCTAGTCTATCCGCCGACCGCGCAAAGTGGGCATGACACAATGCAATAGCAAGCGCATCTGCGGCATCCGCCCCCGCGATCTGCACTCCTGGCATTTGCAAGCGAACCATATGATCAATCTGCGCTTTGTCAGCATGACCTACGCCAACAACAGTCTTTTTGACCTGATTGGGCGCATATTCAGCGACATCCAATCCAGCCTGCGCTGGAACCAAGAGGGCGATACCGCGCGCTTGACCCAATTTAAGCGTGGCAACCGCATCTTTGTTGACGAAGGTTTGCTCAACCGCCGCTGTTTCAGGGGCATATCTTGCAAGAACGTCACTCAGCTGCCCATGCAGAGACAATAACCTCTGCGCCAAATCTGTTCCCTTTGAGTGGCAAATTCCATTTGCAACGTGACTGATTCGGCTTCCTTCGACGTCAATAACGCCCCAACCCATATTCCTCAGACCAGGATCGATCCCTAAAACGCGCATGCTCTGTGCCTATTATTGTTTTTTTACAGCACTAGCACGAAAGGTGAACAAAAGCCAATTATAAAACGTTTCAATCGTATTCGACATCTCGACATTCAATTGCGACAGACCTGATGATACTTTCCCGACAAAACGCCAATATTGGTCATAAAAATATGGGCTATTTGATCCCCTCAGACCCATGCAATGCGGGCATAGATGCAATGCAAAATGCACAATTGTCATTGTGACAAAGCGGCCCTAAGTGAGCCTTAGACTTCAACGCTTTCTAGGATTAGAAAAATGGCCGCAATTAACACAAACATCGCGTACTCTGCACCCGCACGCAAAATTAACGTTCTCGCTTCTGTCGTCTCAGCGTTTCACGCTTGGAACGACGCACGTTCAACACGTAAGTCTCTTAATGCTTTGACTGATCGTGAATTGGCAGACATCGGTTTGTGCCGTGGCGACATCGAAGATGTTGCAACACGCACATACTAATTTTTCGACCTCTCCCCCGTCGGAAGATAGCCGTGTGATCTACATCACACGGCTTTTCTTTTGCGCGACTTCCTTAAATACGGATCAACGTAAGCGCGGACCATTCGCCAATGTCGTCTCTATGATCCAAAGTGAACCCAGCACCCTGATAGCGATCAATGATATCCTGCGCCTGTTCAACCAAGAGACCCGACAAAATCGCATAGCCACCGATGGCAATATGGCTCGCCATATCATCAGCCAAATCCATGAGCGGGCCTTTGAGGATATTGGCAAAAACCAAATCAAACGGAGCGCGTGCTGCAATATCCGGATGATCAAATCCAGCCGCCTCAACGCAATGGATCCGACCCTCTAATCCATTGGCTTGCGCATTTGCCAAAGCCACATCAACGGCGACCTCATCAATATCAGAGGCGATCACCTGCTCAGGCCAAAGACGGGCCGCCCCCATCGCCAAAACAGCCGTGCCACATCCGATGTCGGCCACGTTGTGCCCCTGAAACCCATTGCTAGCCAGTCGATCTAATGCCTTAAGACATCCCAAAGTCGTTCCATGATGCCCTGTCCCAAAGGCCATAGCCGCCTCGATTAACAACGGCTCGCTCGTCTCTGGAACCTTGTCCGCGTCATGGCTTCCATAGACGAAAAACCGCCCCGCAACCACTGGGGACAGTTCACGCCGCACGTGCGACACCCAATCCGTTTCAGGAACCTCTGAAACAACAAAAGGTTTGGACCCAAAGGCCGCCGCCAAAAGGGCAAGCTCGGTTTCATCAGGTGCCTCAACGAAATAGGCGCCGACTTCCCAGAGGCCCGATCCATCTTCTAATTCATAGACCCCGATGCCCGTCGGCTCTGGGATCATGTTTTCCATCGCAAGCCCCATTTGTTCCGCAGGCTCCTTGCCTGTGAGGGTCGTAATTGCGCTATAGGTCGTCATTCGGAATCTCCGCTGTTTACTTGTGGCACACTAAAGGGCGGCCGCGCTAAGTCGTGTTTGGAATATGGTCTCATGACCTTTGGCAGGATGGCGTGGGATCAACAAAGCCAGACCAAGCGATACGCCCGCCATAGTAGCCGCAAGCATGAATACCGCCGCTGGGGACACTAGCCAAAGATACCCCAATGCGGCAGGTAGGAACACAGCCGCGATGTGATTGATCGTAAAGGCGACTGCTGCGGTAGGTGCAATATCCGCTGGATCAGCAATCTTTTGGAAATAGGTCTTCAGCGCCAAAGCAAGGGCAAAGAACAAGTGATCCAAAATATAGAGAATAGAGGCGAGCAAGACACCCCAACCGAAATAGTAAATTCCGCCATAGGCTAAGAACACGCTCACTAGGCCAATATATTCAAATGCCAACGCACGGCGTTCGCCATAATAGGCAACAAAACGTCCAAACAATGGGGCCAAGACGATATTGATCACCAAGTTGATCAAATAGAGCGATGTGATTTCATGCACATCAAACCCAAAGCGTTCGACCATCATAAAACCTGCAAAGACTACGAAAATCTGACGCCGCGCACCTGCCATGAATTGTAATGCGTAATAGAGCCAATACCGGCGTCTCAGGATGAATTTTTTGACCTGCGGTGTGGGCGCTTCGAACTGTGGGTAAAGCACGAAAGCCAAAATCGTCAATACGACCGTTGCCCCGCCCCCAATCATGTAGACAAGGCTATAGGATAGATCAAAGGCCCGCCATGTGACGACGATTGCACCATAGGCCACCAAAGTTGCCGCCGAGCCTGCCGCCATGAGCCATCCCAAGACTTTGGGCGCGCGATCCTTGGGCAACCACTGAAGCTGAAGCGATTGGTTAACCGTTTCATAATAGTGAAAGCCAATCGAGCTCAGCATGGTGATCGTCAAAATGCCTCCCATGGACGGAAAATAGGCGGTTACCGCCGTCGCAGCCCCCAGCATCAAAAGCGAGACCAAACCTAAAACCTGTTCACGCATAAACATGATCAGAGCGATCACACCAATCGCAAAGAACCCTGGAATTTCTCGAACAGTGTGCAGCCACCCAATGTCAGAGCCATCAAAATTGCCGACCTCTATCACAAAATTGTTCAACAAGGCAGACCACACATTGAACGCAATCGGCATAGCGAGCGCCATTAACAACAATAGCGCTATAGGGCGACGCCAAAGCGGGAAAGCCTCAGCTTCGGCAAGAGTGACATGTTTTCTCATGCCTGCCTCCTAACCCGTATAATGTGGGAATGCGAGCCTAATTTGTGGCCCATGCGCCCCGTTTACAAAAAGCTATAGGGGTCAATATCAATCGCCAAACGCGTGTCCCCTTTTAACTGAACTTGTGCAACCCATTCGCTTAGCGCGGATTGCAGAGCCGTGTTTTTATCCCCTTTGACCAGTAACCGCGTGCGGAAACGTCCGCGAATACGCGCGATTGGGGCTGGCGCGGGTCCGAATACTTGCGCCCCAACACGGCGAAGCGGGGCATCATGTTGGGCCAGAAACATTCCTAAGTCATGCGAAATCGTTGCATCCGTTGCAGAGATGATAATCGCAGCCAAGCGACCAAAGGGCGGAACCCCAGCGGCGCGGCGGCCCTCGGCCTCGGCGTTCCAATAGCCCACTTCGTCCCCATGCAAAATCGCGTGAATGACAGGATGCTCAGGTTGATAGGTTTGCAACATGGCAACACCTGCCTTTTCTGCACGCCCAGCGCGACCCGCAACTTGGCGCATGAGCTGAAATGTCCGTTCTGAAGCGCGTAGGTCTGATCCCTGTAGTCCCAAGTCCGCATCAATCACGCCAACCAAAGTCAAATTTGGGAAATTATGCCCTTTGGCCACAAGCTGTGTTCCGATGATGATGTCGGCTCCGCCCTCTGCAATGGAATTTATCGCTTCTTTCAAAGAGCGTGCGGACCCAAATAAATCCGAGGATAACACCGCAACTCTGGCCTCTGGAAACAATGCGGCGGCCTCTTCGGCCAAACGCTCAACACCTGGTCCAACAGGGGCCAAACGGTCCTCTGCGTCACAATGAGGACAGGCCTTGGGAATGGGTTTGCTTTCCCCACATTGATGACACACGAGCCGCTTTTGAAACCGATGCTCGACGAGGCGGGCATCACAGGTGTCACACCCAATCTGCTGTCCACAGGCCCGACATAGGGTGACAGGCGCATAGCCACGGCGGTTGATAAACAAGAGCGATTGTTCACCCAATTCAATCCGTTGGTTGATTTGAGACTGCAACACGGAAGATATCCATCGATCGGACGGTAATTTTTCCGCCCGCATATCAATGGCACTCAGCTGCGGTAAAACCGCCTTGCCGTAGCGGGCTGTTAATTCAACCTTGTTGTATTTGCCACTCTCCGCATTGACCCATGTTTCCAAGCTTGGCGTTGCGGAGGCAAGGATGACTTTGGCACCTGCAATCGAGGCCCGTAAAACAGCCATATCACGCGCGTTATACAAAACACCGTCTTCTTGTTTGTAGGAGGTGTCATGTTCCTCATCCACAATGATCAAACCCAACGATTGATAGGGAAGGAAAAGCGCAGATCGCGCACCGACCACCAACTGAGCACCACCTTGACCGACCATTTTCCACACGCGACGCCGTTCTGTCATCGTGACGCCCGAATGCCATTCCGCTGGACGTACCCCAAAGCGGGCCTCTACACGCGTCAAAAATTCAGCCGTCAATGCAATCTCAGGCAACAACACTAAGGCTTGTTGTCCCTTCCTCAGGCATTCGGCGACGGCCTCTAGATAAACTTCGGTTTTCCCTGAGCCCGTAATGCCGCGCAGCAAGGTCGTGTTATACCCCTCTGCGCGGACATAATCACAGAGAAGATCTGCCGCCGTTGTTTGATCGCTGGTCAGGTCTTTGGCTCCATATTCAGGGTCCATGCGCAAGAATGGCGCATCACGCGGCGTGCTTTCCTCAAACAAAGAGCCGGCCTCTACCATTCCCTTAATCACAGAGGTCGACACTCCCGCCATTTTTGCCAATTCACTCAGAGTAAAACCCGCACCGGCAAAATCCTCCATCGTCGCAATGACCCGTTCGCGTGCTTTGGTCATGCGGCCTAGGCTCGTATCCCCTATGCGATAAATCTTCTGCATCGAGGGTGGATTGCTCAGTCCCGGGGCACGCGTGGCCAACCGCAACATGCCCGTCAAAGGCGTAATCGTATAATCCGCCGCTTTTTGCAAAAATGTCTTTAGCTCATCACGCATTGGTGCCGCATCAAGCACACGGATAGCAGAGCGAATTTTGGCGATGTCATAACCACCTTGTCCAGCCCCCCAGACCACTCCGAGAACCTTTCTCGGCCCCAAAGGGACTTCTAGGAAAGCCCCGCGAAAACATCCACCTTCGGGCGCTTTGTAATCCAAAAACCGATCCAACGGCTGCGTCGTCAACACAGAAATGAGCTCACCTTGGTGAAAAAATTCGGGGTCAGACACAGTTTGCGGTCCCTTTGGGCTTTTGATTGATCCCTTATTGAAGTAAAGCCTGAACGAGATAAGGCCAACCCATCAAAGGACAAACGAGATGAAATTTTTCGTAGACACCGCTGAAATTAATGAAATCGCAGAACTCAACGACCTAGGAATGGTCGATGGTGTAACAACCAACCCATCCTTGATCAAGAAATCTGGTCGTGACATCATAGAAGTCACCAAAGAGATTTGTTCAATCGTTTCAGGTCCAGTGAGCGCAGAGGTCACGGCAACTGATGCCGATCAAATGATTGCCGAGGGCCGTAAACTGGCCGAAATCGCCGAGAACATCGCGGTAAAAGTTCCCCTCACTTGGGATGGCTTGAAAGCCTGCAAAACGCTGACGAGCGAAGGCAAAATGGTCAATGTGACACTGTGTTTTTCTGCGAACCAAGCTTTGTTGGCCGCAAAAGCAGGTGCCACATTCATTTCGCCCTTCATCGGACGCTTGGATGATGTGAATATCGATGGCTTGGATCTGATCTCTGATATCAGAGCGATCTATGACAACTACGGGTTTGAAACGAACATTCTAGCGGCCTCAATTCGCACAGTAAACCACGTCAAAGATTGCGCCCTTATCGGTGCGGATGTTATGACGGCACCACCTGCGGTTATCAAATCATTGGCAAATCATGTCCTCACCGACAAAGGTTTGGCAGCGTTTTTGGCAGATATTGAAAAAACAGGGCAGAAAATCCTATAAACTTGTGCTAGAACGCCAATAGGTTGAACAAAGGGTGCGTAATATGACCAGCAATCCAGATTATGAAAAGGAACTCCGCGAAAAGATTTTGTCGGAACCTGACCTTGTCTTGGATGATCAAGCCGTCATGCGCGCCCTTATCTCTGCAAACGTAAAATCCATGGGGTCGAACATTGTCGATCTTCGTGGTGTGGCTATGAATAGGCTAGAAGACCGCCTTGATCGCCTAGAAGACACGCATCGCAGTGTGATCGCCGCCGCATATGACAATCTAGCTGGCACGAACCAAGTCCATCGCGCTATTTTGCGTCTTATGGATGGTGTTGAATTCGAACATTTCATGGCGGATTTGCAAGGCGATGTTGCCGAAATTTTGCGCATAGATAGCATTCGCCTTGTGCTTGAAACCCGTCAAACCGATATGGATGCCGCCGCCGCACTGAGCGACGTAAGTGATGTCATAACTCTCGTCATTCCAGGATTTGTAGAGGCCTATCTCACGGGCGGACGGGATACATCCACGCGACCTGTGACCCTGCGAACCGTTGGACCCGCCTCTGAGCAAGTCTTTGGAGAGGATGCAGGGTTTATCAAAACAGAGGCCTGTCTCAAACTTGATTTTGGTCCCGGTCGTCTTCCGGCAATGCTGGTGCTTGGCTCAGATGATCCACAGCATTTCACGCCTCAGCAAGGCACTGATTTGCTTGCGTTCTTTGGGGGCGTTTTCGAACGTGTCATGCGCCGCTATTTAGCATGAGCCTGATTTCATCGGCGTGCTTGGATTACCTGTCTGAGTGGCTGGACGTTAAATCCGCACTCGATAATACATCTAAAAACACGCATGATGCCTATCAACGCGATGTCATGGATTTTCTCGCATTCCTCACCGAGCATAGGGGCGAGAGAGGTGGCAAGGACATGCTTGTGTCACTGCAAGTCGGCGATATGCGGTCATGGATGGCCCACTTGCGCGCGCGCAAAATTTCCGCCCGGTCTTTGGCACGGAAATTATCCTCGGTAAAAAGCTTTTATAAATGGTTCGCTAAACGCGAAGGGATTGACCCCACCATCGTGCTATCAACCAAAGCCCCCAAGTTTCAAAACAAACTTCCCCGCCCGCTGGCCGAAGAGGCCGCGCAAGATTTGCTAACAACAGTCGAGAGCCAATCTTTGACGCCTTGGATTGCCGCGCGTGATACAGCCGTCATTACGCTTCTTTATGCATGTGGCCTTCGCATATCTGAAGCCTTGGCTCTGACGGGGGCAGATGCGCCCCTTGGCACCAGCCTGCGCATAAATGGTAAAGGGGGCAAAGAACGCATCGTTCCCGTGATTGACGTGGCGAGAACTGCCGTTGATGCCTATTGTCGTGCTTGCCCTTACGATCTTGATCCAAGCTCCCCGCTATTTCGAGGGACCCGCGGGGGCGCGCTTAATCCGCGGATCATTCAAAAGACGATGCAAAACGTCCGACTGCAGCTTGGATTGCCGCCTTCTGCAACGCCACATGCCCTGCGCCACAGCTTTGCAACGCACTTACTCAGTGCTGGTGGAGACCTCAGATCAATCCAAGAACTCTTGGGGCATGCTAATCTTTCGACGACCCAAGCCTACACAGGCGTTGACACGGCCCGCCTAATGGAGGTTTATTCACAAACCCATCCAAAGGCCTCTCGGTCTTAACCCCTCATTTTTGAAAAGCCTCATCCTTATGTCCATACGCCAAAAAGCCCTCTTCGTTCACTTGCTCACAGCATCAGGTGCCGTCTTCGCGATGCTTGCAATGTTGGCCGCGAGCGAGGCAAAATGGGGGCTTATGTTTATCTGGCTCGTTGTGGCCTTTGCTGTTGATGGCATTGACGGACCGCTAGCGCGCAAGGTTGATGTGAAAACCAATGCGCCGCGATTTGACGGTGTCTTGTTGGATTTGATCATTGATTATCTGACTTATGTGTTTATTCCAGCCTTCGCTCTGTTCAAATCTGGCCTATTGCCGGGATGGACAGGCTGGTTCGCGATCATCATCATCACATTCACCTCAGCCATGTATTTTTGTGACGGGCACATGAAAACCAAGGACAACAGTTTTCAAGGGTTTCCTGGCTGTTGGAATATGCTTGTGATCGTTATCTTTGCGTTAGAGCCAAATTTCTGGATTACGTTATTTTTGGTAGCGGGCTTGGCGATTGCGATGTTTCTTCCGCTTAAATTTATTCACCCAGTCCGCACAATGCGCTGGCGCGCTCTTTCGCTTCCCATAGCTCTGGCTTGGACGTTTTTTGCAGGATGGGCCGCATGGGTCGATTTCCACCCGGAAAGCTGGGCACATTGGGGGTTATTGCTAACCTCTGTTTACTTGCTCTTTGCAGGCGTCGCTCAGCAAATCATCCCAGAGCGCCCTTAAGGTTTTAGGCGATTCCCTGTTTTCAAAAAGGCCCATGCTAAGAAATTGACGGCCAATACAGACACTACTCCAATAACTAAGCCGAAGGCGGCGTTGCTATCGGAGGTACCGATAACTGAAAACCGGACACCATCGATCAAATAGAAAATCGGATTGAAGAGAGTGATTTGACGTAGAATTTCGGGTAAGGCGTTTATCGAATAAAAGCTCCCCGATAAAAACGCCAGCGGTGTAATGATAAAATTGGTGATTGCCGCCATTTGATCGAATTTATTGGCGTAGATCCCAGCGATGATCCCCAAACCGCCTAAAAACGCCGCGCCCAAAAACACGAAAGCGACGAAGTAAAACGGATGCGCCATCCCAATCCCCAAAACGAGGAAGAGACCCAACCAAATTCCAGCCGCCACCAAAAAGCCGCGCGCAATCCCGCCAGCAAGATACCCACAGACCATTTCCAATGCGGACAATGGGGGCATCAACGTATCCACAATATTGCCTTGGACCTTGGAAATAACAATCGAGGATGAGGTATTGGCAAAGGCATTTTGGATGACCGCCATCATCATCAGTCCAGGTGCCAAGAATTCAACAAAAGGAACACCCAAGACATCCCCGCGCCGAGGCCCAATCGCGATGTTGAATATCATCAAAAACAATGCAGCCGTCACCAAAGGGGCAAGCAAGGTCTGTGTCCATACTGTCCAAAACCGCAAGATTTCACGTTGAGACAGAGTATAGACACCTAACCAGTTTACCCGCCCAAAGCGACGAACCCCTAATTTTGTTTCACTTAACATCGCTTTACCTCAAAACTTCTCAATAGATGCCTTGTAACTCGATAATCTATGGTTAGAATAGAGGCTTGAGAAAATTAATTAAAGCATCCAGCAATCGAGATGCTTTTAACTAAGGAAATCCGATGTCTTGGACCGATGAGCGCGTCGAGCTGCTAAAGAAAATGTGGGGCGAAGGCCAATCTGCGAGCCAGATCGCAAAGGAATTAGGCGGCGTCACCCGCAATGCCGTAATCGGCAAAGTCCATCGCCTTGGATTATCAAACCGCGCGACCACATCGACTGCGACCTCTGCTAAGACTGAGGCCAAAGCAAAAGCCGCGCCCAAAGCGGCGGCCAAAGCCGCCAAGCCCGCCGCAGAGCCCAAAGTGGAAATGGAAACCAAGCCTGCTGTTGTTGCCACAACAACACCAGCGCGACGCCAGATCATTCCTGCGGGCCAGCCACTTCCCCCTCAGCCTTCAGCGAACGAAATTAGCCCCGAAGCTTTGGCACGTGTGAATGAAATTGAGAAAAAAGCCAAAAAGCTATCTCTATTGGAATTGACGGAACGGACGTGCAAATGGCCTGTTGGTGATCCAGCAACAGAGCATTTTTGGTTTTGCGGCCTTCCTACGCAGTCAGGGAAACCTTATTGCGAGGCCCATGTTGGCGTTGCGTTCCAGCCTATGAGCACACGGCGTGATCGCCGCCGTTGATATTTTGAGTATTTCTTCAAAGATGAAGATCGCTCAGCACTAAGAATGATTATGGCCGCACAGGTGATAACTTGATGCGGCCTTTTTGTTAGTTTTTGCCTAGCAAATTGAGCAAGCCTTCTTTGGCTTTGTCTTCTAGCTTTTGCTTAACCGCGTCTTCGATTTTCTGACCGTCTTTGACCTCAACCCCCAAGGCATCGCTGACTTTTTTCTTGGCTTTGGCTTCTAGCTTTTTCTTTTCTTCCTCAGCTCTTGCTTTGATTTCGGCCTCAGCTTTGGCGCGCTCTTCGGCCAAGTTCTGTTCAAGGGCCGCTTCTAAATCGGGGATGATTTTTGGGCTCTGCCAGCTACCTTTGATGCGCACAGGGACAGAGAGCCCTTTGCCATCTCGTGCCTTCAAAGCCTTGGGAGATAAGAGGTAGTCTATCGATTGATCACCGAGGTTCACCCAGCCTGCACCTGAGGTCACAAAGTTAGGCAGAGATAAGGATAGATCCTTGTTCTGAACCACGCCCTCAGCAATGGTAAACGTCGCGCTGAGATCGTCGAAGACTGTGGTCCCTGAGCCGACATCACCAGAGCGCATCAGCTGATCCAGATCGACGCCCTCATATCGCCCCTGGGCCAATGAAAAAGCGCCATCCCCAGACATATTTCGCATCAAAGCGTCAACCGAATTCCCAGAGGTCAGATATGAAAAGCGCACGTCGGCAAGGCCACTGAAGCTATCAATCTCAGCCAAATCAGACAAGAGAGGGTTCAGTGCCACTTGGGTCACAACCAAATTGGCGGCTGAAGATAATCCCTTGCGAGCGTTGACGATGACTTCGCCAGAGGCAGCACCATCATGAACGGCAAGCGATTTTAGCGTCGCGACGGCGCGCGCGTTATCCAATACAATATCCCCGTTTAGAGACCCAAGCGAAATAGCATCGGTCAAAAGGGATTGAGCTTGGACGGAGATAGTCGCATCCACGGCCCCAAGAGAGGACAGATCAATGTTGGATTTTGACCACCCTGTCCCCGTAGACGATCCGCTGGTCGCCGACCCACCGTTGCCCGAGGCAACCGCCCCAGAACGGAGATCAAATTGACCTAAGTCTAAGGAGCCCTTTATGGTTGGTTTGTTTTCAAGGTTGATCGCAATATCACCGCGCAGATGGTTTTTCGTTAATCCGACGTCCAAATCCCCCAAGGCGAGGGTCGCATCTTGGAACGCCATGGATGATGATATGTCCGCGCTGTTCCCTATGAAATCAGGAAGAACAACGCCAGGTGTACCAGCCGTGGAAAGCAAAGCTGAGATATCGCTGAGGGTCGCAGTGACTTGACCCTTGATCATTGGCGCCGTTGACAGGTTTCCAGCAAAGGAAATGTCATTTCCTGCGATACGGCCCGTTAGATCAATTTGCGTCTCGTCCCCTTGCATCACAGCTGATGGCGACACTGCCGTCATAGTAATCGAGACGGGGTTTGAATTGTACTTTGTGCTGAGTTCTAAGGACAAAGGCGCCTGCATCGAGGGCCAATTTACGGTCATATCAATGTCGCGGATGCTTTGCTCTGTCCGAGCGAGATGATCGATATAAGTCAGCGCCCCATCCGTCACGGTCACAGTACCAAGAGACACATCAGGGGATTGCGCCGCCTCTGATGATGTTTCCGATTGTGTCTCGGCGCCTGTGTTCGGTGTTGAGGCCTCTTGATCAAAAACCCAATTCCCAACACCATCCTGAGACAGTTCCAAAAGAATGTTTGGAGACACCATTTCCAATGTGCTCACCTCGATGCGACGCTGCAACAGCGGTAAGGTTTTGACACCAACATTTAAATTTTGCGCACTCAACATGGTTGGCTGATCCGACCATGCAGCATTGGCAACTTCAACGCCTTCTATGCGGACACCAAGGACGGGAAACACCCGAAGGGACACATCCCCCGTTGCGGTGACTTTGCGACCAGTTGATTTTTCGATTTGGTCAAATGCCGCCTTCGCAATTTTTTCAGAAGGGATGACAAAAAAGGCCACACTCGCAACAATAACCAAAAACAAAAGAATAGAAAAAATGAATTTTAACACACGCATCTGGATGCTCCTTATCCTTGAGCGTTACTTATGTGGAGATCATGTAACGAACAAGCGACGGGCGCGGCACTCGGCAACAAGGCGCTTGTAAAACTCTCTTCCCAAGGACCAAAAGCATCTGTATATGCTGGCGTCATGAGCACAAATCCCCCTTCCCTTCGTCCTGATCTCGCCAATGCTAAAATCGTGGACACGCGTCGCACTAATCAGCCGACCATCGGCATGGTAAGTTTAGGTTGTCCCAAAGCATTGGTTGACAGCGAACGCATTTTGACGCGGCTTCGCGCCGAAGGGTACGGCATTAGCCCAGATTATTCTGGTGCGGATGCGGTTATTGTGAACACCTGCGGGTTTCTCGATTCAGCCAAAGCAGAAAGCTTGGATGCCATTGGCGAGGCCTTAAATGAAAATGGCCGTGTCATTGTAACGGGATGCCTAGGCGCAGAACCCGAGTATATCACAGGGGCGCATCCCAAGGTTTTGGCCGTTACTGGCCCGCACCAATATGAACAGGTCTTGGATGCTGTGCACACGGCGGTGCCCCCTAGTCCCGATCCCTTTGTTGATCTCTTGCCCTCCTCTGGTGTCAAACTCACACCGCGCCATTACAGTTATTTGAAAATTTCCGAAGGATGCAATCACAAGTGCAAGTTTTGCATCATTCCTGATATGCGCGGCCGCCTTGCGAGCCGCCCAGCACATGCCGTGGTCCGCGAAGCCGAAAAGCTCGTTGAAAGCGGTGTCAAAGAGCTTTTGGTTATTTCCCAAGATACGAGCGCTTATGGCGTTGATGTCAAATATGCAGAAACACAAGGACATCGTGCACATATCACGGATTTGGCGCGCGATTTGGGATCTTTGGGCGCGTGGGTGCGCTTGCACTATGTTTACCCTTACCCGCATGTTCGTGATCTTATCCCGCTCATGGCGGATGGATTGATCTTGCCCTATTTGGACATTCCCTTCCAACATGCGCATCCTGACACGTTGAAACGCATGGCAAGACCGGCTGCGGCGGCAAAAACATTGGATGAGATTTCGGCATGGCGCGCGGCCTGCCCAGATATCACGTTGCGCAGTACATTTATCGTCGGATATCCTGGTGAAACAGAAGACGAATTTCAAACCTTGTTAGATTGGATGGACGAAGCACAATTGGATCGTGTTGGGTGTTTTCAATATGAAAACGTCGATGGCGCTCGCTCAAACGATTTATCAGATCACGTCCCAGACGAGGTCAAACAAGATCGCTGGAACCGCTTTATGGAAAAGGCGCAAGGCATTTCAGAGGCGAAGCTAGCGGCCAAAGTTGGCCAGACCATTGATGTTATCATCGATGAGATTGACACGGACGGGGCGACCTGTCGGACCAAAGCGGATGCGCCTGAAATTGATGGCAATTTGTTTATCGATGAAAACTTTGAGAACCTGACCGTTGGGGATATTGTCAAAGTCGTTGTTGACGAAGCTGGGGAATACGACCTCTGGGGTCGTCTGGCATAACCGTTTAGATCCTTCGCAAAACGGCACCCGGATTCAAAATACCCTTAGGGTCTAATGCCTGTTTGATTGCACGCATTGCGGCCAATTTCGTTGGGTCTGCGTATGTCTCTAGATCAAGGGCTTTTAATCGACCTATGCCGTGTTCTGCGCTGATTGAGCCTTGCATCTCATGAACCAAATCATGGATGGCGGCTTGCACCACAGGTTTCATATTTGAGTAGTCAGATTTTGATTTTCCGAACGCAGGAAAGACATTGTAATGCAGATTCCCGTCGCCCAAATGCCCAAAACAATTTATGCGAAAATCGCCAAGCGATTGAACAATGGGGGATGCCCGTTCAATAAAGCTGGGTATCAGGGACAGCGGAATAGATATATCATGGCTAGAAATAGACCCAATCAATCTATTTGCCGTCGGGATTTGCTCGCGGATCGCCCAAAGCTCGGCGCGTTGTGTTTCGGATTGTGCAATCACACCGTCCGTTACAAGGCCCGCCTCAAACGCCTTTGTAAACAGTGTTTCCAAAGCGTGTTCGGCCTTCGATCCAGCCGCCAAGCCAATATCAATCAACACGCACCATTCCGGACGCTTTGACAAAGGCACGCGGACTTGAGGCAAGGTTTCGGCCAAGAAATCCAACCCTTGTTTGTGGATCAATTCAAATGCAGAAATGCCCTCGCCAATTTGCGCCTGCGCCACGCTGAGCAGATCAAGAGCATGCCGTGGATCAGGCACCGACAAAAGGGCTGTTGCATATGATACAGGTCGCGCAACAAGCTTGAGCGCCGCCGCTGTGATGATGCCCAATGTTCCCTCAGACCCGATCAGCAAATTCCTAAGATCATAGCCTGTGTTATCTTTGCGAAGGCGGGTCAGACCGTTCCAGATGGACCCATCCGCAAGAACGGCTTCGAGACCAATACAGAGATCACGCGCATTGCCGTATCTCAGCACGTTCAACCCACCCGCATTCGTCGCCAAATTGCCCCCTATCCGAGCGGAGCCTTCAGAGGCGAGCGACAAAGGAAACAATCGATCTACGGCCTCAGCCGCCGCTTGGATATCCGCAAGAATGGTGCCGGCGTCTACTACGATGACGTTTTCACTTGGGTAAATGTCACGGATCCTGTTCATCCGTTCAAGCGACATCACAATAACGCTTGGCCCCTCTGTCACAAGCTGGCCGCCAACCAAGCCCGTTCCACCGCCAAAAGGGACAATCCCAACAGAGTGTTCGTTTGCGAGTTTAACAATGGCTGAGACCTGATCTGTCGTTTCAGGCAGAACAACAACACCGGCCTGACCCTTCCACGACCCACGGGGTTCCTCTAGGTATTTTGCACCTGGCTCTTGGACCAATTGCGCAGGCAAAATCAGCCTAAGGCGATCAAGGAGTGAGTGATCCACGGGCATCAGTGACATGTGACCTAACCAACCGACGTGCGCCCACGTCGATCCCCCCGCAAACAGGCATAAAGCACATGTGTCCGCCACCGCCCGCCAATTTGGATATAGGCCTGTGCAACGCCTTCATATTTAAAGCCTGCCTTTTCCAATACACCACGAGAGGGCATATTATCTGGTAAACAGGCGCTTTCGATGCGCGACAGGTCTAGCCCATGAAAGGCAAAATCTATCATCCCACACACAGCCTCATTCATATACCCCTGCCGTGCAAAGGGACGCCCCGTCCAATATCCCATGGTCCCTGTTTGATTGGGGCCACGACGGATATTGTCCAATGTAATGGCGCCGATCAAAGCGTTGTCTTCTTTGCGAAACATGAAAAACGGATAGGCGGTTTCTTTGGTCACAGAGCGATTGGCCCAATAGACCCGATTGGTAAAGGACCGACGTGATAGGTGATCCTCGGCCCACGTGGGTTCCCAAGGTGTCAAATAGTCTTCGCTCTCAAGTCGAAGGTCTGCCCATTCGCGATAATCCGAATGAGCAGGAAGGCGCAAAATCAAGCGCTCGGTTTCGACCTGTATCCTGCGCTTGGTAAAGAACATTAAGCTGCTCTTTGACTTTCAAGAACATCAAAGCTCGGCACGTTGCTGACGGGTCCGTAGCAGGTCACAGCCATTTGCGCCTGTGTTGCGATCTTTTCGGCGTAGGCTTTAACGGTGTCCAATGTCACCGCATCGATCCGACGTACCGTGTCCTCAAGATCAGGCACCTTGTCCCAGACTTGGATCATGCGCGCCAAACGCTCGGCCCTGTTCGAGGCGCTCTCAAGCCCCATCAGCATGCCTGCTTTCATTTGCGCGCGCGCACGGTTCACTTCGGCTTCGCTCATATCGTCAACCGCGCGTTTCATTTCATCAACGGTGATCATTGCCAAATCACCCACATCCGCATCACTCGTTCCCGCATAAATGGTTGTCAAACCTGTATCGGCAAAGGCCCCTGCTTGGGCAAAGATAGAATAACACAACCCACGCTTTTCGCGGATCTCTTGGAACAAGCGTGACGACATGCCCCCACCCAACGCAATCGCGTAAATTTGAGCTGTGTAAATATCATCGTCTCGATAGCTTGGGCTTTCAAAAGCCATGGTGAAATGGGCTTGCTCAAGCTCTTTTTGTTTGCGGAAATCGCCTGAGGTGAATGTTGCACTATCTTCGAACTCAGTTTGCTCACGCGCGCTCATATGACCAAACTTCTCTTCGGCCAATTTCACCATTTCGTCGTGGGTCACACCCCCTGCGGCCGCAAGAATGAGGCGGTCAGGCGAATAGTGTTCTTGGATGAATTGAGCCAAATTCGCTTGGGTAAAGCGGCTGACGTTGTCGGTTGGCCCTAGAATAGAGCGGCCCAAAGCCTGATCGCGGTAAGCCGTTTCCTGAAGCCAATCAAACACGATATCATCGGGGGTATCATTGGTTTGACCAATTTCCTGCAAAATCACACCGCGCTCAATTTCAATCTCGCGCTCATCCAATGTTGAATTTTGCAAAATATCAGCAAGGATATCGACGCCCAAGGCGACATCATCCTTGAGCAGGCGCACATAATAGGCCGTCACTTCGCGTGAAGTATAGGCGTTGATATAACCACCAACATCTTCAATCGCTTCGGCAATTGCGAGAGCCGAGCGTGATTTTGTTCCCTTGAACGCCATATGTTCGAGAAAATGCGCAATGCCATTTTGCTCAAGCCGTTCATGTCGTCCCCCTGCGGACACCCAAACCCCAACCGACACCGATTGAAGTCCTGGCATTTCCTCAGTTGCGACACGAAGTCCGTTCGATAATGTGTGAAGTTCTACGCTCACTGTGCAATCCGTTCTTTGACAAGAGACGTCAGCGCCCCAAGATCGTTACCAACACGGGTAACTCGTTCATCACGATCAAATAGGTCAGACATGCGCGCTGGCAAAGGGGGGCGCACATTTGTTGCGGCCTCAACCGCATCTGGGAACTTGGCAGGATGTGCGGTCGCCAATGTGATCATAGGCACGTCTTGCTTACGAAGGCGCTCTGCAACCTCAACCCCAATAGCGGAATGGGGGCAGAGCAATTCTGCATCCTCGTTCAACGACTTTGTGATTTGCGCGGATGTTTCATCTTCAGACACGCGGCCAGAGACGAAATCTTCGCCCAAGCGATCTACGATTCCTTGGGACAGTGTAAATCCACCCTTGGTCTTTAGATCATCCATGAGGGCGCTGACCGCGGCTCCATCCTGATCATAGGCGTAAAACAAGGCGCGTTCAAAATTTGAGCTAACTTGGATATCCATAGAAGGGCTAATCGACGGCGTAACTTGATCCGTGATATAATCACCTGTCGTCAAACAACGATGCAAGATGTCGTTCTGGTTTGTCGCAACGACCAATTGATCAATGGGCAATCCCATTTTCTTGGCAATAAAGCCTGCAAAGACGTCACCAAAGTTTCCTGTTGGAACCGTAAAACTCACCTTGCGATGTGGGGCACCCAAGGAGACAGCGGAAGTGAAATAATAGACAACTTGTGCAAGCACACGCGCCCAGTTGATTGAATTCACGCCCGCCAAACGAACCCCGTCACGGAATTCGAAATCGTTGAACATATCCTTTAGCCGCGCCTGACAATCGTCAAAATGCCCATCAACCGCGAGGGCATGAACATTGGCCTCCGTTGGGGTTGTCATCTGGCGGCGTTGGACGTCCGAGACGCGTCCGTGAGGATATAGGATAAAGACGTCCACAGCGTCCAAGCCTTTGAACGCTTCAATCGCCGCACTTCCTGTGTCGCCGCTTGTCGCGCCAACAATTGTGACTTTTTCATTGCGGCGTTTGAGGGCCACTTGAAACAATTGACCAATAAGCTGCATCGCGAAATCTTTGAACGCCAAGGTTGGGCCGTGGAACAATTCCAACAAGAAATGATTGCTATCTAGCTGAACCATAGGCGCGCGCGCAGAATGCCCAAAACCAGCATAGGCCTTGGCAATAATGTCCTTGAACTCTTGGTCCGTAAAGCTGTCTCCGATAAAGGGACGCATAACTGTATAGGCGACATCTTCGTAGCTTTGGCCAGACATTGCGGCAATTTGATCTGTCGAGAGTGTTGGAATGGTTTCCGGCACATAAAGACCGCCATCCCGAGCAAGCCCAGTGAGCATGGCGTCTTCAAAGGTCAAAACAGGAGCATTTCCGCGCGTAGATATATATTTCATGGGCCTCAGCCTTGTTTACGAGTGCGCCAGACAAAGAACCCGCTCATCAGCACCCAAATGCCAGCAAGCGAGAACCACGTCATAGCGTAGTTAAAATGATTGTTCGAGATTGCCGATGTGTCTATCGGCATTTGGAAGATATTTGGATCACTTGGCTCAATACGCGAGGCAATGATCATCACTGGCTCCGTCTGTAACGCTTGAGACATCGTTTCAACGTCGCGGGCGAACCAAATATTGTTGTCCACATCTGGTTCTGGCGTAAAGCTATCTGTTTCATCGGGCCAATGGACATTACCAACGACAGTCACAGGTGCCATGTCCGCCGGCGCAACTGCATCTTCTTGTAGAATAAACCCACGGTCCAACAAAACGCGGCGACCATTTATATCCAAGACCGAAATAATTCGATAACCTGCACCAATGTTTTGGCGGCTGGTCAAAACGCGCAAATACGGTTCCCAGATGACCCCAGTTGCCGTCACAGGGAGGTATTTATCCTCAGCTTCGCTTAATTCTGTCGGCAGAGAAACGGGGGTGGCTTTCATACGAGCATCAATTTGCGTGAGAATATTCTCTTTCCAAACAAGACGATTCATTTGCCAAGTTCCAAGCCACAACAAGACTGCTGTGCCAAGAATACCGACCAAGACCACGAATACTGTGCGTTTCAAAGAAAGGCTCCCTCATGAAACCGAAAAACGCGCCCCAAAAGGCGCGTTTATCTTATGCGATAAGGCTGCGAGTACTGCAACCCACCTTGGACAGGTTAACCGCCCCAGATGTAAACAGCTGCGAACAAGAACAACCAAACAACGTCAACAAAGTGCCAGTACCATGCCGCCGCTTCGAAGCCCAAATGGGATTCTTGGGTAAAGTGACCGCGTGTTGCGCGCACGTAGCAGATGAACAAGAAGATTGTTCCAACAACAACGTGGAAGCCGTGGAAGCCCGTCGCCATAAAGAAGTTGGCGCCGTAGATGTTGCCAGCAAAACCGAACGCTGCATGTTGATATTCATACGCTTGGAACACTGTAAAGATGAGGCCAAGAACAACAGAAATGATCAAGCCGTTCTTGAGGTCCTTACGATTGTTTTCATGCGCCAAAGCGTGGTGCGCCCAAGTCGCCGCAGCACCGGAACACAATAGGATCAACGTATTGATCAAGGGCAAGTGCCAAGGGTCAAATGTTTCAATGCCCGCTGGAGGCCATACGCCGTCCTGCAATGGGCTCATTTCACCCATTGGGTACATGGCGTGTTTAAAGAAGCTCCAGAACCAAGCAACAAAGAACATGACCTCAGACATGATAAAGAGGATAAAGCCGTAACGCAGGCCAATCAAAACAACAGGAGTGTGATCCCCGACTTTGTTTTCTTTGACCGTATCAGCCCACCAGCCAAACATGACGTATAGCACGCCAACAAAGCCGATAAGCATGACCCAAGGGCCACTGTCATGAAAGAAAAGTACCGCACCAAAGAGCATGATGAAGGCAAATACCGAAGCCAAAAGCGGCCACAGGGAAGGTGATAGAATGTGATAGTCGTGGTTTTTTACATGCGCCATAGTGGTCCCTCGTTGGAAGGTTTAGTTGACAATTGAATTGGTCTGCCCTGAAACTTCTGCAGTCTCGTCAGGCAAATCAATCTCGTAGAAAGTATATGACAAAGTGATCACTTTTGTGAACTTAGCATCCCTGTCATCTACCAATTCAGGATCTACATAAAAGGTAACGGGCATTTCAACCCTTTCCCCTGGTTGTAGAACTTGTTCTTCAAAACAAAAACAATCTATTTTTGTAAAGAAGCCCCCTGCTTCATAGGGAGTTACATTATAGGCCGCCGATCCAGCGATCGGCCGGTCGGATGGGTTGTAGGCTTCATAAAAGGCTAACCCAGTTTCCCCAATGCGAATTTCCATTTCGCGTTGAAGCGGCTTGAATTCCCAAGCCATATCTCGTTCGAGGGACGCATCAAAGCGTACTTTGATGGTTTTATCCAACACAACTTCAGAGCCTGCGTCCGCAGTTTGAGGCTCGCCACCGAACCCAGTGACACGGCAGAACCAGTCATAAAACGGGACCGAGGCCCAAGCGAGGCTTCCCATAAGGACCACAACACCAACGGTTTGAAAAACGGTTTTACGCTTTGCATCCATCGCCATTATTGTGTCTCCCCTGCTATTGCGCCTGACACATTGCCTTCGGTTACTTTGACAACGGTCAACCCAAATACAAGCACAACGAACAAGGCCAAAACGATGCCCAGTCCAAAGTTGCGGCTAAATCTGCGTTTGTGCAATTCATGCGGTTCTTTAAAACTCATAACCATGTTCCCCAACCAAAGCGATCAAGGCCTGCTTCGACCAAAATCGCACCAAAGTGCAAGAACAGATATGCCAAAGACAGTTTAAAGAATTTACGTTCTTCAGCAAAATTGTCCTGTTCAGACATCTCTTCATCACGACGCCAAATGCACCACGCCCCCAAAAGGAAAAGAGAATTCAGAACAAGAGCTGTTATAATGTAGATTGCACCACCAAGTGAGGTGAACCCAGCAGCCAATGCAAGGGCCGCGAGCAAAACTGTATAGACTAGGATGTGCTTGCGTGTTGCACGACGACCATGTGTAACCGTCAACATAGGAACCTTGGCATCGTCATAATCATTGCGCATAAACAATGCGAGCGCCCAAAAATGCGGAGGTGTCCACATAAAGATCAGCGCAAACATAAGAACGCTTTCAACAGAGACGCCACCTGTTGCAACGGCCCAGCCGATCATCGGAGGAAAGGCACCAGCGGCACCACCAATGACGATGTTTTGAGGTGTCCAACGCTTGAGCCACATCGTGTAGATCACGACATAAAAGAAAATCGTAAATGCCAAGAAACCTGCAGCCGCGAAGTTAGAGGCCAAGCCCAACATAACCACGGAAAACCCAGACAGAGCCAAGCCCAATGCCTTAGCTTCGCCTTCGGTGACTTTACCCGCGGGGATTGGACGCTTGCGTGTCCGTCGCATGACGCGATCAATGTCGGCATCATACCACATGTTCAATGCCCCTGATGCCCCACCGCCCAAAGCGATGAATAGGATCGAGACCGCAGCGACAAAAGGATGAACTGAAACGGGTGCAGCCATGAGGCCAACGAAAGCTGTGAATACGACCAACGACATAACACGCGGCTTCAACAAGGCGACGTAATCGCCAAATTGTGCATCGTCTGTGTAGACAGTGTTATGTACGCTTGTATCGCTCATGTCGCTCTCGTGAGTGTGCCCCAGTTTGGGCTGGGACACTGGTTTCATATTAGTTAGCAGAAGCTACGTCAAAAGATGCAGGCGCGCCGGCATATTCTTCTCTGGCCTCAATCAACCATGCGTCATATTCTTCTTGGCTGACAACTTTAACAGTGATCGGCATGTAGGCGTGGTCTTTGCCGCACAATTCTGAACACTGACCAAAGTAAACGCCTTCGCGCTCTGCAGCAAACCAAAGCTGACCAAGACGACCTGGAACCGCGTCTTGCTTGACGCCAAAGGATGGGATGGTCCAGCTATGGATCACGTCCGCACCTGTCACTTGCATCACAACTGTTTTTCCGACTGGAACAACAACCGCTGTGTCTGTGGCTAACAAGAATTCATCGCGTGAATAACCCGCTTCGATCAATTCGGCCTCAACCTCATCATTCAAGACTTTGCCGTCACCGATCATGAAGCTGTCAAAGCCAAATCCTTCGTCAACGTATTCGTAGCCCCAGTACCACTGGTAACCGGTCACTTTGATATTGATATCGCCTTCTGGAATTTCTTGCTGTTTGAACAAGATCGGCAAGGACCATGCACCAATCACAACAAGAACCAGAATTGGAATAACCGTCCAAGCAACTTCAACTGGTGAGTTGTGTGTAAAGCTGGCTGGGTTTGGGTTCGTACGGCGGTTAAAGCGCACCATTGCGTAAACCAAAAGGGCGGTCACAAACAATACGATAGCTGTGATGATGTAAAGAATCATCTCATCCAACCACTGTAGGTCGCGTGCTAGTTCAGTGGCCGCAGGTTGGAAACCAAGTCCACCCTGTGTTGGCACACCAACAATTTCGCCTGCCATGGCAGGAAGTGCAGTAAAAGCAGCCAAGAGGCCAAGAAGCTTTGATGTATGTCGCATAATTCACCCTGATCGGTTGAGTGTCTCTCTCAGGACCCCTTAGCGTCACACTTGTCGCAATGCAAAGGAATCCCATTGTGTTCTGAAGGGTTTCAATCATATTCTGCTTCGTAGATAAAGAACCAAGATTGCGGCAAAGAGCCGCTTCATGATATTTTTGTGATATCATCCAACGAAAAAGGCTCATTTTCATGTCAAACGGATACTTTAGCCCCTTCGAAACCGCTGTGGACCGTGAGTCAGCTCTCGCTATTTTGCGAAATTCGACACTTGGGGCGGATGATGGCGAGCTTTTTTTCGAACGTCGGCAGTCGGAAACCTTGGTTTTGGAAGACAATCGACTCAAGTCGGCGAACTTTGACGCGTCAGAAGGATTCGGCTTGCGCGCGGTGCATGGTGACGTCACGGGATATGCCCATTCAACCGAAATAAGCGAAGCTGCGATGAAGCGCGCGGCGTCAACTGTGGCATTGGCCGCTCAGGACACCCAAAGCACGATGGCCGTTGCGCCTCTGTCAACGAACAACAATCTATATCCGGCCTTTGACCCAACCCAAGAGGTCAGCTTTGCTGCCAAAATTGATGTATTGCGTGAAATCGATGCCTTTGTGCGTGATCTCGATCCTCGTGTGATCCAAGTCAGCGCCGTGATTTCCGCCTCCTGCCAAGAGATCGTCATTTTGCGCCCCGAAGATGATGTCTTAACCGATACCCGCCCAATGACGCGGGTGAACATCTCCGTTATCGTCGAAGAAAACGGCCGTCGTGAGACGGGAACCGCGGGTGGAGGTGGACGCTTTGCCCTTGGTCAATTGATCGACCCTCAAGATTGGCAACCCAAAGCGAAAGAAGCCTTGCGTGTCGCCTTAGTCAACTTAACGGCGGAGCCTGCTCCTGCGGGTGTCATGGATGTCGTTCTTGGGCCAGGCTGGCCTGGAATATTGTTGCACGAGGCTATCGGACATGGCCTAGAGGGTGATTTCAACCGCAAAGGATCAAGTGCCTTTGCGGGCATGATGGGACAACAAATCGCCGCCACGGGCGTAACTGTTCTAGATGATGGCACCCTCCCCAATCGTCGTGGATCGCTCAACATAGATGATGAAGGCACACCATCAGGAAAAAACACATTGATCGAAGACGGAGTTTTGGTGGGCTATATGCAGGATCGCCAAAACGCACGTTTGATGGGCGTGGCCCCCACAGGGAACGGGCGACGCGAAAGCTATGCACATGCTCCGATGCCACGGATGACCAACACCTATATGATGGGTGGCGAAACCGAGCCTCAAGATATTGTCGCCGATCTCAAGGATGGAATTTACGCAGTTGGATTTGGCGGTGGTCAAGTTGACATAACCAACGGCAAATTCGTCTTTTCATGTACAGAAGCCTATCGCGTTAAAAACGGTCAAATCGGCGCTCCTGTCACGGGGGCCACATTGATCGGCGACGGCGCGACATCCTTGCAACATATCCGCGCGCTCGGCAATGACATGGCTCTTGACCCCGGAATGGGTAACTGCGGCAAAGCAGGTCAATGGGTTCCCGTCGGAGTTGGACAGCCGACCGTGATGATCGGCGGGCTCACTGTTGGTGGGTCAGGAACCTAAGTCACCGATAATTTACTTAAAATTAAGGGAACCCCGAGTATTCATGATTCTGTAAGCAGACGGAGTCGTGATGGCCGACGAATATTTTTCTTCCACTCACCCCCTACTCCCACCCACCTCGGAAGATGATCGGGTATTGTGGCTTCGTCTCTTGCGCTCGCGACGTGTTGGAATAAGCACGTTCTATCGGCTTATGTCGGAATATGGGTCGGCCCAAAACGCACTCGCGCAGCTTCCTCAAATTGCACAAGAGGCCGGTGTCGACAATTATCAATCATTTAGTGAGGCCGCCGCCCTTGCGGAAATGAAAGCTGGCGCAAAATTCGGCGCACGTCTCATTTTCAAAGGCGAGGCGTCGTATCCGAAATCGCTCTATGATCTGGGGGATGCGCCTCCAATGCTCTGGGTTAAAGGGAACATCGATCTCCTCACACGCCAATCGGTGGCGATGGTAGGCGCACGAAACGCATCCTCTCTTGGAACAAGAATGGCGAAATACTTGGCCCAAGACATGGGCTCACATGACTGGATCCTCGTGTCTGGGCTCGCACGTGGAATTGATGCGGCGGCCCATACCGCCGCTCTTACGACAGGAACGATTGCCGTACTGGGCGGAGGGGTTGATGTTTTCTACCCGACAGAAAACCGCCAATTGGCCGAAGCGATTGCCGAGAAAGGCCTGTTAATATCCGAACAACCAATGGGCCTGCAGCCCATGGCGCGACATTTCCCAATGAGGAACCGCCTCATATCAGGGCTCGCCAAAGGGGTGATCGTCATTGAGGCGGCCTCAAAATCTGGATCGCTCATTACGGCCAAAAACGCCCTTGATCAGGGTCGGGATGTCCTTGTTGTGCCAGGTCATCCCTTTGATGCACGATCTAGCGGGTGCAACATGTTGCTGCGTGATGGGGCCACGTTGGTGCGCAACGCAGAAGATGTCATCGAGGCACTGTCCCCTCAGATGCAATATGCGATGGACATTCCCGAACCACCCGCCGAACCACAGCGCAGCCTTCGAGAGACATCGCAGCTTCATCAGAAAATCCTCGACAAGCTCAGCACATCTGGCCTTCCAGAAGATCAGTTGATCCGAGATTTGAAAACGAGTGCGCCTCAAATATCCCCCGTGATTTTGGATTTGGAGCTTGCTGGCAAAATCGAACGCCAAGCTGGTGGATTGCTTGCCCGCACAACCTAGCGAAACGCACAACACATATATTTCATAATTAGGTGCATTGACAAACCTGCCCATTGCCCCCCATCTTCCGCCGCCATAGTGCTAGGTAAGAGTCGGAAGGAGATTCAATGCCCGTCGTCGTTGTCGAAAGCCCTGCGAAAGCAAAAACAATTAACAAATATTTGGGTTCCGACTATACAGTCTTGGCCTCATATGGTCACGTCCGCGACCTTCCTCCAAAGAACGGGTCCGTTGATACTGACAATGGGTTTGAAATGCTTTGGGAGGTTGGAACAGACAGCCGCAAACATGTCAAAGCCATCGCTGACGCCTTAAAAGACGACAACGAACTGATCCTCGCGACCGACCCCGATCGCGAAGGAGAAGCGATTTCTTGGCACCTTGAGGAAACATTGCGCAAACGTCGCGCCATTAAAAAAGACACCCCAGTTAGCCGTGTCGTTTTCAACGCGATCACCAAAGCGGCCGTGACTGAGGCCATGCAAAACCCACGCGAAGTCGATGCGCCTTTGGTTCATGCATACCTTGCCCGTCGCGCCTTGGATTACCTTGTTGGGTTCAATCTTTCTCCTGTTTTGTGGCGCAAATTACCCGGTGCCAAATCTGCGGGCCGCGTGCAATCTGTGTGTCTGCGACTTATCGTTGAGCGTGAAATGGAAATCGAAGCGTTTCGCGCCAAAGAATATTGGTCGGTCAAGGCGCTCTTGGGATCACAACGCGGTCAGGAATTCGAAGCGCGTCTCGTTAGCCTCGCGGGTAAAAAGCTTGATAAACATGATCTCGCCAATGAGACCCAAGCCGACATGGCGGTCCAAGCGATCCGTAGCCGTGATCTCACCGTGCAATCCGTAGAAGCGAAACCAGGGACGCGCAATCCCTCCGCCCCGTTCATGACGTCGACCCTTCAACAAGAAGCCAGCCGTAAATTTGGGATGGGGGCACGTCAAACGATGAATGCCGCCCAGCGCCTCTATGAAGCTGGTCACATTACATATATGCGAACAGATGGGATCGACATGGCGCCCGAGGCGGTGATGGCCGCGCGCGATGCGATTAAAGATCGATATGGTGACAACTATGTTCCCAAATCACCGCGTATGTACAAAAACAAAGCGAAGAATGCGCAAGAAGCCCACGAATGTATTCGTCCAACCGATATGCGCCGCGATGCGCCATCTTTGAAGCTGACGGATGCCGATCAGCGCAAGCTGTATGACCTTATTTGGAAACGCACGATTGCCTGCCAAATGGAAGCCGCGCGTTTGGAACGCACTGTCGCCGAAATAGCAAGCGCAGATGGCCAAGTTGTTCTTCGTGCCAATGGACAGGTTGTGTTGTTTGACGGGTTTATGCGGGTCTACGAAGAAGGCCGCGACGATTCTGTTGTAGATGACGACGACAAGCGCCTTCCACAATTGATGCAGGGTGAAACGGCTGAAAAACGCGCTGTTACGCCTGAGCAACATTTCACACAGCCCCCACCCCGTTATACTGAGGCCACTTTGGTCAAACGTATGGAAGAGTTGGGAATTGGGCGTCCGTCAACCTACGCCTCTATTGTCACGACAATTCAAGAGCGCGATTATGTGCGCAAAGAGCAAAACCGTCTTATCCCTGAGGATAAAGGGCGCATTGTTACGATCTTTTTGCTGAACTTCTTTAAACGCTATGTGGAATATGACTTTACTGCGGGACTAGAGGATCAACTCGATCACGTCTCCGCAGGGGATGCCGATTACAAAGAATTGCTAGGTCAATTCTGGCGTGATTTTTCGGCGGCGATTTCTGAAACCTCTGACCTGAGGATTTCCGAGGTTCTCGATGTTTTGGATGCGGCCCTTGCGCCTCAGCTCTATCCCCCAAAGGAGGACGGCTCTGATCCACGGACCTGCCCAAAATGTGGTGTCGGTCAATTACATTTGAAATCCTCACGCACGGGCGGATTTGTCGGGTGTGGGAATTATCCTGAATGTACCTTTACCCGCCCGATTTCTGGAGATGCGGATGATACGGGCGATCGCATATTAGGCGAAGATCAAGGCGATGATATCAGCCTAAAATCAGGTCGCTTTGGTCCCTACGTCCAACGCGGGGATGCAACACCTGAGAACAAGAAACCACCGCGTGCCAGCCTTCCGAAGGGATGGTCCAAGGACGACATGGATTTGGAAAAAGCTCTGATGCTTTTGAACCTCCCCCGTGAAATCGGACCACATCCAGAAGATGGCGTTATGGTCGAGGCGGGCATTGGACGCTATGGTCCCTTTATTAAACACGGGTCTGTTTATGCCAATATCAAAGAAGTCGATGATGTCTTTGTGATCGGCATGAACCGTGCGATGGAAGAACTGGCCAAGAAAGCCGCCCGTGGGGGTGGTCGCACACGCACCGCGGCGGCCCCGCTCAAGGAACTTGGGGAACACCCAACCGAAGGCGGTCCGGTGAATGTCATGGATGGACGCTACGGGGCCTATGTGAAATTTGGTAAAATCAACGCCACTCTTCCCAAGGATGTTGAGGCCGCAGATGTCACTATGGACATGGCGGTCGCCTTGATCGCCGAAAAGGCCTCAAAAGGCGGCAAAAAGAAAGCCGCTCCAAAAAAGGCCGCCCCAAAGAAAGCAGCGCCCAAGAAAAAACCCGCAGCTAAGAAAAAAGCGGACTAAGTCCTAAGCGTAGAATTCGAAGCCCTATGAATTAATGGGCTTCGAATTGACTTCCTTTGATTGAACCGTCAAAAGTTTGAACAGGTTAAATCAAGGAGCTTTTCATGAAAAAAGTTTACGGATCAGCCGCCGAAGCCTTAGATGGTTTGTTATTTGATGGCATGTTCATTGCCTCCGGTGGTTTTGGCTTGTGCGGCATACCTGAATTATTGCTGCAAGCTATCAAAGACGCTGGAACCAAAGACCTCACATTTGCATCCAATAACGCAGGCGTGGACGATTTTGGCATTGGCATTTTGCTTCAAACGAAGCAGGTCAAGAAAATGATTTCGTCTTATGTGGGTGAAAACGCCGAATTCATGCGTCAATATTTGTCAGGCGAATTAGAGCTGGAATTCAACCCCCAAGGCACCTTGGCCGAACGCATGCGCTCTGGTGGATGTGGTATTCCGGGGTTTTATACAAAAACTGGCGTCGGCACTGTGATTGCAGAAGGTAAAGAGCATAAAGAGTTCAACGGCGAAACCTATATCCTTGAAGAAGGCATTTTTGCCGATCTTGCCATTGTTAAAGCATGGAAAGCTGATGAAACAGGGAACCTCGTGTTCCGCAAAGCGGCGCGCAACTTTAATCCCCCTGCGGCGATGTGCGGCAAAACCTGCGTGGTTGAGGTCGAAGAAATTGTGCCGACAGGATCACTAGACCCTGATCATATTCACCTTCCCGGTATTTATGTGCATCGCATTATCCAAGGCGATCATGAAAAACGGATTGAACAGCGCACAACGCGCCCAGCGGCATAAGGAGGTCTGAGCATGGCATGGGATCGTAATCAAATGGCCGCACGCGCGGCACTGGAATTACAAGACGGATGGTACGTGAACCTAGGGATCGGTATTCCGACCCTCGTGTCCAACTATATCCCCGAGGGGATCGAGGTCACTCTGCAATCTGAAAACGGTATGCTGGGCATGGGTCCGTTCCCTATTGAGGGCGAAGAAGATGCGGACCTGATTAACGCAGGCAAGCAAACCATTACGGAGCTCCCTCAAACCGCCTATTTCGATAGCGCCACATCTTTTGGGATGATCCGAGGCGGTAAAATTGCAATGGCCATCCTTGGTGCAATGGAAGTCGCGGAAAATGGCGATTTGGCAAACTGGATGATTCCAGGAAAATTGGTCAAAGGCATGGGCGGTGCGATGGACTTGGTCGCAGGGGTTGGCCGCGTTGTGGTTGTTATGGATCACACCAACAAACACGGCGACAGCAAGGTTCTCACAGAATGCACGCTTCCTCTGACAGGGAAAGGTGTCGTTGATCGGATTATCACGAACCTCGGCGTTCTCGATGTTGTTGACGGTGGATTGAAAATCGTGGAATGCGCCGAAGGTGTCACCGAAGCAGAGCTACGCGCCGCGACATTGGCAACGATTGTTGATTAATTCACATTAAAGACACAGCCGTCCGTGACCATCACGGGCGGCGTTTTGCAAAAAGAGCGTGCAATGAGATATGCAGCCAAAACTTTGGGGACATATCCGCGGGTTTCTTCAATATCAGGAACGCCACCAGCCCGCTTGATCCTATTCTCGCCCGCATTATACCCTGCCAAAGCGCTTATGACATCGCCGTCAAACTCAGCAATCAACCAAGATAAATATTCCGCCCCGCCCATTATGTTTTGAGCTGGATCAAAGGGGTCACTGACATCAAACCGGTCGGCAGTTGCGGGAATGAGCTGCATTAACCCCTGTGCGTTTGATCCAGAGACCGCATTCGGGTCCCCGCCACTTTCTACATAGATGACCGATGCCAAGAGAGGTGGCGACACGGAATGACGCACAGAAGCCATCAACAAATGGCGTTGATACAGCCTGAGTAGCGTTTGCATATCATTTAACCGCGGAACGATTGCTTTGCCCTCATCCCGTGAGGAAATTAAATCCAAAGCAGGCCCAAAGTCCGAAGCAAAGATCCCTTGGCGATCCACTGGGGGAATCGTATCCCAAAACCATTGATATGACCCCGTGGGCACAGAGCGTTTACCAGGAAGTGCAATTGCAACAGTGGGCGTTTGAACCACCGGCGCGATTTGAATATCAATCTTTCCGCTTTCCCCTTGCTTTGGTGCTTTCCCAAACTTTGGAGAAAAATCCACGAAAGGCGGAGGAGCAGGCTTTTCATCTGAGTCGGAGGTGAGGTCTTGCGCAGTAACGATTCCACCAAAGAGGACAAAAACAGCAGTTTTAAATAGAATCTTTGGAGTGAAATGAATCAAATTGAGCATCCTGCACCTTATTAACACCAATGGCACACCAAAATCTTAGTTTAATTTCCGACAAAGCCCCATGGATTTCTATGAATCACCCCGAAATCGGGCTCTGAATGTGTCAACTTTGTGCAAAAAAGGCTTTGATTTGACCGCCAAATACATAAAAAAACCAAACAATAAAAAAAAATAGAAAAATAAATTTATAGTTTTCAATGCATTAATCAAAAAGATAGCAACTTAATCCTTTGGGATAAATTTTTACCCATTGTCGCCAAATTGGCGCCCGAATCCGAGGGCTATATAGCGTCATGCAAACGATGCAGGACCGAAGCAGAGTGGGACTGAGCAACATCGTAAGGCGAGAAACTTAAACTTAACTAACCTATCGGAGACTACAAAATGCTTAACATGATCAAAAACTTCGCAAACGACGAATCTGGCGCAGTAACAGTTGACTGGGTTGTTCTAACAGCCGCAGCCGTTGCAATGGCCGTAGCAGCTGGTTCAGCTATCCTTCCTTCAGTTCAAAACTTGCTAAACAATGCAACAAATGATCTTGCGACAATCGACAACACCATCACATTAAACGGCGCGGAAGCAGCTGAATCTCAGTAATTCAAGCCAACTGGCTTAAAACAACTGCGGGCATCAAATAAGGGTGCCCGCAGTTCACATCACTCCCTGAAACAACTCGGTCAAATCCTCACCCCTGAAGGTGCATCAAATAAAGTCACAACCGTTTCATAATCACTAGTTCCATTCGTCTCGAGGGTATCTCAATGCGGTCTGTATTTACATTAATTCTCATCGTCGGCTTGGCAATCTCTGCCTTGGCCGTTTACGTCGTGCAGAACTATGTCGGACAATATCGAGTTGCTCTTGCTAAAGAACGCGAGAATGCGGCACCAGCCATTCATTTGACCGAAGTCTTTGTGGCGAACAAGAATGTTCGTTTTGGCGAAGAATTGGGTCCCAATGATGTCAAACTCGTACAGTGGCCTTCGGCCTCAATGCCCATCGGGGTCTATTCAAAAGATAACCCAATTTTCAAAGAGGGCGACGCCCCGCGCTACGCAGTACGCGTGATTGAAAAAGGTGAGCCTATCATGTCAACCAAGGTGACAGAACCAGGCGCCAACGCCAGCATCACATCAAAACTAGGACCGGGCAAACGCGCGTTTACGATTGAAGTGGACGCAAAATCAGGTGTGTCTGGGTTTCTACGGCCATCGGACCGTGTGGACATCTATTGGACAGGAGTTCCACCAAGTGTTGGGGAAGAAAGCCCAACAGGGACAGTCACACGTCTCATTGAAACGAATATCGACTTGATTGCTGTAGACCAAGTTAGCGAATTAGACGAAGCAGAAACACGGATTGCGCAAACTGTAACCGTAGCGATTTCGCCTCAGCAGGTTGCAAAGCTGGCATTGGCACAGGCGACCGGAACATTATATCTCTCTCTTATTTCTCCTGGCGAATATGAAGTTGCCGAAGTCGAAGAAGTGACAAAATTGTCTTTGTTCGGCGAACAGCGTCAGGCAATTGCCAAAAAAGAGGTTTGCACGATCAAGTCCCGTAAGGGGGCAGAAGTTGTCGTGACAGAGATCCCCTGCCCTGAGTAAGCACACCTAACTAATGTCAATGCTTCAGCACAATTAGGTAACAAAACGCGAAAAATACTGCGTTTTGTTGCATTGAGAGTTGCAAAATTTGAAATTCTAGTTAACTGTCGTTACAAATAAGGGCGTTAGACCCAGTTAATGAGGCGTGATCAAAAGGGCAGATCACATGATATTTGCAAGTAAAGTACGGGCCATTTGCGCCGGTTTAGTAGCATTTGCGTTGGTTTGCACATCCACTGTTTCAGCAGACACCTTAAGGGTGGTGAAACGGGGAAGCTCTTCTTCGCTTAATATTCCAATGAACAGGGCTGTTGTCGTTGAGAGCGACACATCATTTGCGGAATTGTCTATCGCAAACCCTAGCATTGCTGATTTTTCGACCCTATCGGATCGAACAATTTATGTGTTGGGCAAAGCTCCTGGGACGACGACGCTCACGCTTTTGGATGCATCTGGTCGCCTCATCTCAAATGTAGATGTCCGCGTTTCAGCTGATGTCAGCGAATTCAAAGAACGCTTACGCCAGATTTTACCTAATGAAAAAATAGAAGTCCGCACCGCGAACGATGGCATTGTTCTATCAGGAACCGCAAAAAGCGTGATCGCAATTGGACAAGCTGTTGAGCTCGCAGAACGCTATGCCCCTGGACGCGTATCCAATTTGATGAGCCTGGGCGGCGTACAACAAGTCATGCTCAAAGTGCGCTTTGCTGAAATGCAGCGTTCCGTGGCAAAATCGCTTGGATCCTCTCTTGCGTTGGGCGGTAATATTTTGGGCGGCAATGTCGGACTGAAAATGGGGTCTGGCGCAGCAGTGTCAACTGCGAACCAAGCAGCAATGTTGGCGGGCAACAGCCCAGCCGCATCAGCAAGCCAAGGCACCACATTATTAGGGTTCAATGCCGGTCCTGTCGAAGTGGGAATTTTGCTTGAAGCGCTTGAATCAAAGGGATTTGTTCGCACTCTTTCAGAGCCGAATTTGACAGCACTTTCTGGAAAAGAGGCGAAGTTTTTAGCTGGTGGTGAATATCCTATCCCCGTTATTGAGGATGGCACGGTCGCCGTTGGGTTCAAAAACTTTGGCGTTGAACTTGGATTTACGCCCACTGTCTTGGCTGACAATGTAATTAATATTGAGCTAAATGCTTCTGTTTCTTCCATCGATACGACGAATAGCATGACTGCAAATGGGATTACGGTTAATGGCTTCAAAACACGGGAAACGTCGACAACTGTTGAAATACGCGACGGCGAAAGCTTTGCTATCGCAGGCTTGTTGCAAGACGATTTCAGAGATTCTAACGCGCAGGTCCCATGGCTTGGCGATGTTCCTGTTTTAGGTGCCTTGTTCCGCAGTGCCGATTATTCGCGTAATCAATCGGAGTTGGTGATCATTGTCACACCGCATTTGGTTACTCCAACCAAAGGGGACACCTTGGCCCTTCCTACAGATCGTGTTCGTGCACCAAGCGAAAAAGATTTGTTCTTAAACGGCAAAATTCTCAAGAAATTTGAGCGTACGAATAAGGGTGCTGGCGAAATCGCACAACAGGACTTTAACTCTTCATATGGTTATGTGTTGGACTAAGTGATGCCAATGTGGGGACAAAAATTTGCAGCTGTTTTGGCAGTCGGACTTGGGCTAAGCGCTTGTACGACAACGGATGAAATTGCGACAACCGCAAATTATCGAGGGGCAGGTTACGCAGTTGGCTTTGATAGTTTTGGCATTGCCACACAAACCAATACCCTTAGAATGTCAGATGCAAATTTCTTTAGCCTTGAACTCGCCAATCGATTTGCAACCGATGTGAATACTGTCGTGAATTTCGCATATAACAGCGCAGACTTGGATCAGACCGCCAAAGCCACACTAAGACAGCAAGCCGCGTGGATACGCCAGTTTCCCGAGGTTCGGTTCCGTGTCTATGGACACGCAGATGCAACTGGATCAAGTGCCTATAACAAGGCATTGGGCTTAAAGCGTGCCAAGACTGCTGTTAACTATCTAATCCAAAATGGTATTTCTCGGAACAGATTAGAAGCGATGACATCGATGGGGGATACCCAACCCTTGATCGTCACTCAGGACCGGGAAAGACTGAACCGTAGAACCGTGACAGAAGTCACTGGATTTGTAGGCACGCATCCTATGGTGATGGACGGAAAATATGGCCTTATCGTCTACCGACAGTACACAGGTTCAGCCACTACTGTACAATAACTGTTTCACCATTCGAAACAAATTCCGCATTTGTGCCCCAGTTTAGGCCGCATTCTCGCCCAATTTACCCATCAAACAGGAAACAATCGGAGAAGGCCCACTTGTGAGTCGCTCCACGTGTTTAGTTTGTCTCGAGGGCATCATGTTAGTGAAACAAGATCAAATAGAAGAAGATCAAATCCGCGCTTGCACAGTCAGCAGTGATATTTTGAAATTCGATCTCTTAATCGAAGACATGGAAATGTTAATGGGCGAAGACTGGGGGGATCTTTCCTTTGGAGACGCCACGGCCTTCATTCAGCAAGATGAAGCGCGCGCTTTAGAATTCCTTGCAATCGCGCTGGATCAAACGGATGAAAACGACGCCGATGCGATTGTACAACTTGTGCGAACCGCCAACGAAAAAGGCATTTCAATCATTTTGGTTGCAGATAACATCTCGCCAAAATTCTTGCATCGCTTGCTGCGTAATGGGGCGGATGAATTCCTCCCCTACCCGCTCCCCAAGGATGAATTACAAGGGGCATTAGATGAGATTAAACGCAAATCGCAAACGGTTTCAGAAGTTTCACAGATCCAGCCCCAATCACAGCCAGAGACCATCAAAAGTGGCAAGATCGTTGCTGTGCATGGATTAGCCGGGGGCGTTGGTGCATCTACGCTAGCGGTCAACTTAGCTTGGGAAGCGGCCACACAAAATTCCAAGGGTCCAAACCCAAAGGTATGCTTGTTGGACCTTGATTTGCAATTTGGATCTGTCGCGACTTACTTAGATTTGGACCGCAAGCAATCCATCGCTGAAATGTGGTCAGACACCGAAGTCATTGACGGCGAAAATTTCAAACAAGCCCTGAGCAAATATAAAGACACGTTATCTGTCCTAACTTCACCAAATGATCTTGTTCCTCTTGATCTCATCAGTGGCGAAGACTTGATGCGCGTTTTGACAATTGCAAAGAGCCAGTTTGATGTGATCGTGATCAACATGCCGCAAACTCTGGTCACATGGACGGAAACCGTGTTGGAAGAGGCGCATGTTTACTTGAACATCATCGATATGGACATGCGGACGGCTCAAAACATCATCCGCTTGGTGTCAGCTCTCCAAGCTGAAAACCTACCGTTCAATAAATTGCGCTATATCCTCAATCGCGCGCCAAAGTTTACCGATCTCAATGGCAAAAATCGCATTAAGCGTCTGAGTGAAAGCTTGGGCATTGCCATCGAGTTTTCCCTACCTGATGGAGGGAAGCCCATTACGCAGGCCTGTGATCATGGCGAACCTCTCGGATTAGCGGCTCCCAAAAGTCCATTGCGGAAAGAAATTGTAAAACTCGTCAAAGCCATCTTTGACGAAGTCGAAATCGACGCCAAAGCTGCGTGAGGGTCTAATGTTTTCTCGTTACAAAAAAGATAGTACAGCAACTGCAAAGCCTGTAACGGCATCCGCGGCTCCGACCCCAAAGGCGAAGGCTGCGTCGTCGGCGCCTATGAAAGCGCCCGCTCAAGCCGTTCCCAGTGACAAAGAGAAAAAGCGCCAAGAGCGATTTTCGAATATCAAACTACAGCTTCACGCCAAACTCTTGGACACATTGAACCTCTCTGCAATTGAAGCGGCGACAGAACGCGAACTTCGCTCAGAAATTCAGCTTATTACAGATGAATTTTTGACGGAAAAAACGATCATTCTAAATCGTGATGAACGCGAGATGTTAAACAACGACCTTTATGACGAAGTCGTTGGGCTTGGCCCCCTTGAGAGCCTGCTGCGGGATGACTCTATCGCCGATATCTTGGTGAATGGTCCCCAGCAGATTTTCGTAGAACGTAACGGTAAGCTCACGCTGAGCGAAGTTAAGTTCAAAGATGAAAAGCACCTTCAGCGTATTATCGGCAAAATTGTTGCCGCTGTTGGTCGCCGCGTTGATGAATCTAACCCTTATGTGGATGCGCGGCTATTGGATGGATCACGCTTTAACGCGATGATCCCACCGATTGCGATTGATGGGTCCCTTGTCTCCATTCGTAAGTTCAAAAAAGACAAACTTGGCATTCGCGATCTCGTCGGCTTTGGCGCCTTTAATGAACAAATGGCAACCTACCTTGAGGCCGCTGTTGCCTGTCGTCTAAACGTGATCGTATCTGGCGGTACTGGTTCTGGTAAAACAACCACTTTGAACGCCTTGTCATCCTTTATCGACAATAGCGAACGCATCCTAACCATCGAAGATACCGCCGAACTTCAGCTTCAGCAAATTCACGTTGGCCGCATGGAAAGCCGTCCCCCGAACGTTGAAGGCAAAGGTGGCGTAAGTCCGCGCGATTGTCTAAAAAACGCCCTCCGTATGCGTCCAGATCGCATCATCGTGGGCGAAACCCGCGGTGAAGAAGTGATCGACATGCTTCAGGCGATGAACACGGGCCACGATGGGTCTATGACAACAATTCACGCCAACTCAGCGCGCGATGGCGTGAGCCGTTTGGAGAATATGATTGCAATGGCCGGGATTGAAATGCCTCTCAAAGCGGTTCGCTCTCAAATTTCGTCAGCCGTGAATTTGATCGTCCAAGCCAGCCGTTTGCAAGACGGGTCGCGTCGCATGGTGTCCATAACTGAAGTCACCGGAATGGAAGGCGAAGTTATTTCGATGCAAGAAGTCTTTCGCTATCAGCGGACAGGATTGACTCCTGACAACAAAATTATTGGACATTTCACTGGAACGGGTGTGCGCAGTCACTTTAGCGAGAGGTTCCGCATGTGGGGCTATGACGTACCATCCAGCATCTATGACGTTTTGCAGGAATAATACGCATGCAAACTGAACTGTTAATCTATGGGATCGTTTTTGTTGGTGTCTTCGCTCTAATCGAAGGCCTTTACTTGTTCGCCTTCGGACGCAACATCACAATAAACAACAAGGTCAATCGCCGATTATCCATGCTCAGTGAGGCCAGCTCACGCGAAGATGTCCTCGCAAAGCTCCGCAAAGAGCTTGATATGCATGAAACGGCGCGCAACATCCCAATCTATTCTTTGTTGGCCACACAAATTCAAAAAGCCGCGCTTCCAATTTCCCCACTGCAAACAATCGGCATCATGGCGATCCTCAGCTTTGTGGTGTTCATTGTTGTGTCCATTGCAACGGCCTCGGGTCCTGGAACAAAACTCATCCTCGCCGGTCTCATTGGCATTGGGGGTCCCGTCATGTGGGTTGGCAACAAAGCTAAAAAGCGCATGCAGCTATTGGAAGAACAGCTACCTGAAGCGATCGATTTAATGGTGCGGTCCTTGCGTGTTGGTCATCCCTTTACATCGGTGTTGTCCATTGCCTCCAACGAAAGCCAAGACCCCTTGGCAACCGAATTGGGGATCGTTGCCGATGAAATTGCTTATGGCCGTGATGTGGGCGATTCCCTCAATGATATGGCGCATCGTTTGGACATGCAGGATTTACGCTTTCTTGCGGTCGCTGTGACCATTCAACAGCAATCAGGTGGTAACCTTGCAGAGATCCTCAACGGATTGACCGAAGTTATCCGTGAACGTTTTCGCCTATTTCGCAAAGTTCAAGCAATCACTTCTGAGGCCAAGTCCTCAGGTAAATTGCTGTCTGCCTTTCCATTCATCGCAATTCTGGCCGTCAACTTACTCGACCCCAATTATTACGACGACGTGATTGAACACCCCCTCTTTACGATTGGATGCTTTGTCGTCTTCGGCTTCATTTTCGCAAACTTAATCGTCATGAAAATGATTTTGAACATTAAGGTCTAACAATGGAAACGCTGGTTATCATCAATGAAATTCTAACAGTCACTCTGGGTCCATTTGGGCCCATTGTGATGTTGCTAGCATTACTCTTGTTTTTCGGATTGCTCATCGTTTGGGGAAAGTCCCAAGAAAAAAACGATCCATTGTCAAAATTGGAACGCAAAGCCAAAACGCTGTCTTGGGCGCAAAACCAAAATCCCTCTAACCTATTGCGTCAACGCTCAAATAATCAGGCCCTTGAAAAATATTCTGCGTTCCTAGAACCCACGGATCACGAAGAGCTGTCTCAAATCAGCAAGACATTGGGCGCCGCAGGGTATCGCGGGGCGGATGCGGTGCGCATGTTTTATGTGGCCCAGTTGGGTTTGGGGTTAGGCTTTTTGGCCCTTGGCCTCATGTACTATTTATTACAAGTTCCTGCCGAAAAAGCCGGGGCACAGACGATGCTGATGTATGTCGTTCTTCCAGGTGCGGCGGGGTATATCCTTCCCAAATATTGGGTAAACAAACGCGCGGCGTCACGTCGCCAAGAGATCCAAGATGGGTTTCCAGATTCTTTGGACATGATGCTTATTTGCGTTGAGGCGGGTCAAACTCTTGATCAAGCCATTGTTCGAATTAGCGGCGAATTGCGTCATTCTTGCATTCCACTTTCTGAAGAGTTTTTAATAATTGCCCATGAATTGAAAGCGGGCAAAGAACGTCCGCAAGTTTTGATGGATTTTGCAAGCCGTGTGGATTTGCAAGAAATCACCAGCTTTGTCACAGTGATGATCCAATCATCCCAATTTGGGACATCAATTGCCGAAGCCCTCAACCTATATGCCAAAGAGATGCGCGAAAAACGCATTATGCGCGCGGAAGAAAAGGCAAATAAGCTGCCAAATAAAATGAGCCTGTCTACGATGGGTTTGACAGTACCACCACTTTTGATCATCATGGTCGGGCCGTCTTTATTGGCGGTTGCTGATATGCTGAGCAAAGGGTTTTAGTGATTTGAAATACGCCTCTGTATTGGTTTTTATGGCAATTGGACTGCTCTCTGCTTGCGAAGAAAACCAAGGCACCTCTCTCTATGCACCGGGATTGAATACGCGCGCAGAGGCGGTTGATGGGATGATTGTCGGCAATCGCTTGATGGCGGCGCAGGAATATGAATTGGCACTAGAGGCCTTTCAACGCGCGGCGGCAAAAGATGGGCTCACCGGGGAAACGCTGCTGGCGATTGGAACCGCAAACCTCAGACTTGATCGATTAAATCAGGCCGAAGCCACACTAAGACGGGCTGCGGCACTCGAACCAACATGGCCAGAAATTTGGAACAACTTGGGCGTTGTTTTGATGGAACGTGATAAAACCGCTGAAGCCTCAGAAGTTTTCCGCAAAGCTTATGCCCTCGATAATGGCGAAAGTGACTCAATCCGTGAAAATCTTAGATTGGCGCTCGAAAAATTGAACGAACGCGTTTATGATGATGCTATAAGCCATAATTATAAATTGGTACGTCGATCAGACAGTGATTATCTGGTTGAACAGTTTCCATAAGGCACAGCAGTAGAGGACGCAAATATGCGCCACGTGAAAATTTGGGCCTCCCTTGCCATTGTGGCACTTGGGCTTTCGGCTTGTATGGGCAACGATAACGCCGTTGATAAACAACTTGAGGCCGTGAATTCCATCAACGGAGCCGAGTTGGATGATGTTATGCTCACTGTTGCGGACCCAAATGAAGCGGCCGTCTATTTCAAACGTACCAGTCTTGAAAACCCAGAGAGCATTGCCGCAAAGCGTGGCTTGGGCCTGTCTCTTACCCGTGCAAAGCGTGCTCGTGAGGCGAGTACTGTTTGGGCAGATGTCATAACGCACCCAGAGGCCACCAATGAAGACAGCGTTAACTATGCAAACGCTCTGATCCGTTCTGGAAACTGGGACAAAGCCGAAGACGTTCTAAACGCAATTCCCCCAACGCATGAAACCTATGATCGCTATCGCCTAGAGGCGATTGTTGCAGATAGCCAAAAGAATTGGAAACGGGCCGACAGCTTTTATGAAATTGCAACGGGTCTGACGACGACGCCTGCGAATGTTTTAAATAATTGGGGATACTCCAAACTGACTCGAGGATCGCATAAAGATGCCGAACGTCTTTTTGTTGAGTCACTCAAACATGATCAGTCAAATTTTACAGTCAAAAACAACTTGATCTTGGCCCGTGCGGCGCAGGGGATTTACACGCTTCCTGCGATCAATATGACCCAAACAGAACGCGCAGAATTGCTCCATACTATGGGGCTTTCTGCAGTAAAGCGTGGTGATGTGAGTACCGCGAAAAGTATCTTTCGCGAGGCGGTTGAAACCCATCCACAATATTTCGAAGCCGCTGTTCGCAGCCTCGATGCTCTTGAAAATTCCTAAGGTAATCAAACATGTCATTGACCTACACCGAAGCCCTCTACTTTGCCCCTTTCGTTATCCCACTGTGTCTCTGGACCGCATGGCGTGACATGAAAGTCATGAAGATCACCAATATCACTGTCCTGATTTTGCTTGGTGTGTTCCTCGTTATGGGTCTCTTGGCGCTAGATTTGAACGCCTATGGTTGGCGCTTGGCCCAAGTGGCAATCGCACTGGTCATCACCTTTATTTTGACCATGATCGGAGCTATTGGCGGAGGGGATGCAAAATTTGTAGCGGCGGCCGCTGCTTTTGTGGCCCCTGGGGATTGGTTGTTTGTTGGGCTCTTGTTCTGCTGCTGCATGGTCGTCAGCACAGTCACATTGCGGCTTGTGCGTCGCACCTCCCTAACAAACTTGGCACCTGACTGGAAATGCTGGTCCACTGGATTAGTTTTCCCAATGGGCGTGGCGCTTGGTGCGACGCTCGCGCTTTACATGGTGCTGGGATTGATCCAGACCGCATAACCCTCGTGTCATAAGAGAGGCGAAACATGACGGCGTTACCGCCCCTCTTTCAATCTTGGCTCGATCAAAAAAACTGGACTCTGCATCCACATCAAGCAACCTTGCTTGACCATGCACAGCTGCCATCGCAGCTCTTGATTGCCCCCACAGGTGCGGGCAAAACACTTTCTGGGTTTTTGCCCACTTTGATAGAGTTGCAGCAAACCCCCAAGAAGGGGCTACATACGCTTTATGTCTCGCCGCTCAAGGCGTTGGCTGCGGATATTAAACGCAATCTGATGACCCCAATCCAAGAGCTTGGCTTGGATATCCGCGTCGAAGACCGAACTGGGGATACTTCGCAGACGACCAAAAAACGTCAACGTGTTGATCCTCCCCATATCCTTCTGACAACGCCCGAAAGCCTTGCTTTGCTCATGTCCTATGAGGATGCGCCTCGGATATTTGACGGTCTTGAACGCATCATTATTGACGAAGTGCATGCGCTATCGGAAAGCAAACGGGGGGATCAGCTTTTCCTTGCGCTGAGCCGCATAAACGCGCTTTGCCCAAAACTTCGCCGTGTCGGCCTATCGGCAACCGTTGAAGACCCAAATGCCATAGCAAGTTTGATGGCGAAGCATCCCGACAGATGCCGCATACACCACACAGAGGCCTTAGCGCCGCCTGATATTCAGATGCTCGACACAACCACGCCTCCTCCATGGGCGGGTGCAGGTGGCGCACATGCCATTCCAGATGTGCTTGAACAGATCAACGCGCATAAAACCACGCTGATCTTTCACAACACCCGCGCACAGGCTGAAATTTTCTTTCACAATCTTTGGCTTGCCAACGAAGATGCGCTTCCGATTGCTATTCACCACGGATCGCTCGACAAACAGCAACGCGCTCGCGTTGAGGATGCCATGACCCATGGGACACTGAGGGCGATTGTCTGTACGGGCAGCTTGGACCTCGGTATTGACTGGGGTGATGTGGATTTGGTCATTCAAATTGGCGCACCAAAAAACGTCAAACGCCTCGTTCAACGCATTGGCCGATCAAACCACCAATATAACGCCCCCTCCAAAGCCCTTATTGTTCCGGCAAACCGCTTTGAGATCATCGAATGCCAAGCCGCGCTTCAGGCTGTTTTGGACAATGATTTGGACGGCGACCCAAGACCTCTTGGCCCCTTGGATGTCTTGTGCCAGCACATAATCTTGGCCGCCTGTTCTGGCCCATTTTTACCCGATGATCTCTTCGCTGAAATCAAAACGGCTGGTCCCTATCATGCCTTGTCGCGAAAGGATTTTGATGCTTGCCTCGATTTTTGCGCTACCGGGGGATATGCGCTTCGGCGCTATGACCAATGGCACCGTTTGATCGCATTACCTGATGGCTCATACAGCCTACGTGATCCACGTAGTGCCGCGCGCAGCCGCATGAACGCAGGCACCATCCAAGATACGGACACGTTAAAAGTTAGGATGAAACGTAACCGCGGCGGCAAACCTCTTGGTGAAATCGAAGAGGGCTTTGCCGCAACCTTAACGGCGGGGGATACCTTTTTGATTGGCGGTCAAATCGTACGCTTTGAAGGGCTGAGGGAAATGGTTGTCGAAGTCTCAAGAGACGCGACCAAGATCCCTAAAATTGCTACCTTTGCAGGAACAAAATTCGCCACATCAACACAGCTGTGTGACCGTATATTGCGCAATTTTGAGCAAGGCAATTTTGCGTACCTCACCGAAGAGACACGCGCATGGGTCGCCCAACAATGCGCTCTGTCAACCCTGCCCTCTCAGCATCGTCTGTTGGTGGAAACCTTTCCACGCAAAGGTCGCCATCACATCTGTGTTTACGGGTTCGCAGGGAGAAATGCCCAACAAACCTTAGGCCTTTTGCTCACCAAACAAATGGAAGATCAGGATTTAGCCCCCCTTGGATTTGTCGCCACAGATTACGCAACTTTGATCTGGGGACTAGAACCTGTAACGCATCCAGAGGCCTTGTTCTTTGCGGACAAATTAGAAGAAGGATTTGAAACCTGGCTCTCAGGGAACGCGGTAATGAAACGAAGTTTCCGCTCGGTTGCGACGATTGCAGGTTTGATTGAACGCAACCTGCCCGGATTAAGGAAATCAGGACGACAGGCGACATTTTCCTCAGATATCCTCTATGATACGCTGTCCAAATATGATCCTGATCATATCTTGATGCAGATCACAAAAACCGAAGCACTCAGCGGTCTTGTCGATTTTTCGCGTATTCGCGGGATGTTGGATCGGGTTGATGGACGTCTGGATCATCGCACTCTTCCGCATGTCTCCCCCTTTGCCGCGCCCTTGTTCCTAGAAGTCGGCAAAGTCCCTGTTGAGGGCCAAGCCATTGAACGTTTTCTTGCAACTGAAGCCGAGACATTGATGGAAGAAGCGGGCTTGAATTTCTAGCTTGTGTTCGCCGCCTTTCTTTGCGCAAATTCCCGCTATGAACGGTTTTTCCTTTACCCTCGCGGGGGCGAGCTTGATCGCCCTGCCATCTGGCGCCTTGTGGTGGCCTGATCAAAGCTTGCTTTGCGTGTCGGATTTACACCTTGGGAAAAGTGATCGACTGCTGCGCGCTGGTGCACCGCACCTCCCCCCTTATGAGACACGCGACACCTTGTTCAGACTAGAGCAAGACATTCATGCCTGTTCGCCTAAAACGATGGTCTGCTTGGGGGATAGCTTTGATGATCAACAGGCAGAACATGGGTTAGATGAAAACGAACGCAGTTGGATTTTACGGCTACAAGCTGGTCGCCGCTGGGTGTGGATCGAAGGCAACCATGATCCAGGTCCAATGGATTTGGGCGGAACACATCTTGGGCTGCTGCCCATCTCTCCACTGACATTTCGCCATATTGCAGAGCCCGCGGCCTCTGGAGATATCTCAGGCCACTATCACCCCAAAGCACGCCTTACGTTGAAAGGGCGACGCCTATCCAAACCCTGCTTTCTGCTCGACAGCGATAGAGTGATCTTGCCCGCCTATGGCACATATACAGGCGGTCTAGACACGTCTTCAGAGGTGTTGACCGAGCTGATGCGCAAAGAAGCCATCGCTATATTGACAGGAACACGTACCTATACTGTTCCAATGCCACGGTAACTAGCTCGGAACATCAATTCCAATTCGTCCTAGATTTACACGCCCCGTCGCGCTCACGGGATAACTGGACCCATTGTCCAATCGCACCATCAATTTTTTACCATCGAAAAAGAATTCTTCAATGCAAGCCTTGCACACCCAATGCGAGCGATGAACCATAACTCCCTCGACTGGCTTCATCTCATCAACAGCATCAGAAAACCTAAAGCGAATGGTCTGCACACCTTGTGCAAACGAAACCTCAACCAAATGGCTATTCGCAGTTAGCGCGTAGATATCGCCCATGTCCTCTTCTAAACGCTTCAACAATTTGGGGGCGACGCCTTCATCGCTTGATTTTGCGTTATAGGCGTTGACCGCGCGCCACACCCCAATTGTCAGAGCGGTGATAATAAAGACACCCGCAATCAGAATTTCAATTCTGAATCCTTCTAACACTTCAGGAGGATAAAAATGGGCATTCAGAGCAAAGACAACAGGTGAAAACAAAATGGTCATCACGCATGTCGATACAGCATCTCGGGTCATCAAGCTGAATCGGCCTAAATAATTAACCCCAATAAATTCAATAATCCCGCCAATAATCATGGCAATGCCGATCTGAGTTCCCCAATACAGAACCCTATCGCCCACCCCTAAATAAACAAAAGACCCAAAAGGACCTGAAACACCGCAAAACAGTGTCATGATCGCCCATAACACGAGCTCTCGACGTCTAGAAACAAATACACTCATACTTTTCTATTATTAATACCCCTATGCCAAAAACCCACAGCACCCAAAACGCGATAAATCACATTTTGGATGCAAATATCAATAGCAGTAGGATGAATTGCGCCTAACGGCCTGTTACGCGGTCAATCCCTGCGGTTCCGCCAAGCCATTTGCACGACAGCAGGCTGTGACTGTGTTCGCCAGCAGGCACGCAATCGTCATAGGGCCGACGCCACCAGGAACCGGTGTAATTGCCCCTGCAACTTCGGCACATGACGCATAATCGCAATCCCCGACCAACCGTGTTCCACCTTCAGGTTTCTCGATTCTGTTGATCCCAACATCAATCACAGTTGCACCCTCTCGGATCCATGATCCAGGGACCATCTCTGGACGTCCAACTGCGGCAATCACTATGTCTGCGCGGCGAACAACCTCGGCCAAGTCTTTGGTGCGCGAATGCGCAATCGTCACCGTGCAGCTGTCATTCAACAAAAGCTGCGCCATTGGCTTACCAACAATATTAGAGCGTCCGATCACCACAGCATTCAACCCTGACAAGGACCCGTGATGATTACGAAGCATCATAAGGCAGCCCAATGGCGTGCACGGCACCATTGATTTCTGGCCCGTTCCCAAAAGACCCACGTTCGAAATATGGAACCCATCGACATCTTTCGCCGGATCAATGGAATTGATGACCAAATCTTCGTTCAAATGCTTAGGAAGCGGCAGCTGCACCAAAATACCATGTACTTCAGGATCTGCATTCAAACGATCAATGAGCGCCAGTAAATCGGCTTCAGATGTGTCAACATCCAGCTTATGCTCAAACGACTTCATGCCGACTTCAACAGTTTGCTTGCCTTTGGAGCGGACATAAACTTGGCTCGCGGGATCTTCGCCGACCAAAACCACAGCCAATCCTGGCGTGATCCCGTTTTCTTCTTTCAATCGCGTCACATGTTCTGCCACTTGCCCACGCACCTGCGCCGCAAATGCTTTGCCATCAATTACCGTAGCAGCCATCTGTCTTCCTTCTTCTTTTTATAAATATCCTTGCCAAAGGCAAACGCGAGGTCTGGGGTCGATCCCCGGACCTCGCGTCCCCTTTAACTTAGAACAAGCCTTCGATCTGACCGTCCGCATTCAGCATAATGTTTTCCGACGCTGGAACAGAGGGAAGCCCCGGCATTGTCATGATCTCTCCACAGATCACAACGACAAAGCCCGCCCCTGCGCTCAAGCGTACTTCACGGATCGGAACTGTGTGCCCATTCGGTGCACCACGTAGATTTGGATCTGTTGAAAAACTATACTGCGTTTTGGCCATACAGACAGGCAAATGACCGTATCCTGCATCTTCCCATTCACGAAGTTGCGCACGGATTTTCTTGTCGGCGATAACTTCGTCTGCGCGGTAGATACGCTTAGCGATCGTATCAATCTTATCAAACAGGCTCATGTCATCAGAGTAAAGGGGCGCAAAGTTCGCCATATCCGCGTCTGCGATCTCGGCAATGCGTGTTGCCAAGGCCTCTGTGCCTTCTGAGCCTTTTGCCCAGTGCTGACATAGAATGGCTTCTGATCCCATTGAGGCCACATAGTCTTTGACAGCTTCGACTTCGGCATCTGTGTCAGTCACAAAGTGGTTGATCGCAACGACGACAGGAACGCCAAAGGATTTCACGTTTTCAATGTGACGCCCAAGGTTTGGACAGCCATTTTGAACCGCTTCAACATTTTCTGCACCCAAGTCAGCCTTCGCAACGCCACCGTTCATTTTCATCGCACGCACAGTCGCAACAACAACCACTGCAGAGGGGGCAATGCCTGCTTTGCGGCATTTGATGTTCATGAATTTTTCGGCACCCAAATCGGCACCAAAACCTGCTTCGGTCACGACATAATCGGCAATTTTTAATGCCGTCGTTGTCGCCATAACCGAGTTACAGCCATGCGCGATATTCGCAAACGGGCCGCCATGCACGAAGGCTGGGTTGTTTTCCAAGGTCTGCACAAGGTTTGGCTGCATCGCATCTTTCAACAGAACCGTCATCGCGCCATCTGCTTTGATATCACGGCAATAGATTGGTGTTTTATCACGACGGTAGGCCACGATGATATCGCCCAAACGTTTTTGCAAATCTTCCAAAGAAGTAGCAAGGCACAAGATCGCCATAACTTCGGATGCAACGGTAATGTCAAAGCCCGTTTGACGCGGGAACCCATTTGCAACGCCGCCCAAGGACGTCACCACATCACGGAGTGCGCGATCGTTCATGTCCATCACACGACGCCACACAACGCGACGTTCGTCGATCTCTAATTTGTTACCCCAGTAAATGTGGTTATCAATCATCGCAGACAAAAGGTTGTGCGCAGATGTGATTGCGTGGAAGTCACCTGTGAAATGAAGGTTCATTTCTTCCATTGGAACAACTTGGGCATATCCACCACCTGCGGCGCCACCCTTCATCCCGAAACAGGGACCAAGCGATGCTTCACGAATACAAATCGCGGCTTTCTTACCGATGCGGTTCAAACCATCACCCAAACCAACAGTCGTTGTTGTTTTGCCTTCACCGGCAGGCGTTGGGTTGATCGCCGTAACCAAAATCAATTTTCCGTTTTCATTGCCTTGAACGGAATTGATGAACTCTTGGCTGACCTTTGCTTTATCATGGCCGTATGGCAAAAGGTGCTCGCTCGGGATGCCGAGTTTCGCGCCGATCTCTTGGATTGGTTTTTTGTTCGCCTCACGTGCGATTTCGATATCTGACTTATAACCCATAGCTTGGTCCCCTGTAGGCAAGTAATACTGTAATTAAGTCTGCTATAACGAGGAACAAAAGCGACAAAGGTCGCGTTTCCGACATTTTCATAGACACTTGCGGCGAGACGTCACATGCAGAGTTTCTGATAAGAAACCTCTGATTGTTGAGCCTTAAAATGTGCCGCCACGCCAGGCACGTTGATCAGGCATATGGAGGCGCATAACGTCCCCAACTTTGAGCGTGCCTTCACGTTCAACCCATCCAGTCACACCACGACGTTGTTGTGCGGCTTCTCGAAAAGAACGGCCCTTGTCAGGGCAATGTTGCTCGATCACTTTAGCGGGTAAGTGGCAAGGGCGGTTTTGCATATCAATCGTGATCGTTGTGCCCGAGCTATTTTGCATGCGTGTCGCAGGCGGAATATGTGAGAAATCCTCAACCCCTCGCACGACCATCGTAAGGCCAAGCCAACGTGGGTCCAAATGCTCAATACCCATATCAGCGGCGATCATGTCTAGCTCTTCTTGGCTTGCAATGCTGATTTGGCGGGTGTTGCGAATGATCGTTCCGCGAGGATACTGTCCCAAAACGCGACTACAGGAGGGACGCGTTTCCCCCCCATGCTCTTCGCCGTCAGGACCCGCAAATGTGAACGTGAGTTCATCGCGCCCATCTGAATCAAGGCGGGCTTCTCGGTCACTGACCACGCCTAGCCAGACAACTTCTGCAAAAAAATCTGTCACATGTAATGCAGGCATCTTTCACTCCTACCAAAGCGTTTCTTTTGCGCGGGCCATCCACGCGGCATCATAGTCTTTACCGCCTTCTTCGAAATTCGAAGCCTCGGCGAGCAGGTCCCCAACAGTGGGCAAACCCTCCGTTTGATCCGCTCCCCAGAGATCAGAACGCAGCGGTGCGCGGCCACATTGCGTGAAAATCTCTGCAATCGAGATTACGATCACTGTTGTTGGCGTTTTCCCGTTATGGGCAAAGCGATCTCTTAATCCTTGATCTGCTGTGACAACAGCGGTCCCATTGATGCGTAAAACAGTGACCGATCCCGGAACAAGACAGGCCAATGAAATGCGCCCATCGCGGACAATGTTTAGCAAAGTGTCCAGTCGGTTATTACCGCGCCAATCTGGCATGAGCAATGTGTGTTTGTCCAATTCGGTGACAACTGGACCTTGGTCCCCACGTGGGCTGCCATCTGTGCCCTCAGGTCCGACAGTGGAAAGAATGCAAAATCGGGATTTGCCTAGCCATGTGCGCACCAAAGGGGTTATTTCATAAACAACCTTCTTTATTGCAGCTGATACTGGTTCCCCATAGAGCGCCTTTAGATCATCAACTTTTGTTATGGGTGTCATCGAAGATAGATCCTGCTTCGGTCAAAAGTGCATTGGACGCGGTTTCGACTTTGTCCTCTAAAACTGTTAAAAATTCTTCTTTTTCTAATCCTGGCTGAATAGGGTCCAAGAATTCCACAATTGCAACACCCGGCTTGCGATAGATGCCCAATTTGGACCAAAAGACACCAACATTTGTGGCCACAGGCACACAGGGCATTCCCGTTTCCAGATAAAGCACCGCAGTGCCCACTTTATAAGGGAGATATTCCCCTGGCGAGACACGCGTGCCTTGGGGATAAATGCACAATTGACCCTTCACGTGATCTCCTTTTTCCAGATCACGCATCATCTTTTTGATCGCTTCCGAACGACGGCCACGTTTGACTGGAATACATTTCAAAATTGCGCCGTACCACCCAACAACTGGAACAAAGCGAAGCTCTTGTTTCATTATGAATTTCGGGTGAGGCACGGCCCCTGCAATCAACATCACATCAAGAAAGCTTTGATGTTTGCCTGCAACCAAGACTTCGCCCATCGGAGCAGACCCACGAATTTCGGTCTTTAGCCCAACCATCCAAGAGGCCGTCCAGCGCACCCACCAAATATAAAAATGAACCGCAGCATATCCGCCACGACGATCAATCAAGGCCCACGGCAAAAAGCCAACACCAACGATTGCCATCATGATGTACATCTGAATATTAAAGACCAAAGACCGAAGCCATTGAATTGCATAAGTCATGATTAGCTCAGCTCCCCTAGAACTTTGAGTGCGGCGGTGCGCGTTGCAGCAAAGGCAACGACGGCCGCAAAAATTGGTATCGTCAACAACCAGAGCCAATCAGCCCCTTGAAACCGTAACCCCGTCAAAATCGAGGCTTGTTGATCCGCAGACGGTAGAAACAAAATAGCAATGGCACCAAGACACATACCGCCCGCCGCCCCAACAAAGGCGCGCGCTGCAAATCTGCGCACAAAAGCAGCTGCGATGTAATTGTCCTGTGCCCCAACAAGGCGCAAAACAGCAATGACCTGTGCATTTGCTGCTAATGCTGCGCGGGCCGCAAGCGTTATCATTGCGACACTTGCCCCAGTAATCAACAATATTGACACCCATCCCAGCAAAGCCAAGCGATCAGCGGCGGCAACAATAGGACGACGCCAGCGTGAATGATCATCCAACACCGCCGCAGGCACTTCGGCCGAGAGCCGCAAGCGCAGGCCTTGGGCATCAAATCCCTCCGAAGTTTCCTGAATATCAATCAAAACAGGCACAGGAAGCATATCGATGGGCACGTCAGGACCAAACCATGGCTCTAATAATTTTTGTTGGTCTTGCTTAGAAATAATCGTGGCTTGCGCAATTCCAGCTGTTGTATTCAAAACCTGGATCGCCGCTGCAAGCTGAATTTCTATTTGGTCCGAGGGCGCCGAAATGCGCAATGTCGATGAGTTGGCCAAAGCATTACCCCAACGTTCTGACAGCCGAGAGGAGGCAAAAGACAGCGCCATTGCAAAGACCACCAAAAACGCCATCGCAGCCGAGGTAAAGCTGGTTAAAGTCGCGGTAAAGCCTGTGGGCGGAACAACACGGTCTCGATGGCCATCCCCTGCCAATAACGTCGTTAGGTTACTGATCGGAGTGTTCATAGATCAGCCCCCGCCAATTGAATGCGACGGTTATAAATCCTGAGAACACGGGCTTGCACTTGGGATTTCGCCGCACGGATCAAGCTGAGATCATGGCTCGCGATCATCACCGTTTTGCCCATACGGTTGAGTTCGATCAACAACTTGAGCAATCGCTGAGACATCTCCCAATCCACGTTCCCTGTAGGTTCATCCGCGAGAATGACATCTGGCGACATGATGATTGCGCGTGCCAAAGCCGCGCGCTGGCGTTCACCGCCCGACAATTCTGGGGGATAGGCGTTGGCCCGTTTTGTCAATCCAACCCAAGCCAGCAATTCTTTGAGATTTGCATTATCTGACAAAGCTGACTGTCCCGAGACAGACAAAGGCAAAGCGACATTATCGATGACGCTCAGATGGTCCAAAAATTGGCAATCTTGATGCACAACCCCAACACGGCGACGTGTTATTGCAATATCATCGCGTGTCATTGTCCGCAGATCCTGACCAAACAAGCGAACGTGCCCCGCCGTCGGGACCAAAGCGCCATAGCACATCTTGAGCAAAGTTGTTTTTCCAGCACCAGAAGGGCCGGTCAGGAAATAGAATGACCCAGCCGAGACAGACAATGTCATATCTGACAATAGCTCGCCCCCACCATAGGAATAAGCCGCGTTTTCAAGTTCGATCAACGTAATATGCCCTTGCCTGGTCGATTTGAATTGTTGTGCCTGAGCTATAATCAGGATGCAATCTTGTTTAAACGAAGAATAGTCTTTAACGAATGCAATTAACACCTTAATGTGTAACGAAGTGTAATTCCAAGGCGTAATCGAGGCCAGTAGTATCCATGCGGTTAATTTGTCCAAATTGTAACGCACGTTATGAGGTGCCAGAAAACGTCATCCCGAAAAATGGTCGGGATGTTGAATGCTCCTCTTGTGGGCACACTTGGTTCGAAGCGCACCCCAGCATGCTTGTGCAACCTGCGCCGATTGAGGACCCTGTCGAACCCATCGCTGAGACCAACGAAGATGATGATCTTATGGCGGCCCTCAATGATCCGCTTCCAGAGCCGCCACGCCCAGCGCCAAAGAAATCACAAATCGATCCTGAACTGGCAGAAGTCCTCAAAGAAGAAGTTGCCAGAGAAATGAGTGCGCGAAAGGGTGGCGCATTAGAAAGCCAACCTGATTTAGGCCTAGAGGATAATTTTGCGACTGACGCCACTCCAGCGCCCCCCCCTGAACCGCGCACCGAGACGAACAGAGATTTAGACGAGCTAGAGACGCTTTATAAACAGGGGCTCAAAGATGCCCCGATGAAGCGGAGCGAATTGCTCCCTGACATCGAAGAAATAAATTCGACGCTGAGCACATCGCGCAACAGAGCGGACCATCGATCCTATGAAACGAAACTGGCCCCCGTCACCCAAAAGCCACGCCGCTTTCGCGGGTTTGTCTTTGGTTTGGCTTTGGTTGCGGCGGCGGCTGCAGCCTATATTTATGCCGCAGATATTTCCCAGATGATCCCGCAGGTACAGCCCTATATGGATCAATATGTGAGCCAAATCGACATGGCCCGCGCTTGGTTAGATCAGGTCGCCTCACAGTCAATCACATGGCTAGAGACTCAAGCCACCAAAGCGCGGCAGGCCTCATAGATTAGAACCGATCCAGCAAGCGCTTCAAATAATCACGCTCTTTTTCGGATCGCTCTAATTCGCCAGAACGACGGCGGATTTCGTTGATGATTTCGGATTTCTTTTCATCGCTCTCAGCTGATCCGACTTGGGTATCAGACACCCCGTTTTGACCATTTTCCCCTTGCGAGCGACCTAAGGGATCGGATCGCTGTCCGCCGGCGTTTTCTTGATTTTCGCCACCTGGATCCTCTGAATTTTCGGCCATCGCTTGGTCAAAATTCTTGATCCCCTCGCGCAAGGAGTCCATCGCTTGAGATTGTTGATCTAACGCGTCGCCAAATTCACCGTCGCGCAAGGCCTCTTCAGCCTGTCTCATGGCCTCTTGTGCATCCCGTAAGGCTTTTTGAGCATCCCGTGCCGCTTTGCCATCTAATTCTGGGGCACGCCCCCGTTGTGCCTCAAGCTGATCTTGTAAATCTGATTGCCGATCTGCCAAACCTTCTGGTGATCCATTGCCCTCTTGGCCATTAAACTGATCTTGGAGCTGATCAAAAGATTGATCCGACAACTCTTGTTGTTCCCGCAAGGTATTGGCCAAATCATCCATGGTCTCCGCAGGATTGCCGCCCTCGCCACCGCTCTCAGATTGGGCGGTCTGCATGTTTTCAATCATCTCTTGATATTCTTGCAAAGCCTGCAAGGCTTCTGCCATTTGACCGTTTTCCATGAGCTCTTGGATACGGTCCATCATCGCTTGCAAATCATCTGAATTCATCGTCAGCGTTTCATTTTCGCTCATCAAAGAACGCTCTTCTGGCGTCATTTCTGCAAAATCACGCTCCGCTTGTTGACGTTTTTGGCGCAAATAATTGTCATTGGCCGCCTTAAGGTCTTGCATCAGCTTTTCGATTTCCTCTGGCGTTGCGCCATTTTTGATCGCTTCGCTCAATCGCTCTCGCGCTTGGCGCATACGGTCCAAGGCGTCATCTACGTCACCTTCTTCAATAGCGATCGCGAGATCCCAGAGATCCGCGGCAATCGTTTCACTGGATTTTTCTGCCCCCTGTATCGTAAGCGCCGTATCCCAACGATCTGTGATGTTACGCAACAAGAGATAATGCGTTTCTCGACGAAATTCGGACTGGGGCTGATATAGAATGGCCCTTAGCATCCGCAAGGCGCGGGCGTCATTGGCGCGGGACCACAAAATATCACGCCTAATTTCGATGAGGCTCGCCGCGAGAGGGTCAAAGAATTTACGCGCGGGTAGACGCGTAAAAAACGGATCAGACGTTCCAATGCCCCCTGCACTATCTTGAACCTCAAGAACAACCTTAATTGGGAGATGGGCAAACACCGATTGCGAGAAATCTTGGGTAATGACGTCTTTGATGTCTGTTTTACGCGCACCGACAGGAAGCGAGATCGCCTCAATCAATGTCTTTTCACCTTGATACTCTGGCACTAGGCCAAACCGGCGATCCAAGAGGGGGTCGTCCAGTGTGATCAACAACCTGCCTTTGGTGATCCCAAAATCATCTTGCGCTGCATAAGACAGCGTGGAAGTGCCGAAAAATTCAACACTAAACTCACTCGTGAGTTCGACGCTTGGGGGTTGGTCTTGCTCTAGGAGAATATTCCATGTTTTTTCAGGTGCCGCAGTGATGGAAAGACGCCCATCTTGGTCAACAGTGATGCGCTGAATGGCCCCTGACGGAGGGTTCGTCTCACTTAGAGTTTGATCCACCCAATCCGTTTCTGGCCCATACGAGCGCAATTCGATAACGCTAGATTGAAAGACTTGTAAATTGGGCTGATCCAACACATCCGCCAAATAGATTGTTGGCTTGCCCGTAAAGTCTGGCGGTATGATCCACCCTTCCCAGGTTGCGCCCATTTCCCCATCCGCCGCGAGTTGCGCAGGAACACGCCCTCCCAAAGAAGCGGGCGACGTGCCAAACAGGAGACCCACCAAACACACCAAGAGCGCTATAAGCCGCAGACCAAAGGGGTCTAGTTTGGCGATTTGGAAATGGCCCCAATGAACCCTTGCGCCCGAGGCAATCATTTGCAGGCGGGATTGCTGCATTTGCCACAGATCCGCATCCCCTAATACGCTCTGATCCATCAGAGAATAAAGCGGCCGCCCCTTCAAAGGACGATCAACGCGTTCTATGGCCTCTGGAAGCGTTGGCCGATTGAGCCGAAACAAACCAAGGCCAAGCAAAGCAATCGCAACAGCAATGCCCAGCGCAATACCAGCGGGAGGTCTGTCAGAAACGATAAAACTCAAACCCAGACACAACAGGCACCACGACGCCAAAGGCCAAAACGCGCGCCATGCACGTTCCAACCAAAGCATGCCATATGTGAGCCAAATTACGCGGCGCAAACGCGGCAGTGTGTCATACAAATGATCGAGTTTCAGGAAACCTCTCCCTTACATGGGCATTATAGCCATGAAGGGATGGTATCGCGATTTATCATTTCGTCAAAGCTTGGTCTTGCGCGGATAACCGCAAATTGGTCTTTGTTCACCAAAACTTCTGGGATCATAGGGCGCGTATTGTATTCGCTCGACATAACGGCACCATAGGCCCCTGCAGAGCGAAACGCGACCATATCGCCAGCGGCTTGGGACACCAACTCGCGTCCCTTGGCAAACGTATCCCCGCTTTCACACACGGGACCAACGACATCATAGGGTTCTTTATCACTTGCCACGGCAGGCTCAGCAACGGGAACGATATCGTGATAGGCGTCATACATCGCAGGACGGATCAAATCGTTCATCGCTGAATCTAGGATCAGGAATTTGCGATCTTCGCCCTCTTTGACATAAATCACGGAAGACACAAGCAAACCTGCATTCCCCGCAATCAGACGGCCTGGTTCAATTTCGATCTCACAGCCTAAATCCCCCAAAACCCGTTTGACCATCGCGCCGTAATCCGTTGGGGATGGTGGGGTTTCATTGGTCTTTTCATAAGGAATGCCCAAGCCTCCGCCCAAATCAAGGCGGCGAATATCATGGCCATCTTCTCTGAGGGTTTTGGTTAATTCAGCAACCTTTTGATAGGCCAACTCAAACGGTGCAAGGTCGGTGAGTTGGCTGCCGATATGCACATCAATGCCGACAACATCCAACCCTTTGAGCGTGTTGGCCCATGCATAAATTTCACGCGCGCGCGAAATGGGGATGCCGAATTTATTCTCTGATTTTCCCGTTGCAATTTTGGCGTGCGTTTTGGCGTCCACATCAGGATTTACACGAATTGTAATGGGTGCAATCACCCCCAATTCAAGCGCGACATCATTCAGGGCTTCCATTTCTGGCTCTGATTCAACGTTGAATTGACGAATACCACCCTGAAGTGCCATCGTCATTTCATCCCGCGTTTTGCCGACGCCAGAAAAGACAATGCGATCGCCGGGAACACCCGCCGCCTTGGCACGCAGGTATTCCCCACCAGACACAACATCCATCCCCGCGCCCAAACGGGCCAAGGTTTTCAGGATCGCTTGATTAGAGGCGGCTTTCATTGCGTAGCACACGAGATGATCAACACCGTCAAGGGCCGCATCAAATAGCTGAAAATGGCGCTCTAATGTGGCAGTTGAATACACATAGAACGGTGTTCCAACCTGTGCCGCAATATCCGTGATCGACACGTCTTCGGCATGCAATATGCCATCTTTATACGTAAAGTGGTCCATGAAACACCCTGTTCATTGCTTTAGTTGGTATAAGTCGGCGCTTGGGGTGGACCATCCACACCACAGGCTGTCAGTGGCAAGGCACACATCAAAAGAATGAAAACTCCGCGCATCATAGTCGATCTCTCCACATTTGGACTTGGACCAAGACTTGTGCAGGTGCCGTGCCGCCAAAAGACATGCGTGAGGCCACAGAATTATGCACTGTTAGCACAGTGTAAACATCCTCTGTAATCTCTGCATGAACAGATTGCATATCCTCCAAGGTCAAATCGGGTAAATCGCACCCCTTTGCCTCGGCCATTGCAACCAGTGACCCTGTGACATGGTGTGCATCACGGAACGGCATGTTCAATGCACGCACCAACCAATCGGCCAAATCTGTCGCTGTTGAAAACCCTGAGCCCGCTGCGGCCGAGAGCGCATCTTGGTTCGCGGTCATATCTTTGACCATGCCTTCCATAGCGGCCAAAGCGATCATCAAATTGTCCGCAGCATCAAAGACTTGTTCTTTGTCTTCTTGCATATCCTTGGAATAAGCCAAAGGAAGCCCCTTCATCACCGTCATCAAGGCAACATTGGCCCCAAAGATACGTCCAATCTTGGCACGGATTAGCTCGGCTGCATCTGGGTTTTTCTTTTGTGGCATGATCGAAGAACCCGTCGAGAACCGATCAGATAAGGTCACAAAGCGGAACTGAGCGGAGGACCAGATCACCAATTCCTCGGCGAACCGGCTGAGATGCATCGCGCAAATCGATGCCACGCTCAAAAATTCCAAGGCAAAGTCGCGATCGCTCACCGCATCCAATGAATTCGCAGAGGGCCGCGCAAATCCCAAGGCCGCCGCTGTCATATGACGGTTGATTGGAAAGGATGTCCCCGCAAGGGCTGCCGCGCCCAATGGACATTCATTCATGCGGTCACGTGCATCTCGCACACGGCTAAGATCACGCCCAAACATTTCCACATAGGCCATCATGTGATGGCCCCAGGTCACGGGCTGAGCCGTTTGCAAATGAGTAAATCCAGGCATCACCCAATCGGCGCCTGCTTCGGCCTGATCGACAAAGGCAGCAATTAACGCAAGCAACCCCTGTTCAAAGGCGTCGAATTGATCGCGCACCCAGAGTTTGAAATCAGTGGCCACCTGATCATTCCGAGACCGTGCAGTATGCAAACGTCCAGCAGGTTCGCCCACTATTTCCTTGAGACGCGCTTCGACATTCATGTGAATATCCTCAAGCGCCGTTGAAAATTCGAAATTTCCGCCTTCAATTTCTGACAATACCGTGAGCAAGCCTTCACGAATGGCCTTTGCATCGCTATCTGTTATGATACCTTGTTCGGCCAACATGGCTGCATGAGCCCTTGATCCATCGATGTCCTGTTTGGCCATACGCTTGTCAAATCCGATCGAAGCATTGATTGCTTCCATAATTGCATCGGGACCCGCAGCGAAACGGCCACCCCACATTTGGTTCGAGGATTTGTTTGACATAGCTTTACCTTTCGGAGGAATTATGCGTCGTATCTTAACTTTGGCTCTTTATACGGCCTTTGCACTGGGTGCAAATACTGCATTTGCGCAAAATTCAACATATGCGGATATTACTCCATTGTTATCTGGAGATATGAAAAAACTTAATTTCCATTCCGCACCAAAAGCTGTCTCGAAACAAGCTCTTATTGATGAAAACGGCACGTCTGTTTTCCTTGCTGATTATTCGGGAAAATACGTGCTGTTAAATTTCTGGGCAACCTGGTGTCCGCCCTGCCGAAAAGAAATGCCAAGCTTGTCCGACCTGCAAACACGCCTCGGAGGAGATAGTTTTGAAGTTGTCACTTTGGCGACTGGGCGCAATTCAACAGAAGCGATTGCTACGTTTTTAGATGAGATCGGCGCAAGCAATCTCCCAAAATTCGAAGATCCCAAGAACCAGATCGCGCGTGACATGGGCGTGCTTGGGTTACCGATCACGGTCCTGATTTCGCCGAGTGGTGAAGAAGTTGCCCGCTTGCGTGGCGATGCCGACTGGGCAAGCCCTGACGCCATCGCGGTATTTCAAGCTGTCATCGATCAGTGATCAAAAGGCAAAATCAAGCCTAAGCGATCCGACCACCTGACCGGACCCCTGTTCATCGAATTCAGGGCTCAACCATGTCAGGCCGTAAAACCCGCTGAACCGTTCGCCCTTGCGCAAGAGGCCAAGGCGGACACGGTGACGTTCTTGCGTCAGGGTTGCCCAGTCATTGTCTGGCAATAACCGTGAGCCCTCGACCCAAGCTGTATCGGCCCCAATAATAAAGGCTGTGCCCTCTTCTGGATGAATGACGGTGGGATACAATGTCCCCGTCACCCCATCGCGTACGTAGAAATCTTTCTGACCAATGGTGCTGATGCGTAAATCTCCACCAACACGGATCATATCTTCTAATCCTTTGCGCGCCTCAATGAATGGCGTCACATTCACACGCTCAGAGAGCTGAATTTGGCGGCTCGCCTCACCTGTGAAGCCAAGTACGGTCTGATTTCCAATTTGTGAAGCGGAGGTAAAATCAGACAATTGATCGGCACCAACCGCTTCATGGATTTTCGATTGCATGGCCTCGATACCATTCTTCTTGCCAATGATGCTCGCATGGAGACCCAAGCTATATTGCCAATTATTGGGTTTGAAATGCGTATGCACCCCAAAGGTAAGCGCCGTCGCGAATCGCCGATCCCCTGCCGTGGTCCGTGTAAGATCCCAAGGAGCAGCGACCTGCCCTGTAATGCGGAGCTCAAGCAAATCACCAAAGGTTTCTGGAACGATATCTTGGCGACGCGGGCCCCAAACACGGCTTGTTTGTAGCGAGCCCGTTTGCCAGCGATCATGCCCATCGCCAAGCAAATCATTTGTAAATAAACGTCCATAGCCCAAAAAGGTTCGATCGCTGTCTTCTGACCAAGCCGAACCAGGTGACAAGGCAAGCGTGCCAAGCATCGCCAAGATCAATGTTAATTTTAACCGCATTTCTATCCCCTATTTTGCAAAGGGTGTCCCACAAAAAAAAAGGCTGGGCAAGTGATTTGCCCAGCCTTCCGTCATTCAAAAGCGATAGATTAGTAACGACCAAAGCCCCGCTCGTCATAATCCACTTTTGAGGCTTCTGTTTTCTTCTCAGAGGCCGCTTGCTTTGCCGGTGCTGATTTCGCCGCCGGTTTTGCCGCTGGACGGCGATTACGGTTTGCTGCTGCGCCAAGTTCAAACTGAGAAATCTGGCGACGCACCATGTCATTCGATGTGCTGAGTTCATCCGCCACAACAGTGAGCTCTTCTGCACGAACCGCATTTGTCATCGCCGCATCAGAAATTTCCTGAATAGCGCGGTTGATGTATGTCACACCACGGGCTTGCTCATCGCTTGCCATCGTGATTTTTCCGACAAGATCAGTCACCTGTGAAATGTCATCTGCGATTTTGTCAAACGCCTCACGAGCTTGGCTAGAGACTTCAACACCAGCTTCAACACGCTTGGACGAACCAACAATCAATTCAGACGTTTCCTGAGCCGCCTTTGCAGAGCGACCTGCCAAGTTACGAACTTCGGCCGCAACCACCGCAAATCCACGACCATGTTGACCTGCACGTGCCGCTTCAACAGCTGCGTTCAAGGCAAGCAAGTTGGTTTGGAAAGCAATCTCATCAATAACTTTGATGATTTTCGCGATATCCTCTGAGGACGCTTTAATGCGATCCATTGAGTCCACCATGCGGTTGATCTTTTCCTTGCCGTCTTGAACGATTGCAGAGGTTCCAACAACGAGGTCGTTGGCTTCTTTTGCTGCATTCGCGTTAGACAAAACTTGGCTTTCGGTTTCTTCAACAGAAGAAGACAGCTCTTCGACAGAGGATGATTGAACTTCGGCATTTGTCGCCATGACTTTTGCCGCGCTCATCATTTTCTCAGCTGCTTCAGACGCAGTGTCGTTGCCATCCTTGATACCGATCAACGTCCGCTGTGTCATCTCTAGGATTTCATCAACTGCACGTGTGGAGGATCCAACTTCGTCTTTGGCATCTGTTCCAACGCGGATGGTCAAGTCACCACTTGCGACGAACCGCTGAAGACCTTTTTGCAAGGCAGTAAGCGGGTTGGAGATTGAACGTGCCAAGAGAAGTCCGAGCACAGCTACAACCAACATTGTGATAATCGCAACAAGTGCAATTTTGTTACGCAGTGACGTCACCGCGGCCATGGCATCGTCAAAATCGACCTGCCAAATCAGGCCCATATCGACCCCATGGTGAGGATGTAAGCCGTAAGCCGCAACCAAACGTTGACCAGTTTGCGAGTCAGTTACAATTTCCACGCCACTCACACCTGAGCTTAAAGATTTAAGTAAATCAGTGTTTTGGAAATAGTCACCAGACGCGGCAGGAGAGTTCTCGGCAACACCATGGCTAAATTTCACATTACCATCTGCACCCAAAACAAAGGCACGCGTGGCCCCTTCAAATCCAGCATCATCAGAAATGATTGCTTTGAACGGAGCTGGATCAAGTTGAAGAACCAAAGTCCCAATCGCTTCGTCATATTGGTCTTTCACTTCGCGTGCGATAAAGGCCGCAAGTTTGCCATTTGACATCACGTAGGGTTGGAAATCTGTCAGGCCGATCTCAGCAGAGGCTGCTTTAGCAACAGCTACAGACAACCCAGAGCCGCGCAGAGCGTTTGAGTTGATGTTTTCCGCAAAGTCCCGCTCTTTGAAGACAGAGTAGACGACATCACCTTTTGGCGACACGAGGAATATATCGTGATAGCCATATTCAATAAGCATGGTTTTGAACCAATCGTGGTACTTGCCATGGAATTTTGAATAATAGCTTCCGTCGTCAATCGAGTCTGCCATATGGCGCTCTGATTCAGGATAGGCGTTGTTGCGAATATAGGAATTCTGCAAGAATTCTTTTGGATCTTTTCCTTCGCGACGAATGTTTTCAAAGCCTGCACCCAAACGCGTAAAGGCATCCTCGGTCATGCTGGTACCAGCAATAACGTTCAGATCGGCTTCAATGCGTGCAAAACTAGTGTCCATTGATTTACCAATGGTTTGCTCAACAGATTTTAGTTTCGCAAAGACATCACGCTGAATGGCTCGAGATGTTTCAAGATATGATAATAGCCCGACGATAACGACAGAGAGTGTCGTCATAATCGCAAAGAGCGCGGGCAACTTTTTTGCGATGGTTATTTTGTTCAGCATGACAGCTTACCTTTCGAATGACTAGGCGGTTCACAGAGACACAGCAAGATTGAGGCCAAGCTGGTCGTATGAAACGCTTCGAGTCTGCTAACGGCGATTGAAAGGAAACTTTTAACTGTTGGTCCAAGTGCCCCATGATAGTCGACACAGGGCTACGTGCACCACCTCGAAGGGATACAAGGAATAGCTTTTGATACTTGATAAATGGCGTGCAGCTTATACCGCTTTTTGAACCAAACCGCCAAAACGGCGCTCTTTCAGCTCAAAGGATGCGAGAATATCATCCAAATTTTCCGGTTTAAAATCGGGCCATAGCACATCTGTAAAGAAAAATTCACTATATGCTGCGTGCCATAACAAGAAATTGGATATGCGCATGTCCCCACCCGTGCGTACAATCACATCGGGGGCATCACAATGCGCCAAATGTGTTGCATTCGTGAACATCTGCTCATTAATGTCGTTGGCCGCAATGTCACCCGCTGCAACTTGGCGTGCCAATGCTTTCGTCGCTTCTAAAATTTCCGCCTGCCCCCCATAATTAATGGCAATATTCAGCGTTAATCTCGTACAATCTTTGGTAAGATCGCTCACATAATCCATTGTTTTCACAACGGACTTAGCAAGCCCTTGGCGCGATCCAATAAAGCAAACACGAACATTTTCTTTTTTGAGTTCTTGCGCCTTTTGAACAAAGAAAAATTTGAAAAGACGAAACAAGGTGTCAACTTCTTTGGGAGGGCGTTTCCAGTTTTCGGTCGAAAAGGCATAAAGCGTAAGCGCCGTAATTCCAACGTCTGGAGCATGACGCACAATATCTTCGACCGTTTTGACACCTCGACGGTGCCCCATAACACGAGGAAGCCCTCTATTTGTCGCCCAACGACCATTCCCATCCATAATAATCGCAACGTGCAAAATGGCTCTCCTCAATATCTAGTATCAAATGTGTCACACATTAATGTGACACTATAGTAATGAATTCCTCCATGTCATAACACGTTCGACGCGCATTATGCCAACCAAAACCTTGGACTTTATCTATTTTGCGCCTATAAAATCACACAGTAACAAAAGGATGACGGACATATGGATTTAGATAGTTATTCATTAAATGATCTTAAGCATTTGAAAAAACAGATAGACAAAGCCATCGACACCTTTGAAGAACGAGCATTGGAAAACGCACGTTTGGAATTGGAAGAACATGCCAAAAGCCTTGGGTATACTTTGGATCAGCTAACCCAAGCTAAGCCAAAAAAAGTGGCCGCGAAATATCGCGATCCAAATGATAGCTCTCAAACATGGACTGGGCGCGGACGGAAACCTGCCTGGGTTGTGGATCAGCTCAATTCTGGACGAACGCTAAAAGATCTATTGATCTAAGCTCATATAAGACTTCCAATTGCGTTGGAGCGTCGATTTTGTATTAGAGAAAAAGATGTCACGATCCATCTGCGTCCAAGTCGAGAGTGGCGACCGGCGCCCTGTAGACGCCTGAATGCGGCCGTCTATGTAGGCGGGGCCATATTTCGTTTTGTTATAGGACAGCGGAAATTCGGCGAAAATCGATAGCCCGTGATTATTTGCATCGCCAAGGTCCAACACGCCTGTGATTTGTAATCGACCTCCGCGCGTCAAAGGTTTCTCAAAGGTAAACTGACTACTTTTGGACACACCTTGTTCGGTCTTTTCCAAATTCAAAGCAGTGCCCCAATATCCACCGTAATTTGCGCGATATTCCTGAACACCCAAGCTGATCGATGTTTGCAAACAGCTGTCACATGTCTGATCAGCGCCAAAATACGCTTGGAGAGAATAAAGTTTATCGCTCACCCCATCGGGTTTATACGCACTCGCTAAAAAGCCAGTATTTTCGTCGTCAAATTGACCAAAGCGAAACTTGGCAAATCCATCTGAGTTCCGCTGAAGCTCAAATCCGGCCAATGCTTGATCTATGTCCAGACTATCCGCATTCAACCGCAGGGCGGATTGAATAAAGGGGCCTTGCCCAAAGGACGCATAGACTGAGCCCGTCATCGCCCCTGTGCCATCTCCTAGCTCTGTTCCGAACTGGAAACGAACAAAGGGGGACGACGTAACCTCATCCGACAGCCTGTGAAAATCACTTAGGTAAAACAATGCGGAGGTGTCATTCATGGCCTTGGCTGTATCCAGCTCAGTTGCCGGAAGGCTCACACCCACCCGTTGAACACCCAAGGATTGATGGTGCACATCTATCCGGTTTTCAAACTTGGAATTTTCTAATCTTTTTTGTTCAACAATTTGCTGAAGATCCTTGTCACGAACAACATCTGTTTGAACAACAATTTTTTCTTTGATCGATAATAATTTATCGGGATCCGTCAGCAACAGACGATACAGATCACTGTGCTCCAATGTCAAAGCGCCTGATTTTCCACGTCTAAATCGAGAAATGCCTGCTGAAATACGCTCAAAAAAACCGTTTCGTGTTGCGCAGTCTAACGCAACCAAATCTTGACCACGAAGCTCCCAAACACGATTTCCCTTTACGATGACGGACCCATCGATGTGGTCATAGAGCCTCTCTGATAGTGAAAAAGAGGTCGATCCCAAGTTGCCAAAGACGATCTTTTTCATGATCAATTGGCTCTCAATGAGCTCATAGACTTCTATATAGTCACCGGACCGGTCCCGTATTTTTGACGCTTTACCCTCAGCCGTAATAATTCGAATTTCACCTGCGCGAATTTCTAACAAACTTGCACTCGGGACCGAAAGCGCGCGGAACAGTCTATCCTTGTCATTTACAAGATTGCGCTCGCATGCGCTTGCCTCCGCTATAGAGGCAAACCCAAAGAGGATTAGGATTGCAACCGCTGAAAAGACACCCTGATTTACCCCCACCGCATACACCGATACCCTACCTGAGAGCGTTGAGTGTGAGTAGCGAAGTTGCGATATTGCTGAGAATTTGAGAAACAATTTGACTAAGCCCTAGAGCCGTAAGTTTATCAGTCTTAGGAGGCACAACAATAACAGCTCCAGGAGGTATCACGATCATAGCATCCGAGGCCGATCCAATTGGTTTACTTTTCCCATTGGGAAGAACCATAAAAATATTTTTTTGATCTGCAATTCTGTCAAATCCACCCGCATCATCGACGTATTCTAACAATGTCTTGGTCGGGCTGAAGTCTGCGGAAACTTGACTAAACACACTCCCAATCACACCGACATGAGACGGACGTTGAGGAATAAAAACCTCATCTCCGTCCTGCAAGTAGATGGGATTAGACTGAGATCGTAGAGCGACATTCACTGCTTGCCGGCCACTAACAGGAGTAGTTTTTAATTGCTGTGCGAAGGTCAAAACAGCCGAAATCTGTTCTCCCGCGCCTGCTCGATCGCTTTGAGATAGCGACAAAATAGATTGTTCAAGCTGTCGAGCAAGTGTGATATTTGCCACTGTTTGTTCATCACGCAATGAGTCGCGTGTAAACACGGCACCAAGAGGATAACCAACAGCCGTCAGGCCTCCAGCACGTTGAATCACATCATGCAAAGTTTCCTTGCGACTAAAGGTATATTCTCCTGGGCGCTGAACTTCACCAGACAAAACAATCTGACCAACAGAGGCATTATTAATAAAGCTCGGGACCTGAACATCAAAATCGCCTTTTAAGACAATTTTGTGAGCCGCCACAGAATTCAAATCGATCTTTTTAGCGCTACGAAGATTGAGTTCCCCTGAGGCATTCGCATAATAGGATCTCACGTTGACCCGACGAATGTCTGCATTCGGCAAAACACCATTAGCCACACTCAACATCTCCGCCAATGTTACAGTTCCCGCAACAGGATAGAACCCGGGTTGCTCAACCGCGCCTCTCACAAGTTTAGCAGCCACTTTTAAACCGTTCAGAGCTGTTTTGACTTTTTCTTTTTCTTGGACTTCTTGTCGAACTTCTGAGGCTTGGCGCGTTTGGACCAGCTCAGTTCCTCGCGCATCAAATGTATCCAATACTATGTCATTGGCAACATCTTCAATCAGCTGATCTGCTTCATCAGACTCAGTTAGCTCATCCAATGCCGTTGCGTTTTGATCAACTTCTTCAAACACACTTCTCACAAAAGCCGTCGAAAATATATCAATTCGCTGACCTGCGGCGACATTGAAATCGCTAGAGTTGCCAATCAAGGAGTCCAGTCTGGTCGGCGTGTTGTTGTAGAATAATGTGCCACCTTGTTGAGTTAGCAAACCTGCGTACAAAGGATAGAGATCAAGACTATTTCGAAGCGTCGCTGCAATTTCTGACCGATGTAAATGGGTTCCAGCAGGGACGAGGGCAATTCTGCGACCATCTAATGTGATCTCCGCCGGGTTTGCAGCCTCAATCGCTTGAGACGCGAGGCTAAACTCAACTCCGCTTGATTTGAACCCCGACAATTCCACGTTCGACAAGAACCCCTCCGTAAAGAGATGTAAACGCCAACCACGCGGAATGGTATAGTTCCGAGGATCAATCCGTGCAGTGTTCAATGTAAAGGCCTTTGCGCTTTGAGCTCGGTTATCTGGATCGATCATAACTGCGAAATCTTGCGATAGATCAACTGGCACATTCAAGCGGCTGTCAATGATATCTGCGACTGACTGTTCAGGCAGAGGTGCTAAAATAGCAACAAGAGCATCATTTAAGAAAACATCAGAGGCCCCTGACATTCTGATTGATCGCAAAGTGCGCTCTACATCCAAGTCACGGCGGAAAGTCGACGGCGATGTTAGTTTTAGTTGTTCATATGAGAGCAATCTATCAAAGGTTGACTGATCAAACACTGTCAGTTTTTCACCAGGATTTATTAGCACACGATCAGGGTTGGAAAAAGCATGCCTTAAATCAATTGCCCTAACACCAGTGCTGCCTGCTGCGGTTTGCTCAATCAGAGCAAATGCCAAGACGGCATTAGGGCTCAAAACTGCTCCATCCCGCAATACTCGCGCAACCGAAACTGGTCCAGAAGCTGACACAGTGTAATCAGCAATTGTCGCACCGCTTACCCCAATGGACGACACATTCCGTGTCTTAACAAATTGGATCCGAAACCCTTGGCCATTGGAAAGCTGAAAGGGCTCTCCTCTCTCAACAGCTATGGATGAAGCAATGCCTGCTGAATCAAACTCCAATAACTCCAACGTCGCACCCGGTGGGATCAATGACAAATTTGCCAGCTTAAACAAGTCATCATTATCAATGGACATGCGTCCCTTAGGCATTTCGTAAATCGCGGCACGTCCACCAAACCCAGAAACGGCAAAAGTGGCGCCCAAAGACCCAAAGTGAATGCGGACAGATTGGTCTATAATCGGATCATCAAAGTCCGCATCATTCAACAACACATCGTAGAGGTCAAAAGTCTTTCGTTCTCCCGAATCGTAAATAAGCGTAATGTCTCGCAACGAGGCTTGCCCGCCCAGTTCGCCGACATAGCCCAAAACACGGCTCAGCGGCGTGTAGGCGGGTACTGCTATTGATTTAGGCTCTTTCACAGATCCCGTTATACGAACCGGTACGAGGCGAGCGGCATCCAAGTTCACAAAAGCACGCGCGGAGGCATCTTCGACACGAAGCGTTTCGCCAAGTTCCTCTTCAAATTCAGCCAACGTAAGGCCAGTCGCCTGGATTGGATCCATGTCAGGTAGGTTGACTTCGCCATTTTGATTGACGGTAACGATCACATCCAAGCTGAGTATGCCGCGCAACGAAAGAGATAATGCATCTCCTGACGCCAAAACATAATCTTGAGAAATTGTGTTGTAGAATAGAATTGAGGGATCTTGTTCAAAGGAAAATACATCCATCCCAAACAAAGCCAGCTCTTCACCTGTCAAAACGCGGTAGTATTCAACAATTGGCTCAAGATCAGCCTCATCTAATGGCTTTTCCAAATTTTGATCATTGAATTCGTTAATCTCTGGGTTTTGAGAATTCAAATTAAGAGTGTTGTTCGCATCCAGCGAATTCATTGGTCTTGGCTGCTGTGGTGATCGAGGCTGATCAGCTCTTTGCGGCCCCTGAGAAGGCTGGTTCAATAGCTGCTGCAACTCTGCCTGAGACAACCCATTTGCCCCATTCAAACCGAGCAATTGTAATTGCTCTGCAGTTTGAGCAATTGCGCCAACATGAAGACACATGAAAATGGCTGCAACAAGCGCCCTGAAAAAATTAAGCACGAGCCGTCTCCCTGTTTTTCACTGCGCTTCTCACTAAGACCACTGCCATTCCAAAAAATAAACCCAAAACAATAGAAAGCGCCAACACCAAGCTAGACTTAGGGGATGTCGGAGTTAGAGACGTCGCTGGACCCATAATAACCTCAGCAACAAAAGGACCATCGCGGCTAGCCAACATTTGCTTTTGCTCTTCGGATGCTATCATTTTGGCAAGCGCCTCACGGTGCTCTTGGGATCGAGCACGGCCGATTTTGTCTTGATAGAAAGCCAGTGCTTGAGACCCACTTTCAATGTAATCCTCTTTTAGCATGTTGTCGGTTTCTACAACCAATTTTTGCAGTAAATATGCCGCAAACTCGCTATCCACGACCTCCATGCTCAAGGAAAGAAAGCCCGTATTATTGTCTTCACTCTGACTAACACTATCAGAAATGACATTTGACAAACGTGCAGCATCTGGAGCGCGGTAATCAGCAGCTTCATCACCCGTTAAAGCATATTTTATCTGAGAGATGATTTCGGAAACTTGCCCCCGCTTAGGCTGAACGAAGGCGTTTTGCTCATCATTCCATTCGGGTGCAAACACAGACCTCATAATGCGATCATCATCCGTCAATTTCATAGCCAGTTCTTCAGACTTCATCAAAGCCTGAAATTTAGGAAAATCGCCAGATCCACCAGTTGGCAAACTAACACCCGCCAAAGATGCTAGACCACCAAGTCCTTCCAAATTTGGTCCCGATTGTTCTTGACCGACCTGGCTCACTGTCAATTTTACCGTGAACTTTCGCTCTGCATTATGCAGATATAAAGCCCCCAAAGCTAAGGCAAGGGTTGTAATTAAAAATATCAGGAACTTTCCTGCCCAAAGCGTGGCAAAAAGCTCAACTAAATCAATTTCGTCGGACGCGTCTTGTTCAGACTGCGAGGGATCTTGCATGTAAATGGCCTCACCAGACAGTGGTCAAAGATGTTCTAAAGGTTTTTGAGGTAAATGCCAGACTGTAGCGTCAAGTTTTGGCAAATCGTTTCGCAAGTGTCACCCCTAAAAGATACGTGAGCCAAAAGAGAACTGCAAAACAGGCCAACGCCGCGATGCCGATGAGATTATTTGTACTATAAAGCACACCGACGATGATTGGAGCACTTGCCAATGGCAGGACAATTAATGTTGCAAGGGGGTTGGAAATATGGCGTTTACTCTTGTCCAAAAATTTCATCTCAAGCGCCCGCATGACCAATTGGTGAAAATGAAGCCGATCTGGTTGATCAATTCGCTTTCCCGTTAATCGCCGACGGGTGATTGCAAATAGCATATCGGCAACCGGCCAGAAAAATACCAAGAACAAAGAAAACGGTGCCAAATCTTCGTGACGGTTTAGCAATACAATACCAGACCACGTCAACAAGTGCCCCAATGAATAGGCCCCTGCATCCCCTAGAAACAGTTTTCCAAACGGAAAGTTCACAACAAAAAGTCCAGCAAGTGCCGCAACAAAAACACTTAAGAAGCGAAGCATATCCCAATCTTGATAAAGGTAACTGATGGCAATCAAACCCAGCCCCATCGCTATAGAAACGCCCAAAGCCAATCCATTCAGTCCATCGATCAAGTTTAATGAATGACTAATTCCCCCAGAAATTAGCATGGTAAAAACAGCCGCAAAGACAAAATTGGTTAACAAGAAATCGATCCCGCTCAACCCAACGTAAGGGATCCAAACGCCAAGAGACAGGCCGGCAGTCAAAGCTGATAAGAAAGACAACAAAAGACGTTTTTTGGGACTGACATCAAATCCGAGATCTTCACCCAACCCGCCAATGAACACAGGAAGCGTCGACAGGAGCAATATCAAAACAAACGGGGACTGATCCAAAAAGGCAAAGCTACCAAAGGTAAGGCCGAGAGCGATCGCAACACCGCCGATACGCGGCGTGGGCAACTTATGAGCTGATTGTACAGCGGAACCGTTATGTCCCTTTGCCGTTCTCAAAATGTGATGACGCTTTGTCGCAAGGATCAATCCACAACAGAATAACGTCAAACAAAATACAAACACTGGTTCTGAAACTAGCAGCATCAAATCCACCCCATTGAAAATACACTGTAATCTACGATTTAATCATCAATGGCACAAGTAACGTATTCATGACATTTCAGGGATACATCTTGCCTTTACTTTCCGAGAATACACAACATGCTGCACCAGCATTACATAGGATCACGAATCAACCAGTTTACGGAGATAGGCACCATAAGCCGTTTTCGAAATTGTATCCGCGCACAACAATACTTGATCACGTGAAATGGACCCCAGCTCATAGGCGACTTCTTCAGGCGAGCCAACTTGTTGACCCTGCCGTTCTGTGAGTGTGCGCACAAAATTTCCAGCATCCAACAATGACCCATGTGTACCTGTATCTAGCCAAGCAAAACCGCGGCCCATTTTTTCAACGCGCAACGCATCATCGTGAAGATAGCTTTCTAGCAAAGATGTGATTTCCAGCTAACCCCGAGGGGATGGTTTGATATCCTTGGCGCGCTGTGGCGCAGTGCTATCCACAAAATAAAGGCCTGTTACTGCGAAATTTGACTCCGGCTTTTCTGGCTTTTCAATAATTGATCGAACCTGTCCATGATCATCAAACCCGACAACACCATAGCGTTCAGGATCAGACACGTGATATCCAAACACTGTTGCGCCATCAGGATTACGATCTGCGGATACAAGCCGATCTGGTAAAGAATGTCCAAAAAACAAGTTGTCCCCAAGTACCATCGCAGACGGAGATCCATCCAAGAAGTCCTCCGCCAATATAAAGGCTTGCGCCAGTCCATCAGGGCTTGGTTGAACCTCATAACTAATGGAAATTCCCCACTGCGATCCATCACCCAAGAGCGCCTTGAATTGAGGCTGATCATGCGGTGTTGTAATGACCAATATATCTTTGATCCCTGCGAGCATCAAAACTGTCAGCGGATAATAAATCAGCGGTTTATCATAAACTGGCAACAGCTGCTTGGACACTGCCAAGGTGAGTGGGTACAGACGCGTTCCCGAGCCGCCTGCTAAGATAATTCCTTTGCGTCCTGTCATATTGATCCCGCCTTCAATTCATCCAATGTAAACTTCAAATCACTTTTCCAATGTGGCCGCTGAACATCAAAATCAGCAAGTATCCCAGAACAGTCCAGACGAGAATTCAACGGACGTTGGGCCGCCGTCGGGAAATCCTCGCTCTTGATTGCAGTGATCGCAATCTCTTTGCCAAGTTGTGCAAATATTTCTTCGGCAAACTCTGCCCAACTTACGTCTGGCGCACCAGCAAAATGATAGATCCTCTCGGACGTGCTTGGCAGTGGTGATTTCACAATCCGCATGCAGGCATAGGCTATCGCCCGTGCCGACGTAGGGCCGCCAATTTGATCGGAAACGATATCAAGGGAGGACTTACTCTGCGCCAATCGAACCATCGTTTTCACAAAGTTCTGACCATGCGATGAGAACACCCAAGACGTCCGCAATACAACAGCATGATTACAGGCCCCAAGCACAGCGAGCTCGCCGTCTCGTTTGCTTTGACCGTAGATGTTCAAAGGCGCCGTGCCATCATTGGGCGTCCACGGCGTGGTCCCTGATCCATCAAAGACATAATCCGTTGAAATTTGCACAAAAGGTATTTTTAGAGATTGAGCCTCTTGCGCCATAATTTTGGCCGCATCTGCATTTATTTGATGGGCAAGTTCAACATCGGTCTCTGCGGCATCGACGGCTGTGTAAGCTGCGGCATTAATGATGGCATCAGGGGAAAATTTTCGAATGGCGTCACGGATGCTCGCCGCGTCGGTCAAATCAGCCTCCTCACGACCCAAGCAATGAACATCCGGTAGCTGCGCCAATTCGCGACCCACCTGCCCTGTTTTGCCAAAGACCAAAATCATGAACCGCGCCCCAATCGTTCGCCAACTCCGCTGCGGTCCTGAAGGGGGCGCCACCATGCTTCGTTGTCGAGATACCATTGAACTGTTTTCAATAGCCCCTCATCCAACGTCGCCGAAGGACGCCAGCCCAATTCAGTCCGCATACGGCTTGGATCAATGGCATATCTCAGATCATGCCCAGGGCGATCCGAAACAAAGGTTATGAGCTCTTCGTAAGGCGTGCGTTGTGGCCGCAAATCATCCAAAATTGCACAAATTTTTCGAACGATATCAATGTTGCGCGCTTCATTTTCGCCGCCGATATTATAGCTCTGACCAAGACGTCCCTTTTCGAGAACGGTCAAAAGCGCATCCGCATGATCTTCGACAAAGAGCCAATCGCGGACATTTTCACCCTTGCCATAGATCGGCAGTGGCTTTCCTGCCAGAGCGTTCAAAATGACAACAGGGATTAGCTTTTCGGGGAAATGAAACGGGCCATAATTGTTAGAACAATTGGTCAAAACCACTGGCAAACCATATGTTTCGCCCCATGCTCGGACCAAGTGATCGCTCGATGCTTTGGACGCGGAATATGGGCTTCGTGGATCATAGGGGGTGTCTTCGTGAAATTGTCCTGTTTCGCCTAATGATCCGAACACTTCGTCCGTGGACACATGATGAAACCTAAACCGTTCAAGCTTGCCCGAGCTGACCCAATAGTTGCGCGACACCTCAAGCAAATTAAAGGTTCCCACAATATTTGTTTGAATGAAATCCGCAGGGCCATCAATCGAGCGATCAACATGACTTTCGGCGGCAAGGTGTAACACGGCCTCTGGCTGATAGGTGTCAAAAACACGCTCTAGCGCCTCTCGATCACAAATATCAGCCTGCACAAAATGGTAATTCGGTGAATTCGCGACAGAGGCCACATTCTCAAGACATGCGGCATAGGTTAGCTTATCAAGATTGATCACCTCATGACCCAAGGCCACCGCCTGTCGCACAACAGCGGACCCAATAAATCCAGCCCCGCCAGTCACCAGTATCTTAGTCATGCGCCGCCCCATAGACAAAAGGGCTATCAAAGCTTGCAAAATTCGGCGCGGCCGCATCCTTGGCCGACAGCATGGCATTTGATAAATCCAGCGGCCAATCTATGCCCAAATCTGGATCGTCAAACCGAATGGCCCCATCACAATCGGGCGCATAAAAATCAGAGCATTTATAGATGATTTCAGTGTTTGGTTCTAACGTCACAAACCCATGCAAGAACCCAGCGGGGATGTAGAGCTGTTTTCCATTATCAAAACTCAACTCTTCGCCAACCCAATGTCCAAAAGTCAGACTTCCTTTACGAATATCGACAGCCACATCAAACAATCGACCCCGACCACATCGCACCAACTTGGCCTGTGCATGGGGTGGGGACTGATAATGAAGGCCGCGAACCGTTCCCACGTCTACCGAGAGGGAGTGATTATCCTGAACAAAATCAATATCAATCCCTTGCTCCGCTAGGGTACGCTTGTTCCAAGTTTCGGCAAAAAATCCGCGATCATCTCCATGCCTCTTGGGACATAGGCTCACAACATCGCTTTCTTCTATATCAATGCGCATATTGGCCACTCAATACCTTATAAACTTTCGATAAGCCTACACTCAAAAAAGCCCGATATACTAGACCCGAAAAATCTATGCGTTCAAGTAGCCAACCAAGAGGGAAATAAATGCGCCGACATGGACAACCATAATGGCCTTGTCTTTCCACATAACACCCACGGCAAACCATAAAAATATGCCGATAAAGAATGCGTAAACATTCCAAGGGGTCATATTCATTCCCGTCATCCCATAGCCAATTAATTGAATGACAGTTGCAATCCATTTCGTAATATCGACAGTTTTCATTTTTCTCTCCCAAAACAAAAAACCCCGCCAGTTGACCTGACGGGGTTTTTTACATTTATTTACGTGAACTTACCAGTCTTCGCGAACAACGACGCGTGTTTTGACAGGGAGTTTCATCGCCGCAAGACGAAGCGCTTCGCGCGCGATTTCGTCGTTTACGCCGTCGATTTCAAACATCACGCGGCCAGGTTTTACCTTAGCAGCCCAACGGTCAACGGAACCTTTACCTTTACCCATACGAACCTCGATTGGTTTCGCAGTGATCGGTGTATCTGGGAAGATACGGATCCAAACGCGACCTTGGCGTTTCATGTGACGTGTCATCGCACGACGGGCAGCTTCGATTTGACGGGCTGTTACGCGCTCAGGCTCAAGAGCCTTAAGACCGTAAGTACCGAAGTTCAGATCGGAACCACCTTTTGCAAGACCTTTAATCCGGCCTTTGTGCATTTTGCGGAATTTAGTACGCTTTGGTTGAAGCATTTCTCATCTCCTCCTTAGCGACGGTTGTTGCCGGCACCGCGTGGTGCAGGACCGTCTTGGAGTTCCTGTGCACGGCGATCACGCGCTTGTGGATCGTGTTCCATGATCTCGCCTTTGAAGATCCAGACTTTGATACCAATAATGCCGTATGCTGTTAAAGCTTCGACATTTGCGTAATCGATGTCGGCGCGAAGTGTGTGCAAAGGCACACGGCCTTCACGGTACCATTCTGTACGTGCGATTTCAGCACCACCGAGACGGCCCGCAACGTTAACACGGATACCAAGGGCACCCATACGCATTGCGTTCTGTACGGCACGCTTCATTGCGCGACGGAAGGAAACACGACGTTCCAACTGTTGTGCGATGGACTCACCCACCAATTGAGCATCCAACTCTGGCTTGCGAACTTCAACAATGTTGAGGTGCAATTCAGACGCTGTCATCGCGGCAATTTTCTTGCGCAGAGTTTCAATGTCTGCACCTTTTTTACCAATGATAACACCAGGACGTGCTGTGTGAACTGTCACGCGGCACTTCTTGTGTGGACGTTCGATGATAACACGCGCAATACCGGCTTGCGCACATTCTTTCTTCACGAATTCGCGAATACGGATGTCTTCAAGAAGAAGATCGCCGTAATCTTTGCTTTCAGCATACCAGCGGCTATCCCAAGTACGGTTGACTTGAAGGCGCATGCCGATTGGATTGACTTTCTGACCCATTAGGCTTGCTCCTCTACTTCACGCACTTTGATAGTGAGTTCTGAGAATGGCTTCATGATTTTCCCAAAACGACCACGGGCCCGAGGGCGTCCGCGTTTCATCGTTAGGTTCTTACCAACGTAAGCTTCTGCGATGACCAAAGAATCCACATCGAGATTGTGGTTGTTTTCGGCATTGGCGATTGCGGACTGAAGACATTTCTTCACGTCGATTGCAATACGCTTTTTGCTGAAGGTTAGGTCAGTCAATGCTTTGTCAACCTTTTTACCGCGGATCATCGCTGCAATAAGGTTAAGTTTCTGCGGGCTTGTGCGAAGCATGCGCAATTTTGCCATTGCTTCGTTTTCGGCCACGCGGCGAGGATTTTTCTCTTTTGCCATGGCTTATTTCCGCTTCGCTTTCTTGTCTGCACCGTGACCATAATAGGTACGAGTTGGTGAATACTCACCGAACTTTTGACCGATCATGTCTTCGGACACGTTGACAGGAATATGTTTCTGACCATTGTACACACCGAACGTCAAACCTACGAATTGAGGTAGGATTGTAGAACGACGCGACCAAATCTTGATAACTTCATTACGACCGCTTTCACGAGCTGCTTCTGCTTTCTTAAGCACATAAGCATCCACGAAGGGGCCTTTCCAAACAGAGCGAGACATCTATTAACGCCCTTTCTTCTTGGCGTGACGCGAGCGAATAATAAGCTTTTGCGACGCTTTGTTTTTATTACGAGTACGTTTACCCTTGGTTGGCTTACCCCAAGGTGTCACAGGGTGACGACCACCAGAGGTCCGACCTTCACCACCACCGTGAGGGTGGTCGATTGGGTTCATAACAACACCACGGACCGAAGGACGCACGCCTTTGTGACGCATACGACCAGCTTTACCGAAGTTTTGGTTGCTGTTGTCTGGGTTGGAAACTGCACCAACAGTTGCCAAACATTCTTGACGTACCAAACGAAGTTCGCCTGAGCTTAGGCGGATCTGCGCGTAACCACCGTCACGACCAACGAACTGAGCATATGTGCCCGCCGCACGAGCGATCTGACCGCCCTTGCCTGCTTTGAGTTCGATGTTGTGAACAATAGTCCCGATTGGCATACCAGAGAACGGCATTGTGTTGCCTGGTTTGATGTCGGCTTTTGCAGAGGCGATAACCTTGTCACCAACAGCCAAACGCTGAGGCGCGAGGATGTAGGCTTGTTCGCCATCTTCGTATTTTACGAGAGCGATAAACGCAGTCCGGTTCGGGTCATATTCGATCCGTTCCACTGTTGCTGCGATATCAAATTTATTACGTTTGAAATCAACGATACGGTAGAGGCGTTTTGCCCCACCACCGCGGCGACGTGATGTAATCCGCCCAGTGTTGTTTCGACCGCCCGACTTTGTCAAACCCTCTGTGAGAGATTTGACAGGACGTCCTTTCCACAACTCCGAACGGTCGATCAGTACCAGCCCGCGCTGGCCCGGCGTCGTTGGTTTATACGACTTGAGTGCCATGCTTTCTGTCTTCCGTTTGTGTGTTTGGCAGGTTGCCCTGCCATCGGTAAAGCCCCCCGAAGGTGGCCAATGAATATACATCAAGAAACCCCAGACGAATCTGGGGTTATCAGGATTGGGTTTGTATAGTTGGGAATAGAGGGGGTGTCCACCCCAAAGCCCCAAGTTTCCAAGGGCGTTAAAAGGGCATCTGTATCACGTCGGTAATGTGTCGGTATCACGTCGGTAAATGGGAAGCTCTAGCGATTGAGCTCACATTGTCGCCTAAAGACGATCCGAGATGTTTTTGTGAGGTGATTTAGACCAAACCTGCTCCACAACAGAACAAGCTGACCGCGGGCGGCAAGGAACGCGCCGCCCATGGGAGCGGTCGGCGCGTGGCCCCACTGCGTGCGGCCTGTAAGCATTATACCTAAACTTCTTTAAACTGCTTAGAGCCTGCGATTAATTACTAAACAAATGACGTAAATGCCCCAACACAACGACAACGTCATTTTCGTCAACATTTGCCTCTTCTTTTTCTTTCTACTGTAAAGCGCGAATAGCATCCTTAGGATGCCGCGCGACCGCCGACCCTCTCCCAAGGGGAGGCGGTTTGATGGCCTTCCAAACCGTACATAGCTCGGCTGTGGCGTGATCCATAAAACGCGCTGACGCAAGCGCGCTCCGCCACCCCGAGGGTCGGCTATGGTGCACAACAAAAAAACCCCCGACCTTTTCAGATCGGGGGTTTTTCAATTCTTCAAAAGACGTCGGTCTTAGAGACCAGTTGTCACGTCGATTGTGTTTCCTTCTTCCAAAGTCACATAAGCCTTTTTCACGTCTTTACGACGGCCCATTTGGCCTTTGAAACGCTTGACTTTACCTTTGGTGATGCTTGTGTTCACAGCCTTAACCTTAACACCAAACAAAGCTTCAACAGCTTCTTTGATCTGTGGTTTGTTGCTGTCGATCGCCACTTCAAACACAACGGCGCCATTTTCAGAGGCCATTGTTGCTTTTTCTGTGATGATCGGCTTGCGGATCACATCATATAGTTCTGCTTTTACGCTCATTTCAAACGAGCCTCCAATGCTTCGACGCCCGCTTTCGTGATGACGAGTGTATCACGCTTTAGGATGTCATATACGTTGGCGCCCATCGTTGGCAAGATATCCAAACCTTCGATGTTGCGTGCAGCTTGTGCGAAGTTTTCGTCAACGGATACACCGTCGATGATCAAAGCACGTTTCCAGCCCAAGGATTTCACTTGTTTCGCTAGAGCAGATGTTTTGCCTTCGGTTGCCGCAGTGTCAATGATGACCAACTCACCTGCTTTTGCCTTTGCAGACAGAGCAAGCTTTAGACCAAGTTGACGAACCTTCTTGGGAAGGTCGAACGCGTGGCTCCGTGGTGTTGGGCCTTTGTAGATACCACCCTTACGGAAGATCGGCGCGCGACGGGACCCGTGACGTGCGCCACCAGTACCCTTTTGACGGTAGATCTTTTTCGTAGAGTAGCTCACTTCTGAGCGGCCCAAAGTTGAGTGTGTGCCAGCTTGCTGTTTTGCGCGCTGCCAGCGAACAACACGGTGAAGAATGTCGGCGCGTGGCTCAAGACCAAAGATCTCATCACCAAGGTCAACAGAACCGGCTTTGCCGCCGTCCAGTTTGATCACGTCTAGTTTCATGCTTCACCCCCTTCTGCAGGCGCTTCGGCCGCAGGAGCTTCGTTCGAGCGTAGTGCCGCAGGGAACGGTACGTTTTCAACAAGTGGTTTTTTCACAGCGTCTTTGACTGTGACCCAACCGCCTTTTGAACCCGGAACCGCGCCTTTGATCATGATCAAGCCACGATCTGCGTCCGTTTTAACAACCTGCAAGTTTTGTGTCGTTACACGAGCGGCGCCCATGTGACCGGCCATTTTCTTGCCTTTGAAAACTTTACCCGGACCTTGACACTGACCTGTAGAGCCGTGCGAACGGTGGCTAATAGAGACACCGTGTGACGCGCGAAGACCACCAAAGTTGTGACGCTTCATCGCACCGGCGAAACCTTTACCGATCGATGTGCCAGACACGTCAACGAATTGACCTGTGACATAGTGATCAGCAGTGATTTCGGATCCAACTTCGATCAAGTTTTCCGGCGCAACGCGGAATTCCGCAACTTTGCGCTTGGGCTCGACTTTGGCAACAGCAAAGTGACCACGCATCGCTTTGGATGTGTTTTTCGCTTTTGCGTTGCCCGCGCCGAGTTGAACAGCTGAGTAGCCGTGCTTGTCAGCTGTGCGCTGAGCAACCACTTGCAAGTTTTCCATTTGAAGGACAGTCACAGGGATCTGCTTTCCGTCTTCCATGAAAAGCCGGGTCATGCCGACTTTTTTCGCGATAATACCAGAGCGCATCTAGATTGCCCTCCTTAAACCGAGATTTGAACGTCAACACCAGCTGCAAGATCGAGCTTCATCAGCGCGTCAACAGTTTGTGGTGTTGGGTCAACGATGTCCAAAAGACGCTTGTGTGTGCGAATTTCGAACTGTTCCCGGGATTTCTTGTTCACGTGTGGACCACGAAGAACAGTGAATTTTTCGATTTTGTTCGGCAGTGGGATAGGACCACGAACCGACGCACCTGTGCGCTTGGCAGTGTTCACGATTTCCTGTGTGCTAGCATCTAGTACACGGTAATCGAATGCCTTGAGCCGGATACGAATGTTTTGGCTTTGCATTTCAGTAGCCTTTATTTTCGGCGTTAGAGTTGAGAGGAAGACACAGGTTCATCCTGCCCCTTCTTCGAACCCGCGGGGAAACAATGAATTGTGCCCCATGAACTACGAAGGTGCGCAATAAATGCGCACCTCATTAATGTAAAGAGTAAAAGATTACTCGATGATTTTGGAAACGACGCCTGAGCCGACTGTGCGGCCACCTTCGCGGATCGCGAAGCGGAGTTTTTCTTCCATCGCGATTGGAGCGATCAATTCAACGTTGAACTTGAGGTTGTCGCCAGGCATGACCATTTCTGTGCCTTCTGGAAGAACAACTGTTCCTGTGACGTCTGTTGTCCGGAAGTAGAACTGTGGACGGTAGTTCGCAAAGAATGGTGTGTGACGTCCGCCTTCTTCCTTGGTTAGGATATAAGCTTCTGCTTCGAACTTTGTGTGTGGCTTAACGGACGCAGGCTTACAAAGAACCTGACCACGCTCAACACCTTCACGGTCAACACCACGAAGCAATGCGCCAACGTTGTCGCCTGCTTCACCCTTGTCGAGAAGCTTGCGGAACATTTCAACACCAGTACATGTTGTTTTTGATGTATCACGGATACCAACGATTTCGATCTCGTCGCCAACGTTCAATACGCCACGCTCAATACGACCCGTTACAACTGTACCACGGCCAGAAATTGAGAAAACGTCTTCGATTGGCATCAAGAATGGCTCGTCAATCGCGCGTGGTGGCTGTGGGATGTACTCATCAACAGCGGCCATCAATTCTTTGATTTTGTCTTCGCCGATGTTTTCGTCACGGCCTTCCATCGCTGCCAAAGCAGAACCTGCGATCACTGGGATATCATCACCAGGGAAGTCATAGGCGCTTAGCAACTCACGGATTTCCATTTCAACCAATTCCAACAACTCTTCGTCGTCAACTTGGTCAACTTTGTTCATGAAAACAACCATCGCTGGGATACCAACTTGGCGACCCAACAAGATGTGCTCACGTGTTTGTGGCATTGGGCCGTCTGCTGCGTTCACAACCAAGATCGCGCCGTCCATTTGCGCCGCACCTGTGATCATGTTTTTCACGTAGTCCGCGTGACCTGGGCAGTCAACGTGCGCATAGTGGCGGTTCTCTGTTTCATACTCAACGTGTGCAGTTGAAATCGTGATACCACGTGCTTTTTCTTCTGGCGCGCCGTCAATCTGGTCATACGCACGGAAGTCTCCGAAGTACTTCGTGATCGCTGCTGTCAATGTTGTTTTGCCGTGGTCAACGTGACCAATCGTGCCGATGTTGCAGTGCGGTTTACTGCGGTCAAACTTTTCCTTTGCCATGATGGCCTCCTTAGGTTTGGGAGGTGCACGCCCGAACATGCACCGCTTTTTGGGTCCCCGTAGGGCGCTGTAAGCGCCTTACGCGAATTTCGCTTGGATCTCTTCAGAGATGTTATTTGGAACTGGCTCGTAGTGGTCGAACTGCATCGAGAACTGCGCGCGTCCTGAGGACATAGAGCGCAATGTGTTGATGTAGCCGAACATGTTCGCCAATGGCACGAATGAGTCAATCGCAACTGCGTTACCGCGTGGTTCTTGACCTGTGACTTGACCGCGACGTGATGTCAAATCTCCGATGATGCCGCCTGTGTATTCTTCAGGTGTGATCACTTCGACTTTCATGATTGGCTCAAGCAATTTCGCGCCCGCTTTTCTCATGCCTTCACGCATACACATACGTGCCGCGATTTCGAACGCAAGAACAGAGGAGTCAACGTCGTGGTATTTACCGTCGATCAGCGCAACTTTAAAGTCGATCACTGGGAAGCCAGCCAATGGGCCGCTGTCCATGACAGAGTTGATACCTTTTTCAACACCTGGGATGTATTCTTTTGGAACAGATCCACCAACGATGCGGCTTTCGAATGAATAGCCTTCGCCAGGCTCTGTCGGAGAAATGATCATTTTCACTTCGCCAAACTGACCAGAACCACCAGATTGTTTCTTGTGCGTGTATGTGTGCTCAACTTCATGGCCGATTGTTTCACGATAGGCCACCTGTGGCGCACCAATGTTCGCTTCGACTTTGAATTCACGCTTCATACGATCAACAAGGATATCGAGGTGAAGTTCGCCCATACCCTTCATGATTGTTTGACCAGATTCGAGATCTGTTTCAACGCGGAAAGAGGGGTCTTCAGCTGATAGACGCTGTAGCGCGATACCCATTTTCTCTTGGTCGCCTTTTGTCTTAGGCTCAACAGCAATCTCGATCACAGGATCAGGGAATGTCATTGTTTCTAGAACAACAGGATCGTTCACAGCACAGAGTGTATCACCCGTAGTTGTGTCCTTCAGACCGCCAAGCGCGATAATGTCACCTGCAAATGCTTCTGTGATTTCATCACGGTCATTTGAGTGCATGATCATCATACGGCCAACGCGTTCTTTTTTACCCTTAGTCGAGTTCAAGAAGCTGTCGCCCTTTTCCAATTTACCAGAGTAAATCCGTGTAAATGTCAAAGAACCAACGAACGGGTCGTTCCAGATTTTAAACGCAAGCGCAGAGAACGGCATGTCATCATCTGCACGACGTGCGATGTCACGTGTTTCTGTTTCGTCACCTGGCTTAAAGCCCATGTAATCAACAACGTCGAGCGGGCTTGGAAGATAGTCAACAACCGCGTTAAGCAAAGGCTGAACACCTTTGTTTTTGAACGCAGACCCACCCAAGACAGGCACGAATGCCATGCTCAATGTACCCTTACGGATCAACTGGCGAAGTGTTGCGATATCAGGCTCGTTACCCTCAAGGTATTCCATCATCGCGTCGTCGTCTTGCTCAACAGCAGCTTCAACCAAAGTTGAACGCCATTTATCAGCCAGATCCTTCAACTCATCACGGATAGGAGCTTTGATCCAAGACGCACCAAGGTCTTCGCCTTGCCACAACCACTCTTCCATAGTGACCAAGTCAACCAAACCTTCAAGCTCAGTTTCCGCACCAATTGGGAAAGCGATCGGAACAGCACGTGTGCCTGTGCGATCTTCGACCATTTCTACACAGTTAAAGAAGTCCGCGCCGATTTTGTCCATTTTGTTGACAAAAACCATGCGTGGAACTTTATAACGGTCGGCCTGACGCCAAACTGTTTCTGTTTGAGGCTCAACACCAGCGTTCGCATCCAAAACACAAACCGCGCCATCGAGAACCGCCAAAGACCGCTCAACCTCAATAGTGAAGTCAACGTGGCCTGGTGTGTCGATGATGTTTAGACGGTGTTTTGGGCTATCGGCTGTTTCACCATCTTCTGTGCGTTCCCAGAATGTGGTTGTCGCAGCAGACGTAATGGTAATTCCGCGCTCTTGCTCTTGCTCCATGTGATCCATGGTCGCGGCGCCATCGTGCACTTCGCCGATGTTGTGCTCTTTACCAGTGTAATAAAGGATGCGTTCTGAACAGGTTGTTTTACCTGCATCAATATGCGCCATAATACCGAAGTTGCGGTATAGTTCGAGTGGATATTCGCGTGCCATTATATTGAGCCCTTAGAAATAGTTTACCAGCGGTAATGGCTAAACGCTTTGTTCGCGTCGGCCATTTTATGTGTATCTTCGCGCTTTTTAACCGCAGAACCACGAGAGTTCACTGCGTCCAAAAGCTCACCTGCTAGGCGTTCTTCCATTGTGTTTTCGTTGCGTGAACGGGACGCAGAGATCAACCAACGGATGGCCAACGCTTCGCGGCGTTCTGTACGAACTTCAACAGGCACCTGATAAGTCGCACCACCAACACGGCGTGAGCGCACTTCGACAGATGGCTTGATGTTATCAAGTGCTTCGTGGAACACTTCGACTGGCGCACGTTTGATCTTGGACTCAACACGGTCGAGAGCATTATAAACGATTTTTTCAGCGACAGATTTTTTACCATCAATCATGAGATTGTTCATGAATTTAGACAATACACGATCGCCAAACTTGGCGTCGGGTAGGATTTCGCGTTTTTCAGCGGCGTGACGACGGGACATTTGTTATTCCTCTTACTTCGGACGCTTCGCGCCATATTTGGAGCGGCGTTGCTTACGATCTTTAACACCTTGTGTGTCAAGAACACCGCGAAGGATGTGGTAGCGAACACCAGGAAGGTCTTTTACACGACCGCCACGGATAAGAACAACAGAGTGCTCTTGGAGGTTGTGCTTTTCACCAGGGATATAGCTGATAACTTCGAAGCCATTTGTAAGACGCACTTTGGCAACTTTACGCATCGCTGAGTTAGGTTTCTTAGGAGTCGTTGTATAAACACGCGTACAGACGCCACGTTTTTGTGGACACTGCTCTAGGTGTTGTGACTTCGACCGTTTTACTTTGGGCTGCCGTGGTTTACGGATCAGCTGTTGAATAGTTGGCATTCCGGTTAATCCCCGTTTCGCTCTCACACATGTGTCATGCACAGGGCCAATCCCCATGCGGCTCATTTTTGCGTGCTTTGCGCGTCCACAAAACACAAAGACCGCATGCGTCCCCTCTTTCGCGGGAACGACGCGGTGGGTTTCCAGAGGATCGAGGCATAGGCCTGGATCTTGACCACTTCAAATTTGAAGTCGGCGGCGGGGCGACCCCCTGTGCCGAGATAGTGGGCGTATAGGGGGAGTCGGAGGTATTGTCAACAGACCTAAACGAGTCCCCATAGTCACATCAAAGCCGCGTCGAATAGGAACCGCTTGGCTGTCGATATAGGGTGGTCTATAGTTAGATACCACAAACAGTACAACCAAAAGGTCAAGTCATTTGCAAGTTATCGGTATTTGTCGGTTTTCCTATCCCGCGCTCGGCGGATTTCAGGTTGAGCACACAACGACAGACCAGCGGATTGAGTATTTGTACAAAGATGAAATCCTAGGCTTTCGGCTTAAAACCTTTGAGTATTTGACCCTTCCCTCAATCAAGAATCAAAGCGATCAAGACTTTACCTTTATCGTTTTGATTGGGGATAGCCTGCCGATCTATGCCAAAGAGCACCTGCAGGCTTTGTGCAAGGATGTCGCTCCGGTCAAGATTATCGAATTGCCCCCCCTTCCCCATCGAGAGGCCGCTTTGGCAGCTTTTGAACAGGTTCGCGATCCCGATCAAATAAGTGTTCAGTTTCGGTTAGATGATGATGATGCGGTGTCTGAGTATTTCGTCAGCTCACTCAAAGATGTGGCAGAGGCCTCAGACTATATGTTGCGGGTCAGCAATAAAGTGGGCATCGATTTCAACAGCGGATATGCGGTTCGCTTTGGCCCTCAGGGGCTAGAGGCCTGCGATATTCGTCGTCCCTATTTGACGCCCGCTCTTGGTGTTATGATGCGCCCTGGTTTGAACAAGACCGTTTTGCATTTCCCACATCAGAGATTTGCCGAGCTTATGCCGACAGTGACCTTTCCAGATCCACCAATGTACCTGCGCTGTTTTCATGAGTGGAATGATTCAACACAAACACGCCCGTCGCCCAAATTTGCCTACCAAGAGCTGTCGTCTGAGACGGAGGAGCTTTTCTTAGATGTGTTTGGCGTCGATAACGTCGCTATCAAGGCTTGGCAGAACGCGCTTTGACAACACGTTCGCGCCACATGGTAAAGGCGCCTGCCCCCACGATGAGGGTTGCGCCGAGCAAGACCAACGGCTCTGGCCATTCATCGAAAACAAAGGCGCCCAAGAGCAGCGCCCAGAGCAAGCCTGTGTAGCGAAAGAAGGCCACATGCGCCATATCGCCTACGCGCATCACCATCACGCTCAAGAGATAGCCAAGGCTCACGATAAGGGCCGCTAGACCGATATAGACGCTCACCCCAGTCGACACAGGTTCCCACGTTTGAAAAAGTGACAGACCCGCGGCCAATACCAAAACACTGATCGAGGCTGTGAGTGTGACAAAGAGCGAGGGGACAGATTTCGACATGCGGCGCGTGATCAAATCGCGCAGAGTGACGAACCCCACCGAGATCAAGGCATATGTCGTGTTGATGTCAAATCCATTGGCCTCTGGCTGAACGATCAAGATCATACCGACAAAGCCCACAGCAATCGCAAGGGCGCGGCGCCAACCAATCGCTTCGCCAAAAAAGACAAATCCACCCAACGCCACAGTCAAAGGCAAGAGCTGTAAAATTGCGATCAAGTTTGCAATTGGCATATTAGCAAGCGCGGTCAAAAAGAAAACCGCCGCGCCCGCCTCGCTAAAGGCGCGCAAAGCAACATAGATCCAATCGCGCCGGGACAAGGACACCCGCAATACGCCATAGGCAAGGCAAAGCGCGGCCACCAAGGCCGTTGTGAGCAGCCCGCGCAATGTCATGGCCTGGAACAAGGGAACGCTCCCAAGAGCCAGTTTCATGAAGGTGTCATTCAAGACAAAGGCGGCCATGCTGAAGGTCATCAACACGGCACCGCGATAGTTGTCTGTCATCTCTTTGTCTTTCTCATCCTGTCGCTACAGCGCCATCTAACGCCCATTCATAACAGGTTTCCAGTCAGGATGACGTGCATATTGCGCTTTTACGAAGGGACATAAGGGAACAATCCGAAATCCGTTCTCTTGGGCGTCTTCAATCATATGTTCAACCAGCGCTTTGCCGACGCCGCGCCCACCGAGGGCCTCGGGAACGCCAGTGTGATCGGCGATGATGTTTTTGGGGCTCATGATGGAAAAGGTCAGCTCCGCTTCATAACCATCAATGACCGTTACATAGCGTCCGCGCGTGTCTGTGATCTCTTTGGTAATATTCATGCCTCTGCCTCAAATCCGATCGCTTTGTGTGAACCATCACAGAAGGGTTTTGTTTTAGATGCACCACAACGGCACAAAGCCTGTTTTTCGCCAGTTTGAATGCGGCGCCCTGACCCCGCGATGACTTCCATAGGCCCTGTGACCATCAAGGGGCCGTCCTTGGTTGGTTTGATCGTCACGTTGCCCCCTTGGTTCGTAAAATCTTCGGCTTTCGAAGTAGTTGTTGCCTCAGAGGTGGCTGTAAATTTGGCCGCAATATGGCTGTTGTCACAGAAGGGTTTATTCTTGGATTGACCGCAGCGGCACAAAAGCGCTCGCGTAGCAGTGGCATCATTGGGAAGCCTCAATGTGCCTTTGGCTTCGATAGGGCCATTTTCCCAAAGTCTGGCTGTATTGACCTCAGGTTGGGGTTCATCTTGTCCGTTATCGTGGCGTTTGTAGCTCAGGGCACCAGAGGGGCAACTGTCTATGACACGGGCTAATACTTCGGTCTCGGCGTGTTCTGGAAAAATCCATCCGCCTTTTGATCCAGGCACGAATACTTTCGGCAAACCCATCACGCATTTGCGCGCATGGATACATTTCTTGCCATCAAAGTGAATTGTGATGTCTTTGGTTTCTACTGGTCTCATTGTCATCCCTCATCATTTCCCTCCTCTTAAAGTGGGGGGCGGGACTCGGGATTTCAATAAAAAAGCACCCACCAAATGGCGGGTGCTCTCTATGATAGGTCTTAGGACAGACTTAGTCGTCGTTGCTTGCCTCAGGTGCGGCCAAGGCCACGGCCTGTTCCGCCTCTTCGCGACGTGCTTCGATGACGACGTTGTCACGCTCGGTTGCGATACGACGGACACGCTGTGTCGCGCCACCTGTTCCCGCTGGGATCAAGCGACCAACAATGACGTTTTCCTTGAGACCGACAAGCTTGTCACGTTTGCCCTGAACAGAAGATTCTGTGAGAACACGTGTCGTTTCTTGGAACGAAGCCGCAGAAATAAAGGAGCGCGTTTGAAGTGACGCTTTGGTGATCCCCAAGAGGATTGGTTCACCCTGTGCAGGGCGGCCCCCTTTGGACAGCGCTTTTTCATTTGCTTGGTCGAATTCAATTTTATCGACATGCTCGCCTTTGAGAAGCGTTGTGTCACCGCTTTCAGAAATTTCCCATTTCTGAAGCATCTGGCGAACGATCACTTCGACGTGCTTGTCGTTGATTTTCACACCTTGCAGACGATAAACATCCTGAACTTCGTCGATCATATAGTTGGCAAGTGCCTCGATCCCCATAATCGCAAGAATGTCATGCGGTGCTGGGTTGCCGTCCATGATGTAGTCACCCTTCTGAACGAAGTCACCTTCGGCCACAGGGATGTGCTTGCCTTTTGGAACCATGTATTCAACTGGATCACGGCTATCATCAACGGGCTCAATCGAGATGCGACGCTTGTTCTTGTAGTCGCGGCCATAGCGCACGTAACCATCGATTTCCGCGATGATTGCGTGATCTTTTGGACGACGGGCTTCGAACAGTTCAGCAACGCGTGGAAGACCACCTGTAATGTCCTTGGTTTTCGCGCCTTCACGAGGAATACGCGCAACAACATCACCTGCTTTGATCTCTTGACCGTCTTCGACAGACAAGATGGCATCAACAGACATCGGATATGTGATCGGGTTGCCTGCGTCATTGCGCACAGGTTCGCCATCGGCACCAACCAAGATGATTTCAGGCTTGAGTTCGTTGCCTTTGAGCGCAGCGCGCCAATCCACAACGATCTTCTGTGTCATACCTGTTGCATCATCGGTTTCCTCACGAACAGCGACACCATTGACGAGGTCAACATGTTTCGCAGTCGCGTCTTTTTCCGCGATGATCGGCAATGTGTATGGATCCCACTCAAACAATTTGTCGCCACGGGCCACTTTGGCGCCCTCTTTGACAAAGACTTTCGTGCCGTAACCCAACTTGTGGCTCGCGCGCTCTTCGCCTTGTTCGTCAAGAATGCGCAACTTCATGTTACGACCCATAACGAGCGTTTCGCCATTTGAGTTTTCCAGTGTCATTGCATTTTCGAATGCAATTTTACCTTCTTGGCTGGCTTCGAGGAAAGATTGCTGACCACCTTGTGCAACACCACCAATGTGGAATGTCCGCATTGTTAGCTGAGTCCCTGGTTCACCGATGGACTGAGCGGCGATAATACCGACAGCTTCACCAATGTTCACGATTGTTCCGCGTGCAAGGTCACGTCCGTAACATTTCGCACAAACGCCATCTTCTGCTTCACAGGTCAATGGGCTGCGGATACGCGCAGATTGCATGCCGCTCTCGTCAATCGCATCAGCGAGCAATTCGTCGATGATCTGACCTTCTTTGACAAGAATTTCTTCTGTGCCAGGACGCATGATGTCTTCTGCCGCTGTACGACCCAAAACGCGTTCCGCCAATGAGGAAATCACTTCGCCATCGTTGACCGCTGGTTCCGCAGTGATTGAGTTTTCAGTTCCACAATCGTTCATGCGAACGATACAGTCCTGAGCAACGTCAACCAAACGACGCGTTAGATAACCAGAGTTCGCAGTTTTCAACGCCGTATCCGAAAGACCCTTACGCGCACCGTGGGTGGAGTTAAAGTATTCGAGAACGGTCAAACCTTCTTTAAAGTTTGAGATGATCGGTGTTTCGATAATGTCGCCATTCGGCTTTGCCATCAAACCACGCATACCGCCGAGCTGTTTCATCTGGGTCACAGAACCACGCGCACCAGAGTGGGCCATCATGTAAACCGAGTTCGGTTCCATTTCTGAGCCATCTTCATCACGCTTGTTTGCTGAGATGGTGTTCATCATCGCGTCGGTGACTTTGTCGTTACACTTGGACCAAGCATCCACAACTTTGTTGTACTTTTCGCCCTGAGTGATCAGGCCGTCCATGTACTGTTGTTCAAAGTCTTTCACTTGACCACGTGTTTCGTCAACAAGACCCCATTTGTTATCAGGGATAACCATGTCGTCTTTACCGAACGAAATACCCGCTTTAAACGCTTCGCGGAAACCCATTGTCATGATCTGATCACAGAAGATGACGGATTCTTTTTGACCGCAATAACGATAAACCGTGTCGATGACTTTTTGTACGTCTTTCTTACGAAGCAAATTGTTCACAAGATCGAAGGGCGCTTTGGCATTTTTAGGAAGCAAGGATCCCAAACGCACACGACCTGGTGTGGTTTCAAAGCGTTTGAACACTTCGTTACCTTCACTGTCGATCTGTGAAATCCGCGCTTGAACTTTGGCGTGAAGGTGAACTTCGCCTGTGTCCAATGCATATTGCACTTCTTCGATAGAGCTAAAGATCATCCCTTCGCCCTTCATGCCTTCGCGCATGATGGTCGTATAGTAGATCCCCAAGATCATATCCTGTGATGGAACGATGATCGGTGCGCCGTTTGCAGGCGACAGAACGTTGTTCGTTGACATCATCAAAACGCGGGCTTCCAATTGTGCCTCAAGGCTCAATGGAACGTGAACCGCCATTTGGTCACCGTCAAAGTCCGCGTTAAACGCAGAACAGACCAACGGGTGAAGCTGGATCGCTTTGCCTTCGATCAAAACGGGTTCAAAGGCTTGGATGCCCAAACGGTGCAAGGTTGGCGCACGGTTTAGCATGACGGGGTGTTCACGGATCACTTCATCCAAGATATCCCAAACTTCGGGACGCTCTTTTTCCACCAATTTCTTGGCTTGTTTCACGGTTGAGGACAGACCTTTGGCCTCAAGACGGGAATAGATGAACGGTTTGAACAATTCCAACGCCATCTTTTTGGGCAAACCACATTGATGCAGCTTGAGCTCTGGACCCGTCACAATGACCGAACGACCGGAAAAGTCGACGCGTTTCCCCAAAAGGTTTTGACGGAAACGACCCTGCTTACCCTTAAGCATGTCAGACAATGACTTCAAAGGACGCTTGTTTGCGCCTGTGATGACACGACCACGACGGCCGTTGTCGAACAAGGCATCCACAGATTCTTGCAACATCCGCTTTTCGTTGCGAACGATGATGTCTGGTGCGCGCAATTCGATCAAACGCTTGAGACGGTTGTTCCGGTTGATCACACGACGGTAAAGGTCGTTCAAATCAGACGTCGCAAACCGACCGCCATCTAGTGGAACCAAGGGACGCAATTCTGGTGGGATCACAGGGATCACAGTCAAAATCATCCACTCAGGACGGTTGCCAGATTCAAGGAAGCTTTCGACCACTTTCAAACGCTTGATGATCTTTTTGGGCTTTAGTTCGCCTGTCGCCTCTTTGAGATCCGCGCGAAGCTGTTCTGCTTCGGCGTCTAGGTCGATCTGAGCCAACATTTCACGGATCGCTTCGGCACCGATGTTCGCAGTGAAGGCGTCCATACCGTAGGTGTCTTGGGCGTCCATGTATTCTTCTTCGGTCATCATCTGACCATACTGAAGATCAGTGAGACCTGGTTCGATCACAACGTAGTTTTCGAAATAAAGCACGCGTTCTAGATCGCGCAATGTCATGTCCAACATCAAACCGATGCGGGATGGCAATGATTTCAAGAACCAAATATGCGCAACGGGGGATGCCAATTCGATGTGGCCCATACGCTCACGACGTACTTTTTGAAGCGTAACTTCAACACCACATTTTTCGCAGACAACACCGCGATATTTCATGCGCTTATATTTACCGCAGAGACATTCGTAGTCTTTGGTTGGGCCAAAGATACGCGCACAGAACAAACCATCACGCTCGGGCTTGAACGTCCGGTAGTTAATGGTTTCTGGTTTCTTAATCTCACCGAATGACCATGACAAAATCCGCTCTGGCGAAGCCAAAGAGACTTTGATTTCGTCGAACACCTTTGGTGATGTCAACGGGTTGAACGGGTTGTTTGTAATTTCCTGGTTCATTTTGATTTCCTCAAATTAGAGCTGAAGGGAGGGGAGAAATAAGGGCGAACCCTTATTCCTCATCCTCCGCGTCCAGGAGTTCCATATTCAGGCCAAGGCCACGGACTTCTTTGACGAGAACGTTAAAGCTCTCTGGGATACCCGCTTCAAAGTTGTCTTCGCCTTTGACGATCGATTCATAGACCTTGGTCCGTCCGGCAACATCGTCCGACTTGACTGTCAGCATCTCTTGCAACGTATACGCCGCGCCATATGCTTCTAGTGCCCAAACTTCCATTTCACCGAAACGCTGACCACCGAATTGAGCTTTACCGCCCAAAGGTTGCTGCGTGACCAATGAGTATGGACCGGTTGAACGTGCGTGAATTTTGTCGTCCACCAAGTGGTGAAGTTTCAACAAGTATTTCACACCAACTGTCACAGGACGTGCAAATTGCTCACCTGTGCGACCATCAAACAAGATGGACTGACCAGATGTATCAAAGCCAGCACGTGTCAGAGCATTGTTCACGTCGTCTTCTTTGGCACCGTCAAAAACAGGTGTCGCAATTGGAACGCCACGTGTGACGTTACCCGCCGCTTCGACTAAGTGATCTTCGTCCATAGAGGCAAGTCCCTCTTCATAGACGTCATCACCATAAGCGATCCGCATTGCTTCACGAACAGGTGTCAAATCGCCAGAGCGACGATATTCACCAAGAGCGTCATCAATTTGAAGACCCAAGCCACGCGCCGCCCAGCCCATGTGTGTTTCCAAAATCTGACCCACGTTCATACGTGACGGAACACCGAGAGGGTTCAAACAGAAATCAACTGGCGTCCCGTCCGCAAGGAACGGCATGTCTTCCATAGGAACAACCTTGGAAATAACACCTTTGTTTCCGTGACGACCCGCCATTTTATCACCTGGCTGAAGCTTGCGCTTCACCGCGATAAAGACTTTGACCATCTTCATCACACCCGGTGGTAGATCATCTCCACGACGGACTTTTTCAACTTTGTCCTCAAACCGCGCATCAAGCGTGCGTTTTTGCGCCTCATACTGTTCATGTAGAGCTTCGACAACCTGTGCATCTGCTTCTTCTGCAAGAGCAAGCTGCCACCACTGGCCACGTGTCAACGTTGACAAGAGGTCTTCGTTGATTTCCGCATTTGCAGAAACGCCCTTTGGACCTTTTACAGCTGTTTTACCGAGGATCATGGATTTCAAACGCGCATAGATGTTGCGATCCAAAATGGCCAATTCGTCATCACGGTCACGTGCCAAACGTTCAACTTCTTCGCGTTCGATCTGAAGCGCACGTTCGTCTTTTTCAACGCCGTGGCGGTTGAAGACACGAACCTCAACAACAGTCCCGTAATCACCCGGCTTCACACGCAAAGATGTGTCACGCACATCAGAGGCTTTTTCACCAAAGATCGCACGAAGAAGCTTTTCTTCAGGCGTCATTGGGCTTTCGCCTTTTGGTGTGATTTTACCAACGAGAATGTCACCTGGTTCAACGTCTGCACCGATGTAAACGATGCCCGCTTCGTCCAAGTTACGAAGCGCTTCTTCGCCGACGTTTGGAATATCACGTGTGATTTCCTCTGGCCCCAATTTCGTATCACGTGCCGCCACTTCGAATTCTTCGATGTGGATCGACGTGAAGACGTCATCACGAGAGACACGCTCAGAAATCAGAATGGAGTCTTCATAGTTGTAGCCATTCCAAGGCATAAACGCGACAACCACGTTTTTACCAAGAGCTAGTTCACCCATGTCTGTGGATGGACCATCAGCAATAACTTCGCCTTTGTTGACGGATTGACCCACTTTGACCAACGGACGTTGGTTGATACATGTGTTCTGGTTAGAGCGTTGGAATTTACGCATGCTGTAGATATCAACACCCGCATCGCCAAGTTCCAAATCAGACGTCGCACGAATAACGATACGCTGTGCATCAACTTGGTCGATGATACCGCCACGTTTCGCCATAATCGCCGCACCAGAGTCACGCGCAACAACTTGTTCGATACCTGTGCCAACCAAAGGTGCCTCAGCACGCAAAAGCGGAACAGCCTGACGTTGCATGTTTGAGCCCATCAAAGCACGGTTCGCGTCGTCGTTTTCCAAGAACGGGATCAGCGATGCCGCAACAGAGACTAACTGTTTTGGGCTAACGTCGATCAGATCGACACTTTCGCTTGGCGCCAATGTGTAGTCACCGTTTTGACGTGTCGAGACGAGATCATTGATAAAGTTACCGTTTTCATCCAGCGATGCGTTGGCCTGCGCAACAGTGTGGCGCATTTCTTCGGTCGCGGACATGTAGTGGACTTCATCCGTAACATGGCCGTCTTTAACGATACGATAAGGTGTTTCGATGAAACCATATTTGTTCACACGTGCAAATGTCGCCAAAGAGTTGATCAAACCAATGTTTGGACCTTCTGGCGTTTCAATTGGACACATACGACCGTAGTGCGTGGCGTGAACGTCACGAACTTCAAAGCCAGCACGCTCACGGGTCAAACCACCTGGCCCAAGCGCAGACAAGCGACGCTTGTGTGTGACTTCGGACAATGGGTTCGTTTGGTCCATAAACTGTGACAATTGGCTAGAGCCAAAGAATTCACGAACAGCTGCGGCCGCAGGTTTTGCGTTGATCAAATCTTGGGGCATGACTGTGTCGATTTCGACAGAGGACATGCGTTCCTTGATTGCGCGTTCCATGCGGAGCAAACCAACGCGATATTGGTTTTCCATCAATTCACCAACAGAGCGAACACGACGGTTGCCGAGGTGGTCGATGTCATCCACATCACCCTTGCCATCACGCAATTCTACCAAGGCTTTGATACAAGCAACGATGTCTTCTTTGCGAAGTGTGCGTTGTGTATCCTCAGCATCAAGCGCCAGACGCATGTTCATTTTCACACGGCCAACCGCAGAAAGATCATAGCGTTCGCTATCAAAGAACAATGTGTCAAACAAAGCAGAAGCTGATTCAACGGTCGGTGGTTCACCTGGACGCATCACGCGATAGATATCCAAGAGCGCCGTTTCGCGACCCATGTTTTTGTCCATCGCCATTGTGTTGCGCATATAGGCGCCCACATTGATGTTATCGATGTCGAGAACTGGGATTTCGGTAAAGCCCGCATCCATCAGCTCTTTCAAAGAGCCACCAATCAATTCACCGGCTTTGTCATATTCTAGCGTCAGCTCATCGCCCGCTTCGACATAGATTGCACCAGTTTCTTCGTTGATGATGTCATGTGCAACGAATTTGCCAACGATATGCTCGAAAGGAACCAAAAGCTCGGTCACTTTGCCCTCGTCGATCAATTTCTTAACCGCGCGTGGCGTGACTTTCTTGCCGGCTTCACAGATCACTTCACCTGTACCAGCATCGACAATGTCATAGGTTGGGCGTGTGCCGCGAACCCGCTCAGGGAAGAACTTGGTGACCCAGCCTTTGCCTTTGGAATGCGTGTAGGTCACGGAGTCGTAATACGCGTTCATGATCGCGTCTTGATCCAAGCCCAAAGCATAAAGCAAAGTTGTCACAGGCAATTTACGACGACGGTCGATACGTGCGTAGACGTTGTCTTTTGCGTCAAACTCGAAATCCAACCATGATCCACGGTACGGGATAATGCGGCAGGCAAACAACAGCTTACCCGAGCTGTGTGTTTTCCCTTTGTCATGGTCAAAAAAGACGCCCGGCGAACGGTGCATCTGAGAAACGATAACACGCTCGGTACCATTCACAACGAATGTTCCGTTCGGTGTCATCAAAGGCATATCGCCCATAAAAACGTCTTGTTCTTTGATGTCTTTTACAGATTTTGCACCTGTATCTTCGTCGACATCAAATACGATCAAGCGCAATGTCACCTTAAGAGGCGCGCTGTAGGTCATGTCACGTTGCTGACATTCCTCGACGTCGTATTTTGGTTTTTCCAATTCATAGTCAACGAATTCCAAAATAGACGTTTCGTTGAAATCTTTAATTGGAAAGACGGATTGGAACACGCCTTTGATCCCTTCACCATCAAGTGGTGCTAGCTGATCGCCAGACTTAAGGAAGAGGTCGTAAGACGATTTTTGAACCTCGATAAGGTTCGGCATCTCAAGAACTTCGCGGATTTTACCGTAGTACTTGCGCAGACGTTTCTGGCCAAGAAAGGATTGAGCCATGGTCGATATCACCTTTTTAGTTTCTCACCGGAAACGAAGCCTGTCGGGTCCCAGGTTCGCCCCCATACGAGACGGTCAAAGTTGCGATCAATTCCCGACTTTCTTCCCGATGAAAGTCTCCCGATCATTGAACCTTGCCTAAAGAAACGCCTTTTTCAAAAAGGCCCTCATTAAGACAGGTTTAGCTGGGCATGGTAAAACCACACCCAGCCAAAAATGTGTACCGAGGGCAGACCTCGGAGATGACTTACGCCAATTCGACTTCTGCGCCAGCTGCTTCGAGCTTGCCTTTGATGTCTTCTGCTTCGGCTTTATCAACGCCTTCTTTGATCTTGCCGCCTGCTTCAACAAGCTCTTTAGCTTCTTTCAAGCCAAGACCAGTGATGCCGCGAACTTCTTTGATCACGTTGATTTTAGACGCGCCAGCATTCTTCAGAACTACGTCGAATTCTGTTTTCTCTTCTGCTGCTGCACCACCCGCATCCGCTGGGCCAGCCATCATGACTGCGCCACCGGCTGCTGGCTCGATGCCATACTCGTCTTTCAAGATTGTTTTAAGTTCTTGTGCTTCAAGCAGTGTTAGACCAACGATGTCTTCTGCTAGTTTCTTCAGATCAGCCATTTTAGACTCTTTCCGTATTAAGTTTGTGTTCCAACGAAAGGTTAATTCCCAACGCAGGTATCAAGTTGCTTATGCAGCAGCTTTGTCCTCGATTGAGGACAAGATGCCAGCGATGTTCGAAGCAGGAGCGCCAATTGCGCCAGCGATGTTCGAAGCAGGTGCGCCAATGCAGCCAGCGATAGAAGCAATAAGCTCCTCGCGAGATGGCATTTTCGACACGGCTTGAACGCCAGCACGATCAAGAGCGTTCTCACCCATTGCACCGCCAAGGATTTCGAACTTTGCGTTCTCCTTAGCGAAATCTTCGGCCACTTTAGCTGCTGCTACAGGGTCCTCAGAATAGGTCAAAACGGTCATGCCCGATAGAAGATCTGTCATGCTTTCGCATGGCTTACCCTCAAGAGCGATTTTGGCGAGCCTGTTTTTGGCAACGCGAACTGCACTTCCGGCCTGAGAGGCACGGGCGCGCAGATCTTGCATGTCTGCAACTGTGAGACCTGCGTAATGGGCTACGACCACAACGCCAGAGCTTTCAAAGATATGGCCGAGCTCTTCGACCACTTGTTCTTTTTGTGCTCTATCCACAGTTTCACTCCAAATTTGGGGATTGCTCCCCGGCTCAGTTTTGCCATTTGTAAACAAATAGCGTTCGGGTCCAATTTCAGGGTCCAGAGGCCAAAATCACTCGAAGGTCTAAACCAAGCGAGTGGTATTCTTACTCATTTCCCATCTCAGGAAGGAATTATAAGGCCTAAACCAAACCCTCCGTCTCGGACGAAAAAGAGTATCCCACGACGAATCGTGGGATACCCATGCGTTGCTACTTAAGGGAATGCTAACTCTTTGCCAAGGGGTGAGAAGAACAAAATATTGTCACACTCTCACTTCCAAGTCTTTCCAATATCGACACGGCGTCAATCGCCCTCTAAAATCGGTAAACGCATTTAAGTACCGTTATCATAGATCGCATCAGGACAGATATGACGAATTCAGCAATCTTTTGGCCCCTTCCCCTCGCATTCACTGGGATTGTCATTGCAATATTGCCAAAAGATCAGCAGTCGTTTGCGGTTAGCCTTCTTGCCATCTTTTACGTCGTGGCATTTGCATTGTGGGTTTGGTTATATGTGGACAAAGCCTCAGAGGACACAACGACCACAGATGCGGAACGGAACGCCGAAACAGCGTGCAGACTGAGCAACCGAAACCCAATGATATTTTATCTCACGCTATTGGTTCGTCTGCTCAATGCCTTGGATCGCGGTCTGACACCTGAAAATATCCGAGATAAACCAGATAAAACAACCAAAGAGCGCGCATGGAATTGGCTGTCCTTTGATCGCGCCTTACTGCTTGCCGTCGCCTATCCAATTTTGTCGCCCATTCTGGTGTTTGGTATCAATGGGTCCGCCGCCATGTTGGGAGAGATTGAAGTTTTTCCGGAGGCAACTGGGGGATTACAACAAGTAGTTGCGCTAATAGCTTTGACCTATATCGTCTTGGGAAAACCGATCATTCATTCACTGGAAAATCACGTTTTTCCGTGGATATACCGTCAGATGAGATTACGGCCAGCGACCCAAGATAACACTCCAAATCTTCAAGGTTTGGCGCTGATAGCCTACGTAATAGGCGTAATCGGAGGCGCACTCGCAGTCGCAGGCACATACGCACTCTCAGGCGCTATCGCACTCGCAAGCGTAGGCATACTCTCGGGCGTGGTCGCACTCGCTGGCGCAGTAGTACTCGCACTCGCACTCGCAGGCGCTGTCGCAGGCGCATTCGTAGGCGTATTCGCAGGCGCAGGCTCATTCACATTCGCTGGCGTAGTGTTCATAATTTTACCGCTATATGAACATTTTGCCTATGCCCGAATTCACAGTGGAAAATCTCTATTGTGGGTAAACACCGTGTTGGTACTTGCCTTGTGCGCCGCTTTGATTGTCGCGGCTTATTTTTCAACATTCGCCCAAGATAGCAAATTGAAGACAGTTTTCCTTTTCTTTGGTGTATTTCCCATTATCAACGCCCTATTTGATTTCGTTTCTATTGGTTTTACTCGGTTGGCCCTCAGACGCTCCATCGCCGCGGCTTCATGGTTCAAGTCCGCCCTTTGGAACATAGCTGATATCATTGTTGGCCTCGTCACCTTTGCAGGATTGATCGTAACCTTGATCCTCGCCATTCACGGTCTGAACCTCGTCGCGGGAACCCCTATTTTGGACCTCGGCCAACTCAGGAATGACTTATGGGGGGACGGGTCGGCAAACCTAACGTGGATTTACCTGATGGTATTTTCAACTCTGCTTCCCACGGCGATCCATGTGGGGATATTTTTGTTATCCTGGTTCGTGTGGCCATTCAATTACTTGGTCAAGCCTCTAACCCGCCTGGTCGAACACCAACCAAATCATGACACCGCCGTAACATATGCCGTAGCCATATTGTCCTGTGCCACTACACTCTTAGGTGTCTTGGCCTATTATCTAGTGACCAACTATACGCATATACCCGCACTCGGACATAAATACGCCGTGGAAATGGTGATCTTGTTCGCGAGCACAATCATTACATATCTCGGGATATGACCCGCACACCAAGGGGCAGGCTTGAAATTTCATGACAGGAGCGGAAATTTATCCTCCGCTGACTGTCTGATTTTATGCTTCGCTCTGGTCTTGGTCCCGACGACCAAGCTGTATGATCGCGAAAGCAAGGACGAAATACATAAGGAGTGCGGGCGCGCTTTGCTCTACTCCAAAACTGCCCCCTGCCAAAAACGAATTAGGCGCTTCGATGTGGAAGCCCGCATAGGCAAAGCCTGCATCTTCTGGGTTATCAAAGCCATTGGTCACGACAAAGCCAATTTTGATGGCAAACATATTCCACGCAACATGCACCAGAGCGGGCGCCCAGATGGTTCCAGTTCGCTCGTAAATTGCTGCGAATAACAACGACACCCCGATGGCCGCAATCATGAGGATCGCCCCGTCTTGGACATTGGCCACTTGATTAAGATGCAAGACCCCAAAAACGACACCACAGATCAAAGCAGCCCAGAGCTTGGGCATTTTGCCCCGCATGTATCCGTAAACGAGATATCGAAACAGGATTTCTTCGCTAATCCCTGACATCAAGGCGACACAGGCCGAAATGGCCAAGCCCGTCATGACCGTTTCCTGATAATAGGTTTGGAAATAGCCAAAGCCTGATATCCAGAAAACAGAAATCACTCCCCAGATCATGGCCAAACCAAAGACAAACCATTTTGGAATTATCGTCCCGCCTGCTTTGTTGTCTTGACCAATTAATTCCGGCAAGGATCCCTTGAGCACAAGCCGATTAAACAGACTGGTTCCAAAGATCACCAATCCAAGACCTATGAGTGCAGACAGGACAAAGCTCGGAACGAGCCCCAGAGTGGACGTAGCGGAGGACACCGCTCCAAACCCGAGTTGCCCAATGACGAGCAAGACAAAAGCGGCCACCATGACGCCGATTATTTTAAATAGAATACCCATTACACAAACACCTTTTACGCACTTACTTACTTTAGTCTATATGGCGATCCCTCAACCACAAGCATGGCGAGACGCTAGACAGGATTATTCAGTAATGTGCGGCAAAAGGGACTCTCAAACAAAAAAGGCGCCCGAAGCGGACGCCTTTGAAATTTTATGTGAAGCTCTTACTGAGAGTTCGCGTTGTCTACTGAAATCGTCACGCCTGGACCCATTGTTGAGGACAGTGTGATTGCTTTCATGTAGGCACCTTTTGCGCCTGTTGGGCGTGCTTTTGCAACCGCATCAACAAAGGCGCGTACGTTTTCAACCAGCTTGGCTTCGTCAAAAGACGCTTTGCCAACACCTGCATGCACAACGCCGCCTTTTTCAGCTTTGAACTGAACTTCGCCGCCTTTTGCCGCTGTAACAGCTGCAGTGACATCCATCGTAACTGTGCCAACTTTTGGGTTTGGCATGAGGTTACGTGGACCCAATACTTTACCAAGACGACCAACAACGGGCATCATATCAGGTGTCGCGATGCAGCGATCGAATTCGATTTTACCGCTCAAGACAGTTTCCATCAAATCTTCTGCGCCAACGATGTCTGCGCCTGCAGCTTTGGCTTCGTCTGCTTTTGCGTCACGTGCGAAAACAGCAACACGCACTGTTTTGCCTGTGCCGTTTGGCAAGCCAACAACACCACGAACCATTTGATCCGCGTGACGTGTGTCAACACCGAGGTTCATCGCGATTTCGACAGTTTCGTCAAATTTCGCTGTTGCAGAGGCTTTGACCAATGCGACCGCATCTTCGACAGTTAGGTTTGCTTTGCCTGCGAATGCTTCGCGTGCGCCGCGTGTACGTTTACCTAGTTTTGCCATCTTACTTCACCTCAATGCCCATAGAACGGGCAGAGCCCAAGATGATTTTCATCGCTGCTTCAACGTCATTTGCGTTCAAGTCGCGCATTTTCGCTTCTGCGATTTCACGAACCTGAGCAACAGTCACATAGCCAGCTGTATCACGACCAGGAAGCGGAGAGCCCTGTGGGCGGTTCCGCTTGCCAACTGGCTTAAGACCAGCCGCTTTCTTGAGGTAATAAGACGCCGGTGGTGTCTTGATTTCCATTGAGAACGATTTGTCTTGGAAATATTCGATCACGGTTGGGCAAGGGGCGCCTTGCTCCATGTCGGCTGTTTTCGCGTTAAACGCTTTACAGAATTCCATGATGTTAATGCCGCGCTGACCTAGAGCAGGACCAACGGGTGGGGATGGGTTTGCGCCGCCTGCAGGGATCTGCAGCTTGAGCGTACCAACGAGTTTCTTAGCCATTTGGCGTTCCTTTGTTCCAACACCCCTTTGACGCGTCGCCGGGGCAGTTCATGTTGTGTGGTCTGGGTGGCAAGCCGCGGCCTGCGCGCCTCCCACAGAGATACATCAGGTCTGTTTCGTGACCTGTGTAAATTCCAATTCAACCGGTGTCTCACGACCAAAGATCGACACAGTCACCTTGAGGCGCTGATTGGCCTCATCGACCTCTTCGACCATGCCATCAAAGTCCTCGAATGGTCCTTCGTTGACTTTGACCTTTTCACCGATTTCAAAATGAATAAGCGTACGTGGCGCTTCTTCGCCTTCTTGAACACGGTTCAAGATGGCATTTACCTCAGCATCACGCATTGGCATCGGGCGACCTTGTGGTCCCAAAAATCCTGTGACGCGATTCATAGAGTTGATCAGGTGGTATCCACGATCAGACATTTCCATGCGCACCAGAACGTAACCTGGCATAAAGCGGCGCTCAGTGGTCACTTTTTTGCCGCGACGCACTTCGATCACTTCTTCCGTCGGCACAAGTACCTCTTCGATCTCGTTTTCGAGATCGGCTTCAACAACGGATGTTCTTATTTGCTCGGCGATCTTCTTTTCGAAGTTTGAAAGAACGCTAACCGAGTACCACCGCTTTGCCATGTGCCGTTATACCTTTGTTTATTGCAGCTTTCGCCACTTTTCCTAAATTCAGCGCCTTTTCAAAGAACGCTTTGCCAAACAAAAATTCGGCGCGCAACTCGAATCGCCGCACGCCACAATGTCTGATTTCAGCATCTGATACATTTGGCCGTCTAGAAATTCAAGAGCAGCCAAGCGATGTTTCCCATAAATCACGCTCTAGAAATGCAAAAGGGCGGTTCCCCGCCCCCACTCACATGCCTCAATGAGGACCGATTAGCCGAACATTCCCAACAAAACATTCAGACCAAAGCGGATTGTAATATCAACCAAAGCAAAGAAGACGGCCGCAAGTGCCGCCATCAAGAACACCATCACTGTGGTCAAGAGCACTTCACGACGTGTCGGCCAAACAACTTTGGAGACTTCAGAGCGGACTTGCTGGATGAATTTGATTGGGTTCGTGGTTGCCATTCGTCAGATTCCTAAATTAGTTGTTCCTCATCTAAGCGAGGCGACGCGCGTTTGCAAGGTTCAAAACACGCCAAGATGACGCGCGATCTATCGTCTATGTGGGAAATGGCAGGGGCACCAGGGCTCGAACCCGGGACCTACGGTTTTGGAGACCGTCGCTCTACCAACTGAGCTATACCCCTATCGTGGTCATGCCACTAAGGTATCACCACACAAAGATCAAGAGCATTTGACAGGGATTCAGACGTTTTTTACGGTGGCCGAATAGAGTTTTCCAATTCATTCTTTTCTTAAATAAACAACCGAGTATTTATTTGACATGACCACTTTCTTTCGAACCCTTTCCATAACGTCGTTTTTGGCCACCCTCATTGTGGCAGGGCAATATACGCTTCAGGGACCATCAGCCCAAGACGCACTCAAAGATGCAAATATTGAAGCCTTGAACCAGCTCAAGAATGACGCACAATTTGGGGACCTTGCTAATTCACTATCATCCGTTATCGGCCAAGACAGCACGCCGCGACAAACAACAGCAACGATAAACCGCCAAAGCTTTACCATAAAACGCATCAAGTTTTGGGCCTATCGCAACCAAGACCGAATTTTATACTCGATCCTCATCGCCTTTGGCCTCGCCGTCGCGGTCAACATCTATATGGAAAACAGACGTCCCAGACGACGCAGGTTTTAATCACAGCTCACAGACGCGCCGTGCAAGGTGTCGGCAGTGTCCCTACTAAAAGGAAATGGATCGCACAGCATGCTCAATAGCGGCTTTCGTCTGCTCCAAGTCGTTTGAAGTGATCGCAAGTGACGGATAAAGCTTACCTGGCGACTTGAATATCCCATGCTCGCGTAATGTCGCGTTATAGGTCACATTCCGTGCTGGTTCATCATGCGTGGCGGTACGATAGTCGCGACACTGGCTGGTCGTGAAGAAGATATCGAACAAGGTCTCATCCCCGCAGATCTGGTGAGGAATATCTGCGGCATTAAGCGCGCTGCTTTGCATGTCTTGCAATGCGCGACCTATTTCGCGCAAGCGGTCATAGCTGCCTTCGCGTCTGAGGATTTCCATGGTCTTGAGGCCTGCTGCGGCAGCAATGGGATTACCAGACAGCGTGCCCAGCTGCATAAGCCATTTGTCACCGCCCACAATGGATTTGTCGAAGTGCTGCATAATTTCGGCGCTGGCGCCGAGGGCAGCTAATGGGAACCCGCCCCCAATTATCTTACCAAGTGTGCAGATATCAGGCGTCACGCCATAATGTTCTTGCGCGCCGCCGTATGCCAGCCGAAACCCCGTGACGATTTCATCAAAGATCAGCAAGACGCTATACTTGTCACAAAGATCGCGCAGGCCTTGAAGGTACCCAGGTATAGCAGGAATGATGCGCTGCAGCGGTTCCGCGATAATTGCTGCGACGTCGTTGTGTTCGCTAAGCAAAGCCTCAACAGCCGCCAAATCGTTATACGGCGCAATTAGCATTTGCTCGGCTACGCCCTGGGGGATGCCTGCACTGTCAGGTACCGCTTGTGGAAAGTTAACGCGCTCGGCGGGTGCAAGGCTCATCTGGGCTTCCGCACTCATACCGTGATAGCCGCCTTCGAACTTTAGGATTTTGTTTTTGCCAGTATAGGCGCGAGCAAGACGAATAGCATACATATCCGCTTCGCCACCCGACGCGACAAAACGCACCTGTTCACAACACGGCACCGCATCGACAATCGCTTCCGCTAGCTCGATACCTTTGGCATTGTTGGCAAAGAAGGTCATGCCTTTGGGCAGTTGTTCCATTACCGCTTCCATTACCTCGGGGTTGCCGTGGCCAAGCAACATCGGACCAGACCCGATAAGGTAATCAATGTATTCGTTGCCGTCTTCGTCCCAAACGTGGCTTCCTTCCCCTCGAGCAATCACTATCCCGGGATCGAAATTACCAAAGCCTCCTGCTGGAAGAACGGCTTGAGCGCGTGTGATCCATTCAGATTGTGTTGTCAGTTTTTGCATGGTTCAGGCCAGTTCAAATATAGGGGTTCCAAGTATGTCCAGATCGGGAGTAACCCCAAGCCCAGGACCAGTCGGCGGCGCGATGCGGCCGTCTTTACGTGCAGGGCAATCTGGTGCGATCCGTGGGCCAACGTAGGAGGACAGATCACAGGTGTTGAGCAAAGAGCCCTTCGGAGTAGAGGCTGCAAAGTGGAGCGACGCTACGGTCACGATATCAGACCCCCAGGTGCATTCGGCGCAAATCTCTGCGCCTAGATGTACAGTGAGATCACGGGCGCGCCGCATAGCAGACAGACCGCCAAACTTAGACAGTTTCAGAGCAACTGCATCCAATACGCCAAGCTCAGATGCGCGCATCAATGACGCCAGATCATATGCACCTTCATCGATCTTCATCGGCAAACCAGTTGCTTGACGAACCGCAGCACAATCCTCGAGGGTTTTGCACGGCTGCTCTAACATGACATCAAGATGCGCAACCGCGCGGCCCGTGCGTGTGGCATGCAGCTTGGTTGCGCCGCAATTCCAATCGCCATAGACCAATGGGCCTGTGCCCACGGCTTCGCGTACTTTGATAAGGCGTTCCGCATCAGCCTGCCAATCTGCATCTGCGCCAAGTTTGACCTGAAACTGGCGGATGCCTGTCGCGTAGGCTTCTCTCGCGATCCGCGCCATATCATCGGGCGCAATGCAGGTGATCGAATGATACAGCGGCATGTCGGTGCGGGTTTGTCCCCCGAGCAGGGTATACAGCGGCTGGCCCGTTGCTTTGCCGAAGAGATCCCAAAGCGCCATGTCCACAATGGATTTTGCGTGTAGGTGTCCTTGCAGGAACCCGTCCAGCTTACGCATCGGCGCATCAACCCCAAACGGGGAAATCCCTAGGATTTCAGGTGCCATTTCGTTGATTGCGCTCGGTACGCCATCGGCAAAAGCTGGCAAGTAGTGCGGGATTGGGCAGACCTCACCCCAACCTTTCAACCCGCTGTCGGTATCAAGACAAAGCACGTGGGATTTGACCGTGTCGCAGGTCTTACCTTCGGCCATGTAGTAGGTCTCATGGCTGGTCAGGTCGACGGACCAAAGAGTGATGCCTGTAACTTTCATGCGTAAACTGCCACTGGATTGCCAAGCGCATCCTCATCGGGATGAACGCCAAGCCCCGCTTCTTCGGGTAAATGAAGATGACCATCAATGTTACGCGGGCCACGACCACCAGCGATATCGACCGTGAGCATATCCTGACAGGCCCAGACTGCGTGACAATTGGCGTCCGGTATCGTTGCGGCTAGATGCAGCGCTTCGGTGTCGGCCAGAACAGAGCCGCCCGTTGCCATGACGAACATGTCGATCCCGTGGGCGAGCGCCACATCACGCATCCGCGCGGCTTTGGTCAACCCGCCGACTCGGTTGAGCTTGATGCCAAAAACCTCGGCCAGCCCGTCCCGTGCGATGCGGGTCGCGTCTTGCAACGTCACCAGTGACTCATCAACCGAAACTGGGGATGCATGTTTGCCAGAAATCGCCGCGATATCATCAAGGGTTTCGCAAGGCTGTTCGAACATCACATTCAAGTCTTCGGTTGCCGACATGACGCGCAGTGCCTGCTGTCTCGTCCAACCGCGATTAACGTCATAAAGTACTATTTCACCATCTCGGCGGATGTCTTCAACGTCACGAATGCGAGTAATGTCACGCTCTACATCGCCGCCTATCTTGACAGAATGAGCAATATATCCGCGCTGACGGTATCGGTCGATCACCGCGCGGGTTTCCTCCACCGTTTTGGCTCCAACGGAAGAAGCTATAGGGCGCGGTGTTCGTGATCCGCCTCCCATCAGGTCAGCAATTGGCAGACCTGCAGCTTGGCCCGCAATATCCCAACACGCCATATCTATTGGGCTTTTGGCATATAGGTGCCCAGGCAGCGCGAGATCCATCGCGCGTTCAACATCCAGTATGCGGCGCGGATCGAGCCCAAGGACAAAAGGTGCCATCGTCTCGATGCCTGCACGGATGCCAGGTCCATGGGCAGGCACGTAGGTGTGACCCCAAGGTGTGCCCTCTCCCCAACCGATGAGCCCGGCGTCGGTTTCAACTTTGACCAGTGTCGCATCAAGGCATTCGAATTTCAGCCGCCCGCCAGACAGCCAATAGGGGTGCTCTAACGGCAGATCGACTTGGTAGACAGAAATGCGTGTGATCTTCATGGCTCGCGATCCTTGCGCGCCTCTGGCACGACCACAATATTGCCGGTGTGTTTCTTGGCTATGAATGCTGCCTGAGCCTCGCGCAATTGATCCAGTGGATAGGTCGCGGCCAATGCGGGCTTAATCTCGCCATCCTCTATGTAGCGGATCAGGTTTGGCATGACTTCGGGCGTAATAACAGTTGAGCCCGTAAAGGTCAGATCACGCAAGTAGAAGGTACGCAGATCTAGGTCGACCATGGGACCCGCAATCGCACCCGAACATGTATAGCGCCCGCCGCGTTCCAGAACGTCAATCAACGTTGACCAGTATGGGCCGCCAACGACGTCTGCTACGACTGTGATTTTCTCATGACCCAAGGCCACGCGTAGATCATCGGGCGTGCGAGACAGGATAACGTCGGGCCCAAATAGCGCGACATCTTCGTGCTTGGCTTCAGAGGCCATGGCGATTACGCGCGCGCCGCGGCGTTTGGCCAACTGGATCAATGCACTCCCTACACCACCCGATGCTCCAGGAACTAACACGGTGTCGCTTGCACGAACATGGGCGCGTGTCAGCATGCCTTCAGCCGTGGAATAGGAACATGAAAAGGTTGCCAGCTCTGCGTCACTTAAATCAGACTGTACCGCGAGCGCGTTGCGCGACGGGGTCGTCGTGAATTCGGCAAATCCGCCATCGCGTTCCGACCCGAAATATCCCGTCTTGTTCATGTCATCGGGGTCCTCTGCATCCCGCAGCCAGTTATCGGTTATGACTCGTTCTCCGATACGTGAGGAGTCAACATTTTCGCCAACAGCAACAATCTCACCACAAACATCCGCGCCCTGAATGCGCGGAAAGGTGATCGGGGCACCCCCCCAAGTTGGGTCGTCTTTACCGACTTCTTCGAATGCACCACCCGTCGTCGCATCGTTCACTGTCTTTGAATACCAACCCGAACGCGTGTTCACGTCCGTGTTGTTCAAACCACACGCTCCGACGCGGATCAGAACCTCGTCAGACGCGGGGCGCGGACAAGGCCACTCCTCGTGCAGGACCATTTGATCCAGATCCCCATGGCCCATTGTGACCATCGCCCGCATAGTCTTTGGCAGGTTCATGATGCGTCCACGCGTGGCTTCAAGCTTGCAGGATCATAGGCAGGTTCACCCAATACGCGCGCCGCCCGGAGTTTGCCATGGATCACCACCTCAAGCGCGGTATCGGGCTTGGCGGCTTCGGGTTTGATGTAAGCAAAGGCGAGGACTTTGCCGACGGTTGGGCCGTAGGCGACCGATGCAGTGGAACCGACAACCTGATCGTTCAACATCACAGCCTCACCGCCATGACCGTCGGCTTTTCCATCAGGCTCGATTTCCAGATAGGCGCAGACCCACGGCAAATCGGTGTTCAATGTCTTGTCTCGCCCAAGGTAGTCCTTGTCAGAGCGCGCAAATCGCAGCACATCTGCCTCGGCTAAAGTCACCTCGTTGGTCAATTCGCCAGCGCCTTTGAAACCCTTCTCCATGCGCATAGCGTTCATAGCAAAGCTGCCGTAGTCAGTAATGCCATGTGCCACGCCTGCATTCCAAAGCGCGGTGTAGACATCAAGGCAAGCCGCATTTGGCATATGGAATTCCCAACCAAGCTCACCCGCATAGGACATACGGAAGGCCCAGACGCTGTGTCCAGCGACTGTAATCTCCTGCGCGGATAGCCAGCGGAAACCTGCGTTGGTTAGATCAGCATCCGTGCATTCCTGCAATATGTCTCGCGCCCTTGGCCCATTTAGGGACAGTGCGGACCAGTCAGACGACAACGCTGTGATCGTGGCGTCCTCATTCGAAAGGTTCTGCTCCAAATGATCAAGGAGACGTTGTTCGAAAAACGCAGCACAGACGAGGTAGAATTTGTCTTCGGCCATGCGCACAATCGTCGTTTCCAACTCGATCCGGCCCGCACGGTTCAGCATATGGGTGAGCGTGATTGAGCCGACCTTCTGCGGCATACGGTTCGCGGTTAGGCGATCAAGCAGCGCATATGCATCCGGCCCTTCGACGACGACCTTAGTAAACGCGGTGACGTCCATTATTCCGACGTTTTCGCGAACCGCTTTGACTTCTGCAGCCACGACATCGTCCACAGGCGTTCGGTTGAACGAATAGTGATCCTCTGGTGTCACGCCGTCGCGGGCAAACCAGCGGGGGCGTTCAAAACCGTAGACTTCCTCGTGAACGGCACCCTTTGACTTAAGCAACTCATGAAGTGGAGATGGCTTGATCGGCCGCCCCGCCAACCTGTTGAAATGCGGAAACGGGATTTCGTGGCGCAGGCAATAATCTTCCTCTGCTTTTACGACTTGCCACTCTTTGGTGGCGTAACCGCCGAAGCGACGCGGATCATAGTCGCGCATTGAAATATCGGCGGCTCCATGCACCATCAAACGGGCCAACTCACGCGTCAAACCGGGGCCCCAGCCGATGCCTATTTGTGTGCCACAACAGCACCAATAGTTCGTCACACCCGGTGCTGGTCCGATCAACGGGTTGCCGTCTGGTGGGTGGCTGATAGCGCCATGGACCTCGCGTTGAATGCCAAGCTCTGCAAAAATCGGCATGCGATTCAGGCTCTCTTCAAGGTAAGGCATGACCCGATCATAGTCTGCGTCAAACAGCCAGTTTTCATACTCCCATGGGCAGTGATCGTGCCAAACAGAGTTCGGGTTCTCTTTTTCGTAGATCCCGATCAACCCGCGTTTTTGCTCCATCCGGATGTAGCCTGAGACTTTCTTGTCATCTCGGATGACGGGGAGTTCGGTATCCAACGCTTCAAATTCTGGCACCGGCTCAGTCACAAAGTAATGGTGGGTCATCGAGGTCATTGGCAACTGCAATCCTGACCATTCGCCCATCTGCCTCGCATATGTACCACCTGCGTTTACGACATGTTCACAAGTGATCGTGCCTTTGTCCGTTTCAACCTGCCACTCGCCCGACGCTAACTGCGTGATGTTTGTTGCGCGGCACTGGCGGATGATTTTCACACCCTTTTGGCGGGCACCCGCAGCCATCGCCATGGTCACGTTAGTCGGATCAACGTGACCGTCGTCTGGCGTGTGAAGCGCACCTAACACACCATCAAGATTGTAGAACGGATGTAGTTTGGCAACCTTATCCGGCCCAACCAGTTCAATATTGAACCCCAGCGAACGCCCGACAGACAGCGTATGGCGTAGCCAGTCCATCTCGTCCTCAGTATAGGCCAAGCGGAACGATCCGCAGCCATGCCATGTGACTGGCTGTCCAGTCTCTTGTTCCAATCCACCAGAATACAGCCCGATGTTGTAATCGACACATTTACCTAACCCGAAACTAGAGGTCGAGTGTGTGATCTGTCCAGCAGCGTGCCATGTGCTTCCGGACGTCAGTTCTGCTTTCTCAAGCAGTACTGTGTCAGCACCCCATCCTTCGTGACCGAGGTGATATGCAAGGCCTACGCCCATGACTCCACCGCCAACAATGACAACACGTGCATGTCTTGGAAATTCATTCGTCAATGGAATCTTCCTTTGTGAATCGTTTTTCTCTCGACAGACTAATCAAACAAATGTACCATCGTCAATAATGAATGGGACAAATATATCATACACGATTCTTGAGCGTCTGGCAGACGAGCTCACTGAGCTGACACCTGAAGCACGCAAGGCTGCAACCTATGTGTTGGAGAACCCGCGCGACGTGGGAGTTTCGACAGTGCGCGAAATCGCTGAAGCGGCTAACGTCAAGCCAAACACTGTCGTGCGCATGGCGCGCCAGTTTGGTTTTGAGGGCTATGAAGATTTTCGCGCCCCATTTCGTGACGCGATCAGGCGCGGTGCAGCAGATTTCCCTGACCGCGCACGCTGGTTGCAAGACATCCGCAAAACGGGCGACCTTGGTGGGCTTTATGCTGATATGGTAAGCGATGTGTTGAGTAACATCGAAGAATCTTTCGCGGATATTTCAACACAAAATCTAAAAGAGGCAGCAGAAGCAATTTGGGCTGCTCGTAATGTTTTCACACTGGGCGTTGGGGTAAACAATTCTGTCGCCCGCAATTTCACCTATCTTGCGTCAACTGGAATGACTGAATTCCATGCCATACCACGTCCCGGATCGACACCGGTAGATGACTTGGCATGGGCAGACAATCGTGACGTCCTAATTGCGATCACCTGCAAGCCCTATCGCTCGGAAGTGATCGAAGCGGTGCGCATCGCTCATGAGCAAGGCATGACCATCGTCGCGATATCTGACAGCCCCGCCAGCCCCATCATTCAGCTTGCAAATCATGGGTTTGTCGTTTCGGTTGACACGCCTCAATTCTTCCCATCCTCAGTTGGTATAATTGCCTTGTTGGAAACTTTGCTGTCCTTTGTCATTGCAGTCGCCAGCGACGAAATCCCCGAACGTGTTGCCACCTTTCACAAACGCAGACACGAACTTGGCCTATATCATTCGGAGGACAAATGAGCGATCCAATCCGATCCCTTGCTGCACGTTACTACACCGACCCCAATGTATTTAAGATCGAGAGCGCGGGGCTACTGGCTCAGACTTGGCAATTCGGCTGCCACGCATCTGAACTGTCCAAATTAGGCGACTATGCCACTTTTGAGATTGCAGGCGAGAGCTTGTTTGCGATCCGAGGTCGCGATGAAAAAATCCGCGTGTTTTACAACGTCTGCCAACATCGCGCGCATCAATTGGTGCAGGGAACAGGCACGACACGCGTTGTTGTTTGCCCTTATCACGCTTGGACATATGAACTGACTGGAGAATTGCGCGCAGGACCCAATATCAAGGCAGTCGAGGGGTTCGACAAGTCCAGCATATGCCTAACTGAAGTCCGCGCAGAAGAGTTCCTTGGCTTTGTCTTTGTGAATCTCGACCCGAATGCCGCGCCGATGGATGTATGGTTTCCAAACGCCCGCGCAGAGTTGGAAGAATGGGTTCCGAATTGGGCCGATCTCAAGCCTCTGGAATGGGTCGAGATACCCGAAAAATGTAATTGGAAGGTTTCGGTCGAGAATTATTCAGAATGCTATCACTGTTCTTTGTGTCATCCGACGTTTGCCAACGGTGTTGTCAAGCCAGAGACCTATGACATCCAGCCCCAAGGTAAGTGTCTGCGCCATACCACTGAGTGCCAAAGCCTTGAGGATATGACCTACGACGTTCATTCTGGTTTCGAGCATCAATATGAATATTCCAGCTGGTTTTTATGGCCGATGTTTTCGTTTCAAGTCTATCCAGGTAATGTGCTGAACACCTATCATTGGCGTGCAATTGATGCAGATCATGTTGTCGTCTGGCGAGGATGGTACTCAGTAGATGGCATGGACGATCCCAAAGTGCGTCAGCTGGCGATACAAGATCGTGAGACAACGGTGGAAGAAGACATTCATCTTGTTGAAAGCGTACAACGCGGATTGCAATCGCGCGGCTACCGCCCGGGGCCGTTGGTGGTTGATCCCAAAGGCGGTGTGAATTCCGAACATCCTGTGATGCATTTACAGCGCTGGATGCGCGAGGCGATTGATGGCGCCGATAAGAGATCGGACACTTGAAAACGAATGGCAAACTATGTTGTTGGCGCATTGGTCCACGGTGGCGCAGGACGACTCAAAGTTTTCAATCCTGGATCGGGAGAGAAAATAGTCGAACAGGCTCCTGCCGAAGTAGCTATTGTTGACCGCGCGGTTTTGGCCGAGCATTATTAGCCGGCAGCTCTCGCCACAGTCAATAGTTTCGCAATCAAACGCGTCAAGTTATAAATCTACCGCAACCAAGACCGCATTTTATACTCGATCCTCATCGCCTTTGGCCTCGCCGTCGCGGTCAACATCTATATGGAAAACCGACGTCCCTGACGGCGCAGGTTTTAGTCGAGGTTCATAAGAGCAACCTCCAAGGAAGCTACGCTGCGAATTTATCGCGGTTGAACTCTGGTGAGGCAACGATCCCTTCGTCAAACAGGCGACCCATTTCGCCCGTTGTCATCCCCAAGGTTTGGTGCAGAATTTCTTCTGTATGTTGACCGACGGACGGTGCGATGCGTGGCTCTAGGGTTGGCGAGGCCTCAAAGCTAACAGGATGGGATGGCACCATGTAGCGCCCAATCCCCGGCTGCTCTAACTCAGAGAACATTGGATTGTTGGCGAATTGATCAACGTCGTCGCGCAACGCGTCTTTTACGCTTCGAAATATGGACCACGTCAGGGACATCTCATTGAACTTTGCTTCAAATTCCGAAATGCGATGGGCTGCAAACCACGGCGCGAGTATCGCTGTTATGTGCGCGCGATGGGTCCAGCGGTTGCCTTCGTCCGAGAGCGGCACACCCAAGGACGTTTCTAGATCCGCGATCGCCGCCTGACTATCCGTCGCTTTGATCAACCCACGCCACTGGCGGTCGGTCAAGCCGATGACCATCACACGTCCTCCACAGGCACAGACAAAATCCTGACCATACGCGCCAAACAGAGAATTGCCCGCCTTTTTACGCGGCTCTTCGTTTAGGGTCGCCTCAGCGATCATCCCAAGATGGCCAATGGTAGCGGCGGCAACATCCTTGAGCGCGAATTCAACGCCCTGCCCGACCCCATGGCGCAATCGGTGGCGCTCTGCTGCCAATAGCGATGACACAACCATATTGCCCGCCATGCAATCCCATGCAGGCAGGGCATTTGCAACGGGGCCATCATGTCCCTCTGGTCCAGTGATCTCGGGAATACCCAAGGCTGGGTTCACCGTGTAATCAACCGCAGGTCCACCATGGCGATCCCCAGTAAGCGTGACGGACACCAAATCAGGTCGATACTTTGACAGGGTTTCATGATCCATCCAACCGCGCACGCGTAAGTTCGTGATAAATAGACCCGCATCCTCGCCAGGGGCGGTAATGATCTGAGTGATCAGCTCGCGGCCCTCTGGGGTTTTCATATTCACCGCGATGGACTTTTTGCCTTTGTTCAGGCCTGCCCAAAAGAGGCTTTGCCCAGAGGGAGCAACAGGAAGTCGATTATAATCTAACCCACCGCCCAGTCGGTCGAACCGAATGACTTCGGCCCCCATTTGAGCAAGCTGCATACCAGCGAGGGGAACCGCAACAAACGCCGATCCTTCGACCACACGCATACCTGTGAGAATGCTCATACTGTGCCCTCCCACATTACATTTGCTTGCATGCCTTGATGCCCAAGCTGACCCGAGCATATTTCAAGCCCCCCGTCTTGTTCAACGCCCGCAATTTCAAGGTTGTGGTCGCTAAACATCGGATGAATACCACGAAAATCAAAATCGCTTGGATGGCGATCTTTGTGTTTGATCGCGGCTTGCATCAACAAGATTGCTTGAAGCGGACCGTGCACAACGAGACCAGGATAATGTTCAACGTTTTTCGCATAGTCTTTGTCATAATGAATGCGATGCGCATTGAACGTCAGCGCGGAAAACCTGAACAAGAGGGCTTCTGATGTTTGATGATGACTGGATACATCAAGGGCCTCTGGCATCGGGATCTGCTTGGGCGCTTTGTATTCCTTGGGAATATCGAGGTAGACAATATCTTGGCGTTCCTCAATCGCGATACCCTTGTCCCCGTAAATCGCATGATCAAGCGTGACAAAGACCATAGAGCCGCTTTGACCTTCTTTTTCTTTGATGCTGCGCAGGCTGGAGCGACGTCGCAGATTTTCACCAATATAGAGCGGCGCGTGAAACCGAACAGAGCCCCCGGCCCACATGCGGCGACGGTAGGGTAATGGCGGAAGGAAATCGCCCAATCTTGGATGACCATCTGAGCTGAGTTGGTCCATCGGCGTCAGGGGCGCGAATGTACACCAGTGCCACAGCGGGCTGAGTTGTCCCGATTGGCGGGCCTGCTCTGGGCGATCATCTCCGAGAGTTGCAATAATCTGCTGCGCCTTTTGTTCGCAAATGCGCCCGTCTTCCATGACTGTGTTTCCAGTCCATGCATCAAAGTTAACTTTATCCATTTGGTCGTCCTCCACCTATAGAAGGCGGATTCAAATTGAAAAAATCAATATATTTTAATGACTTAAGTGGATGCAATGGCATACCGAATTGGTATCCCTATGTATGCTATCACAGTTTTCCTAAGTAAATTCTTTATCTTACCAAAGGTTGTTTTGCGCGTGCAGAACAGTCTGCTGCACCTGCAGCCTGTGACAATTTGGAGCGATACATTACATGCTACAGAGCCCGAAAATGCAAAAGGGCGCTCGAAAGCGCCCAGTTGTAGCTCGTCTCATTTGAGTAAAAGATTACTCGATGATTTTGGAAACGACGCCTGAGCCGACTGTGCGGCCACCTTCGCGGATCGCGAAGCGGAGTTTTTCTTCCATCGCGATTGGAGCGATCAAT
>CBFHKO010000001.1:747144-943069 GCA_965656445.1 uncultured Paracoccaceae bacterium
TGTTTTGCCGTGGTCAACGTGACCAATCGTGCCGATGTTGCAGTGCGGTTTACTGCGGTCAAACTTTTCCTTTGCCATATCCTAAGGCGCCTCGCATGTTATGGGGCCACTTAATTGCGCAATGGCCCAAGTTTCACTGGCGCGGATTTAGTAAAGATAAAGACAAAAATCAAGCACAGTTTCCCGTTAAACGGAAAAGGTTTCTTCAGATCATTCGTTTTGTTGTAACAAAGCGGCCTGCGCCTCTAACGCGGCTTTGCGCGCTTCGATTGTTGAGGTGAATTCTGGGGTGAACCAGCCCTGTTCTTTTTCCTGTGTGCGCAACCAACGTTCGATTTCATAGCCCGCATTTTGCACAAGCTCAGCCAGTTGTTCCTCGGCCGAGTGGGTTAAACCAGACCCGATGATGGTTTTCGGTGAAACCCCTTCTAAAATCATGAATTCTTTGGGTTCGTCGTGGATGGGAATGCCGTTCATATCATCCCAAATCGTCACCTTCAAAAACAAGGCTGATTTTTGCGACAGAACAAGCGGCACACCTGGCTTTGCCAAAATATACCCATCAATGATTGTCGCCATATGATAGAGACGATCCCCGTCAAAGCGTTCGAAATGGGCGCCCAGCGCTTGTTTCACCGAGGCTGTAATCGCGTCGTGATCGCCATCACGCGACAGAGGCCCCTTGGCCATATCTTTGCCAACGACAATGTTATGTCCAAACTGGGCGTTCCCAATTGGATCAACATTTGGCGTCAACGCAGGACCAGAACAAGCCGCTAAGCCAAGCATGACCGCAAGTGTTAGAAACATACGCTGCATTTGAGATACCCCCATTTTGCTTGGGTTATACCCTTTGGTTGCTAAATTGCAAAATCAAATACAGAGGATGACGTGTCTTTGCTCATTGAAACGCGCAAGTGCTGTCTTATCTATACTATATAGGAGGACGCAGTATGGCGAAAACCCCTGTTAAAGTTAATCTAGTCACCAAACCTTTATCACTGGCTCAGACATTCGCAGCTGTTCGCAAGAATGTGCTGTCTATCCTTCCTGAAGTTGCAACGCGCCAACCTATTGTATCAGGGCGCACTGGGGCCGCGTGGCACATGCTGATGGACCCAAAAGGGCTTCGGCGGGTCTTGTTGGAAAATTTGGACAACTACCCAAAATCCAATGTCACCAAGAATATGCTCCGCCCCGCGATTGGGAATTCTATTTTTATTGTCGAAGGCGAAGAATGGCGCTGGCAACGCCGAGCTGCGGCCCCTGTTTTTACGCCGCGAAACATGAAGAACCTGTCCCCGATTATGATTGAGGCCGCGAAAAGATGTGTGGACCGATTAACCGAGGCAATGCAGCACCCGATTGATTTAAACGATGAAATGGTGCGCACAACGTTTGAAATCATTGCAGACGTCACGTTTTCGGACGAAAATGGCTTTGATCGCAAGGCCGTTCACAAGGCGCTGAATGACTATATGGACAGCTCTGCACGTGTCTCTGTTCTAGATTTCTTCAATCTCCCTGACTGGGTTCCGCGCCCTAATCGCATTATCAGTCGATCCGCAATGCAAAACATTCACACCTTGGCCGAAGACGTGATCACGGCGCGTGAAGGGGCGGGGGCGTCAACGCCACCTGATCTGTTGGATCTATTGTTTGAAGGCGAAGACCCAGAAACAAAACGCAAAATGGATCCTATTGTCATCAGGGACAATTTGCTGGCCTTTATCACCGCTGGACATGAAACCACGGCTTTGACCTTGTCATGGGCGCTCTACCTTTTGGCCTTTGATCCAGAGGTCCAAGACAAAGCCCGCCAAGAAGTGCGCGACGTAATCGGCGATGGCCCGTTGAGCATCGAACATGTCGAACGGCTCACCTTTGTCCGTCAGGTCATTGATGAAACCCTAAGGCTCTATCCCCCTGCCCCCATCGTGTCACGCACGGCTCAACAAGATGATGTCTTATGTGGTCGCAAAATTCGCGCAGGCCAAACGGTTCTCATCCCGATTTATTGCCTACACCGTCACAAAATGCTCTGGGAGGATCCCGACGCTTTTCGACCAGAGCGTTTTGGAAAAGGCCAAAAACATGACCGCTTTAGCTATCTGCCTTTTATTGATGGCCCACGGGTGTGTATCGGGGCGAGCTTTGCGCTTCAGGAGGCTGTGATTATTTTGGCGACCTTACTGCAAAAGTTTGAATTCGACGCGATCCCGTCAAAGCAACCCGTTCCTGAAATGATTTTGACAATGCGCCCCACGGGAGGCGTTTGGCTAAAGGTGCGGCCCGCGTCCTAAATAAACTGTCATGCCTGATTTCCGACTGGTGAGACGGAATTTTTCAGCTAATGTGGGCGCATGTTATTTGCTCTACCCGATCACGATACCCTTTATGCGGCACTCACCAACAAAGACCCAAGCTATGATGGACAGGCCTTTGTTGCGGTCTCATCCACAGGGATATTTTGTAAATTCACCTGCCCCGCGCGCAAGCCGTTGCAAAAGAATTGCACGTTTTACGACACGATCCATGCCTGTCTAGAGGCGGGGTATCGCCCCTGTAAACGCTGTGATCCAACGGGAATGGGGCTGGCGGAAAACGCGGGCATGAAAACGCTTTATGATGCTTTGACCTCAGATCCCCATCGCAAATGGCAAGAAAGCGATATTGCGGAGCTTGGGCTTGATCTGTCCACGGTGCGGCGTCAATTCAAACGCCACTTTGGCATGACCTTCCTCGAATTGGCGCGACTGACGCGGTTGCGCCATGGGTTTGCCCATTTAGCCCAAGGAGGGCGCGTGATTGATGCACAATACCTCGCAGGATTTGAAAGCGCCTCTGCCTTTCGCGACACATTTGTTAAGGTCACGGGTCTCACTCCGTCACAGCTTCAACAAACGGGGCTCTTGTCGATTGATTGGATAGACACCCCTTTGGGGCCGATGGTAGCGATTGCAGACAAAGACAACTTGCATTTGCTAGAGTTCATTGATCGCAAAGGATTAGCACGCGAAGTCGAAAAATTATACAAGGCCAACAAAGGCAGTCTTGGGTTTGGGCGCACTCCTGTCATTGACACTTTGGAAGCGCAGTTAAACGAATTTTTCAACGGAGAGCGCGCGACCTTTGACATCCCTCTTGTGATGCATGGAACCCCCTTTACCCAGAGCGTTTGGCGCGCGCTCCAAGAGATCCCCGCAGGCAAGACAATGTCTTATGGCGGTTTAGCCCAAGCAATCGGACAACCCACAGCGAGCCGCGCAGTGGCGCGCGCAAATGGATCAAATCAAATTGCCATTGTCATCCCCTGTCATCGTGTGATCGGGGCTGATGGTACGTTAACGGGCTATGCAGGCGGGCTTTGGCGTAAGCAAAAGCTCATTGAAACTGAGGCTCTGTATTCCTAAGCCACCAAATCTGACGCGTTCACCTGAACCCGTGATTTTTGTCCCATTAGGTCAAGCAGGACCCAAACCCGTTGATCCGCCGCCATCGTCTCAACAGTCGCCGCAAAATCGGCAAACGGTCCAGCAGTCAGGATGACGTCATCGCCGGGTTTGAAAACCTGTGGCGGCTTCAATTCACCTGTTTCATCACAGCGCAGTTTCAAGGCGTCGACGAGGTCATTTGGAATTTGGCTTGGCTTGCCTGCAAAGCTCACCAGTTTTGACACACCAACCGTGCTGTTAATTTTGCGCCACGGCATAGATGCGCCATCGCAGCCAACAAAGAAATAGCCTGGAAACAATGGGCGTGATGCAGTAACAAATTTTGTTGTCTTGCGCGACGTCACCTTTTGCATTGGCAAAAAGGTATGACACCCCTGCCGCCCTAAATTGCGTTCCGCAAGGCGATGCGAATTGGGTTTAAACTGAATAAGAAACCAATCAAATTTATCGGACATAAAAAAGCCTTCGCTCAAAATTGAACAAGGAATTCTTAACCCGATTCTAGAAAATAAAAAAGCCCCGACGAAAGTCGAGGCTCTTTAATATTTTATTCGTAACCCATTAGCCGATTGCAGCGGCTTTTACGTCGTCGTCAATGAACGGCACATATTGCGCAAAATTGTCTGAGAACATCTCGACCAATTTCGCGGCTTGGCGGTCATATCCCTCGCCATCGGCCCATGTGCTTCGTGGGTCAAGCAAGCTTGCATCCACACCCGCAACAGAAACAGGTACGTCAAATCCGAAATTCGGATCCTTGCGGAATTCCGCGCCAGAGAGATCACCGTTCAACGCCGCCGTGAGCAAGGCACGTGTCGCTTTGATTGGCATACGCGACCCTGTGCCATAGGCGCCACCAGTCCAACCAGTATTCACCAACCAACATGTCGCGCCGTGTTTTGCTATTTTGTCACGCAAAAGGTTTCCATAAACCTCTGGGCGACGTGGCATAAAGGGTGCGCCGAAACATGTTGAGAATGTTGGCTCAGGCTCTGTGACACCGCGCTCTGTGCCCGCAACCTTGGATGTGAACCCTGACAAGAAATGATACATCGCTTGCGCTGGTGTCAAACGCGCAATCGGAGGCAAGACTCCGAATGCATCACAGGTCAGCATGATAACATTCTTTGGATGACCACCCAAAGCCGTATTGGAGGCGTTTGAGATATAATCAAGCGGATACGCACAGCGCATATTGGCCGTTAGGCTGTCGTCGTCAAAATCAAGTTCAAGGGTTTCTTCGTCGAACACCATGTTCTCGATAACAGTGCCAAATTTTTGCGTTGTCGCATAGATTTCTGGCTCGGCTTCGGCATTGAGGTTGATCGTTTTGGCATAACAGCCACCTTCAAAGTTAAAGGTGCCACGATCTGACCAGCCGTGCTCATCATCCCCAATCAAGGTTCGCGCAGGATCCGCAGACAAGGTTGTCTTGCCCGTTCCAGACAAACCAAAGAAGACCGCCGTATCAACCGGATTGCCTGTCGCATGGTTTGCAGAGCAATGCATCGGCATAATGCCTTTTTCAGGAAGTAAATAATTCAACAGAGTGAAGACTGATTTCTTGTTCTCACCCGCGTATTCAGTGCCGCCGATCAAAATCAACTTTTTGTCAAAATTCATTGCGATGACTGTTTCGCTGCGGCAGCCATGTTTTGCAGGGTCCGCTTGGAAGCTTGGGCAGTTGATCACGGTGAAATCTGCAACAAAGCTATCCAAGGCCTCACGCGCAGGACGGCGCAGAAGGTGACGGATGAACAACCCGTGCCAAGCAAGCTCTGTCACCATACGTACGTTGATGGCTTGCTCAGGATCAGCACCGCCAACCAAATCTTGGACGTAATACTCTTTGCCCTTCATATGCTCAAGCATATCAGCGTGCAGGGCATCAAAGCCCGCTTCTGACATCTCGGCATTATTTTCCCACCAAATTTTATCCGCAACTGAGGCTGTTTTAACCACATGCTTGTCTTTGGGGGATCGACCCGTAAATTTGCCCGTTGTGACCAAGAATGTGCCACCGATGCCAATTTTACCTTCGTTATTTTTCACGGCCGCTTCGATCAGGGCCGGTTCAATAAAGTTATAATAGACATTGCCCAGACCATTGATGCCTTGATCTTCTAGTCGGAATTGCGGGTTTACCCGTCCTAATGTCATTGTGGAACTCCTAGTGCCGCGGCCGTACGCGGAATATTTATTACAGGGGTGTCTCAGCAATTTTCGCCCCTCATCCCATCGATCGTTCTATGGAACCCATCCTCTTTAACACGTTGATTTCCAAGGTGACTAGGACGGTATGTCACTGTTAGCGCAACCATTTTCACCGATAGCGCAATCATGTTCCCGATGGGAAACATTCTCAAGCTGAGACAGGTCTCTAAGTTGAAAATTAATCAAAAAATATCGCTTTCAGCAGACAAAAGTAACCGAATCGATATTTGGTCGTTGATTCTTAGCCCTGACTAAAGGCATAATCCTGCCATAATGAGCAGAAAAATAGGACAATAAACATGGCACGTATCGCTCTTGTTGATGACGATCGAAATATTCTAACGTCGGTTTCCATGTTGCCTGAGGCCGAAGGCTTTGAAGTGGAAACCTACAATGACGGTCAATCCGCATTGGATGCCTTCAACCGACGCCTTCCTGACATGGCTGTTTTAGACATCAAGATGCCGCGCATGGATGGGATGGATTTGCTTCAGCGCTTGCGCCAAAAAACAGCAATGCCCGTTATTTTCCTGACGTCAAAGGACGATGAAATTGACGAAGTTCTCGGGTTGCGTATGGGCGCCGATGACTATGTCAAAAAGCCATTCTCACAACGCCTTTTGCTTGAACGCATCCGCTCTCTTTTGCGCCGCAAAGATGCCAATGAAGGCATAGTTGTCGCCGATAGCGAAGAGACCAAAATCATGGTCCGAGGGGAGCTTTCGATGGACCCGCTTCGCCATTCCGTTTCATGGAAAGGCAAAGATGTCTCCCTGACCGTCACTGAATTTCTATTGCTTCAAGCCTTGGCACAGCGCCCAGGGTTTGTGAAAAGCCGCGACCAATTGATGGATGTTGCCTATGACGATCAGGTTTATGTGGATGATCGCACAATCGACAGCCACATCAAACGCCTTCGTAAGAAAATGCGCAGCGCAGACGATGAATTTTCCGCGATCGAGACACTTTACGGTATCGGCTACCGCTATAACGAAGAGTAATCATGACAAGTATCGACGGTATGCGAATGAACGATGTGCAGCACAGAGAACACTCTGATGTGCTGCTCGGCGAAGATTGGGAAAGCTCTGATCCTGCGGTATCAGAGCTTGAAACATCGCGCGCCAAACGTGGCATTTTTGCCTTTCGCAGATCGCCGCTAACACGCAAGATCGTCACCTTTAACCTCATCGCCCTGTTTATTATGATTGCAGGGATCCTTTGGTTGAATTCATCGCGGGACAGTTTGGTTCATCAGCGTGCGCGCTCCATGCTTATCGAAGTTGACATGGCCGCGAATGTCCTGTCGGCAAGATTGCCAGAGGACACCGTGTCTTTGACCACGTCGCCCGAACTCATCGACGCAATCTCGGGTCTCAGCCTGCGCAATGGAACCACCCTCTTTTTGTTCGACACAGACGGCGAAAAAATCGCGGAAATGCTAAGCCAAGGACAAATCGAGTTTTCTGAAACCTTACGCGCAACAGAGCCCTTTACCCCGATTACAGATGGGCTGAACTTCATCTGGCAGGGTTTGTCTTCGTTCATACCAAACAACGACGCTGAACCGGCGAATGCTCAGACACGAGAAGAGCGCATCAAGGCGATCCTGAATTTCTCCTTGCAAGGCGAGACGCATTTCTCAAATTTCCGCGACACGATGGCGGCAAATGAATTCGCCGCTACGGCCCCAGTTGAACAGAATGACATCATTGTTGGCGTCGCCGTCTTGGTGAGTGCGGCTGGTGAAATTGACATGTTGGTGAAACAAGAACGCGAGCGGGTCCTGCAATTGCTCTTGATCGGCGCGATTGTCTCCATCGCGTTGTCCTTGGTGCTTGCCTCAACTATTTCAAACCCACTGAGTGATCTAGCAACCGCTGCTGAATTGGGACGTGAGAAGAATTCAAAAAATGTGGCCCCTGCCCGTATTCGCATCCCAGATTTAACCGCGCGTCCTGATGAAATTGGTCGCCTCTCTGCTGCTCTTCGTGGCATGGTCGCCGCCCTCTATGATCGCATTGAAAACAACGAGCAATTCGCAGCGGATGTTGCGCATGAGATTAAGAACCCCCTTGCCTCACTTCGATCTGCTGTCGGCACCCTGCGCGTTGCAAAACGGGATGATCAAAGAGACAAGCTATTAGACGTCATCGATCATGACGTGCGCCGTCTTGACCGCTTGGTCAGCGAAATATCAAATGCCTCGCGCTTGGACAGTGAGCTGGTCAAAGAGCAACAAGAAAGCTTTAACCTTGTTAACTTGGTCACCAACCTAACCCAATATTTGGGTGAAGACGCCAAAAGCAAGGGCATTGATTTCATTTCCGATTTGCCAGACCACCCTATCGAGATAAACGGGCTAGAACCCCGCTTGGCTCAGGTTTTTGTTAACCTTATCACAAATGCAATTAGCTTTTGCGATGATGGCGATGCTATCCGCGTTTGGGTCAGGATGCGGGAAAACCGTGTGCTCATTGTTGTCGAGGACACAGGCCCCGGTATTCCAGAACAAGCGCTTCATAAGGTGTTCAATCGGTTTTATTCGGAACGCCCTGAAAATGATTTCGGGAATAACTCTGGACTTGGCCTTGCGATTTCCAAACAAATTGTCGAAGCGCATGATGGAGTGATCTGGGCGGAAAATATTCGTCCAACGCTGGCCGATGCCACCTCGGCCCCACTTGGGGCGCGATTTGTCGTGGGATTGCCCCTCTAGCTATGACGCAAGCTCCTGAACAGATCATTCATGCCAATTGCGTTGACATAGACGGCTCTGGCATTTTGATCCAAGGTAAATCAGGAAGCGGGAAATCGACACTGACATTACAGCTGATGGCCCTTGGCGCGCATCTGGTGAGCGATGATCAAACAGAGCTACGGGTTGTTAACCAGCACCTCGTTGCGACCGCCCCCACGGCAATTTCAGGATTGATCGAAGCGCGCGGCGTCGGGATATTATCTGTTCCCAGTATCCCCAGCACAAAAATAAAATTTTTATTAGATTTAGAGAGTTTAACCACGGAACGATTGCCTCTACACAGGTCAAAATCAATTCTCGGACTAAATATTGCAGTCATTCAAAAATCGGAAACACCGGCATTTGCCGAAGCTGTATTTTTGGCTGCAAAATTTGGACTGAGTAAACATGTATAACAGAATTGAACAGACTGACATGGAACACTTGAAGCGATTGGTATTGGTCACTGGCCCCTCTGGTGCAGGGCGATCAACGGCAATTGGCGCTTTGGAAGACTTGGGATATGAGACCATTGATAATCTTCCGTTGTCATTAGTCGCACGCGTCGTGGATCCAGCGTCCATGAGCAAACCCTTAGCCATTGGCATCGACACGCGAAACCGAGATTTCTCCACCCATGGCGTTCTCGATTTACTGCAGACCTTAACCGAGCAAGACGGCATTTCATGCGAGCTCTTATATGTGCATTGCCAAACAGATGTCTTGATGCGCCGCTTTTCAGAGACCCGTCGCCGTCATCCCTTGGCCCCTGCGGAAACGCCACTAGAGGGGATTGAGCGCGAATTTGATTTGCTCGCGGCGATCAAATTACGGGCCGATGTCTTGATCGACACATCCGACCTCAGCCCACATCAGCTCAAGACAGAAATTCGTCATTGGTTTGCGAACAAATCTGGCAATGACTTGGCCGTCTCGATACAATCTTTTTCCTACAAAAGAGGCCTCCCCCGCGGCGTCGATATGATGTTCGATTGCCGTTTCCTCAATAACCCCTATTGGGATGAATCCCTGCGTAGCTTTAACGGAACAAGTGAGGCCGTTCAAAATTTCGTTAAAGGTGATCCAAGGTTTGCAGAATTCTTTGAAAAAACCAAAGACATGTGTATGTTCTTGCTACCGGCCTACGCCGACGAAGGGAAAACGCATTTTTCAATCGGATTTGGATGTACTGGTGGCCAACATCGCTCAGTTACCCTAGCGGAAACTATGGCTTTGGCTCTTGAAGAGTCTGGTTGGCAAGTGTCAATTAGGCACAGGGAATTGGAACGGGGTTAGTAGGTGTCTGCACCTACTTAGTGAAAGGATCGCACGTGATCGGGATCGTGATCGTCGCACATGGGGGATTAGCCAAAGAATATTTGGCAGCGGTTGAGCACGTCGTAGGCAATCAACCAGGGATCACCGCTGTGTCCGTCGCAGCGGAATGCGACAGACCAGGCAAGGTTACAGAAATCAAACAAGCCATCGAAATGACCGACAAAGGCGAAGGCGTGGTCGTTGTGACCGATATGTTTGGGGGAAGCCCAAGCAACCTCGCCCGCCGCGCCTGTCATCCAAATGAGGACTGTCTTCTGTTTGGTGCCAATCTCCCAATGTTGATCCAACTTGCAAAGAGCCGAAAACAACCTATACCCGAGGCGATTGAAACTGCTCTAACAGCAGGCCGCAAGTATATGAACTCGTTAGAAGCACAAAAACAAGGCAAGGTATGAGCACTGACTTACAACGGACCTTCGATATCATTAACGAAAAAGGTCTTCACGCCCGGGCATCTGCTAAGTTTGTAGAAGTGGTCGAACAATTCGATGCCACTGCAGAAGTGAGCCGAGATGGGCTCAGCACAGGCGGCGACAGCATTATGGGTCTATTGATGTTAGCCGCTTCAAAGGGTACATCCATAGACGTTCGCATTTCGGGTGCTCAGGCAACTGAATTAGCGGAAGCATTAGAAACTTTGATCGCCAATCGTTTTGGCGAAGACCTTTAACGTTAGGCGTTCCATTGACAGATCAAGACCTGAATGGCACCTCGAATTCCGAGATAGCTCAGCTAAACGATCAGCCCTATGATCAAAAACGGCTGTCCTACGCCAATACGTTCAAGAACCCTTATAAAAAGTTCATCATTCAAGCTATGGAGCTTTTTACAGGCAAGTTAACATTGATCCGTAAGATCCGTAAATTCGAAGCGATGGGTGTTCCCTTTGGCCAACCCTTTTGGGGTCAAGCCCTCGGCGTAATGGGGATCGATGTCATCACGCCCATTGAAGAGTCCAACAAAATACCGAAAACTGGTCCATTGGTCATTACCGCAAACCACCCTCACGGGTTGGTTGATGGGATGGTTTTGGCGGAATTAGTAGGCCGCGTTCGCAAGGACTACAAAATCCTGACACGCTCTTTGTTAACAGGTGTCATGGAAATTGATGAATTCATGATCCCCGTCCCCTTTCCTCACGAAGATGACTCGCTCAACAAAAACCTTGAGATGCGCAAGACCGCAATGGAGCATCTCAAAGGGGGCGGCGTGATTATCATTTTCCCGTCCGGTGCCGTATCGTCGTCTGAGACGATGTTTGGCCCCGTCGTTGAAAAAATGTGGAACCCGTTTACTGCGAAAATGATCCAAAAATCAGGCGCCGATGTGTTGCCGATTTACTTCCCTGGGTCGAATTCACGGCTGTATCAAATCGCAAACCAAATCTCTGCGACAATCCGGCAAGGCCTCTTGATCCGTGAAATCGTGCACGCTTTGAATAAACCGCAAAATCCCGTTGTGGGGGATGTGATCCCGAATGAGACCGTGTCAAAATGGTCCTCAAACCCACGCGGTTTCATGGAATGGCTCCGCGAAGAAACGCTCAAGCTTGCCTCCCACCGCTAGCGGGTCGGCACAGGCTCTTCGCCACGGTAATCATAAAATCCACGCTTGGTCTTGCGACCTAGCCAGCCTGCTTCGACATATTTGGTCAACAAAGGACAGGGGCGGTATTTCGTATCGGCCAGTCCCTCATGCAGCACGTTCATAATGGCCAAGCATGTATCGAGACCAATAAAATCCGCAAGCTCGAGTGGACCCATTGGGTGATTGGCGCCTAACTTCATCGATTGATCAATAGAGCGCACGGACCCGACCCCTTCGTATAAGGTATAGACCGCTTCGTTAATCATCGGCATCAAGATACGGTTCACGATAAAGGCAGGGAAATCTTCAGCGCTTGCCGCTGTTTTTCCAAGTTTAGTCACAACGGCCAAACAGGCATCATATGTCTCTTGATCCGTAGCAATGCCGCGGATCAATTCGACCAACTGCATAACAGGGACAGGGTTCATAAAATGGAAGCCCATGAATTTTTCAGGCCGATCTGTTCGGCTCGCAAGGCGCGTTATCGAGATAGACGAGGTATTTGACGTCAAAATCGTGGTGTCTTTGATATGCGGCAATAGGCTGTCAAAGATCTTTTGCTTGATCGTTTCATTTTCGGTCGCGGCCTCAATGATCAAATCACTTTGTCCCAACTCAGCGAGATCAAGTGTCGATTTGATCCGCCCCATTGCCTCTGACTTGTCCGCGGGCGAGATTTTGCCCCCTTTGAGCTGGCGTTCCATATTCTTGTCAATTCTTGCAAGCGCCGTATCAAGAGCGTCCTGCGAAACATCATTCAACAGAACATCATATCCAGCAATCGCCATCACATGCGCAATACCATTGCCCATCTGACCTGCACCAATAATTCCAACTGACTTGATTTCCATAACGCATGTCCTTGCTGTGACTTATGTCACAATATGTCTGAGCCCTCTCAAATAGCAAGGCATGGGCGAAGTGTTTCCAAGTTTAATTGTTAGGCCTTTGGCAAGATTTAGACACCATTCTGAAGGCGGGAAAAAATGGTGGTGAGTTATGACTTATGCAAGAATGGGCCAGCGGAGCCTTGATTTTTCGTTGTGCCAATATGGTCTGTCAAAAAATATATTTCGAGGACCGAAAAAACAATTAAACAAACCTTTTATCGCGTGCTTTGGATCTACGGACACCTTTGGCCAAACAGTGGCGGCCCCCTTTCCGTTGCTCTTGGAGCGACATCTGAAACAGCCGGTTGCCAATTTTGGTATCCTAAATGGGGGGTTGGATGCGATCCTTAAGGACCCTGAATTATTAGCATTGTGCAATAATGCGTCTCACATCGTGATCCAGATCATGGGCGCACACAGCCAATCAAACGATTACTATTCCGTGCATCCACGTCGCAATGATCGTTTTATCACAGCGCATTCCAAGCTTCGCGACCTCTACCCAAATATCGATTTCACAGAATTCCATTTCACGCGGCATATGCTCAGCCATCTGGAAACCGAAGATCCAGATCGTTTTCGTCGTGTGCGCAATCATCTTCGCCAAACGTGGCAAACCAACATGAGACGGTTGTGTCACGCCCTACCTGTGAAGCCGCATATATTATGGCTTTCCGCACGGGACATGGCCCCACGTGAAAACGGGCTTCTCGAAGCGGATCCCAATTTCATAACATCCGGTGACATTGACGCAATTTTGCCGTTCACCAGAGGGTTAATCTCGGTCACGAAAAAACGGTCGTTGAGAAAACTGCCAAGCTTTGCCGTTCTCGAAGAAATGGATCAACGCGCGCATGACCATTGCGCAAACATGGTGTGCGGTGAATTACACGCAAAAAGGCCCGCTTGAGTAAGCGGGCCTTCTCACAAAACCTAACTTAGGCTTAGCCTAGTTTTTCTGTCAATTCAGGAACGGCATCGAAAAGATCCGCAACCAAACCAAAGTCTGCAACTTGGAAAATCGGAGCTTCTTCATCTTTGTTGATCGCAACGATGATTTTGGAATCTTTCATACCAGCCAAGTGCTGAATAGCGCCGGAAATACCGGCCGCAATATAAAGCTCAGGCGCAACAACTTTGCCTGTTTGACCCACTTGCCAATCGTTCGGCGCATAGCCAGAATCAACCGCCGCACGAGACGCACCAACAGCCGCACCAAGTTTATCCGCAAGCTTTTCGATGATTGCAAAGCTTTCTTCGGATCCAACACCACGACCACCGGACACAACGATGCCCGCTGAGGTCAGCTCAGGACGATCCGTCGTTGCAACTTTGTCCTCAACCCAAGAGGACAATCCAGGGTTCGCTGTTGCTGAAATTGTGTCAACGGATGCAGAACCACCCTCGCCTGCGGCGTCAAAGCTCGCTGTGCGGAAGGTGACGACTTTCGTCGCATCACCGGATTGAACTGTTTGAATTGCGTTACCAGCGTAGATTGGGCGCTCGAATGTATTTCCGTCAACAACGGCTGTCGCATCAGTAATCACCATCACATCCAACAAGGCCGCAACACGCGGCAGAATGTTCTTGGCGCTGTTCGTTGCTGGGGCAACAATGTGCTCATAATCACCTGCCAAAGACACAACCAAAGCCGCGATTGGCTCAGCCAACCCATTGCCATAGGCCGCATCATCCGCGCAAAGCACTTTGGCCACGCCATCAAGCTTGGCTGCCTCATCCGCTGCACCAGAGCATCCTGAGGACGCACAGAGAACGGTGACATCGCCCAGCGCCTTAGCCGCGGTAACAGCTTTTGCTGTCGCATCCGTCGCTAGTTCGGAACCATTCAATTCTGCAAGTAGTAGAACTGCCATTACACTGCTCCTGCTTCTTTAAGTTTCTCGACCAACTCATCAACTGAGCCAACTTTGATACCAGCGGCGCGCGCCTCTGGCTCTGTTGTTTTAACAATTGTTAACCGTGGGGAGACATCTACGCCGTAATCAGCCGCAGATTTCACATCCAATGGCTTTTTCTTTGCTTTCATGATGTTGGGCAAAGAAGCATAGCGCGGCTCGTTTAGACGCAAGTCAACTGTGATGATGGCAGGCATGTTTACTTTGATCGTTTGCAAACCGCCGTCAACTTCACGTGTGACTGTTGCGCTGTCGCCATCAACGTCAACTTCTGATGCAAATGTCGCCTGAGACCATCCCAAGAGGGCGGAAACCATTTGACCGGTCGCATTCATGTCATTGTCGATTGCTTGCTTGCCGCAAAGCACCAAACCAGGCTGCTCTTCTTCAACGACTTTCGCGATGATCTTTGCAACGGACAAAGGCTCGATATCTGTGTGCACGTCATCGGTCGCTGTTACCAAAATCGCGCGATCCGCACCCATGGCCAAAGCCGTCCGCAATGTTTCTTGGGCTTTTTCAACACCAATTGACACGACAACGATTTCGTCTGCTTTCCCCGCTTCTTTCAAACGAATTGCTTCTTCGACAGCAATTTCATCAAAAGGGTTCATGGACATTTTTACATTCGCAAGATCAACACCGCTGCCATCCGCTTTAACACGAACTTTCACGTTATAATCGATCACGCGCTTGACGGGTACGAGTACCTTCATGAGCGTAAGTCTCCTTCGTTTTGCATCGCTACCGCGACTCTTTATTGACTCTCACAGTGTTGATATAAGTTTGTTCTTGCTAGGAATAGGGCAAAATCGTCACGGTAGCGCTAAAGGACGTCGCGTTCTACGATTTCAAAACCGAACACTTCCGCGAAACCGTCCAAGACTTTGGACCGACGCGCGCGCCCCTCGATGGGGCGAAGCGTCGTTTTGCTAGGACCTCTTAGCGATTTGCACCCGGCACCCAAAGAACATCATCCTTACCGCCATTATTGGCAACACGCGCCGCAACAAAGAACCAATCTGACAGGCGATTTAAGTATTTCACAGCTTCAGGGTTGATTGTCTCCATTGTCGCAAGCTCCACACATAACCGCTCCGCGCGACGTGCAACCGTGCGACACACATGCAGATGCGCCGCCAAAGCCGAGCCACCAGGCAAGATAAAGCTCCGCAATGTTTCTAGATTGCTGTTCATCTCGTCAATTTCGCTCTCAAGCCGCTTCACCTGAGACTCCAACATTCTGAGCCGTGGGTATTCGGCGGTGTCATCGTTTTCAATATCTGGCGTACAGAGATCCGCCCCCAAATCGAACAAGTCGTTTTGAATGCGAGAGAGCAAGGCATCCATATCCCCCTCAGCAACCAGACGCGCCACACCCAAATGTGAATTCAGCTCATCCGAAGTGCCATAGGCCGTGACGCGCACAGAATGTTTTGCAATGCGCACACCATTTCCCAGCGCCGTTTCACCGGCATCCCCAGTTTTCGTGTAAATCTTGTTTAGAACTACCATAATCGTTTCCCTGCTAATTTAGCTGCGTGCGAAATACACAAAAATCAGAATTAAAATAACTGCAACAAATTGCGCCATGATACGCATCCGCATCAATTTATTTGCATATTTCTTGTTAAATTCACCACCGCGACCAAAACCACCAATGCCAATCAAGAGAATGATTGCAACGACGGCCATAGAAATGATGACGAGGAGGAATAGGGGATCACTGAACATTGGGGCTACTTTCTATTTATGTTGTCCCTGTATCTAGTCGGGCCGTTGAAAAAAGCGAATAGCAATTTTCCAAACTATGACGATCAGCCGCGTGCAACCAGTGCTTCGAACATACGAGTCGGTAAAACTCGTTTTAAACCCGCCATTAAATAGGTTGGTGTTGTGACGAAATAAAATGGCTTCGGATTATGCACCGTTAATGCCTTGAGCAATTTATCCGTCACCGCACGCGCAGGAAGTTCAAATCGATCTGGTCCACTGCTGTGATAGAGACGGTTGATCAACTTATTTTCATACTGTTCCCGACGCGGCGAGTTTTCCCAATCAATCCATTTCTCAAAATGCGGGATAGAATTTTGACGGATCTTAGAGGTGATTGGCCCAGGTTGCAGGGTGATGATGTGAATAGGCGTATCCATCATTTCCATCCGTAGGGTCTGCGTCAAACCTTCGAGCGCGAATTTTGAGGCCACATAAGCACCTCGCCATTTCATCGGCACCAACCCTAAAACAGAAGAACAGTTCACAACGCGGCCATGTCCCTGACGTCGCATAATGGGCAAAACGAGGCGGGTTAGCTCATGATAGCCAAACAAATTGGCCTCAAATACCGATCGCAAGGCATCGGTCGGCAAATCTTCAACAGCACCGGGAACGGCAAAAGCCCCGTTATTATAGAGGGCATCAAGTGTTCCGCCTGTTTGGGACAGGACGTCGTCAACTCCGGAGCTGAGGCTCGCACTATCGGAATAATCGAGCAAAACAGTCTCGAACCCCTCAGAGGACAAACGGTCACAATCACTTTGCTGGCGACAGGACGCAAATACGCGCCATCCTGCCTCACGCAATCCATGAGCCGCGTCGTATCCTATTCCTGATGAACAGCCTGTGATGAGTATCGTTTTTTGCATGTCGCCCCCTTTTGGAGGGCAACATGACGCAATCTTAGCAGAGCGACAAGCGACTAGTTAACGAGTGACGCAGCAAGCCACCCAATTCGGTTCGTTTCAACAACACGAAGCTTCAACCACCCATTTCCCGGCTCTTGCAAGATGGCCACTTTTTCACCGCGTGTCAGCTTGGACAGAACGCCATATTGCGTCCCCGGACCATTGCGTAGGTTCACGCGGTTTCCTGCAACTTCGCGCACATCATCAATCGAGTCTGTGACATTTGCAGGCGCCTCCGCCAAGTCCAAGGACACCAAACTCGCCTGAAGCGATCCCAAGTCGAGCGAATCAGATCCCAGAGCTGGAACGTCCCACAAGGCGCGCCCAACGACTTCTTCGCCGTTGGCGTCACTCACAATGTCTTGCGTTGGAACATCGGCTTTATCCAATAATGCGAACTGCGAATTGTTTTGATCAGCACGCACAAAAGGATCAATAACCTCTTGTTCTATCGGTGATTCTACAGAAGCACGTTTTTCCAATTCAGGTGGTTGAAAATCTGATCCACCACTTAGCTCGTAGAATGCGAATCCTAATGCTAAAAATGATACTATAATGAGACGCCACATAGTTTACCCCTTACCCACAACGGACAATATACCCTACCTTTAAGGATACATCAAACCATCCGGAAGTGGAAAACTTTTAAGTTTTTCCCCGCATCCTGCTTTACCAAGCAAACCCTTGTCGCTATCACATTATCTATGAATGATTTGATCGAAGACCCCAACATGGGCGAAATTTCTGCAGAACCCTTGAGACGCGCAATTGGCGAGCGTTACTTAACCTATGCGCTCTCAACAATTATGCACCGTGCGCTTCCTGATGCACGAGATGGGCTAAAGCCAGTGCACCGCCGCATTCTCTATGCGATGCGTGAACTGCGACTGGCCTCAAGCGGCGGATTCCGTAAATCAGCCAAGATCAGCGGCGATGTGATGGGGAACTATCACCCCCACGGGGATGCCGCCATTTATGACGCGATGGCCCGCTTGGCCCAAGATTTCAACGTGCGCTATCCTCTCGTGGATGGACAGGGGAATTTCGGCAATATTGACGGCGATAACCCCGCCGCAAGCCGATATACCGAAGCCCGCATGACCGCCGTTGCCGAAGCCCTGCTTGAGGGGCTGAACGAAAACGCTGTTGATTTCCGTGACAACTATGATGGAACCCTGAGCGAACCAGTTGTCTTGCCTGCGACCTTCCCGAATCTCTTGGCGAATGGATCAAGTGGGATCGCGGTTGGTATGGCGACGAATATCCCGCCGCATAATATTTCCGAACTCTGCGATGCCTGTGTTCATCTGATCAAAACCCCAGATGCCCGCGATGATACGCTTCTCAATTACATTCCCGGTCCTGATTTTCCAACAGGGGGCGTGATTGTTGAAAGCGCAGAGAGCATTGCGCAAGCCTATAGAACGGGGCGCGGATCGTTCCGGCTACGCTGCAAGTGGGAGGTCGAAGACCTTGGCCGGGGGCAATGGCAAATTGTCGTGACTGAAATCCCTTACCAAGTTCAGAAATCCAAGCTTATCGAAAAAATTGCCGAGCTGATCCAAACCAAAAAAGTTCCGATCTTGGGCGATGTGCGCGATGAAAGCGCCGAAGACATTCGCCTCATTCTTGAGCCACGCACCAAAAATGTGGCTCCTGAAGTGCTTATGGGGATGATGTTCAAAAACAGCGATTTAGAAATTCGCTTTTCGCTGAACATGAACGTCTTGATTGACGGTCTGACGCCCAAAGTGTGCAGCCTCAAAGAAGTGTTGCGCGCATTCTTGGATCATCGCCGTGAAGTGCTTCAACGACGCAGTCGGCACCGCGTGGAAAAAATTGATCATCGTCTCGAAGTGCTCGAAGGCTTTATCATTGCCTTCCTCAATTTGGACCGTGTGATTGATATCATCCGCTATGACGATGACCCGAAATCCGCACTCATGCGGGAAAATTGGTCAGTAGATCATGCACGCGCCATGGATGAAAAATCCTATATCAGCCCTGCCTCTGGCGACGGAGAGCTAAGCGAAGTCCAAGCCGAAGCTATTTTGAACATGCGCTTGCGATCTTTGCGCAAGCTCGAAGAAATGGAATTGGTTCGGGAACGCGACACCTTGATGGAAGAGCGCGCAGGCCTCGCCGATCTCTTGGCAAGCGAAGATTTGCAATGGTCCGCGATTGCGACCCAGCTCAAGGAAACCAAGAAGAAATTCGGCAAAGACTATGTTGGCGGCGCGCGTCGTTCGCAATTTGCCGAAGCAGGTGAATTCGAAGAGGTCCCCCTTGAGGCGATGATCGACAAGGAACCGATTACCGTTGTCTGTAGTCAAATGGGTTGGATTCGCGCCATGACAGGTCACATTGATCTGTCGCGCGAGTTGAAATTCAAAGATGGCGATGGTCCTCGGTTCATTTTCCACGCGGAAACAACGGATCGCTTGTTGGTCTTTGGGAACAATGGTCGCTTTTACACCGTCTCCGCCGCCAACCTACCGGGCGGTCGTGGGATGGGGGAACCCCTTCGTTTGATGGTAGATTTGCCAAACGATGTCGAAATTGTTGATATCTTAATCCATGATCCAAACGGTCAATTGCTCGTGGCATCCACTGCGGGGGATGGGTTTATCGTGCCTGAGGCCGAAGTATTGGCCCAAACACGAGGCGGCAAACAGGTGTTGAATGTCCGTGCGCCCAACAAGGCGTTGGTTTGTAAAACGGTCAATGGCACCCATGTGGCCGTTGTCGGGGAAAACCGCAAAGTCTTGGTCTTTGACATTGAAGAACTCCCTGAAATGGGTCGCGGCAAAGGCGTTCGCTTGCAAAAATACAAAGACGGTGGACTCTCTGATGCAACCACCTTTACGCTGACTGAGGGGCTGAGCTGGCTTGATCCAGCAGGTCGCACACGAACAGAAACAGATTTAACAGAATGGACCGCCAAACGCGCCAGCGCAGGACGTATGGCCCCACGTGGATTTCCGAGGGATAATAAATTTAACTAAACCAACTAAGGACGGAATACTTGACTGATTTTACATACCCAAAATTCGAACAAGACTCGAATGGGATTTTCAAACTCGTTTTTAAGACAAGCATTTTGTCATTTATAACATTGGGGATTTATAGGTTTTGGGCGACAACGCGTGTGCGCCAATACCTTTGGGGGTCGTTGACAATAGACGATGATCCACTGGAATATACGGGCACTGGCATGGAAAAGCTGTTGGGCTTTTTGATGGCGATAGTGATCTTGGCGATTTACCTCGGTTTGGTTCAATTTGCCCTCACCTTTGTCGGGCTAAACCTCACAATGAGCGATGATCCAGAGGCCGCGTTTACACAGTTTATAAGTGCCTTTATTTCCCTTGGAGCAATCCTCCCTCTCATTGCTTTTGCCACCTATCGGGCGCGACGCTATAAAATGTCCCGCACCCTTTGGCGCGGCATTCGCTTTGGCATGGACTCCGCCGCATGGGGGTTTGTCGGGTGGTGGCTGTTTTATACGCTCATCCAAGTGGTGACTTTGGGAATTTTGACGCCTCTAAAAACCTTTCGCTTGGAAAAATATATGGTCGATCGATCCTATTTCGGATCCGCTAAAATTGACCAAGGCGGCAAGTGGACAGAGCTGTTTTCCGCAATGAAACACATCTTTATCGGCGGTGGCATTCTCATCCTTGCCGCGGGTTTAGGATATGCTGGTTCAACTGGATTTGCGATTTTTATTGGGTTCATCGGCTATATTTGGCTCTTTGTCGGTATGATCGACTACAGCGTTAAGTCATTCGCCTATTTGACAAGCCACAAGACGATAGAGGGTGGGTTGGCGCTAAGCTCAGAACCAAGCACTGGCTTTGTTATCAAAACCACCGTTTTGATGGGCCTCGCGCTGAGTATAATTATTAGCATTGTCTTCGGCATCGTTGGCGCCATTGCAATGGGATTGGCCGCTCTTGGACCTATTTTATCCGTGGTCGTCATCGCACTTGCCTATATCGGTGCGATTGCAATGACCGAAGCACTTGGCATGGCATGGATCACGATGCCTATCTTGGCGCATTATATCGAAACGAGCAAAATTGCTGGGTTCGAACATATTGCCGACATACAACAGCGTGACGCAGACAGCGGTGCAGACGCCGAAGGCTTTGCAGATGCGCTTGATATTGGCGGAGCGTTCTAATGATCGAGGGACAGGCCTTTTACTACGACGGCACAAGCGCCAAGCGCTATGACGTGGACATAGGTCTGTCCAATGACCGATTGTTCTTAACCATAAACGGGGCGGATCTCGCCGCCCCTATTCACTGGCGGCTCTCTGATTTGCGGGCAACCCGTGACCGTGGTCAGGACGAGACCCTCACGATTTCAAACGGTCAGCATGATGCGCGATCCCAAGATATCGCAATGGCGCGATTGGTGGTGACTGATCCACCAATTGTTGCCCATTTGATAAAAACACGCCCAAATCTGTTTAAACGAGAGATTAAAAAACGGGATCGATCTACGTTCTTCAAACGCTTTGGTATTGCAGTTGTTGCTATTGTTGTGATGATTTTCGTTATCCTTCCCGGACTTGCCGGAATTTTTGCGCAACTATTACCAGTTGAACGAGAAGTTGCCCTCGGGCGGTCCTCGCTCAGCAATATGGAACGCGCCTATAGTTTCTTTGATGAAGCTGAGTTCACATATTGCTCCTCTCCCAAAGGAGACGCCGCGCTTCGCAAACTAACAGCCACGATCATTGGGGACCAGGACATCGACTATGATCTCGATATCCGCGTTATGAACAATGATATGATCAATGCTTTCGCCCTTCCCGGAGGCATCGTCATTTTGATGAAAGGCCTGCTTGACTCAAGCGACACGGTCGAGGCCACGGCAGGTGTGTTAGCCCATGAAATCGGACATGTTGTTGAACGTCACACAGTCAAGGGTGTGCTCTATACCTCAAGCATGGCGGGCATCTTGTCGATGGTCTTTGGCGATCTCAGCGGTGGCACAGTCTTAGCCATTTTCGGTGAGCAATTGGCAGGCTCGCGATATTCTCGCAACGCCGAAACCGAGGCGGACATCTACGCGATCAAGAGCCTGACCGAGGCGAACATCGATCTAAACGGATTTGCCTCATTCTTTGATCTGATATCGGGCATGGAACCTGATTTCATGGACAATCTCAGCTATCTGTCCACACACCCGGTTAGCGACAATCGTGCGCAACAGGTTCGCGACGAAGCGCAATCACAGCAGTCTCATACCTCGCCCTTGAGTGCCGAAGAATGGGCCGCGCTGAAGTCCATTTGCGATTAACGGATAATGATGGCTCTGAAGTCGTTTACATTGGTGCCTGTCGGACCTGTGACGAATAAATCTCCGATGCTGTCAAAGGCAGTATAAGCATTGTTCTGCGCGAGATAGTCTTGGCTCGTGGTGCCCGTCGCGCGCAATCGCGCGGCTGTGGTTCCATCCGCAAAGGCGCCTGCATTATCCTCTGATCCATCAATCCCATCGGTATCCGCAGCCAGCGCCGCAATACCTTCGCATCCATCAATCGTTTGCGCAAATGAGAGCAAGAATTCACTGTTCCGCCCGCCCCGCCCTTTTTGACGCAGGGTGACCGTTGTTTCCCCACCAGAGAGCAATACGACAGGTTTTGGAAACGGCTGATTATGCTTGGCAATTTCGCAGGCAATGGCCCCATGCATCGCGCCAATGTCACGTGCTTCGCCTTCTATCGCATCGGATAATATATGCGCCTCAATCCCATGATCCCGCGCAACCTGTTGCGCCGCCCCCAGGGACTGCCGCGCCGAGGCTATGACATGCGTTTCACAGGTTTGGAACACGGAATCCGTTGGGCTTGGTGACTGGCTTTGCGCAATATGCGCGAGCATCGCATCGGGTAAATCTATTTGATATTGCTCAATCACATCCATCGCGTTTTGCGCGGTCTTATCATCAGGAACCGTTGGGCCAGAGGCAACCTCTGCGGCGATATCCCCAGGGACATCAGACACGACTAAAGTGATGAGCCGTGCTGGGGCAACCTGAGCCGCCAACCTTCCGCCCTTGATCATGCTGAACTGTTTGCGCACTGCATTCATCGCGGAAATAGGCGCGCCTGACGCCAAGAGCCGTTCATTCAAAAGCGCCTCATCCGCCAAAGTGAACCCCTCAGGCGGTGCCGGCAACAAGGACGATCCGCCCCCACAAATCAAAGCAACCACCAAGTCATCCGGACCAAGTCCGCTAACCTCTTGCATCAAAGCTTGGCTCGCGATGAGACCGTTTTCATCGGGAACAGGATGCGCCGCTTCTAACACAGTGATCTGTTGGGTTTGTGCGCCATACCCATAGCGCGTCACAACACAGCCCGAAAGAGGGCCGTCCCAATGACGCTCAAACGCAGCGGCGAGTTGCGCCGCACCTTTGCCGGCGCCAATGACACGGGTCTGACCTTTGGGTTTTTCGGGAATAAAAGGCCCGAGGGCTGAATAAGGATCGGCGGCCTGAACAGCCGCCGAAAACATGTCTTGCAATACTACTGTGTCGTCTTGGATCATAACGCCTTCCTCATTTTGGGAAACGCTATGCCAAAATCTGAGGTATTTCTAGCCCCGACCTTTCCAAGGAACCAACAAACGTTCTGCCCAGCGCATAAGCATATCGATGCCAAAACCGATGATGCCAATGAGGATAATCCCCATGACGACGATGTCAGTCAGTGTGAACTTGGACGCCACCATAATCATCATGCCCGCCCCTTGGGACGCTGCAACGAGTTCCGCCGCAACAACAGTTCCCCAACAGACACCCATAGCAACTCGCGCCCCTGTAAAAATCTCAGGCAAGCTGTTTGGAATGATGACATAGCGCATGATTTGCCATTTGCTCGCCCCTAAGGAATAGGCCGCATGCACCTTGGAAATATTGACGCCAGACACACCAGATCGCGCGGCAATCGTCATAATCCAAAGGGCGGCGAGGAAGAGCAAGATAATTTTACCTGTCTCGCCAATGCCAAACCAAATGATGATGAGGGGAATCAATGCCAACGGCGGCACAGGGCGCATGAATTCCACGATTGGATCAAACCATCCACGGAACCACCCATTGAGCCCCATCGCATAGCCAAGAGGAATGCCCACGATGCAGCCAAACAGGAACCCTGAGACAACACGCATCAAAGAATAGCCCAAGTGTTCGGACAAAAGGAAACCACGATAGCCTTCTTTTGCGATCTCAATACCACGTTCAAGAACCTTTTCTGGAGGTGGTAAATAGATAGGATCCATCTGAAGACCACGCGGCGGAGAAAAGCTAATCGCGCCTTTGTCCGTCAACACATAGCGACCGCTGTCGAGGCGAAGAGGTGACGCTTTGGAAATGGGTTCACCGTTAATCGCAACGATTTTCCCACCCTCTTTGCGTTTCACATCATCGTTTTTGTCAAACGTAATGGTTTTGGAGCGTGATGCCTGCATTGAAACGCTATCATTTTTTGCGAAGCCTTCGCCTGGCTCGACCTCAAGAGTTGAGGGCTTTTCACCAAAATTCAGAACGCGCACATAAACTGTTGCGTCATCTGTCGCCCCGTTTGCATCCGCGAACGTGTAATCAAACTGCATATCGCCGACAAAGGGCGCTGGTGCATGTAGAAATTTGGGCAACCAGTTCGATCCTGTGAACGAGCCCCAAATCAAGAACAGCGTTAAAACAGAAATGATGCTAGCGGCACCATTGGCGACCACGGCGCTTTCATCACCGAATGTTACGGTTTTGAGCGAAGTATAATCCTGTCGGCTTTGCCCAATAAGGCGAATAACAAAAGCCGCGCCGACAAAAATCGCGATGTAAACGATCAGAATAATCAATCCAGTCATTATGCTGTCTCCTGCCGGCCCATAATTTCTTCTTCCATATCCCAAATCATCCCCAAGATTTCTTCGCGGGTTTTGGCATAATCAGGATGCTTTTTCACCTCGCGCAGGTCTTGGTTCACCCCAAGATCGGCAAAGGGCAAGCGGTATTCTTTGTGAATACGTCCAGGACGCGGGGCCATGACCAATAGACGTTCGCCCAACAAAAGCGCCTCTTCGACGGAGTGGGTGATCAAAATGATGGTCTTGCCCGTTTCTTTCCACAGCTTCAAAACCAACGACTGCATCTTTTCACGCGTCAAGGCATCCAATGCGCCCAAAGGTTCATCCATCAAAATTACATCAGGTTCATTTGCCAAACAACGGGCCAAAGCCACACGTTGCTGCATCCCGCCTGATAATTCGTAGACTGCTTTTTCTTTAAAATCCTGAAGTCCTACGACATCCAAAAGGTGATCCACCTTTTCGCGTGTTTCCGCATTGAGCGGTCCCTTCATGCGCGGACCAAAGCCCACGTTTTCGCGCACGCTCATCCATTCAAACAATGCACCCTGCTGAAACACCATTCCACGCTCGGCGCTTGGCCCAGTGACACGATTTCCGTCCAAGGTAATTTGACCCGCTGTCGGGGCTAAAAACCCAGCAACGATATTCAAGAGCGTGGTTTTTCCGCACCCTGATGGTCCTAGAACGGATAAGAGTTCGCCCGATTTTAAACTAAGTGTGACATCCTTTAGCGCTTGGACTGAGCTGCCGTTTGGCAAATCAAACCGCATAGAGATATTGTCGATTAAAAGCTCGCTCATTGCTTGCCTCTCTGAAATTTTTGGTGAGGGTGCAAAAGAAGAAAGGGCGCGCAAGTCGCCCTTTCCTAGTTCAACACATAGAACTTACATGCCTTTAGCAGCTGCCAATGGACCTGTGTTCACTGCTGCATCATAGCTGTCGAGTGCAGCGTCGATTGAGCCCGCTTCTACGAAGACATCCGCAACACCCTTCATGAAGGTTTGCGCTGCGCCACCGAGCCATGCACCTGACAATTGCTCGTCAACAGTTGGGAATGTGAATGTCGCAATCGTTTCTGCTGTTGCTTCGACATCCATGCCGGCATCTTTTGCAATTACTGGCAACATTTTCGCGTGGTTTGCTTCATCCGCCCACATCGCGTTTGCGTCTGCTGTGACTTTCAAGAATTTAGCAACCGTGTCGCTGTTTTCTTCAACCCAGCCAGAAGGACCAGATGTGACGTCAAATACCAAGATGCCGAGCTCTGTTTTCTCGTCACCTGTGAGAAGAACGTTACCGTGTGCAAGCGCACGACGAAGCGATCCGCCCCAGCCACAGAACATGTCGATTGATCCGTTTTCAATCGCAGCTGCCGCATCCGGTGGATCCATGTCAACAACTTGCATGCTTCCGACGTCAACGCCGAAGTGGCTCATTTGCTTGAGGAAGCCGTAGTGTGCCGCTGTGCCCAAAGGTACCGCAACTTTTTTGCCAGCCAATTCTTCTGTATTTTCCTTGTCGATTTCTAGATCAGAACGCACAACACAGTTGTCGTTATCCGCGTAGCTGACCGCCACGTCTAGGATTTGAAGGTCTTGACCCGCTGATGTTGCAACAACGAAAGGTGGAACACCTTGGCTCAGAGATAGGTGAACGTCACCAGAAGCCATCGCCGCTGACATTTTCACACCAGATTCAAAGGCAACCCAGTTCACTTTCATGCCGAGCGCTTCGTCATATGTACCCATTTGCTTGGCGTATTCGAATGGCATTGGCCATTCTAGGAAATACCCGACAGTTAGTTCGCCGTGGCCATCTGCAAGAGCAGCGCCCGCTGACACTGTCATTGCGCTTGCTGCGACAGCTGTCATCAATTTGGATTTAAGTTTCATGTATAACTCCCATGTTATCCGTAACCTCAGTTCCCGAGGTTTTGTTTTACACCGTTCCGACGGTAAACGTTGCTACAAAATAGTCAAACGTAAATCCGCATCTCAGCTGATCCGAGCCCATATCCTGATTCCGATCAATGCTTTTTTTGAGGCAACGGGTAAGAATGATGTGCATTATACGACCTCAGCCACCACGCGAAATCGATTAAGTTGATATATTTCAGTTGGTTAAATTATGATTTCAGCAAACACCTACCAAGATGATGCCATTTTTGGCCTTAACTGAACAAGCAATCTGGCCCTATTCTAATCCCTGACTTTTCGGCTCTTGTTTTGAATGCAAATTAAAACGGACTGGGTGAGTCCGTTGTGGATAAGGATTTCGAAAATGGACGGTACTCATCGCGACAATGATATCTCTCATATTGTAGAAGCTGACCGTGTCAACGTGTGGCACCATTTGTTGCAGCACAAACCCTTTGAAACGGGTGAGCCGCGCATCATTGTCGAAGGCAAAGGTATGCGCGTATGGGACCAACACGGCAAAGAGCATTTGGATGCTGTGTCCGGTGGCGTTTGGACTGTCAATGTTGGCTATGGGCGCGAAAGCATTGCAGATGCCGTACGCGATCAGTTGGTGAAGATGAACTATTTTGCAGGGTCCGCAGGGTCTATCCCCGGCGCGCTTTTTGCGGAAAAGCTGCTTGAGAAAATGCCGGGCTTGGATCGTCTGTATTACTGTAACTCAGGATCAGAGGCGAACGAAAAAGCGTTCAAACTGGTTCGTCAAATTGCTCACAAACGTTATGGTGGCAAGAAGCACAAGATCTTGTACCGCGACCGCGATTATCACGGAACAACGATTGCTTGCCTATCCGCAGGCGGCCAAGATGAGCGCAATGCACAATACGGCCCCTACACACCTGGGTTCGTGCGCGTTCCACATTGCCTAGAATATCGCGCACAATGGGATGTGACAGGTGAAGAATACGGAAAAATGGCGGCGGATGCGATTGAACAAGTCATCCTCGCCGAAGGGCCTGACACCGTTGGCGCACTATGCTTGGAGCCCGTCACTGCGGGTGGTGGCGTTATTACACCGCCTTTGGGATACTGGGATCGTGTCCAAGAAATCTGTAAAAAATACGATATCTTGCTTCACATCGACGAAGTTGTCTGTGGCGTTGGCCGGACAGGAACATGGTTTGGCTATCAGCATTACGGCATCAAACCTGACTTTGTGACAATGGCCAAAGGTGTCGCCTCCGGCTATGCCGCTATTGCCTGCCTAGCAACAACAGAAGCTGTGTTTGACATGTTCAAAGACGATTCAAACGATCCGATGAACTATTTCCGCGATATCTCAACCTTTGGTGGCTGCACGGCTGGCCCAGCGGCGGCGTTGGAAAACATGCGCATCATCGAAGACGAAGGCCTCTTGGACAATACAACCGCGATGGGCGAACGGATGGTCAACAACCTGCAAGCCTTATCTGAAAAACATGCTGTCATCGGCGATGTGCGTGGCAAAGGGTTGTTCTGTGGCGCAGAGCTCGTCAGCGATCGCGCAACAAAAGAGCCAATGGATGAGAAAAAAGTCCAAGCTGTTGTTGCGGATTGTATGCAGCAAGGCGTTGTTATTGGTGCCACAAATCGATCTTTGCCAGGGTTCAATAACACATTGTGCTTTAGCCCCGCTTTGATCGCCACAGCAGATGACATCGACAACATCACGGACGCTGTGGATCAAGCCCTCACACGCGTCTTTGGCTAAGGCTGATTGCGACCCTCAAGGTATGTCAAATATCTTGAGGGAACCTCACTGCGGAAACAATATCCCGTTGTTCTTGCAGCTTTCAAAATGTGATGCGTTGTTTGCTGAAGCGGCTGCAAAATAATAGGCAAATGAAACCGCCCCGAGGCCGACCCATCATACATGATAATTGTATATCCGGCTAAGAACCCATTTCCAACGAGGGTATGGGTGCTAAAGAAATCAACGCCCATGATCGGCATTGGTTCAGCTGAGGAATAGACAATCCCTAAACCTGAATTGGACTTTATCATCAAACCGCGATGTTCTCGATTTGACAAAGGCCCCAAGTCTACGCGTTTAGTGTCACCACTCGGGGGATCATACCCTTTGATCACCCGCCGTCCTCCTACGTCAAACACACGAACCAGCAATGATAAAAATTTTGCAGGATTGGTGAAGGATGGCCTCCAGATAATATGAATCCCATCGGGCAACCGATACCCAGTTGCCGAATCGTTTTGTCGTGATGGGATCGTGAAATCATGCTCAAAGAACGCATATTCCACCGCTTCGCGTATGGTGAGCACCCCTTGTTGAAGCTTTTCAGCCTCTTGTTCGATTTCAGCTAGGGGTTGTAAAATAATGCGAGCATCGACACCAAACAAATCACAGATGCGCCGAAGCATCCCTGGCTTGGGAAAACTTTCACCATTCAGAATGCGGTTCATTTGAACTCGATTAATGTCTAATCGATCTGCAACTTCGGCAATTGTCCCAATCCGTGCACACAAAATGCGCAGGTTTTTCCCAAATATAAGATGGGTGGATATATTAGACGTGTCGGACACCTATTTACCATTCAATCATAAGACTGTTAAGCAGCCATTCAAAACACACTCATAACGTGCAAACAAGATATATCTAAGCAAAATTTACGCTCAATTGCGGGAAAATGCATAGTCGCTTAATTACTATTTTTGAGTAACCAAAATTACTTACAAACAAAACATAAGTGCAGTACTGTTAAGAACAAAAGCACTCATTACCTTAACATAAATCAAAGGAAAATGGCACCCTCCCTATGAAATTGCCTGTTGAAACCTTTTTTCTGGACCCAAACTCTGAGGGAACACTTCAGTCGCGGATCCAAGAAATGATTGCCTCAGGCATTCTAAATGGCCGTCTGTCAAAGGGGGCCAAGCTGCCATCAACGCGCAAACTGGCAACCCATTTAGGTGTGAGCCGCATCACGGTAACGCTCGCCTATACCGAGTTGTTGTCCAATGATTACCTATCCTCCAAAGGGCGCTCAGGCTATTTTGTGTCTGAAACCGCCCCTGAACCGCCTGTTTTTGCCCCAGCCAAGCGCAACGAAGACAAAGTGGATTGGTCCCGCGCGATTGGCCAACAATTCACGGGCTCCTATGAGCATAAAAAGCCTCTGGATTGGGAAAAATATGACTATCCCTTTATCTATGGCCAAACTGATCCGACCCTGTTTGATCACACAAATTGGCGACAATGTGCATTGCAGGCATTGGGGGCCAAGGATTTTGGGTCTCTGACATCGGATTATTACGACCGCGATGATCCTCGATTGATTGAATTCATTGCGCGTCACTCTTTGCCAAGACGGGGAATTGCGGCAAATCCTGATGAAATATTAGTGACGCTTGGTGCGCAAAACGCGCTTTGGCTGACGGCGCAGGTGTTGCTAAATCAACGGCGCACGGCGACAATTGAAAACCCCTGTTATCCAGCCCTCCGCGATATTTTGAACCAATCTCGGTGTCATGTCCGCACTGTTGATGTTGACCAAGACGGGCTTCCCCCCGAAAACATCCCAGAGGATACGACTGTTATTTTCACCACGCCCAGCCACCATTGCCCCACCGCGGCGACGATGCCTTTGGCACGCCGCCGCGCGCTGCTTGACAAGGCGCGGGCTTTGGATGCTCTGGTTGTTGAGGATGACTATGAATTTGAGATGTCTTTCATAAAACCCCCCTCTCCATCCTTGAAATCCTTGGATCAAGATGGGCGTGTGATCTATGTCGGCAGCTTTTCAAAATCCCTCTTCCCCGGTTTGCGGCTTGGCTATCTTGTGGGCTCTGCCCCCTTCATCCGCGAAGTGCGCGCCCTCAGAGCCAGCGTTCTGCGCCACCCACCCGGGCATATCCAGAGAACAGCCGCCTATTTCCTTAGCCTTGGGCATTACGATGCTTTGATCCGCAAAATGGGCGCTACCTATCAAAAGCGGCGCAAAACGATGGAAGACAGCATTCAAAAAGCCAGATTAAATATCGCAGGACGTGGGGTCTTTGGCGGGTCGTCTTTTTGGATGAAAGCACCAGAAGGCGTCGATGTGACTGACTTGGCAAACCGTTTGAGACAAAGGGGTGTCTTGATTGAAACGGGCGATGCATTTTTTGCTCAGACCTCACCAGAACATGGATATTATCGCCTCGCATATTCCTCAATTCCAGAACAGAAAATTCCACGCGGCATTGAAATCATTGGCGAGGAAATTTCCAAATCTGGCCCTAGCTCAGTCTAATAACTGGCCCTATTTATCACTCTCAGCTAAGCTTAGTGTCATCACAAAACCAGCACGATCCCGTGCTGTCTATTTTTTTGCCGTTTCAGGAGATATCCCACAATGAAAATGACCACAGAAGAAGCCTTTGTAAAAGTGCTCCAAAGACATGGAATTGAGCATGCATTTGGAATTATTGGTTCAGCCATGATGCCGATTTCTGACATCTTCCCAAAGGCTGGAATCACCTTCTGGGATTGTGCGCACGAAGGCAGCGCAGGCATGATGTCTGACGGTTACACACGCGTCACAGGCAAAATGTCCATGATGATTGCTCAAAACGGCCCTGGTATCACAAACTTTGTCACAGCAGTAAAAACAGCCTATTGGAACCACACACCGCTTTTGTTGGTCACACCACAGGCGGCGAACAAAACAATCGGTCAAGGTGGCTTCCAAGAAGTTGAGCAGATGAAATTGTTCGAAGATATGGTCGCCTATCAAGAAGAGGTTCGCGATCCATCTCGTATGGCCGAAGTTCTCACCCGCGTGATCGCACAAGCAAAACGCGCCTCTGCGCCTGCGCAAATCAACGTGCCGCGTGATTTCTGGACTCAAGTGATTGACATCGAAATCCCTGATCCAATCGAATTTGAACGCTCTTCTGGCGGCGAAAATTCTGTCCAAGCCGCCGCTGATCTCTTGAGCGGTGCTAAGAACCCTGTGATCCTCAATGGGGCCGGTGTTGTTTTGGCGGATGGTATCGACGCATCGCGTCAGCTTGCGGAACGCCTCAGCGCACCTGTCTGTGTTGGATATCAGCACAATGACGCCTTCCCCGGTTCGCACCCACTGTTTGCGGGGCCATTGGGCTACAACGGATCCAAAGCGGCGATGGAGCTGATCAAAGACGCGGATGTCGTGCTCTGCCTTGGCACGCGCTTGAACCCATTCTCAACGCTTCCGGGCTATGGTATGGAATATTGGCCAGCAGATGCGAAAATCATCCAAGTTGACATCAACCCAGACCGCATTGGCCTTACCAAAAAGGTCGAAATCGGCATTGTTGGTGATGCGAAAAAAGTTGCAGAAGGCATCCTTGCGCGTCTCTCCGACACAGCGGGCGATCACGACCGCGATGATCGCAAAGCACGCATTGCTCAGACAAAATCTGCATGGGCGCAACAACTTTCCTCCATGGATCACGAAGAAGACGATCCAGGCACAAGCTGGAACGAACGTGCGCGTTCTGACAAGCCTGATTGGATGAGCCCCCGCATGGCGTGGCGCGCAATTCAATCCGCGCTACCAACGGATGCCATCATTTCTTCCGACATCGGCAACAACTGTGCCATCGGTAACGCCTATCCGTCCTTTGAGGATGGTCGCAAATATTTGGCACCTGGTCTGTTTGGCCCGTGTGGATATGGTTTGCCTGCGATTGTTGGTGCAAAAATCGGCCAACCTGATGTGCCTGTTGTTGGGTTCGCAGGGGACGGCGCCTTTGGGATCGCGGTCAACGAATTGACAGCCATCGGTCGCGGCGAGTGGCCTGCGATCACTCAGGTCGTGTTCCGCAACTATCAGTGGGGCGCGGAAAAGCGGAACTCAACGCTTTGGTTCGATGACAACTTTGTCGGCACTGAATTGGACACGCAAGTGTCTTATGCAGGGATCGCCAAGGCCTGTGGCCTCAAGGGTGTCGTCGCACGCACTCAACAAGAGCTGACCGAAGCTTTGGCCCAAGCCATCGAAGATCAAAAGAACGGGATCACCACATTGATCGAAGCGATGATCAACCAAGAGCTTGGTGAACCCTTCCGCCGTGATGCCATGAAAAAACCTGTCGCAGTTGCAGGAATTGACGCATCGGACATGCGCACACAGCAGGTGTAACCATGTCAGGATCCAGCGCCAACATCTTAGTCTTGAATGCTGGATCCTCCTCAATCAAATTCGCCGTGTTTGACAGCGATTTGAACGAAACCATTTCAGGCATCGCCGAGGGTATCGGCGGTGCCTCTTGTTTGAACATAGCAGGCAAGGACACCCAAACACCGTTCATTGACCACGCCGCCGCGCTGAAGGCAGTCTTGTCAGCGCTTCAAACGGCTGGGTACGGTGTGGACACCTTTGCCGCCGCCGCCCACCGTGTGGTGCATGGCGGGCTCAAATTGACCAAGCCATTGCGCGTCAATGCAGATGTGCGCGCCGAAATCGCCAGCTGCACGCCGCTGGCCCCTTTGCATAATCCGCACAACCTCGCGGCCATTGACACGCTGAACGACATCGCGCCTGAATTGCCACAATTCGTGAGCTTTGACACCTCGTTTCACGCGTCAAACCCCGAAGTTGCAACACGCTATGCCATTCCCAAAATGATCGAAACCAAGGGGATTCGGCGTTATGGGTTTCACGGCCTGAGCTATGCCTCTTTGGTACAGCACCTTCCCCAAATCTCTGGGGAAAAATTACCTTCACGGCTTTTGGCCTTTCACTTGGGCAATGGGGCAAGCCTGTGCGCGATCCTCAACGGTCAAAGTGTGGCAACCACCATGGGCTATTCTCCGTTGGATGGCCTCACGATGGGAACACGATCTGGCGGAATTGATGCCAATGCAGTTCTGCGCCTTGTCGAAGAAAACGGCTTGGACAGGACCAAAGCGATTTTGAACCACGAAAGCGGTCTACTGGGCCTCTCAGGTGGCAAATCTGACATGCGCAATCTGATGCTGGACCCCTCAGCCGATAGCGCCTTTGCAATCGAACATTTCTGTTATTGGTCTCTGCGCCATGCAGGAAGCCTCATTGCCGCGATGGAAGGCATCGATGCCATCGCCTTTACGGGCGGGATTGGCGAGAATGCAGTTGGCGTCAGAGCGCGGATTGTCAGAGGCTTGGAATGGACAGGTGCCCGCCTAAACCCAGATGCAAATCACGCCCGCCGTCCGCGCCTTCATGCAGATACATCCAAAGTGGCGATCTGGGCGATCCCCGCCCAAGAAGAGAAAATGATCGCCTCGGATGCCTTATCGTTACTGGGTGCCGTGTGATGCCCTATGCCATTGCCACAGTGACCGCCGTCGCCGCGACAATGTCATCCACGCTTGCCCCTCGGCTCAAGTCACAGACAGGTTTTCTAAACCCCTGCAAAAACGGCCCCAACGCTTGGGCACCCGCTAATTCTTGGGCCAATTTATATGCAATATTTCCTGAATTAAGATCAGGAAACACGAGAACATTTGCATCCCCTACGCCCAAGCCTTTCTTGGCAGCAATCGTCGCATTTAACGCAGCATCCGCTTGGATCGGCCCCAAAAATCCTGTCACATCACAGGCTTGGCGCACCAAATCAACGCTCTCGCCAACCCCAGAGGATCCAGTCGAAAACGACAGCATCGCCACACGCGCCGCACCAAGTAAAGCACGCGCAGAGACCTCTGAGGCACGCGCAATATCCGCCAATTGCTCCGCATTTGGAGACACGTTCACGGCGCAATCGGCAAACACCATTTCCCGCCCGTCCGCCATGATCATCAAGAAAAACGAAGAGGGCGTTGTCACACCCTCGCTCAATCCAATGCCAATGCTGGCCGCTTCGATGACCTTTTTGGTTGGGCTATCCGCACCAGCCACCATCGTATCCGCTTCGCCCGCCGCAACCATTGCCGCCGCCCGAAACAGAGGTTTCGAGAGCATGCGCCGCGCGATTGCCTCTTTCATGCCGCGCGCATCAACCAAGGCCGACATTTGCGCCTCACTCGGCTCTGCCAATCCAATTGGCTCACAAATGCCGCGCTGCTTTAGAACCCCTGCCGCCTCTGCCACGCGTGGGTCATCTAATTCAGGGAACACGACCCTGAGCTTGCGCTCTTGGGCGGTTGCGAAAATTTTTTCCAAAATTGACATGTATGCCTCCGTATACAGCGAAAGGAGCCACTAATGAACAACGACGTCAAGATCAACCGCGGTTTAAAAGGGATTTATTTTGAACGCTCTGGTGTGAGCCACATAGATGGATCAAAAGGCGAGCTGAGCTATCGCGGCTATTCCATCCATGATTTGGCAACACAGTCGACGTTTGAAGAAGTTTGCTATTTGCTCATCTATGGCGAGCTTCCAACACCCCAAGAGCTCGCCACATTTGATCACGCCCTCAAAGAGGCCCGTGATTTGCCAGAGGCGGTCTATGATGTGATCCGCGCCACCAAAGACGGCCATCCTATGGATGTCTTGCGCACGGCGACTTCAGCTCTCGCCGCTTTAGAGCCCAATAGCCAGAATGTGAGCGAGGCTGATTTCATCGCCAATGGCATTCGCCTCACGTCCCAAGTTCCCATGATCATCGCAGCGCATGAAAACATCCGCAATGGACGCGATCCCGTAATGGCGGATAAATCCCTCAGCCACGCCGCAAACTGGCTCTGGATGCTCAAAGGTGAAAAACCCTCCCAAGATGCCGCACGCTTGGCGGATGTTGACTTTATTTTGCACGCAGAACACGGCAGCAACGCAAGCAGCTTTGCCGCGCGTGTGACCATTGGCACAGAGGCAAATCTGCATGGCGCAATCGTCACCGCCCTCTCAACTCTCGCAGGTCCGGCCCATGGTGGCGCTGCTGAGGATGTAATGAAAATGGTCCAAGAGATCGGCACCCCAGAAAACGCCGCCGCCTATGTCAAAGCCAAACGCGCCAATCGCGAAGCGGTCACAGGTTTCGGCCACCGCGTTTACCGCGCCGAAGATCCGCGCGCGCGTCACATGCGCGACGGTGTCAAAAAGCTCGGCGAAGAAATGGGCGCACCGGAATGGTATGAGATCCTGCAAGGCGTCGTTGACGCGATGAAACCCTACTCACGGCATGGCCTAAATGTGAACGTCGATTTCTATTCTGGCGTGATCTACCAATTGCACGGCATTCCCATGGACCTCTATGTGCCCATATTCGCCATAGGCCGAATGCCTGGATGGATCATCCAATGCTTGGAACAGCTCCAAGGCAATATCCTCATTCGCCCCCTCACCCTCTATAACGGCCCAGATATGCGGGACTATGTGCCTCTCAATGCGCGCTAATGCTTCTTCTTTTTACAAATATCCTCGCCGAAGGCATCCCCGCCCACGGCGGGGACCACACATAGGATAGCTCATGATAGACGCCCTTGCCCTGACCTCATTTGAAATCACCTACCTCGCCGCCGTTTGCTTTGTGGCTGGTATCGTTCGCGGGTTCACAGGGTTTGGGCAATCTGCTGTTGCTATGGCAAGTGCGGCTCTCGTCTTGCCTCCCGTTCTTCTTATCCCCATCCTATGGTGGATTGAGCTCGCCGCCAGTCTTTTGATGCTCAAAGGCGGCTGGAAGGACGCAGACAAAGGCATGGCCACAACGCTCTGGATCGGGTCTGTGCTTGGCCTACCTTTGGGCCTGATGCTGACCACAACTTTGCCAGCCTATCAATCGCAATGTCTTGCCCTCATCGGCATTCTGGTCCTCGCCGCGCTCCAACTCGCCAAGATCAATCTCACACTTTTAAAAGGGCGCTATGGCCTTGTCCTGACGGGGATCGCTGCGGGCATCATGTCTGGCATTGCGCATATCGGGGGTATGGTCATCGCGCTTTACACGCTGAATTCAAACAAAAATGCACGGCAGATGCGGGCGTCCTTAACGCTTTACCTCTTTCTTGGTGCGGCAAGCGGGTTTATCTTTCAATCCGCGTTTTCCATGATGGATAGCACCGCGATACTCAGAGGTGTGGCCTTTGCCATTCCGTCAACGATTGGCGTCCTCATAGGATCCAAGCTCTTTAATCCAAAATTCGAACCATACTACCGCCCGATTTGCCTATTTTTGGTAATTGGGCTTGCGCTGTTTGGTTTGTTCAAACTAGCGTGAAGCGAAACAGGGGGGACTACGATGAAAGATCAACCAATAATTGACACATCGCCTAAGGTATCTGACGAAATCAAACAGACGACATGTTACATGTGCGCCTGTCGCTGTGGGATCAATGTGCATCTCAAGGATGGCAATGTCGCCTATATCGAGGGCAATAGGGATCACCCCGTCAACAAAGGCGTGCTCTGTGCCAAAGGTTCAGCTGGGATCATGCAGGTTAATGCACCCTCTCGTCTACGCGCACCTCTGAAACGTGTTGGACCACGTGGGTCAGGTGAGTTCGAAGAAATCTCTTGGGACGAAGCGCTCGACATCGCCGTTGATTGGCTCAAGCCGATCCGCGATGAAAATCCAGAAAAGCTTGCCTTCTTTACAGGTCGCGATCAATCACAGTCTTTCACGAGCCTCTGGGCTCAAAGTTACGGCACCCCGAATTATGCCGCACATGGTGGCTTTTGTTCGGTCAATATGGCGGCCGCTGGCATCTATACAATGGGCGGTGCGTTTTGGGAATTCGGTCAACCGGATTGGGATCATACCAAGCTCTTCATGATTTTTGGCGTCGCTGAAGATCACGACAGCAATCCAATCAAAATGGGGATCGGCAAGATCAAAGCCCGCGGTGCCAAAGTCATCGGCGTCAATCCTATTCGCTCAGGCTATAATGCTGTCGCGGATGACTGGGTTGGCATCACACCTGGCACCGATGGTCTATTTATCCTCGCACTTGTTCATGAATTGCTCAAAGCAGGTAAAATTGATCTCACCTATTTGGCGCAATACACAAATGCGCCTGTGTTGATCGACCCCGAAACGGGACTTTTGGTGCGCGATGAGGACGGCAAAGAGCTGGTGATTGATCGCGCAACAGGCAAACTCACGCCCTTTGATAAAAAAGGGGTGCAGCCTGATTTGAACGGATCCAGCGGCGCGGCCCGCACAGTATTCCACCAAATGATCGACCGCTACCTTGATCCGAAATATGCGCCCGAGGCAGTCGCGGATAAAGTCGGCATAACGGCTGGTAAAATCCGTGCCATCGCCAATGAAATCGCCCGTGTCGCCTTTGAAGAGGCGATCGAGCTGGATCAGGAATGGACGGATTTTCGCGGTGAAACCCATTCCAAGATGACGGGCCGTCCTGTGAGCTTTCATGCAATGCGCGGTATTTCCGCCCATTCCAACGGGTTCCAAACATGTCGCGCTTTGCACATGTTGCAAATCATCTTGGGCACCGTCGAAACGCCGGGGGGCTTCCGCTTTAAACCGCCCTATCCCAAGCCCGCAACAATCCACCCCAAACCCCATTGCAAGGTCACGCCCGGCGCACCACTGGACGGGCCGCACTTGGGGTTTGTCCATGGACCTGAGGACCTCGCCCTAAAGGATGACGGAACGCCTGCGCGCATCGACAAAGCCTTTACATGGGAAAACCCAATGTCGGCGCATGGGTTGATGCATATGGTGATCTCAAATGCCCACGCAGGCGATCCTTACAAGATCAACACCCTGTTCATGTACATGGCCAATATGAGCTGGAACAGCTCAATGAATACTGGCGGCGTGATCGACATGCTCACGGACAAGGATGAGAATGGCGATTATGTCATTCCGAACATCATTTATTCGGATGCCTATAGCTCGGAAATGGTGGCTTACGCGGACCTCATCTTGCCCGATACCACTTATCTGGAACGCCACGATTGCATCAGCCTCCTGGATCGTCCTATTTGCGAAGCCGATGCAGCCGCCGACGCCATTCGCTGGCCCGTGATTGAGCCCGACCGCGATGTGCGCGGCTTTCAATCCGTGCTTTGTGAACTCGGCGCGCGGCTGAACCTTCCGGCCTTCACCAATGAAGACGGGTCTCAGAAATATGCCGACTACGCAGATTACATCACCAACCACATCCGCAAACCCGGCATCGGACCCCTCGCAGGGTTTCGGGGCGCGGGCGGAACGGAGTCTGGTCGTGGGGAGGTCAATCCAAACCAACTTGACGCCTATATCGAAAACGGTGGCTTTTTCGTGGAACATATCCCCGATGCCGCTCTCTATTATAAACCTTGGAATTCGGCCTACCAAGACTGGGCTGTGGGAATGGGCATCATCGATAAGCCTGAACCCTACTTGTTCCAACTCTACGTCGAACCCATGCGCAAATTCCAACGCGCCGCCGAAGGGCATGGGGATCGCCAACCCCCCGATCATTTGCGCGAGCGGATCAAAACAACACTAGATCCCCTTCCAATATGGTATGCGCCTCTAGAAGACGGCCATAGCGATCCCGTTGAATACCCCATCCATGCGCTCACGCAACGCCCCATGGCGATGTACCACTCTTGGGGGAGCCAAAATGCATGGCTACGGCAAATCCACGGCCTCAATCCACTGTACCTACCTACCCGTTTAATGCAGGAAAATAACCTCGCGGATGGCGATTGGGCCGAAGTGACCTCCCCTCATGGCACGATTACGGTTCCTGTGGCGGAAATGGCGGCATTGAACGAAAATACCGTGTGGACATGGAACGCCATCGGCAAACGCAAAGGCGCATGGGCCTTGGATGAAAAGGCACCAGAGGCCACCAAAGGCTTCTTGCTCAATCACTTGATTCACGAACTCTTACCCCCCAAAGGGGATGGCCTCAGATGGGCGAACTCTGATCCAATCACGGGCCAAGCGGCTTGGTTCGACCTGCGTGTCAAAATCTCAAAAACCAAATCCCCAAGCGAAAGCCAACCCAACCTGCCGCCCATCGCCTCACCCGTAGAAAAAGGGCCAAGCAAATTGGCGTGGAAGGTGGGGAAATGATCCGTATTTCATCTTTGTACAAATACTCAGGGGTCTGGGGCATCGCCCCAGGTCTGGACATTCTTCAAAAGGGGACCAAACTATGACCGATCTCCCAACATCAACCGACCGCAAGCTCGGCCTTGTGATTGATTTGGATACCTGTGTTGGCTGCCATGCTTGTGTGATTTCCTGTAAAGGCTGGAACACCGAGAACTATGGCGCGCCTCTCAGTGATCAAAATCCCTATGGGGCGAACCCGTCTGGCACCTTCCTTAACCGTGTTCACAGCTATGAAATCACGCCAGAGCAAGGCCCAGCCCAGCTCATCCATTTCCCGAAATCCTGCCTGCATTGCGACGATGCGCCCTGTGTGACGGTCTGTCCAACGGGGGCCTCTTACAAACGCGCCGAGGACGGGATCGTCTTGGTAAATGAAGACGCCTGTATTGGCTGCGGCCTTTGTGCATGGGCCTGTCCTTATGGGGCACGCGAAATGGACGCCGAAGAAAAAGTCATGAAGAAATGCACCCTCTGTGTGGATCGCATTTACAACGATAACTTAGAACCAGAGGATCAAGTGCCCTCCTGTGTGCGCACCTGTCCTGCGGGCGCGCGTCATTTCGGGGATTTCAACGATCCAGAGAGCAATGTCAGCGTCTTAACCAAGGAACGCGGCGGCATGGATTTGATGCCTGAAATGGGCACGAAACCTGTGAATAAATACCTCCCTCCGCGTCCAAAGGACACTTTAGAAGAGGTCGATATTTTGGCCCCCTATTTGGACACGGTGGCAACAGAGACAACTGGCTTTATGGCTTGGCTTAACAAACAATTGGAGAAAATCTGATGCATCCAGCACCCTCCGTTATTATTTTCACAACCTTCTCAGGCTTGGGCTTTGGCTTGTTGATGTTTTTAGGGCTTGGCTATCCAAACGTCACGGGCATGATGGCATTTGGATTTTATCTGATTGCTTATGTCTTTGCCGTGGGCGGCTTACTGGCCTCAACATTCCACTTGGGCCATCCAGAACGCGCACTCAAAGCCTTTAGCCAATGGCGAAGCAGTTGGCTCAGCCGAGAAGCCTGGTTCGCTGTGGCGGCCCTAGTGGTTATGGGTCTCGTCGCCTTGGGGCAGGTCTTTTTTGACACACGCTTTACGCTACTTGGTGTGCTGGGCGCGGCGCTTTCCTTTGGAACGGTGCTCTGCACAGCGATGATTTACACACAGCTCAAAACCATTCCGCGCTGGAACACGCCAATCACGCCAGTTCTGTTCCTGGCGCTGTCGCTCACAGGTGGTGCACTCCTGTCAGGTCGCATCACTTTGACGCTTGTGTTGCTTGTGATCACTGGCGTTATCCAACTGGCCTATTGGATGTGGGGCGATAGCGCTCTGCAAAAGTCAGGCACCACGTTGGAAACGGCGACGGGTCTTGGGGAAATGGGACGCGTTCGGGCCTTTGAGCCCCCGCACACTGGAACAAACTACCTGTTAAAGGAATTTGCCTATGTCGTCGGACGCAAGCACGCAGCAAAGCTTCGGATCATTTCGCTGATCCTGATGGTGGGGACACCTTTGGTCCTACTCGCCTTGCCGTTCAATCACTGGTTTGCGCTCTTTGCGGTGCTCTCCCACATCTTGGGCGTTATGACCTCTCGGTGGTTGTTCTTTGCTCAGGCGGAACATGTCGTGGGTCTCTATTACGGCAAACGATAACGCGATAGGCCTGCATCCCCGAAAGGGGGTGCACTCTGACATGAACAGTTTGGATACCGAGGCGACAACACAGGTCACCACAAAAGAAAAAGGCCCTCGATTGCTCGGGGCCTTTTCTCGTTTGCGATACCGCAATTCTTAGTGAAGCTTTGTTTCCACATCTGAAATCGCTGCATCAATCAGTTTGTTGCCTTCTGTGGCCGTCAACTGTTTCGCAATGATGTCACGTGCCGCAGAAACAGCAATCGTTACTGCAGCGTCACGCACGTCGCGCTCCGCGGATGCCTGAGCCGATGCAATCTGCTCTTCAGCAGCCGCCATACGACGGGCAACAGAGACCTGAAGGTCCGCTTTGGCTTGTTCAGCCGCCGCCTGCGCTTCGCTGCGAGCAGATTCAATGATGCGATCCGCTTGTTCCTGAACTTCTTTTTGCTTGCGCTCATAAGAGGCCAGAATGCTCTGGGCTTCTTCACGAAGAGCGCGCGCTTCGTCGAGTTCAGACTTGATACCATCAGCGCGTTGATCGAGCATTTTTCCAATCATGCTTGGGACTTTGAAATAGAACAAAACCAAGATGAATGTGATGAATGCCAACGTCACGACGAAATCGGTGTTCGCCAAAGACACGAACGGGCCAGACGCCGCGACTGCAGGGCTTGCAAATACGATGGCGAATAGTGTTGCTAAAACGCGCATGATCTTATCCCTTCATCCGTGATACAATCGCTGACTTAACAGCTTTTGCGTCTGATTTACCACCGAGTGCCGAAACAAGTTCACCAGCTGTCGCTGTTGCAACTTCTTCAACGCTTTCCAATGCTGTCGCACGGATTTCGGCGATTGCCTTTTCGCTTTCAGCGGTCTTTACAGAAATCTCAACATCTGCCTTCGCCATTGCGGCTTCGACATCTGCTTTGATTTCGGCTTTGGTGGTTTCGACAATGCGTGAAGCCTCTGCACGGGCGTCTGCCAATGCTTGGTTATACGCAGCCTCAGCCGCCGCCGCTTTCGCCTTCAGCTCTTCAGCTGCGGCGATATCTTTTGTAATTGTCCCCTGACGTTCAGCTAATACCGCAGCAATGCGGGGTAGCGCAACGCGCGATAGGACGAGGTAGATCACAACAAGTGTGATCAACAGCCAGAAAATCTGGTTGCCCCATGTCGAGAAATCTAGTTGCGGCATACCAGCATTTGATGCTGCCGCCCCTGCTGACTGACTGGTGGCTTCGGTCGTGTTAGATGCCATATCGTCCTCCGTCGGAACCTGAGGGAACCGAGCGCGCCATCAAAGGCCCGCTCGACCGTAAGGAATATTTCCGCGAAGACTTAAACGGCGAACATTAGAAGCAAAGCGACTAGGAACGAAAAGATACCTAGAGCTTCTGCGAACGCGATACCGATGAACAATGTCGCTGTTTGTGATGCTGCTGCTGATGGGTTACGTAGAGCGCCGGCTAGGTAGTTGCCTGCAACGTTACCAACACCGATAGCTGCTGCGCCAGAACCGATTGCTGCAAGACCTGCGCCGATGTGTGCTAGTTGACCTTCCATTTGTATTCTCCTTACGATGGGAAGTTAATATTTAGTAGCGTGTTCAAACTTAGTGACCAGGATGCAGAGCATCTTTTAGGTAGACACAAGTCAGAATAGTAAAGACATATGCTTGGATAAAGGCCACCAAGACCTCAAGTCCGTACATTGCCGTAATTGCGAGGATAGAGACCGGCGAAATCACTGAGATCGCGGCAAATCCTGCAAAAACTTTGATAACTGCGTGGCCGGCCATAACGTTACCCGCAAGACGGATAGAGTGGCTCACAGGACGCACGAAGTATGAAATTAATTCGATAATCGCCAACACAGGGCGCAAGGCCAAGGGGGCGGATGCCACCCAGAAGAGGCCCAAGAATTTGGTGCCGTTCTTAGCAAAGCCAACGATGGTTACAGTCAAGAAAACAAACATCGCCAACACTGCTGTTACGGCAAAGTGAGATGTTGTCGTGAATGACATTGGCAAAAGACCAAGGAAGTTTGCCATCACAATGAACATGAACAATGTCATGACATAAGGGAAGAATACCACGCCGTCTTTGCCAGTGACGTCTTCAACCATTTTGTAGACAAAGCCATAAGCCAATTCACCGATTGACTGCGAGCGACCTGGAACAACCGCACGACGCGATGTCCCCACAACCATCAACAAAGCAACCGCAGCAACCGCTAGGGCCATCCACAAAGTTACGTTGGTGATTGTGTACCAATGAATAGGACCTTCACCAAACAACGGTTTGACGATAAATTGATCCATTGGGTGGAAAACCAAACCCGCTTCTTCGGTGTGTGCGTCACTTGCCACGGTCAAACCCTCTTTCTTTTTCGGCCTCAGCGGCCAGTATTTTCTCTTGTGCTTCGTTTGCAGAGCCGATCATTGTTTTCACGCCCGCCACAAAGCCCAGTAATGTAAATATCACGAGAAACAGCGGCAAAGTTCCAAACAGAACATCCAAGCCGTATCCCATGCCAAAGCCGATCCCAAGTCCCGCGACCAACTCTATCACCATTCGCCAGGCATGCTGCGCTGTTGAATAGTGCTCATCCTGACGACCTTTCGGTGCCTGCGAAGTTTTTAGGGCGTCGATCCTGTCTTCCAATGATGCCAAGGGATCATTTTCATTTCGGTCTGACACGCCACAAATCCTTCTGGATGCTTGAGGGTGTTGTTAAATTGACCGCGCATCCGAGTCAACATGGCTTAGGCATCAGGAGAAATTTAATTAAGCCATTGTAATTAATGAATATAATTGACATCAACACTGCGACACAATCGTCAATCTGCCGGCCTCACCCCTGAAACAGGACATTTCGGCATATTCAACCAAATGGTTGACGATTGATCCGCTTTCTTCGTAAGACGCCGGTATGAGTACAAATCTTGATGACGTCTTTGCTGCCCTTGCGGACCCAACCCGCCGCGCCATTCTCTCTATGTTGCTTGAGGATGACATGGCCGTCACAGATGTCGCCGAGCCCTTTGACATGTCCCTCGCCGCCATTTCCAAACATCTCGGCATCCTAACCAGAGCTGGCCTCATTAGCCAAGAAAAACGCGGACGGGTGAAATGGTGTAAACTAGAGCCAGACGCCATGCGCGACGCAAGCATCTGGATGCAAAGCTTTGGTCAATTCGAAGCGGTGAATTTGGATGCCTTTGAAGCCTTCTTGGATCAAGAACTCGCCCAACCGTCAGATTAAAGCTCTATCACCATATCAGGCGCGGCCTTTTTTAGATGCGCCAACAAGGCTTGCACCTTAAACGTGCGATGTAAATCAACATGCGTCACCAACCACAGGGTCGTTTCCCATGCCTCCAGCGGTGGGACAACTTCGATCAAGCCCTCTTGCGCGGCTTTTCCGCGTTCAACGAACCCAATCCCGACACCCAAGTTAATCGCCGTGTGCAAGGCCCGCACGTCCGTCGCACGAAATACAATTTGATCCTCATGAACCGTGTCAGCCAACCATTTGAAATGGGGCGCACGCGCAGGCGTGATATCATGAGACACAAACCGATGGGTTTTCAGATCCTCAATTCCCTTTGGCATTCCAAATCGATCTATATAGGCGTGTGAGGCAAACAAGCCCACTTGGATTTTGACAAAAGGTTGAACAACATTGTCAGGATCCGTCACCGCCGATCCCGCACGAATGGCAACATGGGCCTCGCCGTATTCAAGCCGATAGACACGCTCACTTGTCAAAAATCGAATGCGGACATCAGGGTGTTGACGTTGAAAGCGATCCAACAAAGGCACCAAAGCATCCGCCGTTTCCACCAAAGAGGTCACAACGATTTCCCCTTCGACACTATCGCCTTGTCCTTTGAGGCGGCTCACGAGTTGGGAAAACTGATCCTCCGTGGCTTGAGCCACGCGAAACAAATCCTGCCCTGCTTCAGTCGGCGTATACCCACGCGCATGACGTTGAAACAGCTTCACCCCCATACGCGCCTCAAGGGCATCTATATGACGAATGATCGTCGCATGATGAACATCCAACGCTTTGCCCGCGCCACTCACCGTGCCCGCTTCGACAACCTTAAAGGCGGATTTCACCTCATCCCAATTCTCCATCACCGGCGCCCTTCACATGTCACTGTCCCAAGTCTCAGATGCGAGTGTGATCAACCCCTCAGAATTTTGCAACACCAAAGCCTCGTCCACATCCTATCAAAGCAAGATTGACTCTCCCCCCGTTTCACGTTAAATCCCCCAAAAATCACGGAAGTCATAAGCTTCCGGTCCTAGTCACTATTAGGATCGCCCCCCGTCAGCGAGGATTCGCCCACGGGGGCTATCGTATATTGCAGGGACCGTTCTTATATCTTCTTGAGCGAAACTAGGAATAAGGACCAAAAACGATGTTTGAAAATCTGTCCGACCGCCTCTCTGGCGTTTTTGATCGACTGACCAAACAAGGTGCCTTATCCGAAGATGACGTCAAAACCGCTCTGCGTGAGGTGCGCGTCGCCCTCCTCGAGGCCGATGTCTCCCTCCCTGTTGCGCGTGATTTTGTCAAAGCAGTCCAAGACAAGGCCACAGGCCAGGCCGTCACAAAATCCATTACACCCGGTCAACAAGTCGTCAAAATCGTGCATGACGAATTGGTCCATGTCCTCACTGGGGACGAAGACGCAGGCAAGCTCAAAATCGACAGCCCTCCCGCACCGATCTTGATGGTCGGCTTGCAAGGCTCTGGTAAAACCACAACCACGGCCAAACTCGCCAAACGCCTCAAAGAAAAAGATGGCAAGCGTGTTCTCATGGCCTCCCTCGACGTCAATCGCCCCGCCGCGATGGAACAGCTACAAATCTTGGGCGTTCAAATCGGCGTCGATACCCTCCCCATTATCAAAGGCGAAGACCCCGTCGCCATTGCCAAGCGCGCGAAAACCCAAGCTGCCTTGGGTGGATATGATGTCTATATGCTCGACACCGCGGGCCGCTTGCACATTGACCAAGAACTGATCGCCCAAGCTGCCGCCGTGCGCGATGTGGCCAACCCCCGCGAAACGCTCTTGGTGGTAGATGGCCTCACGGGTCAAGACGCGGTGAATGTCGCCACGGAATTTGACGACAAAATCGGCGTCACAGGCGTTGTCCTCACGCGAATGGACGGCGATGGCCGCGGCGGTGCAGCACTTTCGATGCGCGCGGTCACGGGCAAACCAATCCGCTTTGTCGGACTTGGCGAAAAAATGGACGCGATCGAAACCTTTGAGCCCGATCGTATCGCAGGCCGCATCCTTGGCATGGGCGATATCGTTGCTTTGGTTGAAAAAGCCCAAGAAACCATTGAGGCCGAACAAGCCGAACGCATGATGAAACGGTTCCAAAAGGGCCAGTTCAACATGAACGATCTGAAAATGCAGCTCGAACAAATGTCAAAAATGGGCGGCATGGAAAGCATCATGGGCATGCTCCCTGGTATGGGCAAAATGGCAAAACAAGCCGCGGAGGCAGGCATTGACGACAAAGTCCTCAGCCACCAAGTGGCCCTCATCAATTCAATGACCAAAAAAGAACGCGCCAATCCGCAAATTCTACAAGCCAGCCGCAAAAAGCGCATCGCCGCAGGGGCGGGATTAGAGGTCAGCGATCTCAACAAGCTTCTCAAAATGCAGCGCCAGATGTCAGACATGATGAAAAAGATGGGCAAAATGGGCAAAGGCGGCATGCTGAAACAAGCCATGAAAGGCATGATGGGCAAAGGCGGCGGAATGCCCGCTGGTTTGGACCCAAGCCAAATGGACCCCAAAGCCCTCGAAGCCGCCGCCAAACAAATGGGCGCAGGCCTTCCTGGCAAACTCCCCGGCCTCGGCGGAATAGGCGGCGGCCTCCCCGGCGGCCTCAGCGGTTTCGGGAAAAAGAAATAAGCTATGATTGCCACCACTCTACATACGCTTCGCCTAACGCTGCGAAAACCAATCATAGATGACCTTAAGGCCTTATGTGATTTCTATGCATCTCCACGCGAAAGCTACCTCGGCGGACCAAAATCTGAACCAGACGTGGCGGAAAAACTGTTGGGCATCATTGGCCAATGGACCACATTCGGAACGGGCCGTTTCATTCTACAAGATCGCAATTCACAGCGTCCTATAGGACATGCTGGATTAATTTTGCTATCCAAGACCCGTGTTCCAGAAATCGCTTGGTGCCTGTGGTCTGAAAAAGACGAAGGCAAGGGCTATATCAAAGAAGCAATGCTAGAAATTATCGACTTTACCAAAAGCAATTTCGCTTGGCCCCACGCAAACATGTTAATCGAACCAACAAATCAACGATCGGTCAACCTTGCTCGTAGCTTGAAGGCAACCCTTATTCCAGAGCCAAACTTGGACGATATCCATAGTCTCACAAAATATGAGCTATACCGCCTCCCTTTGAACGAGGGTGACAGATGACACATAAACCGATCTCGCCTTCTTCTTTTCCAAAATATCCTCGCCGAAGGCATCCCCGCCTTCATTCCGTGCAAACGGTAACAGCAGCATATCGCATCTCAACTGATACAAAATCAGCCATGCGGCAGCATGTCCGAAAGGTCAGCCCATGCTGACCAATGCCCCCACGCTCCACTCAGACACCCTAATCCTGCGCGGTCCTGAAAAACGCGATGCGGAGCCTATGATCAATTTCCTCTTGGATCAAAAGCGCGCCGCAGGGTTCGGATCGTCTCCAAATCGTGGGGATGCATGGCGCTGGTTCTCTCTGAATGTGGGTCATTGGCATTGGCATGGCTACGGCTATTTCACCATTGAAACCAAAGAAGGTGACATCGCTGGCATCAGCGGCATTTGGAACCCAGAAGGTTGGCCAGAACCCGAAGTCGGCTGGGTCGTCTTTGACGGCTTTGAAGGTCGCTCCATCGCTTATGAGGCCGCAACACGCGCGCGCCGCTGGGCCTATGAGGATCTCGGCTTCACCACCCTTACCTCGAACATCGTTCCTGGCAATACGCGGTCCGTCAAATTGGCTGAACGCATGGGGGCGACCTATGAGCGGACCTATATGAACATCAATATGGGCGAAGACATGCTCTATCGTCACCCCGCGCCAAGTGAGGTGATCGCATGACATACCGCACCGACGCAATACCGACGTTGTACCGACGCAATACCGAACCGCATTTTGGGGGATCAAAACATGACTGACGCCGTCACCCGCGCTGCTGACATTCTCAAAGGACATCGCGCCAGCATCGACCGCTTGGATGCGATTTTGGTCTATACCCTTGGCGAACGCTTCAAGCATACCCAAGCCGTCGGCAAGCTCAAAGCAGAGCACGATTTGCCCCCCTCTGATCCGACACGCGAAGAAAACCAAATCGCGCGTCTCGAAGCCCTTGCAACCGAGGCCGACCTCGACCCCGAGTTTGCTAAGAAATTCCTGAACTTCATCATTCAGGAAGTCATACGACACCATAAACAACACCAATCTTAGGGGTCCGCCCCTAACCGCCATTCTTAAGGAGAACAAACAATGGCTATGAAAATCCGTCTTGCCCGTGGTGGCTCAAAAAAGCGTCCTTTCTATCGTATCGTTGCGGCTGATAGCCGTATGCCACGCGATGGTCGCTATGTTGAAAAACTCGGCACATATAACCCACTTCTTCCAAAAGACAGCGAAGAGCGCGTAAAAATGAATGTTGAGCGCGTTCAGTACTGGTTGGGCCAAGGCGCACAGGTCACTGACCGTGTCTCTCGCTTCCTAGAAGCCGCAGACGTGCTTCCTAAGAAAGAGCGCAACAACCCGAAAAAAGCGGTTCCAGGCAAAAAAGCTCAAGAGCGCGCAGAAGAAAAAGCAGCCAAAGCAGCAGAGGCTTCTGAGGCAGCTGCAGCACCTGCAGAAGAGTAAATTCAATTTGGCCCGAATTCAGGTTCGGGCCATTTTTTCCGCTTAGGGTATTGAAATGTTTCGGTTAATTCGACTTGTATTTTTTGTGTCTCTCGCATTCGTCGCTGGAATGATCTATGAAACACAATCAAATACAATTCAAATTGACCGCTGTCTCGACGTTGGAGGACAGTGGAATGAGATCGGTTTCTGTGAAAGGTAACCCGTCATGAGCGACTTGATTTGTGTAGGTTCTATTGGGGGCGCCTTTGGTGTCAAAGGCGAGGTTCGCCTTAAAAGCTTTACCGCTGATCCTCTTGCTATTCTTGACTATGCCCCGCTGGTCACAGAAGACGGGTCGCGAGATTTTGATTTGGTTTTAACAGGCCAAACCAAAAATGGCCTGACCGCAAGAATGACAGGCATTGTCTCCAAAGAAGACGCCGATGCCCTAAAGGGCGTTAAACTCTTTGCACCGCGTGATCGCCTTCCAGAAACAGAGGATGACGAATATTATTACGCTGATCTTGTTGGCCTGACGGTCTTTGACACAGGCGGAACAGCCCTTGGAACCGTGAAATCCGTACAAAACCATGGGGCGAGCGATTTATTGGAAATCAAACTTCCAACCACATCCGCAACCGTCCTCTTACCCTTTACAAAAGCGGCGGTTCCAACCGTTGATATCGCCACAGGTCGTATTGTCGCTGATCCACCATCGGGGGTCTTTCCGGACGATGCCACAGAATAAATCACACGGCAAACTGTCGATCTCTGCATCGCTCAAGCCACGCGAATTGATGCAGCATAATCCACGGCTGGCCCAAACATGGACAGCACAGATTATCACCTTGTTTCCACAGGCTTTTCCGGGTGTCCTCGGGGCGAGTCTAACGGGTAAAGCCCTCCAAGATCGCAAGTGGGCTTTGGACACAATTGACCTGCGCGCCTTTGGTGATGGCAAACACAAAAACGTTGATGACACACCTGCAGGGGGGGGCGCGGGTATGGTTCTGCGCGCCGATGTTGTGGGCAAGGCCATAGACCACGCGGCGGCAAACGCACCGCAAGGGCGGCCTATTGTTTACCTTTCACCACGCGGCAAACCCTTTACCCAAGCCAAGGCCCAAGAATGGTCCCAAGGATCTGGTGTCATCCTCTTATGCGGCCGCTTTGAAGGGGTCGATCAACGTGTTTTGGATCACTACAATATCGAAGAAGTCTCACTCGGTGATTTCGTCCTGACAGGGGGTGAAATCGCGGCACAAGCGATGATTGACGCAACTGTGCGCTTGCTTCCTGAGGTTCTTGGAAATGCCGCCTCCACCGAGGAAGAAAGCCATTCAAACGGGCTATTAGAACACCCTCAATACACCCGGCCCCCGGTTTGGAACGGCCTCGACATCCCAGAGGTGCTGCAATCAGGGCATCATGGAAAGATTGAGAAATGGCGCAAAGAGCAATCGCATCAGCTCACCCAAGAAAGGCGACCAGATTTGTGGGCGGCCTATACAAATCACCACGGCAAAGACTAACGGGCCCAAATCGGTGATTTTGACCAAAAATCACCCTAAATGACCTGTATTTTCGCAAGAAAATCCCTTGCGGTCACACCCATTTGTCACTAATTAACGCACCAGTGGTTAAAGGGGATTCTATATCCCCTCTTTCTGTTGTGGCTCCTTCGGTCATAAATATGCAGATCTTCCACATCAAGTAATGACGACCTAATTCTCTGGCGGGCTGACTTTTCGGGACCCGATCGAAGACCAAGAGCTCTGAGGCGCGCAACAAACTTTACGGACCAACCGTAAGCATAGGAGAATAGCGATGGATATTATCGCACAGATTGAAGCGGAACAAATTGCCGCTCTCGGGGCAAACATTCCCGATTTCAAAGCCGGCGACACAATTCGCGTAGGTTACAAAGTGACCGAAGGCACACGGACACGTGTTCAGAACTACGAAGGCGTTTGCATTGCACGTAACAACGGCAAAGGCATCGCGGGTTCTTTCACAGTTCGCAAAATTTCATTCGGTGAAGGCGTGGAACGTGTATTCCCACTTTACTCAACAAACATCGACAGCATCACAGTTGTTCGCCGCGGCCGTGTTCGTCGTGCGAAGCTTTACTACTTGCGCTCACGTCGTGGTAAGTCTGCTCGTATCGCAGAAGTTACAAACTACAAGCCGCTATCTGGCGATAAAGCATAAGGATTGGCGATATGAGAAAAGATATCCACCCAGACTATCACTTCATCGACGTCAAAATGACCGATGGCACAATCATCAAAATGCGCTCAACTTGGGGCAAAGAGGGCGACACAATGGCGCTTGATATTGACCCAACTGCGCACCCTGCATGGAACGGTGGCAGCACACGTCTTCTTGACCAAGGCGGTCGTGTTTCCAAGTTTAAAAAGAAATACGAAGGTTTGGGCTTCTAAGCCAGCTTCCTTCTGGATTTCAAAACGCCGCTCTTTGAAGCGGCGTTTTTTATTGATATACGCAATTTATAGAAATCATTGGCACGTCGTCGTTCCCACTTTTGCATTTTGAGGACAGCACACTGAAGCAACCAGACAGCATTACGACACTGCCAGACAACAGTGCGATTTGGATCTATGTCTCTGAATATGCACGCCATGGCGCCGTCAGCGGGCTTGTGCACCGCATCCTTGAACAGCGTCCAGACTTGTCGCTCGTCCTGACCTCAACGCACATCACCTTTGAGTATCAAGATGCACGTATCACTGTCCTCAACGATTTTCAGGAAACGACGCAAACGCGATCCCAATTCTTTGCCTCTTTCGCACCCCATGTTGTCATCTGGGTTGGAGGAAGCTTGTCGCATGCCATGATGTCAACGTTCCAAGGTCCAGAAACCTGTGCCATTTTGGCGGACGCCCACGCGGATGGATTTGCCTTACGTAAAATGGCGTTTCTGCCGAATCCAGACAAACGGACGTTGCAAAGCTTTGATGCGATATTTCCCATCGATCAAGCAGCTCAAAATACATTGGCCAAACTCGGGATTGTCCCCGAAAAACTTACCGCCTGTGGCGCGATGCAGGCCTCTATCGCCTTGGATCAGAGCCAAGAACAGAACGATCAAGAGCCGCTCCGCATAGGGTCACGGAACTGTTGGTATGCAGCCCAGCTTAGTCCAGACGAATTACCCTCAATTTTGCGCGCGCATCAAAATATTCTGCGACTAAGCCACAGCACCTTGTTGTTGCTCGCTGCCCAATCAGAGGGCCATGCAACTGAGATCGCACACACCTTGAGCACATTCAATTTACGCGGCGTTATTTTGGAAGCAGACTCTCCCCCAGATGCAAATATCCAAGTTGGAATTCATATCTGCGACAGGGGCGATGATATTGCACTTTATCGTGCGGCCTCGGTCAGCTTTTTGGGACACTCCCTCTTGTCAGGCCAAAGGGGAACATCCCCCACCCAAGCGGCGGCTGTGGGCTCCGCGAATTGTTATGGGCCCAATAGCTCAGATCATTCCGAGCTGTATTCCAAACTCGCCCAAGTTGGCGGCGCGCGGATGGTCAATGACGCTGATAGTCTGGCCCAAGCTGTTGGACATATGTTGACCGCATCCAATGCGGCCACCATGGCCTTGAATGCATGGAGCGTTATGACCGAAGGTGCCGAGATTACAGATCACATTGTTGACCTTGCGCTCGGTCATTTGGATGAGATAGGCATTTAGATATGCAAGCACCCCGTTTTTGGTTCAAACCTCCGCAACACTTCGATTTACGTGCAACCTTGCTCGCTCCTCTTGGTGCTCTTTATGCCTTTGCAACCGCGCGGCGTGTCGGTACTGCGGCGGTGATGCGGGCGAAATGCCCTATAATTTGCATTGGCAATATTAATGCAGGTGGGACTGGGAAAACTCCGACGACCATCGCTTTGGCACAGCACCTCATTTACCAGGGTTATGAGGTCCATATTGTCTCGCGTGGCTATGGTGGTCAACTTAAGGGCCCAATCGAGGTCAACCCAACGCAGCATCGCGCCCGTCAAGTGGGGGATGAGCCTTTGCTTTTGGCGGCTTTTGCGCGCACATGGGTCGCTGATGATCGAGGTGCTGGTATCAAGCAAGCCATCGCCGAGGGCGCTCAGGTTATTTTGATGGATGACGGATTTCAGGATCCCAAGGTTCACAAAGATATGTCGTTGATCGTTGTTGATGCTGCCAAAGGGTTTGGCAATGGTCGATGCCTTCCGGCTGGCCCCTTGCGTGAACCCGTCGCGGCAGGCATGCGACGCGCGGATGCTGTGATTTCCATTGGTGAGACTGAGGCGCAGGATAAATTCTCCATTCTTTGGGGATCCCATATCACGCAACCGCATTTACGGGCGGAACTCGTGCCCCTTGAAACGGGAATGGATTGGAAAACGGGTCAATTTATTGCCTTTGCAGGCATTGGTCATCCAGAGAAGTTTTTTGACACATTGAGATCTCTTGGCGCCAATCTTTTACGCACGGAGGCATTAGATGATCATCAGCCTTTGACACCTGCATTGGTCAAGCGTCTCAAGGCAGAGGCCGCGCAAACAGGCGCGCAATTGGTCACAACAGAAAAAGACGCAGCCCGTCTTCCTAGTGAATTTCGCAGTGACGTGATGGCACTTCCTGTTCGGCTTGAATTTAGAGATCAGGACGCTTTGGAACAGCTGCTTGCTCCAATCTTGCCGAGCCGTTAATCCCGCTGGCCCAGCTTGGGAGAGGGGCGATCAAGCGCCAAGTCCGCATCGGAAAATTTGAACGGTGATCGCACCCCTGACACGCCGTCGAAATCTAGTTGAAGCTGACGATGGCGCACTTGGGGGTCATCGAAAACTTCATCGAGTGAATTGATAGGTCCAGCTGGAACGCCCTTGTCTTCGCAAGCCTGCAACAGACCCTGTTTGGTCATTTTTTGCGTGACACCTGTGAGACGTCCCGTCAGCTCATCGCGATTTGCGAGACGATCAGCATTCGTTACATATTTAGGATCACAAGCCAGATCGGAGAGGTTCAAAACCTCACATAAGCGCGCAAACTGAGCATCGTTGCCTACAGCAATAATGATGTGACCATCGCTGCATTCAAACACTTGGTAGGGCGATAAATTGGGGTGGAAATTTCCAATGCGAGACGGCGCAACCCCTGTCGACAGATAGTTCATCGACTGATTGGCCATAATGCTCACGGCACTATCAAGGAGAGACATGTCAATATGCTGGCCTTTGCCCGTGGTGTGCCGCATATGCAGCGCGGATAAGATCGCCGTTGTGGCATAAACCCCTGTAAAGACATCTGTGATGGCCACACCGGCGCGCGTGGGCATCCCATCGGGATCACCCGTCACAGACATAAAGCCTGACATGCCTTGGATGATATAATCATACCCAGCGCGATGCGCATATGGGCCGGTCTGACCAAACCCCGTGATAGAGCAATAGATGAGCCTTGGGTTCAATTCTGATAGGGTTGTGTAATCTAGCCCATATTTCGCAAGGCCGCCCACTTTGAAGTTCTCAATCAGGATATCCGCATCCTTGATAAGGTCACGAATGGCCGATTGGCCTTCTGGTGTTTTGAAATCAATAACGACGCTTGATTTTCCACGGTTGCAAGAATGGAAGTAGGCCGCTGATGTATCCTCCCCCCGCTCAACAAAGGGAGGGCCCCATTTGCGTGTGTCATCCCCTTGGGGAGATTCAATCTTGATCACTTCCGCCCCTAAATCAGCTAATGTTTGGCCAGCCCAAGGGCCAGCCAAAATACGCGCCAATTCAATGACCTTTAACCCATCAAGCGGCGTTGTCATTACTCGGCCAGCTTTGCGTCCAGAATTGTCGCGAATTCTTCAAAGGACATGTTAGAGTATTTCTCGCCATCGATCAAAAAGGATGGTGTCGATTTCACATCATCGCGCGCAGCATTTTCTTGATACCATGCGACCAATGCACGGAGCTTGTCGGCATCTTGCATACAGGTGTTCAACTGTTCATCACTAAGACCTGCAATTTTACCAAGCTTGGTGAGTTCTGACACAATAGCAAGATCACCGCCTGCACGGGCCCAAGTTGATTGGTTGTTCAAGATCAAATCGGTCATGCCAAAGAACCGATCAGGCCCAGAACAGCGCGCGATCATGGAGGCCCACATGCCGTATTTGTCAAAATAGACTTCGCGGAACGTGAATTTTACTTTGCCCGTGTCGATATAGTTTTCTTTGATCTTTTTGAATTGATCCGCATGGAAGGATGCACAATGCGGACAGGTAAAGGAGGCATATTCTACGATGCTAATGGGCGCGTCTTCTGCACCAAGTGTCATGTCAACAACTTGCGTCTCTGTGGCCTCAGATGTGTCTGAGGCTTCTTGCGCATTTGCAGCAAATGGCAAATCGAATGCCGGCTGCACGGTTTCAGTTGTTTTGTTCGATTGTGTGAACCAAAGGGAGACCCCCCCTGCCACAACGAAAACTCCGAGATATTTTACGACATTGCCCCACATTTTAGGTGCCTTTCAGTTTATGATTTATTTTTTGTTAACACATTTTTCGCCAAGGTCTCAAGCGCGCGCTGAAGGTTGCTATCCCCCACATCACGCGAGATGTTTTGTGCCTCTTGGATGACACCTTGGGACTCTTGTTTCGGGATATCAACGCGCTTGTTTTGGAAAACAGCACGCCCTTCTGCAAAACCTTGCTGCGCGGTTTGCGTGATTTTTATGCGGGCTATTGCGTTATACCCGTAGGTGGCGTTCACGCGATTTCGAATGGTCTCTTTTTGCATCTCAACCAGCGGTGCATTTGGACCAGTTGTGAGCAACGTCAGCGTCGCCCCCATGCCTTGGCGTGCATAGCTGACATTAATGGGATGCGCCATTTCCGCGGTTTGATCACCAACAATATCCACCCAATGCGTCAGTACACGGCTTTCGGCGAAACCACGGGTTTCAGACGCGCGGCGAATACGGCCTTCGAGCAGGCTCGCTGTGCGCTTAAATCCAAATGTTGATCCGTTCCGACTGGACATGACTTGCATCCTATTCATCAATGCTATCTTAAAGACAAATACTGCGGATGCCAGAGTATAAACATGAATTCGACTTCAAAGTTACGTGACCTTCCAAGATCATCTGATTTGCTGGATTGGTACGATCACAATGCCCGCAAAATGCCGTGGCGCGTGTCCCCGAGTAATCGGGCCAAAGGTGTTATGCCCGATCCTTATTTTGTGTGGATGTCCGAAGTCATGTTGCAACAAACAACTGTTGCTGCTGTCAAAGACTATTTCAACCGCTTCACCACGCGCTGGCCCACTGTCAGTGATTTAGCCACGGCCGAGGACAGTGAGGTAATGGGCGAATGGGCGGGCCTTGGGTATTACGCGCGGGCGCGCAATTTGCTCAAATGCGCGCGCGCAGTTGTTGCGGATCACGGTGGGCAATTTCCCGACAGCTATGAGGGATTGATTACCCTTCCTGGAATTGGCCCCTACACGGCGGCAGCCATTTCTTCGATTGCCTTTGACCGAGCGGCCCCTGTGGTAGATGGGAATGTAGAACGGGTCATGTCGCGCGTGTTCAACATTCACACGCCCCTCCCAACGGCAAAAGCTGAGCTAACGGACAAGGCTGCACTGCTTACACCAGACGCGCGACCAGGGGACTATGCTCAGGCCGTTATGGATTTAGGTGCAACCATTTGCACGCCCAAGAAACCGGCCTGCGGCCTATGTCCTTGGCGGCCGGTGTGCCAAGCAAATGCTGAAGGTTGCGAAGCTGAGTTACCCAAGAAGCTCCCGAAAAAGGTCAAGCCAACACGCTATGGGATTGCCTATGTTGTGCGGCGCATTGATGGAGCGATCTTGTTGGAGACACGCCCGGACACAGGATTGTTAGGCGGGATGTTGGGCTTCCCGACCTCAGACTGGAGCGATGCGCCGAAGGATACGCCGCCAATCAAAGCCGATTGGAAAATCCTGAATTCAGAGGTGAAGCATACATTTACCCATTTCCACTTAAAACTTACGGTAAAAACAGCGTTAGTTCCATTTGATCGGGCCATTACGACGGGAACCTTTGTGGAACAGGCCGATTTCCGCACGTCAGACTTGCCAACCTTGATGCGAAAAGTATTTGATACCACTCAAACCTAGCCGAACCTTAGAGAGCCACTGGATACCGACATGCAAAAAATTTCGATGCGCCCAATTGGAACCAAGTTCATGCATGCTCTCCCGTTTTGGAGCTCTCTCGCGCTGGTTCCGATCACGATCTTCACCGTGTCACAAGGTGGGTTTTGGTTTGTAATCCCTGCCCTCATTCTGTGGTATGGCGTTACCATGATGGATGAAATCGCGGGCACCTTTAAGGTTAACGCAGATCCCAACACCCAAGAGGACGCTCTCTTTTGGTACAAGCTGATTACGATGATTTGGCCGTTTGTTCAGTTTGGCACGCTCTTTTGGGCGATCTATTACCTAAGCCGAAGTGACTTTGCCCTTTGGGAAATTATTGGCGCGGCCTTTAGTCTCGGCATGCTCACTGGAACGGTTGGCATTAATTATTCACATGAGCTTATGCATCAAAGCGACAAGAGGGAGCGACTGTTGGCTGATGTGTTGCTCTCGATGGTTCTCTATTCTCATTTCCGCTCAGAACACTTGCAAGTTCACCACCGTTACGTCGGGACACCGCGCGACCCTGTGACGGCTCGGTTTGGGGAAAGCTTTTACAAATATTTCCAACGCGTTTTTGTCGGCTGTTACAAATCCGCTTTCCATGCCGAAAAGGCCAAGCTTGATCGCGTCGATAAACCTTGGACAGACAAAAGCAATCCGTTTTGGCTTTATTGGGGATTGCAAACGGCCATGATGCTGCTTGCGGTTTTAATTGGCGGCTGGATCGGGCTGTTGGTTTTCCTTTATCAAGCTTTTGTTGCAATCAGTCATCTGGAACTGACCAACTACGTCGAACATTATGGATTGACGCGTAAACATCTCGGTCATGGCAAATATGAACATGTGCAGCCGCATCATTCATGGAATGCGGATCATCGGGCGTCTAATTGGCTTTTGATTAACCTACAGCGCCATTCAGATCACCACTACAAACCAAACCGCCGTTTTCCCTTGCTGCAAACCTATGACGCCGCAACAGCGCCGCAATTGCCGTTTGGCTATCCCGTCATGGTTCTTTCAGCCCTCTCACCGCGCCTTTGGAAGCGTTCAATGAACCCGCGCGTGCGGGCATGGCGCGACAAATATTACCCAGAGATCACCGATTGGCTCCCTTACAACAAGGGAACAACGGACCTGCCGCGCTAAGTCAAAAAAAAGCCCCACCAAAAGGCGGGGCAGTTACCTTGTGCGTCAGGACACAGGCGGAAAGTAAGGCATGCAAAGGGTTTGCATGCGCTTAATATTTGTATGATTTTAAAACTAGTGAGGACGCTCGGACATTTCTTCGCGAATTTGTTGGCGAAGCATGTCGATGGACACGGTTTTTCCATCACGTTTAAAGCACCAATAGGTCCAGCCATTACAGCTTGGGGCGCCTTCTAGTTTGGCGCCGACTTGGTGAATGGACCCTTTGATGTCTTCTCCAATCAAAGTCCCATCAGCGCGAACCTTGGCTTTGTGACGTCCGTTTAAGCTCATGAGCTCTTCGCCTGGACGTAACATGCCGCGTTCGACCAATTGCCCAAAAGGAACCCGTGGTTCCGCCCGTTTTGCGGTGGTCACGGCGATGGCTTCTTTGTCAAACTTACGCGTGTTTTTGATGCGTTTTTCGGCGACCTTGCGGTATTCTTCTTCGCGCTCAATTCCGATGAAATTACGGCCAAGCATTTTGGCCACGGCACCCGTTGTCCCCGTTCCAAAGAACGGATCTAGGACCACGTCACCAGCGTTGGTTGAACCTACAAGAACACGATGTAACAGACTTTCTGGCTTTTGCGTTGGATGGGCCTTATCGCCTTGGTCGTTTTTCAAACGCTCATGACCGTTGCAGATCGGCAAAACCCAATCGCTTCGCATTTGCACGCCTTCATTCAACGCCTTCAGCGCCTCATAATTGAACGTGTATTTGCTGGATTCTTGCTTGGATGCCCAGATCATTGTTTCATGCGCATTGGTCAATCGCTTGCCACGGAAGTTTGGCATCGGATTAGATTTGCGCCAAACGACGTCATTCAACAACCAAAATCCTTCGTTCTGCATCGATGCTCCAACGCGGAAAATATTGTGATAGGATCCAATAACCCAAATCGCACCATTCGGCTTGAGCAAGCGACGCGCGGCTTTGAGCCATGCGTTCGTAAATTGATCATAGGCCGCAAAAGACGAAAATTGATCCCAATGATCGTCAACTGCATCAACTTTGGAGTTATCAGGGCGGTGAAGATCGCCTTTTAACTGAAGATTATAGGGGGGGTCGGCAAATATCAGATCGACGGATGCCTCAGGAAGGCTGTTCATCACATCAATGCAATCACCAGCCAATATAGTATTCAACGGAAGCGCGGACGCCTCCTTCACACTGCTTTTTTTCATTTTACTGCCTCAATAAAGCGGCGCTTATGCGCTCTTCTTTGATCCCTAGAATGAGTCAAAGACGATTCGAGGTCAATTTCTTTTTGAAACAGAAGGTTATTTATTTTTCTTGATACAAGATCTTGTGCACTGGTCCGAAGGAACGTCTATGGTGAGGCGTCACACCGAGTTTGACCAATGCTTCTTGATGTATTTTTGTCGGATAGCCCGCATTTTTTTCCCATCCATAGCCAGGAAACTGATTTGCGAGTTCGTGCATCAAGCGATCTCGTGTTATTTTTGCAACAATAGACGCGGCCGCAATCGACAATGATTTTGCATCACCTTTGACAACAGCCGTGGCTGGGATGGTCAAACCTTTCGGTATTTTATTGCCATCGATCAAAACATGATCGGGACAGTGCCCCAGACCGTCAACCGCGCGCACCATGCCGATGAGCGAGGCTTGTAGAATATTGATCTCATCAATCTCTTCAACAGAGACATGGACAATAGACACCTGCGCAGTCGCCATGATCTGATCAAAGAGCCCTTCACGCTTTTTGGCAGATAGCTTTTTAGAATCATTCATGCCATCGGGAATGTTCAGCGGGTCCAAAATCACCGCAGCGGCGGTCACTGGCCCAGCCAATGGCCCGCGACCCACCTCATCCACGCCTGCGATCACAGGTGATCCACTATTGATCAGATCTGTTTCTAATAAAAAGTCAGGCTGGGTCATAAGACACCCCTTCTATACTGGAATGGTGTCATACATCGTTCCCAGAGGTCACTCCACTAATGAGCTGATACGACAAGAGGTCCGGAATTTGATGAGGATCACGGATTAAGGCGCGCACGCGGGAGCGTAAGCTATTCAAAAACTCTACTCCCAAAGGAGGCAGGCTATCCGCTTCCTCTAGAGAGATTGGAACAAATTGCAATTTGGCTCCTACAGGTGCCTGAGCGCAGATTGCGATGTCTTGTGATATGACCGATCCTATCCGCGGATACCCACCAATCGTTTGGCATTCACTAAGCAAGACATATGGCTGCCCCTCGCCAGTCATTTGAATATCACCAGTGACAATGAAATTCGACGCAATCCCTTTGGCAGCAGAACAGTCAAACGGGTCGCCTGAGAAATCCAATTTGACCCCTTGGCGATTGGCCGTCCGCGTCACAGCAAATTCTGTTTGATGACACCGCTCAATGGTTAAGGGATCAAACAGCGAAGTTTGCGGCCCCGCAATATAGCGAACAGTGCCCCCTTTGAACCGATCGATAGGGTCAAGCGTTCTTTGATGATCCTGCGGACACATCGCGTCACCAAGGCCAATTTGATCGCCCGCCTGCACCCACTGTCCAATCCCTGCTGATATATGTGCGGCTTGACTGGAAAACAGGGCATCAGATTGGATCGGACAAGACGGGGTAACATAGCCATAACGCCCCTGATCCACAACGCGGATGGTGACGGCCTCTCCTGCTTGGATACTGTGCGAGGCGTGCATGGCAAGGCGTCGATCACCAATCGCCACGCTCATAGAGGCCCCTGTCAACGCGATCACCACATCCGACTCAAACCGCAATGTCACATGGGATCCCATCAGCTCAAACGCAGGCAACACCACGTTGACACCTAGCAAAGCCGACGCCTCATAAAGTGCGATTTTGTCGGCTGCACCCCCGTGTGACAGCCCCATACCCGTTACGCCACGGCGACCTAAATCTTGGATAGACACTCCAGGTCCCACACGGTCAATATGGACTACAGATCCTGACATTGGGCACCTCCCAAGGGATCTGAGGCCCGTATCAGCGATTGCATATCTTCATACCCAATCTGGCGAAACGCAATGCCATCCCCCGCTCTCAAAGGGATTGGGTTTGCTGACGTCGGATCAAACGGGCGAAACGCGCATTGTCCAATCTGTCGCCATCCTGTCGGGGATGAATTTGCAAACAACACGAGCTGACGCACCGCCGTGACCAAGGCACCTTCAGGGACCTGCTCAGTGAGCTCTGGTTTACGTGCAAAATCCCATGTCTTTGGCAACATGCCGATATAGGGCTGACCAGGGGCAAACCCAATGGCCAAGACGCGCAAGGATGCGGTCAACACATCCTCAATCAAGGCCTGTTCGCTTATCCCTGTGAGGCTGGATACTTCCGCCAAATCTGGCGCAGCAGGGCCCGTGACACAAACTGGGATCGTCCACAATCGTGACACTGCAGGCACGCACACATCCCGCAATGATGCCAATTCACAATGCGGCTTAATGAACTCTAGGACGCGATCACGCGACACGAGTATTGGATCAAACCGCACAAGAACAGAGGTCAGTGCGGGAACAATTTCCACCACGCCATCAATCACATGCTCTTCAAGCCGCGCTTTGATATCATGAACCTGTGCGACGACCTTATCATCCACGCGCAACGCGCATTGGATAACGATGGCGTCCTGACCTAAAGGATGTAAAGCTATGCTGTCCAAAATGTCTCCTGCATCATTCCTGTGTGATTAAGGTTTACAGACCAATTTATTCACCAAAACTCAATGCCCGAATAAATAAACTCTGCAATTCCCTCACATGAAGGACACGATAATGAACATCTGCCCTTACAATAACAGCAGCGCATTCATAAATTTATCATAACGAAAGACCATTTATACAAACGAAAGGCATTGCGTCGTGACACAATCTTCTCCTCCTATTATTGCAGCCAAGGCACCCATCCGCGTCGAATTAACGAAAGATAAGGATTATTACTGGTGCAAATGTGGGCGCTCGAAAACGCAACCCTTCTGTGATGGGTCACACGCAGGAACAGGGATTAATCCTCTGAAATTCACAGCAGACAAAGATGGTCCAGCCGCATTGTGCCAATGCAAAGCCACGGCAAATGCACCTTTTTGTGACGGAACACATGCAAGCCTTAGCGCGCAAAACATAGGCGATCCCGCCCCTGAGCCAAAGACAGACCTCCCCCAAGCTGTTGCAACGCCAGAAGAGCCGACCGTCGCACGCATTCACGAGCTGGCCAAAGATGGGCTGTCCAAACTTGGACATCACGGCGAAATGGGCGCAATGGGCGTTCCCCGCAAAGACCTCCCGCAGTGGGATGATATCCAAATCCTGCCTGCTCAAATGGCAAGAAAGCCCCTTTTGGATGAGGCTGCCGTCGATACCTCGGTCGTCATCGGCCCCAAAGCCAACAAACCGCTCAAACTTGATATCCCACTATTTGTGTCTGACATGAGCTACGGCGCCCTATCAGAAGAAGCCAAAGTAGCCTTATCACGTGGAGCTGAGCTTGCCGGGACAGGGATTTGTTCTGGTGAAGGCGGCATGCTTCCCGAGGAGCAAGCGGAAAATTCTCGCTATTTCTATGAATTGGCCTCAGCACAATTTGGATGGTCCCTAGATCACGTCAGCAAAGTCCAAGCCTTCCACTTTAAGGGCGGCCAAGGCGCCAAGACGGGCACGGGCGGTCATTTGCCTGGCGATAAGGTCCAAGGAAAAATCGCCGATGTACGCGGATTGGAGCCTGGGCAAGCCGCTATTTCGCCTGCAACCTTCCCTGATCTTCACACGCCTGCCGATTTCAAAAAGATCGCAGATCAAGTCCGCGAACGCTCTGGCGGCATCCCTATCGGGTTCAAATTATCCGCCAATCACATCGAGGACGATATCGATTTCGCCTTGGAGGCAAGCGCGGATTACATCATTCTGGATGGGCGCGGTGGTGGGACAGGAGCCGCGCCCTTGATTTTCCGCAATCACATTTCTGTTCCGACAATCCCCGCGTTGGCGCGCGCACGGCGGCATTTAGATAAACGTGCAGGTCGCGATGTGACCTTGGTGATAACAGGAGGATTGCGGGTTGCCGAAGACTTTGCAAAAGCGATGGCATTGGGCGCAGATGCGGTTGCCGTTAGCAATTCCGCCATGCAAGCGGTTGGATGTATTGCCGCACGGATGTGTAATTCAAACAATTGCCCCGTGGGGATCGCAACCCAGAAGCCAGAACTCAGAAAACGTTTGGACGTTCAAGTGGGCGCAGAACGGCTTGCTAGGTATTTCGGAGCCAGCGTTGAATTGATGCAAGTTCTCTCGCGCGCTTGTGGACACTCTCGCCTTAGTGATTTTACGCCAAATGACATCACGACTTGGAAACGCGAAATGGCCGACCTAAGCGGGATTAAATACGCAGGCCTGTCCTAAAACGCATAGCGGAGTTGTCCGACACGGACTTGTGGGGCGTATTATAGCACCCCACATCATGCGAATAGGAAAGGAGCGTGTTATGCTTGATACTCCAATTATTCGCCCAGAAATGTCCTCAGAGATGAAACTCTTGTTGGAACAATACCCAAGAGACGCGTGGTCCAGTCATCCAGGGTTCCAAGAAAAAACCCAGCATTGGCTTGGGGCGCACCGGATGTTTCGAACTGTTGCATCCCAAATTCTGACGGATACAGAAAGCTATATCGATCAATCGATGGAGACCTCTGAGTATGCGGATCGCCTCAGCTATTATGGTAACGGCTTGGTGCGTAATCTGCATGGCCATCACCATTGGGAAGATCATAGCTATTTTCCCGAACTGTTCGCAGCCGATCCAAGGTTTAAAGCAGGGCTGGATGTGTTGGAACAAGACCATGACGATTTGGAACAGTTTTTAGACGACTTCACCACGACTGGTAATCGTTTGATCAAGTTGACCCATTTGGACGAAAAGCAGGCCAAAGAAACTGCCTTCGCCCTGCGCGACACAAGTGAGACAATTTGCTCATTCCTAACCCGTCACCTCACAGACGAAGAGGAATTGGCCGTCCCAATCATCCTCCACCACCGTTTACGTGGGTGAGCGACCTCCCGACTGAGCAATTTCGCTTGGTCGGGGGATTAAAATCATCTCGATACCATCACGCTATGCTGGATAGGAAAAATTCCGCAGATCATAGAAACGCCGCATTGAAATATGGTATATACTAACATAACTTTTCGTCGAAGAGTGACAGTTTCCAATCACCGCCCGCCTAACCTGAACGTTCTGAAATATTGGACCTATTTCTATGAAAATTCTATTACCAATTACCATCTCTGTCCTCACCTACCCTGCCTTCGCCGAAGGAATGCGCAAACTTGATAGCCATGAACACGGAGTTGGTAAGCTCAATATAGCTATCGAGGGCTCACAGATTGCGATGGAGCTTGTTGCACCAGGTGCCGATATCGTTGGGTTTGAACATTCTGCGGAAACCGCAGAGGATCGCGCGGCGATTAAGGCGGCACTGACGATACTTGAGACACCGCTAGAGCTATTTGGCATGTCCACAGATGCCGATTGTCGCGTTGAGGGCGCCCATGCGGACCTAGACGGCGACGAGGATCATGAGGGGCACGATCATGATACGGCACATGACCACGCCTCAGGACATGACGATCATGAGGACGAAGCGGGCCACACTGAATTCCATGCAGAGTACAGCATGACCTGTGACACGCCCAGCGCATTGACGGATATCGCATTTGACTATTTTGATGTCTTTGAGAATGCGCGCGAGGTCGAGGTCCAAATCGTGACTCCCACAGGCGCAACCGCCGTTGAGGTTACGCGAGACGCGCCTACTCTTGATATGCGGGATCTGTTCTAGCGTGTCGGACGCTCCTATCATTGCGCTCAGAAATGTCCAGTTTCGCTGGTCGGGGCAGTCCTCATTTGCAATCACAGTTCCAAACTTCACTGTTCATAAGGGCGAAACGGTTCTTTTATTGGGGTCCAGTGGGTCTGGGAAATCAACGCTCTTGTCTCTGATATGCGGCACCATTCTCGCCAACACTGGGCATGTGTCTGTTGACGGAACCGATTTAAAGACCCTGTCAGGCTGGTCCAGAGACCGCTTTCGGGCTGATCATATTGGGATTGTGTTTCAGCAGTTTAATTTGCTGCCCTTTGGGTCGGTATTGGACAACATTTTGTTACCATTACAATTTGCACCCAAGCGACGACACCGCTGCCTTGCACCCAAACAAACGGCAATGGACCTGTGCCAATCCCTCGCCCTTCCGCAAGAGATCACCATGTCCAAAGCCTCAAACCTAAGCGTCGGGCAACAACAGCGCGTTGCTGTTGCGCGGGCGTTAATCGGAGAACCGCCCATTTTGATAGCGGATGAACCGACATCCTCGCTTGATGAAACGGCTCAGTCTAGCTTTTTGAACTTGATGTTCGATCAAGTTGCTAGTCTCGGATCGACCCTCGTTATGGTCAGCCATGATCCACGCCTCGGTCAACGATTTGATCGTGTGGTGCAGATGGATGATATCGTCACCATCGAAAGGCACGCGACATGATTTTGCGTCTCGCATTTGGATCGCTATTGGCGCGGGCCTTGACCGTCGCAATGACGATTTTGGCCATCGCTTTATCCGTTGCGCTTTTTCTTGGCGTTGAAAAAGTGCGCACTGGAGCGAAGGCAAGTTTCGCGGACACGATTTCAGCAACCGATTTGATTGTTGGGGCGCGGTCCGGATCTGTGCAATTGCTGTTATATTCCGTCTTCCGCATTGGGAATGCCACCAACAATGTCACATGGCAAAGCTATCAAGAGATAGCGCAACGACCAGAAGTGGACTGGAGCGTTCCCATATCCTTGGGCGACAGCCATAGACAATTCCGCGTTATGGGAACGAGCGTGGATTTCTTTGAACACTATAAATATCGCCAAGGACGCAGCCTCAGCTTTGCTCAGGGGCAGGTGATGTCTGACCTATTCGACACTGTTATCGGCCATGACGTGGCAAAGACGTTGGGATACACTGTCAACGATCCAATCGTTGTCGCACATGGACTGGCATCATTCACAGAGCACAAAGACCAGCCTTTCAAAGTCATCGGAATTCTAGAGAAAACCGGCACACCCGTCGATAGAACCGTTATCGTCTCTATGGAGGCCATCGAAGCGATCCACGTGGATTGGAAACGCGGCGCCAAAGTTCCGGGGCAAACAACCCCAGTGAACGCCATTCGCCAAATGGACCTTACCCCCAAGGCGGTGACTGCCGCGCTTGTCGGCGTGAAAAGCCCGCTTCAAACGTTCAAACTTCAACGCGCCATTAACAATTATTCACAAGAGCCGCTTCTTGCCATCCTTCCTGGTGTCGCCCTCCAAGAGCTATGGGGCATCGTGGGGATTGCAGAAACGGCGCTCTTGGCGGTCTCTGCAATGGTTGTGGTCACCGCGCTCATTGGCATGATGGCCACCATTTTTTCCAGCCTCAGCGAAAGACGCCGAGAAATGGCAATCTTTCGCGCGATGGGGGCAAGCCCGATGGCGATCCTTGGGCTTTTGATCATTGAAGCGACACTCACCGCGGCAGTTGGCGCGATCTTGGGGCTTGGGTTGCTCTATGGTGGATTAGTCATCGCACAGCCTATCATCGATGCCTCCTTTGGTCTCTTCCTCACAATTGACCCACCCTCTGTGAGAGAGCTATTCGTCTTAATATCGGTAATTTTAGCAGGCGCGATTGTCAGCATCGTCCCTGCGCTGCGGGCCTACCGCTTGTCTTTGGCTGACGGTATGATGGTGAAAACATGAGTGCTATGAATCGCAGACCCCTCTTATCAATAGGCTTGGCTGGAACAGTCTTTCCCAATCTCGGACTTGCAAAAACACCGCTTGAGATTGGGTGGGATGACCTCATTCCACCAGGTGTCCCCTATGCAGAAATCATAGGTGAAGGCGAGCTGGACGAAGCCAATGATACGTGGAATCCAATCTTTGATGCCAATGCAACCAAGCTGAACTCAGCCTTGGATGGCGCTTACATAAGAATGCCTGGATTTATCATTCCAATTGAGATGGGGTCTGATGGCGTGACCGAATTCGTTTTGGTGCCCTATGTCGGCGCCTGCATTCACACGCCCCCTCCTCCACCCAATCAATTGGTCCTCGTCCGCACAATCGACCCTTGGCCAAGTGACAACCTTTGGGATGCCGTTTGGGTTGTAGGCTTGATGGGAACTCAACTCATGTCCACCGAAGTGGCCGAAACAGGGTATGTTTTAACGGCGGAGAAAATGGAAATTTATGAATGGTGAGCAACGGGATCCGCGCCAAATATTGGCGACCCCGGCAGGATTCGAACCTGCAACCTGCCCCTTAGGAGGGGGCTGCTCTATCCAGTTGAGCCACGGAGCCTTGCCCATGGTTTAATCGGTTGTCAAACCAATGTCACCCCTGACATCTGCGTGGTTCTTAGTGTTTGTGCATTCTTGCGTCACGATATAAAGTTGGGTTACAGTCTCATTAAAAGACAAGGATTTCCAGATTGAGCAGGCCAACGCATCGTCCTTTGACGCTTCGAGATGTTTCAGAGGCATCAGGTGTTTCGGAAATGACTGTCAGCCGCGTGTTGCGCGATCGTGGTGACGTGTCCCAAGCAACCAGAGAAAAGGTTTTATTGGCCGCGAAAACACTGGGCTATGTTCCGAACAAAATTGCAGGTGCACTTGCGAGCCAACGGGTGAATTTGGTCGCGGTTATTATTCCCTCCATGTCAAATATGGTGTTCCCCGAAGTCATGACGGGGATCAATTCTGTTCTGGAAAATACCGATCTCCAGCCAGTTGTGGGCATTACGGATTACCTTCCTGAGAAAGAAGAAAAAGTTCTCTATCAAATGCTGTCATGGCGGCCCTCTGGTGTGATCATTGCGGGGTTAGAGCATTCCGACGCCTCCAAAGCGATGCTCCGCGCGGCGGGTATTCCAGTGGTGCAAATCATGGATATCGATGGCGAGGCGATTGATTGCGCGGTCGGGATTTCGCATCGACGGGCTGGACGCCAAATGGCCCAAGCGATCATTGAGGCAGGGTACAAAAAGATCGGCTTTATGGGCACAAAAATGCCCCTCGATCACAGGGCACGCAAACGATTTGAAGGCTTTACTGAGGTTCTCGCCAAAGCGGGGATCGAAACCGTTGATCAAGAGTTTTACTCTGGCGGCTCGGCCCTTGCTAAGGGGCGTGATATGACGGCTGATATGTTGACCCGCCATTCTGACATCGATTTTTTCTATTATTCCAATGACATGATTGGGGCTGGTGGGCTTTTGTATCTACTGGAACAGGGCATTTCCATTCCCACGGATATTGGGCTTGCTGGGTTTAACGGGGTTGAGCTGTTGCAGGGGCTTCCCATGCAGCTTGCCACAATGGATGCCTGTCGGTCAGAAATTGGTGTGAAAGCGGCTCAGATCATAGCCAATCAAATTCAAGGTATAGCGCCAGAGCAAAAGATTGTTGAATTGTCTCCCAAGCTAAATTTCGGCGACACCTTGCGCAAATAAAAAGCCCCGCTTGAACGGGGCTTTGGTGGTCTAACTGGATAATCGCGAGATTTCTTCTTTAAGTCGGAGCTTTTGTTTTTTGAGTTCTAGGATTTTTAGGTCATCCACACCAGGAGACCGCTGTGCGACCTCAACTGCGTCGGATAGAGATTGGTGTTTTTTCTTAAGTTCTTGAACATGAGAAAGTACGCTCATTAAAATATCTCCTTTGAACTGAACAAGATTAGTCCACCACAGAAACTGAGTCTTGTCACGCTGCACATGCATAATCAAAAGGCGTATATGAGTGATTAATTTAGCTCATTGGTATAGGTAATGCTGCACCATGGCGAAGGACGCGTTGGATATCCTCGCGATAGCTTTCGCCATCTTTACCATGCTGAGCCCCCTCATGCATGATGATTGGCGCCTCTAATCGGAACGCAGCACGCCCCAATTTCCTCGCGCGCAGAATGAACAATTCGCTCGCTCGTCCAACGCGTGGCTGAATTGGGAACATCTGCAAACTTCCCAACGTAGATGGCATCGCATTTAGCAAATCAGGGAAACGCTCGGTTCGAAAAATAAAACTGACGGTTCCTTTCGTTCGGACACGTTTTGACGCAACCGTGACCCAGTCTTTTAACGCGGTGGCCTCTCCCATTGCTGTCTCACGACCTGCATCACTAGCCGCAACAGTAGCATCGCGGTCAAAATATGGGGGGTTCATCAACACATGATCAAAGGTCTGTGATTTCAACTCATCCGGTAAATGTGCAAGGTCCGCACATTGTACTGACAGCGGTACATCGTTTTCTTTGGCGTTCTTAAGCGCAAGATCGGCATATGCTCTTTGTAATTCGACCCCATGGACCGTCAAACCCGTAACCCGTTTCGCTAAACACAGGGAGGCAACGCCAACACCACAGCCAAGCTCAAGCACCATTTGACCCTGTTTCGCAGGGATAGACGCCGCAAGCATGACGGGATCTATCCCTGCACGATAGCCAGATTTGGGTTGGTGGACCAAGAGGCGGCCCCCCAGAAATTTATCTAATGTTGTTTCCATCAAAACGAACCAGTGATGCCTTGATCCTCTAATAAATCAACAGCTTCGTCCCATTGGCTTTCGACAACCATGACACGACGCGGCAAAATGCCAATTGACCCTTCTAACGTACTCGTATTTACGTCTAGCTCAAAGGTCGCTATACCCACATCGTCTAAGATCGTCTTAACATAAGAGACCAGCACGATATCGTTCGTTCGCAAAAGTTCTTTCATGGTATAGATGTAGGATTACCGGACGATAAAGTCGATACCGTTCTGAGGAGCAAAAGCCGTGACGGAAGTTTTGGATAAACCACACACCCTATTAGCGGACAGGCTCGCTCCGCAGATGCAGGCTGTGAACGACCTTATTCGGGACCGTATGGCATCCAAACATGCACCTCGCATTCCTGAAGTAACGGCGCATTTGGTTGATGCAGGCGGCAAACGGCTTCGGCCCTTGCTGACCATCGCAGCTGCAGAGCTCTGTGGCTACACGGGTCCCTATCATGTCCATTTAGCGGCGACTGTTGAATTCATTCACACCGCAACATTGCTGCATGATGACGTCGTCGATGAAAGCCAACAAAGACGTGGACGCGCCACTGCAAATCTTTTGTGGGACAATAAATCCTCAATTCTCGTTGGGGATTACCTCTTTTCCCGCGCCTTTCAATTGATGGTCGAACCCGGCTCGCTTCGGGTTTTGGATATTTTGTCCACTGCGTCAGCCACGATTGCCGAAGGTGAAGTTCTCCAATTAACGGCCTCACGCGATATAACGACCTCTGAGGAGACTTATTTACAGGTCGTTCGTGGCAAAACGGCGGCCCTGTTTTCAGCCGCAACTGAGGTTGGTGGTGTCATTGCAGAAGCAGATTCACAGCATACGCAGGCGCTCTTTGATTATGGCGATGCCCTCGGAGTCGCGTTCCAGATCGTTGACGATTTGTTAGATGTTGTCGGCGACAGCAAATCGACAGGCAAAAATATCGGCGATGATTTCCGTGAGCGCAAGCTAACGCTTCCTTTGATCAAGGCTATTGCCGCAGGCGATGAGCATGAACGCGTCTTTTGGAAACGGACTATCGAAAAAGGCGACCAGCACGAGGGCGACCTTGATCATGCGATCAACCTGATGAAAAACCACGGCGCAATTGAGGCGACCCGCCAAGATGCGCTGATGTGGGCTCAAAAAGCACAGGTTGCTATTCGTACGCTACCAGAGCATCCATTACGGGATATCTTGGATGATCTCGCACTTTATGTGGTTGAGCGCATCAAATAAAGCTTTGGAAACAGGTGTGCCCCTTGGCGACCCACCAATTTGGATGCTTTGACTGTATGTCATGGGCCAAACGCGTGGCGTCATCTGCGTCCTTCATGATGGCAAAACAGGTGGCACCAGACCCGGACATCCGCGCCAAAAGCGTGCCCTCATCTGCCTCAAGACACGTTAGGACATCTGCGATCACAGGTTCCAGCTCTATCGCAGGAGCTTGTAGATCATTACGCTGATCCCTGAGCCAATCCAACCAATGGGCGCCCATCAAATCAGGCATGACGCTCATTGGTGAATTTTGCTTGCTCGCTAAAGCATTGAAGACATCAGGGGTTGAGACCTCAACACGCGGATTGACGAGCAGAATGGAATAGTCTGGGGGCGCGCAAATGGGATCGAGCTTATCCCCGATACCCTGCATGCGGGTCAAAAACGGCGACATGCAAACAGGGATATCCGCCCCCAAGACGCTGAGATCACGGACAGAGGGCATGGGAATATCCCACAAACGAGACAAGGCCCGGATTGTCGCCGCTGCATCAGACGATCCCCCACCGATCCCAGAGGCAGGCGGCAAATTCTTTTCCAATGTAATCTGTGCCCCGCGCGTATCCGACAACATGCGGGCCGCACGCATGACCAAATTCGACCCATCGCTTGGAACACCCTCTGCGAAAGGGCCGCTCACAGTTAGCGTTAGATCATCCGCCTCTTGAACAGTGATATGATCCCCGACATCTACCATCACCACCATGGAATCCAATTGGTGATAGCCATTTGCGGTCATCCCCGTCACATGGAGTGAGAGGTTCACCTTAGCCGGAGCGAATGTCTTAATCGTCATTTTGAACCAAAGACAAAGGCTCTGCGCCTTCTTCAGCCAAAACCGCATCTAAACCAACGTCTAGCTTGCGACGAATACGCTCTGCTTCTTTGTCTACGGGGTCAAAGGACAAGGCCCGCTGCCATTGAAACTGAGCCTCAAGCTTGCGACCAACGGCCCAATAGGCATCACCCAAGTGATCGTTCACAATCGGATCAATCGACATCAGTTCTGCCGCTCGTTCCAAATAAGGAACAGCCTCACTGTATTTGCCCAAACGGAACAGAACCCAACCCAAGCTATCAATGATATAACCACTGTCAGGGCTCAGATCGACGGCTGTTTCGATCATCTCTTGGGCTTCTTTTAGATTGATGCGTTTTTCAACCATTGAATACCCAAGATAATTTAGAACCTGTGGTTGGTTTGGTGCCAGCTCTAAGGCGCGCCGAAAATCCGCCTCGGCAGGATCCCAAAGATCCAGCCTTTCATAGGCGATGGCACGACCATAAACAGTAAACCACTGTGATCTTTCAGGGGTTTCAAACAAGGCGATGGCTTTGTCATAGGCATCAATGGCCGCTTCAAATTGTTCTTCTCGGCGCAGCACATTTCCTAAGCTGGTGTGAACGTCTGAAATATCTGCATGTGTCCGTGCAAGTTGACTTAGGGCTTCTATCGCCCCATCCACATTGCCAGATTTGCGCAACGTCTCGGCCCGACCCATTTCCGCCACGTGATAAATAGGGCTGTCTTGGGGTATTTTACGATACACTTGAGTTGCAAGTTTGTATTGCTCCAGACGGTCCAAAATTTTTGCGTTCAGCAGGATAACATCAATATGATCTGGACTGAGGTATTCAGCCAACCTGCCATAAACCAAGGTATATTCGTCATCTGCCTCAGTGCTCAGAACATCTGCTATGGCAAAAAACACTTCGGCAATTCCCAAAGATGCCGAATTAATGGGAAAGGCGGTTTCGCCCTCTTCGTCAATTAGCTGCCGCAGTGCTGCAAGCTCAGGATCCATGTCACCTTTGAACAATGCGTCCATATAGGTTGCGGCTTTGGCGTAATCTTGTAACTGGATCATCCCCTTGATCCGCAAAATAACGGCACGGCGTGTCATTTGCGTGGGGTCATTTTCCACACTCGCAAAATGGCCCTCTGCCGCCGCGTACTCCCCCACGGAGGCGAGCATGACCGCTTTGTGATAGGCTGCAAATCCCGCCAAACCCGGCTCTTGGCCCAAGGCATCAAATGCCGCGCTTGCAGCTTGGACATCACCCGCACCAGCAAAGGCCCACCCTTTGATAAGCCCATCAACTAGGTGCCCGATCCCTTGGTTGTTTTTGATGTGATCAGAAATTTGGTCAAATCGACCTTGCTTTGCCAACTCAGCAATTATCGCCATATTTGCAAATTGGCTTTCAAATCCGTCCGCGGTGAATTTGTCAGCAATGGTTTTGGCTCTGTCGATCTGGCCCAAGGCAATATGAGCAAAGATCAAACGTTCAAAGGTTTGTGGATTGCTCTGATCCAAGGCCAGAGCGCGCGTGTAATATTGAGCGGCGCTTTGAAAATCGCTTTGTTGGGTTGCAATTTTGCCCGCCAAATAGGCTCCTGCGGCGCCACCTGCATTACTCGGCACCGTGGACAGCGTGAACAAACATGCGGCAGACATAGCAATAATAGACAAGCGCATGGCGAGACCCTTTCAAAACGATACAATAAACTTAGTACGGGATAAGGGGAGTAGCAACTGGCAGCGCAATAAAAAAGGGCGGCCTTTGTCGCCGCCCTGTTGATTACATATTTGGGTAATTTGGACCATCGCCACCTTGGGGCGTGACCCAATTGATGTTTTGGCTTGGATCTTTGATATCGCATGTCTTGCAATGCACACAGTTTTGGAAATTCACGACAAAGCGTGGATCGCTGCCCTCTTCTTCGACGACTTCGTAAACACCAGCAGGGCAATACCGCTGCGCAGGCTCTGCATATTTCGGCAGGTTCACAGAAATCGGGATTGTTGGATCCTTAAGCTGCAAGTGACAGGGCTGCGCCTCTTCGTGGTTTGTCATTGCAAAGGACACATTGGTCAAACGGTCAAAGCTCAGCGTGCCATCTGGTTTGGGATAGTCGATTTCAGCATGTTTGGAGGCCTCTTCCAAAGACTCCGCATCGTTCTTGCCATGCTTGACGGTCCCAAAGAGTGAGAAGCCCAAAGTGTTCGTCCACATATCCAAGCCGCCCAAAACGAGCGAGGGAATGAGACCCCACTTGGACCACATAGGCTTAACGTTACGCACCTTTTTGAGGTCTTTACCAATGGCGCCTGTGCGCACTTCGGTTTCATAGGCCGTCAATTCATCCGACGCACGACCCGCTTGGATGGCGTCATATGCCGCTTCTGCGGCAGCTTTGCCAGACAGCATCGCGTTGTGGTTCCCCTTGATCCGCGGAACGTTGACCATGCCAACAGAGCACCCCAACAAGGCCACACCAGGGGCAACCATTTTCGGCATGGACTGATATCCGCCTTCTGTGATTGCACGCGCGCCATAGGCCACCCGCTTGCCGCCTTTTAGGAGATCAGCAACCATTGGATGATGCTTAAAGCGTTGGAATTCCATGTATGGGAAAAGATGCGGGTTTTTATAGTTTAAGTGAACCACAAACCCGACATACACTTGGTTGTTATCGAGGTGATAAATAAACGATCCACCGCCTGCATTGCCACCCAAAGGCCACCCCATCGTGTGGGTCACTGTGCCCTCTTTGTGTTTCGCAGGATCAATTTCCCAAATCTCTTTCATGCCAAGGCCAAATTTCTGCGGCTCTTTTCCTTGGGCAAGATCAAATTTTTCGATGACTTCTTTGGACAAGGACCCTCGCACGCCCTCAGACAAGAAGACGTATTTACCGTGAAGCTCCATACCCGGCTCTGTGTCGGGACCGATTGTGCCGTCTTGTTCCAAACCAAAGACACCCGCAACCACGCCTTTGACTTCGCCATTTTCGCCGTAGACGATTTCTGAACAGGCCATGCCTGGGAATATTTCGACGCCAAGCGCTTCGGCTTGTTCACCCATCCAACGACAGACATTCGCCATCGAAACGATATAGTTGCCATGATTGTTCATCAAAGGCGGCATTGGGAAATTCGGGATGCGAATTTGCCCCGCTTCCCCCATCAAATAAAAGTTATCTTCTTTGACAGGAACCGTGAGAGGCGCACCCTTTTCTTTCCAATCAGGAATGAGTTCATCCAATCCGCACGGATCCAAAACAGCGCCTGACAAGATATGCGCCCCAACTTCGGATCCTTTTTCAAGAACAACAACGTTTAAATCAGCATCCAATTGTTTGAGACGGATCGCAGCAGATAATCCCGCAGGGCCGGCCCCAACGATCACTACATCATATTCCATTGCCTCACGTTCAATCGCAGTCATAAGTGGCCCTCCTCAGCGTCACACGCGTAATATTATTTCAACAATGGTTAGCTTGGGGGTTGAGTGAAGGTCAATGTTTTGGCTGCAATAAATTGTCCCATTGCGGCATTGCTACGCATTTTTTTGAGGAAACGTCACGTTACCCTCTCGTGAGATCACAGAATTAGATTGTTTATCGTGGATTGCGTAGACCCCCTTGCTCAGATAACACTGATGCTTAAATATATTCTGCAATCAAACGTGACATAAGAACAGCGATACGAACATGGAAAAAATCCCAATGACCCGCGCGGGCTTTACCGCGCTAGAGGTAGAGTTAAAGCAATTAAAATCAGTTGAGCGGCCTGCAATTATCAAAGCCATTGCCGAGGCACGCGAACACGGCGATCTGTCTGAAAACGCAGAATACCATTCCGCGCGCGAAAAACAGAGCTTTATCGAGGGACGTGTCAAAGAAATCGAGAGCATTTTGTCATTGGCCGAAGTCATTGATCCTGCGACTTTGTCCGGCTCTGTTAAATTCGGCGCCAAGGTCCAAGTCGTTGACGAAGACACCGACGAAGAAAAAGCATGGCAAATTGTAGGTGAGCACGAGGCGAACATCGAAAAAGGTTTGTTGAACATCAAATCACCAATCGCACGCGCCCTTATCGGCAAAGATATCGGTGATAGTGTCGAGGTTCGCACGCCTGGCGGTGACAAGTCCTACGAAATTCTAGACATATCCTACAGCTAACACGCGGATGACCAAACCAAAGCGGATCGCGCCAACACCAGAGGGAATTTACAATACCCAAACCACACCAGCCAATTCAAGGCTAGAGTGGCTAGGCGTTGCATTGGCTATCCTCTGGATGGGGGTTGCGGCCTATGTGTCCGTGACAGCGGACGCCGCAAGCTCGACGCTCTTTATCGCATTTGTTGGCTCGCTCATGGTCTTTATGCCAGTCGCGATGATCTGGGTCGCAATCGTGGTTATTCGATCCTCTCAACGCATGAGAGCAGATAACGAGAAATTGCATTTGGCAATCGATGCCTTGCGAAAAGCCTATATTGAACAAAGCAAATTGGTCGGGAAACCTGCGTCTGATACGACTATTGGGCGCAAGCTTGACGAAATAGCCGCCGCTCAGCGCAAGACAGAAACCGCATTAACGATGTTCACATCCACGCGCGTTGCTGAGGCCCAAAATGTCTCTGCGGCACAGGTGGAAACGGGACAGGATGATCAACCCGCTCTTGCCCTTGGCACTCAGGCAGAAGAGCTCGCACCGCCCCTAAGCAACGAAGATTTCGTGCGCGCGCTCAATTTCCCCGAGACGGCGCAAGATGAAAAAGGATTTGCCTCTCTTCGTCGTGCTTTAAAAGATCGTAAAACCTCACAGCTCATCCAAGCCGCACAAGATATCCTTACCTTGCTGAGCCAAGACGGGATTTACATGGACGACATGCGCCCAGATTTGGCGCGTCCTGAAATTTGGCGCCGCTTTGCAAAAGGGGAACGCGGGAAAACCGTTTCCGCATTAGGTGCTATCCGCGATCGGTCGTCTTTGGCCCTGACATCTGGCCGCATGAAGCAAGACGTCATCTTCAGGGATGCAACACATCATTTCTTGCGCCTGTTTGACAAAGGGTTTTCCCAGTTTGAGGAAAGCGCAAGCGACGCTGAAGTATCTGCTCTCTCTGAAACGCGCACAGCACGGGCCTTTATGCTCTTGGGGCGTGTCGCAGGAACCTTTGATTAATCAAACGCGCTAAACGGGATATAGCGCACCATATCCCCAGCTTGAATTGTCTGCGCTTCATCTGAGAGCTCCACAAATCCTGTGGCCCAACTGAGACCACTCACCCGTCCTGAGCCTTCGGACTTAAAAACCTCGACTACGCCGTCATTCATCCTTGCTCTTAAAAATTCTCGACGCCCTGCTTTTTTAGATTTCTCAAAGGCCGCAGGAACAAGGAACCCCTGCGGCTCTTGCCATGCGCCGCCTGCCAGAACGGACATAGCAGGACGCGCAAATATCAATGTACAGGTCAGAGCGGCAACTGGATTACCAGGAAGCCCAAAGACAGGCACCCCCTGCCACATACCAAGCGCAAGTGGGCGACCCGGTTTCACCGCGATCCGCCACATCGCCATTGACCCAGTGTCCTTTAGCAAAACCGAGAGGTGATCTTCATCCCCAGATGAGGCACCGCCTGACGTCAATATGACATCACATGTTTGGCTTGCGTGGTCTAATTTATCGCTTAGCAACTGGCGGTCATCCCCCACGATACCAAGGTCAACAGGTAAAAATCCAAACTGTGCAATCAAGGCCAAGAGCATGGGTCGATTGGCATCAAATATCTGTCCTTCTTCGGGCGCATCCGACGTTTGGCACAGCTCATCCCCTGTTGAGAGAACGCCAACGCGCAGGGAGTTGAATACAGGAACCTCTGCAACACCCACAGAGGACAGCAGAGCCAAATCAGCCGATGTCAGGCGTCGACCTTTGGATAAAATGATATCCCCTTCGGCAATATCTTCTCCAGCTTGACGCGTGTTCGCCCTGGCTTTCAGGGGTCCGTTGAATGCAATTTGCGTCCTATCGGTAGACACATCTTCTTGCAACACCACGGTATCAACACCCTCAGGGAGCTTGGCACCGGTCAGGATGCGAATGGCATGCCCGATCGGGACTGTTCCTGTGAATGGCTCACCTGCGGCCGCACGTCCTTTGATCAAAGTCAAATGGACAGGACCAGATCCAAGCGCCGTTTCCCCTGCAAATCCATATCCATCTACCGCCGTATTTGCATGCGGAGGGCTAGATCGACAGGCTGTAATATCATCTGCCAAAATGCGCCCTTGTGCCGCCTCAGTTAGACATGTTTCTTCGCCAACAACCGCCGCGATCCGCGATTTCAAATCGGCCAAGGCTTGATCGACGGGAACCCAGTCGACATCTGCGGGCAAGGCAAAACAATCATTTCGAAGTGGCGGCGGTTTAATCATGTAGATACCTCTGGCAAGGGAACCCCCAATATCCACCCTTCTTCTTGAATGAGGGGCGACAGGTCTTTGGTGGCGAGTGTGTTTCCAACCACATCAGATTCAAGGAATTCTTGGGTGACACGGTACACTTGCCTTGCATCTTTGATATCAAAAATATCACCGTCTTGCACGCCGTTTAGATCAAAATAAGAGGGATAGATTTCCGCCACTACGGCAGAAGCCGAGCCACAGGATTGAAACGGCCAAGCAGCCAGCTGGTCACCAAAGGTTTTCCGTAATCTATTCACCATCGGAATGCCGAGCAAACTTTGCGATCCCACAGATCCTGTTGTGAATAACTTCCACACCGTTTGCGTTGAGCGCACATGCGTTTCACACAAGCGGCGCTCTGGAAACCCATGTCCCTGTCGTTGGCTACCTTTGTGGGGCAAGGCGTCTAAATGGATGGTGCTCGGACATCCCCAGAACGGTCCAATCCCTGGACTTTGCTCGTTAAGGCGCGCTGCAACATCGAAGCGATTGTTTCGATTATCTGGCGCATCCATTATGTGCGCGGACAATACATCCCAGATCGCAAAGGCCTCGGCACGCCCCGTTAGCGCCTCGGCAAAGCCCGTAGGATAGCCCAACGCAAAATCCACCCCAAGAAGCACGCGATGACCTGCTTTTGCTTCGCTGTCCAACGTTGCGAGCACATAGTCAAAACAAGCCTGTCGCGTACGGTGATACTTTGGCGTTTCGATATCGCCACCTCGCCGCCCAAGGCAGGTATAAATCGCGTCCGCACAGGGGTTAACAGGAGACGGTTTGGATCGTGAGGACCAATCTAGCGTTATGACCACATCTGGGATCAAAGACCGACCTCGCCCATAATGAAATCCGCAATCGCGCGCGTGTCGTTTAGATCGAAAACGGGGCGATCCACATCGAGAGGGCTATCGCTCGCAATCGCGCGAATGGTGTCATCCTCGGGGGCGATCAAGGGGTTGCCGGTTTCTGCTCGAAAGGCTTCTATCTTGGGATGGCGATCCCGTTTGTAGCCCTCGACCAGCACCAAATCCACGGGTTCTAATTTGGACAACAAGGTTTGCAACGTCGGCTCGTCTTCGTCACGCAGCTCGTGCATGAGGGCAAATCTATTCCGAGACGCCAAGAGAACTTCGCTCGCGCCTGCCTCGCGATGGCGGTGAGAATCCTTGCCGATATGATCCACATCGAAACTATGATGCGCATGTTTTACTGTTGAAACACGTAGCCCTCTTGTAACGAACTCAGTGACCAACCGCTCCATCAGCCCTGTTTTGCCCGCGTTTTTCCATCCCGTCACACCATAGAGTTTCATGCGATGTCTCCTAATAGGTTGCGCGCTGTTTCAAGGTCTTGTGGAGTATTTACATTGAAAAACGGATCAAAGGGAACCTTGTCAAATTCAACCAATTGACCATCATGCCGATCCGTCCACATGACCACTTTGCGAACCCCTTCCAAGAGCGCCGCTCGCAAATCATCACGAAGGGCTACAGGCCAAAGGCCAAAGGTCGGATGACGATAGAGCCGCCCCTCTTCGCGCGTTGCAGACAAGACCAAGGGATGGGCCATGCCATGCCCCTTGGCCATCAAACGCGCGACCAAATCCGTTGGGAAAAACGGCGTGTCGGCAGCCACGGTCACAATGGTCTCTGCCCCTTGCTCCTGCGCCCAATCAAGACCAGCCAAGACACCTGCGAGAGGTCCAACAAAGTCGGGAATGCTATCTTGGATCACGGGATAGGACATATCAGAAAACCGCGAAGGATCGCCATTTGCGTTCAATGCAATCTGATCAACCTGCGGCGCTAATCGCGTCACCACATGATCCAACAAAGACCGCCCAGCAAGATCAAGGCGCCCCTTGTCCCCGCCCCCCATGCGACGGGCTTGACCACCCGCTAAAATGACCCCCAATGGTCGTGTCATTTGGACGATCCTTTTCGACCAGACTTTTTCGGCTCTTCATGGATTTGATCGGGATCAATGTCCCAACCTAATCTGTCCTCTCCAGAGAGACAGATAAACCGCTTGCCCCGCATACGACCAATCAAGGTCAAACCAACCTGTCGGGCGAGGTCCACCCCCCAAGCAGTAAAGCCAGAGCGAGACACTAAAACGGGAATGCCCATCTGTGCGGTTTTAATAACCATCTCAGAGGTGAGGCGACCTGTTGTATAGAGAATTTTATCCTCACTCGATGCCCTCTCAGAATACATCCAACCCGCAATCTTATCTACCGCATTATGTCGACCGACATCTTCCATATAAACAAGGGGTTGATCCGCTTGGCATAATACCGATCCATGAATTGCGCCTGCTTCTAAATAGAGCGACGGCATTCGGTTGATTTGATGTGCGAGATTATAAAGCCACGATGTCCGCACCTGAGTTGGAGCCAATTGAATGTTTTCTAGCCCTTCCATCATATCCCCGAACACAGTCCCAACAGCACAACCACTTGTCCGCGTTTTTTTCTGCAGCTTGTCTTCATAATTGGTGGCAACCTCAGTCCGCACAACGACGGTTTCAATATCCTCGTCATAATCGACCCGCGTGACATGATCGCTCTCTTTGAGCATGCCTTGATTGCGTAAAAAGCCAAGAGCCAAGTATTCAGGATAATCACCAATCGTCATAGCGGTCACGATTTCCTGAGAATTCAAAAAAATCGTCAGGGGACGCTCTTCGACAACTGAAATTGCACTTAACTGACCTGTATGATCATACCCCGAAATGGGGCGTGTCAGGGTCGCATTGGTCAGGTCTGGTGCAATAATTAGATCGTCGGTGTCGTCTTTGCGTGCCATCCCTATCGTCTCCTCGTGTGGGTGAAACCACCCGTCCAATTCCGCTCACCAAGAGATAGTATTTTTCGCGAAAGGCCAAGGGGCAATGCACCCTCGGCCTTTGTTAATTCATTGTGGGTTCACAAGCGACGGATCATAAGCGCGGAGTGCTTTGGATTTGTCGGCATCGTCATATTCAAACAAGGCCTCTTCGCGCACGCCTGGGATGTAGCGGAAATTCTTCATCAAAGTGTATGGGAAAAAGGTCACTGAAATCGTGTCAAACCCTGGCAGCTTGCGAAGCAATTGCGAGGTCGCATTCGCGCAGAGTGCGGAAAAAACCGGCCCATTGTTAATAGCAAGGTTCAGCGCTTGTTCCGCGACGGCTGGAGACACCTCAACCGTTTGGATCACGACATGATGCGTTTTGCGCGCATGTGCACGTGTGTAGAAATCTAAGATTTGCGGGGTGATGCCATGTATCACGTCATTGCGTTCAACCAAGGCTTCATGACGCACTGTGCCCGCAGGGTCAAAAATAACGCGCTGTGATCCACTGACCATCAACGCGGAATGGGCTCCATTTCCAGTTTCGTTATTTACCATTGTAAACAACGTCAGGCTTGGCGCGCCAGGATCGCGGTATTTTACGCGTTCGACCACCTCGTCTGGCGCCCAAACATATTGCCCAGCGCACCCTGAAAGAAGCGACAGGCAAATAAGTGATGCCAAAAAGAGGCGCATCCCATGCCCCTTTTTGATTAACCGTTTACGATTGCCAAAACAACCAAAGCAACGATACAGGCGATTGCGGCCTTTGTCGTCATGGTGATGAAGCCTTCGAAGGCTTTTTCTTGTTCAGTGGTGTCCATAGAACCGTGTTTGTGCTCAGCCATAAGTGAACCCTTTCGTCAGTAATTTTTGTCTGGTTATCGGATTCTTTGCACGCTGTCACCACAAGAAGTGGTCTTTATGGTCGCAGTTTACGGAACTATTGCGGCTTTGCACGAAAGCGAAAGGCGCCGTCTGGATCCAATTCACGGGTGACACGCCCATTTTGATAGAGGTGATTCACATGCGCCACGGCCTCGACCAGCGCCAATCCATATTCACCCTCACCAATCGTGCGCTTGAATAGGGGCTGAAAACACTCCGCCGCAGTGCGCGGTTCATCCAAAAACGCAATCAATCGCTCCAAGGCAGAATGATGGTTTTCAATCAATTGGGTTAACCGGTGGGGCAACCCCATAAAGGGCAATTTGTGGCCCGCCAAAACCAAGTGGTCCTTTTTGGCCAGAGTGCTAAATCGCTCGCAACTTTCGAGCCACTCACCAACGGGATCTGCGTCGGGCTCGGTCGCGTAAACCCCTAAATTTGGGCTAATTGAAGAAATGATTTGATCGCCTGAAATAACAAAATTGTCATCCATGCTCCAAAACGTTGCATGCTCTGGGGAATGTCCATTACCACAGTGAACCGTCCAACGACGTCCCCCCATGGTCACAACATCATCTTGCTTGATCCGCTTAAAGCCAAGTGGCATGGGATAGACCGCATCGGCAAAATTGAACGGTTTTCCATTGGCACGCTCGGCGAGAATCTCGTTGTCCATGCCCGCCCGCGTCCAAAATTCTAATGTCTCGGCAACGGGCAGCTCTTGGACATCCAGACATAACATTCGCGAAAATAGCCAAGCCGTGCGGGTTGTCCATAGATCAGCACCATGCTCGGTTTGAAACCACCCAGCCAAGCCAACATGATCAGGATGATGGTGCGTGACAATCACGCGCGACACAGGTTTGCCCGCCAATGGACCCTCAAGTAACGTTTCCCAAATCCGCCGCGTGGTTTTGGAGCTCATGCCTGTGTCAATGATCGTCCAGCTATCTCCATCATCCAAGGCATAGACATTCACGTGATCCAGCTTCATCGGCAAAGGAAGGCGCATCCATTTAACGCCCTCCGCAATATCAATCGCTTCGCCAGTTTGGGGGGGATCAGTCCAAGGGGTCTGTACCATCCCTAGGCGCTTAACTCATCGACCGTCATGGAATAAAGGTCCGAGGCCCCTTGGCACGATTGTTCAAGCAATCCTTTATACTCAGGCAAGATTGAGGTGACGTAGAATTTGGCTAATTTTGTCCGCGGCCCAATCCCGTCCTCTGCTAATGCAGCGCGAAGGTGATAAAAGCCACCCAAAACGCGGGCAAAGGCCTTGAGGAATGACACTGAGCCTGCAAAACGATCGTTCACGTCCTTCTGTGCAACCATCCAGTCTATGGCCTCACGCAATGATTCTGTAGATTGCCAAATGGGCTCTACAAGATCCGGCATTTTAGAGCGCGCCGTTTCTAATGTGGCTTGGATATCATCCAGCAAATGGCAGGCCGCTTCGCCCCCATCCATGAGTTTGCGACCAACGAGGTCCATGGCCTGAATACCATTCGTCCCCTCATAAATCGCCGTCACGCGCACATCACGATAATATTGTGCCGCACCCGTTTCTTCAACAAAGCCCATACCGCCATGAACCTGAACGCCCATTTCGGCAATGCGACACCCTGCATCCGTACCAAATGCCTTGGAAATCGGGGTGAGCAATGCGGCTTGAGCCGACCATTCGGCCCCTCCCGTCGCGGTTGCCATGTCAATTGCAACTGCGTTCGCCAATGCAATCGAACGAGCGACAAAGATATCCGATTTCATCGTTAAAATCATGCGGCGCACATCGGCATGATCAATGATGGCGCCACTTCCCTCAGGAACGGGTGTGCGGCCTTGTTTGCGATCTAGGGCATAGGCCAGCGCGTGCTGATAAGCGCCTTCCGCCGCGCCGATCCCTTGGCCACCGACGCCGAGACGGGCATTGTTCATCATCGTAAACATTGCGCGCATGCCGTCATGCGGTTCACCGACCAGCCACCCAGTCGCGCCATCATATTGCATGACAGCGGTTGGCGATCCGTGAAGACCCATTTTATGTTCGAGGCTCACAACTTTTAAGGAATTCGCGACCCCTGGATTGCCATCCGCATCGGGTATCCGTTTGGGAACGATAAACAGGGAAATCCCTTTTGTTCCTGGGACACCATCTGGCAAGCGCGCCAAAACAAGGTGGCACACGTTTTCGGAAAAATCATTGTCGCCCCAAGAAATATAAATCTTTTGTCCTGAAACAGCATAGGTTCCATCACCATTTGGTTCCGCTTTAGACCGCAAAGCCCCTACATCAGAGCCCGCCTGTGGTTCCGTGAGGTTCATCGTCCCGCACCATTCGCCTGAAATCAGCTTGGGCAAGTAAAGCGATTTGATGTCATCGCTTGCGTGGTGCTCTAAGGCTTCGATCTGGCCTTGCGTCATCAATGGATTAAGCTGAAGCGACAAACAGGACGCCGCCATCATTTCATTGACCGCCGTCGTCACTGTCATCGGCAAGCCCATTCCACCAAATTCAGGCGAAGCAGACATACCGACCCATCCACCGTCGGCTATGGCCTTATAGGCCTCACCAAACCCTTTGGACGTGCGAACCACACCGTTTTCCAAAACAGCCGGATCAATGTCACCATTACGTTGGATGGGATACAAAACTTCCTCGGTCATGCGACCTGCTTCGGTTAGGATCGCAGCGACCATATCCCCATTCGCCTCTTCAAAGCGGGTGGTTTTCGTAACTTGATCAAAATCCACAACATGATCAAAGATATAGCTGTACTCATCAACAGGGGCGCGATACGGCATGAGCTCTCCTAGAATAAAAGCGACATTACGGTTGGCACACAGCTCAAGAAACAGTATGCGATGTGTGCGGTTATTGCTAAATTACCGATGTCCCCAACCCCTTCAACCAAAACGCAACGTCAAACATGGTAATCCACCCTACTGAAATTTTGGACCCAACGTCATTCTCTATTGAGCGCGCTGCACAGTTGCTTGTTCAGGGGCGATTGGTGTCGTTTCCAACTGAGACTGTCTATGGATTGGGCGCGGATGCGACCAATGAGTCGGCCGTAAAAGCCATCTATGCCGCCAAAGGGCGACCCAGTTTTAACCCCCTCATTGCGCATGTCTCTTCTGTCGAGATGGCCAAAGACTACGTCGAATGGTCGGAGGCGGCGGATGTGTTGGCCTCAGCGTTTTGGCCAGGGCCTTTGACGCTCGTACTTCCCCTGAAGCCAAACAATGCAATTGCGCCGACGGTCACAGCAGGTCTGGATACTTTGGCTATTCGGCTGCCTGCGCATCCCTTGGCGCAGCAAGTGTTGGAACATGCTGGACGTCCAATCGCGGCGCCATCTGCAAACCCAAGTGGGCGGATTAGCCCAACAACGGCAGAGCATGTATTCGATGGGCTTAACGGTAAAGTTGACGTAATCTTAGATGGCGGTCCCTGTGCAGTTGGTTTGGAATCTACGATTGTTGGCCTTGCACCAACTGCAACAGTTTTGAGACCAGGGAGCATTACCGAAAGTGACCTCGAAACCATCCTTGGCTACCCGATGACCCACTATAAAGACGGAAGCCATATTTCGGCCCCTGGTCAAATGCTGTCGCACTATGCGCCAAACGCTGAGGTCAGATTGAATGCATCTACATTCTCTCAAGATGAGCTGACATTAGGTTTTGGTGCGATGGAGTGTGATTTAAATTTGTCTGAGGGCGGCGATCTGGACGAAGCTGCGCGCAATCTATTTTCTATGTTGCGGCAGTTAGACAAAAACGGTCAAGGCACAATAGCTGTTGCCCCTATCCCTAACCATGGCATTGGTGTTGCGATCAATGACCGTCTAAAACGCGCAGCGGCCCCCAAAGACTAATTGCGCGCATTGATGGCTCAATTGAGATACTCGCGGGAAATTTACTTGGCTTTTCTGTAAAATTCGAACATCACCGTCCTATGCGCAATTTTCTCTCACTCACCACGGCGTTCACCTTTTATGCGGGTTCGCTCCTTGCCGAAGCCGCCTCGCCTATCGTGTCATCAAGCCTCAGTACCGGATGGGTTCAACATAACGGACAGTATGTCTCTGCTTTTGAACTCAAGCTGGCGCCAAAATGGAAAACCTATTGGCGGGTTCCTGGGGATGCGGGTATTCCGCCTGAGCTCAATTTTAGCGGATCCACAAATGTGAAAGACGTGCAAATCATATGGCCGCGTCCCTTCCCCTTTGGACCAGACGATATGAGATCACTGGGCTACATCGATGGAATGGTTCTACCACTCTACATCACACCACAAGACCCTGATGCGCCTGTTATTGTCTCATTGAGTGCGCGGCTTGGAATTTGTGAGGATATCTGTATTCCAGCTGATCTAACGCTTCAGCAAAACTTAGACGCCACGCGAACACGCCCAATTCCCAAGATTGTGGCCGCGCTCTTGGATGTTGTTCCAGACCGCACAGATAGCACACAGGCAAAGTGCCGTATTCACCCCACCGACTCAGGATGGCGCATTGACGCTTCGTTGCGTTTGCCAAACCTAGGCGCAAAAGAGACTGTGGTTATAGAGTATGCGTCTAAGGACAAAAGGGTTGATGTCCAAGACACCCGTCGAGAAGGCAAGGACCTATTGGTGACAGCCCAACTTCGAGATAGCAGCGGAACATCATTGGCACGCAACCAGCTCACATTCACACTTATTGGTGAACGCAAAGCGGTTTCAATTGCAGGATGCCAACGTTAACTGCCTTGTCGTTTCGGTATCAATCGGCTCGCGAAAGCTAGAACATAGGCGAGCGCGACAATAGCAACCACCCCAACAGAGAATAGCCCTAAGGCCTGTGTGACTGTTGTTGCCCCACCTAGGCCAAGGGCTGAATTCAATAGCTCGGGGACGCGCCCGAATGCGATTGTCCATCCCATTGTCACCACGAGCCATCCGACGATAGCCGCAAACAAAGCAACAAATGCAATCTTAATGTTTCGACGCCGCGCGCGCATGGCAAAGCGAAGCGATTTGATCATGGTTTTCACATCATTTTGGATCACAACAAGCGCAGGAACCACCAAGAGCACCAAGATCATCCCAAATGCCAATCCGTAGACAAGTGTGATGACAGTTGGCTTTAGAAACTGCGCCTGAGATGAGCGCTCGTACAACAGTGGTAATAGCCCTAGAACAGTGGTCATTGTGGTTAGCATAACGGGGCGAAGGCGATCCGAAACCCCATCAATAACAGACGGAATAAGCCCTCGCGTTTTTGCGTGTTCATCGATCGTCGTGATCAAAACAATTGAGTCATTAATGATAATCCCCGTCATTCCCAAAAGGCCAACAATCGTGAACATCGACATCGGAACGCTTTCGACATAGTGCCCAAAAATTGTCCCCACCAAACCAAACGGTATGATCGCCATAATCACCACAGGGCGTGTCCAACTTGAAAAGACCCATGTCAAAACAAGGTAAATTCCAGTGAGAACCAAAATCAGACCAGTCCGCGCATCGTTCAAGAACCTGTTTTCCTGTTCCGACAAACCAGCAAGGCGGAAATCAACTTGGCGAACGGAGGCAATTTCTGGCAAGATTTCTTTTTCAAGCGCTTCCATAACCTGCTCGGCGGCTTTGGGGTCATCCTCAGAAATGTCCCCAGTCACCGATATCAACCGTATGCCGTTTTCACGTCGCACAGTGGAAAACCCTTCGCGGCGCTGAACACTCACAATGTCTGCCAATGGCACATAGGTTCCGCTCGCCGTTCTCAATTGGGTTCTTTCTAGAAAATCCGCCGTCAACTCATCGCCCGGCAATTCAACGCGGATCGTCGCGCTTCGTGGTCCCATTGGATAGGTCGCCGCTTCGATACCATTTAGTCGATTGCGCAACACGGTCCCAAGACCATCAATCGTGAATCCCAAGGCTTGACCCTGTGGTGTCAGCTCAAGGATCAACTCTTCTTTGTCGTAAGAGAGGTCATCCTCAACGGCAGAAACGATTGAAAACCGTGTCAGAGCCGTTTTCAAATCTTCTGATGCAGCCTTTAGTGTTTCGGCACTTGCACCATAAAACTGAACATCAAGTGCATCACCACCCGGTCCGCCGCGCCACCCTCGGAAGGACACAGTTTCCGCCAATGGATGCTTGCGAACACGGTCCTGAAGGTCGGCAACAAAGGCAAAACTCGAATAAGGGCGCAGGTCTGGATCAATCAATTCGAGGGATATCCCCCCAAGCTGGTCTGGTGTCTTTGTATCCGATCCAGGTAAAGGGCGGCCCGAATTGCCCCCAATTTCAGCAATGGCAAATTTGATCGGATTACGTCCGTGTTTTTCTTCGTATTCTTTGCCAATTTCATCCACTGCACGTTGCATTTCTCGCATCATGGCGAGGCCGTCTTCGCGTTTTGCGCTAGACAACATTGCAAAATTTCCGGTCACTGAGGACTGTTCAGGAGAGTTGAAAAACCGCCACGGCACTTGACCAGAAATCAAGAAAACAGCCTGCGTCGCCAAAAGCGCAATCGCCCCTGCGATCACCACGTAGCGCGCGCGCACGACCCATCCAATGAACCCTCGAAAGAAACCGTCGCGCATCCATTCAAAGCCGCGGTTGACCACACGGCTCGGCGCATCATACCAATGCTTTTTATCACCTGAACTCAGCGAATGCGCCATGTGATTAGGCAGGATAATAAAGCATTCGATCAAAGACGCCGTCAAAACCATGATCACGGTAAAGGGTATATCCGCAATCAAGCTGCCAAATCGGCCCCCGATCGCGACCAGTCCAAAGAAGGCAATAACCGTCGTCAACGTCGCCGCAAAAACAGGAAGCGCCATCCGCTTGGCCGCTTTTTCAGCAGCGACCATAGGATCATGCCCTTGTCGCGCTTGATAATCGGCGTGTTCACCTACAACGATGGCATCATCCACCACGATCCCAAGCGTAATGATCAGAGCAAAGAGCGAGATCATATTAATCGTCACGCCAAAGACGTACATGATGGTAACTGCGGCCAGCATGGCTGTCGGAATTCCAGCCGCCACCCAAAATGCCGTTCGTGCATTCAAGAACAAAAACAAAAGGATCACAACCAAGGCAAGTCCACTGGCACCGTTATCAAGCAAGATATTTAATCGGCCAGTGATCAATTCCGCTAATGTACGGATGAGCTCGATTTTGGTCCCTTCAGGGAGCGTCGCTTCCAATTCGCGGGCCACACGTTCGACTTGATGCTGAAGACCAATCGCATCACCTTGTTCAGAACGGTCTACCCGAATGGAGACAGCAGAATTTTCACCGACAAAATACGTTCTTTCGCGATCCACACCTTCAACGCGGACTTGCGCGACATCTGCAATCCGAAGAGTTGACCCATCGGGGTTTGAGCGCAAAACAATATTGCCAATATCCTCAACGGTCCGTTTTGCAACGCCCGTGCGCACGCGGGCATTTGCGCCCGACACATCCCCTGCGGGGTCTGCGCTCACTTCTTCGGCTATCGCACTCGAAATTTGGCGCATCGTTACGTCATAAGCGATGAGGTTTGCCGACGGCACTTCGATCACGGTTTCGGGGGCGACATAGCCGCGAATGGTTGTTCGTGTCACACCTTCGGCAAAGAGCCGCAAAACCATTTCATCGGCGAACAACCCCAATTGTTCCACTGGAACGGGGCCAGAAATCACAACATCAGTTACCCGATCTCGCCATGATCCACGCACGATGGTGGGATCTTCGGCATCTTCGGGGAGGTTGGAGGTTTGATTAAGGACCGTTTCGACATCACTTGCAGCGCGCGACATGTCCCAATCTGGTTCAAATTCTAGCGATATTCTTGCACGCCCCTCGGTCGAGGTGCTTTCTGCGTCTGTTACACCTTCGACAGAAAGCAGCGCAGGTTCCAGAATTTGCACAATGGCATCATCGACATCCTCGGCACCCGCGCCTTGCCATTGCACGCTAACAGAAATGTTATCTACGATAATATCGGGAAAGAATTGCGACCGCATGCGGGGCAACGACATGAGGCCCGCGATGATCAATACAACCAGCAGCAAGTTCGCCGCCGTCTTATGCCGCACAAAATACGATAAAATACCGCCCGCAGCCTGAGGAAGTTCGCGTACCATAGCCTAGCCTCCCATTCTGCTTTCTAAGCGTTGCACCATTTCGGCGGGGACCTTCTCCTCTTTTAACTGAGACAAGATACGATCTTTGGCGGCCTTCGGGATACGGGTGTTGGCCTCAACAGCCGCTAGTAGTTTCGCGCGACGCTCCTCGGTCAGCTCTACCATTTCACGCTCTTCCAATTCGAGTGGTTGCGCTTGATTGAGCGCCTTCACTTTGATGCCAGCGCCCAAAACAGGGGTCCGCTGCGCGACCACATCACGGTTAATAATATCGCGAGAGCGGACAAGCACGTCATCGCCTTGGCGTCGCATCAAACGCACGGAGACTTCTTCCAGTCTATCTCCTTCACCAACAACCAAAACAGAATTGTCCGCATCAAGCGCAGTTGCAGGAAGACGTTTAACAAAATTCATTTCGGGCTCTTGGATTTGCACCGTTACAAAATCACCAGGCTTGAGTCCGCGACCCTGTTGGATATCTGCAAACAAGAGACGTCCCGTTTGGCCCGCGGCAACGGATCCACTATCTCGGCTCAGAACAGCCGTTGATTCAAGATCGGTTCCAAGAACATTCAACTGCACTGTCGCATTAGCCCGAATAAGCGAGCCATCCCCGTCCAAAAGGCGGGCATATTGTTCTGTTGAAACACGCAAAGCGACTTCTAAACGGGCGGGGTCCATAAGGCTGCCGATACGTTCGTTATTACTGACGAGACCGCCCTGAACCAATGTGACTTGGCTAAGCGTTCCCGAAAACTCCGCGTATAATTTAGCGTCCTTCAAACGACGTTCGGCGTCTTGTTGCGCAAGCTGTGCACGGGCAAGGCGGGTTTGCGCATTTGCGCCGCGTGCTTTGGCTTGATCAATGGCACTGCGACGGGACAGAACAGACTGAGACGCCGATGACGCCGCAAGTTCCGCCGCCTCAACCGCGGCAGCCGTTCCAACGCCGCGTTGCGCTAGATCCATTTGTCGTGCCAGCGCGCGATCCCGCAGGTCTTTTTGCGCAAGTGCCGCATCAAGTTCATCCTGCGCAAGGATGAGCGCACGCGCCGCCTCATCCACTTCGGCTGTGGCATCCACGACATCGCTTGTTGCGCGGCTCAACGCACTTTGCGCATCCGCATCGTCAAGACGCACCAAAAGCTCGCCTTGCTCAACTTGGCCGCCCTCAACAAAATTCTCAGACAGCATAGTGACCTGACCACCGGAAGCCATGCGCAAATCAAGGGTGCGTCGGCTTTGCACTTCGCCAAAGGCTTCGAGGATCGGCGAAATCGTTTCAGGTTGCGCTGTTACGACATTTACCGTGAACACACGTTCGCGCGCCTGAGGTGCCCGTGGTTCGCGGCCCATGCGTTCGCCAATTGCTGTTTGAATTTCATATCCCGCAAAAACGAGAAGACCCAAAGAGAGGCTTGCAAATAATAATCCAGTCAAAGCCTTGTTGATGAAGCGCATTCTGTTTCAACCTTAAAAATATCTGTTGAGGGATCATCTAGTTCAATTTTAGATAGAGCCCAGTTCACATTCTACGAACCAGAAAATCATTTCCGTCGCAAATGTTCATCTAATCTCGGCATTATCTCAACAAAGTTACAAGGCCGATGACGGAAATCTAGTTGTTTCACCAAAATTTCATCCCACGCATCTTTGCAGGCACCAGGGCTTCCTGGAAGGGCAAACAAATATGTTCCACCTGCGACGCCGCCTGTTGCCCGCGACTGAATCGCAGATGTTCCAATTTTTTGCATGCTGATGATTGTGAACACGGTTGAAAACGCATCAATCTCTTTTTCATAGACATCTCTGTGCGCCTCAACGGTCACGTCACGGCCTGTCAATCCTGTTCCGCCCGTGCTGATCACAACATCGACCGCGCTATCCGCGATCCACATCCGTAGCTGTTGCGCGATATCGTGACGTTCATCTGGGATAATTTTGCGATCCACCACGCGGTGCCCTGCGGACTCGATCCGATCGACAAGGGTTTGACCTGATTTATCCTGATCTAGGCTGCGCGTGTCCGAAACCGTCAAAACCGCGATACGCACAGGAATAAAGTCTTTGGTTTCATCAATTCTGGACATTATGCATCCAATCGTGATTTCAGCATTAACAAATCTTGCCAAGCGGCCCGTTTCGCATTTGGGTCTTGTAGCAAGAACGAAGGCGGGAAAATCGTCAAAGCGGGTGTGCCCCCAAGCTCAACCAAATTGCCACGCGCGGATTGCATGCTGGATTTCTTGAGCAAAGCTTGACAGACCAACGGCCCCATGACGACGATATAGTCTGGCGATTTCAACTCGATATGCCGCACTAAAAACGGCAACATCATATCGACTTCTATCGCAGTAGGCTTTCGCGCAGGGTTCCAAGGGAATAAATTCGTGAGGTAAAGCGCGGTCGCATCGGATCCTGTGTCTCGACCAAGTCCAATCGCCTCGAACATTTTGTCGAACAAAGCGCCCTCGCGCCCTGCAAAGGGATGGCCCGCATCTTCGTCAGCGCGTGTCGGGGCATCCCCAATGACCAAAATGCGCGCCTGAGGAGATCCTTGAGCAAACACAAACTTGCGCGCGCCTTTTCGCAATTCACAGAGATCAAAACTTTGAACGATCTGCTCAAGGCCTGCAATGTCAGTAGCTTGTTTTGCAAGCTGAGTTGCCACATCACTTGGGCTCACCTCAGCAATCGGTTTAACGGGCTCTTTGGGTGATTGTTTGGCAGCGGGTTTTGTCGATTGGTCCAATTCAAAACGGTTGATTGGCGCATCCAATATCGCGTCGGTCGCGCCAAGCTCTGCTTGCCACTCATATAGTGCCCGTGCTGTGTGCCAATCAATGTCCGATTCCATGCGCTTAACTTAGTGTGATGTTCGCGAAACGGAAAGGGGCGTTTAATTCAGATGCCTGCTTGCCCAAAGCAATTTGCCTACCTATAACCCCCAAGAACAAAGCGAGGGTTAGGCGATGAGTTTCACGCACAAACATCTTTTGGGGATCGAGCCCCTTCGTCCCGAAGCAATCACTGAAATATTAGACGTTGCTGACAGCTATGTTGGTTTGAACAGACAAGCCCACAAGCATACGGATGTGTTGGCGGGCCTCACGCAAATAAACATGTTCTTTGAAAATTCGACACGCACCCAAGCCAGCTTTGAAATTGCGGGCAAACGGTTGGGGGCGGATGTGATGAATATGTCCATGCAGGCTAGCTCTATCAAAAAAGGGGAAACTCTTATCGATACGGCGATGACTTTAAATGCCATGCATCCCGATTTGTTGGTCGTTCGACACCCGCATTCTGGTGCGGTGGATTTGCTGGCGCAAAAGGTGAACTGCTCGGTTCTTAATGCAGGGGATGGTCGCCATGAACACCCTACTCAAGCTCTCTTGGATGCGCTGACCATTCGCCGTGCCAAAGGCCGCTTGCATCGCCTCAATATCGCGATTTGTGGGGATATCGCCCATAGCCGCGTGGCGCGATCAAACCTGATCCTATTGGGCAAAATGGAAAACCGCGTGCGCCTTGTCGGTCCGCCGACTTTGATGCCAAGCCAGATTTCGGAATTTGGTGTCGAGGTCTATGATGACATGCGCGAAGGTCTCAAAGATGTGGACGTTGTCATGATGCTGCGTCTTCAAAAAGAGCGTATGGATGGTGGCTTTATCCCATCTGAGCGCGAATATTATCACCGCTATGGGTTGGACGCCGAAAAGCTGTCCTATGCGAAAGAGGATGCGATTGTAATGCACCCTGGTCCGATGAATAGAGGTGTCGAAATTGACGGTGAGTTGGCCGATGATATCAACCGCTCGGTTATTCAGGAACAAGTTGAAATGGGCGTCGCCGTACGCATGGCTGCGATGGACCTTCTCGCCCGAAATCGTCGCGCGAGCACAGGGGGAACATTGGTATGAAAACACTTTTCACAAATGCCCAGTTGATTGATCCCGAAGCAGGAACCGTAACAGAGGGATCCCTCATGATTGAGGACGGGATCATCGTCGAAAATGATGGCTCTGCGGATGTTACTGTTGATTGCCAAGGGAAATTCCTAGCCCCCGGGATCATCGATATCGGCGTCAAAGTCTGTGAACCAGGCGAGCGCCACAAAGAAAGCTATCGCTCGGCTGGATTGGCTGCGGCGGCAGGTGGCGTAACCACAATCGTGACACGACCAGATACCTTGCCAACAGTTGACACACCCGAAGCATTAGAATTCATCCGTCGTCGCGCAAACGAAGCGGCGCCTGTGAAAGTCTTGCCCATGGCCTCCTTAACCAAGGGGCGCGACGGCAAGGAAATGACCGAAATCGGGTTTCTCTTGGACGCAGGCGCCGTTGCCTTTTCTGACTGTGATCATGTTGTTCAAAATACCAAAGTGTTCTCTCGTGCGCTGACCTATGCGAAATCACTTGGGGCTTTGGTCATTGCGCACCCCCAAGAGCCGAATTTATCCGCAGGAGCCTGCGCAACATCTGGTAAATTTGCATCGCTTCGGGCGTTACCCGCTGTGTCCCCGATGGCGGAACGTATGGGATTGGACCGCGACATTGCTTTGTTAGAGATGACAAATGCGCGCTATCACGCGGATCAAATCACAACAGCGCGTGCCCTACCTGCGCTTGAGCGTGCCAAAAAGAATGGACTAGACATCACCGCGGGAACATCCATTCACCATTTAACACTGAACGAAATGGACGTAGCGGACTATCGCACCTTTTTCAAAGTCAAACCGCCGCTTAGATCCGAAGATGATCGGCTCGCTATCATAGATGCCGTTGCAAGTGGATTGATCGATATCATTAGCTCAATGCACACCCCCCAAGACGAAGAAAGCAAGCGATTGCCCTTTGAAGAGGCGGCCTCTGGTGCCGTTGGGTTGGAAACATTTTTACCAGCGGTTCTAACGCTATATCATGGTGGTTACTTGGACCTTGCGACACTGTTCAAGGCTATTTCGTTGAACCCTGCAAAACGGCTTGGGCTTGCCTCAGGACGATTGAGCCTTGGTGCGCCAGCTGATCTATTGGTTTTTGACGCCGAGAAATCGAATGTTTTGGATCGCTCAAAGTTACGGTCAAAATCCAAAAATACGCCGTTTGATGGACGTCCTCTCGAAGGGGTCGTTTTGGAGACTTATGTAAACGGGCAACAGGTTTTTGAACATGAAAAAAGTCCTATTTTTCATTCTAAAACGCGATAAATTACCCGCATAGAGGTATTATAAAGGATGCAATTTCATGGATTTTAAAACCTCGGTTTCGACCGTATTTAACAAGTATATTGAGTTTTCAGGCCGCGCCAGTCGTTCTGAATTTTGGTGGTTCGCTTTATTTTCGGCAATTATGGGCGTCGTCACGTCCATTCTCGACTTGGCTTTGGGTACTATTGCAGCGATCAATCTATTATTTTCACTCGCAGTTTTACTACCCACCCTCGCGGTAAGTGTGCGTAGACTACATGATACCGATCGCTCCGGTTGGTGGTTGTTGTTGACGCTAATTCCGATCGTTGGATGGCTTGTTCTCTTGTACTTTTATGTACAAAAAGGCACCGATGGTGATAACCGCCATGGGGCAGATCCCCTCGCATAATTAAGGACCAAAAAGCATGGACACCTCCACACCCTTAGTCGCACTCTCTAACCCTTGGGTGTGGAGCGGTCTTGGCTATCTTTTGGGGTCTATTCCGTTCGGAATGGTGCTTGCCTCAATAATGGGCTTGGGCAACCTTCGCGACATTGGATCAGGCAATATTGGCGCAACCAACGTCTTGCGCACGGGAAGCAAAACCGCGGCGGCGTTTACCTTGATCCTTGATGGCGGCAAAGGGGCTGTTGCGGTGTTGCTGGCGCGCTATTTCGCTGGTGAAATGGCCGCATATATAGCAGCTTTGGCAGCAATGATTGGTCACTGTTATCCGATTTGGCTAAAATTTGCAGGCGGCAAAGGGGTTGCGACGGTTTTAGGTGTCTATTTGGCCCTTGCTCTTCCACTTGGCGCATTGGCCTGTGCCACTTGGCTGGTGACAGCAATCATTTTTCGGATCTCTTCTTTATCTGCACTTGTCGCAGCAGCCTCGGCGATGGTGTGGGTCTTTGTACTGGGACAGTCCCAAATGCTGTGGCTTACCGCTGCACTGGCCGCATTGATTTTTTGGCGTCACCGCGCGAATATCTCGCGGCTTTTGGAGGGAACAGAGCCTAAGATTGGTAAGAAATCCTAGGCCCGCATTCTGTGTGTTTCACCTAAAAATCAACCCTCTTTTGTTAAAGAGTGCCTGAGAGATACGCATCCAAGTCATCCAACCGATCTTGGCCCCAGAAACGTTGATCATCGTCAGTGATGTAAAACGGCGCGCCAAAGACGCCTCTGTTTACCGCCTCTTCTAAATTGGCAGCATATTCTTCGGCACCAACTAAAAGTCCACTATTGGCAAGCTCTGGATCAAAGCCTGCTTCGGCTAGGCACGCGCGGATAACATCATCCTGAGCAATATCTTTTTCATCAGCCCACACAGAGCGAAGGATCGCATGTGCCAAGACACCCAAATCACCGCCGCCTGCTTTTTGAGCCGCGATAAAGGCATAAGACGACGGCGCGCCATTCGTGGGCCAATGAGCTGGCTTTAGATTGAACGGTAGTTTCGCTTTCTTAGCCTGACGGATCAGCTCTTGGCTTCGGTATTCAATGCGTGAGACGTGACGCTCTTTGGGAGGAACGCCGCCCGTGCGTCCGAAAAGTGCAATGATGTCTAACGGCTTATAGGTGATCGTAACGTCATATTTTCGCGCTATAGCTTCAAGTCGCGTCCCCGCGAGGTAGGCATAGGGAGAAAGAGTCGCAAAAAAGTAGTCAATATTAGCCATTTTATCCTCACAAGGGTTCTGTTGCTTTGCTGAAACTGTAATGCCGTGCTAAGCGGTGTCAACGTCACGAATCTGTCACAAAGCGCAGCTTGGGGAAAAAACGCATGCCTACTTTGACCGAACCAAAACTTATTTCTGGAAACGCTAACCTACCGCTCGCAAATGCGATTGCAAAAAGAATGTCTTTGCATCGCGGTTTGAACATTGGTCTCGTTGACGCACGCGTCGAACGGTTCAATGACCAAGAAGTCTATGTCGAAGTCTACGAAAATGTTCGTGGCGAAGACATGTTCATCATTCAACCGACCTCAAATCCGTCAAATGACAACCTGATGGAGTTGTTGATTATGTCGGATGCCTTGCGTCGTTCGTCCGCCAGCCGCATTACAGCCGTTATTCCCTATTTCGGATACGCCCGCCAAGATCGCCGGTCCCGTGCCCGCACCCCAATTAGCGCCAAATTGGTTGCAAATATGTTGGTTGAGGCAGGTATTGAACGTGTTTTGACCATGGACCTTCATGCCGCACAAATTCAGGGCTTTTTCGATATTCCTGTTGATAACCTCTATGCGTCGCCCGTGTTTGCATTAGACATCTTGCACCAATTCAAAGGCGCTATGGACGACGTGATGGTTGTCTCTCCAGACGTCGGTGGCGTTGCCCGTGCGCGTGAATTGGCCAAACGGATCAACGCGCCCCTGTCAATCGTGGACAAACGCCGTGAAAAGGCCGGCGAAATCGCCGAAATGACGGTTATCGGAAATGTGCAGGGTAAAAAATGTATCATCGTCGATGACATTTGCGACACGGCTGGAACGCTTTGCAAAGCCGCAGAAGTTCTGTTGGAAAACGGTGCGTCGGAAGTGCATTCCTATATCACGCATGGTGTTCTGTCTGGACCAGCGGTCGAGCGGATCCAAAATTCAGTCATGAAATCATTGGTTATCACGGATTCAATTCAACCAACCGACGCCGTTCGTGCGACACCTAATATCCGGATTGTCCCAACAGCGCCAATGTTTGCTCAGGCGATTTTGAACATCTGGAACGGCACATCCGTTTCTTCGTTGTTTGACACAGAAACGCTAGAGCCGATCTACGACGGTCAATTCAGCTAAGACTTATAGGACCCAGGCGTCGTCTGGGTCCCCTACTTGGCCAATTGATTGCCAAGACATTCGAATCCTTGCAACACGTGTATCGCTCCATGTTCTAAAAACGGCTGTGAACCCCGTTTCAGTTACATCAACAGCGCTAATATCCATACGCGGGTTTGTATTTGCATCCAGATCCCACAGGCTAATCCCAACTGTTACCGCAGGTGGCGAAAGATAAGTTTCACTAAATTGAACATGGTGCTTCCGTTCACGTGGACCTTCACCAGTCCACATTTCCCCATCTGTGTCGAAGTCAGAAAACAAATTTAGTGTGCCCTGATCAATACCGATCATATGACTGCGGATTTTTTTCATGTTTACGTCTTCAACTAATAATTCGGCTATGAGGTTCTAGAGGCTTAAAAACGTAATGACTAGCCCCCATAAGAAGGGCTAGTCATTTTTGTTAAAGTTTTGTGCTCTTATGATCGTGAGAATTCAGGATAGGCTTCCATGCCTAATTCAGACATATCCAACCCATTGATTTCGTCCTCTTCGTCCACACGAATTCCAAACAGGGCCTTGAGTGCCAACCAAACGAGGCCTGAGGCAACAATAACAAAGGCCGCGATTGTGACGACACCGATCAATTGAACTCCGAAAGTTGAATCTGGATTTGTCACTGGAACAACCAATGTCCCAAAGATACCAGCCAAAAGGTGGACTGGAATTGCGCCAACCACATCGTCAATTTTCAGGCGATCTAGCATTGGCACAGCGACAACAACAATCAAGCCACCGACAGCACCAATCAGTGTAGCCTCACCAAGAGTTGGTGTTAGTGGCTCTGCTGTGATTGCGACCAAGCCAGCAAGCGCGCCGTTCAATACCATTGTCAAATCCGGCTTCTTATAAAGGAACTGTGTCAACAAGAGAACTGCGATTGACCCACCTGCTGCGGCTGCATTGGTATTGGCAAAGATCCGACCAATATCTGTGACATCGCCAATGGATCCCATCGCCAACTGAGACGCACCGTTAAATCCGAACCAGCCCATCCACAGGATAAATGTTCCCAAAGTCGCGAGTGTCAGGTTTGAGCCTGGGATCGGAATGACACGACCTTCTTTTGAATACTTACCAATACGTGGCCCAAGGATAAGGGCCCCCATCAACGCAGCCCAGCCGCCCACAGAGTGAACAACAGTTGAGCCTGCAAAATCAGCAAATCCCATTGCATCAAGGAAACCACCGCCCCATTTCCAGCTTGCTTGAAGCGGATAAATCACGCCAGTCAGTGCAATTGTGAAAAAGAGGAAGGGCCATAGTTTGATACGCTCCGCCAATGTCCCAGATACGATCGACGCCGTCGTTGCACAGAACATCAACTGGAAAAAGAAATCTGTTGAGGTTGCAGCATAGCTGTAATCGTCTAGCTGATCTTGGCTTGCACCCACAACTTCAAGAGCGGCTGTTCCCCAAATCCCTGACAAAACGCCATCAATATTCCATGTTCCGAGCGGATACATCAGATTGTAGCCGATCAAATAGTAACAGATCGCCGCGAGAGAGAACAACGAAATGTTCTTGATCAACTGCATAGTTACGTTCTTGGAGCGAACAAGTCCTGCCTCTAACATGGCAAAACCAGCGGCCATCCAAAATACAAGAAATCCCCCAACCAAGAACAAAACTGAGTTCAAGATGAAGACGACATCGGTCGGCACCATCGCTGGAGCCGCGTCTTGTGCAGCGGCGACACTAGGAGACAGTAACGCCCCAGTTAAAAGTAATTGTATTGCACGTTTCATTTGATCATGCCTCCTTAGATAGCGTCCACGCCAGTTTCACCTGTGCGCACTCGGATTGTTTGTTCTACGTCTAGGACAAAGATTTTGCCGTCCCCAATTTTGCCTGTTCTCGCAACAGAGGTGATGGTTTCGATGGCTTGCTCCGCCATGTCATCATCGACGACTAGTTCCAGTTTTACCTTAGGAACAAAATTCACCGCATATTCCGCACCACGATAAATTTCCGTATGTCCAGATTGCGCGCCAAAGCCTTTGACCTCGGTGACCATCAAGCCTTTTACCCCCAAGAGGGATAAAGCTTCACGAACATCTTCGAGCTTAAAAGGCTTGATTGTTGCAATTATCAACTTCACAGCTTTTCCTTTTCTTCACTTCATTTGCCTGCCCTTACTCAACTGGTTAATGCTGCGAGTGCGAAGGTGCTGACACGGGCTGTCGGGCTAAAATTCCCGCATTGTGCATAATTTTTGCGCAAATTTGTTAAATTGATTAAAAAATAGACGAAAAATAGGAGGCCGCTTTGTGGAATTCCCCCTAAACATACGACTCAAAGACGCGTAAAATAGCGGCACATAACAAAACCCGGGCAGGGCACATGACAGGCAAACCAAGAAAGCCACTCGTGGCTGAGCGTCGCCGCACGCTCGCAAAACCAAAAGCAACGCCAAAAAAGGCCACGCCTCAAAAAGCGCGCAAAAAGCCGACCCGCAAACAGACCGCCGCTCGCAAACACAACATTCTCGTCCGCATCATTTTGTGGATCTTTGGCAAAGTTACACGTCTGATCTGGGCTATCATGTGGCGCGGGACGTTGGTGTTTGGATTGATCCTTGCTGCGGGGATTATGTATTTTGCCTCAACCATCCCAGACCTGAATGAATTGGTTGATGGGCGTGCGCGGGGTTCTGTTACATTAATGGATCGCAACGACGCAGTGTTTGCATGGCGTGGGGATCAATATGGTGGCCTTGTCACCGCTGAAACAGTCTCGCCCAATCTCAAGAATGCCATTATCGCAACCGAAGACAAACGATTTTACCGCCACCTTGGGATTAGCCCAAGAGGGATCGCCAGCGCCGTTCGCATTAACCTAAGAGAGGGTCGTGGCCCACTTTCTGGCCACGGCGGATCAACCTTGACCCAGCAAACGGCCAAACTGTTGTGCCTCGGGGTGCCGTTCGACCCCACTCAATGGAAATCTGAGGCCGCCTATGAAGCAGACTGCCGAGAAGGGTCGCTGTGGCGCAAAGTCAAAGAAGCCGTCTATGCGATGGGTCTTGAGGTAAAATTCACAAAAGATGAAATCTTAACGATCTACATAAACCGCGCTTTCTTGGGCGCAGGCGCACGCGGCTTTGAAGCCGCGTCACAAAGATATTTCGGCAAATCCGCAGCTGAAGTCACGCCTGCCCAAGGCGCTATGTTGGCTGGTCTTTTGGTCGCTCCAACGCGCTACGCCCCGACAAGCAATTTGACCCGATCCCAAAACCGCGCAAATGTTATCATTGGCCTGATGGAAGCCCAAGGATACATCACACCGGCACAGGCAAATGAGGCGCGTCAAAATCCAGCTCAACTCTCTGAAGCTGCCGAAGCTCGCGCAGGTGGTTATTTTGCAGATTGGGTCATGCAATCAGGTCCTGAGTATTTCACCAAAAACACGACCGAAGATGTCATTATCAAAACCACCTTGGACCAAGACATTCAACGCGCAGCAGAGCTCGGTCTTCAGAAAGTGTTCGAAACCAAAGTATCCCCAGAGTCCAAGGCGCAAGCCGCCATTGTCATCATGTCAGCTGATGGCGCGGTCCGTGCCATGGTGGGAGGACGCAAAACCAAAGTGTCAGGCGCGTTTAACCGCGCGACACAGGCGCTTCGCCAAACGGGATCAGCGTTTAAACCGATTGTCTATGGCACCGCTCTCGAACTTGGCTATTCGCCTTTTGATCTGATTGATGACACACCTTTGACGCTTGATATTCCAGGATCGGGACCATGGACGCCCAAGAATTACACTGGAAAATTTGCAGGGACCGTTACGCTTACCGATGCGCTGAAGGACTCACTCAACATTCCAGCTGTTCGCATTTCAGAACGTGTGGGGCGGGAAAACGTGCGCAAAATCGCATCTGATTTTGGCATATCCACTGATTTGGCACAGGGACCCGCGATTGCCCTTGGCGCATCGGAATCCACGCTCATTGAAATGGTAGGCGCCTATGCAGGGATTTTGAACGGTGGATCTTCTGTTACGCCTTATGGTATTGTTGAGCTCAGCCTCTTGGGCGAAGGAACACCATTGATCGGTACAGACGGAGGCATCGGGGAACGGGTCATTCAAGAGCGTGCCGCACGTGATTTAGTTTTCATGATGGAAAAAGTCGTCTCAGAGGGCTCAGGACAACGGGCCAAATTAGACGGTTGGCAAGTTGCTGGTAAAACCGGAACCACACAAGCCGCGCGCGATGCATGGTTCATTGGCTTTACGGCTGATTACGTTGCTGGCGTTTGGATGGGCTATGATGATAATACCCCGCTTCGAGGTGTCACGGGTGGCGGATTGCCTGCTGAAATTTGGCGCGAAGTGATGGGACCCATTCACGCAGGATTGCCTCCCCTGCCCTTGCCGATGTCTAATCCAACACCACCGAACACGGCGCAACCAAATCAAATAGAAAACGCCCCGAAACCGGAGCGCTCTATTAATGACATCCTCAAACAGATCTTCGGTGGGAATTAAGTTTAGATTTTTTTGAGGTCAGCAATCAATTTATCAAGATTTCCGCCACGCTTATCAAGCATCGCGCCAATCTCTGATCTCTCAGTTAGCAACAAATTAATGCCCTCAATGAACATATTAAAGAACATTGGACGCCCTCCTTTGTCAGACACTAGGAATGTGACGTCAAATGGAGATTGGCCGCTCAGAAATGCCGTTGTTGACACTTCGAAATAGCTCTTCACTGGTTTTGAGTTATTCACCTGAATTTTACCGCCAATAAATTCACGAAACCGCTTGCCATATTTGCGCGACACATATCCTGTGAAAGCAGTGGTGAAATCTCTCATTTGGCGTGCAGATGCCGCGCGGGCATCACGCCCCAAGGCATAGCGCGCGATTGTTGGAACATCGGCATATTTCAAAAAGAGCTTTTCAAAATCTTTCAACATGCGTGCCTCAGATGAACCAGACGAAATAATCCGATTAATCTCCGCAACAACGCTTGTCACCAATGTTTCAGCTTGGCGATTTGTCATTGCAAGGCTTGGCGTGGCTGAAAGCAGTCCAGTCGCAAGCGCCCCACCTAATACAGTTCTTCGGTCCAAATTATTCATCGCCATAAATATCTCCGTAAGGGTCATCATCCCCGCCTTCTGTTTCTGCACCTAGTGTGAAACGGCGGTTCTGAGTGTAAATCATTTTTGATTGTGTGTAACTGTCGGCACTGTCGTAATAAACGGAGTCCAGAATTCCAGGTCTTTGCCCGCGGAAGGTCAACGCTGATCCAACTTTGGCACCAAGTACATATTGTTGTTCAGGCAGGCCAACCAAATTCCCGACAGGGTCCATCAGTGTATCGACAATTCTACCCACTGTGTCCCGCTCTGTTGATGGACCAAGAAGCGGCAATTCGACGTAAGCTCCCTCTTCGGCACCCCAAACATGAAGCGTTTCACCGAAATCCGTCTGACCGCCATCAATACCAAATTCAGCAGCAGGCGTCGCAATCCCGCCAAGACCGATTGTTGTATTGAGAACAAATTTAATCGAATTGTTTACAGCGCCTTCGATGTTACCCTGCAGTACTTGGTTTAACACATCACCAGGCACCGTCAGATTGGTCGCGAAATTCTTTATTAGTAGTTCAAAATCATCTGGAACCGCTTGAGAATAGGTTACCGCGACAGGACGCAAGACATTTTTGTCGACAGCCTTATTAAAAGCATGCGTCTTACGATTGACGTTCTGGTAAGGGTCCAACACCTCGACGGGCGCCGTTTGAGTTGTACAGGCTGATACCCCTGAGAGTACTGCAACAACGCACATTGTTTTTATTAAGTGTTGGTTAAACATCGTTAGCTACTTTGAAATTCTAGACTGGTTCATACATTGTGAAATATAGCTCTCATCATGGAATCCAATGGGCAAGGCAGGAAGGATTTGAATCTGTGGCTAAACTGCGACATACAAATTCCTAAGAATCGACAATTTTCAGTAGTTATGCATATTTTGCAGTATCGTTATTTTTGACAGGTTTACATATGGCGACGAACTTTAAACTTAAGGGCCGCGAAGAATTGCGTGCCGCACGAAAAGAAAGTCGGAGCCTGTATTGGTTTGTGGCCATTTTCAGCTTTTTCGTAAATCTTCTGATGCTGACTGGCCCTCTCTATATGCTGCAAGTCTATGACCGCGTCCTTGGCAGCCGATCCGAGGCCACGCTGATCGCCTTATCTTTGCTCGTGGCGTTCCTCTATGGAATGATGGGTCTCTTGGATTTTGCGCGGGGTCGGGTCATGGGACGCGTCGGCGCACGGTTTCAGGCCCGCCTTGACCGTCGGGTGTTCGAAGCAGTCATGCGACGCTCAGCCATTGCATCAGATGAGAAATCAGCCACAGGATTGCGCGATTTAGAAGCAGTCCAACGCCTCATGACATCGCCGGTGCTCATGTCTCTCTTTGATATTCCTTGGACACCTGTATTTTTAATCGGGATCATGATTTTCCACCCTTGGCTCGGTTACCTTGCTTTGGTGGGTGGCGCCATTTTGATTGTGATTGCGCTCTTGAACCAGTTGAGCACACGCGAACCCGTGAGCAAAGCGAATATGGCGACGTTCAAATCGGAAAACATGGCCGAGCAAATTCGTACCGAAGCAGAGATGATCCGTTCGCTTGGCATGACAGGGGCCGCCTTTCATCGTTGGCAAACCGCACGAACAGAGTCTTTGCGATCTGCTTTGAAGAGCGCTGACTTGGCAGGTGGCTTCAATACCTCGACAAAAACGTTTCGCTTGTTTTTGCAATCCGCAATGCTTGGCTTGGGTGCCTATCTCGTGCTTCAGGGTGAACTGACCCCCGGTGCGATGATTGCCGGATCTATCTTGCTTGGTCGCGCCCTTGCCCCAATCGAAAGCGCGATTGGTCAATGGCCGATGGTTCAACGGTCCTTAAAAGGCTGGGACAGTCTGTCAGAGTTATTGGGCGAAGTCCCCCCAGAGCCAGAGCGCACACCGCTCCCAAAACCCAAAGCAAAACTAGAAGCACAAGCCGTGACTGTTATTCCCCCAGGTGAACAACAAGCCGCGCTCAGAGCTGTGAATTTCGTCATTCAACCAGGTCAAGCGGTTGGGGTCATCGGACCTTCGGGTGCGGGCAAATCAACCCTTGCCCGTGCGATCACAGGTGTGTGGCGCCCAGCTGGTGGCAAAATGCGGTTGGATGGGGCCTCTCTTGATAATTATGCGCCCGATGTACTCGGTCAGCACATCGGTTACCTGCCGCAGCGTGTGCAACTTTTTGATGGCACAATTGCCGAAAACATTGCGCGGCTCTTACCTGACGCCGACCCACAAAAGATCGTAGAGGCGGCACAACGCGCCGCGGCACATGACATGATCCTGAAACTACCCGACGGCTATGACACCCGTGTTTCTGCAGCAGGTGGTCGCCTCTCGGGCGGTCAAATTCAACGGATCGGCTTGGCCCGCGCCCTCTATGGGGATCCTGTTATTTTGGTTCTGGATGAACCAAACTCAAACCTTGATAACGAAGGCAGCATGGCCCTAAACCTAGCAATTCGCCAAATGAAGGAAGAGCAAAAATCAGTGCTCATCATGGCCCATAGGCCCGCTGCGATCCAAGAATGCGACACGCTTTTGGTGTTGGATGGCGGTGTTCGAACGGCCTTTGGTCCCAAAGATGACGTCTTGAAAAATATGGTCCAAAACCACGAAGCGATAACAAAATCTTCAACGCCAGGAGGGGTCAAATGAGCACTCCCAAATCTGATTTCCCTGTTGGTAAACCCCTCTTTTTGGGCTTGTTAACCGCTATTGTCTTAGTTGTCGGCTTTGGGGGTTGGGCAAGCTTGACCAATATCTCTGGGGCTATTGTGGCAAGTGGCCAAATTGAAGTCGATCAAAACCGCCAAGTTGTGCAACACCCAGATGGGGGCGTTGTTTCGGAAATAATGGTGGATGAAGGCGATGTTGTAACAGCTGGCCAAGTTGTTATGCGCCTTGATCCCACGATTGAACAGTCAGAACTGTCTATCATTGAGGGCCAATTATTCGAGCTTATGGCGCGCAGAGGCCGCCTTGAAGCAGAGCGGGATGATTCAGCGACCATCACTTTTGATCCGCGCTTGATTCAAGCCTCAAACGAAAACCCCGAAGTCGCGGAATTGATGGACGGTCAAGAACGTCTTTTCGTGGCGCGACTGAATTCAGTTAGCAATCAGATCGACCAATTGAGCAAACGGCGCGGTCAAATCCAAAACCAAATTGAGGGTATTGATGCGCAGATGACGGCTTTGAGCCAACAGCTTGAGCTCATCCAAGAAGAGCTAACCAGCCAACAAAGTTTGTTGGATAAAGGTTTAGCGCAGGCCACCCGCGTCCTAAGCCTACAACGCACCCAAGCGCAGCTGAGCGGTCAGGTCGGCGATTTGACCGCCAAACGTGCAGAAGCTGAAGGGCGAATTACCGAAATTGCAATCCAAGTAAATGCTCTAACAACGCAGCGCAGAGAAGATGCAATTACGCGACTAAGAGATCAACAATATCGCGCACTCGAACTTGAAGAGCGGTATCGCGCATTGACCGAACGACTGAGCCGTATGAATATTCAAGCGCCCGCGTCTGGTATCGTTTATGGCTTGACCGTGTTTACACCAAGATCCGTCATAAGGCCTGCTGAGCCCGTACTCTTTCTCATTCCTCAAGACCGCCCCTTGGTAATCGCGGCTCAGGTCATGCCTATTCACATTGATGAAATGTACGTGGGCCAAGATGTTATTTTGCGCTTTTCCGCCTTGGATAGCCGCGCAACCCCTGAATTGATGGGACGTGTAACACAAATATCTGCGGATGCCTTCCAAAACGAAGCGACGATGACATCCTATTACCGCGCCGAAATCGTCCTGAATGAAGGTGAGGCGTCCAAATTGCCACCCGGTACCACATTGATCCCTGGCATGCCCGTTGAAGCCTTTATAACGACCCAAGATCGCACTCCACTCGCCTATCTCGTGAAGCCGTTTACAGACTATTTCGTGAAAGCCTTCAGAGAAAGCTAATTTGGGGTTTCCGACGGCCTTGAATCTGAGTAGCGTCTGGGCAAACTTAGATTAAGGGAGCTTGAAAATGAGCGGACGTTTTGAAACAAAATTAGCAGAGCTTGGCGTAACACTTCCCGAGGCGCCTGCACCAGCGGCGAACTATGTTCCGTATGTTGTGATTGGGGACATGGTATATGTTTCTGGGCAAATCTCTCAAAATGCGGAGGGGTTGATCGTTGGAAAAGTGGGCAAAGACCTCAGCACAGAACAAGGGGCCGATGCAGCACGATGCTGTGCCATTAGCCTTTTATCCCAAGTCAAAGCCGCCTGTGGCGGTGATTTGGATCGGTTGGTGCGTGTTGTAAAGCTCACTGGTTTTGTGAACTCAACAGACACCTACACAGAGCAACCCCAAGTCATCAATGGCGCATCAAACCTCATTGGTGAGGCCCTTGGCGATGTTGGACAACATGCGCGCGCCGCGGTATCTGCCCCTGCCCTTCCTCTAGGTGTTGCAGTGGAAATCGAAGGGATCTTTCAGATCAAATGAGAGTACCCCTTCCCAACGACATGATAACCACACCGATAACCCATCGCGCGTTGCATAATCGCGAGGCGGGTGTCATTGAAAATAGCACGTCCGCGATAGAAGCCGCGATAAACGCAGGCTATGGCATTGAATTGGATCTCCAATGTTCCAAAGACAGTGTCGCAATGGTTTTTCATGATGACCAAATGAACCGCCTGACAGAAGAGCGGGGTTTGGTGCGTGATTTTACCTGTGCAGAATTGAGAGCGATCAAGCTAACAGACAGCGAAGATACCATTGCGCCGCTCCGCGATATTTTAAAACTTGTTGATGGGAGTGTCCCACTCTTGCTTGAGATCAAGGATCAGAGCCTAACCCTAGGCGATTTGGATGGGGTCTTGGAGACGGCTGTGGCCGAGGACTTGGCCAACTATACAGGATCCGTCGCCGTTATGTCGTTTAATCCGAACTCTGTCGCGTTGATGCAAACCTATGCCCCAAACGTCCCACGCGGATTGACCACCTGTGATTTTTCCCTCGCCTCTTGGCCGCAGTGCCACCCAGATCGATTAGAACACCTCAAAAAACTGAGCGACTATCAATCGGTGAATGCCAGCTTTGTCAGCCATGATTGCAAAGATTTATCCTCTCCCTATGTGCAGACCATCAAAAATTTGGGTGATCCAATTTTGACGTGGACCATAAAAAATGAGGATCAAGAACAGCAAGCGCGCGGTATTGCCGATAACATTACCTTTGAGGGTTATCTTGCACAGACAGCTTGATTTTTGACCGTGTAAGCACACCATGTGTCTGAGTGGAGAGACCCAATGACAGACTCGGCAATTCGCGTTGACTTACACACATCTTTAGACACGGTTTCGCAACAGGATTGGGACCGGTGCGCTGATGCGCTGAGCCATCCACCTGCAGATCCCTTTACGACCTATAGATTCCTCAAAGCCCTGGAAGACAGCGGTTCCGTTGGCGAGGGCACTGGTTGGATCCCCTATTACATGACAGCACATTTGGATGATGTCGTTATTGGATGTGCACCGCTTTATCTAAAATATCACTCCCAAGGCGAATACATTTTTGATCACAGCTTTGCACATGCCTATGAACAGGCAGGAGGACGGTATTACCCCAAGCTTCAGATTGCCGTTCCCTTCACACCTGCCACAGGGTCACGGTTCCTTGCGCTCGATGAACATAAAGATATCGCACAAACCAGCCTCACACGGGCCGCGATGGAGTTTGCCACAAATAACAACCTGTCATCAGTGCACGTCACTTTTTGCACCAGCGAAGAAAGCAATTTTGGCCAATCTATGGGCGTCTTGCCAAGGGTCACACAACAATTTCACTGGCAGAACGCTTCCTACTCAGATTTTAGCGAATTTCTGAGTAATCTCGCGTCGCGCAAACGAAAGAACATCCGCAAGGAACGCGACACCGCCAATGCATTTGGGGGCGAAATTGTGACTTTGACGGGTGACGATATTCAGCCAGAGCATTGGGATGCCTTTTGGCAATTCTACCAAGATACAGGCGCGCGCAAATGGGGACAGCCCTATTTGACGCGTGACTTTTTCAACTATGCGCAGGAACATTTGCGCAGCGACATGGCGCTTGTCTTGGCTGTGCGAGAGGGACGCTATGTTGCTGGTGCGTTGAATTTTATTGGGCGCACCACCCTGTTTGGACGGTACTGGGGATGTGTCGAACACCATCCCTGTTTGCATTTTGAAATCTGTTATTACCGTGCAATCGAATTTGCGATTGAGCGGGGACTTCAACGCGTTGAGGCAGGGGCGCAGGGTGAACATAAATTAGCCAGAGGCTACATGCCGACGAAAACGCATTCTTTGCACTGGTTTCCAGAACCGCGCTTTCATGAAGCCGTCAAAGATTATTTACGCCATGAAGAACAAGCCATTTCCGATGACATCGACATTTTGACAAGCTACGGGCCATTCAAAGCCCAAAAGGTCGAGGAACAAAATTAAGGGGGCCGTAGCCCCCTGTTTCTTTAAAGTGCGGCGAGCAATGCTTCGCCCCCAGAGATTTCGCATGTGCCAGGCGATTCTTCTGGATGGAAAATCGTGACAACACCGTCTTCAACAAGCATCGCATAGCGTTTTGAACGCGCAATCAACCCTGCTGGTGGGGCGTCAAACGCCATGCCGATTGCATTGGTAAACGTGCTTTCTGCATCTGAGAGCATATGAATACCCGCCTCATTTGCACCTGTCGCCTCACCCCATGATTTCATCACGAAGTGATCATTCACGCTGATGCAAATGACGTCATCAACGCCTTTGGCGGCAAACGCGTCTTTTGTGCGAATAAAGCTTGGCACATGCGCGGAATGACAGGTTGGGGTAAAGGCACCAGGAACCGCAAAAATCGCAACTTTGCGCCCTGCTGTCAAAGTGGACAAATCCACTGTTTCTGGACCGTTGTCACCTAGCCTTGTTAGGCTCGTTTGGGGAAGTTTATCACCGACGGATATTGACATAATTTGCCTCTCTGCATTGCGTTTCAATGGAGGATGAATATAGGGTCTTTTCAATAAGAGCCACAACCTTTGGACAGAAATATGACAAAAATTGTTATCGTTGGCGCCGGCCAAGCAGCCTCGTCTTGCGCAGCAAAATTGCGGAACTCCGGTTTTGAGGGAAGCCTCACTATTATTGGCAAAGAACCTGTAATTCCGTATCAGCGGCCGCCCTTGTCCAAGAAATACATGTTAGGTGATATGGAATTGGATCGCCTTTTCTTACGTCCAGAAGCATTTTATTCAGAACACAGCATTGACCTGCGCCTTGGTCAAACCGTTGAGACCATTAATCGAGGGGCTAAGACGATTGCGATCGGCTACACAGAGCTGAGCTATGATCAGTTGGTGCTAACAACGGGATCATGGCCTCGTCGCTTGCCGTCTAAAATTGGCGGTGATTTACAAGGTGTTTATGTCATGCGTGACTTGGCCGATGCTGACACAATGGCTCAAGAATTTGTTGCAGGCAAAAAAGTGCTTATCATTGGCGGAGGATATATCGGGCTAGAAGCGGCGGCGGTTGCTGCGGCTAAGGGGCTTGATGTGACATTGGTTGAAATGGCTGATCGCATATTGCAAAGGGTCGCGGCCCCTCAAACATCGGACTATTTCCGCACCCTCCATCAATCACACGGCGTCAAGATGATAGAAGGTGTTGGCCTATCAATGTTAACGGGGAATGACGGCAAGGTGAACGAAGCCACCTTGAGCGATGGCACCGAGTTAGACGTAGACTTTGTCATTGCAGGCGTTGGTGTTGTGCCTGCGGATGAGCTTGCGCAACAGGCTGGATTAGACATCGAGAATGGGATCAAAGTGAATGGCTTTGGTCAGACATCGGACCCTGCGATTTGGTCCGCTGGCGATTGTGCGTCCTTCCCATATGAAGGCACCCGCATACGCCTTGAAAGTGTGGGCAATGCGATTGATCAGGCAGAAATCATTGCGGAAAATCTGATGGGTGCTGATAAACCCTATGCCGCGAAGCCATGGTTTTGGTCGGATCAGTTTGACGTGAAATTGCAAATCGCTGGCCTTAATATGGGCTATGACGACGTTGTCGTCAGGCACGGGGATACAGAGAATTCTCAATCCCATTGGTATTATAAGGGCGATCGTCTCATTGCTGTTGATGCAATGAATGAATCCCGCTCTTACATGATTGGCAAACGCTTAATCGAGGCTGGAAAATCACCCGACAAAGCCACGATCCAAGATCCGGCCACCGATATGAAAGCTCTGTTAAAAGCGTGAGAATAGTTGCAGGTCAATTTCGGGGACGTGCCCTTACCCCTCTTGGCAAGGGCGACCAAGCTGCGCATTTACGCCCGACAACGGATCGCGTGCGCGAAAGCTTGTTCAATGTTTTGTGTAGTGGGCGTTTTGGTGATCCGATTACAGGGTATCGCGTCTTGGACCTTTTTGCAGGAACAGGCGCGCTTGGGTTAGAGGCCCTGTCACGCGGGGCGAGCCATGTAACCTTTGTTGATGACGGCAAGACGGCACAGACCCTCATCCGCAAGAACATCCAAATCTGCCAATCTTCTGAGTCTACGACTGTATTGAAAATGGACGCAACGCAGCTCGCACAAAATCCCGATGCGGCGTATGATTTGATCTTCATGGATCCCCCCTATGGCAAGGCTATGGGAGAGCAAGCCTTAACGCAGTTAGAGACAGGCAATTGGATCGCCGAAGATGCAATCCTTGTATGGGAAGAAAACAAATCTATGCCCGCTCCCAAAGGATATGTGCATTTGGACACCCGCAAATATGGCGATACATACTTAACAATTCTGCAAGCGTAATGCGCCTAAAAGGGTTGGTTCAAATATTTGGCTATGATGGTCGGCGTTCTGTTCATGGAAAATAATTTACTAGATAAGCGCGCCGCCTCCAGGATTGCTTGTCGATTTTGTGGCAAAAGTTCCAAGATACTTCGCGACATACGACGTTTGCCGACATATTCATTGCGACCCAGAACTGTATAGCCACCAAACATATTATCTGCGAAATATGTGCGTCCGAAAAATGAATACCCTACAATATTTGAGGGGTCGGGACTGATGTAAATTAGGGAATAGCCATCACTTGCGGCAACCGCGACACCGCGGTATTCGCGCGTTTGTTGGTTCACGATATGATCGTCTGCCGTGTATCCTAAAATAGGGTCGTAACCTTTCAAAAGCCGCACCCCATTTTCCGTGGACAGCTGAAATAAGGTGCAGGTGGTCATTGTTTCATCTCGAAACGAATGTCGCCACACACGATGAATTCCATCTGGTATCTCAGCTTGAGGGACAGCAAGGTCGGCGCCCCGATCCATAAAATCACCAGCTTGTCCAAGATAAGACGCCGTTGACCACCCCGCTTTCAGTGATTCACCTCGTTTTATTGCCTCAACTTGCTGATCGGTCAGTTCGTCAACGTAAATACGAGCGTCGACGTCAAAATAGCGGCAAATACGCTCCAATACATTTGGCTTAGGAAAGGAGTGACCGGACATGTAACGATTGAATTGGACCCTATTGATATCCAAATCCCGACAAACATGTGCGATGGTCGGGCGCGTCGTACATAGTTTTCGCAGATTTTTCCCAAAATTTAATAAAACACTCACGGGATCCTCCCACCCGAGCATAAAATACATCCATGCTCTGTCGAACCTTAATAAAATACCTAACACTAATGGAGTGATGATTTCACCATTCTGTAAAGTTTAATATAACGAATTTGTTAAACTGAATGCATTCAAAAACAATTTAAGGTTGAAATTTAGAAATATTGTTTGTCAAAATTTGAATAGATATGAATTATTTACCAGACTGTCTGTTTGTCTCTTAAGTATATTCTTGACACACAACTCTCCTTAAACGGGATTAAATTTTGTTGATAACAATTTTGCCTTAACAAAAACGTATATTGGACGAACAATTTAATAATATCGCTGAGCCCAAAAATTAGGGATAATCTCTCCTTCATTATTGGAGGTGACAATGGCAAATTGGGACGATTTGAAGTGCCTCATGCATCTTGCTAAAGGCAAGACAATGACAAATGCGTCAATTGCTTTGCGTACAAATGTCTCCACTGTTTCCAGAAGATTGGAGCGGTTGAATTCAGAACTCGCATCTCCTGTATTGTTAAAACAGGGAAATGGCTGGGATCTAACCGCCTATGGTCGCCGTTTGGCAGAGGCCTCTCTTGAATTTCAGCTACAAATGGATCGCCTCGAGGCCGAGACCTTAGAAGCTGCCTCTGGCAAAATGGTTGCCCGCAGCATCATTCTCTGCGCCCCAGACATATTAATTTCTCGCTACCTCAGCCGATATGTCGGCGAGTTTTCCGAAGCTTATCCGGGGATTGATCTCAGCATCATATCCGACTCTGCAAATGGTAGCGTAGCCGATGGCACTATTGATGTGTCACTGATGGTGGAACGCCCGACCAAAGGTCGGATGGTGTGCCGAAAGGCAGGAACCATTCAGACAGGTATCTTTGCCAAGAAGGGCACCGCGCCAACGAAATGGATTGGGCTTGATCGTAGCATGGATCATTTACCCGAAATGAAAGCCGCGTTCGAATATTTTGAAACCGGGCCTGAGCTTCGAATGTCAACAATGGTCGGTATTCGGCGAACAATGGAAAACACGAATTGGGCGGGTATTGGAACGCGCATCTTGTTCCCCGAAACCGATGATTATGTCATTTTAGGCGGTGATAATGCTCTACATGATCGTGAAATCTGGCTCGGGTTTCACGAAACACGTCGCCATGACAATGCTATTCGCGAAGTCTGTGAATGGATCGTCGATATCTTCAAAAAAGAAGAGCGTCTGTCAGCCAAGCCAGATATCAAAAGCGAACCTTTGGGTGACTTGTTTCAACAATCTTAATACGTCGGGTGGAATTTATCCGCAGGGGATAGCGTGAATATTTCAACGCCATTGCTGGTGACGCCAACGGAATGTTCAAACTGTGCAGACAAGGATTTGTCCCGCGTCACAGCAGTCCAATCATCCGCCAAAACCTTGGTCTCAGGACGTCCCAAATTCACCATCGGTTCAATTGTAAAGAACATGCCTTCTTCTAGCACAGGTCCACTTCCCGCTTTGCCATAGTGCAAAACATTCGGTGGCGCGTGGAACACCTGACCCAATCCATGCCCACAGAAATCGCGCACAACGGACATACGCTGCGCTTCGACGTAGGATTGGATGGCGTGGCCAATATCACCAAACGTGTTTCCAGGCTTCACCGCTTCGATACCTTTGAAAAGGGCGTCATGGGTGACTTGGATCAATCGCTCTGTTTTACGCGACAGCTTTCCTGCGACATACATGCGGGATGTGTCGCCGAACCAACCATCCACAATGACCGTCACATCGATATTCAAAATATCGCCGTCCTTGAGCTTTTTATCACCTGGGATGCCATGGCAAACGACGTGATTGACGCTGATACAGCTAGCGTGTTGGTAGCCCCGATACCCGATCGTTGCAGAGGTGGACCCATATTCGGTGACTTTGCCTTCAATCAACGCATCCAAAGTCGCCGTGCTCACACCAGGAACGACATGTTCAGCGATGTCATCAAGAATACGCGCAGCAACCTGTCCTGCTTTGTGCATGCCTGCAAAATCGGCCTCTTGATAAAGCCGAATGCCGTCTTTCGTCAGATGTCCCTTGTCACCGGTAGCCATATCAAACCTCTTGAACTTTGCCTCTGTTTAACCTGCAACCAAACGAGTTACCAGTCCCCTATGATCTAAGCGCGATGGAATTGGCCAAGGTGACACCCTTTGGGGAAATGTCACAGCCATATGCATAGACTTCGACGCCATTGGCTTTCGCATCGTCTAAGGCTTTGGCGTAGGTTGGATCAATGTCGCGCGCCACATCAACCACATCACAATCCGTCCGATTGACAACATAGAGCAAAGCCGCCCGCGCCCCTTGCGTGACAACCTCTGACAGCTCGTTCAAATGCTTTGCCCCACGTGCCGTTACGCTGTCTGGGAACTCCGCCAATTTGGGGTGCCGCGACAGAGTCACACTTTTGACCTCTAAATACAAATTACCAAGCGAGCTATCCTCAAGCAAGAAATCGACACGGCTTTTGTCCCCGTATTTGACCTCAGGACGGAATCCAGAAAAAGAGGACAGTTCCTCAATTTTCCCGAAGCTCAGCGCCTCTTTAACCACACGATTGGCAATAGACGTATCTATTACGCAAAAGGTTCCATCCGCATATTCGTTCAACTTCCACGAATAGTTCAATTTCTTCTTGGGATCATCATTTGGTTCAACCCAAACACGGGTATCAGGAGCGGCAAGCCCCATCATGGACCCAGGGTTTGCACAATGCGCCGTTACGATTTCTCCGGTCTCAAGCTCGATATCCGCCAAAAACCGTTTATATCGTTTGATAAGACGCGCAGGAAGGAGTGGGGTTTGAAAATCCATGTCCAAGGCGTATACCATCACTTGAGAAAATGGAAGGAAACTGAATGACAAATCCAACGGCTGCGATGCTGGTAATTGGGGATGAAATCCTATCTGGCCGCACACGGGATGCAAACATGCATTATCTCGCACAACAGCTCACTGAACAGGGCATTGACCTCAAAGAAGTGCGGGTTGTCTCCGATGATCGTGATGCAATAATCGAGGCCGTTCATCAGCTCTCAAAACGGTATGAAACCGTGTTCACTTCTGGCGGCATTGGCCCAACACATGATGACATTACCGCCGATTGCGTTGCCGCAGCCTTCGACAGACGTATCGATGTCCGCGACGATGCAGCAGCCCTTTTAGGTGCCTATTATGAACGCGAAGGCAAGGAATTCAACGACGCGCGCAAACGAATGGCGCGCATTCCAGATGGGGCTGATTTGATCGATAACCCTGTATCCATCGCCCCCGGATTTACGATTGAAAACGTCCATGTGATGGCAGGCGTGCCTTCCGTGTTCAAAGCCATGGTTGCAAGCGTCATGCCGCATCTAACAGGCGGTGCCCCTGTTTTAAGTGAGACCCAAAAACTGAACCGTGGCGAAGGGGATGTGGCCAAACCCCTTGGCCAGCTTGCTGAAAACTATCCAGATCTATCCATAGGCTCCTACCCATTTCAGCACGAAGGACTCTATGGCACGAACATTGTCATTCGCGGCACAGATGCGGATATGATCAGCGCCGCAATGGCCGATCTAAAGGCGCTCTTTCCAGCATGACGCCAAATATCCAAGACCTCTATCGCACCTGTGAACAGACATGGCCCCCTGCGGCGACCAAAGAGGTCGGGGGCTTTACCATTCGCAATGGTGATGGCGGTGGTAAACGGGTCAGCGCCGCCACCTTGAACGCCCCAGACGGCATAGACCAAATAACTATGGCCGAAACCGCAATGATAGAGATGGATCAAACACCCCTCTTCATGATCCGCGACGGCGATTCCGCGCTCGATGGGGCGCTTGAGGCCTTGGGTTACGAAATTATTGATCCCGTAAATATCTATTGCGCTGAAGTAGATGCAATCGCCACAGAGCGGCCACCTCGGGTCAGTATGTTCAACATTTGGGAACCCTTGCAAATTCAACTAGATATCTGGGCACAAGGCGGCATCGGCCCCAATCGCATTCGGGTTATGGACCGCGCAAAGGGCCACAAAACCAGTATCATCAGCCGATGGGACGACCATCCCGCAGGCACAGCCTATGTCGCGATCCATGATAATATTGCCATGGTGCATGCTTTGGAAATCCTCCCACATCAACGTAAAAAAGGTGTCGGCACATGGTTCATGCGCCAAGCCGCCTTTTGGGCCAAAGATCAAGAAGCCACGCATCTTTCCGTGATCTGCACACAACACAACATAGGGGCGAATGCGCTTTATACTTCCCTTGGAATGGAACTTGTGGGACAGTATCACTACAGACTTAAGAAGTAGCGTTTATGACAAAATATTCAAAAACAACCGCCCTCGATTTGCCACCACTTGATCCGTTGCCTGAGAAAACACAGGCCTATTTTGACATCTGTGAAGACAAGCTTGGGATGGTGCCAAATGTATTGCTGGCCCATGCCTTTGACATCAGCAAATTAGACGCCTTTTCCGGTCTCTATAACACCCTCATGTTGGCGGATAGCGGGCTATCCAAGCTGGAACGCGAAATGATAGCGGTCGTCGTTTCCTCAATCAACAAATGCTTTTATTGCCTAACGGCCCATGGCGCGGCGGTTCGCGAGCTGGCTAATGATCCGAAACTGGGCGAAATGTTGGTGATGAATTATCGCGTGGCCGATTTATCCCCACGTCATCGTGCTATGCTAGAGTTTGCCGAAAAAATCACCAAAGCCAGCGCCGAAATTGAGGAAAGCGACCGCCAGTCCCTCCGCGATGTTGGGTTTTCAGATCGCGATATTTGGGACATCTGCAACGTCGCTGCCTTTTTCAACATGACGAACCGAGTTGCCAGTGCAACAGACATGCGCCCTAATGACGACTATCACGCACAATTTCGCTAAGCTCGCTGTCATTGCGGCTTGTGTCTTTGGGCAAGGCGTCTTGGCGCAAGGGTCAATCCCGCTGCCAGTTGGCGCAAGTGAAACCTATAACGAAGTTACAAAAACAAGCGATTCATCCATTGCAATTGATGTTTGGGACGGAGCAGAGGTACCGAGCGTTCACATCACAGGACGCCAACAGGCCATCGTTTGGAAATCCGAAGGTGCGTCCTTAACGCTGGCGCAAATTAGCGAGCCAATCCTAAGTTATTTTTTAGAAAACGGATATGATATCCGTCTAGATTGTATAGCCTCGCAATGTGGCGGATTTGATTTCCGTCACGCGATTCAGGCCATTGATGCCCCCGATTTATACATCGATCTTCGTAAATTTCGATATTTCAGCTTTACCAAAGGGCCTAAATCCACCCCTAATCAAGCAGCGAGTGTGCTGGTAACCCATGCCTTTGGCGCAAGTTACGTCCAGATCATTTTTGCGGACAAAGCAGGTGAGACGCCTATGGAAATCAATACGACGTCAACGGTTGTGGCCTCAGAGACGAAGGAAACATCCTTTGAGACAACTGGGGATGTGATCGGGGATCTAACCGCAAAAGGCCGCGCAATTTTGGCCGATTTGTCATATGCCTCTGGGTCGTCAGAATTAACCGACGACACCTATGCAACGCTCAAGGAGCTTGCCACATTTCTAGAAGAGAACCCCGATAAAAACGTTGTCTTAGTTGGTCACTCTGACAATATCGGCGGGTTATTAGGCAATATCAATTTGGCAAAAAACAGAGCGCAATCCGTCGTTGACTTGCTGGTTCGTACCTACGGCGTGTCTGAAGATCGGCTCTCTGCAGAGGGCGTTGGATTTCTTAGTCCACTGACTTCGAACGACACACAGGAAGGACGCGACGTTAACCGTCGCGTCGAAGCAATCATTGCGCCACCAAAGTGATCACCAGTTATCTGGTCCCTTACTTGCGAAGGCCTGCGCTAAAAAATCAATAAAGACTCGCACTTTGGGTTGGGTGAATTTACCTGGTGGGTAAACCGCATATATCCCTTGGGTATCTTTTGGGAAGCTTGGGAAAACGTCTTGGACCAATCCCGTTTCCATCGCATCGTGATAGAGAAAACTCGGGAGCTGAGCGATGCCTAACCCCGCAACAGTTGCATGCAATAGAGACTGCCCATCATTCACGCTGAGACACCCTGTTGTTCGGATTTGACGCTTTTCACCACTAGGTGCCGTGACCTTCCAAACCGCGGAAGACGACTGTGTCGAATAATGCAGCAACTTGTGATCATTTAGATCATCAAGCCGTTTTGGGCGGCCGTGTTGGGCAAGGTAATCAGGGCTTGCCACTAGGCGCACTGTTGTATCTGTCAGCTTTCTTGCACGCAGGGAGCTATCTTTGAGTTCTCCCACACGGATTGCCGCGTCAAAGCCTTCTGATATCAGTTCAACATACCGATTGTTCAGCTCCATATTCACCGAGACACCAGGGAATTTCGACAAAAAATTTCCTAGGATCGGTGATAAATGGTTTACACCGAAATCGGTTGCCACAGACACACGCAGTTGACCAGAGGGGGCCGTTTGCATGGATGTGACCTAAGCGTCTGCTTCACCAGCATCGCTTAAAACGCGACGTGCGCGATCGTAATAGGCGAGGCCAATTTCAGTAGGGCTAACCCTACGAGTCGTGCGATTTAGCAGACGAGCCCCAAGGCGTGCTTCTAGACTGGATATGTATTTGGAGACTGCGGATTTTGACATCCCCAGCTTTTTCGCAGCGTCGGTAAACCCACCTTGGTCTACAACGGTCGCGAAGGCTTCCATTTCCGTTAACCTGTCCATTAAACAAACCTCTTCACTTTACAGGTCTGTTATCGACGTCGAATGAGGCAAGACTTGGGCGCGCCTCAGACATTAGTTAGGTTATTCTAGGACCGCTAAAGCGAGGCGGCCAATCGTGTGCCCTGATCAATTGCACGTTTGGCATCAAGCTCGGCGGCAACATCGGCGCCTCCAATCACATGGGGCGTTCTCCCCTTAGCGATCAAGTCATCCGCCAGACTCCGTTCCGGAAGCTGGCCCGCGCAGAGCACGATTGTGTCTGCTGGAATGTTTTGAGGATTTTCGCGGGCGTCGCCCATTGAGACGAGTAACCCTTCGGACGTGATTTGTTCATAGTTCACACCGCCCATCATCGTCACATTCTTCATTTTAAGCGCCGCGCGATGAATCCAACCCGTGGTCTTACCCAAACGTTTCCCTAGGCGTTCTGATTTACGTTGAAGAAGCGTTACATTGCGCGCAGGTGCGGAAGGTTGCGGTCCGCTCGCAGCCAAGCCACCACGCGTTTCTTGCGGGTCTGTGACACCCCATTCTTTCATCCAGGCCGGAAGATCGGTTGTCAGGCTTTCGCCTTCATGCGTCAGGAATTCAGAGACATCAAAGCCAATTCCACCCGCTCCGATGACGACAACATTTTCGCCCGCTTTTCTGGTCCCGTTCAAAAGCTCAATATAGCTGATGACATTCGGGTTATCTTGTCCCTCGATTTCCGGATCACGAGGGATAACCCCTGTGGCAATGATGACTTCATCAAATCCGTCTAGATCAGCAGCAGACACCTTGGTGTTGAGGGCAAGAGTGACCCCAGTTGTGTCCAACATCGTGGCAAACCAATCAACAAGCCCAAAGAATTCTTCTTTGCCTGGTACCTGTTTCGCAAGGTTCAATTGACCACCGACTTCTGATGCTTGATCAAACAAAGTCACCTTATGACCCGCTTGCGCCGCCGTCATTGCCGCACTCATTCCTGCTGGACCCGCTCCCACAACCGCGACGGTTTTCGGTTCAGTCGTTTGGGAAATAACCAATTCAGTTTCAAACCCTGAACGCGGGTTCACCAAACATGAGCTGATTTTACCGGAAAACGTATGATCCAAGCAGGCTTGGTTACAGGCGATACAGGGGGCGATTTCATTTGCACGTCCCTCCATCGCCTTTGTTACAAATAGTGGGTCCGCCAAGAAAGGACGCGCCATACTGACCATATCGGCGCAGCCATCCGCCAAGACCTCTTCTGCGACCTCAGGGGTGTTGATCCGATTTGATGTGATGACAGGGATCGACACCTTGCCCATGAGCTTTTTCGGCACCCACGAAAAGGCCGCGCGCGGCACTGATGTCGCAATCGTCGGAATGCGTGCTTCGTGCCAACCGATACCCGTATTGATAATCGTCGCACCTGCTTTTTCGACTTCTTGCGCCAGCTGGACCACTTCGTCATGGGTTGATCCATTTGGGATAAGATCAATCATGGAAAGGCGGTAAATCAGGATAAAGTCTTCCCCAACGGCGGCACGAACACGTTTGACCACTTCAATGGGCAAGCGCATTCTATTTTCATAAGACCCACCCCAACGATCTATGCGCTTATTGGTATGCTCAACGAGGAATTGATTTAGGAAATACCCCTCAGAGCCCATAATCTCTACGCCATCATATCCCGCTTGTTTCGCACGCGCAGCGGTCGTCGCGATGTCATGGATTTGCTTTTCTATTCCGTCTTCGTCCAATTCTTTGGGCGGGAAGGGCGAAATGGGTGATTTGATCGGGCTTGGCGCCACACAGTCAGGGCCATAAGCATACCGGCCCGCGTGCAAGACCTGCATCGCAATCTTGCCTCCCGCCTCGTGCACACGATCCGTGACGATGCGATGATTTTCGATATCTTGATCTGTGTATAGTCCCGCCGCCCCAGGAAAGACGCCGCCTTCTCTGTTGGGGGCAATCCCGCCCGTCACAATGAGCGCAACCTCACCACGTGCCCGTTCTGCGTAGAACTCTGCAACACGATTCCAATCCTTGGTTTCCTCAAGGTTGGTATGCATCGACCCCATAAGGACCCGATTTTTTAAGGTCGTGAACCCAAGATCAAGTGGAGTTAAGAGGTTTGGATAAAGCGAAGACATGAAAATACCCCTGTCAGTTTTGGGGATATTTTGATCAATGGAGCCAGAATGTCACCCCATACGCCGCGTCAATTGACTAGCTATTTTCGCTCACATAGCGACGGAAGGCCCGTTTTAGCAAATCCAGCTCACCACGGATCAAAGACAGCTCCGCCCGCAAATCATGCGCGACTGGTGTGCCACCCATCAATGTGAAGCTAATCAATGTCTCAGGATTGTCGCGTTCCGTGACGATGAAACTATGCACACCTTCACCAATCGCTTCTCTTGGGATGGGAACAGAAATTTCCCACAAATTCGTATCAACTTCTTCAACCGTAACAGTGTTCAATTCCTGACCACGATACGACACAACAACATCTGGCTGATCGACGGAAACGATTTCTGCCTGCCAAATTCCATTTTCAAACGCGGCTTCGCGAACTTCGTTTATTGACATGTTGACCCTCTAAAATTCACCGCGCGGTCTGCGAAAGACGGCTAGATCACGGATATTGATATAATTCATGGCCGGATCTTCAAAGATGATATCCAGCCAAATTCGTTCAAGCCGCTTTTCGTTAAGCTTCAAGTATCCTAAATCAAACTCCAGCGATACATTGGTTTGATCCGTTGCAATACGATTCAAAAGCTGTTCGACGTTTGGACCATGTTTGATGTTCAGACGCGCAAAAACCCCCATATGATTTTCGGCATCCATTACCATGTCCATTTGAAAAATATGGCGAATGCTCAGACCATTCAGAGCCTCATCTGGAAGCTGCAAAGCAAGAGATAAAAAGGACCCATCAAACTGAAACACCTCAACCGATACCCCAAATGGGGCCAAATCTGTTGAGCGCTGATTGCGCTGTTGGCGCAAGATAATCGATAACGTAGGGCAGTCGTGAAATAACTGAATCTCACGTCCTAAAACGGTTTTCCGCGAGGGCGCCGCAACACCTTTGGACCCAATATCAGCGCGCCATCCTTCGGGACGCCATATCCAATCGGCATCTCGTGGTGCCTGAAAATTATTCGTCTCTAAGCGTGGTAGTGCAATTCTATCTTCAGCTGCAAAAATCACATCGTCGAGTTCACTACGCTTTTGCTTTGCATCAGAAACAACAGAGGCCAGATCATCAAATGGCATCTTGGCGATCCGATCCCGAACGGATGCAAACCGCGTCTTGGAGTTTTTGCGAAAGGCTTCCAATAATTTCATGAGACGTTCACCCCTGGTTTCAGATGCCCTCAGACATAGACGATATCAAAGATACGATACACTCTAAATATTAGCGAGTAAGTAACTATGGCCGCGCACGTGGCCGCAACATCGCAGGTTGGTCCATCGCGGCTTGCTCAACACGCGTGCTTTCTTGGTTTAACGACACCGTGTCCATGAGGTTTAGCAAAACTCGTTTCGCGCGCGATTGTGAAATTTTTTGCCCATCGGGGATCAATAACGTCGCCATAATCAGATGATTTTCCCGATTTTGCACGGCTCGCCAGAATTGTGTTTGATACCCCGAAAAGGATTTTCCAGATGCTTTGGACAGTTTGGCAAAGGTCACGTTGCCAGACACAGAGCTCACCTCCACCTTATGGTCACGGGCAAGCGCCCTCAAGACATCAGGAGACGTTGTCTGATCCTCATTTCCAGACCGTCGGACCGTCAACAAAATATCACCGATCCCGTTGCGACCATACATAGCACACCCAGAAAATCCGATCAAAGAATGACGGGTATCTCCTTGCTTAAGGGTGCTCCGAGTACAGTAACCAACAAGGACAGGAACACTATGCCCTGCGGACAATGTCACTTTATCTTGTTCCACTGGAGTTGGTTTCAACATGTCTGGAATGGGCAAACCGCCACTACATCCGCTTACCAACATGGCAAGCACAACCACACGAAATTTAACCATTAAACCTGGTTTACGTCTTAACACCGCTCAAATTCCCCTACACACCTTGGTTAGGGATACCCAAGCCGCCATGATCTGACAATAGCTAGGGCAGGAAACTTGCAAAATATGTGTTATCCTACAGAAGGCTGCAGAATTCAGAGACTATCGCATGATTGCATAGAAAATTGCCCAATTCCCCGTTGATCCTGAATTGCATTTCTTGAAAAGCACGCTTATTTGATAACAAAGCACGCTTATGAGGGACAAGACATGAACTGGATCACAAATTACGTTCGACCACGGATTAATTCGATCTTTTCTCGGCGTGAAACACCTGAAAACCTCTGGACCAAATGCGATGAGTGCGGAACCATGTTGTTCCACCGCGAATTGGCAGAAAACCTGAATGTGTGCACACAGTGTAATCACCATATGGCGATTACACCAAGAGACCGTTTTGAAGCCTTGTTCGATGGTGGCATCTTTGTCGACGTTGCGGTTCCAGCTCCGATAAACGACCCCCTCGCATTCAAAGATCAAAAGAAATATCCAGACCGCATGAAAGCCGCCCAGAAAAAGACGGGCGAAAAAGAAGCGATGCTGGTTGCCGAAGGTGAAATCGGGCGGACCCCTGTTGTCTGTGCGGCTCAGGATTTTTCCTTCATGGGTGGATCCATGGGAATGTACGTTGGCAACGCGATCATTGCTGCGGCTGAACGCGCTGTTGCATTGCAGCGCCCTCTCATTTTGTTTTCTGCGGCAGGGGGTGCGCGTATGCAAGAAGGCATTCTAAGCCTCATGCAAATGCCACGCACGACGGTCGCAATTCAGATGCTAAAAGAGGCAGGATTGCCCTATATCGTTGTATTAACCCATCCAACGACTGGGGGCGTTACAGCCTCTTATGCAATGTTGGGCGATGTTCAAATTGCCGAGCCAAATGCATTGATCTGCTTTGCGGGTCCACGCGTTATTGAGCAAACCATTCGCGAGAAACTTCCCGAAGGGTTTCAACGTGCCGAATATTTGCTAGACCATGGGATGTTGGATCGCGTGACGTCTAGGACGAAAATGCGTGAAGAATTGGTTACTATTGTTCGCATGTTGATGGGAATGCCTCCTGCGATAGCTGGGGATTTACCAAAACCTGACGACGCGACTATTCAAGAAACCGAGACCGCTTCATCCACTGCTGAATAAGGCAATTCCTGAATGACGCATCCCTCTTCTGACGTCATCCTTGATCGGATGATGGCTTTGCATCCCAAGGTGATTGATCTCACGCTTGATCGTGTTTGGCGGCTACTTGACACACTCGGCAATCCGCAACGTGATCTCCCCCCGGTTATCCATATCGCTGGGACCAATGGCAAAGGATCAACCCAAGCCATGATCCGCGCGGGCCTAGAAGCGGATGGAAAACAGGTGCATGCCTATACCTCACCTCACCTTGCACGGTTTCACGAACGCATCCGCATCGCGGGACACCTCATTACAGAGGCTGCCCTCACGCAGGTATTGGATGAATGTTATGCGTCAAACAATGGTGAGGACATCACCTATTTCGAAATCACTACCGTTGCTGGGCTTTTGGCCATGTCGCGCGCACGGGCTGATTATACGTTATTAGAGGTCGGTCTAGGCGGTCGTCTTGATGCGACGAATGTGATCGACACCCCCGAAATTTGCGTCATCACGCAAATTTCTATGGATCACGAACAATTCCTCGGCAACACGCTTGCGAAAATTGCCGGTGAAAAGGCTGGGATTATCAAACGGGGCGTTCCCGTGGTCGTTGGCCCGCAACCTGAAGAGGTGATGGACGTCATAGAAGCCACAGCCACAAAGTTAGGGGCGCCGATACTGGCCTATGGTCAACATTGGCACGTAAGCAAGGAACGCGATCGTTTGATTTATCAGGACGAGAACGGCCTTTTGGATCTGCCATTGCCCAATCTCCCCGGTGAACATCAATATGAAAACGCAGGCGCCGCCCTTGCAGTTTTACGCTATCTCGGCATGTCAGATGCGGCCTATGACGCCGCCGTAACCCAAGCATTTTGGCCAGCTCGCATGCAACGTTTGTCCCAAGGACGCATCGCTGAGCAGGCGCCAAATATTGAGCTGTGGTTAGATGGCGGTCACAACGCGGCGGCGGGCCAAGCCATTGGCAAACACCTCAAGACGTTGCCGCCCAAGGACACCTACGCAATTTGCGGAATGCTGAATACCAAAGATATCAGCGGGTATTTGTCGCCAATGGCCCCGTCGCTCACCGCGCTTTATGGTGTATCGATCCCAGGTGAAGCGAACACATTACCTGCCGAAACGACAGCTGAGTTTGCTCAAAACGTTGGAATTTCCGCGTTGACCGCAGGAAGCGCGACCGAAGCATTAGCGTCAATTTCAGCCAAAAACCCAAACGCACGCGTCCTAATTTGTGGGTCTTTGTACCTTGCTGGCGCGGTTTTACGCGAAAACGGCGACTAATTCAGAGCAATCCTTAGAAAAACGAATCAGTAACCCTTGACTGATTCGCACCGATTCGCCGATATCTTGTGGTGTCGGGACGTACTCGCCCACATTTGGCGTGTACAGCAGAGGGTAAGCGGAAATACAGGCTGCTGAAGGTGAATGGGAAACGCCGTCAGGTAATCTCAGTCGTCTTCAAATAAAAAACTCCGCCTACCCTACTTTATTGGTTAAGGGAGAAGCGTATGCTTCGTATTCTCGTTATTTCTTCTGCATTTTTAATTGTCACTATCGGCTTGCTGATGATTCAGCCAACTCCAAGAAGTGATCGATTTGTTGACGAAACAGTTGTCCTTGATGAGGTCACGCGATCCGAGGCAACGCTCTTGGATGTGAGCCTACCTGATCCCACATTGACTGAGGTCGCCAAGATTGTGGAACCCGAGATCGTCACGCCCGCCTCAACGCCGGCCCCTGTTGCTGTGACCCAACAACCCGTCACCGTGGCCGCTCCTGTACCGAGCGGCATAAATATCGAAGGCTTGGAAGAATTGGTCAAAGTCGCGCTTGAACGTCAGATGAGCGGTGAGCAGATTGATCAATGGCTTGAGCAAGCAGCGGCCAGTGGTGTTCTCACCATTCCACCTTACATGCGCCGCGCCGATGGGACACTGGACACACCCATGATTTTGTCCACATTAGTTGAAACGCCAAGTGCGACCACCATAAGCCCAAAAACAGGCAAGCCCTATATCGTAAAAGCAGGGGATAGCCTCGCGTCCATCGCTTTTGACAACTATGGAACAACTGATCCTGTCGAAGAAATATACTGGGCGAACAAAGATCGCTTAGCCAGCCCAGACAAGATTTCTGTCGGGCAAACCCTGTATTTACCTGCGCTCTAGAGCTGTCCCCAATCTGCCGCTTGCATCTCCATCAGACGGCTGGCGGTGCGTTCGAATTCAAACGACCCTTCGCCCTCTAGGTAAAGCATCTGTGGTCGATCCGCCGCTGAGCATATAAGCCGTGTCTTTGCCTCATAAAGCGTGTCGATCAAGGTCACGAACCGCTTGGCCTCATTGAAATTGCCCCGCCCAAGCGTAGGAATGTTTTCCAAAATGAGCACGCGAACATGCTCAGTTAGAGCTAAATAATCAGCTGGGCCCAAGGGTTGTCCGCAGAGGTCATAAAAATCAACGCGCGCGACACCATTGTGAAACTGTGGAAGCCGCAAGGTGCGACCCTTCACCGTAACATCGAATGACGTGCTGTTGCCTTGGGATAAACCTTGCCAAATCGCCGCGACCTCGTTCGAAGCGGCCTCACCCAATGGATGAAAATAAACCTGTGCGCCACTCAGTCGATCCTGACGGTAATCTGTGGGGCTTACCATTTCATGCACAACCAAGCGATCCTTGATCAAATCGATGAAGGGCAAGAAAAGCTGTCGGTTCAAGCCGTCTTTGTAAAGATCATCGGGTATACGATTAGAGGTGGTCACAACGACCACACCGTCTTCGAACAAGAGCTGGAACAAGCGCCCGACAATCATTGCGTCCGTAATGTCCTTGATTTGCATTTCATCAAAGGCCAACACCCGCGCATCCGCCGCAACTTGTTTTGCGATTGGCTTGATGGCATCTTCTTCGCCACGCTTACGGGCCTCATGAAGCGCGGTTTGGATATCTTGCATAAACCCATGAAAATGGACGCGTTTCGCAGGGACATCCAAGGCATCGACAAACATATCCATAATCATGGATTTTCCACGACCCACGCCACCCCAGAGGTACAATCCCTTAGGCGGCTCGGGCTTTTTGCGAAAGAACCCCCTTTTCTGAGGCACCGCAAGAGCCGCGCGTATACGTTCGAATTCAACCAAGACCGCAGCTTGAGCAGCATCAAAGCTCAGCTCACCGGCCTCAACTTTTGCCTTGTATATCTCTTCGAGGGTCATCATTCGCCTCCTTTACACTCAAAACAGACACGAGGAAAGCATCAGAACAGTTTGACCTTGAGATGGATATAGGTAAGGTCACTGCAAATCACAGGGGTATGTTTCATGACAAGATCTTCAATTTTTACGCCTGTGCTCATAGTCGGCTGTTTAATCATACTAATTAGCTTTGCCGTGCGTGCGTCGTTTGGTGTTTTCCAAATTCCAATTGCCGCCGAATTTGGCTGGCTTCGCGCTGATTTTTCGCTCGCGATTGCAATCCAAAACCTTGCTTGGGGCATTGGTCAGCCGATTTTTGGCGCGATTGCTGAAAAAATTGGGGATCGCAAGGCCATCGTTATTGGTGGTCTGACCTATGCCTTTGGGATGGTGCTGTCCTCTTTTGCCGTTACGCCCGGGGCGCATCAATTTTATGAAATATTCGTTGGATTTGGTGTCGCGGGCACAGGGTTTGGCGTCATCCTCGCCGTTGTAGGGCGAGCCAGTAGCGCCGAAAACCGATCCATGTCATTGGCAATCGCCACCGCCGCAGGCAGTGCGGGCCAAGTGGTCGGTGCGCCAATGGCGGAATGGCTGCTCTCCTTGATGCCATGGCAAAACGTGTTTTTGATCTTTGCCGCTCTGATCCTTGCCAGCCTCTTTATGTTGCCCTTCATGCGCTCACCTGCTGCGGCCAGCAAGGCTGAGCTAGAAGAAAGCATGGGTGCTATCCTGATCAAAGCTTTCAAAGATCCAAGCTACACTCTGATCTTTTTGGGCTTCTTTAGCTGTGGCTATCAATTGGCCTTTGTGACCGCGCATTTTCCCGCGTTCGTGACCGAAATGTGCGGCCCTATCATGCCCGGTGGTGCGCTCTATTCAATGGGGATCACATCAACATCTCGCCTCGGTGCCGTCGCTATTTCGTTGATTGGGCTTGCCAATATTGTCGGCACCTTGACCGCAGGATATTTAGGCAATCGCTATAGCAAGAAATACCTCTTAGCGGGGATTTATCTAGGCCGCACGGTGATTGCAGCCGCCTTCATCATGACGCCAATGACGCCCACAACTGTCTTGTTATTCTCTGTCTCTATGGGGTCACTCTGGCTTGCCACTGTGCCACTCACAAGCGGATTGATCGCTCATATCTATGGGCTGCGCTATATGGGCACGCTCTATGGTATCGTGTTCTTTAGCCACCAATTAGGAAGCTTCCTCGGTGTTTGGCTTGGCGGTCGGATGTATGACAGCTATGGCAGCTATACCGCCGTTTGGTGGGTCGGTGTCGCCGTAGGCGCCTTTAGCGCCATTGTGCATTTACCCATTCGTGAAAGAGCGCTTGGATTCAAAGCGGCCTGAAGGAAACAGAGCCTCTAACACTTCATCCGTATGCGTGTAGGGAATTCCATGACCTGCATTGTCAATCACCACATTCCGAACGTTGGGATTCCACGCAGCCAACTTATCCTTGGCTGCCAATGGGATAACCGCATCATCTGCGCCCCATATGGCCGTCACATCCAACTGGGATTTTGCAATTTTTTCATGTTCGACTTGTGTTTGCGCAGACAGCGCGCCGCGCAATGAGGCCAGAACACTGGGCAAGAACCCTTTGTAATTCAGCTCTCTTTGTTGGCGATCAACAATAAAGGGAACGGAGCTTGGCAAACACCTCTCCAATTCACAGCCTTCTCGGTGTTGTTTCGCAAACTGGCTATAGAATAACCATTCCCCCAAAATCGGAAGTCTAATCAATTTCGCCAAGAGACCCAAATCATGGCCCATACCACCCGGGGCCAATAAAATAAGCTTATTGATCCGACTAGGATAGATGGATGCAAAGGCCGTCACGACCCATCCCCCCATGGAATACCCATAGAGATCAAAGCGCCCATCTTCGCCCAATTCATCCAATAGCTCGCTGAGGTGGGACACAAAGAATTCTCTGTCCTGAATACCTTTGGGTCGATCGGAAAACCCACGACCATAGTGATCATAAACCAAAACGTGATAGCCTTTGGCGACGAGCTCTTTTGCCAATCCTTCAAACACAAAGCTCGGTGTTGTTAGCCCATGCACACAGACCGCCAAAGGGCCCTCTGGGTCGCCTATGTATCGATAATGTGTGGCCCCTTTGGTGAGGTCAATAAACTGACCCGGGGCGTCCTCTCTTGATATTCCATCCATCGTCATGCGGCGTGCCTCAATAATAAAGGGCACTGCAAACACCGCAGCAAGAAAGAAAATAAAAAGGGTCATTGATTGGCTCTCCATTTATCTAAAATATGACGGGCAGTCATTAAATCCAAATGCGCCCCACCCCCATTTTTGAACAATGTAATGTCATCCGCAGAATGGCGGTGAAACAACTCGGGGGAATAGTAATCGGCAATCACATGATCGCGCTCAATGATACCTGCCTCAAGGGGAATTTTCAGCTCGCCAATATGTCCAAGGGTCGTGGCAAAGCTATCGACAAATACGCGCGATTTGAGAAGGGCGGTATCGTCCACTTCGCGCATATCTGGACGATAGGCCCCGATAAGATCAATGTGCTGTCCCGGCTGAAACCAATCGCCTCGCAAGAGAGGTTCCTTCGACATTGTCGCGCTCGTCACAATATCCGCAGACCTAACGGCGGCTTCTAAATCTGTGACAACGTCAACATGGGAAAATTCTTGTGCTAGCTCTTGGGCTTTTGACGTGGTACGGTTCCACAACAGAAATCGCGCCGATGGAAATCCTGAGCTATAGGCTTCGATCAACGATCGCCCAACGGTTCCAGCGCCTACAACCAAGATGACTTTGCTATCGGCACGCGCCAGTTTCTTGGCGGCGCAGAGGCTATCCCCTGCTGTTTTCCATTTCGTCACAAGGTGAAAATCAACAATAGCCTCAAGCGTTCCATCAAGATCAGAAAACACACTCACCGCGCCATTGATCATGGGTTTACCCTGAGTTGGGTTTTTCGGAAAAACCGTCGCCGATTTCACGGCAAGCCCTAGCCCGTCAATCCAAGCGGAACGGGACAAAAGCGTGTCTGGATCGCGATATAAAAACGTATCCCCAATCTCAGCTTTGGGTAATTGGTGACCCGCATCGAACGCATCGCATAACCCGATCCAGTCCAATAGGTCCTGACCGTCTTCAAAGGGAATTATTGCAATGCTCATGTGGCGTCCTTTCTTTTGTTGATTTGGGCCTCTCGCCAGACCATGTAGAGACCCGACCCTATAATCAACACCATGCCTAGCATGGCAATAGTATCAGGAAATTCATCAAACACTGTGACACCCCAGAAAATTGCCAAGGGGAGCGAGATATATTCGAACGGCGCAACAAAAGCCGCATCACTTTTTCGGTAAGCTTCGGAAATCAACATCCCCCCAGCGACGCTTGCACACCCAATCAAAAGGAATACGGGAAAATCAGGTGTCGCAGGCATGCTCCATTCCCGAAACAAGAAGCCGAGCGCAGGGTGGCCGTACCCATCATACCGGCCGTGACCTAGGAGAAGACCGATCAAAGCTGAGCTCGATAGGAATGTAATCAAGGTGTAAAAGGTCAAGGTTGCTGCGCTTTCTGTGGCGCGAATTTGACGGGTGATTATGTGCAAAAACCCATATCCTACCGCCGCAATCAGAGGCAGGAGGGATGCGATTTGAAATGCATCTGTTCCCGGTCGAATGACAATCACCACTCCGATCAATCCCAAGACGACAGCCGACCACCGTCTTGGCCCGACGTATTCACCCAAAAAGATCACACTAAAAATAGTTATAATGAGCGGGCTTACAAAAAAGATTGCAACAGCATCAGCAATCGGCATAGCAGACAGGCCAAGAAAGAACATCAAATTCGCTGTGACGGCACATAAGCCCCTCACGAGGTTAGCCCCCAATCGGTTGGTCCGCATGAGGGACAGCCCCCCATTCAACGGCATCAAAACCACAAGGAACAGACCCAGTCCAATCAGTGTGCGAATAAAGACAACTTCGTGAAGGGGAAAATCCCCAGACAGGAATTTGATCCCAACATCGTTCAAAGAAAACGCAATAGCTGCGCCCAGCGCACAGAGAGCCCCAATTAGGTTGTTTGATAGATGTCGCAAAATAGGTCCCTTTCGGATGTCCTATTTCACTTGGCGTAGGACCCGCTCTAATGCGTCTAGAAAACGCGACCTATCTGCCTTTGTAAAGCCCTTGCCGCCTCCCTGTCGAAACGGATCCGCCGCCCGTAAGTCGGCCATCAAATCGCGTGTTGCCAAAACATTGCCGATATTGGCGGATGTTAACGCCTCGCCATTATGTTTGAGCACTTTGGCACCCGCTTCGATGACTTTGGCGGCGAGTGGAATATCCCCCGTGATCACCACATCCCCTACCCCCGCACGATCCGCAATCCACATATCGGCGATATCTGGTCCTTCTGGAACAATGACATTTTCGAGATAGGGGTTTTGCGATGGCCTGAGGCCACCATTGCTCACGACAAAGGTGTGGATTTTGTGACGGGTCGCGACGCGTTCCACCTCGGCTTTGACAGGGCAGGCATCCGCATCAATGTAGATATTCGTCACATTCGCACCTGTCTCATTTTTTCGTCTTTTTCTTGGCTTTAAATTCATCAGGAATTGGCATCCTGTTGAATGCATCTAATCCTGCGATTTTATAGGCCTCTGCCAAAGTTGGATAGTTGAAGGTGTTTTGGATAAAGTAATCCACGGTCCCTTTTAGGTTCATGACAGCCTGGCCAATATGGATCAATTCTGTTGCGCCCTCGCCTACGATTTGAACGCCCAAGATGCGGCGCGTTTTGAGGCTCACCAGCATCTTTAACAAGCCATGCTCAAGCCCCATGATATGACCGCGCGACGTTTCACGGAAGCGCGCCTCGCCAACCTCATAGGGAATTTCGCGTTCCTGCAATTCCTCCTCAGACATTCCACAAGTCGAAATTTCTGGAACAGAATAAATACCATAGGGAAACCAAGGGCTTTCTTCCAAAGTTGGCGTCTCTAAAGCATGACAGGCCGCCACGCGACCCTGTTGCAACGAGGTTGACGCAAGGCTCGGATGCCCAATGACGTCGCCTGTGGCATAGATATGTTTTACTGAGGTTTGATAAGATTTGCGATCTACCTCAATGCGCCCACGATGATCCGTTTCAAGCCCAACTGTATCGAGGCCCAAACTATCCGTCGCCCCCATGCGTCCCGCTGCGAAAAGCATCATTTCTGAACGAACGTGACGGCGATTTTCCAACGTGACTTCGACATGGCCGTCCATATCTTCTATTTTGGAGACGCCAGAACCAAGTCGTAAGTCCACGCCGTTTTCACGGATATGATGCGAGAACTCTTGAATGGTGGCTTTATCGACAAAGTCCAAAAAGGTTTCCCGCGGTTCAATCAAGGTCACCCGAATATCGAGAGCCGAGAACATTGTCGCATATTCAACACCAATCACCCCTGCGCCAATCACCGTCAGACTACGCGGCAGTTGAGTGATATCCAAGAATTCGTCACTGTCTACGATCGTAGTTCCGTTGAAAGGAACCCAATCTGGACGAAATGTTTTTGTCCCAGTTGCGATCAAAAACTTGGCGCCCGTTATCGTTTGGGTTTCGCCTGCTTCAGTGGCGACTTCGATGGCGTTTCGGTCAATAAATTTTGCCGATCCACAAAGGGTGTCCACGTGATTGCGGTTAAACTGATGTTCCAAAACATCCACTTCGTAATCTAAGGTCTTGTGAAGCCGTGAGCGTAAGTCCTCAGCGACGATTTCATCTTTTACGCGGTAAGAGCGGCCATAAAAACTACGCTCCCGCCAACCCGTCAAATTCAACACCGTTTCGCGCAATGTTTTAGAGGGGATCGTTCCGGTGTGAACAGACACACCCCCGAGCCGGTCCTTGCGATCCACGACCAAGACGCGGCGCTTTAGCTTGCCTGCTTGAATAGCTGCTGCCCGTCCAGATGGGCCGCTTCCAATAATAATGAGATCATAGTCGAATGTGTCATTGGTCATGAAAGTCGTCCTAATCTGTGGTCTCTAAACAAACGGCAGGAAACTTAATCCCGATAGAGCGCATCGGCGTGGAAATTTATGTGATCTTCCATAACCGAACTTACGAAAAAGTAACTGTGGTCATAGCCTTTGTGAAAATTCAAAGAAAACTCAGCGCGCTTGGAAGCGGCAGCTGCGGCAAGAGCTTCGATTTGAAGAAGATCAATGAATTGATCGTCCGTCCCAACATCAACCAAAATGGGTCCATTAAATCCAACCGATTGCATTTGAAGCGTTGCATCGTGTTTGGCCCAGTCATCTTCGTTAGAGCCTAGATATGCACCCAACTGTTTGCGCCCCCAGTCTGACGCAGTTGGATGGCAAATAGGCGACAATGCCGAGACCGATCTAAATCGATCCGGTAATCCCATCGCCAAGGTCAAGGCACCATGCCCACCCATAGAATGGCCTGTGATGGCTTGCCGAGACATGTCCACTTCAAAATTGGCCTCGATCAAAGCGGGTAATTCGGTTGCGATATAGTCCCACATTTTGAAATGCTGATCCCAAGGGGATTGCGTTGCATTGACATAAAACCCAGCACCTTGGCCCAAGTCATAGGCATCATCATCCGCCACATCTTGGCCCCGCGGCGATGTATCAGGAAACACCAAGGCAATTCCTGCCTCTTCTGCCCAAACTTGCGCACCTGCTTTGGTCATTGCATTTTCATGTGTGCAGGTCAGACCCGATAGATACCAAAGAACTGGAACCGGCCCGACCTCTGCCGCCGACGGCATAAAGACCGCAAATGTCATGTCACAGTTTGTAACAGTTGAGCGGTGTTTATAGACCCCTTGGACACCATCAAAACATTTGTTTTCCGATACAATTTCCATAAGCAGGCTCCTTTTTTGGTTGCGTCTTGGCTAACGCATTGATCTAGTCTCTGGCAAGGAGAGAATGCGACATTCTGGCAAACTAGCAAATTTGGGGTAATAATGGATCATACAGATTTTATACGAACCCTATCCCCCGATATCAAACACAGGCTGACCCAAAAATCAGACAGGAAAGGTCTGTCTCACCTTATCGGACATGTCACACTGATTGCGGTGCTTGCCGTCTGGGTTGGAATGGGGCTTTGGGCATGGCAAATCATGCTCATCCCCCCTTGGCATCGCATGGGCGTTTTTGTTTACCCTGCAACATGAATGCACCCATGACACGCCCTTTGCCTCGACCCGTTTGACGACGCTCATTGGACATCTCTGTGCCGTCGTTTTGGTGCAGCCCTTTCTCTGGTTTCGCTATTTTCATATGGCGCATCATCGCTTTACCAATATTGCAGGCAAGGACCCCGAGCTGGACGGGGAGACACAGCCAGACACATGGAGACAGTTTTCCTTTCATCTGTCTTGCATCGGCTATTGGATCGCGAAATTTAAGGTCCTATTTGTGAATGCGTTTGGACCCATTGATGCCACGTATATTCCGATCCGTGCAAAGGGGCGTATCCGTCGAGAAGCCCGAATTTTATTAGTGGTCTATCTCGGATTAGTAGCGGTGATGAGTGTCTGGCCAATCCTATTTTGGATATGGGTGCTTCCTCTCGTGTTCGGTTTTCCAGTCTTGCGATTATACTTGCTCGCAGAACACGGCGGCTGTCCACAAATCACAAATATGTTTGAAAATACACGGACCACGCTCACCAACAAAGCTATCCGTTTTTTGGCGTGGAACATGCCCTATCACGCAGAACACCACATTTTCCCGACGGTCCCTTTTCATGCTCTGCCAGAGTTTCATCAAAAGGTCGGCGCGCACTTGCAAGAAGTCTCGCATGGATATCGCGCCTTTGCTCAAAGCTATGTTGCGGAGTTTGCGTCGCCTAGTAAAGCTGAGACACCCAAGCAATAATCAGGGACACGGTCACAATGCTCAGAGCGGTAGAAATCAGAATTGAAGCTGACACACGCTGAGGCGCGACCCCGTAATGTTGAGCGATCATGTAAATATTACCGGCAACAGGCAAGGCCGCTGCCGCAATCATCACAGCGGCAGCATAAGGATCAACGTCGAATAAATAGAGCGCCGCAATCGCAACCGCCGCAGGGTGCAGCACAAGTTTACAAAATGACAACCACGCGGCCACTTCGACACGTTCTGCCGATTTTGACGCCAAAGATGCGCCAATGGCAAATAATGCCCCAGGCGTTGCCGCATCCCCCAAGATCGTCACAAAATCATTCAGCGGTCCTGGTATGGGCGTCCCAGACGCGGACCATGTCAAACCCAATACGATCGAAACAATCATCGGGTTTTTGATCAGTCCCATGCCCAAAGTCTTGACTATTCCCAAACTCATACGCCCGTCTCGCGAGCCTACAATAAGCATGACCACCAATGAGCCGAAAATGATGAGATCGACAGCAAGAACCATCATAACGAGACCAACTGCCCCGTCACCAAACAAAAGAGCCAACATAGGAAGACCCAAGAAACCAACATTGCCGATCACCGCACATTGCGCCTCTATCGCCGCCTCGTCGGTTGGCTTTTTGCGCAAAATGGCCACTGCCGTTGCGATTAGATAAACGAAAAACGTGGCGCTGAAATAGGCCAACATAAAATTCAGATCAAACAAATCACCCAGACTGAGATTTGCCGAGAAGCGGAAAATCATTGCTGAGAGGGCGAAATAAAAGACAAATTTTGTAAGATATGCCGTCGCCTCTGCCGAGAAAAAGCGCGTTACACCCGCTCCGTAACCGAGTGCAATAATTGCGAAAAAGGGCAAAGTTTGCAAAAAAATGTCTAACATAGCCAAGCTGTATCATGCGTATCTATGAGGTCAAATGAATAAAGGGGGCGACGCCCCCTCTTGGCTTTGCCAATTCACCCCTTGAGTATTTGTGCAAAGATGAAGACCTAACCATTGCCAATAATAACACCTGCGGCAAACACCAAAGCCCCACCAACCACCACCTGAAGGGCCGCGCGCCAGAAAGGTGTTTTCATGTATTTGTTTTGGATCCAAGCGATTGCCCAGAGTTCGATGAAAACCACCAGAATGGCAACGGACGTGGCCGTCCAAAAATCGGGTATCAAATATGGGAGAGCGTGCCCCAAACCACCCACAGTGGTCATGACACCCGCGGCCAATCCCCGTTTGATTGGGGATCCGCGACCGGAAATGGTTCCATCATCGCTTGCCGCTTCGGTAAAGCCCATGGAAATGCCAGCCCCAATTGAGGCAGCCAGCCCCACGAGAAAGGTGGTCCATGTGTCTTGGGTGGCGAAGGCGGTGGCGAAAATCGGGGCAAGGGTTGAGACTGATCCATCCATCAGGCCTGCTAAACCTGGCTGAACCCATGTCAAAATGAATTGGCGTTCTGCTTTTGCATCAAGTGATTCTGTGCTGTTTTCGCGCTGAAACTCGTTTGCGCGTTCTAAGTCTTGGGAAGCTTTTGTAGATCTATCCCCTAAGAGCATACGGGTTTGCGTCGTCTTTGTATGAGCCGTCGCGCTATGGTAAAAGTCAGCAACAGATCGCTCTAAACTTACGAGTAACGCGGAGAGATCATCATTGTCATTCACTCGTGCGGGATCCGTCGTCATATGGTGAGTGAGACCGCGAATTTGATCTAATTTAATCTCTGGAAGCACCTCCCCAAAATGGGCGCGGTAATGATCAAGCCACAGCCGACGTTGAGCATCACTTTGATCAGCTCGTGTCGCTAAGTAGGTTGATATCTCTTGTGATGGGTTTTGAAGATTTGAGATTAACATGCGCAGAATATGCGCGTTGCCTTCTTCTAACGAAATAGCAAGTGCGATTACGTCTTGATCCGCAAGACGGCTGATGGGACGGCGAAAGGCAATAAGTGACATGAGAACACCCTAATTTAGAATAATTCTAAATTAGGGTGTTCTCGCTATTTTGACAAGGGGATGACCCCTTTATCAATTTTTAGCTTTGCTTAATAGACGACGACGCTTCGAATACTTTCGCCTGAGTGCATAAGATCAAAACCTTTGTTGATGTCATCCAAGCTCAAGGTATGTGTGATCATTGGATCGATTTCGATTTTGCCATCCATATACCAATCAACGATCTGCGGCACATCTGTGCGGCCTCGTGCGCCACCAAAGGCCGTTCCACGCCAGACCCGGCCCGTTACCAATTGGAAGGGACGCGTGGCGATTTCTGCGCCAGCAGGTGCCACGCCGATGATGATGCTTTCGCCCCATCCTTTGTGGGCCGCTTCTAGGGCTGTGCGCATAACCTGTACATTTCCAGTCGCATCAAAGGTGTAATCGGCGCCGCCTTTGGTGAGGTTTACGAGATATGGAACGAGATCGCCGTCGACTTCAGACGGGTTCACAAAATCTGTCATGCCAAAACGCTCGGCCATTTCCTTTTTGTCGTTGTTTAAATCAACGCCAACAATTTGATCGGCGCCTGCCAAACGGAGACCTTGGATCACATTTAGGCCAATGCCACCCAAGCCAAAGACGATTGCGCGGCTACCTATTTCGACCTTGGCCGTATTGATGACCGCGCCGATACCTGTCGTGACGCCGCAGCCGATATAACACACCTTATCGAACGGAGCATCAGGGCGAATTTTTGCAAGGGCGATTTCGGGTAAAACAGTGTGGTTTGAGAATGTCGAACAGCCCATGTAATGAAGAATTGGCGTGCCATCCAACATGCTGAAACGGCTTGTCCCATCGGGCATCACGCCGCGACCTTGCGTTTCGCGGATCGACTGACAGAGGTTGGTTTTGGGGTGCAAACAGTATTCACATTCACGGCACTCAGGTGTGTAGAGCGGGATAACATGATCCCCTACTTTTAGGTCTTTGACGCCTGGTCCAACTTCGACAACAACGCCTGCGCCTTCATGGCCGAGAATGGCCGGGAACATGCCCTCGGGATCCGCGCCAGACAAGGTGAATTCATCGGTATGACAGATACCTGTTGCCTTGATTTCAACCAAGACTTCGCCTTCTTTTGGGCCATCTAGGTTCACTTCCATGATTTCTAATGGCTTGCCAGCTTCGATGGCAACGGCTGCACGTGTGCGCATAATGGTCTCCCTTTTTGATTTAGTCGGACTGTGGCCCAGATTTAGCTGCGGGGCAATATTGTTTGTGGGCTGGATTGAAAAAAGGGGGCGATGCCCCCTCTTGGCGAATGCCAATTCACCCCTTGAGTATTTTCACAAAGCTGAAATTATTTTTTCATGCGGTATTGTTTATGGCATGCGCTACAGGTGCCACCAATATTGCCCATGCCTGCGCGAATTCCATCAAGCGATGAGACATCTGTGCCTTCGAGCATGAAGCTAAAATCATCCGCTTTTTCAACGAAGTCATCCCAATTGGCCCAAATCGCAGGAAGGGATTCCGATTTTGGATCAGTTTCATTTGCCTCAAAGGTGGGCGCGATTTGTTCGCTCGCGGCCTTAAGTGACGCCAGAGCAGCCTCTGCTTGAGCGGCATCAAAGGCAACAGCCCCTTTTGCCATACCGCCGAGAACACCCATGCCATCTTTGATGACTTGCATATTTTTCATACGTTCAATGACGGCTTGGTTTTTGACGCCCTCATGCCCAACAACAGGCGTGGCCGCCGCGAATAGTAAACTGAGTGCTATAATCTTTTTCATAACCTAATCCTTTTTTCTTTTCATGCTCGCTCAGGTTATTGGTTTTTGCAAGTCACAAGTTTATACACAAGATTAGAACAAAAAGTGAACATTTAGAATCAATGGCTAATCGACGGATCATATCATTGTGGTTTCCACGGCTCGGCGTGGAACGTGTTTTGCGACAGCGACGCGATGGGTTTGAGGGTCCTATGGCGATTGTGCAGGATCAAAATCAGATGCAAATCGTGTCCTCATTGACGCCAGCCGCCGAAGCGGTGGGGCTCCGTGTGGGGCAACCCTTGCGAGACGCCCAAGCGATGTGTCCAGAGCTCATCACACGCTTGCGCAATCCTCAAGCGGAACTCACCTTTTTGCGCAGCCTCGCACGGTGGGCCGGTAAATTCACGCCGTGGGTTGGAATTGATGCCCCCTCGGGTTTGACGTTAGACATCACTGGCTGTGCACATCTCTTTGGGTCCGAAGAGGGATTGGTAGAGGCTATGTGCGACGACTGTCAGTCCCTTGGGGTTAGCGTTTATGCAGGATGTGCCGATACGGTTGGGGCGGCTTGGGCTTTGGCGCGGTATTCTGGACAAACGGCGCAGAGCCATCGCTCTGGCGATGCGATTGATCAAGAAGCGCGCGCAACACGGTCGCGCGCGGTGAAGCGGCGCAATTGGGAACGCGGGGGCGCGCGCCCAACGGTAAAAGTCGCAAAAGAACGCGTCCATTTTATTGCCCCCTCTGGTGTAGCGCATGATCAGCTCAAAGATTTACCCATTGCGGCCTTGCGATTGGACAGTGCAATCGTTGAACAATTATCACGATTAGGATTGCGGCGCATTGGTGATTTAGCGGGCCAACCCCGTGCAGGACTGGCGCGCCGATTTGGTAAAGAGTTGGTCCTGAGGCTAGATCAAGCAATGGGAAGCACACCCGAACCTGTGTCGCCAATAAAGGACATTCCGCATTTTGGGGTTCGAATGGGGTTTCCTGATCCTATCGGCCTGCACGAGGATATTATCGCAGCACTTGATCGGCTACTGCCGCGATTGTGTGACAAGCTTACCCTGCATTCCAAGGGCGCGCGACGGGTCCGCGTTCAAGGATTTTGCGCCGATGACACGATGAGCTCGATTGATGTCGGCTTGGCAAAAGCCAGCGATGATCCCGAGCGCATCCGCCCCTTGCTCATTTTGAGGCTGGACGAGTTGGATGTTGGGTTTGGATTAGACGTTCTCAGGCTTGAGGCCTATGTCACAGAACCGCTCTATCAGAGAGAAATGACAGGTCACCTAGAAGCAGGGGCACGTGTGAAAGCGGGATTACAGCAAGAAAACGCTGTTTTGGATTTGATTGGACGACTAGGCGCGCGGCTGGGGATGGATGCCATTACGCGCCTTCATCCTGCGCAAAGCCATATCCCTGAAAAGACATATAATGTTTTATCCGCAGCGTGGTCAGAGCCCTGTGAGAATTGGCCCGATCATCATAAAATTCGGCCCACTGTAATGTGGCCCGTTGAACTTATCCAAGCTCCCGAAAACCCCACACCCCCGTCACAGTTTGTCTGGCGTGGCCGCAGGTTAGAAATAGAAAGTGCCGTTGGTCCAGAACGCATCGCCCCAGAATGGTGGTTAGACGATCCCAATTGGCGCAGCGGTGTGCGGGATTATTGGCGCGTCACCTGTAAAAGCGGCGATCAACTTTGGCTTTTCTTTGCTTATGGGGCCACGATGTCAGGCGGCTGGTTTTGCCAAGGACAATTTGGATAGGGCATGTCATCCATGAGCAAACGCCTTCGGCGAGAGTATTTTGGCAAAGATGAAGACTATCCTCAGAAAGGAAGCTTCATGTGGCGGTTCACATCTTTGTAGAGAAGATAACGGAATTTACCCGGACCGCCCGCATAGCAGGCTTGAGGGCAAAAGGCGCGTAACCACATATAGTCCCCTGCTTCGACTTCGACCCAGTCTTGGTTCAAGCGATAGACGGCTTTGCCCTCTAGGACATAGAGTCCATGCTCCATAACATGCGTTTCCGCAAAGGGGATAACGGCACCGGGTTCAAAGGTGACAATGTTCACATGCATGTCGTGGCGCAAATCCGTCGGGTCCACAAAGCGAGAGGTCGCCCATTTCCCATCTGTTCCTGGCATAGGGGTCGGAGGGACGAGGGATTCATGCGTGACAAAAGCCTCTGGATGATCAAGCCCATCAACGGCTTCGTATGCTTTACGCACCCAGTGGAATGTGGCCACAGCATCAGAGCGGTTAAAAATTTCCCATGTTTGACCCGCTGGAATATAGGCATAGCCCCCTGTTTCCAAGACATGCTGTGTCCCATCCAAAGACAATTCCACCGTTCCAGACACAACAAACACAACACCTTGGGCCGCCATGTTCGTTTCAGGCCGTTTGCTTCCGCCCTGAGGGTCGAGTTCAACAATATACTGGCTAAAGGTTTCAGCGAACCCAGACAAAGGCCGCGACAACACCCACATGCGCATACCTGTCCAAAACGGCAGGTAAGACGTCACAATATCCGTATATGTCCCTTTGGGGATAACGGCATAAGCCTCTGTGAACATTGCCCGATCCGTCAGCAACTGTGTCTGAGGTGGCAGCCCACCCTTAGGCGCATAGTAGGGGGTATCTGACATGGTTGGTCCCTTGTAAGCTTTACACTAGAGGTAACGACACTCTGCCGACTTTCATAGACGGGGCGACGCCACAAAGACTATCTTGGGAAATTTGAAAATCACTCTAATCCTTCGGGCATTCCGACAATCATAAAGCGGAGGGCATCGGGCTGAATAAGGCGTTTGGCAATACGCTTGGTATCTTCAAGTGTCACAGCCTCGATATAGGAATTGCGGTTTTTTACGTAGTCAGGGGTCAGACCATCATATTGCATTCCAACGAGGATGTTCGCGATGCGGGCGTTCCCGTCGAACCGCAATGGATATGCCCCCGTCAAATAGGTTTTAGCCTGCGATAACTCTTCTTCGGTCACGCCATTTTCTGCGATATCCCGCCAGAGGTCTTGGACGACCTCAACCGCCTCTTTGACCCGATCATTCGCTGTTGCAAACTGCCCAAGGTAGAGATCCGCATAAGCGCGCGACGACAAGTATGATCCTACACCATAGGTCAAACCCCGTTTCTCACGCAGCTCTGTCATCAGCCTGCTTTCAAAATTGCCACCGCCAATAATTGTGTTCAACACATAAGCCGCAAAGAAATCTGGATCATCCCGATCGATTCCCGCGTGGCCAAACAAAATCACCGATTGTGGCGTATCAAATGGTACGACACGCACCCCTGTTTCCAGTGAGATATCCGCCTCAGCTGGCAAAGCAAGGGGCGTGGTTTCGGGAAGATCCCCGAGCAAATCATCAATGAGCTCAGACAAATCTTGTGCTGAAATATCACCAACGGCAGAGACGATAACCCTGTCGCGAACAAGGATTTGTTTGTGAATGTCCGCTAGATCCTGTTTGGTAATGGACCCAACCGTGTCCACGGTTCCGATGTCCTCAGAGCCATAGGGATGATCTCCGAATGCTTCTGCGTTCCAGGCGCGGCCCACCATTTTATTGGGGTCTTTTTCTTGGGACTGAATGATCGACACAACTTGGGATTTCACGCGATCTACGGCATCTTGGTCAAATCGTGGTTCAACCAAAGACTGACGCAGCAAGGCAACAGCCTCATCCCGATTCTCGGTCAAGAACCGAGCGGAGACAGACACCGCGTCGGAATAGGCATCATAACCAAAGCTCGCCGCAAGGCTGTCACGGGCCGTACTAAAGCGTCGGGCGTCCATATCGCCTGAGCCTTCTTCGAGAAGGCCCATCATGAGATTAACGATACCGCGTTTTTCAAGCGGCTCTACTGACGTTCCCCCTTTGAACCGAAGCTCCAACGCCACAAATGGAATGTTGCGGTCTTCGACCAACCAAGCCGATATGCCACCATCAGTTTCGACCTGTTGGATATCTGTCGCGGCCTGAAGCGGCAGGCCTAGGATAATCAAAACTGCAAAAAGACGACTGATCATTTGCTTTCCTCCCGCGATTTTATCATCCAGCCCGTCACTGAATTTTCGGGAACCAATAGATCCTTTGCGGCTTGGATAATCTCATCCGCTGTGACGGCCTCAAGCACATCCGGCCATGCATGCACATCCTCAATCGTCAAACCAACGGCCAATGCCTTTCCATACATATTGGCAAGGGATTGGGTGTTGTCCTGCGCGTAGATGCTTTCAGCGCGAATTTGCTTTTTAAATCGGTCTAAGTGGTCTTGATCAACACCATTCTCGATGAAATCTGCAATTGCTTGATCCATTGCTGTTTCAGCTTGCTCAAGCGTCACGTCTTGGCTGGGCACAACAACCAACGAAAAGGTGCCATCATCCACTGAAGTTCCAGAGTAGAACGCCCCTGAATAAACGGAAACTTGGCTCTCAAATTGAAGCTTTTGCGTCAAAACAGATGTTTGGTCCCCGCCCAATAGCTGCGCCAATAGAGTTAAGGCCGCCGCTTGGGTTTGATTATCGCTGTCCCTCTCGGGTGCGATATAGGCGCGGGTCACGTAATCTTGGGTAACGCGCGCATCATGAAAGGTCATGCGACGCTCTGACGTGTGTGGCGGTTCTTGCGGTCGTTGACGCGGGCGAAGCTCTGGATTTGCAGGGATGACGCCATAATAGGTCTGCGCCAAAGATTTAACCGTATCAGGCTCGACATCCCCTGCCACGACCAGAATGGCATTATTCGGTGCGTAATACTGTCGATAATACGCCAATGCATCGGCTAGGGTCAGCTTTTCCATTTCATGACGCCAGCCGATGATGGGGACACCATAGCGATGGTTCAAAAACAAAGCCGCGTTGCGCTGTTCCCGAAACAATGCGCCAGGATCATTTTCGACACGCATATTTCGTTCTTCGATAATCACATCACGTTCTGTGAGAATGTCCGCTTCGTCTAGATCGAGATTGACCATACGATCCGCTTCCATTTTCATCATCAACTCGAGCCGATCCGCGGCGATGCGTTGGTGATAAGCCGTATAGTCGTAACTGGTAAAAGCATTGTCCGATCCGCCGTTTTCCGCGACAGTGCGTGAGAATTCACCACTTTCAAGGGTCTTGGTTTTTTTGAACAAAAGATGTTCGAGAAAATGAGCAACACCAGAAACCCCCGGCGTTTCATCCGCAGATCCCGCTTTGTACCATACCATATGAACGACAACAGGGGCGCGGTGATCTTCGATCACGACCACGTCCATACCATTATCCAGTTTAAAGGTTGTGACCGCGTCAGAGATTGCTCCTAACACCGGAGTACCCAGAGCCAAAATAAACCCAACAGTCAATTTTAATGCACGCATCTCTTTCTCCTTTAGAAATAAGATACGCTTGGCAATCGGGGTTTCAAGCCGCTTCGCGTTATCGTGATAACTTGCCACGCATCCAATTGAATAATCCACCAAGTCTTGATGGCTTTTTGGCTTGCTTGAGTGGCACCAAATCTGACGGGTCCGCATTTGGAGCACTCTGCTCGCGCGTCACCGTCTGAGACACGACAGGAATTTGGCGAACCATATCTGCGCGATTTGGGCCATTACTCGCAGGAGATGGCAATGCCGCAAAAGAGCTCGGCATTTCCAAAGGCTTAAAGACTTGGGTCTGATAGGGATCAGGGCCCCCAGTTGGGCTATAGTAATTAATAGGCGCAGGTTTATTCCCTTTGGAACATCCTGCCACAGCTAGCGCCAGCACAACAAACAGCACACCAGATCGCTTCATCCCAATCTCCTCACCAGTTGCGAAAACAAATAGACCATACCGCGCAAAAGGTCATCCCTGTTTTTGAGCAGGGGGGATAATCGCCAATGCAACGGCCCCTGCAAAGATGGAAATATCCGCAACATTGAATGAAAACGGGTTAGAAAACCCACAGCAAGACATGTTCAAGAAATCAGCCACCGCACCATAGGCCACACGATCGACGACATTGCCAATAGCGCCACCGATGAGCAAACCAGCCGCAATATATCCAATCTTGCGCGGGCGTTCCCGATAAATCCAAATCAAAACAAAACAGCAAATCGCAAGACTGATCGCAACCAAGACATATTGTGCAGAATGCGCATTATTGGAAAACAAGCCAAAGTTCATGCCCCTATTCCACGCCATTCGAAAATTCAAAACCGGAGGCAGTACATCAATTGCAAGAACCGTTTTGAGGTCCAAGACAAAAACAACATAAAGCTTGCTAACTTGGTCCAGTATGAACGTTACAATTGCCGTTAGAAAGAGGGCGCGCATGGAGTGTCCTTAATGTCTAAAGTGGCGCATGCCTGTAAAGACCATTGCCAAGCCTGCCTCATCGGCAGCCGCAATAACATCTTCGTCGCGCATGGACCCACCTGGTTGAATGATCGCTGTGGCCCCAGCTTCGGCAGCGGTCAAAAGTCCGTCCGCAAAAGGGAAAAACGCATCAGAGGCCACAACAGATCCTTGTGTCAAAGGCGCCTCTAAGCCCAGCGCCTCTGCCATGTCTTGCGCTTTGCGCGCCGCAATACGACAGCTATCAACACGGCTCATTTGGCCCGCACCAACGCCCACAGTTGCGCCATCTTTGACGTAAACAATGGCATTCGATTTAACATGCTTGGCCACTTTCCATGCGAACAAGAGGTCCGCCATTTCTTGATCACTTGGCGCACGTTTGGTCACAACTTTGAGATCGGCCAAATCAACATGACCGTTGTCTTTGTCTTGAACCAAATAACCACCAGACACCTGACGGATCGTCATATTCGACTGGGTCGGGTCCGCCATTTCACCCGTTGTCAAAAGGCGCAGGTTTTTCTTAGTTGAAAAGACTTCGATTGCCTCTTGGGTCGCATCAGGGGCGATCACAACTTCGGTAAAGATTTTTGTGATTTCCTCAGCTGTGGCACGATCTAGCGTCTCATTCAGAGCGATAATGCCGCCAAAGGCCGATGTGCGATCACAGTCAAATGCGGATTTATAAGCCTCTAGCAACGTCGCGCCACGTGCAACGCCACAGGGGTTGGCATGTTTGATAATCGCACAGGCTGGGCCAAGGTCTGCCCCAAATTCACAAGCCAATTCAAAGGCCGCATCCGTGTCATTGATATTATTATAAGACAACTCTTTGCCTTGGTGTTGGATTGCTGTGGCCACCCCTGGCCGGTGGGATCCATCAACATAGAATGAAGCTGATTGATGCGGGTTCTCACCATAGCGCAATGTCTGCGCCAATTCACCTGCAACCGCGCGACGACGTGGGGCATCCTCACCGATAGCTTGGGCCATCCACCCTGAAACGGCCGCGTCATAGGCAGCGGTTCGTGCATAAGCGCGCTGTGCCATTTTTTGACGGAAGGCATAAGACGTTTGGCCTTCGTTGCCAGCAAGCTCAGCCAATAATTCTTCATAGTCCTCGACATCGACAACAGTTGTGACAAACCCATGGTTCTTCGCCGCAGCACGGATCATCGCAGGTCCGCCGATATCGATATTCTCAACGCATTCTTCATAATCGCCACCTTTGGCAACGGTTTCCTCAAATGGATAGAGGTTCACAACCAACAAATCGATGCCAGCTATCCCATGTTCGTCCATGGCGGCGGTGTGATCTGCATTATCACGCAAGGCGAGCAATCCACCATGCACCATCGGATGCAATGTCTTTACCCGACCATCCATCATCTCTGGGAACCCAGTCACATCAGCGACATCTTTTACAGGCAATCCTGCATCACGAATGGCCTTGGCGCTCCCCCCTGTTGAAAGCAATTCCACCCCACCAGAGGACAAAGCCGTGGCAAGGTCTATCAAGCCAGTCTTGTCAGAAACGGAAATAAGGGCGCGGCGTACAGGGAAGAGATCAGTCATTCTAGAATATCCAAACAGTCATTATTGGTCGTCCGCTTCGATCCAATTCATATCACGAACACCAATGTCAGTGTCATGTGCTTTTGAGAGGGACCAGCGGATGCGTGTTGCATACTCCATTGCGCGCCAAGACAAAACAGCTTGTTTCGTCGCACGAGGCTTTAATCGACCCGTTTCGAGGTAAACACTCGGCTCAAGCGTCAAATCAGCCGCCCCTTCAAAGCGGAGGATCCAGACCTCACCACTTTTCAGCATCATTGAAATCGCCTTGCCGCCTAAATCAACTTCGGCTTCGACATCTGGATGCAAATGAAATTTTATAAACATTGGAAAGCCGGATAGCTTGCTTGCATCTAGGGCTCTGTCGAATAGCTTTTCCGCTTTTGAGTTCACAGCAATTAACGTGTCCTCGCCAACGATTGCCCGACCATCCAACGTCAATTCCAATTTTCTGGCGTGGGTCAAACCGTTCGTTGCAACATAGCCATCATGTGCGCCCTCAAACACGAACCCATCGACCGTATGCGTCATTTGAACGGGGACATCCGTAGGGCCATCCACCAAGACTTCTCGTTCCACTCCAGCATAGGTCAGTTTGCGGCCAAGCTTTGAACTGGACACGCCGTCCAAATGCAGCGTGGAATGGGACGGCGTTGCGCGGCCTGCTGTGCGCCACTCTTCGCCAAAGCTCACACCTGAGCCGCAATTGACGATCACAGGACGACGCCCCGACGTAAGCTCAAAGGCAAGTGTTGAGGCATGCGCATTCACCGATGCCCGTCCCTCAGGTGGCAGACTGGCATCCACAATGACACTGGTGCGACCAGCAGACAGCCGCGCATAGCCCATCGCCAAACCATCCGCTTGCATCGTGCGGTTTCCAGATTGCGCCAAGGCGTGATCTAGACGACCATCGACACCGCGACCCCCGCCATGGAACCGCGCAAGTCCACCATCAGAGTGGCGTAGTGTGCGCAAGGTGGGGGCAATACGATCGATCGCTTCGACATGGGTTTTGGCGGGTGTCCATCCTGCATCACGAAGGGCAGAGGCCGCCCATGTCAGCAAAGTGAAGACTTCCAATAATTCCTCTGGATTACGGGTCAAGATGCCACCCGTCTCATCAATCTGTAACCGACATTCCTTGGCCAATGCGCTGGTCGCTGGGGCAACAAGGTGATCCATACCCGACAGGGACAGCCCAGCATAAATTAGTCCCGTCAGCGCTTCAAACCGTGGCAAGCCAGGGGTTGTTTTGGACCACCTACGAGACAAGAACAGCGTTTGATGCGCTAGGGACCGATAAAATTTCTCAGACATCTCCGCATCTTGACCGCGTAACAAGAGCATCGTGTGGTGGATCCAGCGGATAATGCGGCGGCCTGTGAGATCGGGTAACCACCCAGCACCAGAGCCGCGGCCATAGCGATCGATCCACTCAAACGTCCACTCTTGGGCTCTGCGTCGCGCCGTTAAATCACCAACCGAGGCCAAGTCATCCAACCACCCGAACCCATGGGACGCCTCTTGAAACGGCACTGAGGGAGGTGTCAAAGACCAGATCGATGTTTCAGGGGCCTCAATCAAGCTTCCGGCCAAAAGGATATTACCTGCACACAGCTGACGCCCCTTGGCAAAGCTACCTATAGATCGCGGCTCTGGTTGCGACACGATCCCCGTCGCAGGACGTGAAAATCCACTGACGCGCGCATGAACGCTGTGCATCAATTTAAGATGGCGTGCTGATAAATTATTAGAAAGCGTCATGCGCCCTGCCCTTTGCGCGTGATCTGTTGGGATGGACACACCATAATAGGTTCACACCTTGCTGTCACCGCGCAATATTTTTGTTACGATGTTTTGCGCAAAATTGAGATATAAAAGCCATCCATTCCGCCTTGGTCCGCCAAATAATCAGGACGCAAACGCAGCCCACCTTCGTGGGTGATCCAATCTGTATCGATGAAATCAATGGATGACAGATCCTCGACCTCTATATTTTGGTGCCGCTCTAGAGCCTCATCGATTTGGACTTCGCCCTCGTCTGGCAACAAGGAACAGGTGCAATAGACCAGGCGACCATTTGGTTTGAGCAATGTCAAAGCGTGATCGAGCATGCGCTCTTGGATATCGAACAATTCCATGAATTCTGAGCCGTCCTTGGCATGTGGCAAATCTGGATGGCGTCGGATTGTCCCCGTGGCAGAACAGGGCGCATCAAGCAAAATGACGTCAAAGAGCGCATCACTATAAGCAAAGGCATCCTCGACAATAATATCCGCCTCTAACCCGACGCGCTCCATATTTTGATGCACGCGGTTCATGCGATACTCGGAAACATCAAGCGCCGTCACCTTGGCCCCTGCTGCGGCGAGCTGCATAGTTTTCCCACCAGGGGCCGCACATAAATCCAACACGCGAAGCCCAGAGACATCCCCCAAGAGACGCACTGGCAATGCCGCCGCTGCGTCCTGAACCCACCAATCCCCTGCTTGAAAACCAGGGAGCTTGGACACTTGGCCCGCGTCGCTGAGGCGAATTGTGCCGTTCATGATGATCTCACCATTCAACGCCTCGGCAAGCTCATTGAGTTTGCTCGGGTCTTTGGGAGTGATATCAAGGGGAGGCTGTTGGAACTGTACCGCTTCTATGCTTGCAATGATTTCGGGGCTATAAGCATCAATCAACGGTTTGCGGAGCCATTTTGGCAAACGTGGAACCCTGAGGATTTCCCATTCCTTTGGTCCTTGATCAGCGATTTTGCGCATGACGGCATTCACCAAGCCTTTGAAATGCGCATAGCGTTTATTTCGGGCGCATAGATTGACCGCCTCATTCACAACACCATGCGCGTCCCCACCCATGCAAAGTTCAACCGTCGCCACACGCATAATGTTCAAAATACCAAGGGCAGGCATGCGTTTTACGTGCTGTCCTAAAATCTTGTCCGCGCGTTCCAATCCGCGCAAAGTTTGAACAGCCAAACGCTGGGCTCTTGCACGGTCTGCGGGATCAAGCGGATCCAATATACCTGCATTGATCGCCTCAGGAAGTAACCGGCCCTCTTCGCCCAAGACTTCGTTTAATAGGCGCACTGCCATCTGGCGGGCAGTTGGGGCTTGTTTCGGCATATGTGGGAATCCTTGCAATTTGATTGGGTCGTCGTATATCAACCCTTATAGCATTAGGAAAGAGATCATGACCGATCAAAACGACCTGCCCCCCGCGGCGCAACGCGCCTTGGCCGAAGCAGAAGAGCGTCGCCAAAAGGCCAAAGATGCCGCAGCCCTCCCCAAAGAGTTGGGGGGCCGCGATGGACCAGAGCCTGTTCGCTATGGGGATTGGGAAAAGAAAGGGTTGGCAATCGATTTTTAATCGACTGTTTGCCCCGTGACCAAGGGATACCCTCTAAGGAAGATATCCGCAGATTGCGCCGATTTTCCCGATCTCTGAGCAGTTAGGATGCGCACGGCCTCTGATCCGCATGCAATCACAAAGTCATCTGACATGACCTGACCTGATGGTCCCGACACATTCGGGGTAACCTCAGAGACAAGCGCCTTGATGCGGTCATCGCCCACTTGGAACCACGCTCCGGGAAAGGGCGACAGACCCCTGATTTGTCGATCAACCTCTATTGCGGATTGAGACCAATCAATCCGCGCCTCGCTTTTGTCAATTTTATGCGCATAGGTAACACCCTCGCTTGGTTGCGGAACGGCGTGTAGATTTGGTAATGTGTCGAGTGCCTCAACAATCAGACCTGCCCCCTGCTCTGACAAGCGATCATGCAAAATTGCCGTGGTATCGGTCGGATAAATGTCCATTTCAGCCGCTAGCAACACTGGACCCGTGTCCAAGCCTGCTTCCATTTGCATGATACAAATGCCTGTTTTCTGATCCCCGGACATGATTGCCCGATGAATAGGGGCCGCCCCGCGCCACCGTGGTAAAAGGGATGCGTGAATATTCAGACATCCGAATTTTGGGGCATCCAAAACAGGTTGAGGCAAAAGCAAACCATAGGCAACGACAACAGCAACATCGGCGTTCAATGCGGCAAACTCGGATTGTTCCTCAACCGATTTGAGCGAAGTGGGATGACGCACATCAAGGCCAAGTTCTAATGCACGGGTGTGAACTGGCGTTGGGCGATCTTTTTTGCCGCGTCCTGCTGGGCGAGGCGGTTGGCAATAGACGCAGACAATGTCATGACCTGCATCGACCAATGACTGTAACACGGGAACCGAAAATTCAGGCGTTCCCATAAAGACGATTTTCATGACAGCTTTTTCGCCTTTTTTAACAGCATATCCCGTTTAACCTTGGACAGGTGATCAAAATACATTTTGCCATTCAAATGGTCGATTTGGTGTTGAACCGAAGTCGCCCAAAGCCCAACAAAATCACGCCGATCAATTATTCCGCTTTCGTTCAAAAACCGCACTGTCACAGCCCGAGGACGTTTGATCACCGCAGACACACCAGGTAAATTCGGGCTGGCCTCATCATGGTCGCGGAATTCAATCGACGCATGCAGAATTTCAGGATTGGCCATTTTGATGGCCTTACCCCGCTCAGGAGAGGCATCAACAACAGCCAAGCGAACCATTTCACCGATTTGCGTGGCCCCCATGCCGACACCCGGCATAGCCTCCATCGTATCAATCAAATCTTGCCAAATTGAGCGGACCTCGTCGGTGATTTCAGCAACGGGTTCGGCGGCGGTGCGAAGCCGTTTATCAGGCCACCGCAAACATTTTCTAACTGCCATTAGGCCAAGCCCCGCGCGATATCTCGTTTCAGTTTTTGCATTTTACGGGTGATCATTTGGCGCTTCATCGCGCCGATATGGTCGATAAAGAGCTTTCCATTCAAATGGTCAATTTCATGTTGCACACAAGTCGCCCAAAGCCCTGTGAACACTTGCCGTTCTTCATTGCCATCCACAGTGATCCAACGCACCTCTACCTCAGTCGGGCGGGTCACTTCGGCGAATTGATCAGGGATCGACAAACAGCCCTCTTCATAAACATTGGTGTCATCCGAGGAGGCAATGATTTCAGGGTTGATCAAGACCATAGGCTTGGGCGCTTCACCCTCTTCTTTGACGCAATCCATCGTTATGATGCGATCCAAGACACCGATTTGCGGCGCGGCCAAACCGATCCCTGGGGCGTCGTACATGGTTTCAAGCATATCATCAGCAAGCTTGCGCAAAGTATCCGTTACATCGGAAACTGGCGCGCATGTTTTCTTTAAACGCGGGTCGGGGTGGATCAAAATCGGTCTAATCATAGCCAGAGATTTAGGACATCACGCCAATTTGTGCAACGCCTCTTGCGTTCAATTTCTAATGCTTTAGCGTCTCAGCGAAACATTAAAGGAGCCCCCCATGAATTTCGACGAAATCATCAACCGTCACGGAACGCATTCTGTCAAATGGGACATGATGGAAAAAATCTATGGCGTGCCCAAAGATGACGGGATTGCCATGTGGGTGGCGGATATGGATTTTCGTCCACCTCAAGCGGTCCAAGATGCGCTTGAGCGAGTGAAATCAGACGGGGTTTATGGATATTACGGCGATGATACATCCTATCGCGCCGCTATCCAGTGGTGGATGTCCAATCGACACGGATGGGACATTCAACCAGAGTGGATTTTCACCACACATGGCTTGGTGAATGGGACGGCAATGTGTGTTGATACCTTTACCGATCCTGGCGATGGCGTCGTTTTGTTTACACCTGTTTACCACGCCTTCGCCCGCGTGATTTCCGCGAATAATCGACAGGTGGTTGAATGTGAACTGGTGAACAATAACGGTCGATACGAGCTCGATTTTGACGCCTATGATGCACAGATGACCGGATCCGAAAAAATGGTGATCCTCTGTTCACCTCACAATCCATCGGGTCGTGTTTGGTCGCACGACGACTTGCAGGGCATTGCCGATTTCGCAAAGCGTCATGACCTCATTTTGGTATCGGACGAAATTCACCATGATTTGGTTTTTGACGGTCATACGCATATCCCAATGCCACTGGTGGATGACACCATAAAAGATCGCCTAATCATGATGACGGCTACGACCAAAACATTCAACATCGCAGGAAGCCATTCCGGAAACGTCATCATTGAGGATCCCAACCTTAGGGGAAAATTCGCGGCGCGGATGGGAGCGTTGGGCATTAGTGCGAATAGTTTTGGCCTCTTCATGGCCGAAGCGGCCTATAGCCCAGAAGGTGCCGAATGGTTAGATGCTTTGGTTGCCTATCTCGACGGGAACCGAAAAATATTTGATGCGGGCGTGAATGCGATACCGGGCGTTCAATCCATGGAAATGGGATCGACCTATTTGGCCTGGGTTGATTTTTCTGGAACAGGCATGTCCCGTCAGGAATTCACAGACCGCGTTCAATCGGTTGCAAAGATTGCAGCCAACCACGGTCCGACCTTTGGTAAAGGGGGCGAGCTATTTTTACGCTTTAATTTCGCCACCCCACGGGCAACCGTCGAAGAGGCAGTAAAGCGTCTACAGGATGCCTTTAGCGATCTTCAATAACCTAGCTTAACAAGGCGATCGGGGCGCTTTCGTCCCGATAGAAATCGAGCGGAGCTGAGGTTTGGGCGGCTGTGTTATGTTTGAATTCGAATAAGATCTCATCACCTTCTTCTTCGGATGCAACAATCAGACAGCGTGATAAGTGACGCGCCCCATCCATGAGATCAACATAACCACGCAAATGCGGCGCGCTATCTGCATCAAGGGAAAACCCAGTCTCCCAAAAACGCAATACGGGATACACCGATTTGGAATCGCGAATACGCAACCGCGACTTGCTTTTTAGGCTTTTCTTCCGCGCGGCATCCAAGCCATCTTGGACTTCCTTGGGTAGAAATGTTGTCATATCAGGCCTCCGATTTCGCTGTGTGTAGTGTCCACCAATGACAATCAAAAACAAGTTAACCATTTGTAAAATTTAATATACGTAAGGGTATTAATCTGACCACTGCGCAAATCCGCACAGACCCTGCGCGCTTGCTTGGAATGGAAATTCTGGCCTCATACCGATATCTAGGGGTGAAACCGCATGGAGATATCGAAAATGGGACTATTGGTAGACGGCATCTGGAAAGATCAGTGGTACGATACAAAATCAACAAATGGAAAATTTGTGCGCTCAGAGGCCAAATTTCGCAACTGGATTACGGCAGACGGCGAGAATGCACCCGATGGGATAGCCTATCCAGCCGAATCGGGGCGGTATCACTTGTATGTCTCGCACGCATGCCCTTGGGCACATCGCACCCTAATTTTCAGAGCATTGAAAGACCTCACAGATCACATAACCGTTTCTGTTGTGCATCCAGACATGTTGGACAAGGGATGGACCTTTGAAACGGACGACCATGGGGCGCGTGGTGATGACTTGTTTGGCCTCGACTTTATGCACCAAATCTACACCAAAGCTGTTCCGGACATGAATGGACGTGTAACCGTTCCAGTCTTGTGGGACAAACAGACAAACACCATCGTGTCTAACGAATCTTCTGAAATCATAAGAATGTTCAACTCGGCCTTTGATCACATTACTGGCAACACAACTGATTACTGGCCCGAAGATCAACGAGCCGACATCGAAATGGTAAATGATCGCATCTACAACACCCTAAACAATGGTGTCTATAAATGCGGATTTGCCACCACCCAAGAGGCCTATGATGCCGCGATCACCCCGCTATTCGATACACTCGACTGGCTCGAAGCCCGCCTTGGCGAAAATAGATACCTGATGGGCGATCAATTAACAGAAGCAGATTGGCGATTATTCACCACTCTGATCCGGTTTGACGCGGTGTATCACCTTCACTTTAAATGTAACCGCAAGCGCATAATGGATTATGCAAACCTCTGGGGCTATACGCGGGAATTATACCAAATTGAAGGCGTCGCAGAAACAGTCAACATGAACCACATTGTTCGGCATTATCATTACAGCCACGACACCATAAATCCAAACCGGATCCTTCCAATCAACCCGGTTTTGGATTTCCAAGCACCTCATAATCGCGGTTAAGTCACGTCTGCGTAATGCTCTACCATGGCTGCCAAATCTTCGGGTGGGGTGGCCGTGGGCACAAAGGCACAGGCATTTGAGCAATGCTGGAAAATTGACCCATCTGAAAAAAAGCTCGTGTTTGTCACGAAAACCACACGCGCATCCGGATGCTTATAATTGGCATAATCCGACACCGCAAAGGCACTTCCTTTGTCCAATACAACATCCAAAACAATGACATCAAATTTTTGTCGCGCTAGTAATTCGATGGCCTCAACTTCAGACGCGACGAGACTAACATTGGCACCTTGGCGCTCCAAAGCCCGTCGCCAAATCGCCCCAAGCTCAAGTTTTTCAAGCACAATTAAAACGTTCATTTCACCTCAACACAATAGTTAACCCCAGTCCCAAAGGTCTTGTGCGACAGAAATCTAAACGAAAGGTTAATTTCCAAGTAAGAAAGGTAAACAATTTCTTATTTTCCCCAAAAGTTCAAATGTCGGCATAGCTTTGCCAAGGACGATCAGCCCCAATCATTCCCCTATGACACGCGTCCTTCACCTGCTACCGATTAGAAAACACTTAGGGAGATTTGAAATGCGGCGCATTTTATCAGGTATTTTTGCACTCACATTGGCGCATTCTGCGCAAGCGGCGACTCAATGTGGCGGCACCTTCAACAATTTTGTCTCAGGCCTCAAATCTGAAGCCACAAGCAGAGGCTATTCCTCTCAAACGATCAATTCCTTTTTCCAAGGCGTCAGCCAAGACCCCAAAGTCATCAAAGCAGACCGATCGCAAGGCGTCTTCCAACTTCCTTTCTTAGACTTCTCAAGCCGATTAATCAGCAAACATCGCCTTGATCATGGAAAAAAGAACGCGGCCAAATTCAAATCAACCTTTGATCGCATTGAACGCGATTACGGAATTTCACGCGGTGTTCTTTTGGCATTTTGGGCCTTTGAAACCGACTACGGCGCGGTCCAAGGGAACTTCAACACGCGCAACGCATTGGTTACATTGGCCCATGATTGCCGACGCCCTGAGCTCTTCCGCCCCCAAGTTTTTGCAGCGCTAGAACTTTATCGCCGTGGCGACTTTGACCCCATCACGACCCAAGGCGCATGGGCGGGCGAAATTGGCATGGTGCAAATGTTGCCTGGGGACATTTTAGAAAGTGGCGTTGATGGGGATGGCGATGGCCGTGTCACATTGAAAACATCTGCACCAGATGCCCTGATGACTGGGGCGAAAATGCTTCATGAATTAGGCTGGAAACGAGGTCAACCTTGGCTTCAAGAGGTTATCGTTCCTCAAAATCTTGATTGGTCGCAAACAGGACTTGATACAGAAAAATCCGTGTCTCAATGGGCGAACCTCGGCGTCAAACCACGCGCAGGATCCTTACCGAGCGGCAATATGAAAGCCTCAGTTCTTTTGCCCCAAGGCCGCAATGGACCCGCATTCCTCGCCTACCCTAACTTCCGCGTCTACTTTGAATGGAACAAAAGCTTCGTCTACGTGACAACAGCTGCTTACTTTGGCACCCGCTTAGAGGGCGCAAGCCCCTATCGGGCTGGCAACCCAAGCCCAGCGCTTTCAGGTCAGCAAATGAAAAGCCTGCAAAGCAAATTGGTAAAACGGGGATATGACGTCGGTAAAATTGACGGTATATTAGGGGCAAAAACACGCGCCGCCGTTCAAGACGTTCAAAAGAAACTCGGCCTACCAGCAGACGCGTGGCCAACGACTGCTTTGCTAAACGCATTGTAAACCTTACGGGATGGTGGGTGGGGCGATGTGCTCTGCACGAGCGACACTCACCATTCTTACGCGACCAAGGCTTCTGCTTTCTTCAAGTCAACAGACACCAGTTGCGACACACCTTGCTCCTGCATTGTAACCCCAAATAATCGATCCATCCGTGCCATCGTGACCGCATGGTGCGTGATGATCAAAAACCTGGTATTCGTGCGTCGGCACATTTCGTCCAATAGATCACAAAAGCGCGTCACATTGGCATCATCGAGTGGCGCATCAACTTCGTCCAACACACAAATCGGCGCAGGGTTTGCCAAAAACACCGCAAAAATCAACGCCATCGCGGTCAAGGTTTGCTCCCCCCCCGACAAAAGCGACAGTGTACTTAATTTCTTACCCGGCGGTTGGCACATAATCTCCAAACCGGCCTCTAGCGGATCATCACTTTCAACCAACTCAAGAGTGGCTTCCCCCCCACCAAAGAGATGTGAAAACAACAATCCGAAATTACTGTTCACTTGCTCAAACGCAGTCAAAAGACGCTCGCGGCCCTCTCGGTTCAAACTTGCAATTCCCCCTCGAAGGGTCTTGATCGCATCTTCCAAGTCCGCCTTTTCTCTTACCAGCTCCGTATGCTCAACCTCAATGTCTTTGGCATCTTCTTCGGCGCGCAGGTTCACGGCTCCCAAGGCCTCCCGCTGTCGCTTCAATCGATTAACTTCCCCCTCGATTGCTTCCGAGGCAGGTAACTTGTCAGGATCCACATCAAGCTGGGCCAGCAAATTTTCTGGCGTGGCATCAAGCTCTTCTGCCATGCGCTCCGCCGCGTGAACCACGCTGTCCTGAGCGGCATCTGCACGCGCTTCAGAACGCGCACGAACTTCACGTGCCTCAGAGGCTGCTCGTTCTGCATCTCGCTCTGCGCTCATTGCCTCTCTTAACTGCGTTTCTGCATCAGCCAAAGCATCAGATGCCGCCTTGCGACGTGTCTCGGCGGTCTCAATCGCCCCATTCAAATCCACCCGTTTTGCCGCCAATTCTTCGGGCTGGGCCGAGGCAGTCGTTAATTCCGTTTCGGCTTCAAGCTTACGCTCACTTAATTCGGCACTGCGCTTTTCCGCAGAATCCAAGCGATGTGTCCACCCACTTATCTCCTTGGTCACTTCTTGGCTACGGCGTGTTCGGTTTTCCCCTTCACGACGCAATTCATCAAAAGCGGACCGTTTGGACATCATCGTAATCCGCGCCGCTTCCACCGTCATTTTGACCGCATCGACCTGACCACGCGCCTCGTCCAAATCACCTAACTCAGCAAAGGCTGTTTCTGCGTCGCTCAATTGACGCCGTGCAGCAAGCGCCTCTTCTTCATGACGGCTCACAGCCAAGCCAAGACTCTCTAATCGCCCCTCAGCCAAGTTCCGATCCGCTTCGGCTCGGCTTAGCGCGCGATTGGCCTCGGCAACCTGTTGATCCGCTAGACGCCGTGCATCTCTGGCCTCTTTGTCCTTTTTGCTCAGCTCTAACAGCTCAGCAGTTAGCATGTCATGTGCGCCGCGGGCTCCGTCCACTCGGACGCTCGCCCGCTCCATTTGCTGCTTTAGCTCTTCAAGGCGGTTCAACTGCTGCAACCTCAAGGCCGCCGCCGATGGCGCATCTTCGGACCAAGCGCGATAGCCATCCCATCGCCACAAATCCCCCTCAGGGCTGACCAAGCGTTGACCGGGTTTTAGCGCCGCTTGCAGTCTATTTCCCTCATCCGAGTCAACCAATCCAATTTGGCTCATGCGGCGTGCCAAAACATCTGGTACGGAGACGTGGTTCGTCAACGCTGTTATACCTGTCGGGAGAGCCTGAGACACGTCATAATCCTCAAGCTGGGTCCACCCGGAGGGGCCATCGCCGTCAACTTCTGGCGCGCGTAAATCATCGGCTAATGCCGCACCCAAAGCTTTTTCAAATCCCTTTTCGACCTGAAGCCGATCTAGGATTTGTCCACCCTCGGCTGTGTCTCGCTCAACCAGTTTAGCAAGGGCGGTCACTTCGGCGCGTAATGCGTTGGCTTCACCTTCGGCTTCAGAGCGTTCGGCTCTTGCGTCTGCTTCGCGTGACTGGGTCTGGGCACGAGATGTTTCAGCTTGCGACAACGTTTCCTCTGCCGCCGCAGCCTCCGTGACAGCCACCGCTTCTTTGCTTTGAGCCGCTTCAAAATCTGACTTTGCCTTATCCAAGGCAAGTTGACTTTGGGCCACGGCATCACGGGCTTTGATCGCCTCATGTTCTGATTTCTCAAGCGTCTTTTTGCTGTCTTCCACAAAGCGATGTGCCGACTGGTGACGGGCGGCCAGCCGCGCGACATCCTCCGTGAGTTGGGTCAATTCGCTTTCACGATCTTGCAAAATGCGGGCGGCATCCTGTGCATCTTGGGACGCGGCTTCGAGCTTGGCATCATGCCCCACGGCCGCCTTAGCCAATTCCTTTGCCTCCCACTCAAGGCGCTGAATGGTTTCGCCTGCATCGCGGTTCAGACCCGTTTCACGCTCCATATCTTTATCAAGCTGGTCTATGCGGTTTTGCAGGGTGTCAATCCGACGGCGTGCTTGCTCTTCTTGATCGCTTAACGTGTCGCGCTGAACCTGAAGCCTCTGGAGAATCGCGGCGGCAACGGCCTCTTCTTCGCGAAACGGGGGGAGCGCCTCTTCGGCTTGCGCGCGTGCTTTGCTGGCTTGTCTGGCTTGCGTCTCTGCCTGCGCTGCCAATTTGGTTTGCTCTTGCAAATCTTGCTGTGCGATCAAGCGCGCTTGATCCGCATCCCGCCACCGACGAAAGAGCAATAACCCCTCAGCATGCCGCAAATCTTCACCGATTGCACGGTACCGCGCCGCTTGACGCGCTTGGCGAGCAAGTTGAGCAAGCTGATTTGCAAGCTGTTCAATGACATCATCCACGCGCGCCAGATTGCTCTCGGCCCCTTTTAGCTTGAGCTCCGCTTCGTGGCGACGTTGATAGAGCCCAGAAATGCCAGCCGCTTCTTCTAAAATACGACGTCTGTTTTTCGGTTTGGAATTGATCAGTTCCGCAATTTGCCCCTGACGCACCAATGCAGGTGAATGCGCCCCCGTTGACGCATCCGCAAATAGCATTTGCACATCTCTAGCGCGGACATCTTTGCCGCCCGCTTTATAAGCACTTCCCACATCACGGGTGATGCGGCGGACAATGTCGATGAAATCTTCATCATTGAACCCCGCAGGCGCAAGGCGGTCCGTGTTATCAATCGATAGGCTCACTTCGGCAAAATTGCGCGCTGGCCTGGTTGAGGCCCCTGCAAAGATGACATCTTCCATGCCGCCGCCGCGCATCGCTTTGGGACGGTTTTCGCCCATGACCCATCTCAGTGCTTCTAATAAATTTGATTTCCCGCACCCGTTTGGTCCGACAACACCCGTCAGACCGTCCTGAATAATTAATTCAGTCGGATCTACGAAGCTTTTGAAGCCAGTCAACCTGAGTTTACTAAAATGCAAATTGTCACCAGTTATGATTCTCTTGTTGGTATTGTGTTCGGGTGATAGGCTCTGAGTCAATGAAGCACCCCATAATCTATGAAGCGGTGCCGACTTATCCACAACATATTGCGATCTCAGAGCGCAAATTTAAGAGAATTTAATGATCAGCGTAGAGCCTGCAAATCCGACAAACTCCGCCGTGACCGCACTTTTACAGCAAAGCCATGCCTTGATGCGTCAGCTTTTTGATGAAGACGATTGCCATTTTTTGGACATCAGCGCGTTAACAGCCCCAAACATCCGTTTTTTTGCGGCGTATCGGGATGGCGTCGTGGTTGGGACTGGCGCGATTAGCCTTATGTCCGATTACGCCGAAATCAAATCAATGTTCACACACCCCGACGCGCGTGGATTAGGTGTTGCTCAGGCTGTGTTGTCCAAACTGATTGCGACAGCAGAGACGTTAGAGATGTCGGAACTCAAGCTTGAGACTGGCGTTGGTTTGGATGCGGCTCATGCGCTTTATCAAAAGAATGGGTTCGAAATTTGCGGACCCTTTGGCGATTACAGCGCATCTGAGGCCTCAATTTTCATGCGCCGCGCTCTTTCGGGTTAACAGCTTAATTTTACTGAAATAATTGATGGATCATAATTCGCGTCAACCGATTGTATTTTACACCCTGTTGCCCCCTGAATGGCGTTCAATGCGGGCTCCAAAACGTCTAATCGGCTTGGAAATGACATGAGTGTCACTCGCTCCGCCTGAGCCAATAGCCCAACACGTCGCACATCAAAGGCAATGTCATTGGCCACAACCCGTTCCACAGGTGCGTGCCAGAATATCGGCGTTCCCGTATCACAGGCCATGAGAGGGACAATCATCAAGTACGCCACAAATTTTTTCATGATTTATTTAAAGCGCAAAGAGTTAACAGTTTGTCACTCGCGCCCAGAAATGTATAAGTGGTAAGGATAACTAACCAAAGGGTACCCCATGCCATTTGAAAAAGTCTCGTCAGAAAAGCTTTCGAATGCCGTGACGCATCAAATTGAAAAGCTTATTTTGCGCGGAATCTTACGTCCCGGAGAGCGGCTTCCTGCGGAACGCGAGTTGGCTGACCGATTGGGTGTCTCTAGGCCATCCCTGCGCGAGGCAATATCAGACCTTCAAGAAAGCGGGTTAATTCAATCGAGGGCGGGATCGGGAATTTATGTCGCCGATGTTTTGGGCAATGCATTTTCACCCGCCTTGGTACGCCTCTTTGGCAGCCACGACGAAGCCGTGTTTGACTACGTCTCATTTCGCCGTGACATGGAAGGCTTGGCCGCAGAACGCGCCGCCCTCTTTGCCTCAGATACAGATTTGAAAATCATTCAAACCATTTTTGACAAAATGGACGATGCGCATCGGAAGAAAAATGACGCGCTTGAGGCCAGCTTAGATGCGGAATTTCACTTCGCCATCATCGAAGCAAGCCACAATGTCGTCATGCTGCATATGATGCGATCCATGTACGAGCTGTTGAAAAATGGTGTCTTTTATAATCGACAAGTCATCTTTACCCGTCACGTTGGACGCAGCGAGCTGTTTGAACAACACAGGCGGATCAATGATGCGTTACAATCTCGTGACCCCAAAGAGGCCCGCGCCGCCGTTGAGGCACATCTTTCCTATGTTGAGCAATCTCTCTTGGATCAACGCAAATCCGAGAAAAACGAAGCAATTGCACAACGTCGCTATCAACACGAACAATTGAGGTAAGCCATATGTCTATGTGGGATGAAAAATACAGTGACGACAGCTATTTTTATGGCACAGAACCGAACGATTTCCTCAAGGAAAATGTAACCCACTTGCCAATGAGCAAGGTTTTGTGTCTCGCGGATGGTGAGGGGCGTAATTCTGTATATTTGGCAAAACAAGGATATAGCGTGACTTCCGTTGATGCCTCTCCTGTCGGACTGGACAAGGCAAAACGTTTAGCACAGGAAAACAACGTAGAGATCACCACGATTTGCGCTGACCTCAATGAGTTTGACCTCGGTGACATGGAATGGGATGGCATTGTCTCAATCTTTTGCCACTTGCCAGCACCGCTGCGCGCCAAGGTTCATGGCGCTGTGCCATCAGCACTGACAGTAAACGGCGTCTTCCTCTTGGAAGCCTATACTCCAAAACAACTAGAATTTGGAACCGGCGGCCCGAGATCAGAAGCCTTTTTAATGTCGCAAGATCAACTCACCACCGACTTAGATGGCCTCGACTTTGTTCAACTGCATGAAACAATCCGCACAATCACCGAAGGCCAAGGTCACAACGGTCAAAGCGCGGTCGTTCAGTGCATCGCCAAAAAACGCGCTTAGCGCCCTAGCTTGTCGTTCATCCAATCGTCAACACGTTCAAGTCGTGGATCAATCCGTGCTTCGCGGAAGCGCACCCAACGCACCCACAGCCCCCAGAACAAAGCCGCCAAGAGCGTCAAGCGAATGATGTTTCCCCATGGAATTAGGCGCACATTTGGGTCCTCAATTGGACGAATAGACAAGGCATTGGGGTAAATCGACAAATACTCATTGCGCCACCCGTAATGGCGGACCACAACCCACTGCGTCTCTGCTTCGCTTTTCTTGCTGATCATATCTGAGGCTTCAGCCTGAAGGTTTGATGTGTCAAATTTAAAGAATAAAGGCCAACCAAATCCCGTGTCCTCATTGCGATAAATCATCGGCTTTTCGTTGCGGCGAAAGGCCTGAATGAAAAAGACGTCTCTATTGGTTGGGTTAGCCGCGCTTCCAGAATCCCCACCAGACCAGAACAAAGAATTCGTACCGAAATCGATCCGCTTTTCATAGGTATCCGTAATACGGGCGATATCCTGTTGTGGAAGGGTGTAGTGTAAAAGGCCGACAATAAACAAAACGAAAATAATACGAATAGCCCACTTCAAATACCGCATCTCATGCTCCTAATCTATTTAGCCAATAATATAGAGATATCCTGCGGCAGTTACACTAGGGCGTTTAAAAAATAACGCACAGCGTGATCAATTATGCACCAATTCAAATAAACCTGCCGCGCCCGACAGGGCGCGACATTTTGGAAAGACCCGTTTTATCCAACTATGTTGAAGTCTGGACCATAGGGGTAGCCGGTGATGTTTTCATTCCCATCCTCAGTGATAATCAGGATATCATGTTCCCGATAGCCACCGGCCCCTTTTTGACCCTCAGGCAAGGTCAGCATAGGCTCCATAGAAATCACCATTCCCGGCTCCAAAACGGTATCTATATCCTCGCGCAACTCTAGCCCTGCTTCGCGACCATAGTAATGCGAGAGCACACCGAAGGAATGCCCATAGCCAAAAGTACGATATTGGAGCAACTCTTTTTCCTCCAAAAATTCGTTGATTTTCTGCGTCACCTCCGCACAGCTCACACCTGGTTTTAACAAACTCATCCCATATTCATGGGTATCCACATTCGCCTGCCAAATTTTCAAGCTTTCTTCATTCACCTCTTTGACAAACAAGGTCCGTTCAAGGGCGGTATAATAGCCTGAGATCATAGGAAACGTATTCAATGACAGGATATCCCCACGCTCCAACTTGCGCGAGGTCACAGGATTATGTGCGCCATCCGTGTTAATCCCTGATTGAAACCACACCCAAGTATCGCGATATTCCGCATCGGGAAAGGCTTTGGCAATTTCCAGCTCCATCGCATCGCGCCCAGCCATGGCAATATCAATTTCACGCGCACCCTCATGGATTGCCTCTCGAATTGCATAACCGCCCACATCCGCAACACGCGCGCCTTCACGGATCAAACTCAACTCAGCAGGTGATTTATGCATGCGCTGAATCATACAAGACGGCGCGATGTCGATAGTTTGCTTAGGTTTCAAGAAATGCTCCAACTTACCCAGTTGAACATAAGGCAAATGATCCCCCTCGAACCCGATAATCTGACCTTTACCAGTCACCGACGTGATCGCGCGCCAATAATTGTCTCTTTGCCAATCTGTATAGGTAATATTATCACCATAAGACCGCCGCCAAGGTTGCCCTGCATCAATGCCTGCTGAAATTGTGACGCACTGATCCCCTGTCACAACCAACCCATACGGGCGGCCAAAAGCACAGTATAGAAACCCTGAATAATAGGCGATAGAGTGCATGGATGTGAACACAGCCGCATCCACACCTAAGTTTGACATGATCCTTCGCAGCTTTGCGATCCGAGCGGCATATTCGCTGTCATCGAATTGAAGTTTTGATTTTTCACCATTGTGAAAACGATACATTTCTGGACGTGTAGTCATTTTGACCCTCCATTGATCCAACAAAAGAAGGTCCCGGCGTACAGGACTGTAATTTTTAAAGGCTTTCATGAAAGATCACGGGGCGACGCCATCGCCCTTGCCTGTCCTCACATCAACCTGATTTTTCGCCACTTATCAAGACTTTTCAGCCGTGCCCAACATCGTCTGCATCATGGCTGAATTGGGATCAGCTAGTGGATCGATCACATCAAAGTGGTGTTTGCCTTCAAGAACGCTTAACTGACACCCCCACGCCTCAGAGAGCCATCTTGCCTGATCCAAAAACGCAGGGCGCTCATCGGCACCAACAAAACACGTCACCTTTTTCCCTGAATAGGGAATGAGCGCAGGACTTTCATCAATTGCATCAGCTTCAGTAAGCTTGAACTTTTCATTCATCGCTGTGTGTCTCAGCGGCCTTAGATCAGACACAGGCGAAATAGGGCACACATGCCGAATACGCGCAAAAGTTTTGGTCGTGAGAACACCCTCACAACAAAGACGCGCCACTAAATGCCCGCCAGCAGAATGGCCCGACAAAACGATGTCTCCGTCATAACGCTGTGCACTCTGTTCGACGGCTGCAGCGATTTGTTGCGTGATTTGCGCAATGGAAACAGTGGGGCACAGATCATAGCTCGGCATCACAACCCGCCATCCTGCATCAAGCGCACCTTGGGCAAAATGAGACCAATGTGACCGATCAAACCTAAGCCAATATCCCCCATGCACAAATACAAACGTCCCCTTTGCCACCCCAATTGGGCGAAATTCATCATAAACCTGACGGGCAGAAGGGCCATAAGGAACCGCCAAGGTACAGCGATCTTGCTTGATTAAATCCTTACGAAAGGCCTCAGCTTCAGCTGTCCATCGTTCAATATATTGGTCCGCATTGGGGATATATGCGGCATTCGCATAAGCGTCATCGTAGTCCAATTCCATAACCTCACGTCAGAATCTCTGGACAAACTAAGTCAGAATTGCTTTGGCTATGCCAACAGTATTTCTATGTGAGGAAGAAAATATGTCAGATCAAGCAACCAATCTTGCGAGCCTACTCAAAGACCCAAGCCTCCTTGTCACCCAAGGCTACCTTGCTGGGGACTGGGTCGATGGTGAGGACGGTGCGACGTTTGACGTCACGAACCCCGCGCGTGGGGATGTCATTGCACAGGTTGCGGATTTCAGCCGCGCTCAGACATCGCAGGCGATTGCGCGCGCTGAAAAAGCACAAAAAGAATGGGCCGCCTTCACAGGAAAAGAGCGCAGCATTATTTTGCGTCGGTGGTTTGATCTTATGATGGAAAACGCGGATGATTTGGCCATTATCCTCACCGCTGAACAAGGCAAGCCATTGGCCGAGGCAAAAGGCGAGATCGGATATGGTGCGTCTTTCATTGAATTCTTCGCCGAAGAAGCCAAGCGGATTTATGGCGAAACCATCCCAGGACACCAACGCGATAAACGTATCACAGTGATGAAACAACCCATCGGCGTGGCGGCCTCCATTACGCCTTGGAATTTCCCAAATGCGATGATCACGCGCAAGGCAGCTCCTGCTTTGGCGGCTGGATGTGCCTTTGTCGCGCGCCCCGCAGCTGAGACCCCCCTTTCAGCTCTGGTCATGGGCGTTCTGGCGGATCGTGCAGGCATTCCAAAAGGCGTTTTGTCGATTATCCCGTCATCCCGCTCTTCGGAGATCGGCAAGGAATTCTGTGAAAACCCAACCGTTCGCAAACTGACCTTTACAGGATCAACCGAAGTTGGTCGTATTTTGCTCCGCCAAGCGGCAGATAGCGTTATGAAATGTTCCATGGAATTGGGGGGAAATGCACCTTTTATCGTATTTGATGACGCAGACTTAGATGCTGCAGTCGAAGGCGCAATCATGTGCAAATTCCGCAACAATGGTCAAACTTGCGTCTGCGCCAACCGTATTTACGTTCAATCCGGTGTCTATGATGAATTTGCAAAACGCCTTGCGGATGCTGTTTCAAAAATGAAGGTCGGCGATGGTCTCGAAGATGGAACTGCTTTGGGTCCATTGATCAACACAGACGCGATCCAGAAAGTCCATGACCATATCGCAGACGCCACATCAAAAGGGGCAAGCGTCATTTTGGGCGGCGAGACCAATATGGGTGCGGGTAACTTTATCAATCCAACGATTGTAACAGGGGCAACCCGTGACATGGCCGTTGCCACAGAAGAAACCTTTGGCCCCTTTGCACCCTTGTTCAAATTCGAAAACGAAGACGAAGTGATCGAGCTTGCCAATGACACGATCTTTGGCCTTGCCTCCTATTTCTACGCCAAAGACCTCAGCCGCGTTTACAAAGTCGCCGAAGCCTTGGAATATGGCATTGTTGGTGTGAACACAGGTATCATCTCAACAGAGGTCGCGCCCTTTGGCGGTATCAAACAATCAGGTTTGGGCCGAGAAGGCAGCCATCACGGCATAGAGGACTATCTCGAGATGAAATACGTTTGCATGTCTGTTTAATGTAAATAGGCCTCGTTCCACATTATTTTGAACGAGGCCCTTTTCAGCAAGGCCCCTTGATGCAAACGCAAATGACACTTTCCAGTTGGATGCTTCTTCTCTTTTTATCAGCAATCTGGGGCGGCTCTTTCTTTTTCAATGGTGTCCTTGTTCTCGAGCTTCCTACTCTCACAATTGTTGCCCTGAGGGTAAGTTTGGCCGCACTCTTCTTGTGGGGCTATGTTTTCGCCAAAGGAGTGAACGTTCCAAAAGACAAAGACCTCTGGATCGCATTAGCAACGCTGGGCCTCATTAATAATGCAATCCCGTTCGGGCTAATTGTTTATGCACAAGCGTCGATATCTTCAGGCCTCGCTTCAGTGCTAAATGCAACAACGCCGCTTTTTACCATATTAATTGCAGGAACTCTTTTATCGGATGAGCGGTTCTCTGGACCCAAAATATTGGGGGTCGCAATTGGATTTCTTGGCGTAATCGTTATGATTGGGACCTCTGCTCTCCAAGGGGCTGAGCAAAATCTAATCGCCCAAATCGCAAGCTTGGGGGCAGCAGTGTCTTATGGGTTCGCCGCCACGTTCGGTCGTAGGTTTGCCCGCCTGGGCATTCATCCAATCGTTGTTGCAACGGGGCAAGTGACATGCTCATCTCTCTTGCTTTGGCCATTGGCGTTTTGGATAGATGCCCCCTTAAATTTACCAATGCCAGGAGCATCTGTGTGGTGGTCCATGATCGGATTGGCACTGTTTTCAACATCGCTTGCATATGTTGTCTATTTCAAACTTTTGGAAACAGTCGGGGCAACTAATCTGTCGATGGTGACATTTCTTGTTCCTGTTTCCGCTATCCTCTTGGGGCTGGTATTTTTGGATGAATCCCTGTCCACGGTCCAACTTATTGGGATGTTCCTAATTGCGCTTGGCCTCGCTTTAATCGACGGGCGTTTAATCAAGCGTTGACGAACTCTTTCGCATTTTGTAGGCGCTGATCTTCAGTTTGCAAAACAGGTGACACATGGGACGCACACGAAAAGGTCGTGATATATCGGGCTGGCTTATTGTTGATAAGCCAGCAGGAATGACATCGACCTCTGTCGTGAACAAAGTCAAATGGGCCTTGGGCGCGAAAAAAGCGGGACATGCAGGCACCTTGGACCCAGAGGCAACTGGTGTCCTCGCGATTGCTTTGGGTGAGGCGACAAAAACGGTGCCTTATATTACCGACGCTCTGAAGGCCTATGAATTTTCAGTGCGCCTCGGTCAGTCCACCAATACGGATGATGCAGAAGGCGAAGTCCTTCAATCAAGTGATGCGCGCCCAGATGATGCAGATATCAAAGCGGCTTTGGGCAAATTCGTTGGCGACATTATGCAAGTCCCTCCCAAGTTTTCAGCCGTGAAAATCGACGGTCAACGCGCGTATAAATTAGCCCGCGATGGCGAAGACGTTGAGATTCAGGCCCGTCCCTTGTGGGTTGAGGAATTGGTCATGACGGATCGTCCGGATGCGGATCATGTGACCTTGGAAATGACCTGCGGCAAAGGTGGGTATGTTCGATCCATCGCGCGTGATCTTGGCACTGAACTGGAGTGTTTTGGACATGTTCAATGGCTCCGCCGCATTTGGTCCGGCCCCTTTGAGGCCGAGAACGGGATTACCGTCGAAACGATCGACGCCCTTGCAAAATCGCCTGAGCTGGACAATCACCTTTTGCCGCTTGAGCTGGGTTTATCGGACCTTCCTGAGCTTCGCTGTTCTGCTGAAGCGGCCGCCAAGATGCGCAATGGGAACCCTGCAATGGTGATCGCATCAAACGTGGACTACGGTGACGAATGCTGGGCTTCACTTGATGGTAAAGCCGTCGCAGTCGGCGTCTATAAATCGGGTGAACTTCACCCGTCTCGTGTCTTTGCTGCCGTTTAATCCTCTTCTTGGATCGGTCCCCAGCCAAGAAAAATAGCAACACAACAGAAAACCAAAGCAAAAATAACCAAACTATTCATTTCTAACCCTTTCAGGATTTAAATGACAGGAGTGTGACATGAGTTTGCCTATCGATATAGGCAGGTATTCCTGCCTGAATTGGCAAAATTGCAAAACATGATTGCAAAGCTGGCCAGCTACAGACAGATATAGATCATGATTGAAAGATGTTTCCAAAAAGACGATGCCGCCTCTGTCGCGCTCTATTCTGACTGCGAACGATATCGCTACAGCCTCACACGAGAATGGGACGTCTTGGGTCGCAAAGTGCATTTCATCATGCTGAACCCATCAACCGCGACAGAACGCCAGAATGACCCAACCGTAGAGCGATGCGAACGACGCGCACGGGCCTTGGGGTTTGGAGCGTTCAGAGTGACAAATATCTTTGCATGGCGCGATACAAATCCCAAAAACATGAAGGCTGCCAAGGACCCCGTCGGCCCCCTAAACGATGATGCCATCCAAGAGGGTTGCACATGGGCAGACCAAATTATCGCCGCTTGGGGGTCCCATGGGGCACACTTAGAGCGCGGAATGGCGGTCCGAGACATGCTTGCCACGTCAAATGTCCCTGTCTTTCATTTAGGATTGACCAAAAACGGTCACCCCAAACATCCCCTTTATATCTCGTATTCGGAACAACCACAGAGGTGGACTTTCAATGACTGAGAAAACGCCCACAGATCGGCTGGCCGACGCCATCGAGGAGTTAAATGATCACAAGCTCATCCGCGACTATTCGTCGACATGGCGTCTCATGTGGCTCAATTTTCTACGCGGATTGGCCTTCGGACTCGGGTCCGTTATCGGGGCAACGCTCTTGGTCTATATCGTTATTCAGACCCTCGCCCAGATCGAATTTATTCCCATCTTGGGCGATTGGGCAATCCAAATCATAGACCAGATCGAAACCCGTCGTTAACCAATCTCGCAACTTTCCATTGCCCAACCCTGCGCAGATGCGAACAATAGGCACGGGTTGTGAAAGGTGGCGTGATGTTTTTGTTAGCAAGTCTTATGGGCATGATGATTTTGGGCGGATTTTCAATCTCGCTCGAGGGCGAAACCGACATGGACGACCTCGCTCAAGAGCCGCAAGATGAGGAAGTCGATCGCACGAACGCAGATCAACTCATGCAAATGCCACCATCTAGTAACGTCTCCGACGTGATCTGGGGGTCACATATGGACGATATGATCGATGGGTTGAATGGGGACGACCAAATCAATGGCTACGACGGACATGACACGCTGTTTGGTGCCCGAGGTGAGGATCATTTGATTGGCGACGACGGAAATGACAGCCTGAGCGGAGGCCTTGATAATGATACACTTGAGGGCAGCGATGGGAATGACACCTTAGCTGGGGACAGCGGGCAAGATCACTTATCTGGCGGTTTTGGACTTGATGCTCTTTACGGAGGGGATGGCAACGACGTTCTAACCGGTGGACAAGGCCAAGATGCGCTTGATGGTGGCACAGGCGATGACTCTTTGCATGGGAATGATGGCGGGGACACTCTCTCCGCCGGTGCGGGCCGCGACGTGCTGTTTGGCGGAGATGGAGAGGATGACTTAGATGGGGGTGACGATCTCGACACAGACTACGTCAATGGCGGTGACGGGAATGATACGTTGATCGCCCGATCAAACGACGTTCTGAGTGGGGGCAAAGGACAGGATACGTTCATCTATACATCGACCACGACTGCCGAAATTACTGACTTTGAAACTGGGGTTGATAAAATTCTTCTGAACATTGATGACACGGCTTTTGATGGGTCGATCTCAATTGATAAATTGGAAAACGATCTCTATCAAATCAATTTGGACGGAACGCCTATCGCTTCGGTTTTGTCCACACACATAATTGATCTCACTGACATAGATATCAAACGATGAAGGAATCGCTTTGCATTTCCTAAAAAATTAGCTATGAGCCACCGATCCAAAGCTTTTTGGATGACTACTCCATGGGCCTTGCTGGACGACATCCCGGCCTGCGCCATTAACCCTTAACTCTAAAGGAGACCCCGATGTCGATTACAGCTGAAGAAAAAGCACGCGTCATGAAAGAATTCGCAACGAAAGAAGGTGACACTGGTTCACCCGAAGTTCAAGTTGCAATCCTAACATCACGCATCAACACGCTTACAGAGCACTTCAAAACCCACAAAAAAGACAACCACGGTCGCCGTGGCCTTTTGAAAATGGTTGCTCTACGTCGTAAGCTTTTGGACTACACCAAAGCAAAAGACGTTGCGCGTTATCAAGATTTGATCAAGCGTTTGGGCATCCGCCGCTAAACGCACCTCGATCACACTTGTCTCAACGCCCGCCTCGTGCGGGCGTTTTGCATTTTAGCAATGTATATATCCCTTTGCCCCCATTCCATAAGGCTTGCCCCCTAAACCAAAATCAATCAGCGACGTTCTTACAGGAGGTGAACACCAGTAGCTCAAACTGCATCGGCAACCAAAAGGTAAGAATATGCTTTCTCGCGAACAAATTGACTCCGCAACAACAGCTGTTGCAAGCATCCCGAACATGGATGACCTTGCCGAAACATTTTACACAAATCTCTTTGAAACAGCTCCAGAGGTGAGACCCATGTTTGGCGATGACATCAAAGACCAAGCCAAAAAATTAAGTGCGACTCTGTCTCTTGCTTTCAAAAATCTCGAAAAAATCGAAACACTCGTACCAACTCTAAAAGAAATGGGTGCAAAGCACGCAACTTACGGCGTCAAGCCAGAACATTATGGCATCGTTGCCTCCACTTTGATCGCAACAGTTGAGACTACACTTGGCCCAAAATTTGGGAGTGATGCAAAAGACAGCTTTGAAGCTATTTTGACTCTCGTAGCACAAGTCATGCTAGAAGGTGCCGCAGACGCCTCATAATTTCAATCGCGTTGGATAATCGCATGACCGCTCAAACGTCGTTCCACGATGACCTCATTCACTTGGTCAATCAAAGTGGGAAACTCCGCATGCTTTCGCATCGTGCGGTCATGATGATGCTATTAGCCCAGTCCGACATTGAAAATGCCGAGAAACATCAAAATAAATTAGAAAAAGCGATCCAATTGTTTTTCGAGTTCTCGCAGCCCCTCATCGATCCTAGATCAGTCGAAGGGGACATGCGCGACTGTGCCCTTTTCCTAGCGAAGAACACAGTCTTTGACGTCGAGGATATAAATGCCGCGAAATACTTTCTCTCACAGAGCCGTGACCTGCAACAAGACGTCGTCAAATACGGCAAAATAGAAACCTTAAAGTTAAGTACTTTTGCCGACTTTGTGTCTGAAACATTGCTTGATCGCTTGAACAACATGCTTCAGGCCATTGAAAATCAAATTGCAAAAATTACGCAGAACGAGCAAACAGAGGCAGAATATAAAACTGAAATCATCTCTCATTCGATCGACGAATTAGAAAAATCAACCAGAATGGTTTTCATGATTTCCCTTAATGCCTCGATCGAAGCATCCCGCTTAGCAAGTGAGGGGGAAGGCTTCAAGCAAATCGTACGTGAAATACGCGACCTCAGTGACAAAATGGGGCAATCCGCCGCCAAATTGAAATCACAATTGATCACGAAATCCGACTGATCTCCACGCTCTCCAACGCACTAAAAAATAGAGTGTGCCGAAGGCACTCAATTTGGAAATACCCCCTCACGAACCAAGACTTCCCAAGTCGTCATTTATTCTATATACGCGCCCTATCTGAAATCAGGCGCCCGGACCCAGCGCCCGACATATAAGATATTGGGTCAGGGGGAATCCGCCCCCTACGAAAAATGGCCATTTGGCCGAATTAGGAAACGTAGATGTTTAACGTAACGAAAAAATCAATCGAGTGGGGCGAAGAAACGCTAACACTTGAAACTGGCAAAGTTGCCCGTCAAGCGGACGGCACTGTCATCGCCACTTTGGGCGAAACATCAGTCATGGCAAACGTGACTTTTGCAAAAGAAGCAAAACCAGGTCAGGACTTCTTTCCTCTGACTGTTCATTACCAAGAGAAATATTACGCCGCCGGTAAAATCCCAGGTGGCTTTTTCAAACGCGAAGCGCGTCCAAGCGAAAAAGAAACGCTGACTGCGCGTCTGATTGACCGTCCAATTCGTCCACTCTTTGTAGCTGGCTTCAAACACGAAGTGTTGGTCATGTGTACTGTTCTGAGCCACGACTTGGTCAATGACCCTGATGTCGTCGCAATGATTGCAGCCTCAGCAGCACTGACCTTGTCTGGTGTTCCTTTCATGGGCCCAATCGCCGCTGCGCGCGTTGGCTTTGTTGATGGTGAATATATCCTCAACCCAGAAGTCGAAGATATGGACCAGTTGCGCACGAAGCCAGATCAACGTCTGGACCTTGTTGTTGCTGGCACCAAAGACGCCGTCATGATGGTGGAATCTGAGGCCTACGAACTCAGCGAAGAAGAAATGCTTGGCGCGGTAGAATTTGCACATGCTCAAATTCAGCCTGTCATCGATTTGATCATCGATTTGGCAGAAGATTGCGCAAACGAGCCGTTCAACTTTGTACCGCCAAGCTATGATGATCTTTATGCGGCGATCAAATCCGCAGGCGAAGATCAAATGCGTGCGGCCTTCGCATTGACTGACAAACAAGAGCGCGTTGCAGCCGTTTCAGCAGCACGCGATGCCATCAAAGCGACGTTGAACGAAGAACAACTCGCCGATGCAAATCTTGGTTCAGCAATGAAAAAGCTAGAGGCCAGCATTTTGCGCGGTGACGTTGTGAAAACTGGCAAGCGTATCGATGGACGTGGCACAGCCGACATTCGCCAAATCGTAAGCGAAACAGGTATCTTGCCACGCACGCACGGGTCAGCCTTGTTCACACGTGGTGAAACTCAGGGCTTGGTTGTAACGACTTTGGGCACTGGCGATGATGAGCAAATCATTGATGCGCTTCATGGCAATCACCGTTCGAACTTTATGCTGCACTATAACTTCCCTCCATATTCAGTTGGCGAAGTTGGTCGTGTTGGCTCCCCTGGTCGTCGTGAAATCGGTCACGGAAAACTCGCGTGGCGCGCGCTTCAAGCAGTTCTTCCTGCAGCGACGGATTTCCCATACACAGTTCGCGTTGTCTCAGAAATCACTGAATCAAACGGATCGTCCTCTATGGCATCTGTCTGTGGTGGATCTTTGTCAATGATGGACGCAGGCGTTCCATTGAAGGCTCCTGTTGCAGGCGTTGCAATGGGTCTGATCCTAGAAGACGACGGCTCATATGCGGTTCTAACAGACATCTTGGGTGACGAAGACCACCTAGGTGATATGGACTTCAAAGTTGCAGGTACTGAAAACGGTATCACATCTTTGCAAATGGACATCAAAGTTGCTGGCATTACGCCCGCCATCATGAAGCAAGCTTTGGCACAAGCCAAAGATGGCCGCATGCATATCTTGGGTGAAATGTCCAAAGCCTTGACTGAAGCCTCCGAATTCAGCGTTCACGCACCACGCATTGAAACAATGCAAGTGCCTCAGGACAAAATTCGCGAAGTCATCGGCTCTGGTGGTAAAGTGATCCGTGAAATCGTTGAAGTGTCTGGCGCAAAAGTTGACATCAACGACGAAGGTCAAATCAAGATTGCGTCTCCAAACGGTGACTCAATCAAGAAGGCCTACGACATGATCTGGTCAATCGTTGCAGAACCAGAAGTTGGCCAAATTTACGATGGTAAAGTTGTCAAAGTTGTCGACTTTGGTGCTTTTGTAAACTTCTTTGGAAAACGCGATGGATTGGTGCACGTCTCTCAAATCGAGAACCGTCGCCTGAACCACCCATCAGACGTTCTAAAAGAAGGCCAAGAGGTCAAAGTGAAGCTTCTCGGGTTTGATGATCGCGGCAAAGTACGCTTGTCCATGAAAGTGGTAGATCAAGAAACAGGCGCCGAAATCGTCGAAGAGAAAAAGGAAGACAAGTCAGAGGATTGATTTTACTCTACTTGTTTGCCAGAATGGCCCCAGTACTTAGTGCTGGGGCTGTTTCCTTTATATGACCCAATTTTTTTAATGGCTACCTAAAGCCTGAAGGGCCTCATATCTTGAAGGTGAAGTTAGACACACCTCCGAAAATACACGAATTTCTCCAACACTAAAGCGTCATCCCTTGCCAATCATTAGCACCGATGACAAGATGCTCCCAAACCTGATTTGATCAAATCAGGCCCCTTCAAACAGGAGCATTCCGAATGATCGAAAAACGCCAATTTTATATCAATGGACAGTGGGTAGATACTATCGACGGTCGTGATCATAATGTTATCAATCCATCCACAGAAGAAGCCTGCGCCGTGATCTCGCTCGGTGGGCCAGAGGACGCCAATGCCGCCGTCGCCGCTGCAAAGGCTGCGTTCCCAACATGGATGAAAACCCCCATTGAGGAGCGCGTTACCTTGTTCAAAAAGTTCCTAGAACTTTATGAACAACGGTCCGAGGACATGGCACAGACGATTAGCCTTGAAATGGGTGCGCCAATCGACATGTCTCGCCAACAACAGGTGACGACAGGAACGTTCCACGTAAATGGGTTCTTACACGCGATCGAGAATTTTAAATTTGATCGCCCTCTTGGGGACCACGCACCTGAGGATCGTATTATCTATGAACCCATTGGTGTTTGTGCCTTGATCACTCCATGGAACTGGCCGATGAACCAAATCGTTCTCAAGGTCGGGGCTGCAGTTATGGCTGGATGCACGATGGTGTTGAAACCATCCGAAGAATCCCCATTGAATGCAGTCATCTTTGCGGAACTGATGCACGAAGCAGGCTTCCCCGCTGGTGTGTTCAACATGGTAAATGGGGATGGACTGGGTGTGGGTCATACCCTCTCAGGTCATCCTGATGTTGATATGGTGTCCTTTACCGGATCAACCCGCGCAGGTATCGCAATTTCCAAGAACGCAGCGGATTCATTGAAACGTGTGCACCTTGAATTGGGTGGCAAAGGCGCGAATTTGGTATTTGCTGATGCAGATGAAAAGGCCGTCTCTCGCGGTGTTCTGCGTGTCATGAACAACTCAGGTCAATCTTGTAATGCGCCAACACGGATGCTTGTTCAGCGCGACGTTTATGATCAAGCGATTGAAACTGCTATTGCCACCGCCAATAAAATCGAAGTTGGCCCTGGTGACAAAGAAGGCCGTCATATTGGACCAGTTGTAAATGAAACTCAGTTCAATAAAATCCAAGGCTTGATCCAAAAAGGTATCGATGAAGGGGCACGTTTGATTGCAGGTGGCGTGGGTCGTCCAGATGGGCTTAACCGCGGGTTCTATGTGCGCCCAACTATTTTCGCAGATGCAAACAACCAGATGACGATTGCACGCGAGGAAATCTTTGGTCCAGTCATGGCAATCATTCCTTTTGACACCGAAGAGGAAGCGGTAGAAATCGCGAATGACACACCTTACGGTTTGACGAACTACGTCCAAACTCAAGATTCAGATCGTGCGAACCGCATGGCCCGGTCCTTGCGCTCTGGCATGGTGGAAATGAACGGCAAGTCTCGGTCTATGGGATCCCCATTTGGCGGAATGAAGCAATCCGGCAACGGCCGCGAAGGTGGCGTTTGGGGGATCGAAGATTTCCTAGAGGTCAAATCTGTCTCAGGCTGGACCAACGAAGAGTAATCTTTGACCAAGTCACAAAAGAAAAACGCCTCCCTAGGGAGGCGTTTTTTATTTATCCATCTTTGCGGATCGTTTCGTTTTTCGGATCATAGGGGCTATCGCACGTGATGACGGCATCCCAAAGTTGGTCAAACATTTTGACCTTTAGCTTTTGACCCTCGACCGCATAATCTGGTTTGACGTAACCCATACCAATGGATTTCTCAAAGGCAACTGAATAACCGCCCGACGTCAAACGCCCAACGCGTGTGCCATCTTCTGTGTAAAGCGCTTCAACGCCCCAAGGATCCGCATCAGCAGGACCATCCACCAAGAGAGTCACACATTTGCTACGGACGCCAATCGCTTCCATCGCGGATTTGCCTTGGAACTCTTTGGACAGATCAACAAACCGTGGGAGGTCGGCCTCAAGAGGCGTTGCATCCCGACCCAATTCATTGCCAAAGGCACGGTAGGATTTTTCCTGACGCAACCAGTTTTGCGCACGCGCGCCCACCCATTTCATCCCATGCTTTTCACCCGCAGCTTCCAAGAGGTCGAAGAGGTAATTTTGCATTTCAATCGGGTGATGCAATTCCCAGCCAAGCTCGCCTGTGTAAGCCACGCGGATCGCATTGACGGGGCACATCCCCAATTCAATCTGACGCGCAGAGAGCCAAGGGAAACGTTTGTTCGACAGAGCCGTCTCAGGATCTGCATCCTTAATGACGTCTTTCATTAGGTCACGTGATTTGGGGCCAGCGATTGCAAAAACGCCCCATTGCGTGGTCACATTCTGAATTTCGATATAGCCAAATTCAGGCGCCTTATCCGCGGCGCATTTGCGGAGGTAATCCGCGTCATAATCTGTCCATGCACCCGCTGAAACGAGGTAATATTCATCCTCTGACAAACGCACGATTGTATATTCCGTCCGTGTCGTTCCCGCCTCGGTTAGAGCATAGGTCAGGTTGATCCGACCAACCTTGGGCAATTTGTTACACGTGAACCAATCCAAGAATTGCGTTGCGCCAGGACCTTTGACCATATGCTTGGTAAAGGCAGATGCATCAACAACGCCGACGCCTTCGCGAATGGATTTTGCCTCGTCCACAGCATGTTGCCACCAGCCACCACGGCGGAAGCCACGGGCCTCATGATCAAAATTGTCTGGTGCATCAAGGGGGCCAAAATAGTTGGGACGCTCAAACCCGTTAACACATCCAAATTGTGCACCACGCACCTTTTGACGCTCATAGGCAGGCGCAGTCCGTAAAGGACGGCAGGCTTCGCGTTCCTCATCAGGGTGGTGAAGGATATAGACGTGCTCATAGGCTTCTTCGTTTTTACGTGCGCCGTATTCGGTTGTCATCCATGACCCGTACCGTTTTGGATCGAGGGAAGCCATGTCAATTTCCGCTTCGCCTTCGACCATCATTTGCGCAAGGTAATAGCCTGTGCCCCCTGCCGCTGTGATCCCAAAAGAGAACCCTTCAGCAAGCCACATGTTGCGCAATCCAGGTGCTGGACCAACCAAGGGGTTTCCATCTGGTGTGTAACAGATTGGGCCGTTGAAATCATCCTTGAGGCCAACGGTTTCGGATGATGGAATACGATGGATCATCGACATGTATTCTTCTTCGATCCGATCGAGGTCCAACGGGAACAAATCGGCGCGGAAACTGTCAGGAACACCATATTCAAAACGTGCGGGCGCATTGCGTTCATAAGGGCCCAAAATCCAACCGCCGCGTTCCTCGCGCACATACCATTTGGCATCTGCATCGCGCAGAACAGGATGCTCGAGCCCGCCATTCGCGCGGTACTCTTGCAACATAGGATCAGGTTCTGTGACGATAAATTGGTGCTCAACTGGGATCGCTGGAATTTTCAAGCCCAACAATTTCGCTGTGCGCTGCGCGTGGTTGCCTGTCGCGGTGACAACATGTTCTGCCGTGATCACAATCTGCTCGTCTGAGGTAACAAGGTTGCCACCCTTTTCCACCATTTTCGTACAGGTCACATTCCACTCGGACCCGGTCCACTCATAGCCATCAACTTGCCACTTGCGTTCGATCACAGCGCCTTGCTGACGCGCGCCCTTAGCCATCGCCATTGTGACGTCGGCTGGGTTGATATAGCCATCTGTTGGGTGGTAAATCGCGCCTTCCAAATCTTCGGTGCGCACCAGTGGCCACCGCTCTTTGATTTGATCAGGTGTCATCCATTCGTAAGGAACACCACAGGTTTCCGCCGTTGTTGCGTAGACCATGTATTCATCCATACGCGCTTTTGTCTGCGCCATGCGAAGGTTGCCAACAATCGAAAACCCAGCATTCAGGCCTGTTTCCGCCTCAAGTGTTTTGTAGAATTCAACTGAATATTGGTGAATATGAGTTGTCGCAAACGACATGTTAAACAAAGGCAACAAGCCAGCCGCATGCCATGTTGAGCCTGACGTCAGCTCATCACGTTCGAGAAGCATCACATCCTTCCATCCAGCTTTTGCGAGATGATAGGCGATTGAGGTCCCGATGGCACCGCCGCCAACAACCAAAGCTTTTACATGCGTTTTCATTTTTTCGACTCCGTAACAGGACTGTTTTCTGTTTCTTAGCATTTCATAGAAAAAACGCGGAACCAAGCCGACCCATAGATGCAGAAATACGACCATTGATAAAAATTCATGGCGCGGACAGTCTTGTAAGATTGCAAATCGCCGCACTCTGAAATTTGCCGATACAAAATGTTAGTCTTTTATCCTAGCGCAGGCCTCTCTATAAGTTCGTCAAAGCCTTAGCAGGCGAATCAATTTAGCGCGGACGGGAATTTTTATGGGGCTTGGATCTCTTACAGGTTTGTTTTCACAAGATATGGCAATTGACTTAGGAACAGCGAACACGCTGGTCTATGTCAAAGGTCGGGGTGTCATTTTATCTGAACCGTCGGTTGTTGCCTATCATGTCAAAGATGGCGTCAAAAAAGTATTGGCCGTCGGCGAAGATGCCAAGCTGATGCTAGGGCGTACTCCAGGAAGCATCGAAGCCATCCGTCCAATGCGCGAAGGTGTGATTGCGGACTTTGACGTTGCTGAAGAAATGATCAAACATTTCATTCGCAAAGTGCATAAACGCTCAACTTTCTCCAAGCCAAAAATCATCGTTTGTGTCCCGCATGGTGCCACGCCGGTTGAAAAGCGCGCAATTCGTCAATCTGTTTTATCGGCAGGTGCGCGCAAAGCTGGGCTGATCGCGGAACCGATTGCTGCTGCTATTGGAGCTGGCATGCCTATCACGGACCCAACTGGGAACATGGTGGTTGATATTGGTGGTGGGACGACTGAGGTCGCGGTCTTGTCACTTGGTGATATCGTTTATGCTCGCTCCGTTCGTGTTGGTGGCGACCGCATGGACGAAGCCATCATTAGCTATCTTCGCCGCCAGCAAAACCTTTTGGTCGGTGAAAGCACAGCAGAGCGCATCAAAACGTCCATCGGAACCGCCCGTATGCCAGATGATGGTCGCGGCGCCTCTATGATGATCCGTGGTCGCGATTTGCTAAACGGCGTTCCAAAGGAAACTGAAATAACGCAGGCCCAAGTTGCCGAAGCGCTCAGCGAGCCCGTGCAATCCATCGTCGAAGCGGTCATGACCGCGCTTGAGGCAACGCCTCCAGATTTGGCGGCCGACATCGTTGACCGAGGCGTTATGCTCACAGGTGGGGGTGCTTTGCTTGGTGATCTGGATCTGGCCTTGCGCGAACAAACAGGCCTCGCTGTTTCAATAGCGGACGAAAGCCTGAATTGTGTGGCTTTGGGAACTGGCAAAGCCTTGGAATTTGAAAAGCAGTTACGCCACGCAATAGATTACGACAGCTAATCTATAACCGCGTGATCAAGGGGATCATTTGGCCAGAGATCGCTCACAAGATGATGACTATCTAGGACCTATCAAAAGGCTTTTTACAGGCCTTTTGATCCTCGTGTTCATCATCGTGTTTTTGGTATGGCGCATTGATAGCCCACGTGTTGAACGGTTTCGCTCTGCGGTGATTGATACGGTTCTGCCCAACTTTGATTGGGCCTTGGCACCCATGACTGGAGTTGTCAAAATTCTGCGCGATTTTCGCAGTTATCAAGCGATTTACGATCAAAACCAAGAGTTGCGGCGTGAACTCCAACAAATGAAAAGCTGGAAAGAAGCGGCGCTTCAGCTGGAACAAGAAAACGCGCGTTTGTTGGATTTGAACAAACTGCGTCTTGATCCGAGCCTGACATTCGTGTCTGGCATTGTTTTGGCAAATAGCGGATCAGAGTTTCGCCAATCCGTTCTGTTGAACGTCGGAACACGCGATGGCATTCAGGACGGCTGGGCGGCAATGGATGGTTTGGGCTTGGTTGGTCGCGTGTCCGGTGTTGGTACGAAAACAAGCCGTGTGATCCTCTTAACCGACAGCTCAAGCCGCATTCCTGCCGTGGTGCAACCCTCTGGTCAACGCGCGCTTGTCTCAGGGGACAACACCCCTGCACCCCCCGTTGAATTCATCGAAAACCCAGACCTCGTTCGGCCCGGGGATCGTATTGTCACCTCAGGCGAAGGTGGCGTTTTGCCAGCTGGCCTTTTGATCGGGCAACTCGCCCTTGATCCAGGTGGTCGCCTGCGCGTTCGCTTGGCCGCGGATTATGAACGGCTGGAATACCTGCGTGTGTTGCGCAATTATGGAACCCCTCGCATTACATCACAAGGCACCCTCATCGCGCCCCAAGAGATCAGCGATGAATGATAGCTTCTATAAGATTTGGCTCTACCGCCTCGGGTTTGTTGCATTTAGCTTGCTAACCGTTTTCATGAGCTTGCTCCCGACTCAAATCAGTTTTGACTCTTGGGGAACACCCGATGTTATCTTTGCCCTTGCTTTGGCATGGATAGTGCGCCGCCCCTTTTATGCACCCGTTGTTCTCGTGGGGCTTGTGGTATTCTTTCAGGACATGATGCTACAGCGACCGCCTGGGCTTTATGCAGCATTAATCATGCTGGCAATGATACGGCTTCGCAAGCAAGCCTATGCGCCGTCAGATACGACGTTTTTAGAAGAATGGCTAAATGCAGCATTCTCAATTGTTGCGGTTGCAATTGCTCTTCGGGTGATCATGACCGTGACAGTTCTTGACTTACCGCGTTTTGGCACCCACTTTGGAAGTGTCGCATTTACTGTTGCTATTTATCCACTTGTGGCGCTGTTCAGTGAGCGCGTCTTAAGGGTGACATCCCTTAGTTTGAGTGAAATCGAAATCGCAAGGCAAGAAGGTCGGCTATGAAACGGTCACCGTCTGAAAACAACATAAGTTGGCAAAAAATCAACCGCCGCGCGCTCTTGATCGGTGGGGCTCAGGTGGGGTTTGCAGGTCTGCTTGCCCTACGGATGCGGCACTTGCAAGTTGAACAAGCGGATCAATTTAGGCTGCTTGCAGAAGAAAACCGTATCAACGTTCGCCTCATTCCGCCCTCGCGAGGAACGATTTTTGATCGCAACGGGACTGTTTTGGCGGAAAATGAGCCAAGCTATCGCATCACCCTCGTTGCAGAGGATGCAGGCGATATCGACGAGGTCCTTGCCAATCTATCACGGCTCGTCCCGATGAGCGTCGAAGAGATTGACCGCGCGAAATCCGAAATCAAACGAAGCGCGCCTTTTTTGCCAGTCACAGTTTTAGATCGCGTAACATGGGATGACGTCGCCAAAGTGGCCGTAAACACCCCAGCTTTGCCCGGTGTTACCCCTGAGGTTGGCCTGTCACGGAAATACCCCATAGGATCCGTTTACGCGCATGTTGTCGGCTATGTCGGCCCTGTCAGCCAAAGAGACCTCGATCGCCGAGAAGACCCAGATCCGCTTTTGCGTATCCCCAGATTTCAAATCGGTAAAGTTGGGGTCGAAAGCAAATACGAAGATATCTTGCGTGGACGGGCCGGTGCCAAGCGTGTCGAAGTAAATTCAATTGGGCGCGTTATGCGTGAATTAGACCGACGCGAAGGCATTCCCGGCGCCAATCTTCAGCTCACGGTGGACTCTGCTCTTCAGGCCTATACACAAGCGCGCTTGGGCGAAGAAAGCGCATCTGTCGTTGTGATGGATTGCAAAAATGGGGATTTGTTGGCGATCGCCTCGTCGCCCACCTATGACCCAAACAAATTTGTCCGAGGGATTTCCTTTGATGACTACGCCGTCTTGCGCGATAATGAACGCAGGCCGCTTGCCTCAAAAACCGTCCAAGACGCTTATCCCCCTGGATCCACGTTCAAAATGGTGACCGTCCTTGCCACCTTGGAAGACGGTATAATTGGTCCAGAAGAAACCGTGAATTGTCCCGGTCACCTTGAGGTCTCTGGGCGCAAGTTTCACTGTTGGAAGCGTGGCGGTCATGGCAAAGTTGACCTGCAAACATCCCTAAAAGAGAGCTGCGACGTCTATTACTATGAGCTGGCTCTCAAGGTCGGTATTGAAAAAATATCCGCAATGGCAACCAAGCTCGGGCTGGGCATTGCACCCGACATTCCAATGTCTGCTGTGACACCGGGAATAGCGCCAACCAAGGAATGGAAATCGCGCGCCCGTGGCAAAGAATGGGTCATCGGCGACACAGTGAACGCGTCAATTGGTCAAGGCTATGTCCTAAGCTCGCCCCTGCAATTGGCCGTGATGACCGCACGGTTGGCGACAGGGAATGCGGTGCATCCTCGGCTCGTACGCTCGATTGACGGGACCGATGTCCCCCTTGATCCAATCGAAAGCATCGGTATCACGCCAAGGAACCTTGCTGAAATCCAACGCGCAATGTTTGAGGTAAGCAACGACAGGCGCGGCACTGCCTATAAGTCACGTATCATCGCAGATGGGTTCCGTATGGCGGGGAAAACAGGAACATCCCAAGTCCGCAACATTTCCGAAGCTGAACGTCGTGCCGGCGTAACCAAGAACGAAGATTTGCCGTGGAAGCGCAGGGATCATGCGCTTTTTGTCAATTTCGCCCCCTATGATGATCCGCAAATCGCCGTTGCCGTGATTGTTGAACATGGCGGTGGCGGCTCAACGGCAGCGGCACCAATTGCACGTGATGTCACCTTACAGGCACTTTATAACGGCACGCCTCCGCTTGAGGCCTATCCCACCAAAGACAGACCAGACATCGAAGCCTTACAGGCCCGCATTCGTGACCTGATGCCTGATATCTCTGCCGTCCGAAAGGATCGCGCATGAGCTATCTTGAGTATCGCGTCAAAACTGTTCCAACGGGGCTTCGCAAGATTTTCCATTTGAACTGGGCCTTGGTTTTGCTTTTGGCTGCGGCAAGCAGTGTCGGCTTCTTGATGCTGTATTCAGTGTCAGGTGGGTCGTTCAGCCCATGGGCAGAGCCACAAATGCAACGCTTTGCACTCGGCATAGCCCTTATGCTCATTGTTGCTATGGTTCCAATTTGGCTTTGGCGAAACTTGTCAGGATTGGCTTATTTGGTATCTCTCGCGCTTTTGGGTGTGGTCGAGGTCTTTGGGGCAACAGGAATGGGGGCTCAACGATGGATCGATTTAGGGTTCATCCGATTGCAGCCATCTGAGCTTTCCAAAATTGCGATCGTCATGATTTTGGCCGCTTATTATGATTGGCTCCCCCTCCACAAAACATCTAAACCGCTTTGGGTACTAATCCCTGTCATTTTGATTTTGATCCCCGTTGGATTTGTGATCAATCAACCTGATCTTGGAACCGCTTTGCTTATCTTGGTGACAGGCGGGTCTGTGATGTTTTTAGCAGGCGTGAGTTGGACCTATTTTGCAAGCGTCATCGCAATCGGCATAGCCTCTGTGACGGCCGTTTTCCGCAGCCGAGGAACAGATTGGCAGTTGATCAAAGATTACCAATTCCGTCGTATCGATACCTTCTTAGACCCCGCAAGCGATCCTTTGGGGGCTGGCTATCACATCACGCAATCCAAAATCGCATTAGGATCAGGAGGATGGACTGGGCGCGGCTACATGCAAGGCACGCAATCCAGATTGAACTTCTTGCCCGAGAAACATACTGATTTCATCTTTACCACTCTGGCCGAGGAATTCGGATTTGTTGGGGGCATTTCGCTCTTGCTGATTTATGTATTGATCATCATATTTTGCGTCTCCTCGGCGCTAAAAAACAAAGATCGCTTTTCTGCTTTGTTGATCATGGGCATTTCCATGACCTTTTTCCTCTTCTTTTCTGTGAACATGTCCATGGTCATGGGGCTAGCGCCTGTGGTCGGTGTCCCGCTCCCGCTCGTGAGCTACGGGGGATCAGCAATGTTGGTCTTGCTCTTGGCCTTCGGGTTGGTACAGTCGGCCCACGTTCATCGACCAAGGGGTGTGAAATGACCATCAACATATTGTTTGCTGCCAAGTATGAGCGATGGTCTACCTATGAACCGCACCTGCGCCGTGCCTTAGAAGCCAAGGAAATTGATTTCAATTTGGGATTGGAGCACTCCCCACAAGACGTCGACTACATCATTTATGCTCCGAATAGTGATGTCCAAGATTTCACGCCCTACACAAAATGCAAAGCGGTCCTTAACCTCTGGGCTGGTGTCGAAGCAGTGGTGAATAATCCAACGCTCACCATGCCTTTGGCCCGCATGGTGGATCATGGTTTGACCCAAGGGATGTCTGATTGGGTCTGCGGCCATACATTGCGCCATCACCTCGGAATGGATGCCCATATTCACGGACAAGATGGCAAATGGCGCGAAGGCATTGTGCCCCCTCTGGCCCAAGACCGTGTGGTAACAATCTTAGGTTTGGGCGCTTTGGGCGCGACGTGCGCAGATAGATTATCTTATCTCGGATTTAATGTCCGTGGTTGGAGTAGATCACCAAAAGACCTGCCGAATATTGACTGCTACTCAGGTGAGGACGGACTTAAGGCGGCTCTTCACAACAGCGAAATCGTGGTCTTGTTACTCCCCGATACCACCGCAACAGAAAATACTCTGAACTCGGAAACACTGGTATATCTCAAACAAGGGGCTTGTATCATCAATCCCGGTCGCGGACCCCTTGTCGATGATGATGCCTTACTTGCCGCGATCAATTCTGGACAGCTCTCACACGCAACATTGGATGTCTTCCGAATTGAGCCCCTTCCCCAAGATCACCCCTTTTGGGCGCATCCCAAGGTGACAGTCACCCCACACATCGCATCCGAAACGCGGCCACAAACCGCGGCTGAGATTATTGTTGAAAACATTCACAGAGGCGAACAGGGACTGGAATTTCTCCACCTCGTAGATCGAAGCGCAGGCTATTAATGCAGGATCCCAATCTGCAAAGCCCCCGCTCTAGGGGGCTTTGGTTAACCTAACGTCCCGACGGGACGCCAATAAGGTCAAACCCCTTAGCGCAACCGTTGCCCATTGACGCGCAAACCACCTTGAGCGTCCATTTTAACATCGGTTTCATAGGCGTCTTCTCCAACGGGACGTGCAAACATTCCCAGCATCATTCGTGGCATCATGGCTTGCTCTTGTTGAAGCAATCCTGCTGCGATCAAGCTTTCAATAGCGCGGTTCAAGCCCGTCAGCTTAAGATCGGCTGATCCTTCGGGACTGGGAAACCCATCCCAAGTCTCCAAGTCGGAATTATCCAAAACAAATTGCGCCACACCTGACAGCTCTGCACCCAACAATGACAGTGCTAAATTATTAACGTTCAAGCTCTCAACCGTTCCCAATCCCTGCTCACTCATGGCAGCAAACTGCTCTGGATCTTGCTGGATTAAGTCCACATTCAAAATCGCCGTCCCATAAATATCCAAATTCAGATTGATCGGGTCTCTCGGTAAAGCTCCGGTAGGATCAAACATAGACCAGACTTGCTCATCCAATTGCGCTTCGCTGATCTCAATCCGTGTGTCAAATTTCTGTGCGTCTGGAGAGGCCAACAATGGATACATTCCTCCGACGCCCAAACGATTTGCCGACAACTGAAGGGGCACAGGAAAATTAGGAATCGTCGCGTTTGCGTCAAATCCATTTGCGGTCACATTAAACATCATACCATTTTTATTAGTACTCGAGCGCATCTCACTGGACGTAGATGAGCTCGTCCAATTGAATGGAGACCCATTATCCATCACCGTGATATTTGTCGCTGATTTACCAAAGGAATAAACCGCACTGGTTGCCAAACCATTCTTGATTGCCGTGATGGGATCAATCATTCCTATCGACCCACCAAAAGACCCAAGAGAGGCAATGACTGCATCGCTGTAGGTTCCAATAATCCCAAATCCTTCATCAGGGTTGCTGGACTTCATTTGATAGGTCAGCTGGGCGATTTCCATATTTGAGGTTTGCACGGCACCCTGCTGCACAGAGGTGTTCCCCGACAGCCCCTCAAGTCCAAAGTTTAACTCAAACCCAGCTTCCGTCGCCACATCATACCCAAGTTCGACTGACGTCGATGTTGCGGCATATCGATAGGTCATGTCATCCGGCGCGCCGCTTACTTCTATGCTCAATCCGTCAAACTGTTGCGATCCCTCTAGTTCGATCGTCTGATCAAGACCCGCGTCTGGTAAGGACATGGAAAAAGGAACCTTAGCAGGCATTAAAATATCTACGGTGCCGTCAGCCTGAGATACAAATTCCAATTTATCAAAAGAGGCAACAAATTCAGTTTGATTTGTTGGAAGCTCAAATTCAATGTTCACCGGTCCAAACAGAACATCCTGACCAACGATCCGAGGAGCAGTTGAAAACCTGTATCCATTCGCCTCAGCAGTTTTCTGAAAATCATTCCAAACATCTTTTCCTGTCACATCAGCCGAAGCTGGCACTGCAAGACACCCAAGCGCCAAAATCGCAGCGCTACTTTTGAAATAGGTCATAAAATTATCCCTTTGTTTTTTGAGGATATAGAAATTTTGCGCTGTCAATTCAATGTGAGGTTTGTAAACTGGCGAAAAAGCACAAGGGGAGTCAGACAAGTTACATGACCGATTTCACAAACAAAACCGTTGTTATCACGGGCGCAAGCCGCGGCATTGGCGAGGCAACGGCGCGATTATTTTATGAACACGGGGCAAATGTTTGCTTGCTGGCAAGAAGCCAATCGCTCATATCAGAAATTGCTTCAGATTTGGGCGAGCGTGCGATTGCTGTAACCTGCGATGTGGCGCATTATAAAAATGTCGCCTCTGCCATACAAACCTGCACCGACCGTTTTGGGGGCATAGACGTTCTCATCAATAATGCAGGTGTCTTGGAACCCATCTCGCGCATTGTGGATGCAAATCCAGAAGAATGGGGCCACACCGTTGATGTTAACCTCAAAGGCGTCTTTTACGGAATGCATTCTGTTTTACCCAATATGATTAAACGCGGATCAGGAACCATCCTAACAATTAGCTCAGGCGCGGCACATTCTCCGTTAGAGGCTTGGAGCCATTATTGCGCGGCAAAAGCAGGCGCCGCCATGATGACCAGCATGTTAGATTTAGAAAACCGCAAGGATGGCATCCGCGCAATAGGTCTGTCGCCCGGAACCGTTGCAACCCAAATGCAAAGAGAAATCAAATCAAGCGGCATCAACCCTGTGAGCGATTTAGAATGGGAAGATCACGTTGATCCCATTTGGCCTGCCAAAGCCTTGCTTTGGATGTGCACGGCAGATAGCGATGACTTCTTGGGCCAAGAGCTCCACTTACGGGACCCTAATGTTCAAAAAGGCATCGGTCGAGCATGATAGATATCGATAAATCAAATGGCCTCTGGACGGTCACACTTAACCGACCAGATAAGGCAAATGCCCTCACGACTGAGATGCTCGAAGAACTCGTCACAATTGCAGAGGACGCAACCGAGGCACGCGGGTTCATCTTGACGGGCACTGGCAAGGTGTTTAGCGCCGGCGCTGATCTGGACGCCGCCAAAGCGGGCTTGGCCACGTCGGATGTTTGGGAACGGCTCTCATCGGCCATCGCAATGATCCCTTGCCTCACCATTGCTGCGCTCAATGGCACCTTGGCAGGAGGGGCGAATGGAATGGCGCTCGCTTGTGATATCAGGATTGCGGTTCCAACGGCCAAGATATTCTACCCCGTCATGAAGTTAGGCTATCGCCCACAACCCAGTGATCCAATTCGCATGTCAACACTCATTGGCCCCTCCAGAACCAAGCTCGTTTTGATGGCAGGGCAAAAAATCACCGCTCAAGATGCGCTGACATATGGATTGATCGACAAAATTGTCAAGCCCGATGACCTGATTGCGACCGCCCATGAACTTCTAAAAGACAGCGTCGCGGCGGACCCTCAATTGGTGCAAGAAATCAAAGCAATGATTGACTAACGCTTGCGGCGGCCACCTTTGGTTTTCGAAATGAATTCTGGCGGACGCTTGGCGATCCAGTTTATGAATTTGGCGATCCGAGGATGCGCCCTTAAAGCCTCTATCGTTGCGAAATCTCTGGCTAACTCTGCTTCGGTCAGGCTCGCATGGATTTCTTTGTGACAGACATGATGCAGCAAAACAGTCGGGCCCCCTTTGCCGCCCTTGAGTTTTGGGACAAGGTGATGCTGGCTCTGAGGGACTCCTTTTGGAATTGGTCGCTCGCATAACGGGCATATCGGCGCAGAAATCCTTTCGTTCATGCAAGCCCCCTTGTATTATAGCGCGTCCACATGCATGAAAATGCCGTGGTGTCGTTAAGAATCAAGGGTACAAAATGGATTTAACAAATCAACCAGAGATCGTACAAACAATTGCTCGGTATATGGAGCAAGGGTGGGATCTTGCGATTACATGGCTCCTTAGTCCTGCGGCATGGTCACAGTTTATTCTGTTGATTGCCTCTTATGTATTGGCCGTTCTTGTTAGCAAACGTTTGTCCCCTCTCATTACACGGCTGCTAAAGCCCCAAGAGAGCGCAACATCCATGTTCGCCTCTGCGCGTCGATTTGTATTGCTGTTCTTGCCTCTCATGCTTCCGCTCTTGGCCTATGCATTTACAGCCATCGGAGAAGTCGTTGTGCGGAGCCTCTTTGATAGCGGCGCAGTCATTGCATTTGGGAAACGCGTGTTCCTCTTCTTGGCGATCCGATCCTTTGCCAAAGATATGTTGCATGACCCCCTTCTCCGCTTAATTGGGAAATTTGTGCTGATCCCTGTTGGCGCACTTTACGCAATTGGGGCGCTCGATTCTGTTGCAAACGTCTTGCGATCAACTGTTGTTCCTTTGGGGAACTTGTCTTTTGACCTCCTCTGGTTAATCCAATTTGTCGTCGTGGGTGGCGTTATTTTCTGGTTGGGTCGATGGTCGAACGATCAATCGACTGGCTTGATTAACCAACAACCAGACATGGAACCGGCGACCCGCCAATTGGCGACCAAAGCCGCAGAAATCACGATTTTTGGCGTCGCATTTTTGGTTCTGATGAACATCATGGGAATTTCCCTTACCTCTCTCGCCGTTCTGGGTGGTGCGATTGGTGTTGGTCTTGGCTTTGGTTTGCAAAAAATTGCTTCGAACTTTATTTCAGGCGTGATCTTGCTGCTTGAGGGTCAAGCAACTGTTGGGGATTACGTTGAACTCGATGGTGGCGAAGCAGGAACAATCGTCAAAACAACAGCACGCGCAATGATATTAGAGACCTATGACGGTCGCTGGATTGTTGTCCCGAACGAAGATTTCATCACGACGCGCGTTGTCAATTATTCCGATCAAGGAAGCGCAAATCGCTATGAGGCGGATTTTACTGTGTCCTATGATACGGATATCAATCTTGTGCCAGACATCGTTGAAGCCGCTGTCTCCAATCATCCCGAAGTCCTAGACGCCCCCTATCCACCAGACTGTGAATTGCGTGGGTTCGGCGACAATGGCGTCAATTTCGCGGTGGAGTTCTGGGTCAACGGAATTGATGATGGCAAAAATAAATTCACCTCTGATGTTCTTTTCATCATTTGGAATGCGCTCAAAGAAAACAACATAACCATTCCTTATCCACATCGTGTGGTCGAATTCAAAAACCTACCGCCCGTTCCTGAGGAATGACAAAAACTGCGCTTGTCATAGGTGGTGGTCCTGCGGGATTAATGGCTGCTGAGCAGCTATCCCACGCGGGTATCTCTGTGACAATTACAGAAGCAAAGCCTAGCTTTGGGCGCAAATTCCTTATGGCGGGGAAATCAGGACTGAACCTGACCAAGGTTGAAGACGCTGAGACATTCCGCAACGCCTATGACGACAAACGCTCGGTTTTGCGCCCAATGTTGGACCTCTTTCCACCAGAGGCAATCATAGAGTGGGCCAATGAATTAGGTGGTGATGTCTTTGTCGGCAGCACAGGCCGCGTTTTTCCTAAGGTTATGAAAGCCTCACCTCTCTTGCGAGCGTGGATTGCGCGGCTTGCGGCCGCTGGTGTCGAGTTTAAACCAAATTGGCGCTGGATCGATGTTCAGGGAAACTGCCATAGCTTTGACACGCCGAACGGGGCCCAAAACATTACTGCAGATGTGACCATCTATGCGATGGGCGGCGCAAGTTGGAAGAAGCTCGGATCAAACGGGCTTTGGAAACAAAATTTTGAAGTGGACGGGATAGACACAGTTCCGTTTGCGCCCTCAAACAGTGCGATCAATGTCGATTGGTCCCCCAAGATGGCCGCACATTTTGGATCAGCCCTTAAATCTGTCATGTTCAAAGTCGGGGATCAAACGTCGCGCGGCGAGGCGATCCTTTCGGCAAAGGGGCTTGAAGGTGGGGGTGTCTACACGATGAGCAAATGGCTTCGCGACGGACAACCCTTGATAGTTGACCTTACACCTGATCGATCCCTATCTGATTTGCAAAAGGCCTTCGCAAAACCCAAAGGCAAGAAATCCATGTCAAATGTCTTGCGGCAAGCGGGTCGCTTGGATCCTGTCAAAATTGCGCTTTTGCAGGAATGCGCCCGCCCTTTGCCCAACGACCCACATGCCCTTGCGCAGCTCGTGAAACACCTTCCGATCCCTCACAATGGTTTGCGCCCCATAGACGAAGCCATTTCCACCTCAGGCGGTGTATCATGGACCGCGTTGGATGCCTCGCTCATGATCAAAGGGCGCGACGGGCATTTTTGTGCGGGTGAAATGATCGACTGGGACGCGCCAACAGGCGGATATTTATTAACCGCCTGCTTTGCAACAGGGGCTTGGGCGGGCCGAAAGGCCGCAGAATTTCTAATCGGTCAACCGCCAATAGCGCGTTGAAACGCCTCCCGACCCCGAAGCCGTTTGATATAAGATTTGAAGGCGTCATTCTCTGTTGGGAACTTTGCGCTCATCGCCCAACCACCGCAATGGGCCAAGATCAGGTCGGGCACCGTTACAGCTGATCCCATCAAATAAGGTCCATCCATCTCATCCATAACACGTTGAATATTGCGCGCATATTCCCATTTCAGGCTGTCTTTAACCTCTGGGACACGATGCTCTGGCGGCAAAATAAAGCTGTGTCGCGCCGCCGTCCAAAGCAATGCATCGACCTCATCATTCACTCGATGCAACCAAGCATCTTGTTTCGCGCGCTCCACTGTTCCTGCGTCAAATGTCAAAATCTTATGTTTATCGGCGAGGTACATCATGATCGCGGCGGAATCCGTGAGGGCCGCATCACCATCGAGCAATACTGGAATTTTGCCGCTTGGGTGATGATCAAAAACATCCTTTGAATGCGGCTTAGCATCTACATGCTCATAGGCGGCTCCAACCTCTTCTAACATCCAAAGGACCCGCATGGCCCTGCTTGCACGTGTTCCGACAATTTTATACATAATTCGCCTCGCTGTGTTTGGTGTAGCTAAGCCTATTGCGTCTCGTAATTCCACAAAAACCCTACGTTCCTTTTTGATGCGGACCACGAACACCAAAGCAAGTTTGACATGGCAGAATCGGAGCAAAGCATGCTAGGTATTGCGGTATGTTGAAAACACGCCCCAATATAGGCGAAGACCGCCCACAAATCCGTCAACTAGACGAAGCCGCCGTAAACCGCATTGCCGCAGGCGAAGTTGTCGAGCGCCCTGCATCCGCTGTCAAAGAGCTCGTTGAGAACTCAATCGATGCTGGCGCGCACCGCATGCAAATTGATATCGCGGATGGTGGTAAAACATTGATCCGCGTTAGCGACGATGGATGCGGGATGACCCCTGCGGATTTGCCTTTGGCCCTATCCCGTCATGCGACGTCGAAAATTGACGGAACGGATCTATTAGACATCCATAGCTTTGGCTTTCGTGGTGAGGCGCTGCCGTCTTTGGGATCGGTTTCGCGGCTTACAATTACCAGCCGCGCGTCTGGATATGAGGCCGCGCAAATTTCCGTCGCAGGGAGCGTCCTATCGGATGTGAAACCCGCCGCTTTGAACCAAGGCACCGTTATTGAATTGCGTGACTTGTTCTATGCCACACCAGCGCGGTTGAAATTCATGCGCACAGATCGCGCCGAAACCCAGGCAATCACAGATGTGATCAAACGGCTCGCGATTGCCGAACCCTTTATTGGGTTTACCCTACGCGACACATCCGAAGGCAAAGATCGCACTCTCTTTAAGGCGGACCCAGAGAATGGCGATATGTTTGATGCCCTTCATGGTCGCCTTTCGCGCGTCCTTGGGCCTGACTTCGCGGAGAATGCGCTTAAAATTGATGCAGAGCGCGATGGGTTGCACCTAACGGGGTATGCGGCATTACCAACCTATTCGCGCGGCTCCGCTGTGATGCAGTATTTCTTTGTGAATGGGCGTCCTGTCCGAGACAAGCTTTTGATTGGTGCGCTCCGAGGGGCCTATGCGGATTTTCTATCGCGTGATCGCCATCCTGCTGTTGCATTATTTGTGGATTGCGATCCCCATCTTGTTGATGTGAATGTGCATCCTGCAAAATCAGAAGTTCGGTTTCGCGATCCCGGACTGGCGCGCGGATTGATCGTGTCTGGGCTTCGGCATGCCTTGGCGAATGCAGGGCATAGGGCATCGACCACAGTCGCCCACGCCACTTTGGGCGCGATGCAGCCAGAACACCGACCAAGCGCCCCGATTTACCAAATGGACCGCCCCTCTGCTCAGGCACGGTCCATCAGCTATCAATCCCAAGCCCCCCAATTCGAGGAAACGACCCCCGTTTTTGCCAGAGCGGTTGATGTTATAGATACCCCGGAACCATCCCCAACAGCCGAAGATTTTCCATTAGGTGCGGCGCGTGGTCAGGTTCATGAAAACTACATTATTGCCCAGACTGAAACGGGAATGGTCATCGTTGATCAGCACGCCGCGCATGAACGTTTAGTCTATGAAAAACTGAAATCTCAAATGCGCGCAAACGGCATCGCGGCCCAAGCGTTGCTTATCCCTGATATTGTTGAGCTGTCCTCAAGCGAGTGTGAAACGCTTTTGGCGATTGCAGGCGATTTGAAATCCCTCGGCCTTGGGATTGAGGCCTTTGGTGGGTCGGCCATTGCCATTCATGAAACCCCTGCAATCTTGGGCGAGGTGAATGCAAAAGCCATGATCATGGACATTTTGGACGAACTCGCAGATGTCGGCAGCACCCAATCCGTTCAAGACAAGATCGAAGCCATCCTATCACGCATCGCGTGTCACGGGTCTATTCGATCCGGTCGCCGTATGCATGCCGAAGAAATGAACGCGCTCTTGCGAGAAATGGAAAATACGCCGCATTCGGGCCAGTGTAATCACGGCCGACCGACCTATGTCGAACTGAAACTAACCGATATTGAACGCTTGTTTGGACGCACATAATGACGCAAATCGATTTAAACGACCCACTCACTTTGATCCTGATTGGTGCAGGCGTTATCATTTTACTAATGCTGTTTTTGACACTGCGCTCGGCGTCCCGTACTGCCAAAATGGCAATTCCTCTGT
>CBFHKO010000002.1:0-322448 GCA_965656445.1 uncultured Paracoccaceae bacterium
TGATCCGTCACATCCTCCTGGCCTAGGAATATTAACCTAGTTCCCATCGTCTACGCATTTCTGCCTCGACTTAGGGGCCGGCTTACCCTGCTCAGATTAGCTTTAAGCAGGAACCCTTGGACTTTCGCCCAGAGCATCTTGTCCCATCTGCAAGCGGACCTATCAAGGTATCTCTCAATAATGCAGAACCCCTGGGCGCCAACACTTTGCTCTACGGCAACATTAGTTCATCATATGAGGACATTACGATAAGTATGCCCGGTGTTCATGAGATTACCGAAATAGGGCGAAATAAATCCTTTGGGGTAGAGAAAGAAAATATACACCTGTTTTGTACTTCAACCGGTCAAAGGCTATGAAAAATCATTCGTATCGCGCGGTAGAAGCATTTAGAGGTTTAGACAAAACAATCCGCATCGTGGGACACCGAGGTGCGCGAGGGGTTGTTCCTGAAAATACGATGCTTGGTTTCAAATCTACGATTGAAATGGGCATAAATCTATTAGAGTTCGATGTAGTTTTGTGTGCTGATGGCGTACCGGTAATAACGCATAATCATGCTTTGCATGCGCCCACTTTTAAACATGTTGGGGGAAATTTTATAGATCATGAACCCAAAGTTTTGGATTTAACTTGGTCTCAGTTGCAATGTTTCGAAGTGGGACGTTTAGATAGCAGCACACAATATGGTCAAAGATTTCCGGATCAGTTGCAATTTGATGGAATAAAGGTGCCAAAGTTAGATGAACTTTTGGCTCATGTGGCGAGTTTGGGTGATAATAACGTTTATTTAATGCTGGAAATAAAATCTGATCCAAATCACTTAAATAACGATATCTTTCGCAAAAAGTTGGTGAATGAAGTCATTAAGCGAGTTCGACAATTTGATCTAATTAATCAGACACTTTTACATAGCTTTGATTGGCGAATTCTAGAAGAATGCAAATCTTCAGCTCCAGAATTTCCAACCTCGTTTTTGACTCAAATAAATCACAATCCTGCTGATGTTGGAGAAGATTCATCACTTTCAGTAGGTCCAAATATAAAGGATTTCGGAGACCAAGTTCCGGACAATGTTTTCGAGAAAGGTGGATCGCTCTGGTGTCCCAATGTGCAAGATATTACTCCTGAAGCTCTTAAAAGAGCAAAAAACCTAGACCTAGTGACTGCTGTCTGGACTGTGAATACGGTGGAAGAAATAGATCGTATGATTGAATATGGTGTAGACGCAATCGTCACAGATTATCCAGGTCGGGTCCAACAAAGGCTAGCAGTTTATGGATATAATTGGCAATGACTAATACATTTAAAATCTTAATAGCACGGCTTCGCTTAATTGAACTCGTTTAATCTACAGGCGTGATTTTCGAACGTTTATTAGAAATGTTAATGATTTCAAAACTTGGCTCTGGAGTTCCAAATTTAGGCACAAATACTAATCACATGTATTGGAGTGCGCTTAAATTTTGTGCGTACTGGATTGGATAAGATGTGTATGCTCAGGTCAAGCTCATGTGAGGTGTAAAAGAGTGTTAGCCTGTAATCGTTGTACGTTTCCTGTCAACACGGTGACTCAATTGCGTTAGCGCAGTCAACAGGGCAGTTGGGTCAACACCTTCACTGGACACCTCCCAACGTCCAAGAATGTTTGCCACTGTTCACTCCTCCTTGTCGTGGACAGTGGCTTACTTGCCAGAGTTTACAAGTAACCGCTGATTTAACGTAGCAGCAGCGGCTACAATAATTTTTGGTCTTTTGACAGGTAATCTCCGTTGAACTGGCTAAATTCGAACAGTAATCGTCCTGTCTCTGTAACATCCGCATTTTCATCAATGTAATTGACAGATTTAGCAAACCTAAGTGCTTTATCGTAATTAGGTAAATTATGTTTGGCTTTTACATATTTTATAAGCCACGAGCGCGCATCAACCTCTCTCACGTTCATGAGAACCTCCCAAGATATTTTAAGCGCCGCCATCCACGGAAATAGTTTTTCGAAGCACGAAATCAAAAAGTGGGGTTACCTAGTTGCTCGAAGTGCAAAAAGTTATATCAACGTAATGAACTGAGTCCCGCCATTGGTTATAGACACAGTGTTTGATCCAACGATCAAAATATCAAAAACACACTTTTGCGCACACCAATTTAATAGCCATCCAAATCATTGTATTTAATAAACTATTTATTGCCGTCTCTATTGAAAATCCTCGTGTCGGTGGTTCGATTCCGCCCCTAGGCACCATTTACATCAAAATTTAAGAGAAAATACCCACGATCTAAGTGGTTTTTGCTGCTTTAGTGTCCACCTGTGTCAGCCCTCTATATAAACACGTTCAGAGCGTTGTGTGCGTGTGTTGTAGGCGACTAATCCGCCTGAGCTGACGCTTTGGTTTGTGATGGCTTGGATGACCACTTGGTGGGTGACCATTAAGGTTAATCTATCCTTCGGAAGCTGGTCTAATTTCCCTCTGAGCAAGGCGAGTGTTTTGTCTTTGGGCGCGTGGGATTGAAAAAAGGAATTCAGCCCTGGAAATGTTTGGACCTCGCCGACATTCATGAGCTCGGCTGTGTCTTTGCAGCGGCACCATTGGCTTGAATACACCGCATCAAAGACAAGCCCGCTTGTCGAAAGGGCGGCGCCGATTGCTTTTGCTTGTGCTCTGCCTTCGTTGTTGAGGTTGCGTTGTGTGTTGCAATTGGCAACATCAAACTCTGTGGGATCCCCAAAGCCCGGGGCGAGGGCGTGACGCATAAAGAGAACGTTTGCATTAATCGCGTTCAATTGACCCGTGACGTTTGATGTGTCAGCGCGCAGATATGGCGCGCTGAGCGTGAACAGGCACATGGATGCAATAAAGTCTCTGCGATTCATCGGGGCCTCTCTCATGCATATAATGGGCTTGAGTTAGTGCGCGGGCGTTTGTTTTCAAATTCAAACCTAGGTCTACGCCCTAAATCACCCCACCCCTGCGGATGACATAAAGATTTTACATTGAGGCGTTAAAGATGATTCCAATAAGGAGTTTGGTGTCATGTTCAAGCTGTTCAAAATGTTCCTCTCTAACGATGCTTTTGATTTTAGCATCGTCAATTCAGACATCCGCTGTGTGTGCAGCACTGATACGTTCCCTAACTAAGTATCAGGACCGCGATGATGAAGGATACCATTGATTGCCTCATTTATGAGCGTGCTCCGTGGCTGCAATCGCGTACCTTCTTTTTGCGTTCCGTCGATTCCCTGCTGAAGTCCGCGCTGTCCTATTGGGAAACGTTGCGGACGGCCGAAGCCCTCGAAACCGCATCTGGATCAACCATCCTGAACCGTATGAGCGCAGAAATTGCGCAGGATATGGAAGTCACCGGACTTGAAAATATCCCGCGCTCTGGCCCCGCTTTGATTGTTGCAAACCATCCTACGGGGATTGCGGATGCGCTTTTCCTCTACAAGGCAGTCGCGGGTATTCGCCCTGATCTCTATTTCTTTGCCAATAGCGATGTGTTGCGGGTGTTTCCCCAGCTTGAATCCCAAATTGCGCCTGTTGAGTGGCGCAAGGATAAGCGCAACAAAGCCAAGACCAAGCTGACGTTGGAATATACCAAACGCGCCATGCAAGAGGGCAGGCTGGGCGTTATTTTTCCGTCTGGTCGCTTGGCCAAACGGCGCTGGTTTTCCCTGATTGAACGCGCTTGGATGCCTTCTGCTGTGTCTATCGCGAAAAAGCATGGGGTGCCGATTGTCCCTGTGCATATCTCAGCGCGCAATTCGATCTTGTTTTATATTTTGGATATTATTCATCCGACCCTGCGCGACATTACGCTGTTTAATGAGACATTAAATAAAAAGAACTTTCATTTCTCGATTCAGATTGGGCGTCCAATTTATCCAGAAACGCTCGAGGCGGATCCGGTCGAGACCACAGAAACTGTCAAAAAGACGGTCCTGAATTTAAACCAAAAAGCATTTTTAACCCTTCGTAGAGTGAAGCGGTACCGCACCCTGGTCTCGGTTCTTCAGAAGTCATAGACATCTGGAGCCGATGCTAAGGGTGCGGTATTATTACGCGCTATAGCCTTATGCAGGCTTTAATTCCATCCAAGCATCGTATTGCGACAGGAATACTTTGCCGTTCAAATCGTGCATCAGATGCGATTTTTTGAGGCGATCCATGACGGGGCCTTTAACTTCGGATAGATGAAATCCTACTCCCATATCGGTTAATCGCAAGTTGATTGCCTCAAGGCTTTCCAGCGCGGAAAAATCAACGTCATTCACCGCAGAGCACATCAAGACAACATGTTTGATCTCGCATCCTGTTGTTACTCGCGATTGCACGAGGTCTTCGAGGAAGCGCGCATTCACGAAATAGAGGCTTTCATCGACGCGTAGGCTCAGAATCGTTGCATCCGTCTCGACATTATGACGGTTCACATTGCGGAAATGTTCAGACTCGGGAACGCGGCCCACTTCGGCGACATGGGGGCGTGAGGTTTTAAAGAGATGCAAGAGGATGGAAATGATCACACCGCTGGCCACGCCGATTTCAACGCCCATCCCAAGGGTAAGGAGGATGGTGGCGGCAACGGCAATAAAGTCGGCGCGCGCATATCCCCATGTCTTTGATAAGATCGAGAAATCAACAAGAGAGAGGACTGCAACAATAATTGTCGCCGCAAGGGTCGCATTGGGAAGGAAATAGACCAGAGGTGTCAATGCGAGCGCGGCTATGGCGAGGCCGATCGCTGTATAGATCCCTGCGGCGGGTGTTTCCGCCCCTGCATCGAAATTGACAACTGAGCGGGAAAATCCACCTGTGACAGGAAAGCCGCCAGTGAAGGCTGCGCCAAGGTTCGCCGCGCCAAGGCCGATCAATTCTTGATCCGGATCAATACGTTGGCGTTTTTTGGCGGCCAAGGTTTGCGCAACAGAGATGCTTTCGACAAAGCCAATGACTGATATCAGGATCGCAGGCACGAGCAGAGATCCGACCAGCTCAGGCGACAGGCCAGGCAGGGTAAAGGGGGGCAAGCTTTGTGGCACATCGCCCACAATTTTAACCCCAGCGTTTTGCAACCCAAACAGCCAAACCGCAAGCGTCGTGGTAACCACAGCGGCCACTGGGCCCGCCTTGGCCAAGAGATCGGTCAACACAGGCCCAGTTCCGAGACGTTTGAGCAAGGGTTTCAAATTGCCACGCACCCAAAACAAAAATGCTGTTGCCGAGATACCAATCACAACCGTGATCCAGTTGATTTGATCCAAATGAGCAAAAATAGATCCCAGCATTTCAGGCAAAGTATGACCATGCGCGCTGACCCCAAGAATGTGCTTGAGTTGGCTTGTGGCGATCAAAATGCCTGAGGCAGTGATAAATCCGGCAATCACAGGATGGCTTAGGAAATTGGCAAGGAACCCAAGGCGAAACACCCCCAAGAGCACCAAAAACGCACCCGATAATCCCGCAAGGGTCAGGGCGGCCACAGCATAGCCCGCGGTGCCCGCTTCTGCCACTTGGCCAATGGCTGAGGCAGTTAGCAAGGACACGACTGCAACTGGTCCTACGGCCAAGGCACGCGAGGTTCCAAAGATGGCATAAAGAATAATTGGGGCAATCGAGGCATAGATGCCCGCCTCAGGCGGCAAACCCGCAAGCAGGGCATAGGCCAAGGATTGTGGGATCAACATGATCGTGACGATGACCGCTGCAATCATGTCATTGGACAAGGCGGTGCGATCATAGCGCTGTCCCCAGTCGAGGATCGGCAAATAACGGGAGAAATGTGTCATAGGAGGGTCAATTCAAAAAGGGGGGAAGCTCCAATCAGAGCGGAACTTCCCAATCTATCGATAGGTGCGAGAGTGAGGCGCGTTTACGACGCCGCGTCCAATTTTTCGGGCTTGGCCATCCATTCTTTGCCTTTCAGCATGGCTTGCCAATAGATCGGCGGAAGCATCTTTTCCTTGAGGAACCATGCCGCGCGTGTCGGTTTTGTGCCGTCTAGAACAAAAGATGGGAAGCTTGGCTTTAACACGCCGCCATAGGCAAATTCCGCCAGAACGATTTTGCCACGCTCGACTGTCAAAGGGCATGAGCCATAGCCGTCATAGGCCGCTACGGGCGCGCCGCCTTTGAGGTCTGCGATAATGTTGTCTGCAACAGCTGGGGCTTGCTTGCGGACGGCTGCCATTGTTTTGGCGTTTGGCGCGTTCATGACATCCCCAAGGGACCAGATGTTGTCAAATGACTTGTGACGCAAAGTTGCCTGGTCCACATCGACCCATCCTGCGGCATCAGCCAAAGGTGAGACGCGAATGAAATCGGGGGCCGTTTGGGGGGGACACACATGCATCATGTCAAAATCAACTGTGATGGTCTCGGCTTCGGTATCAGGTTTCGCCACTTTGAATGTTGCCTTTTTCGCAGCTCCGTCAACAGAGGTCAGCGTGTGGAAAAAGTTCAAATCCGCATTGTATTTGTCGATGTATTTCATCAAGGCGGGAACATAGTCTTTGACGCCAAACAACACGCCGCCTGCATTCATAAACTGGATATCGATGTTTTTCAGGGCGCCATTGCGGAACCATGCATCACCTGACAAATACATCGCCTTTTGCGGCGCGCCTGCACATTTGATCGGCATGGGCGGTTGCGTGAAAAGGGCGCGTCCCTCTTTGAGGTTGTTGACCAAGTCCCAGGTATAAGGCGCAAGGTCGTAGCGATAATTTGAGGTCACTCCATTGCGGCCTAGCGTTTCTTCGAGCCCCTCAATAGCAGCCCAATCAAGCTTTAGACCCGGGCACACGACCAAGCGGTCATATGTCACAACACGGCAGCCCTCTAGAATGACGGCGTTGTTTTTGGGTTCAAACGCAGCAACCGCCGCTTGGATCCATTTCACGCCACGGGGAATGAGGGATCCCATTGTTTTGGCGGTTTGTTCCGCTTGGAAAATGCCGCCCCCGACCATTGTCCAACCGGGCTGGTAATAGTGGACATCAGCGGGATCAATGATCGCGATTGTTAGGTTCGATTTACGCGATTTGAGGCTCGCGGCAACGGCAATGCCGCCTGCACCCGCGCCAACGATAACAACGTCATATTTTGCATCACCCGTATCCGTGGGTGTGACCCCGCCATTGGCAATGCGACGCGCAACGCCATTCATATCATAGCCAGCGGCCTTGGTCGCCGCGAGGACTTCTGTAATTGGGCGCTTTTTCGCTTCATTAAATGACCACAAAGTCGCAGACCGTGTCCCCGTGCGGCAATAGGCCAAAACAGGGCGCGGAAGATCCTTGAGCGCGGCTGCGAATGCGTCAACATCCTCATCACGCACCATGCCAGATTGCACAGGGACATAGCGCGCCTCAATTCCGACTTTCTCAGCGGCGGCTGCGATTTCGTCGAAAGAGGGCTGATCCGCGCCTTCGCCATCTGGACGGTTGCAGATGATTGCGCGAATACCAGCCGCTTTGATCGCTTCTAAATCAGCAGGTGTGATTTGCGCGCTAACGGTTGTTTTTTCAGTGATTTTCTTGAGGTCCATAAGTGTCTTCCTATCAAAGCCCGTTCACAGGCACTTTGAGCATTGGGTTGCCGTCTTTATCTGTTGGGACTTCGCCTGCGCGCATGTTGACTTGGAGGGATGGGATAATCAGCTTTGGCATATCGAGTTGTGCATCGCGTTCTGTGCGGAACTTGATGAAGTCTTCCTTTGTGTTGTCGCCACCGACATGAATGTTATGCGCCTTTTCTTCGCCAACAGTGGTTTCCCACTGAATATCGCGACCATTCGGGCCATAGTCGTGGCACATGAATAGACGCATATCATCTGGCAGTGCGAGCACTTTCATGATGCTCTCGTAAAGCTCTTCGGCGCTCCCACCAGGGAAATCACAGCGTGCCGAGCCACCATCGGGCATGAACAATGTATCCCCAACAAAGGCCGCATTCCCAATGACATGCACCATACAGGCGGGGGTGTGACCCGGTGTGTACATGGCAAAGACGGGCATGTTTCCGATCATATAGGTATCGCCATCTTGGAACAGAGCATCAAATTGGCTGCCGTCGCGCTGGAATTCGGTGCCTTCATTGAACACTTTGCCAAAGACTTCTTGGACAACCGTGATCTTGTGCCCAACGCCGATTTTGCCGCCGAGTTTTTCTTGGATATAGGGGGCGGCGCTCAGGTGATCGGCATGAACATGAGTTTCAATGATCCACTCAAGCGTTAGCCCATGCGTTTCGATGTGACGAATCAGGCTGTCGGCGTGATCAAACGTAATGCGGCCCGCTGCATAATCGATATCCATAACGCTATCGATAATTGCGCAAGAGTTGGACGTCGGGTCTTTTACGATATAGCTGATTGTATTTGTGGCTTCGTCAAAAAACGCCTGAACGTCAGGTTGGATGTCCATGTTGATTGGATATGTCATGGCTATTTTCCTTTTATTAAGAGGGGGTCAGTGACCGCGCCCTTGTGTCATCATCATTTCGTGGACCGCAGCCATGCCGCGATCTGCCATTGCCGTCACTTCGGCGGCATGTGTTTGCAAAGCCTCGACAAGTTTGGGGTTGTTGGAGGTTTGAACAACAACGAGCCCCTCATCTGTCACCTCGACATCAGAGTCGATTTCGTCCCCAAGAAGGAAAAAGACATCAAGCGTCGGGCTTTGGATCAGGATCTTGGGGTCATCTTTCTGGCCAACGCGGTCGATCATACCGACAGAGTGGCTCACGATCGCATCCATGACCGCGACATCAGAAGAGCGCGTGACAGTGCGGATCCCATTGGGGAGGTTTTCAACCTCTCGGGTGATGGTGTCAAAGTTTTGAAACATCACGGCGATTTCCGCGCTTTCTTCTGGGCTTGCATTTTCACCGCGCAGGCCTGGCATTGTCATCATATCATGCATATGCATGCCGCCGCCGTGGTTCATATGGCCATTGGATTGCGCATAGATAAAGCTCATGCCGCCAAGAACAAACAGCGCGCTTCCTGAGAGGATGTAGGCTAGTTTTTTCATTGTGTTGCACCTTTTAGAGAGAGGCGTGCCAAGACACGGCGAAGGGCTAAGCCACCGATGACGGAAGCAACAAAAAGAACGACTTCCCACCGGCCTGTTCCAAGAGCAGGCAGTGCTGCGCCGGGGCAAAATCCAGCGATCCCCCAGCCGATGCCAAAGAGGGCAGAGCCACCAACAAGGTTACGGTCGATCTGTGAATTATTGGGAACTTGAAACGCGCCACCAAAGAGGGGGGCGGATCGACGCCACACGAGGCGATATCCCAAAGCTGTCACGCTTAATGCGCCACCCATGACGAAAGCAAGGCTTGGATCCCATGTGCCAAAGATATCAAAGAAGTTGAGCACTTTGGCGGGGTTCATCATGCCTGACACGGCAATTCCAATCCCAAAAACAAGACCTGTGAGGCCAGCAAAAACCAATTTCATGTTACGCTCCAATCACGTGACGAATGATGTAAACAGTAAGCGCAGCCGTCGCCATAAAGGTGGGAACAGCAACGAGGGAGCGGACCGACAAACGCGACAACCCACAGACACCATGTCCAGATGTACAACCAGAGCCGATGCTTGCGCCCAACCCCACGATGACACCGCCGATAACGATCATGGCGGGGCTCATTGGCACATCTACCGTTGGCATCGTCCCAGTGACCCAAAAGATAAGGCCAGGGGCCGCGATCATTCCAAGGATCATCGCAAGCCGCCAAGAGGCTTCGTCCCGATTATCCGCGAACAAGAGGCCAGACATAATGCCCGTTGCCCCAAGAATGCGCCCGAGGCCCAGCATCAAAAGAACCGCACCAAGGCCAATGGCAAAGCCACCGCCCAAAGAAATAAAAGGTGTAAATGTTGTTTCCATAATCACACCTGACACGTTTTGAGGCCAAAGAGGCTATAGATTGGGCAGGTCCGTAAAGCCGCGACAGCGATCATCACGACACCGACCACAGCCGCACCATATTTCAGCACGCCCGCGTCAAACGCGGCCACACCACTAAAGAAGGCCAGATATAAAAGCACCACACCTAAAGCTGCGCGAAAAATTCGATCTAAAGTTCCAACATTTCGGGTCATAATAATTTCCTTGGTTGATTAGTTGATATTGAAATATAACTTTTCCGTCACAACAACAGTGACATTGTCACCCAAGTCAAAGATAGTCCCAAATTATTTTAATCGCTTTCGGCGATGATGGTTAATCCAGCCTTATTTTTAAAGGAAATAACCCCCCGTGATTGTTCAATAAGCTCGCGTTTGTTGAAATCATTCAAAACACGAGAAATCACTTCGCGCGCGGTGCCAAGCTCACTGGCGAGCTCTTGGTGCGTGGTTTTGATTTCCTTTAATCCTTGGCCAAGCGTCAAAAGCCGTTCCGCTAGTCTGACGTCGATTCGTCCAAATGCAACGTCATCCACCACGCGCAGCAAATCAATCAGGCGGCGGGAATAGGCATTGAACACAAAAGCGCGAAAGGCGCTTTCTTCTGCGGTTAATTGATCAAAGGCCGGTTTGGGCAAGACCACCGCGGTCACATCCGTTTCGGCAATGCCTTCTGCGTTATAGGCTTCTTCGGCCAACATGCAGGCCGTTGTTAAAACACAGCTGTCTCCCGCATCGACGCGATAGAGCACGATTTCACGTCCCGCATGCGAGCTTTGCGAGACACGGATGCGCCCGTCGTATAAGAAAAAGAGGCTGTCTGGCACATTTGACGGGCCAAACACCTGATCACCCTTTTTAATTTTGACGATGCGTGCAGTTTGGTTCAATCGCTTGCGCACGGCCTCTGGCAAAGCTGCTGTCCCTTGAAAGCGTAGGGTCCAATCAAATTCCATCATTTTTTCGTCCGTTTCGGTAAAGTTAGTCCGTTTTCCAAGGGGGCAATTCGTTCCATCAGATCGTTCCGGTTAGAGGATATATCCGCCAAGGTGAGGTCATCCAAGACGGCCATAAACGCACGCGTTGCCTCTTGGAGGGCGCGGGATAGTTTGCAAATCCCGATCAGAGGGCAGGTGTTATTTGTGGGGTTAAAGCATTCTACCAAATCAAGCGGGCCTTCGGTTATGCGAACGACGTCACCGACAATTATTTCCTCTGCAGGGCGGACCAGTCTAAATCCGCCGCCACGTCCGCGTTGCGTTTCAAGGTAGCCTGCTTGTCCTAGTTCATGCACGATTTTTACGATGTGCGGACGCGCAAGCCCATGTATGCGGACAACGTCGTCCACCTTGACGAGGTCAGGCGCTTTGAGGGCTGCGAGCTGCAGCGACCTCATGGCGAAATTTGTGTAAGATGTAAGCTTCATGCCGCCCTCCTTTTCAAAGATATATTTAAAATATAATTTAAATGCAAGTTAAGTGACTTTGTCACTGAACCGACTCTTTTTGGGTTCTAGGTCAGGCGTAGAGTTAAACAGGAGACAGCTATGACTTTGCTACTTGGGGATATCGTTCCCGATTTTACTGCTGATACGACAACTGGCACTATTTCTTTCCATGACTGGATCGGAAATGACTGGGCCTTCTTTTTCAGCCACCCTGCCGATTTCACGCCTGTGTGTACAACTGAAATGGGACGGACGTCGCAATTGTCAGACGATTTTGCCAAGCGCGGTGTGAAACCGATTGGTCTTAGCACAGATAGCGTTGATGAGCATCTCAAGTGGATTGATGATGTGAACGACACCCAAAACACAACGCTGCAGTTTCCCATCGTTGCGGATCCAGATTGCGAGATTGCGAAACTTTATCAAATGATCCACCCAGGTGAATCTGAAACAGCCGCGGTTCGCTCTGTGTTCATTATCGACAGCAACAAAAAGCTTCGCTTGACGATGACCTATCCAATGAGCGTTGGCCGTAACTTTGACGAAATTCTTCGCGTGATTGACGCCTTGCAACTTGGCGATGCAAAAGGTGTAGCCCTTCCTGCCGATTGGCGCCCCGGTGATCGTGCGATCATTCCGCCAAGCGTCTCAAACGCCGAGGCCGAGGTCAAATTCCCCCAAGGGTTCGAAGAAATCCGCCCCTACCTGCGCACCGTTGATATCAACGAAGGTTAGACAAGTCCAAACCATTTATCACACATTCACTTAGGCCTTTTTCATGGGCCTGAGCTTATACGCAACCCTAAGAGGGCTATCATGTTAGACGGCTTTACCGCAGAGACACTGGCACGCGTTCAATTCGCATTTACTGTGTCATTCCACATCATCTTTCCCGCGTTTTCTATCGGCCTCGCCAGTTATCTGGCGGTGTTGAATGGTTTATGGATGCGCACACGGGATGAAACCTATCTGACGCTCTTCCAGTATTGGAAGAAAATCTTTGCGGTTGCGTTTGGCATGGGAGTCGTTTCGGGCATTGTTATGTCCTATCAGTTTGGAACCAACTGGTCGGTCTTTTCCGACAAGGCAGGTCCCGTGATCGGGCCATTGATGGCTTATGAAGTGCTCTCTGCCTTTTTCCTAGAGGCCGGTTTTCTTGGCATCATGCTCTTTGGGCGCGAACGGGTGGGCGAAAAGCTCCATATGTTTGCCACCGCGATGGTGGCCTTTGGCACGCTGATGTCGGCCACATGGATTTTGTCTGTCAACAGCTGGATGCAAACACCCGCAGGCTATGGCATAAATGATGTTGGCCAATACGTTCCAGAAGACTGGTGGGCGATTATCTTTAACCCATCCTTTATACCACGCCTTGTCCACATGGTGCTGGCGGCATTCCTGACAACCTCGCTTGTAGTTGGCGCGGTTGGGGCGTGGCATTTGCTGCGCGACAAAACCAACGCCGAGGCACGGCGCATGTTTTCAATGGCGATGTGGATGGCGGCGATTGTCACACCGATCCAGATCTATGCAGGGGATGTTCATGGTTTGAATACTTTGGAACATCAGCCCGTTAAGATCATGGCGATGGAAGGGCATTATGATAGCCACCCACATGGCGCGCCGTTAATCTTGTTTGGCATTCCGAATGAAGAAGAAAAGCGGATCGATTATGCTATTCAAATTCCAAAGCTAAGTTCACTGATCCTCAAGCACCATCTAGATGCCCCAATGGACGGTTTGGACACCATCCCAGATGAAGAAGAACCCCCTGTGGCCATCGTGTTCTGGAGCTTTCGGGTCATGGTTGGCCTAGGGTTTGCGATGCTTGGTTTGGGTCTGTGGTCCCTTTGGGCACGTTGGAAAGGGCAGCTTTTCACAACAACATGGTTGCACCGTGCAGCGATTGTGATGGGCCCAACTGGATTTGTTGCCGTCCTTGCGGGATGGATCACAACAGAAGTTGGCCGTCAGCCCTATACCATTTACGGCCTCTTGCGCACATCAGACAGCTTGGCCCCCGTGGATGCCCCGGCTGTTGCGGCCTCACTTGTGGCGTTCATCATCGTGTACTTTTTCGTCTTTGGCGCAGGAACCTACTATATTTTGCGCTTGATGAACAAGCGCCCCTCAACCCCGAAACACGATCTAAGCGACGGCCCAACTCGTGCGGCGGGCATAACCCCTGCGCCACAAATCGCAGACACCTTTATCCCAGGCGAATAGGAGTACCACAATGATTTTTGATCTCGCATTTATTTGGGCAGGGCTGATTGCCTTCGCGGTCTTGACCTATGTTATTCTGGACGGCTTTGACCTTGGTCTTGGCATCTTGTTTCCTTTCGCCAAATCAGAAGGCGACCGCGATCAGATGATGAATTCTGTTGCCCCTGTTTGGGATGGGAATGAAACATGGTTGGTCTTGGGCGGCGGCGGGCTCTTTGCGGTGTTCCCGCTGGCCTATGCGGTCATCATGCCTGCGCTCTATATGCCAATCATGCTGATGCTCTTGGCTCTGGTGTTTCGTGGCGTCTCGTTTGAATACCGCTGGCGCACGGAGCGTTGGAAAGGCGTCTGGGACATGGCCTTCTTTGGCGGCTCTTTCGTTGCGGCCCTGTGCCAAGGGATCGCCTTGGGTGCGCTAGTTCAAGGGATAGAGGTCACAGATCGCGCCTATTCAGGGGGTTGGTTTGACTGGCTCACACCCTTTTCGATCCTGACAGGCTTGGCCGTTGTTGTCGGCTACGCTTTGCTTGGCGCCACATGGTTGGTGATGAAAACTGAGAATGGTTTGAACATCCAGATGCGTGGCTATTCATGGTATCTGGGGGCGGCGACATTGGGGTTGATTGGGTTGGTTAGCTTGCTCACCCCGTTTCAAGACCCTGTCTATTTTGAACGCTGGTTCAACCTGCCGGGAAGCCTTTGGTCAATGCTTGTTCCCCTTGTGATGATCGGGTTGGTTTGGTCCTTTTTCACAGGTCTAAACGATCAAAAAGATGTGCAGCCCTTTGTATCCGCGCTTGGCTTCTTTGTGGTGAGCTTCATTGGTATTGGCATCAGCTTCTATCCGATGATGGTGCCGCCCTCCTTGACCATCTGGGACGTCGCCGCCCCCGATAGCAGCCTTGCCTTTGCTCTCGTAGGTGCGGTTGTTCTGATCCCGATTATCTTGGGCTACACCGCCTATGCCTATTGGGTGTTTCGCGGCAAGATGGACCCGAATGAGGGGTATCACTGATGAACCGCTCACTCTTTCAAAAATGGCTCTGGTTCGTGGGGCTCTGGTGCGCCAGCATTCTGGCCCTCGGCATCGTCGCCTATGCGATAAAACTGGTGATCTGATCTCGTATCTTGCGAGGTGATGACTGCGGGAGGTCGGCGTCAAAGCCGGCCTCCTTTTTGTGCAGTGGTCTTTGAACACGCGCGCGTGATTTACCGACACAATACCGACATTATACCGATGCGTTACAGACAGCGATTTTGAGCCATGCTTAGCTGACAGTGCCGCCCAATCTGTTGGCGATGTCTGACACAATTTCGTCCAAGGCCATGCCACCTGCTTTGCTTTCGACATTGAGGCGCACCAGAGGCTCTGTGTTGGACTTGCGAAGGTTAAAGCGCCAGTTGTCAAAGTTAAAGCTCAGGCCGTCCGTTTCATCAATGGAGATTGCTTGATCTTTGTAAAAAGATGAAACGTTTTCAATGGCTTCATTCGCATCCTGCACTGTGAAATTGGTTTCCCCAGAGCTTTGGAAGGCCGTGAAACGATCCTTGACCCAGTCCCCCAAAGAACGACCTGAGCGGGAGACAAGTTCCGCCACGAGAACCCAAGGGATCATGCCGCTGTCGCAATAGGCAAAGTCGCGGAAATAGTGATGCGCCGACATTTCGCCGCCATAAACCGCTTGCGTATCGCGCATGATCTGCTTGATAAAGGCATGCCCCGTTTTGGACTGGATAGCGGTCCCGCCTTTTTCGGCAACAATATCTTGTGTGTTCCAGATGACGCGCGGATCATGAACAATCTTGGCACCGGCTTCTTTTTCAAGGAAAATTGACGCGAGTAATCCAACGACATATTCGCCTGGAACAAAGGCTCCGTGTTCGTCGAAAAAGAAACAGCGATCAAAGTCCCCATCAAAGGCAATCCCGAAATCTGCACCGACCTCTTTGACGACATCCCCTGTTGCGGCATGGTTTTTCGGCAAGAGCGGGTTGGGAATACCATTTGGGAATGTGTGATCCGGTGTGTGATGCACCAAGGTAAATTCAAGCGGTGCGCCTTGTTCTTTTAGGCGATCCGCAATGGCATCAAAGGTCGGCCCAGCGGCGCCATTGCCAGAGTTCACCACAATTTTCAAAGGCGTCAATGCGGCGAGGTCTAAGAAGCTAAGCACTTGATCCACATAGGCTTTGCGCGCCTCTTTGGCGTAGTCCAAAGATTGGCCAATGTGATCAGCGGTGGTCCAATCCGCAGCCTCGGCCAATGACTTGATAACTTGGAAATCACTGGCATCGTCCAAAGGGCGTGACCCAGATTTCACGATCTTCATACCGTTGTAATTGATCGGATTGTGAGAGGCCGTTACCTCAATCCCAGCGCATGCCCCGAATTCGCTCACGGCCCAATACATTTCCTCTGTACCCGCGAGCCCAATGTCGAGAACGTCAGCTCCGGCATCTTTGACACCTTGAGCAGCGGCCTGAGCAAATGCAGGGCTCGTTTCACGTGCATCAAAGCCGATCACGACGGTTTTCGCGCCAAAATGCTGCGCAACAGCGCGGCCAACACGATAGGCGACGTCGTCATCAATGTTCACGTTGATTTCACCGCGAATGTCGTAGGCTTTGAAGCAGGTCAAATTGGTCATCTGTGGGTCTCTTTGTTAAAGGGGCGCATCTAAATACAGAAGATGTTTACGGGCACAGGTCTGATGTCAAGCAAAGCGCGCCAGCAGTGAGGCAGAGACAGACCCAGTGTTGCAATCATACCCTGAGCGTTCTCAGCTCCAGTTATAATTAAAGCTCACAGAAATGCGTTCATCTTCTGCCATGTTCATTGGCACCTCGTGGCGCAGCCAGCTTTCCCAAAGGATGACGTCGCCCACTTTGGGGCTCATGTAGATGAATTGGCGCAGGGCGTCTTGGGCGTCTTTCTTGCGAGGAGGGGCCGCCATCATGCGGCTGAGGCGGGGGTCTTCGAATTTGATCGCACTCGTGCCCTCTGGCATCTCGATATATGTTGTTCCCGAAATCACCGAATGAGGATGGATGTGATTAGAATGCGTGCCGCCCTCTGGCAGGATGTTGATCCAGATGTCCTCTAGCTTGACCTCTTTGTCGCCAAGGTCGAAATCTAATGTGTCCACAAAGGCCGCTACATGAGCATCCAAAATCTTGATTAGCTCGGCAAAAATAGGAAAGCGCCATCCTAAGTCGGTTAAAGAGGCATAACTGGTATAGCCCGGATATCCATTTTCCTCGCACCAGTCTTGGCCTGCCTCGTCATCATCCGCGATGGACCAGCAGGAAGCTGCAAGCTCGGACATATCAATGGGCTTACCAAGCTCTGATAGAGAAGCATGATAGATCGGCGTCACAAAGTGGTTTTTAAGAATGCTCATAGTGGTCTCTTATGATTAAACGGGATCACATTTCCAGAGATAATTGCCATGTCACGCCAAATTCACGCACAGCAATGCGATATTTGTGAATTCTGCTCAGTTGGGCTTGCGTCCAGCACATGTTCACTGTAATGACACCGCAGTTACAGGCTGGTTCGAGAGAATCGGCCTGTGCTTATTTTGCGTAAGCAACACATTTATCCACTAGGGAACGGGTCACCCAAATACAGGGGCTCGCTGGTGTTTGAGAAAAGGAAGATGGCTATGAACGCCCAAGAATTGCGTGACAAGACGCCGGACCAGCTCCGCGATGATCTTGCCAACCTGAAGAAAGAAGCATTCAACCTGCGCTTTCAACAGGCCACCGGTCAACTGGAAACAACTGCACGTATGCGCTCTGTGAAGCGTGACGTTGCACGTGTGTTGACTATTTTGAACGAAAAAGCCGCAGCGGCTGCAGAATAAGGAGCCTGAGTTATGCCTAAACGTATTCTGCAAGGCGTTGTGACAAGTGACGCAAATGAACAGACAGTAACTGTATCGGTTGAACGCCGTTTCAAACACCCAGTTCTGGCTAAAACTATTCGTAAGTCCAAGAAATATCGGGCGCACGATGAAAAGAACGCTTTCAAGGTAGGTGACACAGTCCGCATCATCGAATGTGCACCTAAATCGAAAACGAAACGTTGGGAAGTTCTCGAAGCGTAAGCTTCGGGTCTTTTCGGCATTAACGAAACCCTGGGGAAAACACCTCTGAGTCAGTTCAGAAAACCCCAAAGGTCGGGAGACACCACATGATCCAGATGCAAACAAATCTGGATGTTGCTGACAACTCTGGCGCACGCCGAGTTCAGTGCATCAAAGTGTTGGGTGGTTCCAAGCGTAAATACGCATCCGTAGGCGACATTATTGTTGTTTCGGTTAAGGAAGCCATCCCACGCGGCCGTGTGAAAAAAGGCGACGTCCGTAAGGCCGTTGTTGTTCGCACAGCCAAAGAAGTTCGTCGCGAAGATGGCACAGCCATCCGGTTCGACAGCAACGCAGCAGTTATCTTGAACAATGCCGGTGAGCCAGTTGGCACACGTATTTTTGGCCCAGTTGTTCGTGAGTTGCGTGCAAAGAACTTTATGAAGATCATTTCACTTGCTCCGGAGGTGCTATAATGGCTGCTAAACTCCGTAAAGGCGACAAGGTCGTCGTGCTAGCTGGTAAAGACAAGGGTAAAGAGGGCACGATCGCCTCTGTTGACCCAAAAGCGGGCAAAGCTGTTGTTGACGGTGTCAACATGGCGATCCGTCACCAGCGTCAAACTCAAACTGCGCAAGGTGGCCGTCTACCAAAAGCAATGCCAATTCAGCTTTCGAATTTGGCCCTTTTGGATGCAAACGGCAAAGCAACTCGTGTTGGCTTCAAAGTTGAAGACGGCAAGAAAGTGCGCATTGCAAAAACCACAGGGGATGTGATTGATGCTTGATACTGCTAACTACACCCCGCGTTTACGTGCCGATTTTGATGCCCGCATCAAAGCTGCTCTCAAAGAAGAGTTTGGTTACAAAAACGACATGATGATCCCTCGTCTTGACAAAATCGTTCTGAACATCGGTTGCGGTGCAGAAGCGGTGAAAGACAGCAAAAAAGCGAAATCAGCTCAGGCCGATTTGACTGCGATTGCTGGTCAACACGCTGTGATTACGAAAGCGAAAAAATCCATCGCGGGTTTCCGTGTTCGTGAAGAAATGCCATTGGGTGCCAAAGTGACACTCCGCGGCGTTCGTATGTACGAATTCATGGATCGATTGATCACCGTTGCTATGCCTCGTATCCGCGACTTCCGCGGCGTATCTGGTAAATCATTTGACGGTCGTGGCAACTATGCCATGGGTATCAAAGAGCACATCGTATTCCCAGAAATCGACTTTGATAAAGTAGATGAAAACTGGGGTATGGATATCGTAATCGCCACCACCGCAAAAACCGACGCGGAAGCAAAAGCGCTGTTGAAGCATCTCAACATGCCTTTTAATAGCTGATCCGCGGGAAGGAAGAGACATGGCTAAAAAAGCAATGATCGAACGCGAAAAGAAGCGCCAAGCGTTGGTAGAGCGTTATGCTGCCAAACGCGCGGAGCTTAAAGAAATCGCGAATGATGAAAATCGCCCAATGGAAGAACGCTTTAAAGCGCGCTTGAAATTGGCTAAATTGCCGCGCAACAGCTCGGCTACACGTTTACACAACCGTTGTCAGTTGACCGGTCGTCCCCACGCTTACTACCGTAAGCTTAAAGTTTCTCGTATTGCGTTGCGTGAACTGGGTTCGAACGGACTTATGCCTGGCATCGTCAAATCTAGCTGGTAAGGGAGAGACGATATGAACGATCCTATCGGCGATATGCTCACCCGTATCCGTAACTCTCAGATGCGTGGCAAGTCCACTGTTGTCACTCCGGCGTCTAAGCTTCGTGCTTGGGTTTTGGATGTGCTTCAAGATGAAGGTTACATTCGCGGTTATGAAAAAGTCACTGGAGCCGACGGCCACCCAGCGATTGAAATCAGCCTAAAGTATTTCGATGGCGTCCCTGTTATTCGTGAAGTGAAGCGGGTTTCTAAACCTGGCCGTCGCGTTTACCTAGGCGTTAATGACATCCCAACAGTCCGTCAGGGACTAGGTATGTCGATTGTCTCCACCTCTAAAGGTGTGATGTCTGACGCAGCTGCGCGCTCTGCCAATGTTGGCGGCGAAGTGCTCTGCACAGTCTTCTAAGGAGGTCTGGATGTCTCGTATTGGTAAAAAACCGGTCGAGTTGGCTTCAGGTGTAACCGCATCTGTTTCTGGTCAGACTATTGAAGTCAAAGGCCCGAAAGGCACTCGTACTTTCAACGCTTCAGACGACGTGACAATCACAGTCGAAGATAACAACGTAACAGTAACACCACGCGGCAAATCAAAGCGCGCACGCCAACAGTGGGGCATGACCCGCACAATGGTTGCAAACTTGGTCGCAGGCGTTTCAGGCGGCTTTAAGAAAGAGCTTGAAATTCAGGGTGTTGGTTATCGTGCGCAAATGCAAGGCAACGTACTTAAGTTGAACCTTGGTTTGTCACACGACGTTGACTTCGAAGTGCCAGCAGGCGTGACAGTCACCGCACCTAAGCAAACAGAAATCGTTGTGGAAGGCATTGATCAACAACTCGTTGGTCAGGTTGCAGCAAATATTCGTGAATGGCGTAAGCCTGAGCCCTATAAAGGCAAAGGTATCCGTTACAAAGGCGAATTTGTCTTCCGCAAAGAAGGCAAGAAGAAGTAAGGACGTTAGATATGGCAAACAGCAAAAGAACCCTGTTTCTGAAGCGCCGCCTGCGCGTTCGGAACAAACTTCGCAAAGTGAATGCAGGACGCATGCGTCTATCCATTCACCGCAGCAACAAAAACATCAGCGCTCAGCTGATCGACGATGTGAACGGTCGTACTTTAGCATCCGCTTCCACACTCGAAAAAGACTTTGGCCTTGTTGGAAAAAACAATGTCGAAGCCTCTGCCAAGATCGGTGCGGCGATTGCCGAGCGAGCCAAAGCAGCTGGTGTAGAAGAATGCTACTTCGATCGTGGCGGTTTCCTCTTTCACGGTGGTGTCAAAGCTTTGGCTGACGCTGCTCGTGAAGGCGGTCTTAAGTTCTAAGGAGACGAAGTTATGGCTAAAGAACCAAATAACAAAGGTCGCCGCGATCGTGAAGACGCAGCACCAGAGTTCGCCGATCGTCTCGTAGCGATCAACCGTGTATCAAAGACCGTTAAAGGTGGTAAGCGTTTTGGCTTTGCTGCTTTGGTAGTGGTCGGTGACCAAAAAGGCCGCGTCGGCTTTGGCAAAGGTAAAGCCAAAGAAGTTCCCGAAGCGATCCGCAAGGCCACTGAGCAAGCCAAGCGTCAAATGATCCGCGTCCCATTGCGTGAAGGTCGTACGTTGCACCACGACATCGAGGGCCGTCATGGCGCTGGTAAAGTGGTCATGCGCACAGCCCCACAGGGTACTGGTATTATTGCCGGTGGTCCGATGCGTGCGGTATTTGAAATGTTGGGTGTTCAGGACGTGGTTGCAAAGTCAATCGGTTCACAGAACCCCTACAACATGATCCGCGCAACAATCGATGGTCTCAAACTAGAAATGAGCCCACGTATGGTTGCACAGCGTCGCGGTAAAAAAGTTGCTGACATTCTTCGTAAAGAAGAAGCAACTGAAACTGCAGAAGCGTAAGGAGCTGATACAATGGCAAAAACCATCGTTGTAAAACAAATCGGTTCTCCGATCCGTCGCCCTGAAATTCAGCGCAAAACACTGATCGGCTTGGGCTTGAACAAAATGCACAAAACCCGCGAACTAGAGGACACACCTTCTATCCGCGGAATGGTCGCAAAGATTTCTCACCTTGTTGAGATCATCGAAGAGCGCGACTAAGTATTTTGCTTTTGAAATTAGGAAACGCCTCGCTTTAGCGGGGCGTTTTTCTTTGTAACCCTTGCAGCCAAATTTCTGGCTTAGGGAAACATTGAGAAGACTTGAGATCCAGTCGCGGTCTATTTGTGATTGCGTTCTGGGTAAGTTTTAGATATCACGCCACTGTTCTGGTAATGGAACAAGAATCGTAACGCCGCGTTTGCCCCTTTTGTCGCTAAATCGGGGGGTAGTTCCGGCAAAAAGGAGAAGCGACATGAAATTACATGAATTGCGCGATAATGAAGGCGCAACACGTAAAAAGAAACGCGTAGCGCGTGGTCCAGGGTCCGGCAAAGGTAAAACTGCTGGTCGTGGTATCAAAGGTCAAAAATCACGTTCAGGTGTAGCGATTAACGGATACGAAGGCGGTCAAATGCCATTGTACCAACGTCTTCCTAAGCGTGGCTTTAACAAGCCAAATGCTAAGAAGTTTGCTGTTGTTAACCTCGGCTTGATCGAAAATTTCATCGAAGCTGGTAAATTGGACGCAAAAGCCGAAATCAACGAGGACGCCTTGGTTGCTTCTGGTTTGGTGCGTCGTAAATTGGACGGTATCCGCGTTTTGGCAAAGGGCGACATCAGCTCAAAAGTTACGCTTGTTGTGACTGGCGCGTCTAAGTCAGCTGTTGAAGCTGTCGAAAAAGCGGGCGGTTCTGTCACGATTGCGGCACCAGCGGCTGAATAAAAGGTTGTGTGCGGCAGTATGCCTGCTTACATAACTTAAAGTTTTCCATTTTAACGCCGCCAGAGCAGGAAAACGCTCTTGGCGGCGTTCTTAATTTAGAGAGATCCTAGATGGTATCTGCAGTAGAACAAATGGCAGCGAACACCAGTTGGTCCGCATTGGGCAAGGCAACTGATCTTCGTAACCGCATCCTGTTTACTCTTGGCTTGTTGATTGTGTACCGCTTGGGCACGTTTATTCCTGTTCCAGGGATTGATGGTGTCGCCCTTCGTGAATTCATGGAGAATGCGCAGGCTGGTATCGGCGGCATGTTGACCATGTTCACGGGCGGCGCTTTGGGCCGAATGGGTATTTTCGCCCTCGGTATTATGCCTTACATTTCTGCATCCATCATCGTTCAGCTTATGACCTCAATGGTTCCTGCTCTTGAGCAGTTGAAAAAAGAGGGTGAGCAGGGACGTAAGAAAATCAACCAATATACGCGCTATGGAACTGTGTTCCTCGCAACGCTCCAATCCTACGCCTTGGCCGTTAGCCTTGAAAGCGGCGATATGGTGACGGATCCAGGTCTGTTTTTCCGAGCGGCCTGTATGATTACACTCATCGGGGGGACAATGTTCCTCATGTGGTTGGGTGAACAAATCACGGCACGCGGTATCGGTAACGGCATTTCCTTGATCATTTTCGTTGGCATCATCGCCGAAATTCCAGCCGCCTTGGCACAGTTCTTTGCATCCGGTCGGTCTGGCGTTATCAGCCCAGCGGTGATTGTTGGCGTTCTGATCATGGTGGTCGTCACGATTGCCTTTGTGGTGTTTATGGAGCGCGCCCTTCGCAAGGTTTTGATCCAATACCCGCGCCGTCAAGTTGGTATGAAAGTTATGGAAGGCCAGAATTCGCACCTTCCGATCAAAGTAAACCCAGCGGGCGTTATTCCTGCGATCTTTGCCTCGAGCCTTTTGTTGCTTCCCAACACTGTTGGGACATTTGCTGGTGGCTCAACCAGCCCAGTTATGTCGACGATCCTAGCCTATTTCGGCCCAGGTCAGCCGCTTTATCTCTTGTTCTTCACGGCGATGATTATCTTTTTCGCGTATTTCTACACCTTCAACGTGGCGTTCAAACCAGAAGAAGTTGCAGAGAACCTAAAGAACCAAAACGGATTTATTCCAGGTATCCGCCCAGGCAAGAAAACAGCAGAGCATATCGAATACGTTGTGAACCGTATTTTGGTGATCGGCTCTTTGTACCTTGCCGCTGTGTGTATGTTGCCAGAAGTGCTTCGCGGTCAGTTTGCGATACCATTCTATTTCGGGGGGACATCGGTTCTTATTGTTGTCTCTGTAACCATGGACACCATTCAGCAGGTTCAGTCACATTTGTTGGCGCATCAGTACGAAAGTCTGATTCAAAAATCTCAGCTGCGTGGTAAAGGAAAAACACGTAAGAAAAAAGGACCAGCGCGTCGATGAATATTATTCTGTTAGGGCCACCGGGTGCCGGCAAGGGAACACAAGCACGTCACCTTGTTGACACACGCAATATGATCCAACTCTCCACTGGCGATATGCTTCGCGAAGCAAAAGACAGCGGCAGTGAAATGGGCAAGATCGTCGCCGATGTTATGGCGCGTGGTGACCTCGTAACAGATGAAATCGTCATTGGTTTGATCAAAGAAAAACTAGACGGCGACAAAGCGGGCGGGTTTATTTTCGACGGCTTCCCGCGGACACTGAAACAAGCGGACGCTTTGGGCGATCTCTTGGCGGAATGTGGTGAAACGCTTGATGCTGTTGTTGAAATGCAGGTTGATGATGCGGCACTTGTTGCGCGTATCACGGGGCGGTCCACCTGTGGAAATTGCGGTGAGGTTTATCACGACGAAACCAAACCATGGCCTGCGGATGGGAAATGTTCTAACTGCGGAAGTGATGACATCAAACGCCGCGCTGACGACAACGAAGACAGCCTCAAGCAGCGCTTGATGGAATATTACAAAAAGACCTCTCCTTTGATTGGCTACTATTACGCCAAAGGGAACTTGCGAACGATTGACGGTTTAGCCGATATCGACACAGTTCGGGCAAGCCTGAGCGACGCACTAAAGTAATATAATGGCCCGCGGTCTCCGCGGGTTAATATTTTGCCTCTGGGCAGCAAAGAACAAGAAACCCCAGTTTTTCAGGGCTTTGACCTTGACGTTCATGGGCATTGTGCATAACTGAACCTCTCGTAAGAGAATCAACTGTGTTTGGGGTCGCTCCCCTTTCATTATCACCTGATCAGCTTAAGCCCTTCGGTCTTTGAAAACCAAGGGCTTTATGTTGTGAAAAAAGGTTCCGGAATTACGGAACCGCAACGAAAAGGAATATGACGTGGCACGTATAGCCGGCGTAAACATCCCAACAGCAAAGCGCGTTCCGATCGCTTTGACTTATATCACTGGTATTGGAAATACTTCTGCAAAAGAAATCTGCGCAGCGGTTAACATCGACGAAACACGTCGCGTTAACGAATTGTCAGATGCTGAAGTTTTGGCAATCCGCGAACACATCGATGCAAATTACAACGTAGAAGGTGATTTGCGCCGTGAAGTTCAAATGAACATCAAACGCTTGATGGACCTTGGCTGCTATCGCGGTCTACGTCACCGTCGTAGCCTTCCTGTTCGTGGTCAGCGTACGCATACAAATGCGCGCACACGTAAAGGTCCAGCGAAAGCAATCGCTGGCAAGAAGAAATAAGGAGGGCTAGATAGATGGCACGTGATACTCGTCGTGGTGGCAAGAAAAAGGTCTCCAAAAATATTGCAGCTGGTGTTGCACATGTGAACTCTTCGTTCAACAACACCAAAATCTTGATCTCTGACGTACAAGGCAATGCGATCGCATGGTCCTCTGCTGGTACAATGGGCTTCAAGGGTTCACGCAAATCCACACCTTACGCGGCTCAAATGGCTGCTGAAGATGCTGGCAAAAAAGCGCAAGAACATGGCGTCAAGACACTAGAAGTCGAAGTTCAGGGACCAGGTTCTGGCCGTGAAAGCGCACTTCGTGCATTGGCTGCTGTTGGCTTCAACATCACATCTATTCGTGACGTTACACCAATCGCACACAACGGCTGTCGCCCACCAAAGCGTCGCCGCGTATAATTTTCTCTTTGGGGCCCTGCGTTTTGCGTGGCCCCATTTCGTCATTTTAACCTCGGGCGCTGGTGACCTTAGGAACATGGGGCAACGGCAAGAATGGAGGGACGCATGATCCACAAAAACTGGGCAGAACTAATTAAGCCTGCACAATTAGACGTAAAACCGGGTAATGATCCGACACGTCAGGCAACTGTTGTTGCAGAGCCGCTAGAACGCGGTTTTGGTTTGACACTTGGTAACGCGCTTCGCCGCGTATTGATGAGTAGCCTTCAAGGCGCGGCCATCACAAGCGTACAAATCGACAACGTTTTGCATGAATTCTCATCCGTCGCGGGTGTTCGCGAAGATGTCACAGACATCATTTTGAACCTCAAAGGCGTGTCTTTGAAGATGGAAGTAGAGGGACCAAAGCGTCTTTCTATTAATGCCAAGGGTCCAGCTGTTGTCACGGCTGCTGACATCTCTGACAGCGCAGGCATCGAAGTTCTCAACAAAGAGCACGTTATCTGTCACTTGGACGATGGCGCGGATCTTTACATGGAATTGACTGTGAACACTGGCAAAGGCTACGTTTCTGCAGACAAGAACAAAGCAGACGATGCACCAATCGGGTTGATCCCAATCGATGCGATCTATTCACCTGTCAAAAAGGTGTCATATGACGTTCAGCCGACCCGTGAAGGTCAGGTTTTGGATTATGACAAATTGACAATGAAGGTGGAAACAGACGGGTCCGTGACACCTGATGATGCGGTTGCATTTGCAGCGCGTATTCTTCAGGATCAGTTGTCAATCTTTGTCAACTTTGACGAACCTGAATCTGCGAACCGTCAGGATGATGATGATGGTCTCGAATTCAACCCACTTCTACTTAAGAAGGTGGATGAGCTCGAGCTATCTGTTCGTTCTGCGAACTGTCTGAAGAACGACAACATCGTCTACATCGGTGATTTGATCCAAAAGACAGAAGCAGAAATGCTTCGTACGCCAAACTTTGGTCGTAAGTCGTTGAACGAGATCAAAGAAGTGCTGTCTGGCATGGGTCTACACCTCGGTATGGATGTCGAAGATTGGCCGCCGGACAATATCGAAGATCTTGCTAAGAAATTCGAAGACAACTTTTAAGATTTTCGGTGGGGGAAACCCCACCGTTTCAAATGCCCACATTTGGTGGGGACTGTTCGGGCACCTGCCCCAAGGAGAGTAGCTGACACGCATCGGCTGCCAGACAAAGCAAAACGCTAGAAGGAGATAGAAAATGCGTCACGCAAAAGGTTACCGCCGCCTAAATCGTACTCACGAGCACCGCAAAGCATTGTGGGCGAACATGGCCGGCTCTTTGATCGAACACGAACAAATCAAAACAACTTTGCCAAAAGCGAAAGAACTTCGCCCGATCGTTGAAAAATTGATCACTTTGGCGAAACGTGGTGATTTGCATGCCCGCCGCCAAGCGCGCGCGCAGCTAAAGCAAGATCAATATGTTGCAAAATTGTTTGATATCCTAGGCCCACGCTATGCAGAGCGTCAGGGTGGTTATATCCGTATCATGAAAGCGGGCTTCCGTTATGGTGATATGGCGCCAATGGCGATCATCGAATTCGTTGATCGTGATCCTGCTGCTAAAGGTGCTGCTGACAAAGCGCGCATTGCAGAAATGGAAGCGGCAGCAGACGAAGAATAAGTCGTCTGACACAACAATTCAAAGGACCCTCGCTCAGGCGGGGGTTTTTTTATGCCCAAATGTTGATTTCCAAGACGAAGATTTGCATATGAGCGATGTGGAAATGAGGCTTAACATGAAAATTCTAACCGTTCTGTTGTCCCTGTTCTGTGCGACTTGGGCCCTTGCTGAGCCGCGTGTGCCGACGTCTGATTTAGAGATAAAGCTCAGTTTCGCTCCATTGGTCAAACAATCTGCCCCTGCTGTTGTAAACATTTATGCCAAACGCATCGTTGAGGGGCGGCGCAATCCATTTGAAAGCGATCCGTTCTTTCGAGATCTGTTTCAAGGGTTCTCCCAAAGCCGCCCAAGAGTGCAGAATTCTTTGGGTTCTGGTGTGATTTTATCCAGCGATGGCATTGTGGTCTCGAATAATCACGTCGTCGATCAAGCCTCCGATATTCGCGTTGTATTAAATGATGGCCAAGAGTTCCAAGCGGATGTCTTATTGGCGGATGCAGAGAGCGATTTGGCCGTTTTGAAAATTTCGACGCAAGAGGAGTTGCCGTTTTTAACCCTTCGCAATAGCGACACAGTTGAAGTTGGGGAGCTGGTCCTTGCGATTGGCAACCCCTTTGGCGTGGGACAAACTGTGAGTAGCGGTATCGTCTCAGGTTTGGCACGCTCTGGTGCTTCGGTTGGGAATTCGCAGGGGTATTTCATTCAAACCGATGCACCTATTAACCCTGGGAATTCAGGGGGTGCTTTGGTTGGGATGAATGGTCAATTGATTGGTGTGAATACCTCAATTTTATCAAGATCGGGTGGATCCAACGGAATTGGGTTCGCGATACCTGCAACCCTTGTGCGCCAATTTGTGCGTCAAGCTGAAGAGGGGCGGGATACGTTTGTGACGCCGTGGATGGGTGCAGGCGGTCAAAGTGTGACATCGGACATGGCCAAGGCGCTTGGCCTTGAGCGTGTAACGGGGGTAATTCTAACTGAACTGCATCCAGATAGCCCTCTCAAGGCCGCGGGATTAACCAATGGCGATGTGATAACAGCAATTGATGACGCTCCTGTAAATTCACCTGCTGAGGCTTTGTATCGGTTAAAGATTGCAGGATTGGGGCAAGAGGTGCGAGTGAGCTACCTCAGCCAAGGACGGGCATATGATGTGACCCTGAACACAAGTGAGGCTCCGACTGGTCCGCCTGCTGTGACGCTTTCAAAAAGTAGTCTGTTGCCGAATTTAATCGTCCAAGACGTATCCCCAAAGTTGATCGAGGGTCACCAATTGCCACTTGGCTCAGAGGGCGTGATGGTGGTTGATCCGACGCCGACGGGTGCGCGATTGGGGTTACGGCCTCGCGATATCTTGCTTGAAATAAATGGTCGTTCTGTCACTAATGCGGATGATGTTGAGGATTATTTACGCCAAACACGTCGTTCCGGCGAATTCGTAGTTTTGCGTCAAGGTCGCCAAATTTTGCTAAGGTTTCGAACATGAGTGATCTTTTTGGGGACACCCCGAGCGCCCCAAAGGGACCCCAACCACTGGCAGAGCGTCTTCGCCCCAAAGCGTTGAGCGAGGTTATTGGACAGGCTCAAGTGTTGGCCGAGGATGCCCCCTTGGGGGCGATGCTCGCATCCCATCGGCTCAGCAGTTTGATTTTTTGGGGGCCGCCGGGTGTTGGGAAGACGACCATCGCACGATTGTTGGCCGCTGAGACAGATATGCACTTTGAACAGATCAGCGCAATTTTCACAGGTGTCGCCGATCTGAAAAAGGTCTTTGAGGCTGCCAAGCTAAGGCATGGAAACGGGCGTGGTACGCTTTTGTTTGTGGATGAAATCCATCGCTTTAACAAAGCGCAGCAAGATGGGTTTTTGCCCCATATGGAAGACGGCACAATTTTATTGGTCGGGGCCACAACTGAGAATCCGTCGTTTGAGTTAAACGCCGCTTTGATGTCCCGTGCTCAGGTCATGGTGTTAGAGCGATTATCTGATGAGGATTTGTCAGACCTCATTGAACGCGCAGAACAGGAATTGGATCGCGCGCTTCCTTTAACGTCTGATGCGCGTCTGGCTTTGATTGCGATGGCAGATGGGGATGGGCGCGCGATGCTCAACCTTGTTGAGCAGGTTGCGGGTTGGTCTGTCAAAGCGCCATTGGGTCGGGATGATTTATCCAAACGGTTGACGCGACGTGCTGCCAAATACGACAAGAGCGGGGATGAACATTACAATCTGATTTCTGCACTTCATAAATCAGTGCGCGGGTCGGACCCAGATGCGGCACTCTATTGGTTCGCTCGTATGCTTGAAGGGGGCGAAGACCCCCGTTACCTCGCGCGGCGTATTTTGCGCATGGCGGTTGAGGATATTGCCTTGGCGGATCCTCAGGCCCAGACGGTTTGCCTTCATGCGTGGGAAACTTATGAACGATTGGGATCGCCAGAAGGGGAATTGGCCTTGTCCCAAGCCGTGGCCTATCTTGCCTTGGCACCCAAATCCAATGCGGCTTATATGGCCTACAAAGGCGCGCGTGCGATGGCCAAGAAAACAGGATCGCTTGCGCCCCCTAAACATATTTTGAACGCCCCAACAGGGTTGATGCAAGAGCAAGGATATGGCGAAGGCTATGCCTATGACCATAATGCTGAGGATGGGTTTTCGGGGCAAAACTATTTTCCCGACGGTATTGAAAGGCCCGATCTCTATCAACCTGTTGAACGGGGGTTTGAGCGCGATCTCAAAAAACGCTTGAGCTATTTTGAAAAACTCCGTGACAAGCGGAACAAAGACGCCTCTGACGTGTAAATACGTCCAAACGCTTGACATTGGTCCCTCAAACACCCAATCACGCGCCATGACTTATCTTGTTGTTGCTCTTGGAGGCGCGATTGGCGCAGGCCTACGGTTTTGGGTGTCGCAATTCGTTGCGTTTCCTTATGGCACGATGATTGTGAACATTGTGGGCTCTTTTATTATGGGGCTTGCTTTTGTTGGCTTTGCCGCCCGTTTCGGTGAGCGCTTGCCTGTGTTCTTTATGACGGGACTGCTTGGCGCGTTCACAACGTATTCAGCATTTTCACTAGATGTCTACAAATTGCTGGATGCGGGGCGAGTTGGCTTAGCGATGGCCTATATTACCACGACACTCGGCGGGGCCATTCTAGCCTTGGTCCTAGGAGTGTTTGTGATGCGGAGTATAATGCAATGAATACAGTTCAGTTGATTACGATTGGCGAAGACGAATGTGATCAACGGCTTGATCGGTGGCTAAAGCGCAAGTTTCCCCAGCTTCAGCAGGGGCGCATTGAAAAGATGTGCCGCAAAGGTGAGCTGCGCATTGATGGATCACGTTGCAAAGCCAATAGCCGCGTTGAAATCGGCCAAGAAGTGCGCGTGCCGCCACTGCCTTTGACGGGCAAGCCTGAGATCGACACCTCGAACAAGCGCATTTCAGATGCGGATGCGCGGATGATGCAAAATGCGGTTATCTATCAGGATGACCATATCATCGCGATCAATAAACCCCCTGGTTTGCCGAGCCAAGGCGGAAGCAAGCAAACCCGCCATGTGGATGGGCTCTGTGCGGCTTTGCAATATGATTATGACGAAAAACCACGTCTGGTTCACAGATTGGACAAAGACACCTCTGGCATTTTGCTATTGGCGCGGACACGCACCGTTGCGGCAAAGCTAACGGATGCTCTTCGTCATCGTGAAACGCGCAAGATCTATTGGGCCGCTGTTGCAGGTGTTCCTCAGCCTTTGGTCGGGACCATCAAATATGGGCTGGTCAAAGCAGGGGGCCACGGCGCGCGCGGTGAAGGCGAGAAAATGGTTTGTATCCATCCCCGTGACGTTGCCTCAACCGAGGGGGCCAAACGTGCTACCTCGGATTATATGGTTGTTAGCCGCCTCGCGAGCCGTGGGGCATGGGTTGCCTTGGTTCCGATTACAGGCCGCACGCACCAGCTGAGGGCGCATATGGCGGAGATGGGTCATCCGATTGTGGGTGATGGTAAATATGGTGGCTCTGGTCAAGAAAACCTAGGCGACGGCTGGGGCGCTCAGCTTGGGGGCGATATTAGCAAAAAGCTGCACCTCCATGCGCGTCATATGTCGTTTGAGCATCCTGTTACCAAAAAAATGGTGACGATCACGGCTGAGCTACCAGATCACATGGCCCATACATGGAAAACATTCCAATGGGATTTGGATGAGGTCGCGGATGATCCATTCGAGGACATGTAGGACGACCCCATGCGATTAGTTATTTTTGACGTCGATGGTACCTTGGTCGATAGCCAGTCGCAAATTATCCAAGCCATGGAACATGCCTTTGGTGTGATTGAGCAACCGCTTCCAACACGCCAAGAGATTTTGGGAATTGTCGGCTTGTCGCTTCCTGAGGCTTTTGCAGAGCTGATCCCTCAGTGTGACAGGGAGGTTCAGCAGAGAGCGTCCCAAGCCTACAAAGATAGCTTTGCTCAAAACCGTATGGCGGGGGCTAAGCCCAAGTTTTATGACGGTATGTTGGATGTCTTAACCAAGCTGCGACATGAGGATGAAACTTTGCTTGCGATTGCGACGGGAAAATCACGACGGGGGTTGACCTCGCTCTGTGATCATTATGGTATTTCCAGTTGGTTTCAATCGACCCAAGTGGCGGATGATCACCCCTCAAAGCCAAATCCATCGATGATTTTGCAAACGCACCGGGATACTGGCGTTAATGCGTCGCAGGCCGTTATGATTGGGGATACGAGCTATGACATGCAGATGGCTCGGAATGCCAATGTGGCCGCGATTGGGGTCACTTGGGGGTTTCATCCAAATCAAAGGTTGGGGGATGCGCATCTTCTTTGTGATGATCCCAATGAGTTAATTCCTATGATTGATAAACTATTGGAGCAGCCGAATGTCTGAGTGGAAACAGAAACGGTTTTGGACCGAGGTTCGTGTTGAACAACAGGGAGACGGCTTTGCCGTTTTGTTAGATGGTCGTGGCGTCAAAACGCCCGCAAAGACATCTTTGATCGTTCCAAGTGAGGCGCTTGCCCAGGCGATAGCCAAGGAATGGGATGCGCAGGACGACAAAATCGTGCCAGAGACCATGCCAATGACGCGCTCAGCGAATGCCGCATTGGACAAGGTCACACCTCAGTTCAACGAGGTTGCATCGCTCTTAGCGGCTTATGGGGAAACGGATCTTTTGTGCTATCGCGCGGCAAGCCCGAGTGAATTGATCGAGCGCCAAGCAAAGGCATGGGATCCGATCCTGGATTGGGCGGCTGAAAAATTTGAAGCCCGCCTCAATATCGGGCAGGGGGTCATGTATGTGGAACAAGATCCGCACGCGATTGACGCCTTAACCAAGCAAGTCATTTCAATGACGCCGTTTGAGCTAACGGGATTTCATGATTTGGTCGGAATGTCAGGATCTTTGGTCCTCGCCCTCTCAGTGATTCACGGAGTCACCGCTGTAGGTGACGCATGGGAACTTTCGCGTCTGGATGAGACCTGGCAGATTGAACAGTGGGGAAATGACGAAGAAGCGGATAAAATTTCTGCTCAAAAGTGCATTTCGTTTGAGCATGCTTATGCGTTTTACAAAGCAGTTTGCTGAATTTATGTCAATTTAACAGCATCTTACGGAAAGTTGATTGAAAAAATCGGCGTAGCTTTGTCAATTTCGCAAGTCGGTGCTTGACGTTTGGGTCCGATTTTGAGCAAACTCAGGGGTACTGGGATGTGAATCCTACTTTAGTATGACTATTTGGCCTATGCCAATACAAAGAGCCCTTTTTAAATTGGGCAAAACTCAGGAAGAGGTAACAATGAAAAAAACCGTAATTCTTGGCGCATTGACCGTTGCTGGTCTAGCCGCTACTTCGGCAGCTGCTGGTACAGTTGATGACGTAAAAGCACGTGGTAAACTAAACTGTGGCGTAACAACTGGCTTGGTTGGCTTCGCAGCACCTGACGCAAATGGCGTTTGGGAAGGCTTCGACGTTGGCGTATGTCGCGCAGTTGCAGCGGCTGTTTTGGGCGACGGCAACGCAGTTGAGTTCGTTCCAACAACAGGTAAAACACGCTTTACAGCACTTGCATCTGGCGAAATCGACATGTTGGCACGTAACACAACATGGACATTCTCACGTGACGTAGACCTTAAGTTCGAATTCACTGGCGTAAACTACTACGACGGTCAGGGCTTCATGGTTCCAAAAGAGCTTGGCGTGTCTTCTGCAAAAGACCTAGATGGCGCGACTGTTTGTATCCAAACTGGTACAACAACAGAGTTGAACTTGGCGGACTTCTTCCGTTCAAACAACATCTCTTATGAGCCTGTTCCAATCGAAACAAACGCAGAAGCTCAGCAGCAGTACCTAGCTGGTGCATGTGACGTTTACACAACTGACGCATCTGGCCTAGCGGCGACACGTGCAACATTCGAAGCACCAGACGCGCACGCTCTATTGCCAGAAATCATCTCCAAAGAGCCTTTGGGTCCACTTGTTCGTCACGGCGACAACAACTGGGGTGACGTGGTACGTTGGACTTTGAACGCACTTATCACTGCTGAAGAATTGGGTGTAACATCTGCAAACATCGAAGAGATGGCTGCAGGCACAAACAACCCAGAAATCAACCGTTTGCTCGGTACAGAAGGCAACTTGGGCGAAATGCTTGGTCTTTCTGCTGATTGGGCGAAAAATGCGATCGCCGTTGGCGGTAACTACGGTGAATTGTTCGATGGCAACATCGGTGAATCAACAGCGATTGGCCTATCACGTGGCTTGAACGCTCAGTGGACACAAGGCGGTCTACTTTACTCACCACCTTTCCGTTAATTCCGGAAATTTCGAGGGCGCGGCAAAGTCGCGCCCTTATTTTATCTATCTGAAATTACAGTCCAACCGATGCAAAGCGGTGCTGTGGACGAAATCCAGGGATCAAGCCACATGACTATCCAAACTGACCTTCCGAGGGAGTCGTTTCAGTTATCTCAACTGATCTATGACACTCGCTATCGGTCGCTTACCTTTCAGGCCATTGCTTTTATCTTGCTCTCGCTCGTGATTTGGCAACTTGCTGCGAATTTGGCGGCAAACCTAAGCGCACAGGGATTGAGCATCAGTTTTGCCTTTCTTGGAGCACCTGCTGGTTATGATATTAACCAACGTTTGATCGAATACGATAGCCAGTCCTCAAACTTGCGCGCCGCATTTGTGGGTATCTTGAATACCTTGCTCGTTGCCTTTTTGGCCTGTGTGACTGCGACTATATTTGGTGTCTTGGCGGGTGTACTGAGACTGTCGAACAACTGGCTTGTTCGCAAGTTGATGGCCTTTTATGTGGAAATTTTCCGCAATATTCCTGTTCTGATCTGGATCATCATTATTTTCACAATCATGACGGCGGTTCTCCCTGGGCCGCGCGCGTTTCGTGGGGATGAGCCGACGGCATCCATGTTTATGGGGATTTCTGCATTTACCAACCGTGGGATTTATATTCCAAGGCCGGAATTTACCAATGGGTTCGGTGGGGCAATTGATTGGCTCATCATCATTGGGTCGCTGATTGCATCCTTCTTTGTGACGCGGGCCGTGACGAAAAATGCCACCAAAGTTCAAGAAGCAACCGGTGTTCGCCCAGCGACGCTTGTGAAAAACTTGGCGATCTGGTTCGGACCAATCATCGTGTTGTGCTTTGTGATGGGCCTGACGTTTGAAATTCCTGAGCTGAAGGGCTTTAACTTTAAAGGCGGTATCAAAGTTGGCGGTCCATTGATTGCGATTTGGTTTGCTTTGTCGATCTATACGGGTGCCTTTATCGCAGAAAACGTGCGTGCCGGTATCCTAGCGGTCTCCAAAGGACAAACCGAAGCGGCGAGCGCGCTGGGCCTACGATCTGGTCGCGTTATGAGCCTAGTTGTATTGCCCCAAGCCTTGCGCGTCATCATTCCGCCGCTGATTTCAAACTATTTGAACATCACGAAAAACTCGTCATTGGCGATTTTGGTGGGCTACGCGGATGTTACCGCGACACTGGGTGGCATCACGCTGAACCAAACGGGTCGCGCGATTGAGTGTGTCCTCCTGTTGATGTTGTTCTATTTGGTGATTTCGCTACTGATTTCAGCCGTAATCAACGTGTACAACAACACTATTAAGTTGAAGGAGCGTTGATATGACTGATCAATCAAACGAATCCATCGCCTTTGTGCGGCATGATGTGTTGCCGCAACTTCCGCCACCGTCTACTGCGGCGGGGCCAGTCAAATGGCTCAAGGACAACTTGTTTGCCACGCCTGCAAATACCGTTTTGACGGTTGTTTCTGTCGCGGTTATCTACTTTCTCGTTGTCAGCTCTCTACCGTGGCTTTTGAATGGTATTTGGAATTCATCGAGCCTTGCGGAATGTCGTGACGCTTTAGGCGGGAAAACGGGTGCTTGTTTTGCGGTTCTGTCCGAACGGTGGAACCAATTGCTCTTTGGGTTTAAGTATCCGCAAGACATCTACTGGCGTCCAACGCTTGCCTTTGTTCTGTTTTTCTTAGCTGCGGCACCAGTTCTGTTCTTTGACTTGCCGCGTAAGTTGCTTGCGTTCACAGCACTCTACCCGTTCATCGCGTTCTACTTGATTTGGGGTGGTTCAATCATAACGCCGGTGCTTGCGCTGTTGTCGGTGATTGCTGCGGCTGTCGTTTATCGCCATCTGCTCAGCAAAAACTTTGTTCTCTCTGTTGTTGCGGCATTGGTTGCGGGAATTGTGGTCTGGTCCCTTGGGTCATCCATTATGCCAGCACCCGATGTCACAGAGGGCGCGATGCGCTCTATCCCAAGTCGTGATTTGGGTGGCTTTATGTTGAACATGATGCTGGGCGTGACCTGTGTGTCCTTGTCGTTGCCGATTGGGATCATGCTTGCCCTCGGTCGTCAGTCCGACATGCCCTTTATCAAAATGATCTGCGTCGTGTTCATCGAATTCGTTCGTGGCGTACCGTTGATTACTTTGCTCTTCGTGGCCAGTGTTATGCTTGCCTATTTCTTCCCACCTGAGGCGACTGTTGATCTCTTCTTGCGGGTTGTGATTATGATCACGCTCTTTTCGGCAGCTTATATCGCCGAAGTTATTCGCGGTGGTCTCGCAGCGTTGCCAAAGGGCCAATATGAGGCGGCTGACTCGCTCGGGTTGGATTATGCGCAATCCATGCGGCTGATCATTTTACCTCAGGCATTGAAAATTTCGATCCCAGGTATCGTGAACGTCTCTGTCGGTTTGTTCAAGGACACGACATTGGTATCGGTCATTTCGATGTTCGACCTCGTGGGTATGATCCGTGGACCAATTTTGGCATCAACCGAATGGAACGGCGTTTATTGGGAATTGTTCCTCTTTGCCGCGCTTCTCTTCTTTGTCGTGTGTTACGGCATTTCACAATATTCACAATGGCTCGAGCGTCGTCTCGCAACTGATCATCGATAAGGAGGCCTGATACCATGGCTAACTCTGCACAAATGCAAGTATCCGACGAAGTCGCGATTTCAATTCATAACATGAACAAGTGGTACGGCGCTTTCCACGTTTTGCGGGACATCAATTTGACCGTGAACCGTGGCGAACGCATCGTCATCGCGGGCCCCTCTGGTTCCGGTAAGTCTACGCTTATTCGGTGTATCAACCGTCTGGAAGAACACCAGCAAGGCGATATCGTCGTTGATGGGACCGAATTGACGTCGGATTTGAAAAACATTGATAAAATCCGCTCAGAAGTAGGGATGTGTTTCCAACACTTTAACCTATTCCCGCATTTGACGATTTTGGAAAACTGTACACTTGCGCCGATCTGGGTTCGTAAAACACCCAAGAAAGAGGCCGAGGAAATCGCGATGCATTTCCTTGAGAAAGTGAAAATCCCAGAACAGGCCGACAAATACCCCGGTCAGCTTTCTGGTGGTCAGCAACAGCGTGTTGCGATTGCGAGGTCTCTCTGCATGAAACCTCGGATCATGCTCTTTGATGAACCAACCTCGGCTCTTGATCCTGAAATGATCAAAGAGGTTTTGGATACGATGGTTGAATTGGCCGAAGATGGCATGACTATGTTGTGTGTGACGCACGAAATGGGCTTTGCGCGTCAGGTTGCCAACCGCGTTATCTTTATGGATCAGGGGCAAATTGTGGAGCAAAACGAACCAGAAGAGTTCTTCAATAATCCAAAATCCGAACGCACAAAACTCTTCCTAAGTCAGATCTTAGGACACTAAATTGGCAAAGCCCTGATCCTCGGATCGGGGCTTTTCATTTAGATGAAGCTGCGCATGTGAAACTGAGATTGTTCATCTACGCGAGCAAAGCGTTGACTGATGGGACAGGCGCGACGCGCTGCGCACCCTTTTCCTGTGCAGTCTTGTCTATCCCCTGATGTAAGCTCACCCCGACAAGCTGTGGCGTTATAGGTACCTTCTGCGAAGGCATCCACAGGACAGGCGCTCAAGCAGGGCTTGTGGCAGGTTGTGCAAGGGGACGCTTCATCATCGAAATCAACGTGATAGGGCAAACCCAAAGCGCCCCTGAAGGACACAAATAGGCCAGCAGTATCATGGACCAATAATTTGGTCGGAGAGGCATATATGCGCCCTGTTTTCAGAGCCCAGCTATAGAATGGCGCGAAGGGCGGTCCTCCGAATGGGAAATAGGGTTTTAGGCCGAATTTCGACGAAATATTTTCAATGACACGTTTGGACCACCGATCCATTGGATCCGGTCGGACATCATTATATTCCGCCGAGCTTTTGAAATGGTCCCAGAAGGTTGGCTCATCGGGTCCGATGAGGGCAAGGGAGCGAACCGTGGGATCGAGCGCGTGCTCTGTCGGGTCTTCCGTAGAAAACCCGCCTAGAACACTTAAATGTTCCTGTCGCAGGGCCTCGACTATTTCCGACGGAAAGGAAGCCATAGAGCCCAGCCTAACTTATTCGGTGAGGTGTCCTGCCACTCAAGCCCGAGTTTCATCTCTGTATGGCCTGCGGAGGGTTGATCAATATAGGTGCCAAAGAGCCTATCCCAAATCGACAAAGCAAAGCCATAGTTGCTGTCATGTTCATGACGGTGCACAGAGTGGTGAACGCGGTGCATATCGGGCGTAACCAAAATCAAGCGCACAATCCTGTCGAGCCACAGCGGTAAACGGATATTCGCATGATTGAACATGGCTGTCCCATTCAGCAGGATTTCAAATAGGATAATCCCCATTGCAGGGGCGCCAAGTAGGTAAACCAAACCGATCTTGATCCCCATTGAAAGTGCAATTTCTACAGGATGAAATCGGATCGCGGTTGTCACATCTAAATCGCGATCAGAATGGTGGACTCTATGGATACGCCAAAGGATCGGCATTTTATGTGTTATCAGGTGCTGTGCCCAAATCGCAAAGTCAAACACCACTATTGTTATGATGACAGCGCCCCAGAAAGGCAGATCAAAGGAATTCAAGAGGCCAATCCCCATTGCCTGAGCATCCAGAGCCGCGCCAACGGCGAGGAGGGGGGCGACAAGGGATAGGAGCCGAAGCGTCAGCGTATCAAGAATGGTGATCCCCCAATTCGTGACCCAGCGTTGTCTCTTGGACGTCGCAAGGGCCCGCCGCGGGGCAAGGGCCTCTAGGACAGCGAACAGGCTGAATAGCCCGATAAAGACACCAAGTCGGATGAGAGTTTCATGTTCCATGATACGTAAGCTAAGCGTCCAAGCTTGGAATGCAAGGCTCTATCATTTTAGTCTTATGAGTGATCCAGCACCATGTTCCGTAAACAGTTCCAAAAGGCAGGCGTTTGGCGCACGACCATCTAGGATGACGACGGCTCGTACGCCATTTTCGAGCGCCTCTAGGGCTGTTTCCGTTTTCGGGATCATACCACCGGCAATCGTTCCATCCGCCGTCATGGCGCGGATTTGCTCTGCCTTGAGCTCTGTTAAGACCTCGCCATCTTTGTTTTTGACGCCGCTCACATCGGTTAGCAACAACAAGCGATCCGCGTCCAGCGCTGCGGCCACCGCACCTGCGGCGGTATCTCCGTTGATGTTATAGGTTTCGCCATGCTCCCCAGAGCCAAGGGGAGCGATGACTGGAATAATATCATTTTCGATCAGAGTGCGTATGACATCCGGATCCACATGCGACGGGGTGCCAACCAATCCTAGGTCTGGATCTGTCTGAGTACATGTGATCAAGTTCGCATCCTTACCAGAGAGGCCAATGGCGCGACCCCCTTGGTTATTGATGGCTTGAACAATGCGTTTATTTACACTTCCCGACAGGACCATCTCGACAACATTCATCGTTGCCTCATCTGTGACCCGCTTGCCGTTGACGAAGTTTGATTGAATTTGAAGCTTGTCCAACATTGCATTGATCATTGGACCACCGCCATGGACGATGACGGGATTGATCCCAACTTGGCGCATCAATACAACATCACGAGCAAAGGTTTCCATCCCCTCATCGCTCCCCATGGCGTGGCCACCAAGTTTGATGACAATAATAGACTCCGTGTAGCGCTGTAGGTATGGCAGAGCCTGTGAGAGCGTCCGCGCTGTGGCAATCCAATCTCGGTTCATGTCTTGTGTCTTCATCCTATTGATCCCTAGCAGATTGGGATAGTGTTCTCTTATTGTGCGCAAGAGCGCAAGCATTACCTGACCCCCATCCTGGCCTTCCCCAAGGGGGGAAGGAAGAGCGGGAGAGGCCGACCCAGTTAGACCAGCGCCGCTATGGTTGCCCGTAAGGTTTCAATGCCATCGCCTTTTTCCGATGATGTCAGAATAAGTTCTGGATAAGCGGCGGGGTGTTTTGACAGGGCTTTGCGGACTTGATCCAAAATTTTGTCGCGCTCTCCGGTTTTGACTTTGTCGGCTTTGGTCATGACGACTTGGAACGTGACCGCCGCGCTATCGAGAAGGGACATGATTTCATCATCCACCTTTTTCACGCCGTGGCGTGTGTCGATCAACACAAAAGCCCGACGCAGAGATTGGCGCCCTGAGAGATATTGCTTTAACAGCTTTTGCCATTTCTCAACGATTGGAAGAGGGGCATTCGCATAGCCGTATCCTGGCAAGTCAACGAGGTAGTGTGTTTCACCTGCTGTGAAGAAGTTGATCTCTTGGGTGCGGCCGGGTGTGTTTGAGGCCCTCGCCAAACCTTTGCGGCCCGTGAGTGCGTTGATCAAGCTAGATTTGCCCACGTTTGAGCGACCTGCAAAGCAGATTTCCAAACGGTCCGCTGGTGGGAGCCCAGACATTGCAACAACGCCTTTGACGAAATCAGTTTCACCAGCAAAGAGCAGGCGTCCCTTTTCACGGGAGAAATCATCTGGATCTTGTGCGAGCGGGAAGGGGAGTTGCATTACATAACCTCGAGTGTATCGCCTAGTTTGATGACACCGCTTGTTTGGGCAATCGCATAGACGTTAAAATTTTGATGGCCCATGTCATTTAGGGCCTTGAGAGTGTCGACATCGCGGACCCCTGTTTCAGGGTTTGCTGTCGTTGCCATACACCGTTCGACGGGCTCAGTGATTTTGAACTGCACAGACCCGATGCAAACAGTGCGATCGATCCAATCGAATTCCTGCCAAGGCTCTAAGCCATCAATCCAGAAATTTCCGCGCCAGCGGTTTATCGATATATCCTGGCCAATTTTGTCGCAGAAATCCATGTGAGAGGCGAGGTTGCCGATACTGATGGATGGATAATCGGTATCTGTCATTCCACGCGACTGGGCACGCACGAGGCGGACGGATTGTGCGCGATTTTCAGGAACCAGTGGTGCGGCCCAATTTATGAAGGCGGCTTGGTCCGTGTCGGGATCAATTGTGATGCTCGCTAAATCGGGATGGGTCAGGGTCAGTTTGTGAGAGGCTTCGTCCCAAGATGCATTGATCGACATCAATTTTGGGGCTTTTGACCCAATTGAGAAGTTATTGCAAGGAACCCAAGTCGACCCATCGACATAAGAGGCGTCATGAACTACAGCCCACGCACGATCCCAAGGGAGGGTGTCTTGCGCAGTGACCGCGATCTGATCAACAGAGTCGCGGCCATGAGATTTGATTGGATAGCGCCATATTTCAGCGATATGTGCCATTACTTGGCGCTCGGGGTATCTTTGCGTTTAAAGCTTGCGATAATGTTTCCAAAAACGTCTGGCTTGTACCCTTGGGTCCGCATGATGAGATATTGTTGACTAAAGGTGATCATGTTGTTTGCAATCCAGTAGATCACCAAACCACTCGCGAATGTGCCGAGCATGAACATAAAGACCCATGGCATCCATGCAAAGATCATGGCTTGTGTTGCGTCTGTGGGCGCTGGGTTTAGCTTTTGCTGAAGCCACATTGAGATACCCAACAAGATCGGCAAAATACCAAGAGAGACGATTGAGAAAATCGATTCTGGACCTGGTGTTGCATAGTTGAACAGGCCAAATAGGTTCAGGATTGAAGAGGGATCGGGCGCGCTGAGGTCTTTGATCCAGCCGATCCATGGGGCATGACGAAGTTCGAGCGTCACAAAGATCACTTTGTAGAGCGAAAAGAAGATTGGAATTTGCAATAGGATCGGCAAACAACCCGCAGCAGGGTTAACCTTTTCCTTCTTATAAAGCTCCATCGTTTCTTTTTGCAAACGTTGGCGATCGTCGCCGCAGCGCTCTTTGAGCTTGGCCATTTCTGGCTGCAGCTCTTTCATCTTGGCCATAGAGACGTAGGATTTATAAGCCAACGGGAACAAGGCGGCTTTGATCAGAAGCGTCAGGCCGATAATCGCCCAGCCCATATTTCCAATCCAAACATTCAGCCAATGGAGGACGGCGAACATTGGTTTGGTGATGAAAAAGAACCAACCCCAGTCAATACTATCCAAGAACCCAACAACGCCTGCTTTTTCGTAGTTGCGGATAGTGTCCCATTCCTTTGCCCCTGCAAAGAATTGTGACGTGACTGTTGTTTGTGTTCCTGAGGGGATGACCTGACGGGCCATGACAACTTCGGACTGATAGATGTCTTGCTTTTCGTAATATTTCGCCGTGGTTCTAAAACGTTCGCCAGTTGAGGGGATCAAAGTTGTCATCCAGAAATGGTCTGTAAACCCGATCCAGCCGTTTTCTTCGACTTCGGTCCGCACGGCGAGGGCGTTTTCACGGTCATCAAAGTCGTATCCACGCAGGGCCTTGTATTTATCTTCGACAAGCTCACCATCAGCTTTGCTGATCAAGCCTTCATGAAGGATAAAGAAATTTTCCAGCGTCGAGGGCTCGCTATGACGGCGGATTAGACCATAGGGACGCAGTTCGACATCACTGCCTGAGGTGTTGCTCACGTTTTGATCGATTTTGAACATGTAGTTGTCATCAATCGAAATCGTGCGACGGAACACGAGGCCCGCACCGTTATCCCAGATCAACGTCACAGGGCTATCGACCCCCAGTGTCGCATCGCCTTCGAGGGACCAAATTGTGTCAGGTGTTGGAACCTGATCCGCACTCGCACCTGCGGCGGCGATCCAGCCATAGGTGGCATAATAGGCATCCATCTCGCCAATTGGGCGCAACAGCTGAACCTGATCGGACTCTGCCGCCAATTCCTCACGGTAATCTTTGAGGAACAATTCGTCCAAACGGCCACCAGCCAAGGAAATCGACCCAGAGACCCGCGGTGTGTCGATGGCAATGCGGGGCACATCGGCGATATCGCTGACGTCGGCTGTTTGCACCTCGCCCGCTGCGGGAAGGGTTGCGGGTGTCGAGGCCTGAACCGTTGTATCCGCGGCTGTATCCGTAACGGGCGGCTCAGGTGGTGGGAACATGACGAACCACACAATAATCACAATAAAGCTCAATACTGAAGCGAGAATGAGATTTCTATTCTGTTCGTCCATGAGAGGCCCACCTATGTTTTAACTTGGGTTGGTTCAACAGACACACGCGCTGAACGTCAAGGGGACATAGTGATTTTTTTCGACATGAAAAAGGGAAAAGGCCAAGATATTTTGAATCCAAGGCCGAAAACATTGGAGACTGACTATGGTTGGCCGTTTTTGGTGCTGATTTTTGAAACATCATTATTGAACCTCTGCGATTTTTCGTGATCACTTCAGCTAATGTCAGGAATGAGCCCTATCTGTCAGTTTTCTACGCATGCAACCAATCACCCCAGAGAAATGCGAAACCGAGGATTGGATCCATATCTGCGTTCAAAGCCACAGGCCAAGTAGACGGCTTGTGCGTTCATATTGTCAGGATGCGTGCTAACCGACATGGTCGAACAGCTCAGATCATGCGCTTTCTGCATCGCGGCCTCAATTAATTGCCTTCCCAAACCCGATCCACGGAACCTGTTTTCTACAAAGAGGTGATGCAAGTCTATTCCCCGAACACCATCCTGTAGCTTTATTATTGGACAAAGAGCGGCGTATCCGACAACCTCGGTTTCAACTTGGGCGACGAGAACGTAAATCCAAGGAATTTGACCGAAAATATCACGTTCCAGGGAATCTGCGCTCACGTTTGGAACGTCGCCGTGATGGTGTGCTAAGGCTTGAACCATAGATAATAATACATCTAGGTCAGAGTGTATGGCATCGCGTATTACCATCGTTTGCCTATTAGCCGAAGTTCTCATTTTTATCTCCTATTAGCCACAGGCAGAAAATGAAAAAGCCGCTCTGTGGCGGCTTCATTTGACTAAACATGATTGACCGCTCCGTTTAAGAACGGCGGTAATAGTTCATAGTAATGGAGGACATTAATATCATAGTCTTTAGCTAACCTGTGCCGTACAAATTGTAAAGATAAACAAAGTTCAACTTATACTTCGAACGGCAACAAAGTATGAGCTACAGACGATAGGTCAGCAAACTACGAAGGTCTGGTGTCCAACGGCGAGAGTTCAATACGAAATGGGTTTACATCCTTTCCTCAACCGCCCCAGCCTGACACTCATTATGTCTGCAAAGCACATCCAAGTGTCGCAATAAGAGCGCGGTGCAATCTGAGTTTTCTATAGGGAAATTTTGGAATGTCTCTGTTCTTTGGCTCATGTCGATTTAAATGCCCAAAGAGACAGCGATCTGACGTAACGACTGCTTTTTTAAGGATGGATAAAGAATGACACTGGATAAAGATTTTGGATTTGGCACGCAAATCCGCAAGTCACCCTATTTCGACGCCACCGTACGCTGGGGCGCGCAGGGATTTTCTGTTTACAATCATATGTACATTCCACGCGACTTTGGCGATCCGGAACAGAATTTCTGGAACCTCGTCAACGACGCGATCCTTTGTGATGTTGCAGTTGAACGTCAGGTGGAAATTACGGGCCCAGATGCGGCCAAGTTCGTGCAAATGCTCACGCCGCGCAATTTGTCCAAAATGGCGGTGGGGCAGTGCAAGTATATCCTGATCACCAACGCCGATGGCGGCATATTGAACGATCCCATATTGCTCCGTTTGGCGGAAAATCATTTCTGGATATCGCTTGCGGATAGTGATGTGTTGCTTTGGGCGCAGGGGGTTGCTGTGCACTCTGGTATGGATGTGAAGATTACTGAACCAGACGTTTCGCCGCTTCAGCTTCAGGGGCCGAAATCAGGCGAAGTGATGCGCGCCTTGTTTGGCGACGATATCATGGATTTGAAATACTATTGGCTCCGTGAACTGGAGCTTGATGGCATTCCCTTGGTCGTGTCGCGCACAGGATGGTCGAGCGAATTGGGTTATGAAATTTATTTGCGGGACGGCTCGCAGGGTGACAAGCTCTGGGAAACAATAATGGCCGCGGGGATGGAGTTTGGTCTCAAGCCTGGGCATACGTCGTCGATCCGCCGTATCGAAGGGGGCATGCTGTCTTATCACGCGGATGCGGATATTCACACAAACCCCTATGAACTGGGCTTAGATCGCTTGGTTGATCTTGAGATGGAGGCTGATTTCATTGGCAAATCCGCGCTGCGTCACATCAAAGTAGACGGCCCCAAGCGCAAGCAAATTGGCCTGATCCTTGACGCTGATCCTTTGACGGGTCCGAACACGACGTTCTGGGACATCAACCGTGATGGACACAGCATCGGCAAAGTGACCTCCGCCGTATATTCACCCCGTCTGAAGCAAAATATCGCCTTGGCAATGGTCGAGGCCGATCACGCAGTTATCGGCGCAGAGGTCGAGGTCGTGACCCAATCCGGTCCAACCCCCGCCAAAATCACCAAACGCCCATTTTTTGACCCCAAAAAATCAATCGCAGCGGCCTAAATCAATGACCCCACATAGCAAAACCTATGTGGGGTCGCGATTTACGCGAAATGTTCATCAGTAACGTGTGACTGTAATTGGGTTATATATTCCGTCCTTTAACTTAAATAAATTTTTAATTGAACGAGAGCTGATTTTAAAAAACAGCGTCACAAAACTTGATCACAGGCACAAAACCGGTCACGATCAAATCATGAAATTTTAAGAATTGCCACACGATTGGTGGATCCAGAGACGTTAGAAAAGATTGGGGTGCAGCCTGCATCAAAGAAAGTGCTTGATGAGGCCTAAAATTCAAAAAGCCATCAGTCAGATCATAACAAATGCCGGGGATTAAGCTAATGCGTGGACAGATCTCAATGATTGAAACGCAGCGCGCCACAGATAAAAGGGAGGGCCGCTGATGCCTTGGATATTACATGAGGACACTTATGACGAGTCTGAAGTCCTTTGGTTTGGACCGAAGGATGTTCGGGATGATGAACGTACACGCATTCTGGATGGAATTCATAATCCGAGGTTTAGCGGTGATCCATCAATGCTGCCGCTGAAATTTAGGCAAAATTCAGATCATACAGAGTTTCATGCATTTATGCGCGGTGGCATGTTGGGTGTTATCCTTGTCAATCGAGAATTTCGTGACCTGCTCGAAGAATGGGACCCAGGCCAGAGCTATTATTATCCTGCGGTCTTGCATTGTAAGGACGGGCGCATATTAGAAAATGAATATTACCTCCATAAATTCAAGACGTTTATCGACGACGGGATCATTGTGGAAAAATCGGATGTTGAACCTGTGGTCCGACATGGCGAAATTCGGCGTTATAGTAGTACAGCACGACCCAAATTAGTGTGGCGGCGCGAAAAAATCAAAAATCGACATGTGTTTGCTGATCGTTTTTTAGCGAGTCGTTTTAGCGTCTCTGACGCGTTGATGGCGGCGATTGAGGCCAAAAACCTCAGCGGATTTTTAAAAATAGAATCATTTGAAGAATAAATATAAAGAGGATACTTGTGTCGGATTTGGATGCAATAGACGCGCTGTCGAAAAAAGAAATTTGGGCTGCTACACAAAGAGACTCGTTGAAGAACGCCCGCGCGAGCTAAACGTCAAAACGCTAGATATCAAACCCCACGTTCAACATATCACTGCATACATGCAAAGAGTGCAACTGGCAGGACATTTGCCCTTTGTATTGGCATCCAATGGTGGCGCGATCATGCGTGTTATTGCTTGGAGATGTCGTGCGCGTATTCACCTTTGGCGATTTCTTCTGCTTCAATGCTTTCAAAAAGCGCTTTGAAGTTCCCTTCTCCAAATCCATCATCGCCTTTCCGTTGGATGAACTCGAAGAAAATCGGTCCGATCATTGTTTTGGAGAATATTTGTAACAGGATTTTGGTCACGCCGCCGTCAATGACGCCTTCGCCGTCGATTAAAATGCCGTGCTTTTTCATGCGTTCTATAGGTTCTTCGTGTCCTAAAACGCGGTCGTGTGACATGTCATAATAGGTTTCAGGCGGTGCGGGCATGAACTCCACACCCTTTTTAGAAATGGTCTCAACTGACGCGTAAATATCCTGAGCGCCAACTGCAATATGTTGAATGCCTTCGCCTTTATATTTCTTAAGGTAATTCACGATTTGTCCGGTTTCACCACGATCTTCGTTTATGGGAATGCGGATACGTCCACAGGGCGATGTCAATGCACGTGATAAAAGCCCTGTGAACTTACCTTGAATATCAAAAAATCGAATTTCACGGAAATTGAATAGCTCGCCATAAAACTTAAACCAATGGTCCATATTGCCCTTGTGTACATTGTGGGTCAGGTGATCGAGGTAATAGAAACCCACGCCTTGTGGGTGTGCGGTGGTGATCCAATCAAATTCATCATTATAGACGCTTTGATCGGAATGTTTGTCGAAGAAATAGATCAATGATCCACCGATCCCTATGATTGCGGGGGCATCCATAACTTTGCCGTTCCCTTGGTAAGGTGTGGCACCTTTTTTAACGGCATAGTCAAAGGCGTGCTGGGCATCTGCGACGCGCCACCCCATTGAGGCCGCGCAAGGCCCGTGATCTTCGATGAACTGAGCGGCATGTGTGTGGGGTTCGGCGTTGATAAGGTAAGAGATATCACCTTGCTGCCACAGTTCCACTTTCTTGGCTTTGTGATTGGCAACGTGGGTATAGCCCATCTTTGAAAAACTATCGCGCAACGACTGAGGATCAGGGTGGGCAAATTCGACAAACTCGAAACCATCGGTGCCCGCAGGATTATCGATCGTGATATCAGCGCGGGGTGCATCATGCGGGAAAGGGCCCATTTTTATCCTCCAAAACCTAATTTATTGTAAAATACATGCGAAAAATTGACTTGGGTGTGCATATTTGTGTACGATTAGTACTAATTTGCACATTATTTGTGAAAATAGGGGTGTTTATGCATATTTCATTAGATCGGTTTGATCATCAAATCTTGCGGGCCTTGGAACGTGATGGGGCGCTTACGAATGCGCAACTCAGTGAACGTGTCAATTTATCGACATCGCAATGCTCACGCCGCCGTGTGCGTCTTGAAAAAGAGGGCGTCATTTCTGGCTACGGTGCGCGGCTGAATGCAACCGCTATGGGCATTACCCTGCGCGCCATTGTGCGCGTGAATCTTCAGTCGCACAATGCAGGCATCGAACATGAGTTCAACAAAATGCTCGCGCGTCATGACGAAATTGTCGAAGCCTTCTCTGTGGCAGGAGACGCTGACTATATCCTGATCTTGCAATGCAATAATCTAAACGATTTTGCGGATTTCATTCATTCAACTCTATTGCCGCAACCCATGATAGGCCAAGTCAGATCTGAAATTGTGCTCAAGGACCTAAAACGACATGGTCAGAACAAACTACCATGACGTGGGCAGAGGCAGTTTACGAGATGTCTACAAGGTTGCGTTGTCTAAGTCGTTTGCCTTAGACAATTTTTATTATCTGAATGCTTGCTTTTTCGAAATAGACCGATACTGAAAGGGGCTATGGAAACGTTTTCGGCTTCGTCTAATGAAAACTGGAGTGATCTCGCGCGGTTGATTGCTGTTGCTCCAAAGGGAGAGTTTGGTCGAGATGCGCTTGATTTTTTGTCGAACGTAGCTCGTATCGAAAACTTTGGGTCCTATCACATTGCAGATTTGGCAAGGCCATCTCCCATCCTATCGTTTTGGTCAGGGCGTATCAGTGATTATTGGTTTCAACGAGATGCAGAGCGCATTCTAGGCTCACCCGACGCGCAGTCTCGTATTATCGCTCACATCCGTAAAGCACCCTTAGGCGGTGTGTATATTGACCGTTGGCACCCCAAAGCCGATAGCCGCCGCGCAGCCATATACAAGCGAAACGGCGTCATTGAGCGCGTGGCTGTGTCGTCAAAAGACGGGCGCTCTGGGCATCGCTCGTTTTATTTGCGCAGTGCGGCAGATGGATGGTTGACCGAACAAGAATATGCAAAGCTTTGCAACGTGTTGCCAATTGTCCATGGCTTGATTGGGCTTAGAACTCAAATTATTGGAACAGCGCGCAAAAGGTCTACAGATGGCTCAAACGCAACGCGACTTAAGGACAATAACGTGCAAGGTTTTGCTGGACTGACGCCCCGCGAAGCTGAGGTGTGCGATTTGCTTCTTGACGGGAAATCAATCGCAGCATCTGCATTGCAGCTTGATATATCAGAGACGACCATTCGGACATTGCGACAAAGGGCCTTCCGCAAGCTGCATGTCGGATCGGGAAAAGAACTCATGGCACTTTTCATTCAAACGCCGCACGTCAGCTCATAGTTGCTGAAGTGCTCTGCTTGTCATCGGTTTAGATGACAGAAGTTTTGTAAGGATGTGTATAGGGTCTCCCTATAATTTAGGGAGGACGCGCCATGGAAACACAACCATTGCAAGACAAAATCGACGCCCACGGAGATCTGTGGTCAATGCTATATGATGGCCCAGTGCATCGGTTCGAGTTTCCAGTAAAGCCTGAATTCTCAAATTGGATAGATGAGCAAATCGCGTGGCGCACATCGGTGATTTTCCAAAATATGTCGCACCATATGACAGATGTCTTTTTGCGCGGGCCTGATGTTATCAAGTTGCTGAGCGATTTGGGGATCAACTCCTTCGAAAACTTCGGCCCGATGCAGGCCAAGCAATATGTTGTGTGCAACTATGATGGCCAATTTATCGGCGACGCGGTTTTGTTTTGCGAAGAAGAAAACGCCGTCAGCATTGTCGGCAAACCAATGGCGGCCAATTGGGTGCGATACCACGCCGAAATTGGCGACTATGACGTCGAGGTCGAGTTGGTGGATCGCCCCTCGGCTGTTTTGACGGATCGCAAACGGTTCCGCTTTCAAGTCCAAGGCCCTAATGCAGACGCGCTTTTGGCGGAATTGAACGGCGGCGCTTTGCCCGATATTGCGTTTTTCAAGATGGGCACGTTTAATGTGGGACCGCATAAAGTTGTGGCCTTGAACCACCGGATGTCTGGATTTCCAGGATATGAGTTTTGGGGACCAAGCGAGGTTGGCGAAGAGGTGCGCGATCTGATTTTAAAGGCGGGCGAGGCTTACGGCCTGACCCAAATCGGCGGTCGCACCTATCCCGTGACCGCGGCGGTATCAGGTTGGGTCGGCTCGATCCTGCCCGCCATTTTTACCGGAGATAAGATGCGCGCGTATCGCGAATGGCTGCCAGCGGCTAGCCCCGAAGGACGCCAAGCGATTGGCGGGTCTTTGGCGACTGGCAATGTCGAGGATTTCTATCGCACGCCCTATGATCTGGGCTATGGCTTTATGATCAAATTCGACCACGACTTTATTGGTCGTGAGGCACTTGAGGCGATGACACCAGAGAAAAGCCGTAAGAAAGTGCGCCTTGTGTGGAGCCAAGAAGACGTGGTGGACATCTATGCCAGTGCCTTTCGCGATGGGGATCGCTACAAAAAGATTGAACTGCCAGTGGGTAACTATAGTGTGGCGCCAAGTGATCGGGTTATGCTTGGTGATGAAATGGTCGGCGTTTCATATTACCCAGCCTATTCCGAGGCGGACCGCACATGTATATCACTGGCGTCGATCAGGTCTGACTTGGCCATTGAAGGGCAAGAGCTAACTTTGATTTGGGGGGAGCCCAATGGTGGATCTGGAAAGCCAACCGTTGAGCGTCACGTTCAAAAAGCCGTTCGCGTGGTTGTTGATCCCAACCCCATAAAACGCCATTGACCTAGTGGAGCATATCACACTATGACCGCCCCCATTTTTTCAAGCCGCAAGCGTGCATTTCATCTGGGCCCGTTCCCATTGGAGCGGTTGAAGCGTGCGGCGGGGGGGGTATGGACGATGTCCCGCCGATGCAGCCTGTTGATTTTGACCGAACAGATCAACCCAGTACAGTCGTTAATGCGTTGGATGAATATCAAGCGATGCTCGATGCGATCCGTGATGGGTTTATAAACAAGACCAAAGCAAAGTGCCCACAAGACCCAGCCGAGCGTGCTCGTCACATCAAATCATTCGCGTATTTTCAAGACACGCCAATGGTGGGGATCGCACGCCTAGACGCGGCCGCACATCTGGATGAGCCGATCCGCAACTCAGGTATTGGGCGCTTGGCTGAGCAGCTGCGCACGCGTCAGGTTAAATCGCTCGCGGCGGGTATCGAAACAACGATGGCGGATCTCAAAGACAGCATGAACGCGCCACCAAAGTCGATCGATGGGCACCGCTATGCCATTGTTCTGCTGTATCCTTTCAACCGCGACCCCGAACCAGATGAGGCGGGTTTTGTTTGGATGCAAGACGTCCAAGCGCAGCGCGCCTGTGTGCGGGCCACAGAAACCGCTGTAGTGGTCGCAAATTATCTAAGAGTTCTGGGCTATGATGCGCGCACGCATAGCGGCTCGGCCACCGAAGTGGATCTCAATTGGGTGACTGTCGGCGCAGGGCTGGCTTCGGTTGAAAATGGGGTCGTGATGAACCCGTTTGCGGGCGATCGGTTTCAAGTCGCTGTTGTCACCACTGATTTCGAGCTAGCGCCCGACGCGCCGCTTGCGCCGCTAAGTGATCAACCCAGCACGCTTACAAAAGGTATTGCTGGGGCGTTGGGTCTTAGTTCAACTAAGAATGCCTCAACCTATGATCCGTTTTCGACGCGCGCCTATGCCATGGGCCCCCATCCGTTTGAGGCGCTCAAGCGCGTTGATACACCAACAACATATATTGACGAAGCGCGTGTCGCGCGGGTGCCCAAACGCGCAGACATGTTCGCCCGTTCAAAGTTTGGCGATATGGGCAAGGCCAATCAAGATGCGACGCGTGGCGGCTATTTTGCGCAAAAATCGCCTCTAGCGCAGGCCTTGCGCCGACCGCTGGGTGCGTTTCCTATATTGCAAGACGGCGCCCCTGCGCAAACCATCAGCCGCGATGCGCTAGAGGCTCAGACCAATGCCGAAGGTATCAAAGCGCTCGCCTATTTCCTTGGGGTCGATGCCGTTGGCATTTCGCGCTGTCCAGATTGGGTATGGTATTCGCATGATGCCGATGGCGAGCCCATCACCCCCACCCATCCAAACGCGATCAGTTTCATCATTGATCAAGGGTTTGAAACCACAGAAGGATCATCAGGTGACGATTGGATCGCAGTGGTTCAATCCATGCGTGCCTATCTGCGGTTTTCGCTTTTGGGGGGGGTCGTTGCAAAGCATATTAGAAACCTAGGATATGCCGCACAATCCCACACGAATGTGCATAGCGAGGTGGTGCATCCACCGCTTCTACTCTTGTCGGGTTTGGGCGAAGTGAGTCGCATTGGTGAGGTCATCGTCAACCCGTTTTTGGGGCCGCGTCTCAAGTCGGGCGTGATCACGACAGACATGCCTTTGGCGCATGACAAGCCTATTGATTTTGGTATGCAGGCTTTTTGTGAGGCGTGCAATAAATGTGCACGAGAGTGCCCATCGGGTGCGATCACAGCGGGGCCAAAACTGATGTTCAATGGCTATGAAATTTGGAAATCCGATAGCCAAAAATGCACAACGTATCGCCTGACGCAAAAAGGCGGGGCGATGTGTGGGCGTTGCATGAAAACCTGCCCGTGGAATGTCGAAGGCTTGATGCATGAAAAACCACTGAGATGGATGGCGATGAATGTGCCTGCTATGGCGGGAATACTTGCCAAGCTTGACGATGTTGTCGGCAATGGTCAGATCAATCCTAACAAACGCTGGTGGTGGGATCTAAAGTGGGCGCCTGATGGCACTTGCGAGATGATCAATACGGACGATGAGCCGTCAAACTATCGCCAGCTTCAAACCGATCTAAAGCTTGATTATGCCGATCAAACATTGGCGGTCTATCCCGCAGATCTTGCCCCGCCGCCGTGGCCGTTTCCGTTTCTGATGGATCGCGAAAAGGGGATTGAAGCCTATCAAGCGCTGATCACTGCCAAAGAGTATCAGCGCCGATTGGATGAGGGTCAAAGCGCCCCCACCACGCACAGGTTCGCCCCGCCCGATGAGGCACCTGTGATCCGTGTCGAGGTCACGAAGGTCGAACAGATGACCGACGATGTCACAAAGTATGAGTTATCCTCGCTCGATGGCTCGCCGTTGCCAGAATGGAGCGCAGGGGCGCATATTGATATTGTCGTTGCACCCGAATACCTGCGCCAATTTTCGATGTGCGGTGATCCTCGTGATAGGTCAAAATACCAGATCGGGGTCTTACGTGAGGATCAAGGGCGCGGTGGGTCAAAGCTGTTGCACCGCATCTTTTTGCAAGGTCGCAAGGTTTTTATTTCAAAACCGATCAATCATTTTCCATTGGCGCAGGGCGGGACCAAGCATATCCTGATGGGAGGCGGCATTGGGGTCACACCAATGATCGCCTTTGCCCATGAATGTCACGCCAGAGGCATAGACTTTGAACTTCATTTTTCGGCGTCCAAAGCCGCGGATGCGGCCTTTGCCGAGGATCTCAAAACTTTCCCATGGGCAGACAAAGTCACATTCCATTTTTCAGACCAAGGCGCGCGCGCAGATCTAGACGTTATTCTAGCGGGGTACCAAAACGGATGGCACGTCTATGCGTGCGGCCCAGATAGGTACATGAGCGGCGTTATGGACGCGGCTGAACGTCAAGGGTTTCCAGACGAGGCGCGGCATTTGGAGTATTTTTCAGTGCCTGAGCTGCCCGAATACGAGAACTATGACTTTACGCTGCGACTGACAAAATCAGGAAAAGATTTTCGAGTGCCCGCTGATAAATCTGCGGCCGATGTTCTGAATGAAAATGGCTATCCGATTGACTTGAAATGCTCCGATGGGATTTGCGGGGTGTGCAAATGTGGTTTGACAGGAGGGGAGGTTGAGCATCGTGATTTCGTTTTGTCAAAGGCGCAGCGTCAAGATACAATCATCCTGTGTCAGTCGCGGGCCGCACAAAAGAACGGCGTTGTGGAAATTGACCTCTAACCCGCGGACGCTGTCAAATCTCATAGACGTCTAGGTCCTCGACAATGCCGCTTTCTCCTGTGAAGTGGTTGGCAAAATCATCCATCGCCTTTTGATGACTGTCTGTGCTGTCCATATGGACGCGGAAATGACTGAGATAGAGCCGTTTGACTGCGGCACTATCGGCCATTGTGGCAATCTCGGCGGGGTCTGGAGAGAAGGGCATAAGCGCGGGGTGCAGCGCCTCGCCGCTGCTGCGGTAGCACCAATGTAGCAGAAAATCCGCGTCTTGGCATAGCGCAGTCATGTCCGCGTTGATGCCTGTGTCACCTGAGTAGACAAACTTTTTGCCCGCCGCCTCAACAGAAAATCCAAGACATTCAAGAATAGGTTGGGCGTGGTTTGCACGCGCAGACCCAAGGCGCCAACCATCGCCTTGATATGTAAAGCCTGGTTCAATTTCGGTGATCTGCGGCTTTGGCCATGGTCTTGGCAAACTGCCGCCCCTTGCGAGCCAGATTTGCTGGCTTTGTGCCAGTTCGGTGCGGGCGCGTAGATCATGGCTCAGCACACCGTTTTTGCCAAAATACCCTTCGCTTATGTCTTTGAGCGGTTTGGGGCCAAACACCTTTAAGGGCACCGCGCCTTCGTCCCATGCAGCATGCACAAGGCGGGCGTAGTCCATCATGTGATCGCTGTGGTAATGCGTGAAAAACAGATGTGTCACATCCTTGGGCAACCGCCCCGAACGAATGAGGTTGTCGACCACACCGCCACCGCAATCAAATAAAATGCGGTCTTGTCCCACTTCCAACAAAAATCCCGAAGATGCCCTGCGTGCATAGGCCTCGGGCGAGCCAGAGCCAAGGATCGTCAGCCTCATGTTGTCGGCGGCGGCGTTGCACCGGGCGCACCGAGTTTCAAAGCGGCGTCTCTGCCGCCGTGGTATTCAATGAGCGCGGCTTGATCTTCAAAAGCTTGGGCATCCACAGCCTCGGGATCGCAAATCTCGCGCAAGGCTGCTTCCATTTGTTGCAGCGTGTCGGCATAGTCTGGATCGCTAGAGAGATCGACTAATTCCTGCGGATCATTTTCTAGATCAAAAAGCTCAGGCGCAAAACCAACATAATAGTTCAGTTTCCAACGCCCTTTGCGCAGCATAAACCCGCCAGATACGGCGCCAATGGCGTGGTATTCACTAAAGATGACGCGATCTAGGTCAGTTTCAGACGCTGCAATATCCTTTAGGGATTGGATGCCTGCAGCACCATCGATATCTGTTCCGAAATGGGTGGCGATGGTTTTGGACAGATCCAGTAAACTGACGGGCGTGTCGCAGGTGCCCTGAGCCACATCAGGCCCCGCCATAATCATAGGGATGTGAACGCTTTCTTGATAGAAGTTTGACTTTCCCCATAGCCCGCGTGCGCCCACGTTGTCACCGTGGTCTGATGTGTAGACAATGGTGGTATCCTCGGTCATGCCTGCTGCGTCTAATGCGGATAAAATTTGCCCTACATTATGATCTAGCCAACTGCACAAGCCGTAATATGCAGCCATCGCCTGTAACCGTTCTTCTGGGGTCTTAAACTTGGTCTCACTTTCCATCACAGCGTCTTGTTTTTCGACCCAAGGGTGACGTCGATACCCCGTATCTGGGTGCAGCTTCACCTCGGGAAGGTCGTCTGTTTTGTAAAGGTCATAGAATTCTTGTGGCGCAACCAAAGGAAAATGTGGCGCAACTAGCCCCACATAAAGGCACCACGGTTGATCATCCTTAGAAGTGGCTCGAGCATCCAGCCAATCTTTTGTGCACTGTGTCACCGATGCATCGTATTGAGTATATTTTGACTGTCCGGGGCCAATGTAATTGCCCAGCATACGCCCGCCTCCGGGTGTGGGTACACGTTCGTCTTCCTTGCGGATTGATCCCCAGACCATCCCAACGCCGTTCGCCACATGCATCGGAATATGTTCAACATCGAAACCGGCATCATCGGATACATCGCGGTAATGTAACTTGCCAATACTCTCAACGGGCACCCCTTTGGCCTGAAGCGCATGACCCCAACCTTTTTGATTACCCGTATACGGCATAGCGTTGTCCCATAAGCGGGTCTGGTGCGCATAGCGCCCAGTGGCAAAGCTTGCTCTGGCAGGGACACAGATCGGGCTTGGCGTATAAGCATCGGTGAACTGCATGCCGCGCGCCGCAAGTCTATCGAGATGCGGTGTTTTGACAAAAGGGTGACCCGCGCAGCCGAGCGCCCGGGCTTGATGTTCGTCGGACATAATAACCAATAAATTTGAAGGCATTAGATGTCGGTCTCCTCTGCGGCAAGCTCTAAAATAGTCAATATTTCCCGAAACCGCGCGACATCAGCATCGCTTAGATTTGATTGCAGTTGCCGTTGACGTTTTCGCATTGTCGGAAGCGCTAAGTTGAATACGTCTGTACCTTTTGGCGTGAGGCGGAGCAAATGCACACGGCTGTCTTTGCTGTCCTCGGAATAGGTCACTAACCCATCTTGAACCAGTGATTTGACATTGCGGCTGACAAGCCCCTTGTCCATCGCGGTATATCTCACCAATTCAGATGCCGTGACTGTTTTTGCCCCTCCAATAAAAGCGATCATGCGCCATTGATTCAGGGTTACGCCCACTTTTGCAGCAAGGATTTTGGTGGCTTGAGAATTGAGTTTTTGATGCAGACGAGAGATCCGATAGGTCAAGAATTCACTGAGCTGTGCTAACTGTGGATTAAAGTCCTGTGGTGCTTCATCGTTCATCTTTTACCTCTAGTTACAACACATATGCAAAATCTACGGTTCGTCAAGAATGTAGTTGACGGGACAACTAATTTGTTGACGGAACCACTATCTTGTGGCTTCCTGTGTCTAATCGTTGGGAGGATTCTATGAAAAAAATGCTACTAGCCGCCGCTGCGGCAGTCTCTATCGCGGCATCTGCCGTTTCAGTTCATGCACAAGAATGGACACCGCCAGGCCCGATTAAGTTGATGATCGCATTCGCCGCCGGTGGTGGTGCGGATACGCAGGCTCGTCTCATTGCGGCCCATCTTGAGGAGAAGCTGGGCTGGGAATTTATCCCTGAGCAGGTCACGGGCAAAGGTGGGGTCAACTTGTTGATGGAAATGAAAGACCAACCCAATGACGGCACCGTGATCGGTATGGTCGTCATGGAATCGCTGGGGTACAATCTGTACACTGCCGATGTGGGTCTATCGCCCGAGGATTTCACATTGATCACGACCACTGCGGGCGCGCAGATGGGCATTATTGCCAGCGCCGCAACGGGATGGGCGTCATTTGATGAAATGATCGAGGCTGGCAAAGCAGGTCAGGACATTCGATTTGGCGTGATGAGCCAACGCCTTGGTGAACTTGCGTATCTACTTGGAAAGGCGCAAGGCGTGGATTTCAATATCATCTCAGTGAAAGGTGGGCGCGCTGTTCTCAACGGTGTGACCGCGGGTGATATGGACGTTGGTTTCATGGCTGGCATTCAAGCCCCAGGTGTTGCGGCGGGTGATTTGACAATCCTTGCCTCTGCAATGTCAAAGCCGCTGAATCAAGACCCAGAAGCGCCGCTACTTGCGGATTTGGGCGTCGATTTTGACGGTGATGCGATCTTTATGTTTGCTGGTCCTGATGGCATGCCTCAAGAGGCGCGTGACGCGATCGCATCTGCGATTGCTGATGCGGCATCGGACGAGGCAACCGAGGTGGGTGCTCTGATCAAGCGCGCATTTGGTGGATCACTAATTTTGCAAGGCGACGAACTTGATGAGGTCGCTCTGCGCAATTTCAATGACTCCCCTGTCTTGATCAAAGCAGCATCTGAGTAACTCAATCACTGTACAGGTGCCCTATTCAATGGCACCTGTACCCAAGACCTTTTTATCCAAAGGAACTTTACGTGTCTGAACAGTCGCGGTCTAACCTTTATATTGGGCTGATTTGCGTCGTGGCCGCGCTGGTTCTGATTTTTATTTGGATTCCGCTCGACACTAAGACAGGCATCGCGGAGCGTGCACGCGGGAAGTACGTTATTGGCGATGCATTGGCCCCAACTGTTGCCGCTGGCTTTGTATTTGTGGGCGGTCTATTATTGCTGCTATTCGAACGCAATAAAGCACATCAGCCAGCGCTCAGCACCAAACACCTCACATTTATCATCGCTCTCACGATGACAATCATTGCCGGCGTTGGTGTTATGCGATTTGCAGGGCCTATAGCTGTTGAAATTGCGAATATGTTGCGTGATGAGCCGCTGGAGTATCGGCTGTTGCGTGCCACATTTGGGTGGAAGCACATTGGCTATGTCCTAGGCGGTGTCATCATCGTCAGTGGCCAAATCGCGATTGTAGAGCGAAAGATGTCACGGAGGGCCGTAGTGACGGGGCTTGCAGCAGTTATCATATTCATCGCTGTTTTTGATCTACCGTTTGACGATCTTTTACTGCCACCCAATGGGGATGTTTGATGGATATTCTGGACTACATCTGGTTTGGCATCCAAGCGGTATTTTTGGGTCCTGAGGCTTTTAGTGTCTTTGGGGTATCAATCTCGATTACGATTTTAATGGTGCTGGCAGGATTCCTTTTCGGTATCCTTGTCGGTGCAACACCTGGGTTGGCTGGGCCCTTTGCGATGGCGATTTCGCTGCCAATTTTGATCTCGGTCTTTGGCTACTCTCCTGACGCGTTGCTGCCCGTGATGGGCTTTTTAATTGGGATCATGAAAGGGGCCACGATTGGGGGGGCCGTTCCTGCGATCCTATTCAATACACCAGGTACGCCAGATGCGTTTATGACGACCTTGGATGGCTATCCTATGGCCCAAAAAGGCCAAGCCAAAAAGGCGCTGCGCGTCGCTCATTTGTCTTCGGCCTCTGGTGATACGTTTTCAGACATCGTTCTTTTTGTGTTTGCCCCCTTTCTTGCGATCATTGTAGAGGCCTATTTGGACCTGCCAGAAAAGACGGGGCTTTTGATCCTATCGCTGAGTTTTATCGCAGCTGTTATTGGCGGGTCGGTGGGCAAGGGGCTGATCTCAATCGGCCTTGGTCTTTTGGCGGTTTATGTTGGCACTGGCGAGGATTTCTATCCACGCATGTCACTGGGCTCAGAAGGCCTATCGCGCGGGTTCCCGATCACTACTGCGGTTTTGGGGGTGTTGATTATAGGCGCTGTATTCAAGGAGCTGGACGAGATCTGGCGTAGCACTCGGGGGGGCAAGCCCGTACAAGCACCTGCTGATACTGGTAATCAAAAATTAACTTGGGGCGACGTCAAAAGACTGCTGCCTACTATCGCGCGTTCCGCGGCAATCGGGACAAGCATTGGCGCACTTCCAGGAGTTGGATCAACTTTGGCCGCTACGCTTGGTTATACCGTTGGGCGAGCCAGACACGAAAAATCCAAAGCGACCGACGCGCCAAGTTTTGGCAAAGGCGCGCCCGAAGGTGTCGCCGCGACCGAGGCGGCCAATAGCGCGGTGTCTGGTGCAAACTTGATCCCCGTTTTGTCACTTGGCATTCCAGGGAATGCAGCAGCGGTGTTCCTAATCCTTGCGGCAGAATCAATCGGGGGCTTTAACCCAGGGCCTGCGGTGTTTCGATTTTCGCCTGACGTGCTGAACCCTGAATTGGTGATCGCATTTGGTACCTTCACCTGCATGACCATTGCCAATATCTTTAACTGGACCTTAGGCGGGGTGTTCATGAGATCCATGGGTTTCATGATCAATATTCCCAAATCTCTTTTGCTTCCTTCGGTATTGTTGCTGACGTTTACTGCGATCTATGTTCAAGAAACGCGGGTTGAGGCGATTTGGTTCGCGCTTGGCTTTGGTATTTTGGGGTACATCATGCGGGTGCTCGCCATCTCTCCGCTGCCCTTTGTCATTGCGTTCATTCTTGGGCGCAGCTTAGAAGAGACTGCCCGCCAAGCGTATTCGGCCACAGGCAACGATCCGTTCTTTTTGTTTAACAGTCCCATTGCTTTGATTTTCATTCTGATGTCTGTAGCCGTGATTTTCCTGTCGGGGCGCAAATCCAAGGGAGAAACACTTTGAGTAGACCCAACATCCTTCTTATATCCTCTGACCAACATCGTGCTGATTGTATGGGGTTTAAGGGACGCAACATCAAAACGCCGCACCTCGATCAGTTGGCAGCCGAAGGCACCGTTTTTGATGCGTGCATCACCCCGTCTGTTGTGTGCCAGCCTGCGCGTGCGTCGATCTTGACCGGTCAACTTTGTCGAACACATGGCGTACATGACAATGGCATCGATCTGCCCCCTGAGATTGGAGAGAAGGGGTTTGCAGGGTCGATGGCCGCTGCGGGCTATCAAACAAGCTATTTTGGCAAAGCGCATTTTTCAACGTACCACACATATGAACCCACTGGATCGCCAGAGTGTCTGCGTTCGTCGGCCAATTATGATGAGGATTGGTTTGGCCCCTACATGGGCTTTGAACATGTGGAATTAATGCTGGTCGGTCACAATTGGTGGGCACCCGAAAAGCCGCCCGCAGGCCAGCACTACGAGCGGTTTTATCACATGGATGGCAACGGGGACGCACGCACTAAATTGATGTGGGAAAACGCAGGCGACACGAAAGGTGCTGCACAAGTTTGGCATTCGAAATTGCCAGTCGCTTACCATAATACGCCATGGACAGCAGATCGCGCGATTGAGTGGCTCAGGCATGAACGCGATGACGAAAAGCCATTTTGCACATGGGTCAGTTTCCCCGATCCGCACCATCCGTTTGACTGCCCCGAACCATGGTCGCGGTTGCATGATCCAGCCGAGGTAGATTTGCCGCCCAACCGCACACGATCCTATGAGGGCAAACCTTGGTGGCACGAGGCCGCTATGGAAGGTGAACCCGCAGACCCGAAATTTGCAGATATTCGCAAAGCCTATAGCCGTATTCCACCGCAGTCAGACGAGCAACTGCGCGAAATCATCGCCAACACCTACGGCCAAATCGCGTTCATCGATCACCAAGTGGGAAGGATCATGAATACCCTGATCGAAGAGGGACTCGATGAAAATACAATCGTTATCTACATTTCGGATCATGGCGACTGGCTAGGTGATCATGGTCTGATCTTAAAAGGACCTATGCATTACGAGGGATTGTTGAAAGTGCCAATGATCGTAAAAGGTCCAGGTGTTCCAGCTGGAAAAGTGGTCGATGAACCCGTGTCGACCCTCGATCTAGGCCCGACCTTCAATGACTATGGTGGGGCTGATCCACTCCTTGCGCAGCATGGAGAAAGCTTGCGGCCTTTGATCGAAGGGGATGCAACGCGCGAGTTTGCCCGCAATGAATGGGGGCTTTTGCCAGGTCGCGTGGGCGTCGCGCTAGAGCTGCGCACAGTGCGAACAAAGACCCATAAACTGACAATGGATCTCATTTCAGGGGCCGGTGAATTGTACGATCTTAACGTGGATCCTGATGAAATGGACAACTTGTTTGATGCGCCTGAGGCTGCTGATGTCCGTGCTATGTTACAAAGTTACATTGCCAGCCGTCCAAATGATGTGCTGCCTGATCAAATACCGGTTGGAACTGCGTGACAAAAGGATGTAGTTCTCTAAGTTGCCTAGCGTCTTTCCCTTATACGGCCCTATGAAAAACTATTTCTGGTTAAACTATGTCCGGATTTGACAACAGCTTATGCGGTGCTGTCAGAAAAATTCGAACTGCTTTAGATTGCTGCGGAATGCAGTAACTTATCCGGAACAAAGCTGGCGCTACTTATTAAAAGCGACGGTTCGACTTAATTCCTAACAGCTAAGAAACTGCTCAGTACGCCCCAATTTGTTTTCATCTAACATTTTCAACGGAACACCCAGTAGTGGATAGGAGTATGAGTAAACTGCCTCACGACAACGCAGCCATTAGTAATAACAGTCGGTTTTTTTAATTGGGAATGGCGGACCGAGGATCCGTCTAACTAGCATTCCACAACGTTCCAAGCATGTCCCATATACCTTTGTTATCTTGATGTTTAGTCATCATATCATTCCAGATGCGTCTTTACAATTCCACTAGGTTCCACTATTTTTGTGGGGGTTACTGTGGGGGTCACATGCCTAAAAATCGATTAACAGCTCAACTTTTGAATTCTAACTTAGAAGCAGGCAATTATTACGATGACAACGGAACTGGGTTATATTTTAAGGTCAGCAAAGCAGGGTCAAAGGCTTGGTCTCAAAAAATCAGGTTTAATGGCAAGCAGCTAGAGTTAGGTCTAGGAAGCTATCCAACCATTTCCCTGACCGAAGCACGCAAGCGAGCCGCAGACAACAAATCACTGACTGCCCAAGGCATTAACCCCAAGACTGCCAAAGCAAAACCAGTGACAGTTCCTACGTTCGCTCAGATTGCTGACGAAGTTATCCGCATTCAGCAGAAAAGCCTGACAAACCATAAGCATCGAGAGCAATGGCGGTCTACAATCGAAACCTATGCGTTTCCCAAAATTGGAGACAAACCAATAAATGAAATATCTGTGAATGATATCCATGACCTCTTGAGGCCGATATGGGACACTAAAACAGAGACAGCTAGTAGGCTACGAGGCAGGATTGAAAAGGTTTTTGACTTTGCAATTGTGAAGCAGCATGTGCCACCACCCAACCCGGCTACATGGAAGGGTAACTTGTCTGCCCTTTTACCTGTTAAGTCAAAGGTCACAACTGTTGATCATCACCCTGCGCTTGCACTTGAAGATGCACAGAGGTGGTGGGCTGAACTAAAGCATCGGAGTGGAAATGGGGCCCTCGCCCTCAAAATGCTAACACTATGCACGAGTAGATCAGGTGAAATTAGAGGGATGCATTGGGATGAGATTGAACTCTTCAGTTCCTCAAAGATACGAGAATTGGGTTACGTTGGTATATGGACATGTCCTGCAAATAGAATGAAGGCCAAAAGAGAGCACCGCGTTCCAATAATACAGCCCATGTTAAATTTACTTCAGCATGACGGTAGCAAATCAGGGTTAGTCTTTCCTTCACGAAATAACACTCCAGTGTCTGACATGACGTTATCTGCTGTCATGAAGCGCATGCACAAGGCAGATGATCTTGGGTTTCTGGATCGAGACAATCAAAGACCTGCTGTGCCACATGGGTTAAGGTCTACATTCAGGGATTGGGTTGCTGAAACTGGACAATCTCGAGAGGCTGCAGAACTACAACTCGCACACAAATTTGGTAGCAAAGTTGAGCACTCCTACTACAGAACCGATTTGTTAGATCATAGGGCTAAACTGCTAACGGCGTGGTTTACGTTTTTAGAAGCCGACAGCCGTGTGTAAAGCTACAGGAAACTTTGCGATTTTGTAACATAGGTGAATGAGAAAGTGCTATTCTTAATATCAAGCGCGTTTAGCCAGAGATGGAAATGCTTCAGTTGCAAACGCTGCAATATACTCAAAGCTGGTTCAGTCAGCGCAGGGTTCTATGCAATACAAATGCATCAGAGATCACTTTAGGATCTAGCAGCGCAGCCGCTACTATTGGAAGCTCCTGCAAACCAAAATCAGGAATACTCACATGTAAGGCAAGAACAGCGGCCCACGTCACTCTTGTGTCTAAACATCAATTGTTAACAATAAAAAGGAACTACATGACAGAATTAGACTTTAACTATGAAGGCAAGCAGTATCGTATCGAATTGTGCGGCAACGAATTACTGTTTTATAGAATTACTCACGACTACGATCCATTTGATAAATTTGGCGAAGCAAGCGATCATTATACAACTCTCCCAACCAAAGACGTGAAGAACATCTATGGCTTGATGCAAACTCTTGCAGGGGCCTGTGCCACGCTCATCCACACAGCTTCACTTGGCTATTACTATTTCGATGTATCCGATAATCGACTGCAATACCTGTACGAACGGTTTTGTAAATTATTACCCGGGTACAGGTATGTTTGTGAAGGCGATCATGTCTATCTTTTTAAGCAATGAGCCTTCCCATTGTTACTGGTCCATGTCTATGTTTAGGAAACGGAGGATCGGTAATTGCGGCCACCTGCTAAAGCCCAGTCAGATGAGGCTGCTCACGTTAACGGGCTGTACGGATGGTATTCGAACGTCAAGGTGAATTTGACAGCCAATCTGCTGCAATCAAGTCAATTGCGCCTAAGATTGGTTGCGGGTCGGACAAGCTTAAGGCCTAGGTTCGGCGAGTTGAAACGGACAGCGGTCGTCGAGACAGTATAACCACTGCTGAGCGGGATAGGATTAAAGCTTTGGAGCGTGAGAACCGTCAGCTTCGGCAAGCCAATGAGATCCTGAAAAAGGCATCAGCGTATTTTGCACAGGCGGAGCTCGACCGCCCGTTTCGGAAATGATCAATTTTATAAAAGAGCATCGGAGCGTATGTGGAGTCGAGCCGATCTGTCGTGTTTTGCAGATCGGCTCCGAACGGAATGTATCAAGCGCATGGGGACTACCCAACCTAAATGGTGGGGCTAGGCGTCCTATGCCTTTTTAGCTCTGATCTCACCAAACGGAATATACGCCACGCTTGAATGAGTGGAGTTCTAACGCATTACGCAGTTTTACTTTTCACTCCAGCAAAATTACTTGCCCCGATCCATTCCTCAAAAGTACCGATCAACTCTGGTTCACCAGCAAGAATGAAATGACCTGAAGCGATAGCTTCGCTTACACTTTCCTCTCCCAGCCATACTTTTGTGAGCGCGGGCAACGTAGTTTCCAAGTAAAAATCAACATCTAAATTTGGGTCAATTGGGCCAACATCTGGAGCATCAATCCCAGAAAAAATAAACCACCAATTCGCTGACTTGGAGGGACTTCCACGAAAACTGATTTGCATCACCACATTTCTTTTTGGGAAATTCTCTAAATTTAAGTTTCGGCGGATATCCCACACCAAAAGCCCCTCATCTGAACTTTCTAAATGGTGTTTATGGCTAATCCACTTCTTCCCCCAACTTCCGATACTGACGATTACATCCAGCAGTTCCTTGCCCGCATCCGTTAGACCATACTCTGATTTGTTATCGGCACTTCTTGTGATGGTTAGTATCCCGTGGTCTTCAAGTTCGCGTAATCTTTTTGATAACAGCGTCGGCGACATCTTTGGGACACCCCGCCTCAGTTCATTGAAGTGCTTAGACCCTAAACAAAGTTCGCGAACAATTAATAATGTCCACCGTGTCTCCAATACTTCAGCTGCCATCGCAACTGGGCAAAATTGTTTGTAAGAGGCAACCATGGCAACGCTCCTTAAAGATTGTCTACATTAATAATGTATCACATTGAGACAAAGACAAAGAAAAAGAAAAATGACAAATAGATTACATTGTTTGGAGTTATGCTCAAATTTTGTGCTTTCTAATTAAGTTTTGAAGGCTGATGTGGTAAAATACGCTCATGAAAAACGGCAAAAATACGGCTGGTCAATTCACTAAAGGCAACTCAGGTAGGCCGAAGGGTTCACGCAACAAAGCTACCATTGCGATTGAAAGCCTGCTACAAGGCCAAGCAGAGGCGTTAACACAGACTGCAGCAGCCAAAGCGTTAGAAGGCGACAGCGTTGCCCCTAGGCTCTGTATGGAGCGCATAGCCCCTGCCTCAAAGGATCAGCCAGTTTCATTTAGCCTACCTAAGATGAAGAGTGCTCTGGATGCGTCAGAGGCGGCAGGAAGCGTTCTAAGTGCAGTCAGTGAGGGTGAGCTAACCCCAATTGAAGCAACGCGTGTGACGGGGCTTATAGATAGCTATAGGCGAACTCTGGAGCTGACAGAGATTGAACAGCGGCTTCAGGCTTTGGAAGAAAATTAGAAGTGCTAGTCCCACGCCGACACAACGATTTAACCAATGTCTGATCATTCAAGACTTTGTAGGTACACTTTTTGTACTAGTAACGGGCTACCTAGTTATTAGCATCCAACTTGCCAACAACGAGGAGAAACGAAATGTTTGAAGCAAGTGGCGGACCAGTTAATTTTATCGCAGTTTTGGTTCCTGCGTTAATGGGAGCGTTCTACGGGTTTAAATGTCTTTTTAACACTGACAACGCAATTTCAGAATGGGGCATTGGCGCAGGGTCAGAATTCATGGTGAAACTTGCAGGTACTTACTGTGTTACACAGGGAGTGATGTACATCATTTTATTGCTCACATCTTTATCTGGTACGTGGGCATTATTTGCCTTTGGAACCATCCAAGCTGCACTCTTCCTAGTTTTTGGATACGCAACGGTAAAAGGTAAATGGGCTGAATTAGAAGGTGTAAACGCCACGAATGAAGGCATCATCGTTCCTGCTATTCTTTTAGTCTTTCACCTTTACATTATGTTCGCGATGGGCGGTATGATTTACGGCTGATAAAGTGTTCCATATTCTTTTAACTGAGGCGAGCTTGATAGTTAGCTCGCCTCAGTTTTTCCGCATCTTTAAAGTACAGTTTCTGTACTAGTAATAACAAATTCAATGAAACCTACTGGGAACAGCAGCCAAGCACGTTCTGCTAACCAAAAATAATATGTAGGGAAATGAAAATGTCAATTGAAGTAAAAAATTTCGCAACTCATGCCGACGAAGCTAAGGACATGCCCAATGCAAGAATGGAGGCAGTGAGCGTTTTAGGTCAACGTGTAATGAAGCTTACACTTGCTCCAGAGTGGAAATGGTCAACTGATATTAAACCAATCGTAGGGACACCAAGCTGTCAGGCCACCCATACTGGAATAATCGTTGAAGGTACCATCCACTGTGTATGCGATGATGGTTCTGAAGCAACCTACACAGCTGGTGACGCATACGCTATTTCACCAAATCATGATGCTTGGTGTGTTGGTGGAAAGCGTGCAGTTGTGTACGAATTTGCAGGCATGTGGGGTGAATGAGAATGTCGCTCTATCAGAAAATTAAAGCCGCTCAAGATGCAAAAGACATTTTAGGCTACTTGGCCTGCCTGCACGACGACTTTGTTTTTGTAAGGCATCAGTCAGGCACTGAATTAACAAAAGCGGAATGGATGCCTACCGTCACAGCAATGATGGAAAGCAGCTCCTTGGAGTTCAGCGAGCAACGTTGTTTGTATGAAAATTCTGAAATTATGGTGGAACACTCATTCATGAAGTTTCCCGATGGCACGGCAGAAGCGGTACTTGTCGTCAATCATTTAAAAGATGGGAAGGTTATACGGGTCGAAACTGGCGCAACGCCACTACCCACAAAATGAATTTCGGCATCCATCTATTAAAGATGTGAATACTAAACCTAACACAATAATGGAGATTAAATATGGCTTTAATAGCAATGTGCATGCCCATCTTACCTGGCAAAATGGACAAGTGGAAAGCAATGATGGCGCAAATACAGTCTACACCTGACTTCGCAAATTCACGTGAAGCGGCTGGTGTTCATGAGAGATCATTCGTTCAACATACACCAGCAGGAGATTTCCTGATTATCACCATGGAAGGTGACGATCCAGCAGCAAGTTGGGCGCAAATCATGACAACAATGCCACCTGAGTTTGCTGAGTTTGCGAAGGATGTACATGGATTAGATGTTAACGCACCACCACCGCCCCTGCCAGCGTTGTTTTTTGACAGCCGTGCGTAACTAAAAATATGCACATCGGCTTCTAAACTTAGTCTAGCAATAACAAAGAAAATCACTGCGCCTTTATGTTCAGCGATTACGTACCCAGTTCAGTCAAGCTAAATAGGATTTGTCCGATCATGTTGTGACATTTCTGGTCATTTGGTGGTTTTTAATTGTTATATTAGTATTTCCGCTGCCAACATAACGAGAAATAAGATGTTTATGACCTCAACCGATTGGGAATTTGCCGATGCTAAAGCAATGACCCAAGCTGGCCACGATATGTGGGCGCAAATAAAGACTGCAGGCGCGATAAGTTTCAAGGCTGCGCAAACGGGTAACAACAAAGCCCGAACGGTAATCATTTGGCCAGATGCCGCTACGGCAGGTGCAGCCATTGATAATATACGAGCCACTGCTGCTGCAATGACGGACACAAAAGTAATTGGCTCAGCAATGGGCGAATTGATGGTAGACTACGAATAAAGTTCCAATGCTGAGGAATTTGCTGCAGCGTCGTTGTTTGTAGCGAATGTGCGTGATCAACGAGCGGCAATTATTCGTTGGTCACACGTCGAAGTACACTTTCTGTACTGGTCGTGTTGATAGCAAACGTTAGGCTCAACATCATATTAACAGGGAGAACCTAATATGTCTGATCCAAATTATGTTGTCATCACTGCTGCAAATTCTCAATCGACTAATACGGCAGGATTATTTGCTTCGATGGGCGACTTTGCCAAAGAATGTGTAGAGAATGGCGCAATGCGCGTAACATATGGCAGCGTCATGAGTGGCCGTCATCCGAATGCACTTTTGTTTATTCAATTTTTCGAAGACTTGTCTGGTTTTGAAAAAGTGATGCAAGCTATCCCCTATTCTAAGCCTTATCAGAGCATAATCTCCGATCACTCCACGACACCTTTCGTAAGAAATGTGCTTCGTAATGTTAACATACCCTTCGAACCAACATTATCGCCAATGCCCAATTATTTGGTATTAACACGTGCAAGACGCCAAACACTTTCTGAAGGTGAGGTCGTTGATTTGATGAACGATACAACCTCTGTATTTAAAGAAAATGGCGCACAAACTCTTAGGTTTGGCCAAACGATAACTGGAAATGACATTGGAACATATATGTTAGGTGTCACATACCCATCGATGTCATCAATTGAAAACACTTACACTGCGCTTGGAAGTAATGCTAACTTCGCAAAATTATCCGCAGGAATAGACATCGATATGCGATCTATCACCAAAATAGCGGGCATAGTGTAACGACCAATGATTTGTTCACGATCAAAGTGGATAGGTAGAGTTGGGCGAATAGCAAAAGCCCAACTGTTCCTACTGGCTGCAAGTAAATCAATTTGGCTGTGTAGATGATTTGTACATACAAGCAACAATGGGAGAAAACATGCTTTTTGAAAAAATGAAGAAGGCGCAAGATGAAGGTGATGTGAATTTATGGCGTCAGTGTTTGCATAATGATTGGGAATTTCTGATGCATTCCTCAGGAAAAATTCACCGTAAAGGGACAACCGACCCTCAAGAATGGGCAAACTAGTGAAGTCCATAAAACGTGAAAATGTGCGTTGTATCTACGAAAATGATGACATTTTAGTCACCCATTCTTTCAATACTTATGCCTCTGGCGACAAAGAGGCTCTCCTTTGGGTTTAATGTAAAAAGGACGGTCTTCTCTGGCGTACAGAAACTGGTGCAACGCCGATTAAATTGAAATAGATTGGAGAAACATAATGAGCAAAAAACTAAGCATCATTCGTTTTAAGCCGAAGCCAGAACACTTTAAACAATTTTTGGCTGATGTATTAGAAAATGGGAGAGACAGAGACCCAAATACGCACTTCACTGTAATGACTGCTGATGAGGTAATCGCTGTGGTCATCAGAGATGAAGATAATTTTGAACAAAGCGCGCGGGACGGCGTGGTGAATTGGCTAGATGAGCGGCGTCCAATGCTTCAAGAATACGATCCCGTCAATAGACACACGCTGCCTTTATCGGGTGATTTGGTAGAATAACTATATATGAAACTGGAGCTATCACATGCGTTTTATGGCAATTATAACGGTTAATAATCCATCAATGTCTTCGGCTGACTGGATTGAACATCATACAAAGATGAAAAAATACACTGACGCATTTACACGTAACGAAATGTTCGCGGCCGTAAATGATCGGCAATGTATTATATCTGCTGAAATAGATGAGGCGGATATGAGTAAAATGGACGAACACGTGGCCCGTCCCGAAAGTGTTGAGTTTGACACACGCGCTCAGATTTCTGCAGAAGTATTCACTTGTGATCCAATGGAATAAAGTTGAGCCTGAGGTGCGCCAAAGCCACAAACAATTTCACAGGAGTGTCCTTAGATGTAGGTTACCATCAAAGCATGGCTGTCGATTGGCAGTACATATACTTATTTGACGGCACTTCGTTTACGCAGTGTCGTTGAAGCATCAGGAATTAAATTAGATATTCGGCCAATCAGTATTCGCCAAATAATGAAAAATATGGACAATATTCCGTTTCCACCCAGTAAGAAAACCAAAGTGTACTACATGTGGAGAGACATACAAAGGCGTTCAGAATTTTATTCGTTACCAGTGCCTGATGTACCAGCACCTTATCCACTCAAAGAATTTGATAGAGCCAATCTAGTTGGTATCGTGATGGAAGGTATTCAGAATACCTTGAAGAGACATATCGTGCATGGTTTCTTGATGGTCTTGAAGCAGGTTCGGATCAAAATCTAGAAGCATGGGTTAAGGTCTACATTCAGGGATTGGGTTGCTGAAACTGGACAATCTCGAGAGGCTGCAGAACTACAACTCGCACACAAATTTGGTAGCAAAGTTGAGCACTCCTACTACAGAACTGATTTGTTAGATCATAGGGCTAAACTGCTAACGGCCTGGTTTACGTTTTTAGAAGCCGATAGCCGTGCTTGAATAAGAAATATTCAGACCAGCAGAAATACTTCCTGATAAGCGGATAGTCTGATATCCCTACCATCAGCCTTTTATGTATTGGCAAAATGGAAAAAATTCCACAAACTAGTCGTAGATCTACAAACATACCAATATGGCTCGTGATATAAGGACCTTAAATGCAAGATAGGCTTCAAACCTTCATAATTTTGTCTTTCACGTACATCATTTCTTATGCGCTCACATCTGGTTTTGTTTATCCACTACAGACGACACTTCTACCAAATGTTTCGGATAAGACAGGTCTGTTATTTCTTCCTCACGGCATTCGTATACTCAGCATCTATTTTTTTGGGTGGCAGGCAATTCTGTTTCTATTACCATCAAGTTACCTGATGTGGTTTCTATCAGTCTATTCAGATGGTTTGGATTTAAGTTTTTATCAGCCAATTATAAGTTTGGTTGCGTGCTACGCGGGTGTGAAGTTTGTGGAGATATTGTTTTCCATAAGACCGCAAACTTTGGATTTAACGGCATGGAAGTTCTTACTCATCGCAGGTTTGTTAGGTTCAATCTTTAATGGTATTGGGTTAACATTTTCACAGCATGAGGCTGATTTTTCTTGGCACATACTTGGTTATGTAATTGGTGATGTAGCGGGTCTCATGACTAGTTTGGTGATATTGATCTACATTTTCAGATTTGCAAGGCAATATCGAGAGAACTAAACCTTACCAGACATACATCAAGTGTTGACCGCATACGATATGGGGAAGCTGAAGTGACGTTCATTGGTAGAAAAAATACCTATATAAACTTTAGCCTGTTTATACTGCCCACAATAGCAGTTTTCTATCAGCTAAAGGATCGGGTATCAGATATCATAAAGATATTAAGTGGTCACCATGAAAATTCTACTGCCCTCAATTAAATTTCTAGGCCTGACAATCGTAATGGCATCGTGCAGTTCATCTTTGCCGCCAATTTCAAAATCGTCAAGCTCCAGTAATCCACTAGAAAAACGATTGCTAAGCTACACAGTTGTACCCGAGCAAAACTGCGCTACGTCTCATGGGAATTTAACTTTTTTTAAGAGCCAAATCGTTCATGAAAATGCCAAAATCTGCTTTTATCGCAATTAACTTACAACAAGTTGACAAGCATATTGAGGTTATCAGAGCCGCTCAACCTTTATATGCACAGCGATTTTGTTTACCTCAATAGTTAAAACGAACTGTTAAAATTTCGAACTGCTTCAATTAATTTGAGAAGGCTGATCCAGCTTCCGCCAGACCAGCCCCGCTCACGAAAATAACTTTAAATATAGTTTCATAATATTACTTAAAGCGGCAATGTCAAATGGATTGCGTTCAAAGGACAAACGGCATAAAGTATGAAATGTCGGGAGGGTATAATCTATGTCATCAATATTAAGAAAAATCGCTCAGCTCCAAACACTCCTAACCGAGATGGAAGAAGACATTGGCATTAGCGACAACTCCACGATAGAAAAACGTGTGTTACTTGCAATCGCGGACTTGAACGATGATAGCGAACGAGTTGCGACAGCCGATATAATGAACCATAAATTGATTGATGGGTTTTCAAGACCAACCGTCTTTCGAGCACTTACGGCTTTAGAAACGGAAAACAAAATAGAAAAAGCTGGCCCCATTCGTGGCTTCTACAGCCTGAGCACATCATAGCAGGCTGGCATAATCGTTAGACAAATGCGGAAGTAGTAAATGTATGTCTGTTGCCGGGTGCAACAGTATCCGCTCAAGGGCATTTTCTATTTTAATATTTATAATCCAGTTGGAACCTTTGCTTAAAAGCTATCCAAGCTTGACGCTTGAGTAACACTAGCAGTCAAACAGAACGATCCACTTCGATATCATTATTACGACCACGTTGCTGGATAAACTTAACCACTACTTAAGTTTGAGCAGGCTTTTCCCTGTGCGCACTAACGTCACTCTTGTGTCTAAACATCAATTGTTAACAATAAAAAGGAACGACATGACAGCATTAGACTTTAACTATGAGGGTAAGCAGTATCGTATTGAATTATGCGGCAACGAATTACTGTTTTATAGAATTACTCACAACTACGATCCATTTGATAAATTTGGCGAAGCAAGCGATCATTATACAACTCTCCCAACCAAAGACGTGAAGAACATCTATGGCTTGATGCAAACTCTTGCAGGTGCCTGTGGTACGCTCATCCACACAGCTTCACTTGGCTATTACTATTTCAATGTATCTGATAATCGACTGCAATACCTGTACGAACGGTTTTGTAAATTATTACCCGGGTACAGGTATGTTTGTGAGGGCGATCATTTCTATCTATTTAAGCAATGATTGAGCAGCCAATGTTTAGAATGGGGGCCTACTTAGCCTGTTAAGAAATTTTTTGAATACAAGAGCTCTGGACATTGTTTATGACTATGCCTTGGAAGTAGATGCCCCAAACACTGTAGTTCATAAATTGTTTTGTTCAGTACCGTCGGGCTAGACACTGCTGATTATCCAACATTCAGACAAAGCCCGTCTCTATATTCTTGATTTAAAGCGGAAAACCCATCGCATGACATCTGCCAATAGCTGAATGGTGTCTCCCCTCGGGAACTGATCTACTTTTACAATTAAGAAACACATTGACTGATCTCAATCAGGACTAGACTTTAACATACTTGCGTCATTGGGGATAAACTTATCCAAACGGCTCACTGAATGCAAACCATCGTTTAAAGAAACGCGCGGTTATTGCTGATTAATGGATCAAGCGTTTAGATTCGTCCTGAGTATCGCAATCGTGTCTGGAGTTATCATCTTGCCCCATTAAACTGAGCCACAGTTATAGAACCAATATTCTTGAGATGTTAATTTACCAAATTTACCTATGGATCAAACCACTCGCATTGAAATTCGATGTGAGACGTTTTTTTCTCAGTGTGCGTAAGGCGAATCCGGTCTAGAACGATTTCCATATTGGGCTGATCAAATTGGATACGGTACAGCTCGTTACCCTGGTTTATAGTTTTTTCTATTAGTACCGAATTGTCCTGTAACGAAATATCGCAAGTTTGTGGCGAGCAATTCAACTCATACTTCCACTCATCCTCAGTTTGGAACTTCAGATCACTTGTTCGAAAAAGAATTGCCTGAGTAAAAGCATGAGGATCCCCTCCATTGAGTGATCGAAATCCATTTGTACAAAGCACCAAATTTTCTTGTGCATTAGCGAAGCTAGTTTGCGTAACGGAACACGCCACCACTAGTATTAAAAATCGTAGAAAAACAAGCATGTTCTTGCCTCGACATGACATTAAATAGGAAGGTGAAAGTAAGAAGATATTAGCACAATGTAAAGTGAAGGCATCATTATATTAAGCTCTGCCAATGGCATAACCCCTGTCAAATCCAGAACTTACAGTGTAATTCTGACGGACTGCCGAATTTTATCAGTCCACCAAGCCCAACCTTTCAACCAAACATTACAATTCGATGCGACAATAAATCATATTAATGATAATTTTCTTCCGAGCCTGTTTAGGCATGTGTTATTGTCTGACCATGTATAGCCGCATGGATATTGTTTGTATGGTCATAATAGCTGTTGGATTGATGGCTAAGCTCTATGTGATGATTGCTCCCAGTTTTACAGGGTGAATTTATAAACAGACTGACTGGGGAATAGTTCTTCGTTAAAAATACTCGTATTGACCCAACGTGTTGGAGCGTGGTTATATAAATCGTGGCCGCACTGGCATTAACTAAAAGTGCGATACAACATATGTGAGGGTGAAACATACAAATATGGTAGAAATTCATCAGGTTCCTCTCCAACTGATTAGTGAAATAGCAAATCGTGAGCTCTCGTTTGTTCGCTTCTTAGCAATGAAGCTCGACTATAAAATTCAAAACGGACATGTCTCAATAGAAAACGGATTGATGTTGACCAAAACTCTTTCCACCAGAGCTATAGAAACTAAAGAACTTATTGAATTACGCGAGGAAAATCAGAAACTTGCACAAGACAGACAATCTCATGCGTTGGCTGTAGAATTTCTTAAATCTGAACGTAAGGCACTAAAGGAAAAGGTGGATAGATTAGAATATTTCCTGAAGCAATCAGATGATCGGACGAATAGGTTTGAAGCCTCACTGCTTAAAATGGCCGAGTCCGTCAGTCATCTTGCCAATAATCGCGATGCGCTAATGGGACAAATGCTAGAGCAATCCAGCTGGGATATAAAGAAAGTTGGCCAGAAAGAAGTCTTGATATTATCCAATCCCATTAGTGAATGAATACAAAACCAACAAACTATTTTTAGTTGCCAGTCTGTCTCAGAAAAGTAAGCATGTGAACATTCTGGCATTAAAATAAGCGTTGTAAACAAATTAGGTCATCAATTTGCAAGTATGTAGTCTAGAGAGTTTCGAACCATCATCCATCTGCTAGGAACATTGTTGTTCTTGTCAAAATAGTAGTTAAGTAAAGCTCCATCACATATGTAAATCTGACGCCCATCTTCTGGATAAAGCTCAAGCCAATTATTAGCCTGTGGGATTACATATGTTTGTGATAACAGAGCCTGATCATAGTAGAGTTGCAACCTATCTTGACACTCAGATTTGTCACTGTACAGTTCTTGCCATTGTAGAGCTGGATAATCGGACATTTCACCTTTGACGATCTCACTTAATGAAGGAATCGGCTCAGGTGCAGGAACGGGTTGGGCCTCAAGAGTAGTTTCTAAATTAGGATCTTCAGATCCCGAAATCCTCTGGAATATATTTTGAGCTTGGGCTGCTTGTGCCAACATTAGGCTACTAAGACAAAGTATTATTGTATTTTTCATCATGGTGCTTTTGTACGTCTTTCTTGAACGCTAAACATGTGATCTCAAACCGTTTGTATAGCTCCAAACTTAATTATCAATGCTTTAATCCCCCTCAAGAAAATTTCTGATAAGAAGAGCTACGAACCACCTCTCATTATTCCTAGCGGTGAAGGCACTAGCAGATCAAAATGCACAGAAAGTTTCTAAGCTAATTAAAGACCACAGATCATCTGGAAAGTCGTATCGGTACATAGCAGAACAGTTCAATACCCTTCATGTACCAACTGCAAAGGGTGGAAGGTGGTTTGCTTCTACTGTTCGTAACTACAACTTGAGGATCTCTTGATGTTTAAGTTGAAGATTGGTGATTGAGCCAAACAGAGATTAATCAGCACCTTCAATAATCATAAGGTCTGTGTCTGAACACATTTCACGTACTGCTTTCGCCGCTTGATATTCGTCACTGAAGTAGAACGTTTCGGCAGCTTTCTTACTCTCAAACTCAATCATCATAACTGTGCCAGTAAGGTCTCCTTCGTGCCTATCAGCCAAAGGGCCTCTAGCTAAAACTGTTCCACCATATTTCTTTATCGCAGGAGCAGCTATTCCCGAAAACTCTTGAAACTTTTCAGCGTCTGTGACCCTGATATTCGCTACTAAATATCCCTTTTTCATTTTTCGTGTCTCCTTGATTGAAATAGATAATAGCATAAACGTATTAATTTGGGCATCTTATTTTTTGATCCCTGATAGTGTCCGTAGTGAGGTTAACCATCTGATTCAGAGTGTTGGATAGTACGGACAAGCAAGCCCAAATATCACACGAGTGAAATGATTGAGAGAATTAACACAAAGAGGACTTTAGATGTTTAGATTTACACGGAGAGCATTTCCAGAAATGTAGTATATTTACACAATACTGCTCTGTATCCTTGCGGCCATTTTCATCGTTATCACTTTATTTATATCGAGAGTTTTAACTGATCTATATGTTGGTCTAGTTGGCTGTTGCGCAGACTACCCTTCTGGTAGCGATCATTGAGCCTTAGGGTTATTACTAGCAATGAGCGATAATCGACCAATGCCCATCTCGATCAAGCCATCTACCCATATTACAAAGACCTAGCACTGGCGGTCGTTCAAGCTTAGCGTTGGGCATATGACGATTTAGTTTTTATCACTTGTTAGGAGAACAGAAATGAAAACGACTATAAAGTTATTAACTTATGCAGCAATACTTGCTGTTTTATACGGTGTTTACCATTTTGGCGTTAAGGCGTTTGCAGGATGAAATATCTGGATGAAGTCTGCGAGGTCCTAAGCGATGAAGTTGAAAGCCGATATCTTATTAGCCGTGACAGGTGGCAAGAATTGACTGATGTAGTAGCCGCAACAAGCGACCCAAGTGTGGAGCTTCTTCAGCAGGCAGAGCTGTCGTATAAAGAGTACGTCAGAGCATCTAAGGAATATCTTGCTATTGCTTTCAAGAAGAAGTTCTTAGAGCGTTAAGATTTGGCTGGACTGATACACAATGACAAAGCTTTCAACGATAACTAATCACCAGCTAAGCATCACCTGTGGTCTATGTAAACATCACACTATGCTCGAGGTAGCTAATCTGATTGCTGTGGTTGGTGGCGACAAGACTGCGCATGATGTTCGTCAAAGAGCCAGATGTCATAAATGCGGTGTAAAAGGTAACAACACCTATAGGATTATATTCTCCGGTAAATCAGATATGGCTATGGATGGTACTGCAACTGAACCTAGTGTCTTGTGAGAGCCACTAAAGTTGCGCCAGTAGAGATGTCTCGCCTTGTCGACTAAATGATGGGGTACTCATTTTTATCGCATTACCGTTCTTTTACGTGACTTTTGAAACTTCTCTTCAATAGCACAGAGATCTTCAAATAGTGGCTCAGCTGATGAATGCTTATCCTTTGGTGGATAAAGATCATGCGGAAAGACACTTGGCATATAGGTAACAAGACCATGCCTCTGTGCATGATGATCTGTTTTAAAAATGTAATTGATATAGTTTGAGAATGGCGTGGAAAACCTGAATACTGGCCTGTTGTTGTTTTCAAATGGCTTGATCCAAATCGTGTCCCAACGGCATACTCCATCACTATCAATCAAGGACGACTTAACTTCACGTATGTCAGAAATAGCAGATTTTATACGGGCAATGTGAAGAGACAAGTCCATCTCAATAGTAGTCCAATCAGACTCGGAAAAGACCATCACACCATGGTAATGTGGTTAATCTGCATTCCTTACTGTTTCTAACCTCACCACTCCTGACCTTGAGCCTTCGACATCAGCTGCAATCATCATAGAAAAGGTGAAGCGGTCAGGTGTCGACAAAGTTTTATAAAGCGCACGGTGAACTTTCTGATAAACAGCTCTTTTGAAATGCTCAGTGTCCGATACCTTGTTTGTATAAATTGTGAATACCAATGACCGAGTATGAGCCAATTCGTACTCATCATGCTGAAATAGAAGTCTAGATTGATACATTAGCGTTTCTTGCTGGTTGGTATTAAGTCTCATGGCAGTAAATTCCTTTTGGCAATAGAAAACCATAGACGCGGATTTACGCGTCGTTTTGGTCTTCTGTAATGTTTGATAGCTATAGGCATCTCCGCAAAGACGCCCTTAAGCCCCTCATCTATTTATAAAAAATAGATGTGCTGTGATTTGGTAGAACCTTTGAAGACACACTTCAGTCAATACTGATTAGGACTTCCCCATGATTTTGGCGGAAATCCAATAGGTATTGGGCTTGGTCTTAGCTCTATTATTTTTGGTATGTTCAAATCATTGATGAGCTAAATTAGAGATCTGACTTGTTGTTCATCCACTCAAAGATATCAGCTTCACGCCATGCAACAGCACGAAGACTAATCTTTACTTGTCTTGGAAAACTGCCATTCGCCACCATGGCATATATTGAGGATCGTGATAGTCCTGTTAAGCGTTCTACTTCTTTTCGTCGTATAAACTTCATTTGGTAAGCCTCTTTGTTATTTTGTCTGTGGCCTACCAGGTCATCAAAAACCACGCATGGCTCAAAAACTATTTCTTTTTTGAGCCACCAGCTTTCTTTTTGCGTCCCAGCCAAATTTTCTTGATACTCTTGAAACTATATCCTCTTTCAAACTCACCATATCCATCTTCTGCTAGTAATGCAGCAGTGTCTGAAACTATGTCACACGCACTGTTGCCTTTGCCATTTTCATCAACTGATGCGTCGTTACGCGTGGCCTTGAGGCCGTGCTTGCGAGCAAATCGTATTGCGTCACGGGTAACCTCTTTGTTTAGTTCGGTACGATTAGGGCGGCCGTCACGGTCTTTTCTGTTACCTCTGGGGGTAAGTAAATAATCAACTAAAAACTGTTTCAAATCGTCCGACAGGCTTTCGCCTCTTTCGATTTTCTGTGCGATACCAAAAAGAAGCAGGTTGCGTTATGCCGTTACAGTAGATGCTCGATTTAAATGCTCTACTTCGTGTAGGCGCATATCTTGTTCAACAAACATATTGATATCTTCCAATCGCGCAGGGTCGGCATGATATGATTCAATAGGATCAAATCTCGCATCTGTGTCCTTCAACTCTTCAGTGGGATCACTCTCCTCATATGAAAACGTCATTTCTAGTTCTTTTCGCTGTAGTATGAAATTTACGACGCATTTCACAAGTTCATCGCGATCGAGACCTTGAGGTTTGTCGACCGCAAGTGAGTATTGCTCTCGCGTTTTCATCATTCTCTCGATCAGCGGGTATTTTTTTGATGTATCAGTCATTGTTTGAGCGTAACAAAACACGCGTGACACTTGTCAACATCTATGTGCCTTTACCACTTCGACCATCCTTTATATTTCCCTCACGGATTTAGAAAAAATCGTCAGTAGCTCATGTCACCGCCGGCAAAATCTGCACGATAACTCAAGTGCTCAGGCTGCTCAGTAAAGTAAGCTATAAATGTTGTGGGGGTTAATGTAGGGGCTATCTACGCACCCCTGAAAAAATATTACTATATTTCAACTACTTAAGGGAGGTTTATGGCGGACCGAGGAGGATTCGAACCCCCGACCCCCTGATTCGTAGTCAGGTACTCTATCCAGCTGAGCTATCGGTCCGTGAAGGTGCGTTTAAGGGACTGCGTTGGGGTTTGCAAGTCAGAAAAGTAACTCTTTTCAAAGTTTTTGGATTTTTCAGACGGTTGATTGAGGCAGTGTGATTTCAAAGCAGGTGCCTGGCGCATCAGAGTGTTTCAAGTCAATATCCCCACCGTGACCGCGGATCAGTTCTTGGGCGATAGCGAGGCCCAAGCCAATTCCGCCTTTGCGCACACCCCCTTGAAAGGGTTGGAATAAATGCTCTTTGGCTTTTGGCGGCAGGCCGGGTCCTGTGTCAGACACCTCGACTAACCAAGCCATTTCTTTTTCCGTCGCGGACACCACGATTTGCCCGCCATGATGCCCCGCTTGCATGGCTTGGCTTGCGTTTCTCACGAGGTTTGAGAGGGTGCGATGCAACTGTTCTGGATCGGCACGAACGACAAAGCTGTCGGGCACTGAATTGATAAAGTCAATTTCTGCATTCTTAGCCGATATGGATTCAGCGTCAAAGATATCGGCCACTAACGCTTTTAGGTCAAAGCGCTGTAGGGACGGGGCGGGCTCTTGGGCTTTGCCGAAGGCGAGGGTGCCTTCTGTGAGGGAGACCGCGCGCGACACAGAATTGATGAGCTTGGGGGCCAAGCGTTGGACAGTTGGATCTGCGCTCTCTTCCATGCGGTCTGAAAAGAGTTGAACGCTTGTCAGGATATTGCGCAGGTCATGGCTGATTTTTGCTACGGCTTCCCCCATCTGGGCCAAGCGTTGTTTTTGCCGCAATGCGCTTGTGAGATCAGATTGCAAGCCAAATAAGGCGTCTTCAGCGTCTCTGAGTTCAACAATTTTTGCGGTGGGTTCAATGATGCGGCGGATATCTTGGGGGGCGTTTGCATAGGCCTTCATGTGATTGACGACGCGGTTTATAGGGCGCACCAAGGTCCATTTCACAGCAAAAAACAACAACGCCGCCGTTATGACGGAGATGATCGCTGAAAGCATCAGAATGCGCAGGCCATAGTCGATGATAGCCAGCCTGAGGGGGCCACTGTCCATGGTGACCTCGATCAAGAGGCCGGCCTTGAGCAAGGGAACACCTATCACGCGAATAACGCTTGGGTCCTGTCCCATCAGGCTATTGACGGCGTCAAGGATGAGTGTGCTGGCAGACGTGTCTCTGAGGTCGAATGTTTTCCCGACGGGGGCAGGTGGGGGCGAGGATAACACCAGTTCGCGCATTTCATCGCGGCGCAGAACGACGTTATAAACGCCTGCATTTGAGAGCAGCTCAGTCTCAAGCTCTTCTGAGATCATGTCATTTGCCAAAAGCGCGAGAGAGGCAATTTGAGCGCGCTCAAGACGGGCAAACAGGTAATCCGCACGAAAACGGGCGATGGAGGGAACGAATATCAAGACCTCTGCCAACATGACAAAAGCAATTGTTAAAATCAAAAACCGTCCTGATAAGGTTTTAAACATTATATCCCATTTTTACGGCAGCCACTTTTGCACCGTTTGTACCACGCGTTTGACCACTGTGTTATCGAATAATTTAGGTGTGAAATAGGCGCTGACGACTCTTTTGTTGACTTCACTCAAGGTCGGGTAGGGGGAAATCATTGCGGTGATTTTTGAGGGTTTGATATTATTGGCGATGATGAAGGACCAAAAATTGATCAACTCGCCCGCTTGAGGGCCAACGATTGAGACCCCTTTGATCCGCCCTTTATGCAGCATCAGTTTTATCAACCCCTTTGCGTTGCGTTCTGCCAAAGCGCGATCGTTTCCAGAAAAATCAAAGCGAATGATGTCGGTTTTCGATGGATAGGTTTTGATCAACTCAGCTTCGCTTAATCCGATATGGGCCAGCTCAGGATCGGTGAATGTGACACGGGGGATGTGCGTGTCGCGGGCTTTGGAGGGGAGGCCAAACAAAGCGGATTTGATGATGACACCTGCGTGATATCCCGCGACATGAGTGAATTGGAACCCACCTGCGACATCGCCTATGGCATAGACCTTTTTATTGGTGGTCTTGAGAGATGCATCAACAGTAATCCCGCGCCGGTCGTAGTTAATCTGTGCTGCCTCTAAATTGAGGCGGTCCACATTAGGGGCGCGTCCTGTGGCAATCAACAGGTGGCCACCTGTGATGATCGACCCATCGGAGAGCTGCGCCTCTGGTCCGGGTTTTACGGCGGTGACGCTGACACCTTCTTTCAATGTGACGCCATCTGATATCAATGCGTCCCGAACGTAGGACACCATTTCGGGGTCTTCACGCGACAGTATGGACTGGGCCTCAATGACGGTGACTTGCGATCCAAGTCGTCTGTGCGCTTGGGCCATTTCAATTCCGATCGGCCCACCGCCGAGAATAATCAAATGTTCAGGTCTCGCTGTTTGTGCAAATACAGTTTCGTTGGTGAGATAGGGTACACTGTTCAACCCGTCGATTGGGGGAATGAACGCGGAGGACCCAGTTGCGATAACGATGCGACGGGCTGTGATGCGCGTCTCACCTGCTTGAACCGTGGTGTCGTCGATAAATGAGCCGTAGTCTTGGATCACTTGGACGCCTAGCCCCTCAAAACGGTCAACGGAATCATGGGGTTCGATCTGGGCAATGACATCATGCACATGGTCCATGGCTTTGGCAAAATTGATCTCTGGCTCATGTGGTGTAATCCCAAATGAATTCGGGGACCGCATTACATGCGCGCGCTTGCTCGCCGCGATGAGCGCTTTGGAGGGGACACATCCATAATTGAGGCAATCGCCGCCCATCTTGTGACCTTCCAAAAGCACCACAGATGCTCCCATTTGCGCGGCACCCGCCGCAACCGACAGCCCCCCTGAGCCTGCGCCAATAACAAGAATGTCGGTGTGAATGCTCTGGCTCATGATGTTTCCTTTTTCATGGCGTTAAAGATCATTGGCAAAGCCGCAAGGCCCGCGAGCCCAAGAAGCGGCCCCAAGATGTGAGGGGACCATATGAGGGATAAATCTGGCGTACCACCTTGGTCAAAGACATCGCCAATCCCGACGCCAATCCATGTGAATACCAAGGCACCGGGGATAATCCCCAGAACTGTGGTGAGGGCAAAGTTGCGAAATTTTACGCCGACAATCGCTGGTAATAAATTTGCGACAAAAAACGGCACGACAGGGATCAATCGAAGCACAAACAATACGCTGATTTCGTTTTGTTTTAGCTGATGAGACAAGGTTTCAAGCCGTCCCCCCGATGTGTCCATCTTTTGTGCAAGCTTATCGCCAAAGCCCAATTTCGCCGCCATGAAAATGACTATAGCGCCCAAGCTCGCCGCTGTTACGTTGAACAGGGTTCCCATGCCTAATCCAAACAAGAACCCGCCTGTCACTGAGGCAACCGCTGCACCAGGGAGCGAGAACGCAACAATGACAAAATAGATCGCAACAAACACCAAGGCGGTCAAAATGTAGTTATTATCACGATAGCTTAATAAGCTGTCCCGATTGTCCCTGAGCGTGTCAAAGCTGAGAATATCTTTTAGGAAGTAATATCCCAACAGGGCTCCGAGGAGAATCACAAGAATAGGTAAATAGCGTTTCATGGCGTGTCTCCGATCAGACGAATCCCTTGGGTTGGCTTGACAATGCCCATACGCGATGATTTTTCCCAGTCCCCTCACAAAGGGGTGATGAAAGTGAGCTGATTTGTGAAAATTGCCCTTCAATCATCTGGCAAAATGACATAAACATCCCCTTGGAACGGGTTTTTGTGACAAAACTGCATATATGAGTTTGACTTATCCCGACTTGGCCCTTATTAGCCAGCACTCAGAATTATGAAACGGCGCGATTTCGATTAGCGCCCACCGATACGGAGACGGAGCGATGAAACGCACCTATCAACCTTCTAACCTGGTCCGCAAACGCCGCCACGGTTTTCGTTCACGCATGGCAACTAAAGCCGGCCGTAAAATCTTGAACGCACGTCGCGCACGTGGTCGTAAGTCGCTAAGCGCATAAGTCGCTCTAGCACTCGAAATTTAAAGGCATCGCTGGTGACGTCGTGACTATGGACACTCTTCATACCACGGACCATACCTCAGCGGTGTCTTTTTCTTTGTCTAAGCCCTATTTCATCATGCGCAATCGTAGCGAATTTTTGGCCGCTGCACGCGCGTTAAAGCAGGGGACCAAGGGCATGATGGTTCAGGGGCGTTTGCGCGATGACGGAGACCCCTCAATCAGAGTAGGCTTTACCTGTTCCAAAAAGGTCGGTAATGCCGTGGCCCGAAATCGCGCCAAACGCCGCCTTAGAGCCATTGCTCAGGCTGTGATCCCCGATGTAGGACGCGCTGGGTGGGACTATGTCCTCATTGGGCGCGCCGAGGCCACAGCATCGCGCGACTTTGCCGACCTTCAAAACGATTTGAAATACGCGCTTGGTAAAATCCATGAGGCGCGAAAATGACCCCATTGGCGTTTCTTGTGTCTTTACCTGTTCGCGCCTATCGCATGGTGTTTTCTCCTTGGGTGGGGTTTAACTGTCGCTATCATCCGACCTGTTCGGCCTATGCGATGGAAGCCTTGGAAAAACATGGCGGGTTGCGCGGGAGCTGGTTGATTGTGCGGCGCATTGGACGCTGCCACCCTTGGGGTGGTATGGGAATAGACAACGTCCCAGACCCGAAAGCAAACAAAAGGAACAATGACGATGCTTGATGAATTAGACGACATTCACCCATTGTTTCATGGAGCGCCATCGACCACTGAATTCAAGAAACTGCGCAAACGTATCGTGCGCAATGTGCGCGAAGCAATCGAGCAATATGGGATGATTGAACGCGACGCCAAATGGCTTGTGTGTTTGTCAGGGGGCAAAGATAGCTATACCTTGCTCGCGGTGCTCTATGAGCTGAAATGGCGCGGCATGTTACCTGTGGAATTAGTGGCCTGCAATCTCGATCAGGGACAACCTGGGTTTCCGGCAACCGTCTTGCCCGAGTTCCTCGAAAAAATGCAAGTGCCGCATCGGATCGAATACCAAGACACCTATTCGATTGTGATGGATAAAGTCCCAGAGGGAAGGACCTTTTGTGCGCTGTGTTCCCGTCTAAGACGCGGCAACCTCTACCGCATTGCCCGCGAAGAAGGCTGCTCTGCTGTTGTGCTTGGACATCATCGCGATGATATTTTGGAAACCTTTTTCATGAATTTGTTTCATGGAGGTCGCTTGGCGACGATGCCGCCTAAATTGGTGAACGAAGAGGGGGATTTGTTCCTCTATCGCCCGCTGGCCCATGTCGCTGAAATCGACTGTGAGAAATTTGCAAGCGCGTTAAATTATCCAATTATTCCCTGTGATCTTTGCGGATCGCAAGACGGGTTACAGCGCCAACAAGTGAAACAAATTCTGGATCAATGGGAAAAGAATAGCCCAGGTCGGCGTCAGGTCATGTTCCGCGCGTTGATGAATGCACGTCCGTCGCATTTGCTGGATCCCAAGCTCTTTGATTTCGCCAATTTGATGTTGGACCCTGAAAAATCTCGTGAAAAATTGAATGATGTTCCTGTACTAAAGTAATCAAGCTTTAACAGTCTCATACCATCCTCTTTGCTTAAAGGGGGACGCGATATGTGGGGACGGCGGCGCGCAGATCAAATTCAAGTGCTCATGACAGGTCTGGTTGCCGTAACTGGGTTTGTCTGGGCTGGATACCTTGGGGCTATGTTCGGGGCGCTTGGCTATGTGGCGTTGAAAGAAATCTCAAAACGCCGACGACCCAAAGCAATTCCTATCTTATATCTCAGCTTGAATGACGTTTTGCGCAACTTAGGTGGGCATTGTCGTTTTGGTCTATGCATTGTGATTAAATTTGACGGTGATGATTTTGTTTTGTTTGAAGCCTTGGATAAGCTGCAATCAAAAATTGCGAGAACTGATACCGTTTTGCATAGTCGGTTCGGGTATTTTGTCGTCCTTTTGCGTGCAGATAAACGGTGGAGGCAAAGCGTCGTCGATAGTGTCGTGATGCGGCTTCAGTCGGTGCTAGAGGGATCACATGTCCCTCAGGTTGGGGTCTGTACGCGCGAAAATAAACCTGCATCAATTTTGCTTAAGGGAGCAGTTGCCTCGCTTCAACAAGGTCACACTGTTGCAGTTCCAACGCCCATAAAACCGCGACGTCCGAAGATTGCCAGAGTGTTACAGACGCGCTGATTTGTAGAGGCCGATTTTCAATCCACCATGCGAGACCTGTGTTGGTTGCCCCTGAAAGGGCAGACCTGTTGATTTGGCAAGGCCCGGATCGCTTGTTATGATCCCAACGCGCCATCCTTTGAACCGCTCAAGCAAGGTTTTCCCAAGTGCGCCATACACAGAGAACAGCAATTTACGTTCCCCAATACGTGCGCCGTAAGGGGGATTAACGATCACAAGACCAGAGGCGTGATCTGGGCGGATGAGGTCAGAAACCGCGTGACAGCTAAACTGGGTGAGATGATCAACACCTGCGCGCTCTGCGTTTGCTTTGGAATTCTTGATGGCACCGGCGTCTCTGTCGCTGCCAAAGAACATGGGTTCGCTGATTGCCTCATTAGACCCCTTGCGCATCTCGGCCCAAGCTGTCGGATCAAAAGTCGCCAAATGTTCAAAGGCAAAGGCGCGTGATCGTCCCGCCTGAAGACCCAAGGCGATTTCCGCGGCTTCGATCAAAAAGGTGCCAGAGCCACACATGGGATCCATAACAGGCTCGCGTCCGTCATATCCACAATCACGCAAGAACAAAGCGGCCAAGTTTTCGCGCATCGGGGCTTTGCCGACCGCCTCTTTATGGCCGCGCTTGTGCAAAGGTTCGCCCGTTGTGTCCAAGCTAAAGGTACATAAATCATCGTCTATGCGCACCTTCAACGTCACCGGCGCGTCTGAGGCGATGGTGATCCCCATTTCTTCGACGAGGGCGCGCTCAACCCGTTGGCTTGCGGCCTTGGCATGATAGATTTTGGAGGCTTTGCAGGTCGCTTCAACGCGGACAGCTACGCCAGGGCGTAGAATATCGGCCCAAGGAAATTTACGCGAACGTTTGTCCAGCTGAGCCAGATGCATCGCGCGAAAGGATCCGACCCGAGCCAAAATACGGCTTGCCCCACGCAGCTCAAGATTGGCGCGCCAAACATCGCGCCACGTCCCTTGAAATTCAACGCCCCCTGCAACCAACGCACAGTCTGCAAACCCTTTTTCAGAGGCTTCCGCCAGCAAGAGATGCTCTAACCCAGGAGGGGTTGCTAAAAATATTGTGAAAATGCTCATGCCTTCGCATATCAACGAAAACGATCTATGGCGAGAGCGAATTATTGTTGCAAAACATATTCTAGTTTTGAGGTGATCATCATAATTCGGGAAAATGAGGTGTCACAAGGTTAATCCTTAATCTCATCTGCATAGACACCCCAAAGCGACGTCTTGGGCGCCCAGCCCTTAAAACCGCCCGTGCGCAAGCGACACCAATCAATCGAACACTCTTCGAGACGGGCGACCACATTCAACTCAAGGCGCGCCTCGATCAATGAATTGGGATCAGGTTTAGAATAAAGCGGCTGCATATCGTTGATAATGATCACATTGCGCACCCCAGAAATCAGAGTGTAATGCACCCAACCGCCTGCACCATCAATATCTCGAATGCGTCGCCAATTTTCGTATTCACCGTAAACTTCGACAGGCATGTTGCGCCTCTTATAGACCCAATCAATACGATGACTGAGAGACGGGCCACGCCGCACGTTCACCTCGTCCGATTTGAGCGAGACATAGCGCGGCAAAGGTAAATTGGTGACCGGTCCGCGCTCTTGCGCCCAGAGTATGACGGGAAGGGCAATCACCAAAGCCAAAGCCGTGAGAACCTGTTTCATAAGGATAACCTATCTAACAACTCGAATTGTAAAAGGGGTTCTTGCGCCCCGCTGCAACTTGGGCCACTCTGACATTAATTGATGCACAAGAAAAGACAGGAGCTGTTCATGCCGTCCCAAAAGTTGACTGTTGTTGTAACGCGGCGCTTGCCTGAGGTCGTTGAAACCCGACTGTCCGAACTCTTTGATGTGAAACTGCGCGATCCTGACCGTCCAATGACGCGCGACGAGCTTTTGGATGCGATGCAAAACGCAGATGTCTTGGTCCCAACAATTACCGATAAAATTGATGCAACGCTTCTTGGGGGTGCTGGGCCTCGGCTCAAACTGATTGCGAATTTTGGTGCAGGGGTGGATCACATTGACGTCAATACGGCGCGCGAACGTGGGATATTGGTGGCGAATACACCGGGTGTCGTAACCGATGATACGGCCGATATGGCGATGGCCTTGATGTTGGCTGTGACACGCCGCATGCCTGAGGGGTTACATCAAATGCAAGCTGGCGACTGGGGCGGTTGGGCGCCCACTGCGTTTTTGGGTGGACGCCTTGGGGGGCGTCGATTGGGAATATTGGGCATGGGCCGCATTGGTCAGGCGGTTGCACGACGGGCGCAGGCCTTTGGAATGCAGGTCCATTATCACAACCGCAAACGGCTTCGTCCTGAAATCGAAGAGGGGCTTGAGGCGACCTATTGGGAGAGCTTGGATCAAATGGTTGCACGGATGGATATCGTGTCGATCAACTGTCCTCACACGCCATCGACCTTTCATTTGATGAATGCCCGCCGCCTCAAATTGATGAAACCGACCTCTGTGATTGTGAACACATCACGCGGCGAAGTCATTGATGAAAATGCGCTGACGCGGATGTTGCGGGCTGGTGAATTGGCAGGTGCGGGCCTAGATGTTTATGAAAATGGAACGGATGTGAACCCACGTCTGCGCGAGCTTAAGAACGTTGTTCTCTTGCCGCATATGGGGTCCTCTACTGTGGAGGGACGCATAGAAATGGGCGAAAAAGTTATCATTAACATCAAGACATTCGCCGATGGACACCGTCCCCCAGATCAGGTCTTTCCTGCGATGCTATAACGTAAAAAGGGGCCGCAAATCGCAGCCCCTTTTGTTGTAGTCCCGTGGCTTAAACGAAGAACTGTGCGCCATTCGCAGAGATCGTTGATCCGTTGATAAAGCCAGAGTCCTCTGATGCCAAAAAGACAACACAGCGTGCGATTTCTTCGGGTTCACCCAAGCGGCCTGTTGGAATTTGACCGATGATGCTTTCGCGCACTTTTTCTGGTACGGCCATGACCATTTCTGTCGCAATATAGCCTGGGCAAATTGCGTTGGCTGTGATGCCTGCGCGTGCGCCTTCTTGGGCCAAGGATTTAACAATGCCCAAATCGCCCGCTTTGGTCGCGGCATAGTTCACCTGTGCAAATTGACCTTTTTGACCATTGATCGACGAAATCACGATTACGCGGCCAAATTTACGTTCGCGCATACCTGGCCAGATTGGGTGTACCGTGTTGAAAACACCCGTTAAATTTGTGTCTACAACGTCGTGCCATTGCTCCGGCGTCATTTTGTGGAAGGGTGCGTCGCGGGTGATCCCTGCATTGGCAACCACAACGTCGATTGGGCCAAGGTCTGCTTCGACTTGGGCGATGCCAGCTTTGCTATCTTCATAGCTTGCGACATTCCATTTGTATGTCTTGATGCCTGTTTCATCTGTGAATTTTGCAGCGGCTTCATCGTTGCCAGCATATGTTGCTGCAACAGTGTATCCTTCTGCTTTTAGTGCATTTGAAATTGCAGCACCGATACCTCGGGAACCGCCAGTGACAAGGGCTACGCGCGCCATACTTCTCTCCTAGTTAGTAAGTTATCTTGATAATACTGTTACTCAAATAATAATTAATACGCAATATTATTTCGTGATGAATTTCTGCCCTGCGGCGAAACAACACAATAAAAAGGGGGCTATAACGCCCCCCTCATGAATTTATGGCCGCTCTAGGCACATCGCGACGCCCATTCCGCCACCGATACACAGCGTGGCCAGACCTTTTTTCGCATCGCGTCGTTTCATTTCGAACAACAAGGTATTCAAAATACGCGCGCCAGAGGCACCGATTGGGTGACCGATCGCGATTGCGCCGCCATTGACGTTTACAATTGCAGGATCCCATTCCATGTCTTTGTTCACAGCACAGGCTTGCGCGGCAAAGGCTTCGTTCGCTTCGACAAGATCCAGATCAGTTGCAGACCAACCCGCCTTGGCCAAGGCTTTGCGTGAGGCGTGGATCGGGCCGACACCCATGATGGATGGATCAAGGCCAGCTGTTGCATAGGATGCGATCCGCGCGAGCGGTTCAATGCCACGCTTTTCGGCCTCTTCAGCAGTCATCAAAAGGGCGCCAGCCGCGCCATCGTTCAATCCAGAAGCGTTTGCGGCAGTCACAGACCCGTCCTTGGTGAAAGCAGGGCGCAATTTCTGCATTGCGTCCATTGTCGCGCCGTGGCGGATGTATTCGTCCTTGTCCACAACAATCTCTCCTTTGCGTGTCTTGATTGTATAGGCGAAAACTTCGTCATCAAAACGGCCCGCTTTTAAGGCAGCTTCGGCTTTGTTTTGTGAGGCAACGGCAAATTCATCCTGCATATCGCGGGTAATGCCCCATTTGTCGGCAACATTCTCGGCGGTCTGACCCATGTGATATCCGTTGAAGGCATCCCACAGACCGTCACGAATCATGCTGTCGATGTAGGACACATCGCCCATTTTGTAACCCGCGCGAAGATGCGCAACATGGGGGCTCAGCGTCATGTTTTCTTGACCACCTGCACAAACGATATCCGCATCGCCGAGTTGGATATGTTGCGCCGCAAGCGCAACCGCGCGAAGTCCAGAGCCACACACTTGGTTAATGCTCCAAGCTGAGCTTTCGATGGGAAGGCCCGCGTTCACATGCGCTTGGCGCGCAGGGTTCTGACCCTGGCCTGCTGTCAAAACTTGACCCAAAATCGTTTCCGAAACTTCGCTTTTGTCGATGCCTGCACGTGCCACCACTTCTTCAAGCATAGCTGCGCCCAAATCATGCGCGGGTGTGTTTGCAAAAGATCCACCGAAACTGCCAACGGCCGTACGGGCTGCTGATGCGATAACAACGTTTGTCATATATTCCTCCTAATGATTGCGCCTCTCTTACCTGTTTTGCTGCAATGCGGCAACATTTTTGAGTGTGACAGATCGGAGCGCCTAGGCGCGACGTTGTTTTTGGGCGGGTTTGATCCAAGGGGGAACCACAGTTGGGGCGGCGAAATAATACCCCTGCTGACAGTCGATTCCCACCTTAGTCAGCCATTGATTGGCGGTTGGGGTTTCAACCGCTTCTGCGACTGTATCCATGCCGAAATGTTGTCCAATAGAAATAAGGGCTTGCACCAAAACCTGATCATCCTCGTTTGTTTCAATAGATCGAATGAATTGGCCATCAATTTTGAGGATGTCGAAATCGAAATCCCTGAGGTAGCGAAACGACGTTGATCCCGATCCAAAATCATCCAGCGCAAAAGAAATCCCGCGTTTGTGAAGATCACGCATAAAATTGATCACCAATTCGGGGACCATCATGGCCGAACTCTCTGTAATTTCGAGAATCAGCCTCTGGCCCAAGGTCGGATCCCGCCGCAATGCGCGGCCAAGGATATCGATCCATTTCCCGTATCCAATGGATCGCGCGGACATGTTGATGGCTAGCCGCAAATTGGGCACTTGGATCAAGCTTTTCAAGCCTAACTCCAGTGCAAGGCAATCAATCAACCGCCCTGTTTCGGTTTCTTCGACTTGGGTAATGAATTCCTTGGCGGGAATGATGCGCCCATTGGGATCCTGAATGCGGATCAGGCCCTCGTAAAAGGCGATGTTGTGGGTTGGGCCGCTGCGGACAATGGGTTGAAAGGCGAGCAGAGCATGATTGGATGTGACGGCCTCCTGAACAAGTCCCATGATCGTTCGCCCCTGCATGGCATTAGCGAAGCTGAGAGGGGATTCCTCGTCCGGGGGAATGTCTAAAATGTTGCTCTCACGCATCTTTGCCTCCATTGTCGGGAACAGAGTGACGCGAACTTTCTAACAAAAGATAAAGAGTGGGAACATTTCATGGAACGATGCGGTTGGGCAGGGCAGGAGCCGATATATACAGAGTATCACGATACCGAATGGGGCGTGCCCGAATATGATAGCCGCGCTTTGTGGGAAAAGCTGATATTGGATGGGTTTCAAGCCGGTCTTAGTTGGATCACCATATTGAAAAAGCGTGATAATTTTCGTGAGTCCTTTCAAGGGTTTGACCCCCAAGTGATTGCTAAGTGGGGGGATGCTGAGGTCGAGGTTCTGCTCCAAAACAGCGGCATCATTCGCCACCGTGGCAAGATAGAAGCAACGATCACAAACGCTCAGGCTTACCTGCGATTAGAAGCGGAACAGAGCTTTGCGGACTACTGTTGGGGCTATGCCGGAGGAGAGCCGATCGTGAACGAATTCGCAACGCTCAATGAGGTGCCTGCACAAACGGAGCTGTCACAAAAATTTAGCAAAGATTTGAAAAAGCGTGGGTTCAAATTTTGCGGTCCCACAATCGTTTACGCATGGATGCAGGCCTGCGGATTGGTGAACGACCACCTCATGACCTGCCCCGCGCGACGGGTCAAATAGTCCCGAAATTTGGCATCGGTATCACGTCGGTATTGTATCGGTATTGCGTCGGTGCTGCGTTTCATCCTTAGGTGATGAGCTGAGGTGTCTTATCCCCGACAAAATTGATATCGTTTATGTCTAGGTCGACGTCGCCGAGACCAATAAGCAAGTCACGCGTTAATTCAGTGTCACTTTCGTATCTGATGACAAGGAACATTTTCTGATCGCCGCCAGTTTCCAATCGGGCTGTCGTGGCTCTATATTCCTCATTAGCGGTTGCCACGTCTATCTTGAGGGTGTCTTGCTGGGGATCAAAGTCATTTAATGAAACGCCCTCTATCCGAATGACGCCATTTTCATTCGACAAAATGTTGGGGTTGTTCTCGGGGGAGTAACCGTCGTCATACTCCGGTGTAAAAATTTCACCTTCATTAATTGTCAATTCGAAAGTGTCGGACCCTTCGCCACCTAAAATCTCACTGAAGTATGCTGCAGTCAAAAATTTGTCATCAGAAACAAAGTGAATCGTGTCATCTCCGGCACCACCTTCGGCAGAAAGGAAATAAGCTTCGTTCTCGTAAATAGCTATTCCGCCAGCATAAAGGACGTCGTCACCGTTTCCGCCCATTCCCATCCCGTAGTCTATGTTTCGCAAGTCAACAGTATCATTACCTCCACCACCATGAAGGGCTACTGAGCCCGACGATACGTTTTCTGCCCACAAATAATCGTCACCATCTTGCCCATTTACCGCAGAATTTCCAGAACCGATGAAGGCATTTATAGAATCGTTACCGTCACCACCGTTTAACCAAGAACTGTTTACAAAAGCTGTTATTAGATCGTCGCCAGCACCGCCAGTGACGGTGGTTCTTACACTGGAGTCTTCATTGAATTCATCGACTTCTGGATTAAACAGCAGGACTTGATCATTCCCAGCACCCGCGTCAATTGAGTAGAATGGAAATGTGTCAAGGCCTGGCTCAATTTTGAATGTATTGTCACCTTCATCGCCAGTTGTTTGTACGTCGTCGATATAGATAACGTCATCCTGATCTGTATCAGGTACCGTTTCTGGCGACGTGTCTGGTTCCTCAACTATGTCCGTGGTGGTAGGCTCTACATCGGGGTCTTTGACCGTTGGTGTATCGATTCCTGTCACAGTCCCTGAATAAATCTTCAAAAATTTTAAAATTGAATCTCGGTCGATTTCATTTTCAGAGGCTGCGTTATCAAGTATTGGTTCAGGATCACTCTCATTCGTAGTTACTGCTTCATTATCGGTATCATCGCTGTTTATCAAAAACGGGTAAGCTGCGAGGCTCAAAAGAGGTAAAAATAACAAAAATAACATCGAATACATCCTATTCAAAATTTAGTAATGCCAAATTTGGCTTCACACGAAATTACACTTGCACCACTTTAAGGCGAATTTGAGGCGAGTAAAGCATTGCTACTAAAATTGACTGACATGTGATGTTGAATAGGCACGTTATAGGATTGACTCTCCCCCAACAACCCTCTAACAGCCCCCTCTATTGGTGTTGGTGGCCCCCGCAAGGGGATTCCTGTCGTGCGATAAGTGCAAGAGGACAACGCCCTTCATAGTCGCCCTTTTGGGCGTCGTCTTAGAGAAGGAGATCAGCAGATGACAAAAAGAACTGCTGCCAAGTATAAAATTGACCGCCGTATGGGCGAAAACATTTGGGGTCGCCCAAAATCACCTGTTAACCGTCGTGAATATGGCCCAGGCCAGCACGGTCAGCGTCGCAAGGCGAAATTGTCAGACTTTGGTCTACAGTTGCGCGCCAAGCAGAAGCTAAAGGGTTACTATGGCGACCTAACAGAAAAACAGTTCCGTCGCATCTATACAGAAGCAGAACGTGTTAAAGGCGATACAGGTGAAAATCTGATCGGTTTGCTAGAACGTCGTTTGGACGCAGTTGTGTATCGCGCGAAATTCGTGGTCACAATGTTCGCCGCCCGTCAGTTCGTCAACCACGGCCATGTTTTGGTTAACGGCAAGCGCGTGAACATCGCGTCTTACCGCGTCAAAGAAGGCGACGTGATCGAAGTGCGTGAGAAGTCCAAGCAAATGGTTGTTCTTCTTGAAGCGGTCCAAAACAACGAACGTGACGTTCCTGACTACCTAGACGTAGATCATTCAAAAATGACAGCGACATTCGTGCGCTCGCCTGGTTTGAGCGATGTGCCGTATCCAGTTGTCATGGAACCAAACCTCGTCATCGAATACTACGCACAAAACTAAGTTTCACACATATTTGTGCAAAGGGCCGCGACGGGAAACCGCCGCGGCTTTTTCTTTGCTCTGGCATTAGAGGAATTGCCCGAGTATGAAAGGGCAAAGCAGGGAGTTCGGCATGGCCAAAATTGTACCACAGCCCGGTATTTCGGATATTAAACTCTATCAAAGTGGGGCGAGCCACGTTGATGGACTGGGCGAGGTGTTAAAGCTTAGCTCAAATGAAAATCCCTTTGGTCCGTCGCCCAAAGCGGTCGAGGCTATTCGGAAATCTGCGCATACGCTTCATCGCTATCCCTCAACCGATCACCAATCCTTGCGTCGCGCGATTGCAGAGACGTTTGATCTTTGGTCCGACAATATCATTTGTGGCGTCGGCAGCGATGAGATCATTTCGTTCCTATGTTATGCCTATGCGGGTGTTGGGGACGAAGTTCTCTATACGGAACATGGCTTTAGCATGTATAAGATTTCTGCGATGGCGGCGGGGGCAACCCCTGTTGTGGTCGCAGAGAAAAACCGTGTTGTGGATGTTGATGCCATATTGGAACGGGCAGGGGACAAGACCAAATTGGTCTTTGTCACCAATCCAGGTAACCCCACAGGCACCATGATCCCCGAAAGCGATATTCGCAGGTTGGCGGATAAATTGCCGGCGCATTGCTTGTTGGTCGTGGATGGGGCTTATGCCGATTACATCGAAGGCTATGATGGCGGTGCCAAGCTTACGCATTCTTATGACAATATATTTATCACACGCACTTTTTCCAAGCTCTATGGGCTGGGTGGCATGCGTGTTGGTTGGGGCTATGGTCCCAAATACATCGTTGATACGCTGAACCGTTTGCGTGGACCGTTCAATTTATCGGTGACCGCGCTTGAGGCTGCGGAGGCCTCAATTTTGGACACAGACTATGCCGAAAAATGTCGCAGCGAAAATACGCGCCTTCGGGCGTGGTTGGCGAGCGCTTTGGCGGAACATGGGGTAAGTTCGGATACATCGATGGCGAACTTCATTTTGGCACGGTTTGGGTCTCAGGCCGAGGCTGAAGCCTGTGATGACCATCTGCAAGCCAACGGTATTTTGGTCCGCCGCGTTGGGGGCTATGGGCTTCCACATTGTTTGCGGATCACTGTGGGGGATGAGGCCTCTTGTCGTCGTGTGGCGCATGCGGTGGGTCAGTTTAAAGCGGAAAAGAAATGACAAAAATATACGACAAAGTTGCGCTCATCGGGTTGGGTTTGATTGCGTCCTCTATCTTTTGGGCGATCAAACGGGGCGGATTGGCGCAAGAGGTCAGCGGTTATGCGCGGTCTCAAGAGACGCGCGACACAGCCCGTCGTATCGGATTGTGTGATAGCATTCATGACAGCGCGGCTGAGGCGGTCAAAGACGCAGATTTGGTGATCCTCTGTGTGCCTGTTGGTGCGATGGAGCACGTCGCCCAAGAGGTTGCTCCCTTTCTGAAACAGGGCGCAACTGTCAGCGATGTTGGCTCTGTTAAGCGGGCTGTGATTGACGCGGTTGGGCCACATATTCCTGAGGGTGTACATTTCATTCCAGCGCACCCATTGGCGGGGACAGAGCATTCGGGACCTGAATCTGGGTTTGAGAGCTTATTTGATAATCGCTGGAGCCTCCTTGTGCCGGTCGAGGGAACGGACAGAGATGCCTTGGCCCAGCTCTGGGCGCTCTGGGAAGGGATGGGCGCAAATGTTGATGAGATGGAGGCTGATCACCACGACCTCGTTTTGGCGGTGACAAGCCATGCGCCGCATTTGATTGCCTACACAATGGTTGGCGTTGCCGATGATCTGCGCCGTGTGACAGATAGCGAAGTTGTCAAATATTCCGCCGCTGGATTTCGTGATTTCACGCGGATTGCCGCCTCTGATCCCACCATGTGGCGCGATGTGTTTTTGACCAACAAAGAGGCGACTTTGGAAATTTTGGGCCGCTTCACCGAAGAGCTATTTGATCTACAACGCGCCATTCGTCAGGGCGATGGTGACAAATTGCACGCATATTTCACCCGTACACGCTCTATCCGCCGTGGTATCATCGAAGCAGGTCAGGATACAGACGCCCCAGATTTCGGGCGTTCAAGCGTGAAAAGGGAATAAATGACGTCTCAGGGGTGCATCGGGTTTTTTGTGAGTGTTGTGTTATGTGCCCTCCCTGTGCATGCGGTAGAAGAGGCGCTCATTCCCCCGTCGCGCCCGATGACCCTATCTGTGCCCGCGATCCACTTGCCTTTGACACAAAGCTTGCGACCCCTTGAACGTCCTGCGGCGATTGAACAACAGGCGATCAAGCGCAAACAGCAACTTCGCGCGGGATCGGTCTGTGGGGATATTCGGCTTCAGGGGAAAGCGATTGGGACGAAACAGGGACATCTTTCGGCCTGTACAGTACCAAATGCCGTTCAGCTAAAATCCGTCTCAGGTATTGCCCTGACGCAGCCCGCCGTTGTGGATTGCACGACGGCCAAGGCCTTTGCCAAATGGGCGGATAGATCGCTGAAACCAACGGCGCGAAAAATTGGGAAATCTGTGTCACAGATACAAATCATCGGGCATTTTTCCTGTCGCACGCGCAATGGTCAACCTGGTGCCAAGCTGTCGGAACATGGCAAAGGTCGGGCGCTCGATATCGCAGGATTTCGTTTTAGCGATGGCAGTAAAACCACATTGATCAAAGACTGGCGCACAGCGTCGGGTCGGAAATTCTTGCGCCCCTTGCATCGAGGGGCGTGCGGTATCTTTGGGACAGTGTTGGGACCAGAGGCCAATAAATATCACCAAGATCATTTCCACTTTGACACCGCGCGGTATCGAAGTGGCGCCTATTGCCGCTAGGTGACGTGGCGTTTCACTGGCCAAAAGGTCCAAGATTTGGCGCAGTGGTGAAAAAGCAATGGTGACCAATATGACAACCCCTTTTTATGCGCAATCTGTTGATGACCTTTTGACATTGGATCAAACGCTTACGATGTCGGGCTATGATTTTATGTTGGGGATCAAAGAGGGCCGCTATCCAGCGCCTCCAATCGGCAAAGCCTTGGGATATCAGCTGAGCGAAGTTGGCGATGGGCGGATCGTGTTCCGAGGGGTTCCAACGTTTGATACGCTTAATCCATTGGGAACGGTGCATGGAGGATGGTATGGGACATTGCTTGATAGTGCGATGGCTTGTGCTGTGATGACCAAAGTCCCCAAGGGCAAAGTCTATACGACATTGGAATATAAGATAAATATTATCCGATCCATTCCTGTTGGTGCGGAAATCGAGGCCATCGGCGAAACCGATCACACAGGCCGATCCACTGGGGTCGCAACAGGGCGGATTGTCGGGGTTGCGGATGGGCGCCTCTATGCAACAGGCTCAACAACTTGTCTAATTATGGCGCCCAAATAGCTTAGAAATCTTGGATCAAGCCAGCCCGTACCACGGTTGTTGGCGTTGCGGTTCCTGACATGAAATCGAGATTTTCTTCGCCACTGTGGAGGATCGACCTCCGCGCCTTTGACACATTTGAGCCACTGAGTACCAAAAACCCGTGGCTTTAGACCTTGGATAATCTCTGACGTAACCCTTTTCTGGATAGACTGAGAGGTCAAAACCTAGCGACGCCGAGCTCTTGGGACTGTGTTTAAATGTCCCGTTATTGCAAGATCGCGCTTTCCCACTCTAACAAAAACCGCTGTTTCTTATAGTTGTCTAAGAACACCAACAGGCCTGGACCTAGTCCTATGCGATTGACTGCACTGGGTTGTATGGGGGTGCCGCCGATAACAGATCGGCCTTCTCCAGTTTGATCGTTAAAGGCATGTTGCAGGATATGATCCAAGAACATTGCGGCTAATGCTGGCTGTTGTGTCGTTTTAGGGATGAGAACGCTGCGGAGCATGACAGTAGTGGTGTCTTGTGGAAGGATGATTGCAACTTGGTCTGCTTGGGGGTGGCGGAGGGCGTAACTGCCTAGGACGTTATAGGCGATATCCAATTTTCCGGACAGGACATCCCCGATCATGTCCGAAGAACAGCAATACAATTTGACCCCAGACTGCCCCATCACCTCCATCAACCGCCAGAATGTTTCTGATCCCCGTGCGTCTTGGGTCGCAAATAGATAGCCTAAACCTGAACTACGAATGTCATATGTTCCAATACGACCTCGAAACTGATCTGGATTTTTGCGGATCAACCCGATCAAAGATTGGCGGGTTTGATAGGGTCCCAAGGCGGCCAAAGTGTCCTTGGACATGACCACCGTCGCGGGTTCCTGAGAAAAGGCAAAAACCATTGAATTCCAATGTGCCCAAGCCGGTAAATCCACAGTTCGCGGCGGCGTGTGCTTGAGTGCAAACCCGTCATTTGCCAATTTAATTTGCAAATCCATTGCACTAGAAATCACAAGGTCAAAGCGCACTTGATCCTCGGCAATCCCCGTCATCACTTGGGATGACGAGGCCACAGTATAGTCGATGGCAATGTCTGGATTGGTTGCCAAAAAAGACCGGATCATCGGTTCAAAATACGCAATATCTGCTGTCGACAATATGCTCAAACTGGTTTGTGCGTTTTCTGGTCCAAAGCGTTCTTCTGCTTCTATTTCAAAGCCATGCACAAATGAGGCCCATATTATTCCAATGGCAAAGATAAAAGAACGCATGCGCCCCCCTTTGTTTTGTTTGATATTTCCAGTGTCCCATTATGCGCGGCCATCACATCGCGCACAATTGTTAACCCTAGTCCTGACCCAATCACGCCACCGGAATTTTCACCGCGTTGAAACCGTTGCGTCAAAAATGAGGTGCTCCCCCCAGGAAGGCCTGGTCCGGTGTCCGTGACACAAATTTGCGCATCTGAGTTAGCGCAGCTTAGCGAGACATCGATTTGGCCCAGAAGGGGTGTATATTTAATCGCATTGTCCAAAACATTATGAATAGCGTTTTGCAACATGATGGGATCCCCTTTGATCTTAACGTCGGGCTGTAGATCTGCGATAAATTCGATATCCCGTAGCCCTGCGATTGGACCAAGTTGTTCTAAAACCGCCTGCACCAGTTTGGTTAAACTGACGTCCTCTTTTTCTAGATCGTCCGCGCGAAACGTGACCATTGCGTGATCTAACAACTGACCTGCCGCGCGGGAGCTTTCGTCAATGGCGCGCACAATATCGCGCAGGGCCTTGCGATTATGTTCTTTTTCAACACGATGCAGCGTTACATCTGCTTGGGTGCGAACAATTGCCAAGGGTGTTCTCACGCGATGAGCGGCCTCTGCGATGAATTCTTCAGACCGCTTTAAAGAGACCTGTAAACGCTGCATTAAGGAATTTAACGACGTCACCAAGGGCGCCATTTCGAGCGGCACTGGGGTGGCAACGGGTCGTAAATCTTTGGGGCCACGGCGTGAAATGGATTGGGTCAAGCGTTGTAAAGGGCGCGTTGCGAATTCAACCAATATCCAAGTCACAGCAACCGAAGCGGCAAAAAAAGCAAGCCCCATTCCAATCGCCCATCGCCATACTTTTTCAATAGTTTGACGCACATTGGTTTGAGTTTGTGCAACAGCCACAGTCAAGTTTTGCGGAGTGTCTTGAATTGAAAAAACGCGATCCACGGCTGTAATACGCACTGTTTCCCCTAGAAAGTCCTCTGTTTGATAGGCCCCTTTGCTATCCGTCACTCCCTGTGGAATCGGCAAGCTATCATAGCCCGTTACAAAAGTTTCATTCTGGTAAATCGCATAAAAAACCCGCTCATCCGTAACGCTATCCAGCATTGATAGAGACGAGTAGGGGAGATCAATGAGCAAGGCGCCATCACGTACTTGCACGCTGTCGAGGATAGAGATCGCGGAGGCAAATAGGATGTTATCCTGACTGGCTTGAACCGCTTGGCGTGCAACAGATTGAATCGCGACATAGACCAAGATTGAGATGACTGCGGAGGCCGATAAAAACGTAATCGTTAAACGGCGTCGAATGGACCCTTGAACGACGGGCGCTCTCATGGCTCGACGTCCAATTTATACCCTGATCCACGAATGGTTTTGATTGACACCGTGGAGTTAGCCAAATGCCGGCGCAGTCGGGCGACATACACTTCTATCGCGTTTTCTGTGACCTCTTCGTCATAGGAAAACAGACGGTCCACAAGTTTCGATTTCGGGATGATTTGACTGGGACTGTTGAGGAAAATTTCGAGCAAGCGCAGTTCACGTGTGCGCAAAGGAATATCGGAATCATCTATTCTTAGTGTTCCCGCCAAGGGATCAAACGTTAGGGTTCCGTAGGTCACGATATTGCGGGCACTGCCGCCGCGACGACGCAAGACAGCTCGGCATCGTGCCTCGAGTTCCGAGAAATCGATGGGTTTGACCATGTAATCATCGGCGCCCAAGTCCAACATACCAACCCGATCTGAGACCTGAGATCGCGCGGTCAACACAATAACGGGCGTTTGGGTTTGAGCCATTCGATGGCGTTGCAAAAACGTGCGACCATCGCCATCGGGCAACATTATGTCCAATAAAATAAGGTCGTATTCCGTTGTAGCCGTGAAATCAAAGGCGGATTGTAAATCCTGAGCATGATCGACGGCATGGCCATCCAAACGCAATCGGTCCACGACGGCGTCAGCCAAAGCTTGGTTGTCCTCTACCAGTAGAAACCGCATGTGTTTAATTCTTTCTGTGGATGTCAGGTCCGTGTCAGGTTTTTGCTAGATGGTGTCCAATTCATGGGCGGTTTCGCCCAGCAAGTCAAATGGGAGGAAACGTTATGACTTTCACTATGGGCCGTCGTGCCTTATTGGCGGCAGCGGCCGCATTTTCATTGGTTGGGTCTGCGCATGCAGGTGGACACCAAGTCGTAGACAGCATTCACTTTCTAATTCCTGGTGGCGCCGGTGGTGGCTGGGATGGAACAGCACGTGGCACAGGCGAAGCATTGACAGGCGCAGGCTTGGTTGGCTCTGCCTCTTATGAAAACATGTCAGGCGGTGGTGGTGGTAAAGCCATTGCACACTTGATCGAAAATGCTGAATCAAACCACGGGACGTTGATGGTTAATTCCACACCAATCGTCATTCGTTCTTTGACTGGTGTTTTCCCACAAAGTTTCCGTGACCTAACATTGGTTGCCGGTACAATTGGTGATTATGCAGCAGTGGTTGTCGGCAAGGATAGCCCGATCAATTCTATGGATGAGCTGTTGGCAGCGTATCGCGCGGATCCAAACGGAACTGCTGTTGGTGGTGGTTCGGTTCCTGGTGGCATGGACCACTTGGTTGCGGCGATGGTCATGCAGGCCGCTGGCGAAGATCCAACAGCCGTAAAATACATCCCCTATGACGCGGGTGGTGATGCGATGGCAGCCTTGCTATCTGGTGAAATCGACGCTCTATCTACTGGATTTTCAGAAGCAGTTGCTTTGGCCGAAGCGGGCGAAGTTAAAATTCTGGGCGTCACATCAGATGAGCGTGTCGCAGCTTATGCAGATGCACCAACTATGAAAGAGCAAGGCCTAGACACATCATTCGTGAACTGGCGTGGGTTCTTTGCGGCACCTGGTTTGCCTGCGGACCAATTGGCAGCATATCAAGATGCCATCACAAAAATGTATGACACGCCAGAATGGGAAGCTGTGCGCTCACGCAATGGCTGGGTCAACATTCATAACAACGGTGATGATTTCCGCGCGTTCCTAGAAAAGCAAGAACAGGAAATTGGCGACCTAATGCGCAAGCTAGGGTTCCTATAATCAAACTCTCTTGGCCCGCCAATTGTGCGGGCCAAAACCATTTTACACGAGGTAGAGAATGGCACTGGATCGCTGGATCGCTCTGATCATATTAGTTATTTCGATTGTTTACGGGTATGCTGCTTATTTCACGATGGACCAACTATTGCCCCCGTTCATGCAACGTAATCCAGTTTGGCCTTCGACCTTTCCCAAAATTTTGTCCGTGATGGCGATTGTAACATCTCTCGTGATCCTATTGGGTTTGGAAAAATCTGAAAGTAGCTCCAAAGAAGCTGACATCGATTACCGCAGGTTGGGTGACTACAACATTGGTCAAGCGGCGCTGCTTATTGCGATGATGGTCGTCTACGCTCTTACTCTGCGCCCATTTGGGTTCTTCATAGCCACAGTTGGTTTTTTGAGCGTGTCTGCCGCCATTTTGGGCGAACGGAAGTTCCATTTTCTTATCCCCATCACAACCTTTGCGGCCTTTGTGATTTGGTATCTTGTTGAACAAGTCCTGGGCATATTCTTGCGCCCCTTTCCCACGTTTTTGATCGGAGGATGACATGTTAGAAGGTTTACTTATTGGCCTTGAGACGGCCTTTTCTATCAAAAATCTGGCGATGGTGATCGGTGGCTGTTTGATTGGAACATTCATTGGGATGTTACCGGGCTTAGGTCCAATGTCCATTATTGCGATTATGATACCTGTCGCCATTTCAATGGGCGATCCCTCTGCGGCATTAATCTTGCTGGCTGGCGTTTACTACGGCGCTATTTTTGGCGGCTCGACGTCCTCTATTTTGCTCAACGCGCCAGGGGTCGCGGGCACTGTTGCGACCAGTTTTGACGGCTATCCCATGGCGCGCGCAGGCAAAGCGGGCAAAGCTTTAACCATCGCCGCGATTTCGTCCTTTGCAGGTGGAACAATCGGCGCCGTTTTGTTGATGATTTTCGCTCCTGCTCTGTCATCTGTTGCCTTGCTATTCCACTCGGCGGAATATTTTGCGTTGATGGTGGTTGGCCTAGGCGCAATTGCAGCATTCGCAGGCTCAGGAAACGTCGCCAAGGCGGTTCTCATGACGCTTGTTGGATTGATCATGGCAACAGTCGGAGAGGGCGCATTGTTCAATATGCCTCGGTTCACGATGGGGTTAATGGATCTGCAATCTGGCTTTAGCTTTATTACCCTCGCCATGGCAATTTTTGCACTGCCAGAGGCGATATTTTTGGTGTTGAACCCTGCGCGATCCTCACAGGAAAATAACGGAAAGATTGAAAATCTCCGCATTAGCCGACAAGAGGCACGCGCAATTGCACCGGTGATCGGCCGCCAGTCGCTGCAAGGGTTTTTTATCGGCGTTCTTCCAGGTGCTGGCGCGACCATTGCGTCCTTTTTAGGCTATGCTGTTGAGCGTAACATTGCCTCTGAGACGGAACAAAAGGAATTTGGCCATGGATCTATCAAAGGGCTTTCAGCCCCAGAAACCGCCAATAATGCCGCCTGTACAGGGTCATTTGTTCCCCTATTAACATTAGGCATTCCTGGGTCTGGAACCACGGCAATTTTGCTAGGTGCTTTGATTGCATTGAATGTTAATCCGGGGCCACGTTTGATGACGGATGAACCACAGATTTTCTGGTCCGTCATCATATCAATGTATATCGGCAACTTGGTCCTCTTGATCCTGAACCTTCCCTTGATCCCCTATATCGCCAAGATTTTGTCGATCCCGCGTAACTATCTTATTCCGTTTATTTTGTTCTTTACGCTTATGGGCAGCTACATTGGACAGAACAATTCAACCGAGTTGTTGATTTTGGTGGGGCTTGGGGTCTGTGCAACAGTGCTGCGGTTTGCAAATTATCCACTGGCACCGTTACTCATCGGGTTCATTCTAGGGCGAATGTTAGAGGATAACTTTAGCCGATCGATGCAGCTTTATGATGGCATCAACTTCATCATGCAGCGTCCAATGACATTGGGGCTGTTGATTTTGGCAGTGGCGCTGATCATCGTGCCGAGCCTGCGCGCAAGACGCACGCGGCGCGCGAAGGTCATCCAAGGAGACTAATGCGATCATGTCTGCTCCATTGAGTGATATTAGGGTGCTGGATTTGACCAATGTCTTAGCTGGCCCCTATTGCGCATATCAACTGGCATTGATGGGGGCGGATGTTATCAAGGTTGAACGCCCCACTGGTGGTGATTTGGCCCGCGAATTAGGGAGCGATCCGACCCGTAATGCGCAGGGTATGGGGATCAGCTTTCTGGCGCAAAATGCAGCCAAACGATCCGTAACTCTGAATTTGAAAACCCCGCGCGGTCGGGAGCTGCTCTGCGACTTAGTAAAGTCTGCTGACGTCTTGATTGAAAATTTTCGCCCGGGCGTGATGGACCGCCTCGGTGTTGGCTATCAAGAATTGCGAGAGGTCAATCCAAATCTGATCTATTGCGCCATAAGTGGGTTTGGCCAATCAGGCCCGCGCAAAGATGACCCTGCCTATGATCAAATTGTCCAAGGCATCGCAGGTGTCATGTCTGTCACAGGTGACAGCAATAGCGCTCCGTTACGGGTGGGCTATCCATTGGCGGATACAGTCGGAGGCATGACCGCAGCATTTGCTATTTGCGCCGCGCTCAATGCAAAGCCGCGTGGTACATTTTTGGATATCGCGATGACAGATGCGGTTTTATCCACGATGGGTTGGGTGGTGTCTAATTATCTTATCGGAGGGGTTGCCCCTGTTGCGATGGGCAACGAAAACATGACCTCTGCTCCCTCAGGAACCTTTGCGACAGCGGATAGGCCCATCAACATTGCAGCCAATCGTCAAACGCAATGGGACGCTTTAATTCAAGAACTGGGCTGCACAGATTTGGGCCATGATCCGCGATTTTCAACGCGCGACGCCCGCAAAGAGAACCGCCATATTTTACGCGCACTCCTTGAGCAACATTTGATCACCCAGCCTGCTGAGTATTGGGTGCCTAAGTTCAACAGTCTCGGCGTTCCAGCGGGTGTCGTGCAAACGGTTCAAGATGCTCTTAGTGATCCGCAAACAAGAGAGCGCGGGTTGGTCCAGCGCATGGATGACCTGTCTTTGATGGGCAGCCCCATTGTCCAAGATGGTCAACGCCCGCATCCGCAAAGCGCGCCCCCAACATTGGGCGAACATAATGATGACATTTGGGGGGAACTCGGGCTAGATGAGACAGAAATTTCACGCCTTAGGAATGAGGGCATTTTATGAATGACGTTTCAGATTGGTGGCGCACCAAAATCATTGACATGGAACCGGGTAAAATCAACCTGCGTGGAACCCCTATCCAAGACCTCATCGGAACACTCAGCTTTGCTGAAATGATTTGGTTCATGATCCGCGGTGATCTCCCGTCGCCTGATCAACTCATTCTATTCGAAGCGGCATTGGTCTCGGCTGTCGATCATGGTCCCCAAGCCCCGTCAATCGCGGCCGCACGAATGGCTGTCACTTGTGGCTTACCGTTGAACAACGCAATGGCAAGCGCCGTAAATATGTTGGGTGATGTGCATGGAGGGGCGGGTCAACAGGCCGTTGAACTCTTCCATTGGATTGCAGAACAGGACACTGACACAGAGGCCGCCCTAGCTCAATGGCGTGAAGACCATGGAAAAATGGTGCCGGGTTATGGGCACAGGTTTCATAAACCAACAGATCCCCGCGCGCCCAAATTGATGGACATGGTGGATCAAGCCGTATCCAAGGGGGCCTGCCAAGGGCACTACCAACGCATTGCCTTAGATATCGAAAAAACCTTAGGCCATGTGCCGATGAATATTGATGGGGCAACGGGTGTTATTTATGCGGAACTCGGTTTTGAGCCCGCCCTTGCGCGTGGGTTGTTTTGCCTGTCACGTTCAGTCGGTATCTTAGCCCATGCATGGGAACAAACAGAGCAGGGGGGGCGAAATAAAGGACCAACGCCCCCAAGCTATCGATGGACCTATGACGGTGACTAAACTAATGCCCATCGGCATCGCTGTCATCAGCGCATGGCTGGGCTATATCGTTTTCAAAACCATCAACTTTCCCGTGCCAGCGCTAACGGGCGCGGCTACCGCCGTCACCATAATTTCATTGCTAGGCGTAAACGCAGATCTACCCGTAAAGTTGCGCAATGCTTGTATATTGGTCCTAGGTATTAACATTGGCACTGCTGTCACACCCGAAGTTTTGGAGACGGCGATCCATTGGCCCGCGACCCTTGCGGTTATGAGCTTATGCGTCCTGTTGATATTGGCGGTCTCCAGTTGGACGTTAACGCGCTGGTTTTCAATGGATATATTATCCGCAACCTTAGCATCTGCACCGGGTCATCTAAGCTATGTGTTATCCATTGCGATTGACGCCAATCGCAGCGTTGGTGCAATCGCAATCATTCAAACTGTGCGGGTTCTGGCTTTGACATTGGGATTGCCTCTGTTGGTGCAATTTATCTATGGATCCAGCGGATTTGATTTATTGTCATCTCAGGTCGCACAGCCTTGGCATTTGGCGGCAACAGTGGTGGTCTCCATCCCTGTCGCAATCCTGTTTCAACGTTGGAATGTGCCCGCCGCATGGCTAATTGCAGGAATGGTCATCAGTGCGCTTGGCCATGGATTTAACATTACACCAGGGCGTATTCCCGATAGTTTGGCCAGTGGGACTTTGATGATCATGGGCATTTTGATTGGCAGTCGATTTGCAACGACACCGCCGCGCGAAACATTGGGCTACTTGTTGCCTGGCCTTGTGGTGACTGCACTCGCGGGAGTTATATCCTTGCTCGGTGTTGTGGTCTCATTTTGGATGATGGGTGTACATCCAGCCCTGTTAATTGTTGCCTTTGCACCAGGAGGGGTCGAGGCAATGACCGCAATCGCCCTCTCACTAGGATATGATCCCGCATTTGTTGCTGCACATCACGTATTCCGCCTGTTTTTACTGTCGCTGCTGATGCCTTATGTCTTCATCAGGCTGCGAAAAAGTTAACTGGAATATGGATGATGACGTTTGGGCGGGCTTTCACTTTTAACCGCGCGCTATGGGCTGTTGATACCCCTATCGTTTAAACGAGTTTGACCATGCGCGTTGGCCTGCGCGATCTACGATCGTCACACGGAGCCAGTCAGAATTGAAAAAGCGCGCGAGATTAACCGTGGTTTTTGTCATGGACTGCCCATGCACGGCTGTTGCGGCGGATCCAAACCCTTGGACAATGACGCTGGACACGGCGCTGCTTTCGATGGTGATTTCTTTATCACTGAGGGTGATGCCTCGCAATTCTGGCCCTTGTGAGGAATAGAAATCCCCTTGTTTGAGCGCCTCTAGCAAGGCCTCTGGCGTGTTCTCTTCGGCCCGCACCATGACCCAGCCGCCAAAATGATCAGGTTCGCTGAAATGTGCGTCATCCGTTGCAATCAAGGTCACATCGCGTCCCTCAGAAATCAATAGATCGGCAATCGCCGCCCCATCGGCGCGATCACAGCCAACGGCGCAGCCATGGTTGTAAATTTCCACTGCATGCGCAGCTGTGAGTGTGCGTGCATCTGCTAAGGTCAGACCAGACCACTGTGGATGTGCAATGGCGACAAACGCGCCGGCATCACGCGCCCGTTGTGCAATTTCTGCACCCGTTTCTTGTCCCTCAACAGGAAGGAAGCCCGGGGCATTTGCATGGGCAAAATCCTGTGGCAAGCCAACTGCCAAAATATGCCAAAGCTCGCCATTTTCCATGGCACCAGAATGGAGCTCAGCACCTAGGATCGTTGTAAATTCAGGATCGCGAAAGGGAACCGTATTCGCGATTGGATACCCATAGAGGCCGATGAAATGATCCGTCAGAGCGATAAAATCATAACCTTCGGCCTTGTAGCGACGACACACTTCTTCTGGGTCCAATACCCCGTCAGATAGGTTGGAATGCGTGTGCAAATTGCCCCGCCAAAATTGGCCTTTGCCATCAAATACCACTCGTTGCATGTCATCCTCCAGCCATAGTTGCACAGGTGTAAAATACATCAAGGTAACTGTGATGTGACAGAACTGTTGCAAATGCGTGTTATTCTGTGCGCCACGGGGGAAAAATGTCAATCGATCAGCTCAACCATTATCTTGCAACGCAGAACTGGCTCCAAGCGCAGCCTCCTCAATCACTTTAGGTGGCACGAGATGTGATCACACGAAGATCGGCAGTGTAGGCCATCTGTGGTCGTTTTAGTATCCTTGGCCGGGATGATGGCATGTCCCTTTTTGTTGCGATGAACACATGGGCGAGATGTGCGAAGGCCCGATAGTTGGCTGGTTTTATAACCACAAGGTTACGAGCCTTCGCTAAATAATTTTTACTCGATCAGGATCGCACTGGTTTTCGGCTTGGCTATCAATTCGCCATACTTCTTTTCCAGCAGGTTGCGTTTGGTTTTCAGGGTCGGTGTGAGAAAGCCGTTTTCAACAGTCCAAGCATCTTTGGCAACAACAACGTGGCTTAGCTTTTCATGGGTTTCCAAACGCGCGTTCACACTTGTCAGTGTTTTAGCCAGATCCGCCTGCACCTGCGTTTCACCTTGTGATGCCATGGTCCCGTCGGCCAAGACGATCACGGCAACGGGTTGCGGAAGCCCCATGCCCATCACACAAATCTGTTCGATATAGGGGTTTTCTTGCATCATGCTTTCGATTTTCAACGGGGCAACGTATTTACCTTTGGCTGTCTTGAAAATTTCTTTCACGCGGCCAGTGATCCGCAGACATCCGTCGGCATCAATCTCGCCCTTGTCGCCCGTATGCAGCCAGCCATCGCGGAATGTGTCCGCTGTTTTGTCAGCATCCTTGTAATATCCCTTTACGACCCCGTCGCCACCGATCAGCAATTCGCCATCCTCTGCGATCTTCATCAACGTTCCCTTCGCAGGTCGTCCATTGGTTCCCAGCTTGGCATGTTCAAACGGATATTGAACCGCAGAGAGGCCTGAGGTTTCGCTAATCCCATAACCTTCGGTAATATTGATCCCTAGCTTGCTAAACCATTCCAAAACCGCAGGCGATATTGGGGCTGCTCCAGACCCACAAATACGTGCATCTGTCAGGCCAAGCGCCGCGCGCAGTTTCTTTTTCACGATGTTTTTGAGGACTGGAATTTTCAAGAACCGGTCCAGCTTCTTTTGCGGCATCTTGGCCAGAATGCCACTTTGGAACTTCATCCAAAGACGTGGAACCGAGATAAAGACAGTTGGCGCCGCGTTACGCACATCCTCGGCGAATGTATCGAGGGATTCGGTAAAAGACACAGTACAGCCGTGATACAGACCAACATGCTGCACCATGGCGCGTTCGGTGATATGCGCCAAGGGAAGGTATGAGATCAACCGATCGTCGGGCGTATAGTTCAAGGCCTCAACGGCGGTGGACGCGCTATAACCGATGTTGCGAAAGCTAACCATGATCCCCTTGGGATCGCCTGTTGTTCCAGAGGTATAGAGCATGTCTAACGTCATCGCCTTTGGGACAGATTTGTTGAATTGAGTTAGGAGGATTTCTGGTTCATCGTAACCTTCATGGAGTGAAGATGAGACAGAAATCCGTTGGCAGCAAGGAAGCTGCAGATAAGTTGGTAAAGAACATTCGGCGCAAGACTGCGCGGAAATATTCTGCGGAGGAAAAAATCCGTATTGTTTTGGCGGGCCTTCGGGGCGAAGAAAGCATCGCCGCGTTGTGTCGTCGCGAAGGCATTGCCGAAAGCCTGTATTACAAATGGTCGAAAGAATTCTTAGAAGCAGGTAAACGCCAGCTATCTGGCGATACAGCACGACAGGCAACTACGCCTGAAGTTAAGGCATTACGTTCAGAAGCGTCGGCGTTAAAGGAGTGCGTGGCCGATCTGACCTTGGAAAACCGTCTGCTTAAAAAAAGCATGATCGGGGATGGGGGATACGAGGAATGAGATATCCTGCCTCTGAAAAACTTGAAATCATCCGCACCGTTGAGGGGTCACATCTGCCAACAAAGCAAACCCTGGACATGCTGGGCATCCCGCGCACCACCTTCTACCGCTGGTATGATTTGTATCTTGAGGGTGGCCTTGATAGACTATCTGATAAACCTTCACGGCCTGGCTCTGTTTGGAACCGTATCCCCGATGCGCGCCGTGAAGATCTGATCGAGTTTGCCTTGGAACACGAAGCCCTGAGCACACGTGAACTGGCGGTGAAATACACTGATGAGAAGCGGTATTTTATATCTGAATCATCGGCTTATCGCATTTTGAAGGCAGCAGATTTGATCACGGCCCCTGATTATGTGGTGATCAAAGCTGCTGAAGAGTTCAAAGACAAAACGACTGCTATCAACCAAATGTGGCAGACGGATTTTACCTACTTCAAGATCATCGGTTGGGGCTGGTATTATCTGTCCACGATCCTGGATGATTACAGCCGCTACATCATCTCATGGAAGCTGTGCACGACCATGCGCGCCAAAGATGTAACTGATACAATTGAATTGGCTTTAGCGGCGTCTGGTTGCGATAAGGCTGTCGTGCAGCACAAGCCTCGCCTGCTCAGCGATAATGGTTCGTGTTATATATCTGGCGATCTGGCCAAGTGGCTGGAACAACAAAAAATGGACCATATACGCGGTGCGCCGTTCCATCCCCAAACACAGGGTAAGATAGAACGCTGGCACCAAACCATGAAAAACCGCGTGTTGTTGGAAAATTATTACATGCCTGGCGACCTTGAACAGCAGGTCGGAGCCTTCGTCGATTATTACAACAACCAACGATACCACGAGAGCTTGGGCAATGTCACACCCGCGGATGTTTACTTCGGACGAGACAAAAACATCATCAGAGAAAGGAAAAATATCAAAAAACTAACAATCCAAAACCGCCGCTTGCAACATCAAAAACAAGCTGCATAATCAAATCATAGGTGTACCAGAGCCTCCATGCTTCATACAGCTCTAGTGTTCCAAATTATCTGACGACCGACAGTTTCAGCGGACTTGGTGTGCTGCTTGCAATGCCCTTTTGTTCTGTGACCTGTTTCATATTCCACTCCATCAATTTAAACGTTTATCAGGTTAAGCTGGGCGACGTCGAAACAGCCAGCGCAGACCGCGATAAGTCCCAAAAAGCACCAGCAAAAGGCTAACAACGATCCCAAATGGCAAATACCAATAGTTTGTGAGCGTTTTTTTGATTGCGTTTATATTCAACTGTTTGCGCGCACTTTGTCCGGGGGGTAATTCGTACACACCGACATCTTTGGCATAGGTTTGATATTCTGCTACCATATCAGACAATAATTCAGGATTTTGATCCCCTAAGTCGCGCGTTTCACCTGGATCACTAGCGATGTCATAGAGATGCCATTCCCCGTCACCAAAGGGTTCGGGTGCACGGGCAAGTTTCCAGTTTCCCCGATAAAGCGCGACTGTCCCGCTGACTTCGACGGCGAAGGCGTCGTCATCTTGGTAAACATCCGCCTCCGTGCTCTCAAGGATCGGAGCGAGGCTGCGGCCATAGAAATCATCCGCGTCATACGGGACATCGGCTAGGTCCAATAGGGTGGGTGTAATATCAGAAATCATCGCGCGGGCATCAACGAACCCATTCGTGTCGATCCCCGGTCCCGAAACTATCATTGGAACGCGCACCCCGCCTTCGCCAGAAGCGAACTTATAGAGGTGAAACGGCGCGGCCGAAACTGTAGCCCATTCAGGCCCAATACCTGCATGGCTACCCCTTTGACCGAGGTTTTCGAATTCAACGTCCCAGCCCTCGATCGCCATCCAAGTGCGCTCAAAGGCCCGCATTGCAGGGGGCGCCGTTTTGCCAAGTGTGTTGTATTCTGGCCCATTGTCGGACGTCACAACGACAATCGTGTTATCTAGCTGGCCGCTATTCTCAAGGTGGTCTAGCAAACGGCCCAGATGAAAATCTGCCGCTTCCATCATACCTGCGTTGACCTGCATGGCGCGGGCCCAATAGGCCTGTTCATCTTCGCTGAGGCTATCCCAGTCTCGATGCCCCTCAAGCGGTGGGCGTAGCGTGGCCGTGTCCGGGACAAGGCCAAGCGCAACGGCGCGCTCTAGCCGCTCTTGTCGCATGACGTCCCAACCCCGATCAAATACACCGTTATATTTGTCGACATAGTCACGGGGCACTTGAACCGGCAGGTGCACCGCCATCAGAGGGAGGTAGCTAAAAAATGGTTTGTCGGGATCAGCCGCGTCAAGATAGTTGATCATTTTGTCGATAATATCGCGGGATGAATAAAAATCCTCGGGCAACGTCACGGGTTGGCCGTCCTCAAACCATTGCACCTCTTTGTAAAGCGGTAGGTACGACTTGGCCGCATAGTTGCTGGCCCCTGTGGCATCCAAAACCCAAGAGCGATCAAAACCAAACCGATGCGGCAGGTTGGCCCCAATATCACCGACCCCCCATTTCCCGGTTACAAATGTCTGATATCCCGCGCTTTTTAAATGAGTTGCGATTGTAGCCTGGTCCTCCTGCCACGTCATATTATAGCCCGGTAATGCGCGCATTTCAGGCGTCAGAACTTCAGCAAGGGTGCCAGAGCCGACCATGTGATTGTCTTGTCCCGTGGGTAGCATTGCACGACTGGGTCCACAGAGCGGTGTCGCATAAAACCGTGAAAACGCTGTGCCATTTTCGGTCAGCCCATCGATGTTTGGCGTAGCGGTGTCGCTGCCGTAGGATCCAAAATCCATGAAACCTGCATCGTCTAGTAAAACGACAAGAATGTTGGGGCGTGCCTCATTCGTTTGCGCAGTCACACCGCCTGCGGACACGCCAATAGCCATACATGTCGAAATAATGAATCGATTTAGCATCGCAAACCCTCCCGTTCGTGCAAGGATTGCATATTCACGACACAGACAGTATTTGGTCTGTCAATTAGTGCTCAATCATGCGAATTTCTTAAAATGGGTTCAAGTTTCAACAGCTATGCTACGGGCGTATGGGACACGCTAAGTTCTGATGTGCGCGAGGCGCTTCTCGCGGCGGGGACACGTGTGCAGCTTGGTGATGGGCAATTGGTTCAGAGCCGCGGCAATAAGACGATTGATCTGGCAATCATTCTAAAAGGCCATATCCGCTTAATGACGATTGGCGTGGACGGCTCGGCAATGTTGACGGCGATCCTTGGTCCAGGTCAGCAATTTAATGAAGTCACCCTGTTTGCAGGGGCGGCGCGCACCCATGATGCAGAGGCTGTCGGGGATACCGAATTATTGACATTATCGGCATCCGAATATCAACGCTTTGCTGAACAATACCCCGAAATCACGCATGCGCTTTTGGTCAGCAACGTTCAAAGAGTACATCAGCTTATCGAAATATTGAATGACCTCCGAGGTCTTGCGAAGCCTGTTGTTTTGGCGAGACTATTGTTGAAAAACGCCCGCAACGCAACGAATGCAACCGACACAAATACGGCTGAGCTCGATATCTCACAAGAAGATATCGCAATGTTCCTTGGCGTTACGCGCGCGTACCTTAACAAGGTGTTGGGACAGCTGAGCGATAAGGGGCTTATCGAAGTGTCATATCGCAAAGTCAGAATTCTTGACATGGCGGCGCTAGAGCGCTGGATCCATGAGAATTTGATCTATGATGCAGTAGAAAACGCTTAGGGTTTTGATCCGAGCTAGACAGGCATTGCATTGACCAAATGGACTTGGTTTTAGGATGCAAGTTCCGCTTTGAGGTGTTCATAAAACCGTTAACTCACTCGCTTACTCAGGGTTCAAATTGCTATAAAGGACGACCCAATGGCGCGTATAAAATACTCAGCATCCACTAATACCCATGTGACGCAGGTCTTAATTCCATACGGGTTGCAAACCCCATATGGGCGCTGTGTGGATGTTGTTGGCGCAGACATGAGACGCGTTGAAGAACCCTACACCGGACAAACAGCAATGGTGATGGATGTGACCTCACCGCAGATCGAAATTGATCTCATGTTCGATGATGTCCCTTATGACTATCCTGAGATCCTATTTCAGCCGAGACCGTCGAAATATAGCTTATTTGCTGATGAATTGGTGTCAGAGATCCAAGCTGTAAAGGATGGGTTAACAGGGAATGACTTGGTCCAGAAAATTGCGTGCCACGTGGCGGAGCGGTTCACATATGGCCATCCTGATGTCACCTTTAATGACGGCGCTGACATCATTCCGGCCATTGGCTGCGGTGTGGTTCAAGGGTCTTGTGTGGACATTAACACATATTTCTTAGCCGCCTTGCGCAGCGTTGGCATCCAAGCTGGCTATGTGACGGGATTTTTCTTTCCTCAGGAAAAGGGGAATGTCTGTGACGATGGTCATTGCTGGGTTGTGACACGCGTGGATAACGAAACGCTAGAATGGGATATCGCGCATCATCTCAAGCTCGGCACGCGCACCATTGAGGCGGGGTTAAACCCCAAGCCTGGCAAGCGATTTGCATGCTTTCATTCTATGGGGTTAGATTTTCCAGAATTGGGCGTCACTGGCATCAAAGCCCTCATCGAACCCGTTCAGATCCAAGAGGGTCACGTCATCCGGTTTGAGACTCCGCATATTGAAGTGTTGGAAAGCTAAACGAGTACTCCGCGCTCAGTCATTGTTCGGTCGTCGCAAGATGAGATAGTTTAGGCAGGGGATTGCACGCCCCAATCGGGTGCGCCCGTTGATCCTGTGTCCGATATGGCAATGCGTCTTACGATTTGTATCGGCAATCTCTGCGGTGCAAAGAGCCATCGGCCATATAAATTGAAAATACCGCGCCGTGTGTAGGCACTCCAGTGGCAAATGCGTTTTTCGCGCGGGCCGATGTCGATCCCACGGGCATTGAGGTCCGCAATCACATCAGGGCGATCAATCCAGAGTGTCACGACATTTGATTGATCCGGCTGATAGCGACCAAAGGAGGGTCCTGCCTGCGCTCCAGCCAGTTGTTTCCAATAGAAAAGTTGCTCAAATATATAGTTTTCCGTGCTGGCAACACATAGGATTTCCGCAGATTTTCCTAAATCTGTCTTCAACGCGTGCTCAGCCGCTTGTTTATATTCAGAGGGGAATAAAAAGAGTGCGCGCGCCACATCCCCCGCCTGAAGAAGGGGAAACGCGCAAAGCGCAACACGAGCACCCAAGGAATGTGACATGAGTTGAATGGCCACATCTGGGTAAGCGGTGCGCAGCTGTTTAATCAATTCTGCCAAAGCAACGCCCGCCTGCGCCGCGGTATCATAGGCGTCTTTTAGTTTGCCACGCGATGGCCAAGAAAATCCAATCGCGACACTTTGAGTATCATGGGCCTTTAATTCATCAGGCCAGCTCCGCGTTCTAAAATCCCATGCCACTGGGTTGGGATTAAACATCGTGGCGTGCGGGCAATGCGCCGATTGTCGGTGATCAAACTGATACCCATGTATCATGATAACGATAGAGGACGGGGGAGTTGATGAAGAAATGGATGTTGTAATCTCAGTAACTTGATCCCTGAGAGGTTCCTGCGTCAGCGAATTGATTTGAAAAACCTGCATCGGCTATTCCACATTGCTCAGCCTGAGGGAGCCTGCTTTGTGTAAAAGATGCGCAACATTGACCTAAAAGTTTCATGACATTTTAGGTGAATTGCAAATGCAAAGGCGCCGAGCCAAGGAATTCGGTGAATTTTGCGCGAAAAAAGCTGGTGCTGCTGGGGAGGATTGAACTCCCGGCCTCTCCCTTACCAAGGGAGTGCTCTACCACTGAGCTACAGCAGCGTACCGTGGGCGGGTGATTAGACCTATTTTTGCTTATGTGCAAGTACAATCTAGACCCTTTTTTATCCATGTTGTAAGACGGGTTTATGAGCGGAAAAAATTCAATGAAACAAGCTGAATCAGAGGCACAGGCGCGCGAGGATCGGCTCAAGGCGGCCCTCAAGGCGAATATGGCACGTCGCAAGGCGCAGGCCAAAGCGCGCACGGGAAATTCGCATCCTGAGGCGAAATCTGAGAGACAAGCGGAAAAGGACGAGTAGATGGATGCGATTTTGGTAAAGGGCAATGGCCCAGTTAATGGGCAGATCCCAATTGCAGGGGCCAAAAATGCATGCCTCACGTTGATGCCTGCGACCTTGTTAAGTGATGAGCCTTTGACATTAACTAATGCGCCGCGCTTGTCAGATATCAAAACGATGTCGGCCTTGTTGGGCTCTTTGGGGGCTGAGGTGACGTCCCTGAATGACGGTTTGGTCTTGGCGATGTCCACGCATAACCTCAGCAGCACGCGCGCAGATTATGATATTGTGCGCAAAATGCGAGCCTCAAATTTGGTGTTGGGGCCATTGCTCGCCCGTGAAGGATATGCGGAAGTGTCGCTCCCGGGCGGCTGTGCGATTGGGGCGCGCCCTATGGATTTGCATACTTCTGCTCTTGAGGCACTGGGCGCTGAGATTGAGCTAAAGGATGGCTATCTTCATGCCAAGGCAATTGGGGGCAAGCTCAAAGGCGGGGTGCATGAGATGCGCTTTGCCTCCGTTGGCGCGACCGAGAATTTTGTGATGGCGGCAACGCTCGCCAAAGGAACGTCGGTTTTAAAGAACGCGGCGCGTGAACCTGAAATCGTTGATTTGGTCAACTGCCTTCGCAAGATGGGCGCGCAAATCGAGGGTGAGGGAACATCTGAAATTACGATCCAAGGTGTTGATAAACTGCACGGCGCGACACATCCCGTTGTGACAGATCGTATCGAGCTTGGCACATATATGTTGGCACCTGCGATTGCGGGCGGTGAAGTCGAACTTTTGGGTGGTCGTATTGATTTGGTGAAATCCTTTGTTGAAAAGCTTGATGAAGCTGGTGTTGATGTGTGGGAAACTGAGGCGGGCCTCAAGGTCAAGCGCCGCAGCGATCATATCAAAGCGGTCGATGTGCGCACCGAAGTGTTCCCAGGGTTTCCAACCGATCTTCAGGCGCAAATGATGGCGATGCTCTGTACAGCGGATGGGGTCAGCAATCTAGAAGAAACCATTTTTGAAAACCGCTTTATGCATGCCCCTGAATTGATGCGCATGGGTGCGAACATCGAAGTACAGGGCGGAAGTGCCAAGGTCACAGGTGTGAGTAATCTCAAAGGCGCACAGGTCATGGCAACCGATTTGCGGGCCTCTGTCTCCTTGATCCTTGCGGGTCTTGCGGCCGAGGGTGAAACCTTGGTGAGCCGTGTTTACCATTTGGATCGTGGCTATGAAAAGCTTGAGGAAAAGCTATTGGCCGTTGGCGCCAATGTGGAACGGGTGCAAGGCGTATGAGCGGGGACGCAAGCTTTGAAGATGGCGCGGAAAAGCCAATCAACATCGGCGCCTTTGATCTCGATGATCTAAAGGTTGTTGCCAGCCTCGTCCAAGATAGCGTTTTCCCGATTTCTGAAATGACATGGCGGGCCAAAGACCGTCGTTTGGCGATCCTTCTCAACCGATTTCGGTGGGAAGATAAGGACGCCGCCGAGCGTGATGGCCGCGCACCTGAGCGGGTTCAATCCATCATGGTTGTCGAGCATGTCGATGCCGTGTCTTCGCAAGGCGTTGATCGCTCTGATAAGGAAACAGTCTTGTCCCTGTTGGATATAACTTTCGAAAATAGTGATGACGTTTCTGGATATGTGACTCTTATTTTGGCAGGCGACGGGATCATTCGCGCCAAGGTCGAAGCATTGGAAGTCTCGCTCAAGGATGTTACACGCCCTTATGTGGCCCCGTCCAAATCCGTGCCACGTCATCCATCTTGAAACTTGTCGCCCTCATTCGATAAGGGCGCTGTGACGAAACTCAGTCGTTGGGAACTAGCTATGCCAGTTTTTTTGAATGCACAAGATGCCGATTTTGAACAGGCATTTCTCGGTCTTTTGTCCGCGAAACGCGAGGACAGCCCTGATGTGGATGATATCGTTGCAGGGATCATTGCGGATGTGCGCGCCCGTGGGGACGCAGCTGTACTTGAGCTGACGGCGAAATTTGACCGTTTGGACTTAGCGGCGGATGCCATGCGGTTTTCCCCTGAGGAGATTGACACATATTGCGACCAAGTCGGCCCAGAGGATCGCGCGGCATTGGAGTTGGCGGCAACGCGTATTCGCGCCTATCATGCCCGTCAAATGCCCCAAGATGAACGGTGGACGGATGAGGCTGGTGCGGAATTGGGCTGGCGGTGGACGCCCGTGTCCGCAGCGGGTCTTTATGTGCCGGGTGGATTAGCCAGCTATCCCTCATCAGTATTGATGAATGCTATCCCTGCTAAAGTGGCGGGAGTTGCGCGTTTGGCGATCTGTGTGCCGACCCCTGATGGTGTTGTGAACCCTTTGGTTTTGCTTGCGGCAAAACTTTCAGGTGTGGACGAGGTTTATCGCATTGGCGGCGCTCAGGCGATTGCGGCGCTTGCTTATGGCACGCAAACAATCGCGCCGGTTGATAAAATCACTGGGCCAGGAAATGCTTTTGTTGCGGCGGCCAAACGGCGTGTGTTTGGCAAAGTCGGCATTGATATGATAGCAGGCCCCTCTGAAATTTTGGTGATCGCGGATAAAAACAATGACCCAGATTGGATCGCCTTGGATCTCTTGTCCCAAGCGGAACATGACGAAAGCGCGCAGAGCCTTTTGATCACGGATGATGCCGACTTTGGTCAATCCGTTGCACGCGCTGTTGAAAAGCGATTGGAAACATTGGAACGGCGTGCAATCGCGGGGGCAAGCTGGCGCGATTTTGGCGCGGTGATAACTGTGCCGTCTTTGGACAATGCCGCAGAATTGTCAAATCGCATTGCTCCAGAGCACCTAGAGTTATGTGTGGATGATCCAGATGGATTAGCAGAGAAAATTACGCATGCCGGAGCTATCTTTTTGGGGGCATGGACCCCTGAGGCCATTGGCGATTATATTGGCGGCCCAAACCACGTCTTGCCGACAGCGCGTTCAGCTCGATTTAGCTCTGGCCTGTCGGTCATGGATTTTATCAAGCGCACGACTCTGGCCAAGATGACCCCTGATGCCTTGCGCGCGATTGGTCCGTCTGCCGAACGCTTGGCGACTTCTGAAAGCCTAGAAGCACATGGGCTTTCTGTGACCGCACGATTGAGAGCGTTAAATGGATAGACAATTGCATTGGAACTCGGCCTATGTTTCCCAAAACGAAGAGGGGCTAACGTGGTTCGAGGAGACCCCAAAGCAATCGCTCGACTTGGTTCAAAACTATTCTAACCCTACAGATGGGGTCATTGACGTCGGCGCAGGCGCGGCGCGTTTGGTTGATGGTTTGCTAGAGGCTGGCTATAATGATGTGACGTTATTGGATGTCTCTAACAAAGCTTTGGACATTACAAAAACGCGCTTAGGGACGGATTACAATCGACCGACATATTTGGTGACGGACATCACGCGCTGGCATCCTATGCGTAAATTTCAGATTTGGCATGATCGCGCGATGCTTCATTTTCTCTCTGACGAAATGTCAAAAGAAGCCTATTTCGGATGTATGTCTGCAGCGCTGAAATCAGGGGGATATGCTATTTTATCGACCTTTTCCCAAGAGGGGCCTGAAAAATGCGCAGGCCTCAGCGTTCAGCGATATAGCAGTGCCTTTCTATTTGATACGGTTGATCTAGAAATCCGTGATGGATTTGAAAAGGTCGAACAGCGCCAACATATGCATAAAACACCATCAGGCAACTTGCAGGCCTATCAAACGCTTGTTATTCGTAAAAAGTAATTATTTGCACTCGGTCGTTATATTTGGCAGCCTCGTGTTGGACTAGAACTGGAACCGAAGATGTCTCGCATCTCATATATCGAAATACATGATCGCAACTTGCCGCCGCCGACGCCCGAGATTGAGCAAGAGCGTAAAGTGGCGATGTTTGACCTTCTCGAAGATAACACGTTTAATATCCCACCACGCGACGGAATAGCGCAACCTGTTGGTCCGTTTCATGTGGGTCTTGCTATCAAAAACAAACGCTTGGTGTTTGATGTCTGTGACGAAGCCAAGGCCAAAGTCGTTGAATTCCATTTGTCCCTCTCGCCCTTTCGCCAAGTGGTCAAGGATTACTGGGCCATCTGCGAAAGCTATTACGACGCGGTGAAAAACATGCCACCTAGTCAGATTGAAACCATTGATATGGCGCGGCGTGGTATTCACAACGAAGGCGCGCGTATCTTGACAGAGCGTTTAGAGGGCAAAGCCGAGATTGATAATGACACCGCAAGACGTTTGTTCACGCTGATCTGCGTGATGCATTTTGGGGTCTGATCATGACGCTGGACCTTCCACAATCGGTCCTGTTTTGCTGCGATCATAATGCTGTGCGCTCCCCTATGGCTGAGGGCATCATGAAAAAGCTGTATGGCACGGGGACATATGTTCAATCTGTTGGTGTCATGAATGATCTGGAAATCGATGGGTTCTCGATCGCGGTCTGTGAAGAGATCGGCGTCGAACTGTCTCGTCATAGATCCCGAAGTTTCGATGAAATGGAACAATGGGGCGATGATTTATCGTCATTTGATCTTGTGATTGCCTTGTCGCCAGCCTCGCAACGACGTGCATTGGAATTGACCCGCTTTTTTCATTTAGATGTCGAATATTGGCCAATTATGGACCCGACGGGACTAGGGGAAACGCGCGAAACAAAGTTGAACACCTATCGACAAGTCCGCGATCAAATTGTGTCTCACTTGGTTGATCGTTGGGGGAAACCATCGGAAGGATAAGCATCCTTCCTACTCTAATCCTCGGTGATATCTGCCAGTGCTGAGAGGAGCCTGCGGATTTCGGCAATGGAATTATAGTGGCACATGGAGATGCGAATGCAATCTTCCCATCCCAAGGGGTCCAGAATATTTCCTGAATAGTGATCCGCTTTGCGGGTATGCGTGCGAATGCCCATGTCGTTCAACAAGGTGACAACTTCGGCGGAGGGCCGCCCTTTGATCCGTAGCGACACCAACCCTTCACGACGTGGATTATCGATACCGCCGATGATTTCGACACCGTTTAGCTCGCTCGCGCCTTTGAGGTTATCTGTTCCAAACAGCAAGGCCTGTGTGAGGGTTTGTTCATGCGCATGAATAGCCTCAGCCGCAGCTTCGATTTTGGCGCGTCGATCTGTCTGAGTGCTGACTTGATCACCGAGCCATTCTAAATAAGCGGTCACATCGCTAATGGTCGCGTAGGCGCCTGTATCACGGGTGCCAAATTCCCATGCGAGGTCTGGTCCATCAATCAATTTTTCATGGGGCAATGCCGCCATACGATCAGAGACCCAAGCAAAGCCAAAGCCATGGCGCGAAAACATTTTATAGGGCGAAATCGCGTATCCATCAACGTCATAAGCGGCCAAATCGATATGCCCATGGGCGGCGTGTTGGATGCCATCCACTATGATAAAGCACTTTGGCGCCACAGCGCGAATGGCCTTCGCTATTGCGGCGACATCCACGGACATGCCTGTGACAGGGGATGTGTGCAGGATCGTGGCCACCTGTGTGTTAGGTTGAACAGACTTGGCATAATCGCTCGCATCAACGGAACCTGTCGCGTCGTTATGCGGAACAGAGATATAGTCCAATCCCGCATGATCGGCCCAATGACGCGCTGCAGACCGAGATGCGGGATGTTCAAGGGTCGAGCCAAGGACAGAGCCGGATTTCGGGGATGCCATAACGGCGCTGCGAATGAGGCGAAACAAAAGTTCTGTGCCAGATTCACCGACGAAGAACTGGCCTGACTGCGCGTTGAGCAGGATGGCGGCATCCGCCTTGGCTTTGTTAATGATTGCGACAAGAGCGTGGCTTGTCGCATTGTCGCGCCCTTGGTTATCAGGGATCGCGGCGAATTTTGTTGAGGTCTCCACCACCGATTTCAACGTCAAAGCACCGCCTGCGTTTTCAAAGAATATCCGCTCGCCTGCAAAGGGGCAGCTATCGACATGAGCAAATCGATCACGAATAGCAGTCATCAGTTCAGGTTTTGAATCAAACATGGGAGCCCCCTTTGGTCTAATGCGATATTTGTCTGGAATGGGGGGCAACTGCAATCGCCTTTTTCAAATGCCACCACGTTACATTTGCCTTTGCTCTTTTCCCTTGCTTAACTGATGAGGGTGAAAGTGGGACATATGACAGAGCAGGTTACGATTTTTGAAATGGGTCCACGAGATGGGCTTCAGAATGAAAAGCGGCTGATTTCGACCGATGACAAAGTGCGCTTGGTGGATCGTTTGTCGGACTGTGGATTGACCAAGATTGAGGTCACAAGCTTTGTCAGCCCCAAATGGGTGCCACAAATGGCGGATGCCGCGGATGTTATGGCGGGAATTCATCGCGCGCGGGATGTCATTTATTCCGCACTTACCCCTAATATGCGTGGTCTTGAGGCGGCGCTAGAGGCCAAGAGCGATGAAGTCGCGGTTTTTGCCTCTGCGTCAGAGGGGTTTTCACAGGCTAATATCAATTGCTCCATTGACGAAAGCCTCGCGCGATTTGCCCCTGTTATGGAGGCCGCTAAATCGGTTGGGACACCTGTGCGCGGATATGTGTCCTGTGTCATCGCCTGTCCCTATGACGGAGATATCGCCCCCGATCAGGTCGCTTATGTGACGGCGCAGCTCTTGGATATGGGCTGTTATGAAGTGAGCCTAGGCGACACAATTGGGGTTGGGACACCTGAGAGCGTGACGTCTTTGTTGGATGTTCTCTGCGATCGCTTTGCCGCGGATCAATTAGCGGGTCATTTCCATGACACCAATGGACAGGCACGTGACAATATTAAAGTGGCGCTGGACTATGGGCTTCGGACCTTTGATGCCGCTGTCGCGGGGCTTGGCGGCTGTCCCTATGCGCCTGGTGCGAAAGGCAACGTCGCGACGGAACAGGTCGTTGCGATGCTTCATGATATGGTGTTTGACACAGGTGTTGACCTTGATAGGCTAACAGAGGTTGCGGATTTTGCACGAGGGCTTGTCATCAATGACCTATGAGACGTTGACTGTCGAAACGGATACGCGCGGCGTTGTCAATTTGACCCTCGCGCGACCTGAGAAAAAGAACGCGATGAATGCTCAGATGATTGCTGAGCTGACCCATTTCGCCAAACATCAAGGAAGCGCAGAGGACACACGCGTTGTTGTTTTATCTGGGGCAGGGGACATGTTTTGTGCAGGCGGTGATCTTGGATGGATGCGTGATCAAATTCACGCAGATCGCGAAACACGAATGCGCGAGGCCCGCAAATTGGCGGATATGTTGCGCGCGATGAATGAAATGCGCAGCCCGTTGATTGGGAAACTGCATGGTGCGGCTTTTGGGGGCGGAATAGGTCTTGCCTCTATTTGCGATAGTGTGATTGCAGAGGCGGGCAGCAAATTTGGATTAACAGAAACCAAGCTCGGATTGATCCCCGCAACAATAAGCCCCTATGTGATCGCGCGCATGGGTGAAGGCTTGGCGCGTCGCGTTTTCATGTCCGCGCGAATTTTTGATGCACAAGAGGCGCGTGACCTAAATCTGTTGACGGATGTTATGGATCAGGCAGGATTAGAGGATCGTGTCGAACAAGAAATATTGCCGTATCTCAGCGTTGCGCCTAATGCCGTCGCCTCGGCAAAGGCCTTGGCCCGCGCGTTGGGGCCGCGCATTGATGAGGATGTTATAAATAAAACGATCATTGCTTTGGCCGACACATGGGAGGGCGACGAAGCCCAAGAGGGCATCGACGCCTTTTTGAACAAACGCCGCCCGAAATGGCATCAGCCCTTGTGATTTGAAATGGCCTCTTCTAGCTCTGCTTCGGCGCGCGCTAACTGTGAGAGCTTTTCTTCTAAATCAATTTCTGATCCTTCACAGCCATCTATATTGGCCTGAAGGTCGTCTGCGCGTTTTGTTATAGCCGACAGAGATAATTGTAGCGTGGTAATGGACAGGGTCATGAAAAAGCCAACTCGTAAAAAAATAGATAAAATATTGTCAAATTTGTATGCCGTTATTTGGCGAGGGATATTACATTGAGGCGAGTTTAAAACAACTCAGTGGCGAGTCAACAGATTCGCAGTGTCAACTGTTGAAACCTATGCCCTTGCTCATAAGCTTGAAACTTTGGTTCTGCATCCGAAAATAGGTTTCCAGGGACCTTTCAAAACCGAAAATGATTGATGCTTGGAGGTCTACGAATGATGGCCAAAGTGAAACAGACGAATTTAGTAGCCCGTCCCAGATGATAGGTGATTTGCGTTTGCTTCTCTCAAATGATGCGCCTACGCTGCGCTCATGACAGCAAACTACACGGGAAAATGCCTTTGCGGCAATGTTACTTACACAGCCAATGGGGCGCCCGTCGTTGTGGCTCAATGCCATTGCGAAGAGTGTCGCCGACTGAGCGGAACCGGACATACCGTTGGAGCTATGTTCCGTGCCAAAGTGGTTGAAGTCAGTGGAAAGCTGAGTGAATTCAGGTATACATCTGGCAAGGGCGCGACAGTTACCAAAGAGTTTTGCGCTGAGTGTGGTAGCCCAATATTTGGGAAAAATACGCGGATGCCAGACCATCTAACGCTGTCTCTTGGTACTATGGATGATGCAACCGGGCTTGATATTGAGGTTGTCATATTTGAACGCGATAGACTTCATTGGGATCAGCTAGGGGAAGACGTTATTTCATTTGCCGCACAACCAGATTGGAAGCCCGAAAGCTATGCCGTGACAGGTAAAACTGATTTCGACATGTAGTTTTGTTGTCATCGATCCAACTGTAGCGAATGTCTGGAATGTTCTAATTGCCGCCCGTCGTTCCTAGTTTATGGAGCAATTTGTTAGATGTAAAACACGAGCTTTAGAAAAAGTTTCAGGGGACAATTTCTGATAGATTTGAGCCATGACCCTAAGCTAAAAGGCGTGATTATCCCAAGTGATATGCGGCAAAACTGTGTCAAATTCGCCGCGCTTTTTAAGCTTTCCTTCTAAATTTTAGGTCAATGAATTTCACCGAAAAATTTGCTTGGCATCTCATGGAAAATACATCAAGTGAAATTAAGTAATTGTAATTATTTAATAAAATTGCATATCTGATAAAAATTCCGAAAATTTCCCCTAATTGGAAATTCGTCAAAATAATGCCCCTTTGGATATTTTTTGAAAAAAATGGACTAGCGATACTGGCGGAAATTATGTATCCATACTCTCAATAATAAAAATTTTGGTCCAACGAGGCCATATTGAGGTAGAGTGGTAAAGGTTATGCAAGCGATTGATTTCGTCGTACGAGGACGTGCGGGCACCGTACAGCGTTCAACTGTAACAGGTGAAGCAGGAAATTCAGAAATTTATCTAGGATCCGATCAGCAAGTGTCGCTGAACCTGAGTCAACATCAGGTCGCGAATTATGCACGATCTGGCTCTGATCTTCAGATTGTCTTGGCGGATGGGCGCACCATCACGTTGGCTGATTACTTCGGCAGCGACGCCAACAGAGTATTCATCAGCTCAGACGGTATGATCACCGAGGTCACATTCATCGATGGTGGTGACGGTGTCTTGTTTGGCAATTATGCGTCGGGCGAAGAGTGGGGCAAATGGAGCCCATCTCAAGACTTGGTTTTCTACGAAGAAGCCAACCCGATTGGCATCGCTCAGGCGCCAGTTGAAACATATGGCGAAGAGACGGTATCCATGCTTGGTGCTGGCATGCTGCTTGCGCCAGGATTGCTCGGGACAGGTGCGGCAACAGTCGGTGCAGTTGTTGGTGGCGCGGCCCTTGTTGGCGCAGTTGCTGGCGGCGGCGGTGGCGGTGAAGGCAATGTTGTTGAGCCAACCAAAGTGCCCCCAACGGTCGTTGACAAAGATGTTGAACTGGGTGGCGATGAGTTAACAACAGAAGAAGAAGTGGTCACGATCACCGGTACAGGTGAGCCTGGCGCCACTGTCGAAGTTGAAATTGACGGAAATACCGAAACAACGACAGTTGATCCCGATGGAAATTGGACCGTCGACTTCAAGGAAGAAACATTCCCTGAAGATGGCTCGCATGGTGTGACTGTTACTGTCACCGACCCAGATGGTGAAAAGACTGAGCTCGTTGGTCCAGATGTCTTTATCGACACGACACCACCTGAAGTCACCGTGACTGAGGGTACAGAATCTGTGAATGATTTGTTCAACCAAACAAGCCACGGCAACGGCGTTTCTATCACAGGCACGGGCGAACCTGGGGCCACTGTTGATGTGACAGTCGAAGGCGTTACGAAGACAACAACAGTTTCCCCAGACGGCAGCTGGAGTGTTGACTATACAACGACCGAAGTTGGCGGTGGCGAATACACAACGACGGCCACAATCGTGACAACAGATGTGAATGGTAACTCTAGCCAGCCATATACCGAAACAGTTGTAATCGACACAGTCACCAACGCAGGTATCAACACTGGTTTGTCCAATGGCGATGATGTTGTGAATGGCTCCGAAGCATCAAGTGCAGGCGGCGTTGCCGTGACTGGAACAGCAGAGCCAGGCGCAAGTGTTGTCGTCTCTGTCGGTGGACAAGAGTACGCAACAACAGCGACATCTACAGGGACGTGGTCTGTTACAATTCCTGAGGGTGGCCTTGCAGGCGGGACATATGACCTTCCGATGACCGTAACCTCAACGGATGGAGCGGGTAACACGGCGACTGAGACAGGATCCCTTCATGTGGACACTGAGGGGGCGGTTGACGTTGTCACCGATAATGTCGGTGTTGATGGAACGCTGAATGATTTCGAACGTGACGCAAATCAGTTCCAATTGACTGGTACGACTGAACCAGGGTCTTCTGTTATGGTCACTGTTGGTGGCATTACAGTTCCTGCAGTGGTGGCGCCAGATGGATCGTGGACCGCAAATATTCCGACAACAGCGCTCCCAAGTGTTGAGAACATGGAAATGGATATCCCAGTCACAGCCGTGGCAACAGATGCTTATGGCAATGTCAGCCAATCTTCGGGTACGGTAAATGTCGATACCTTTGTGAACCAATTGTCTGGCGATGATATGGTGTCTGGTGCTGACAATGTTGCCAACGCGCAAGAATTGGAAAACGGTTTGGTTCTTGGTGGTCAGGTTGAGGCGGGGTCCTCTGTTGATGTCTTCTTCAACGGTCAATCTTACGCGGCAACTGTCGCAGCAGATGGCACATGGACGGTTACGGTACCAACTGCGGACTTCCCAAGTGACGAATTCACTGCGAACTATACAGTTCAAGCCCGTGACGAAGCCGGAAACCTGCGCCAAGTGAACAACTCTGTCACAGTCGATATGGTTGCCCCCGAGGGTCCCACAATCTTTGAAGAGGGGACACGTATACTTCACAATCCAGGCGGTGAAGACGACACAATTCTAACCCGCTTATTTGTTCAAGACTCGGGTGATGAAGTAGACTTGGTCAGTATTGGCGCAGATGGAACCATTTACGAACCTGCCCATGAAAACCAAATTCTAGGTAGCAACGTTTCGGCGTCTGGCGAGCAAGAGGTGCAAATAAATATCTTAAACACCGAGCGTATCCTCGATGGGTCAACCTTGGTCGTTAGCTCAGAAGATGCCGCAGGCAATACCTCTGGTACGCTCTTGGCCTGGGATCAATCTGCAAGCTTGAACATCGACTTTGATGCGGTCAATGCAGCAGATATGAACATTGAAACGATCGATTTACGCCTCGCGAAAGAAGCAGATATCACCCTGACAGAAGAACAGGTTCTGGATCTTTCTGACAATCAAGATGGCGTAACGATCTTTGGTGGCTCAGACGATAGCGTCACAATCACTGGTGCAACCAAAGTCGAAACTATGACCGACACGGAAGGCAACACATTTGATGTCTACAGCATGGGTGATGATGCGACCGTTTACATCGATGAACATATTGATAACGTGACCATTTAATAATTTTCGAAGGCGACCGTACAGGCAGTTGGTCGCCTTCCAATAATACCTGACAAAAAACCGGCAAACGGAAGCAGGACATGAGGCAGAGAAGGTTATTAGGGGCGCTTTTAGTGTGCGCGCCCATGGTGTCCGGGTGTATGGACACGGGAAATTCGGACGGCTCGTTTTTGAACCGTTTCGCATCCAAAGAGGATGTTAAAACCGAACAACCGCAGGCTCGCACGTCAGATGTCCAAGGCGAACCGTCTCAGGTCATCGCGACGCTTCAGACACGTCAATCGGTTTTGCCGTCTGGCTCTTATTCAACAATTGCAACGAATGTTTTAGCTGCCAATGCACGTGTAGCCGAAGCGGAACTCCGCGCGGCACGTCTTAGAGCAGAGGCGCAGTCCAAGAACTGGCTTCCCTCAATTGGACCATCCATTAGCCTCTCATCCTTGGGAGATCTTGTTGCGAACTTGATCTTAGAACAGGTTATTTTTGACAATGGCCGCAAGAAAGCAGAACGCGATTTTGCTAAGGCTGACGTCGAAGTGGCAGCCGTGGCTTTGTCTGTGGACACGAATGAGCGCGTAAATGACGCCTTGTCTCTCTATTTAACGGCTGAGGAAGAGCGCCAAATAGCGCGGCATTCTGATCAAGCCTTAGAGGATATGAAACAATTCAAATGGATCATGAACGAGCGCGTCAAAGGTGGCGTGTCGGATATGTCCGATTTGAACATTCTCAATCAAAAGTTGTCAGAAATTCAATCTGACCTGCATCGTGGCCATGAAAAATCTTCGGCGGCTATGGCGGAATTGAACGCGATGTCTGTTTTGCCTCTTAGTGATTTGAGTGGAATTGGACATGTGGATGTCTCGGTCACGTCGGCTGAGCCCCTCACAGTGCTCAAGGCATTGGCCGAACAAGATCGCGATATTGCGCAGGCCACAATAGAGCGGGCTAGCAATTTGCCTGGGTTGGTTGCCACGGCAAGCGGTGGTACATCTGGATCAACGGCGGGTCTCTCTGTGACATCCGATAGCCTGTTCAACTTGGGAACAGGTGCGACGCTTAAGGCAATCGAAGCCGCGAAAGAAGCTTCTTCGCGCAAAGTGTCCCAAGCCCAAGAAGAAGCCAATCGCAAACTTAAATCATTGGAACAGCAATTGATTGCAGCGCGGCGAGCCTCTGAAGAATCCAAACAATTGACGCATCAAGCCAAAAAGAATCTTGATCTCTTTCAGGCACAATATGAGGCGGGGCAACGTCAGGTGATGGACGTCGTAGGTGTCTATGAAACATTCTCGCGCCAACAACGCTCGCGCATTGAACACACCTACACTGCGGCACGCCTAGAATTGGCGATTGCACGTGAACTTGGCCTATTAGCAGATGGAGATGAGATTTGAGTAACCCTATTCCTCTGCAGATTAATGGCGTTAAGGCATCAGAGATCGGTTCAATCACCCCGAAAACGATTGAAGTGCCCCAGCCAATTGTCGATGACAAATTGAAAAACCGTGCCGAGTTATTGCGCGTTTATGCGGGGCTTTTGGGTGGGAATGCCTCGCTTAACGATTTGATTGAAACGATGCGGCTTGTTCAGGGTGAAGCGGACAGCGTCGACATCACGCATATGTCCCAAGCCCTTGATCAAGCGGGCTTGACCGCGCGAGTCAGTCATGTGGCTCAAATCACATACGACTTGTGGCCCGCGATTGTTCAGATGACAAGCGGCCAATATATATTGGTTATTGCACAAGAGGACAACGAGCTTAGCCTCTTTGACACAAGTTGCCCAGACAATCGCGCCTATGTGACATTACAAGAATTTGAGCCCTATTTTACTGGCAGCGTTCTCAAGGCCGAAGCCTCCCTAAACAGGGTTGCCGAACGCCATGGTCCCAAAGATCGCCAAGCGCATTGGTTTTGGGGAGCCTTTCGTCCCTATTACCGTCAGTTTAGTGAAATCATTCTCGGCTCCTTTGTCGGAAACCTCTTGGCCGTGGCTGTCGCGCTGTTTTCTCTTCAGGTCTATGATCGTGTGATCCCACATCAATCCGAAGCCACGCTTTGGGTTTTGGCAACGGGGGCCTTTGTGGCGCTTTTGCTTGAGGCTTCTTTAAAACTCGCCCGTGCGCGTCTTGTGGATGGTGCTGGGCGTCAGATTGAAATTGGTGTGCAAAAGATGTTGTTAGATCGTTTGCTTGGCATGCGCTCTGACCTTAAAGGGCGCTCGCCAAGCAAGCTGTTTTCAGCGATGCGTGAATTTGGCTCCGTCCGCGAATTCTTTACCGCGACTTCTGTGGGAACATTGGCCGATATTCCCTTTGTCTTTATCTTTTTGCTCCTTGTGGCCTCTATCGCGGGGAACGTTGTCTTTGTCTTGATCTTGGGCGGCATTTTGATGGTGCTCCCTGGGTTCTTTATGCAAAAAAAAATGATGCGCCTGACCGAAGAAATGCAGGGCGCAAGCGCAAAGACCAACCGTTTGTTGCAAGAAGTCTTGGCAGAAATCGACACTGTAAAAACACAGCGCGCAGAAGACCGATATCGTCGCATGTGGACAGAGTTGACAACATTGGGGTCGATGAAATCCTCAGATCAGCGCAAGCTATCCTCAATCATGACGTTCTGGTCCCAAGGGGTGCAACAGGCCACTTATATTTCGGCTGTGATTGCCTGTACCTACCTAGTTTTTGCAGGAAACCTTAGCGTTGGCTCAATTATCGCCGTTGGCATCTTAACAGGTCGGACTTTGTCGCCACTAACACAATTGACGGGCACCATGTCACGATGGGGCAACGTGAAATCGGCGCTCGATGGCTTGGACAACCTAGTCACCGCACCACAAGACAACGAAGCGGATCGCACATATTTGCGTCGCAATACGGTTCAAGGGTCGTTTGAGCTTCGTGAAGTTCAGTTCCGATATGATGACGACAGTGCGCCCATTGTTGATATTCCTGCGGCTATTTTGCAACCTGGTCAAAAGATTGCGGTGCTTGGATCAAACGGTGCTGGTAAATCCACCTTGCTCAAAATGCTGGCGGGGCTCTATGCGCCCACGCGCGGAACGATTTTGCTTGATGGCACAGATATGGGTCAGATTGCGGCAAAAGACCTTCGCCGTCTCATTGGATATTTGGGCCAAGATGTGCGGCTGTTTAGCGGCACATTGCGCGATAACCTTAACCTAAACCTCTTGGAAACAGATGATGATCGTTTGTTTGAGGCCTTGGATTTTGCAGGGCTTGGGCAATTCGTCAAAGGTCATCCCAAAGGTTTAGATCTCGAAATTCAAGACGGTGGTCTGGGCTTGTCTATCGGACAACGTCAATCTATCGGATGGGCGCGGCTTTGGCTGCAAGACCCAGCCGTATGTTTGCTTGACGAACCGACCGCCGCCTTGGATCAGACGTTAGAGGCAACTCTGATCAGCCGTTTGGAAACTTGGCTTGCGGATCGCACAGCGATTATTGCGACCCATCGTGTTCCGATTTTGGCGCTAACCAACCGGACCTTTATTATGCAAAACGGACGTATGGCCATGGATGGTCCACGTGATGCCGTTCTTGCACATCTTCGTTCCCCTAAAGGAGGCGCTGTAGGATGACTATGGTTTCACCCGCATTATCCGAACAACTCAGAGGTCAAATGCGTGGGCCAAGCGTCACGATTTGGCTCCGTGCTCTGACCGTTTGGGCCTTTATTCTTTGGGCGTCATTTGCTTGGGTGGATGAATTGGTCCGTGCCGACGGTGAAATCATTTCTTCCTCGCGTCCTCAGATCATACAAAACCTTGAAGGTGGTATTTTGGCCGATCTTGAAGTGGCCGAAGGGGATGTAGTCAACAAGGGCGATGTGCTTGCTCGGTTGCAATCCACAATTTTCCAATCCTCGGTGGATGAGTTATTAGGGCAAATTGCTGGGCTTGAAATTCGCCGCCTCCGACTAGAAGCGGAAATGGCAGGGGAATTTGAATTCTTTGTGCCTTCCGAATTTGCCGAACGCAGCCCTGATATCGTTGCATCAGAAATGGCTCTGTTGAGAGCACGTCAGTTGGATTACGTCAGCCGCCGGGATGGGGCGCAGAAAGTCTTGGATCAATCCACACAGGAAACAGACCTTCTTGAAAATATGCTCAAGAAGAAAGTCGTCGCCTTGATCGAAGTCACACGTGCGCGCAAAACCTTGGCTGATGCGCAAATCAAGCTTGATGAAATTGTGACCAGCACTCAATTGGATCGCGCCAATGAGTATTCGGATGTTCTAAAAGAATTGGCTGTGCTGAAACAGAACCTCAAAGCATCACAGGATCAATTAAATCGGACCGTTTTGCTTAGCCCAATGCGGGGGGTGGTGAATAACCTCTCTGTGACGACAATCGGGGGTGTTGTTCGCCCAGGTGAGGAAATTTTGCAAATCATTCCCTTGGATGAAGAGCTGTTCATTGAGGCCCGCGTCAAACCAGAAGACATCGCTAATATTCGCTCAGGTCAGCCAGCAACGATCAAGCTAAGCGCCTATGATTACACGATTTACGGCACCCTAAAAGGTCGCGTTGATGTGATTTCGGCCGATACGTTCAAAGATGACAGGTCCCGCCAAGCGGATGGGGATCCTCATTACAAGGTCCGAATTCGTGTGGACAAAAAGGGCATGACAGATCGTCAAGCGCGCATCGAAATCCGCCCAGGTATGCAAGCGCAAGCCGAGTTGCATACAGGCGAAAAGACAATTCTGCAGTATCTTCTAAAGCCGCTCTATAAATCGCGCGAGGCGTTCCACGAACGCTAGAACACAGTTAAACCCGAGGCAAAAGGTCTGGCATCCTCTCCTTGTGCTGGACCTTTTGTGTGTTTTACGGGTCTATTTTATGTCTGAGCGTAGATGGCTTGCATGCTTTGGCGCATGTCCTCGTTCAGTGGATGGGGGCGTCCGGTTTCAACATCGACTTGAACCTGTGCAAAGAACCCTTTTGCAAAGGCCTCTTGGTCCTGATTGCGAAATAGGGCCACCTCGGTTGTCCATGAGGACGTTCCAATCTTGGAAATAGCCAGACCTGCGTGAATGATATCAGGGAACTTGGCTTCGGCAAAATACTGACACCCACTTTCCACCACCATCAACATCTTTGAGGTGCCGAGCACATCGAACCCCTTTTGAGACATTTGCCATTGTGTGACGGCTGTGTCGATCAGGGCGTAATGAACAACATTGTTCATATGACCATATTGATCATTGTCTTGCCACCGTGTTGAGAGGGTTTGATAGGCCAGATAATCATCACGATGGGGTCGAGGAATGCGCGGCATTGAGATGTCCTTTCTCCCAGATCAAAGCGCATTGCGCGGGTTATTTCAAGTCGAACGCTGGGTTATTTGTACTACCGATTGACCTCTGTGTTACAAGCTGTAATCCTTTGATCAACTTAGGGAGATCAAAATGCAAATTTCTGACAAAACGATAGCTATTGTCACAGGTGGGGCATCTGGATTGGGTGCCGCAACCAGTGCCGCATTGGCGGCCCAAGGCGCGAAAGTCATCCTGTTTGATATGAATGCGGAGATGGGCCAAGCTCATGCACACCACATTGGTGGACAGTTTCGTCAGGTCGATGTCTCCGATGCCGCTGCAGTTAAAACTGCAGTAGATAGCGTTCAAAAAGAGCATGGCGCCCTGCATGTTTTGGTCAATTGCGCAGGCGTCGGCTGGGCATCAAAAACGGTCACCAAGGGTGCGCCTCATGATCCTGAGATGTTTGCAAAACTCATTGGGATCAATTTGATTGGGTCTTTCTATTGTGCGAGTCATGCGGCCGCTGTCATGCTGGAAAATGATCTGATTGGCTCGGATGGGGAACGAGGCGTGATTATTAATACGGCTTCCGTTGCTGCCTATGAGGGACAAGTCGGACAAGTGGCTTATGCCGCGTCCAAAGGGGGCATCGTCGGGATGACCTTGCCAATGGCGCGAGACTTGGCACCTAAGGGCGTGCGTGTGTGTTCGATTGCACCAGGCCTTTTCCTAACGCCTCTGCTCGAAAGCCTACCTCAAGAGGTTCAAGACTCGTTGGGACAACAGGTCCCATTTCCCTCACGTTTGGGGGATCCAGCTGAGTTCGGCAAACTGGCCTGCCATATTGTGGACAATGCTATGTTAAACGGTGAAGTGATCCGTCTGGATGGGGCCATTCGTATGGCGCCGAGGTGATTATCGCGCGCGTATAATCTGAAAAATTGCCGAGGCCGCCCATCCACAAAACCCAGCCACAACCAGAGATAGAAGCGCATAGATCAAGGGTGTTTGGCGGGAGAGGTTATATAGAAACCTTTCAAGGCCCACTTTGCGCACATCAAGCATCGTGTTGTATTCGCTGATGACCTTTTGATCACGGGTCAAGAATACGCGCGTTTCATAATCGCCTTCAACAAGGTTCGCAGGCAGGTCGATCGCGGTATGAAACAAGGTGCTGTCTTTGAGCGTCACTCTATTGGGAAGCAGGGCATATAGTCCGTTGTTTTTGTTTATTCTGATCAACGCATCGGTGAAATTTTGGCTATCGCTCACGGTTTGCGGCGCACCCACAGATCGGATGGCCCGTGGGATCGAGATTTTATAGCGCAAATCTTCAATGTCACTAATTGCGTCGCTCCATGGACCCGTTGTTGCCACGGCATAAAAGCTGGGCGCTTCGTCCACTTCGACCGTGTCGGTATTGATCCAAATCCCGAATTTCTTGGCTTTGCGTCGGACTTGAACAGGTTGCTTGGGGCCCGAGATAGTGACCAAGACATGCAAGGGATTATCTGGAATGGCGATTTCACGTTTTACGGCGCCAAAAATAATGATCTGAGAGCCATTGAAATTCGTTGTGATCGATACTTGATCATGGCTCATGCTCAGAACAATATCTTCTTGGGCAAGAGCCTTGCTCGCTCCAATTACAAGAGCAAAAACAAAGATAAGACGAGAGAGGCTCATTAAGACGCCCCCAAGGAAAAGAGCTCGCTTGGTTCTATCAAAAGATCAAGCGCGATGCGGAAGCAGACAATGAGAACCATCAGTGACAACAAAACACGAAGCTGCTCAGAGCGGAGCTTCATCGCGAGTTGTGTTCCAAATTGAGCCCCAATTACCCCCCCGATCAACAGTAAGAGCGCCAAAACAATATCGACGGTGAAATTCGTCGTTGCGTGTAAAATGGTCGAAAAGCCAGCGACAAATATGATCTGAAAAAGCGATGTCCCAACAACCACTTTGGTGGGCATGCCGAGGATATAAATCATGGCAGGAACCATAATAAATCCACCGCCAACACCCATGATCGCCGACAATATCCCAACAACCAATCCGACTAAAAGAACAGGAATAGCCGAAATATAAAGCCCCGATGTACGGAACCGCATTTTCAAGGGCATAGAGTGGACCCAACCGCGTTGCCGACGAGGTGCAGGTCTATATGTTTTTGACCGAGAGCGATGCCATGCACGGATGCTTTCTACGAACATCAATCCGCCGATAACCCCAAGGAAGAGGACATAGCACAGTCGTACGAACAAATCGACTTGGCCTAAACTTTTCAAGTAGTTGAACAGCATGACGCCCAAGGCAACACCGACCAAGCCGCCCACCAACAAGACCATGCCCATTTTGAAGTCGACAGTCCGGCGGCGCACATGGGCCAAAACTCCAGAAACGGATGAGGCAACAATCTGTGCCGCCTGTGTCGCAACGGCGACGGCAGGAGGGATGCCCAAAAAGAACAAGATTGGCGTGAGCAAAAAGCCACCGCCGACCCCAAACATACCGGACAAAATACCCACAATTCCACCAGCACCCAAAAGCAAATAGGCGTTCACGGATACTTCGGCGATGGGTAGGTAGATCGTCATAAACACTCCTAACGCCGATCTATCGCAAAAAGCAAGCCAGAGGGCTGAATTTGCCGTATGTGCTTATATTTTCCCCGAAACTGGACCTATCGTTCTTTGACGTAGGGTTCACCGCCAGCGCGTGGTGGGATGGCCTTGCCGACAAACCCCGCCAGAATGACAACAGTGAGAATATAGGGCAGGGCATCGAGGAGCTGAACCTGAACTTCAAAGCCGAGATATTTTTCGATCAGATCAGGGCGCAGCGCGATGGCTTGCAAAAAGCCGAACAAGAGACAGGAATAGAGCGCATACCATGGACGCCATTTCGCAAATATCAGAGCCGCAAGCGCTATATAGCCGCGACCCGCTGTCATGTCTTTGACAAATCCAGCTTGCAATCCCGTGGCCATATAGGCCCCTGCAATGCCGCACAGCACGCCACAGATCATAACAGCAGCAAAGCGCAATCCAACGACGCTCACCCCAGCTGTGTCAACAGCTTCTGGCGCCTCACCAACTGCGCGAAGTCGTAGGCCAAAGCGTGTCCGATAGAGAACCCACCATGTGAGGGGAACCATCAACAAGGACACATAGACAAGGATAGAATGCCCCGAAATCAAATCGCGATATATTGGGCCTAGGACGGGAACTGCGCCAAGGGTTTCAGCAAAAGGAAGCGTTATTTCCGTAAAGCGGCCACCGCCAAAGAGAGAGGGGGTGCGTCCCCCTTGTTTGAACCAGCTCTGCGCAATCAACACAGTCATGCCCGCAGCAAGGAAATTGATGGCAACACCAGAAATCAACTGATTACCGCGAAAGGTGATCGAGGCCAATCCATGCAGCAAAGACAGCGCGAGTGACGCGGCGATCCCTGCCAGTAGTCCTAACCAAACCGACCCTGTAACAGCGGCCAAAGCGGCCGAGAAAAACGCAGCCGCCAACATTTTGCCTTCGAGACCGATGTCAAAAATACCTGCACGTTCAGAAAACAAACCTGCAAGGCAAGCCAATAGCAACGGAGTTGCGAGGCGGAGCGTTGAATCAGAGACAGTGATCAAGTCAGAAAGAAGCTCAAACATCTTAGCTCTCCTTCCGTAGGGCAAGGAATATGCGTTCGAGTGGCATGCGGACCATGTTGTCCAATGCGCCCGTGAACATGATGACCAAAGCCTGAATTACCACAATCAATTCACGTGGAATATTCGTCCACAAGGCAAGCTCGGCGCCGCCTTGGTACAAAAAGCCAAAGAGGATAGAGGCCAATATAACGCCCAACGGATGGCTTCGCCCCATGAGAGCCACAGCGATGCCGATAAATCCGGCCCCTTCGGTCGAATTCAAAATCAACCGCTCACTTTCGCCAAGTGTCACGTTGATCGCCATCATCCCAGCAAGCCCACCGGAAATGAGCATCGCGATAACTGTGATCTTAACTGGGTTAATCCCCGCATATTTCGCGGCACTGTCCGAATGGCCAAAGGCGCGGATTTCGTAGCCCAACTTGGTGCGCCAAATCAAAAGCCAAACGGCAAAGGCCGCTAAGAGCGCAACGAGCAAGCTCACGTTCGCAGGTGCTGCTTTGGAAAAGCTAATGCCAAGTGGGGCCAGTAAGTCATGCAACGTTGGCAAATGAGTGGCTTCGGGGAAGCTAGCTGTTGCTGGGTCCATTGATCCCTCGGGGATCAAAATGTTCACCAGCAAATAATTGAGCAGAGCTGCCGCGATAAAGTTGAACATGATCGTCGTGATTACGATATGGCTGCCTCTTTTGGCCTGAAGGATGGCTGGAATATAAGCCCAAGCCGCCCCGAAAATAGCCGCTCCGAGGGTGCAAAAAATCAAAGCCAAGGACCAATGTGGCCAAGGAATATAAAGCGCGACAAGGGCCACACCTAATCCACCAATCATCGCTTGGCCTTCGCCCCCGATGTTGAACATGCGGGCATGAAAGGCAACGGCAACCGCAAGGCCCGTGAACATAAAGTTGGTTGCATAATAGAGCGTGTAACCCCAGCCATAGGTGGATCCAAGCGATCCTTTGATCATCATGTTGACGGCGGCTATGGGGTCCTCGCCGATACCGAGGATCACCAAGGCGGATAAGGCGGCGGCAAGGATTAACGAAATGAGAGGGATTAGGACAACATCAGCCCATTGCGGCATCTTTTGCATTATGCGACCTCGTTATTCACGCCAGCCATCAAGAGGCCTAGTTCGGTTTCATTGGTGTTCTGAGGCAACCGCTCACCCATAATTTGACCGTCAAACATCACAGCGATGCGATCTGAAAGAGATATGATTTCATCCAATTCCACGGAGACCAACAAGATTGCTTTGCCTTGATCCCGAAGGGCAATGATTTGTTGGTGGATGAATTCAATCGCTCCAATATCAACACCGCGCGTGGGTTGACCAATTAGCAAAATATCCGGATTACGTTCAATTTCACGTGCAAGGACGATTTTCTGTTGGTTGCCGCCTGAAAAATTCTTGGCCGCGAGTTTCGGGTTTGGGGGCCTGACGTCAAATCGCTGCATTTTGTCGTTGGCGTCTTGTCGTATAGCCTTGTTGTTCATGAACAGGCCCGATTGAAAGCGTGGATCATGATGATAGCCAAAGGCGACGTTTTCCCAAGCCGCATAATCCATGATCAAGCCTTCGTGTTGGCGATCTTCGGGAACATGGGCGATGCCACGCGCCCGACGTGATTTGCCGTCTGAATGACGTCCCGATAAATCAATGTCCTGACCGTTCACACGAATGGTCCCGCTGCCCTGAGCATAGCCGCCCAAAACCTCAAGCAACTCGGATTGACCATTTCCCGCGACACCCGCGATGCCGAGGACTTCGCCTGCACGTACAGTAAGGTTGATTCCCTTGAGACGCTCAACGCCGACTTCGTCTGTAACGCGAAGGTTTTCTACTTCTAATACAGGCGCGCCGGGTTGCGCAGGGGCTTTGTCCACACGCAACAACACTTTGCGACCGACCATCAATTCGGCCAAATGTTCGGGGCTTGTTTCCGAGGTTTTGACCGTCGCCGTCATTTCACCGCGGCGCATGACAGACACTGTGTCCGTGATATCCATAATTTCACGGAGTTTATGTGTGATGAGGACAATTGTTTTACCTTCTTCGCGAAGGCGACCCAGAATTCGGAACAGCTGATCCGCCTCAGACGGGGTCAAGACGCCCGTCGGTTCATCCAAAATCAAGATATCAGCTTGACGATAGAGAGCCTTGAGAATTTCAACACGCTGTTGGTGTCCAACAGAGAGGTCTTCGATCAAGGCGTCTGGATCGACGTTTAATTCGTATTCTTTGGCCAGTTGGGTCAAGGTCTTGCGCGCTTTGGCGAGCGATGGGCGCAGCATTCGACCGTCTTCGGCCCCGAGGATAATGTTTTCCAAAACGGTAAAGTTTTGCACGAGCTTAAAGTGTTGGAACACCATTCCGATGCCCGCAGCAATCGCCGCTTGGCTGTCTGGAATATGCGTTTTCTTTCCACCTATTAGAATGTCACCTTTGTCGGCTTTGTAAAAACCATACAAAATAGACATCAATGTCGATTTTCCCGCCCCGTTTTCACCGATAATGCCGTGAATCGTTCCTGGCATCACACGAATTGAAATGTCCTTGTTCGCTTGAACAGGACCAAAGGCCTTGGAAATATCGACCAACTCAATGGCTGGGGCGGCAGTTTCCTGCCGCCCCGGTACGTCAATCGTTGCCATCTGTCTTATTCAACAGGGCAAGCGTTGTCTGACATGTAGTCATGGACAGCCAACTCACCGCTACCGATTTTCGCGGCAGCTGCGTCAACTGCGGCTTGCATGTCAGCAGAAACCAATGCGGCATTGTGCTCGTCCATTGCGTAGCCAACACCACCGTTAGAGAGCCCCATAACATTAAAGCCAGTTTCCAAATCTGCACCAGCTGTCATCGCATCATAAACAGCGTTATCAACGCGCTTCATCATCGATGTCAAAACTTTGCCAGAGTGCATGTAGTTTTGGTTGCTATCCACACCGATGGACAAGATACCTTCGTCCGCCGCAGTTTGTAGGATACCAACGCCCGTGCCACCAGCAGCGGCATAAACAACGTCTGCACCCTGTGCGATTTGCGCTTTGGTCAACTCAGAGCCTTTGACTGGGTCATTCCACGCAGCAGGTGTTGTACCTGTCATGTTCTGGATAACTGTTGCATCAGGGTTAACAGATTTAACACCTTGGACATAACCACAAGCGAATTTACGGATCAATGGAATGTCCATGCCGCCGATAAAGCCAACTGTGCCTGATTTAGACGCTTGCGCCGCCATCATACCAACAAGGTATGATCCTTCGTGTTCGTTGAACACAACGGAACGGACGTTTGGCGCATCAACGACCATGTCAATGATTGCGAATTTTGTGTCTGGGTAGTCTTTTGCAACGCCTTCAAGCGCGGAAGCAAAAGCAAAGCCAGCCATAATGATTGGGTTTGAACCCGCTTCTGCGAAACGACGCAATGCTTGCTCACGCTGAGCTTCGGATTGAAGTTCGATTTCGCGGAACGAATTGCCAGTTTCATCGGCCCAACGCTGCGCGCCAGTGAAGGCCATTTCGTTGAAGGATTTGTCGAATTTTCCGCCCAAGTCGAAAATAAGAGCAGGCTCAGCCAAAGCGGCACCAGCTGTCATTGCAACAGCGGCGGTCGCGCTTAGAAATTTCTGCATTAAAGTCATGGAAGTCTCCCAGTTATTGTAGCGGGTCACAAAGGCAGCTGGACCCAAAAGCGATCAGATGTCGATCATTCTGTATTTAGGCTTAGACTCGCTACAATGGTCAACCGCTTTTTGTATAAAACTCGGCACTTGCATTGAAAAATTAGGGGAATTCAGGAAAAATTCTTTTTCAAAATCAGTGCAGTTTCCGTTTGGCCATTCCTATGTCTATAGTAATTCGCCCGTTGGCCAACTTTGGTATATTCCAGAGCTTGGTAAAGCGCATAAGCCGCTATGTTCGATTCGCCGACTTCTAGGAAAACACAGCTGGCGCCACGTGTTTGAGCGCTCTGTTCAAATAGTTGCAAGAGGCGCGTACCCAGGCCTTGTCGCCGTTGAGGGGTAGGCACGACGAGCATCAATAATTCAGCTTCATCAAAGAGGGTCGATCCAATGGCAAAGCCGCCGCTTGCCTCGATTAGGATCGTCTTTTCATCCTTGATCAGGGCCTCATATTCCTCCGCCGTCCATGACCGCATGGGCAAACCAGAGGATGCGTGAAGCGCGGCGAGATGCTCCGCTTGGGTCATGAGAGGTGAATAACGGGGGCATCCCGTGAGGGCGCTGCATCGGCCGGTTTGATATAGAGGGGGGTAGGTGGTGCTATTGCCGCCGCCGTCTCAGCGATGATGGCTATGGTCTCGATTAACGCGTCTATCGGGGCCAATGGGATATGCGCACCCGTCGCAGCGGTCATGATCGGATTACTTGTGGTCCCGTCTGATAAAAAGCTTTGAACATAAGCCATATCGCGTGGGGCTGCGATTTCAACGGATACAGGTCTTGCATGAGGATGCGCTGTTGCTTCAAAATTGGACACGCCGATTGCAGGAATGCCGAGGGCAAGGGCCAGACCGCGGGCCGCAGACACAGAAATTCGGATCCCAGTAAAATTTCCGGGCCCAATACCGACGCCAATACGGTTTAGATCACTGTAAGCAAGGTCATGGCATTTCAAGAGATCATCAATCAGGGGAAACAAGGCTTCAGCTTGTCCTTTGGCCATTGGTTCGATGGCTTTCCCAATGATTTGACCATCACAAAGCAAAGCGGCCGCAACATGCGCGGCCGATGTGTCAAAAGCAAGTGTCCAGTGGTTAGACGGCAACAGGGCGTACCTCTGTGACCTCCGGAATGTAGTGGCGAAGCAGGTTCTCGATGCCCATTTTCAACGTCATCGTTGAGGAGGGACATCCAGCGCAGGCGCCTTTCATCTGAAGATAAACGACACCACGTTCAAAGCCGTGGAATGTGATGTCACCACCGTCTTGGGCGACGGCAGGGCGTACACGGCTATCAAGAAGCTCTTTGATCTGACCGACAACTTCGGCATCTTCGCCGCTATGATTTGATTCATGCTCGGCTGCGCCATCACCCGTCATCACAGGTTGACCAGATTGGAAATGTTCCATGATAGCGCCCAAGAGCGAAGGTTTAATATGATCCCAATCGGTTGCCTCGTCCTTAGTGATCGTCACAAAGTCACGTCCCAAAAAGACCGCAGACACGCCCTCAACCGCAAAAATCCGCGTCGCCAAAGGAGACACATCGCAGCCCTCAGCCGTCGGGAAATCCGCTGTTCCCGTTTCCAAAACGGTTTGACCCGGTAGGAATTTCAAAGTTGCGGGGTTCGGAGTAGATTCGGTTTGGATAAACATGATGTGACACCTCTCGTTCCCACATGATATGCTATTCTTAATCGATCAAGTCAAGCATTTGGAACGATTCTAAATTGAACTAATCGGCTTATGTGATTGCGTCTAAGCGTTCTTTGGACAGATCACCTGGAACAACAGTTATCGGAATAGGCAGGCTTCCTGCGTTTTTGGACAATTGCGTCACCAATGGACCTGGTCCCTTTTTGTCGGTTCCCGCACCTAAAACCAAAATCCCTATCTCAGGATCCTCTTGAATTTGCGCCAAAATTTCGGGAACGGGTTCGCCTTCGCGGATCACCAAAGTGGGATCAACGCCCTGACGGTCGCGCATCCATTTTGCGAATACTTCGAAATGAGCGACGATTCTCTCGCGCGCTTCTTCGCGCATAATGTCACCGACACCAATCCAATGGTTAAACTCTTCGGGTGGAATAACCGCGAGTATTTCAACGCCGCCTTGGCTTTTGGCTGCTCGCATAGCAGCAAAGCGAATTGCGTTTAGGCACTCTCGGCTATCGTCCAAAACTACCATAAATTTGCGCATAGATCCCCCTTGTCGATGCTCGACTTGTGACTGCAATACTTGAATGCACATCTTGTGCTGTGTCAAGCATTGCCATGCGTCATCATGCGGGGGGCAGGGTGGCCTGCCCCCTTGGGCTAACTTTGAAGCATACCGATGATGTCATAGGTTTTCTTCAGAATTGGGGCGGCAATGTCGCGCGCGCGACCAGCCCCATCTCTTAGTATGGCATCAATGTCTTGGGGCGACTGCATGAGGGCGTTCATCTCAGTCGAAATAGGCGCAAGGGTTTCAACGGCACGCTCAACCAGCATCGGTTTAAATTCAGAAAACTGTTTTCCTCCGACGTCCCCTAGAACCTGATCAACCGTTTCATCGCCCAAAGCCGCATATATTCCAACCAAGTTGCTTGCCTCTGGACGGCCTTCTAATCCAGCAGCTTCGGAAGGAAGCGCATCTGGGTCCGTTTTGGCTTTGCGTAGCTTTTTCGCAATGGTGTCGGCGTCATCGCTCATGTTGATCCGGCTAAGATCAGATGGATCCGATTTTGACATCTTTTTCGACCCATCGCGCAGGCTCATCACACGGGCGGCGGGACCACCGATGACAGGTTCTGTGATCGGAAAGAAATCCACGCCAAAGTCATGGTTGAATTTCGTCGCGATATCACGAGTAAGCTCCAGATGCTGTTTCTGATCATCCCCAACAGGCACGTGTGTTGCATGATAGATCAGGATATCCGCCGCCATCAGTGCAGGGTAGCCAAACAATCCAAGAGACGCATTTTGGGCGTTTTTGCCCGCCTTGTCCTTGAATTGCGTCATGCGCTGCATCCAACCCATACGCGCCACACAGTTGAACACCCAACCGAGTTGGGCGTGTTCTGGGACAGCGGATTGATTGAACAAAATGGATTTTTGTGGATCAAGGCCGCTCGCTATAAAAAACGCCGCGATTTCGCGGGTGCGGAAGCGCAACACGTCGGGGTCTTGCCAGACGGTGATCGCATGAAGATCGACCATGCAATACATCGTCTCAAAATCAGAATTTTGCATTTCAACGAACCGTTTGACTGCGCCGAGGTAATTCCCAAGCGTCAATCCTCCCGAGGGCTGGACCCCTGAAAAGACGCGTTTCGTGAATTGTGATTGGGATGGCGTTTGGACCGCATCCGACATGTGCATTCTCCATCTGGAAGTTTTAATGCAACTGGCTTACCCATAGGGGAGACCATCGTCAAGCAAGGGGACACCATGTCCGATCACCAAAATACACCTATCGTCAATCCGATGCCAAAATCCATTGTTGGATTGTTCATGGTGATTGCCGCCGTTGAAATAACCTTTGTCCTCGCTCAGGCGCAATTTATTGGCGGGGCGACGGGCATCGGATGGCGGTCTTTTGCGGTGAGCGAGTATGGATTGAACAGTTCTTTGTTCCCTTGGATGGTGGAAAACCGATATTTCCCTGTGGAACATCTGATCCGCTTTTTGACTTACTCTTTTGTGCATAGTGGCACGATGGCAACGGCGATTGCCTGTGCTCTTTTCTTAGGTATTGGGCGTATGGTGGGGCATGTCTTTTCGTGGTGGTCGGTTTTAGTGATCTTTTTTGGATCCGCGATTTTTGGAGGAATAGCCTATTCACTCTTTGGACCAGAGGGCATGTGGTTGTTTGGCTCTTTTCCTGCGGTCTATGGAATGATTGGGGCCTATACCTTTATGATGTGGGTCACCCTTCGCGCTGAAGACGGCCAATCGCGACAAGCGTTTTATTTGATCGCGATGCTCATGGGAATTCAGTTGGTGTTTGAATTTTTGTTCAGCGGTCAATCTGAGTGGATCGCCGACCTGAGCGGATTTTTGTTCGGCTTCTTCGTCTGTTTTTTAGTTGCACCAGGTGGGTTTCAGCGCGTCGTTGCCTTGGTGCGTCGGCGTTAAGTCCGACGCACAGTTGCCTTTAATTCAGAGAGCTTGATGGCGCCGACCATTTGACCAAAGATACCGAAGGCTCCGATCCCGAATATCACAAGCCCCAATCCAAAGAACACGCGAAGCACGGTCGTCGTCACAAAGGGAGCCAGGCTATATTGCGCGATCCATAGGCATAGCCCCATTAAAAGGGATGCTAGAATAACACGGCCTAGACGCGATTTCATGCGACTATCAAACGTTGCGACATCGCCATATCGCCGCGCGCCAATGGCCAATAACGCGATCATCGCCCAAGCGGATACCGTCGTCGCAATTGCAGGGGCCAACCAGCCAAAGATAGGCATGAGACCAACGGCACAAACCGCATTAATGATCATCGAAATAACCGCAAACCGAAAGGGTCGCTTTGTATCTTCGCGGGCGAAATACAGCGGTTGCAAGAGTTTTTGCAAAACAAACGCAGGCAAGCCAAGGCCGTATATTGCCGTGGCCAAAGCCATTGCTTCGGCATCAGAGCGACCTGTTGATCCATGTTCATAGAGAGCCGAAACCAAAGGAAGCGGAATAATGCAAAGCGCAACAGCCGCTGGTAAGGTTAGGGCAAATGTGATCTCACCTGCGCGGCTAAAGGCTTCTTTGGCGCCTGCGTCATCGCCTGCCTGAAGGCGGCGGGATAGATCAGGAAGCAGGACAATCCCAACAGCAATCCCCACAACACCGAGGGGGAGTTGGTATAAACGATCGGCCCCATAAAGCCAGCTCACGGCGTTTGGAAATTGGCTTGAGACTTGCTGACCGACAAGGAGGTTGATCTGCATGACACCATTGGCGAGTGCTGCGGGCAAGGCGACAACGACCAAAGTGCGCATTTCTGCATTCCACCGTGGACGACCTAGCTTGATGTTTAGTCCCGCTTTTTGAGCGGCGTACCAAACCAAGGCCAATTGCACGATCCCTGCGAGGGGAATGGTCCAGACAAGAAACCAAATGGCGTCGTATCCCATGAAATAGGCAAGGCTCAGCGCAATTATTATTAATATGTTTAAAAACACTGGCGCCGCTGCGGCCATCGCAAATCGCCCTGACGCATTAAGCGCGCCCGACAATAAGGCGGCTAAGGAAATGAGCAGAATATAGGGAAACATGACCCTACCGTAATCAACCGTTAGATCAAAACGATTGGTGCCTGTGAACCCTTCGGCCGTCGCCCAAACAAGCGCGGGCATAAAGATCATCGCCAATCCAGTGAGGATTAGCAAAACAGTGGCCAGTCCCCCCATCGCTTGGGAGGCAAATTGACTGGGTCTGTCATCCGCCTCTAGGCGCTTGGAAAACATCGGTACGAAGGCTGCATTAAACGCGCCTTCGGCAAAAAAGCGTCGGAACATATTGGGCAAACGGAAAGCTGCGATAAAGGCATCCAAAACGGGGCCAGCCCCGATGAGAGCAAAGATCAAGACTTCGCGCGCCATCCCCAACACGCGGCTAAGCAAGGTCCAAAACCCAACGGTCATTATGCCCTTCAGCATGCGCGGCTGGCTCATGACATTGCCCTTTTGGTGCCTTGGGTGATCGCGTCGCGTAATTTGCGCTCAAGGTTGCGTTGTTTGGTGTCTGAATAGAGTTTGAGGCCAAACATATCTTTGACATAAAAGCTATCGACCACTTGTTCGCCATAGGTGGCACAAACCGCAGAGGCGATGTAGATGTTTTCATTTGCCAAAGTGCGGGTCAAATCATGCAGCAATCCAAGTCGATCGCGTGTGTCCACTTCGATGATTGTATAAATTTCCGAGCCATCGTTATCAAAGGTGATCGAGGTTGGAACCCGAAAGGCGCGTTCGCGTTTCTTGATGTTGTTTTTGTCATCAATTGCATCGCGTGCCACAACTTCACCGCCAAGCGTTTTTTCGATCATTTGGCGCAATCGCGGAAGGCGAGAGGCCTCATAGGGGTGGCCGTCGCTATCTTGGATCCAAAATCCAGCCGTCGCATATCCGTCTTTGGAGGTATACGTACGGGCATCGACCACATTTGCCCCGACCAAGGCCAAAGCACCAGCCAATCGAGAAAAGATACCAGGGTGATCCTCCATCGCAAAGCAAACGCGGGTTGCGTCACGATCGAGGTCGGGATGCAAATCAATGCGAATGTCACCCTCTGAAATATCTTTTAACAGACGGGCAAAAATTACATGTGCTGTGATATGGAGCCCTTGCCAATAGGGTGGGTAGTGGCGCGCCAGTTCGGTCTTGATCTCTTTACCCGTCCAATCACTAAGCTCTTTGCGTAGTAATTTTTTGGCCTCGGTTCCGCGATTTTCACGGTTCAAATCTTCGAGCCCTGTTTCAAGTGCACGCCGTGTTTGTCGATAGAGCGCCCGAATAAGCGTTGCTTTCCAATTGTTCCAGGTATCCGGACCCACACCGCGAATATCGCAGACGGTTAAGACCGTCAGCAAATCCAAACGTTTAACGGTTTGCACGGCCTTGGCAAAATCTCGGACGGTTCTTGGATCAGCAATATCGCGTTTTTGCGCCATATCCGACATCAAGAGGTGATAGCGAATAAGCCATTCAACCGTTTCGACGTCTTGTTTGTTCAACCCAAGGCGCGGCGCAACTTTGCGGGCAATTTTTGCGCCCAAAATTGAATGATCTTCATCGCGGCCCTTACCGATGTCGTGCAATAACAGAGCGACATAGAGCACTTTGCGATTGACGCCCTCTTTCAAAATTGAACTGGCTATGGGCAATTCCTCAACCAATTCTTCGCGCTCAATTTGGGCCAAGTTGCGGATCACTTGGATCGTGTGTTCGTCCACGGTGTATGAGTGATACATGTTGAATTGCATCATCGCGACGATGGGTTCAAATTCGGGGATAAAGGCGGAGAGAACCCCCAATTCGTTCATCCGACGCAAGGCCCGTTCTGGATTGCCATGTTTCAACATGAGGTCCAAGAAAATGCGAATGGCCTCTTTGTTTGTGCGTGTGTCATTATCCACAAGGTGCAGGTTAAATGCGATCAGGCGCATCGCATCTGGATGAATGAATAGACCGGTTCTCAGCGCTTCTTCAAAGATGCGGAGGATATTGACGGGATCCGACAAAAACGTTGCCTCATCCTCAATATTGAGGCGGTTGTTTTGCACGACATAGCCCGGTTTAATTTTCGGACGTCGCTTAAAAATGCGCTGAAGGAGTGGGGCTTCTTTGGTGTGATCGTTTTCCAGGGCCGTCAAAAAGATGCGGGTCAATTCACCGACCAAAGTGGCATGCTTGAAATAGGCTTGCATAAAGTGTTCGACGCCACGCCGACCGCTCTTGTCTTTGAAACCCATCCGCTCGGCCACTTCGACCTGAAGATCAAAGGTGAGTTGATCTGTTGCACGATTGGTCACCAAGTGCAGATGACACCGCACCGCCCACAAAAATTCACGGGCTTTGACAAAGTCGTCATATTCATCTTTGCGGAACACGCCGAGCTTGACCAAATCCATTGGGTCTGAGGTGTGATGAACATATTGTGCGATCCAGAACAAAGATTGCAAATCGCGCAATCCGCCTTTGCCTTCTTTGACATTAGGCTCGACCATATAGCGCAGCCCTTGTTTTTCATGCCTCTTGCCACGTTCGTCTAATTTGGCTTCGACAAAAGCGCGTTCATTGCCTTTGAATAAGTCAGACCAAATCGTCGTGTGAAATTGATCCGCAAGGTCGGCATCGCCACAGATAAAGCGATGCTCTAACATAGCTGTTTGAACGGTATAATCCTCGCTGCCTATTCTGAGGCAATCTTTGACGGTGCGCGAGGCGTGGCCGACCTTGAGCCTGAGATCCCAGAGGATATAAAGCATCGTTTCAATCACGCTCTCAGCCCATGGTGTGATTTTATAGGGCGTCAGAAATAAGAGATCCACATCTGACATCGGGGCCATCTCGCCGCGACCATATCCGCCAACTGCGATGAGGCTCAGTCGTTCGCCTTCGGTTGGGTTGGGGAGGGGGTGTAAATACGTGTTCGCCACCTGCCAGACAGTGTTGATGATGCAATCCGTGAGCCACGAATAGGACGCTGTTGTTTGAGCCGCCGCGAAAGGCTTTGCTACAAAAGCCTCTGCGATGACTGACATCCCAGATTTTTGTCGATCTCTTAGATCTTGGACAATAAGGTCTCTGGCGGTTTTGTTATCTTTGTTTGTAGCAAAGGCTTCGGCGATAAACTCTGCCGAAGCCTTCTTGTCAAAGATAGCAATTTGATCGGTGATCAATGTGGGGTGGTTAGAACCCTGAGAAGGTGAAGCTGCTTGGCGCTGCATCTATAATATGTACCCGTTGTTCTTTGACCTGAGCAATTGCAAGGCCACGTTCGTTTGTCCCGTTCTTGTTCAGACGGAAGATGCCGTCAACCCCTTCGAAACCAGATGACTGCGTCAAAGCATCCGCTGTCAAGGCATTTGCTTTACCGGCGGCGACCAAAGCACCAATCGCGGCGATACCATCATAAGCGAGGCTAGCAAGCTGATGAGGCTGCGCGCCATAGGCCGCTTGATACCGTGTTGAGAAGTTTTGCGTTCTTGTCACGTCTGGAATTGCAAACCACCCATTCTGCAATCCTGCAAGCGCCAAAGTTTGCGGAGGGATATCCCAACGTGAAAGACCCGCATATTGAATAGTCGCTGGATTTATACCTGCTTCTGGAAGCATTTGAGCCAATAGTGGCAGCGCGCCAGCACTTGTTGATGTCAGCAAAAGCAAATCGGCATTGCCGGAAAGCGTCGCATTCTTGATCGGGTTGACCGCGTCAATGACGCCTTGAGGCGTAAAGGTAAAGGACTGAACTGAAACCACTTCAATTCCGACTTCATTAGCTGCACGTTGGAGCGCAACGCGGCCAAATTCACCTTCTACATTCTCAGGATGAACAATCACTGCGCGTGACTTGCCTTGGGATTTGGCAAAGCTCATCAGACGACTCGCGGTATTGTCAAAGGTCTTACCGAGAATGAAAACATTCCCTCCAGCGATGCTTGGATTATTGGAAAAGCTCATAACATTGACGCCTTCGTCACCAACCGCGACGGCCGCCGCATTTGCGGCTTCTGCAAAGAGCGGTCCTAGAATGATCTTTGATCCCTCATCAACGGCGCGCTGGGCTTGTTGTGCGGCAACATCTGCGGAGCCTGCTGTGTCATAGACACGCAAATCAATCTTAACGGCGCCTAAATCAGCAACAGCCATCTTGGCGGCGTTTTCTAGATTTGCGGCAACAGTCCCCGCTCCGTTGGACGATTTCGGAACCAGTAGCGCCACTGGAACGGGTTTGTTAACATCTAGCTGTGGGGCTTGGGTCAATGTTGTCGAAGGAGTCTCCAACGTACAGGCCGCCAAGACAGCGGCAGCTGCGGCCAGAGTAATTCTTTTCAAAGTCAATCGTGTATGATCTAAAGCGCGTAACATATATAACTCCCTCAAAGTGCTATTCTCTAGCCACCCATGTTGCGAAAGATCATAGCGGACGGAAATAAAGGGTCCAGTGATGAATCATAAGAACGTAAAATTAGCCGAAGGGTTGTATTTTGTTGCAACACCTATTGGAACGGCGCGGGATATTACGTTGCGAGGGTTGGACATATTGGCAAATGCAGACGTGATTGCGGCCGAAGATACGCGCAGTATGCGCAAGCTTTTGGACATTCATGCGGTGCCATTGGGGGACCGGCCTTTGATTGCTTATCATGATCACAGTGGTTCGAATGTGCGCGACAGGCTTATTGACTACATCAAAGACGGGAAATCTGTAGCCTATGCCTCTGAGGCAGGGACGCCGTTGATTGCTGATCCGGGATATCATTTGGCCAAAGATGTAGCGGATCTTGGGTTATTGGTCACCTCCGCGCCTGGCCCGTCGGCCATTTTGGCAGCACTCACTTTGGCAGGATTGCCCACGGATCGATTTCTATTCGAGGGGTTTTTGCCCAATTCAAAATCACAGCGAATTAGCCAGATGCAAGAATTAGCACAGGTCCCCGCAACGTTGGTGTTCTATGAAAGCCCCAAGCGCCTGATTGCGATGCTTCAGGATGCTATTGAGGTGTTTGGCCCCGATCGACCCGCAGCCTATTGCAGAGAGTTGACCAAAAAATTCGAAGATATTCAGCGCGCGCCCCTCGCGGAGTTGGTCGAGATTGCGCAAAATTCAACAATCAAAGGTGAAATCGTTGTTTTGATAGATCGCGCCGATAAAGGGTCTGTTAACGAAAACGACTTAGACCAAGAGCTCATGAGTGCGCTAGAGCATTTGTCCATTCGCGATGCATCCGAGGCCGTTGCCCGCGCATTCGGCGTGCCAAAGCGCAAAGTCTATCAAAGGGCGCTTGATCTTGGAAAAGAGAGATAAAGGGACGATTGCCTATCTCCGCGGTCTCGCTGGTGAGCAACGCGTGGCGCAGCATTATGCAAGCCAAGGGTATGCAATTATAGAAGAGCGGTGGCGCGGAGCGCGGTGTGAGATTGATCTCATTGTTCGACGCGGGACCGTATTGGTCTTTGTCGAGGTGAAGGTTGCTAAATCGCATGAGATTGCCTTGCATCGGTATCGAGCTGATCAAGCGGCACGGCAAATTGAGGCCGCGCATGAGTATTTGGGCAAAGATGAAGCCTATGCAGGGTTGGACATTCGGTTTGATCTCGCAACCGTTAATGAAATGGGCAGGATTGAGGTTCTCGAAAACGTTTTGATCTAGGCCATTGTAAATATCGATCCCCTCAGCCATTTATGAAGAAAGAGAATTGCAAGTGAGGCAAGAAATGAAAATCGCATTTCAAATGGACCCGATTGGTCCTATCAATATCGACGCAGATAGCACGTTTCGCATTGCTGAAGAGGCTCAAAGCCGTGGGCATGAATTGTTCTATTATACACCTGATCAATTGGCCTACCAAGAGGGGCGCGTCACTGCGCGGGGATGGCCACTTCAGGTTCAGCGCGTTGTAGGCGATCATGCGATCCTTGGTGAGTTTCAAGAAGTTGATTTAGCGGATTTTGATGTGATTTGGCTTCGCCAAGATCCGCCGTTTGATATGCACTACATCACGACGACACATTTGTTGGACATGGTACATCCCGAGACTTTGGTGGTGAATGATCCGTTTTGGGTGCGCAATTATCCAGAAAAATTGCTGGTTTTGAATTTTCCTGACCTGACACCGCCGACCACCATTGCGCGCGATTTGGAGACGATCAAAGAGTTCAAAGCCAAACATAAAGATGTCATTCTCAAACCTCTTTATGGGAATGGCGGGGCAGGTGTGTTCCGTTTGGGGCCTGATGATCGCAATTTGTCATCCCTTCATGAGCTTTTCACTGGATTTAGTCGTGAGCCATTGATCGTGCAAAAGTTTTTGCCAGATGTGTCCAATGGGGACAAACGTGTCATTTTGGTGGATGGCGAGGCGGTTGGTGCGATCAATCGGGTGCCTGCTGTGGGCGAAACGCGCTCAAACATGCATGTCGGTGGACGACCTGAAAAAGTGGGTTTGACCGAACGTGATTTGGAAATTTGTGCCGCGATTGGACCTTTGCTTCGGGAAAAGGGCCAAGTTTTCGTCGGGATCGATGTGATTGGGGATTACTTGACTGAGATCAATGTGACGTCACCCACAGGTATCCAAGAGCTTGAGCGATTTGATGGCGTGAATATTGCTGAAAAGATTTGGCAAGCGATTGAGCGAAAGCGCAGCTAAGCCATCGTCGTGATGCGATAAGACAGAGCTTCGGCAATATGGGGGGTGTCTATAATGTCGGAGCTGTCTAAATCTGCAATCGTGCGCGCGACCCTCATGACGCGGTGATAGGCGCGCGCGGAGAGTTTAAAGCGATCCGCGGCGTTGCTGAGCAAGGACTTGGCCGCGTCGCTCATGCGTAAATATTTTTCCAGAACGTCACCAAACGTATCGGCATTTGTATAAATTCCATCGTGTTCGTCATAGCGCTGGGCTTGCAGGTTCCTAGCTTTGGTGACGCGCTTTGCGATGGTCTCAGAGCTGTCGCCTTGGCTTGGGGCATCTAGGTCGTGAAATGAAACGGCGGGCACCTCAAGGCGAATGTCAAAACGATCTAAAAGTGGCCCAGAAACGCGCCCCATGTAATCCTCTCCACAGAGTGGCGCACGCGCGCAGGCCCGTTCAGGATCAGGAAGATAGCCGCATTTACAGGGATTAGCTGCCGCAACGAGCATGAACCGACAGGGGTATTTGATATGAGCGTTGGCACGCGCAATCATGACCTCGCCTGTTTCGACCGGTTGGCGAAGGGTTTCCAAGACGTTGCGCGGGAATTCAGGGAGTTCATCAAGGAATAAAACTCCGTTATGCGCCAATGACATTTCCCCCGGTTTGGCATGTCGCCCACCCCCTGCAATGGCCGCGACCGAGGCCGTGTGATGGGGTTCACGAAAGGGACGTGTTGGGTTTATACCGCCCTCATCCAACAAGCCCGCAACCGAATGCACCATGGACGTTTCCAAAGCCTCGGCTGGGCTCAGGGGGGCAAAATACCCGGTAATCGCGCGGCGAGCATGGATTTGCCCGACCCAGGTGTGCCAATCATAAGAATGTGATGGCGACCTGCGGCAGCGATTTCCAAGGCGCGTTTTGCGCGTTCTTGACCTTTGACGTCTCGCATATCTGTTCTGGAGGAATGCACGGGGAGGCGGCCTGCTTTGGCCGCTTGAATAGGGCTTTTGCCGTTGATGTGATTGATGAGGGCGAGCAAATTATCCGCCGCGATGACATTTGCGTCCCCAACCCAAGCGGCCTCGGACCCCGAGGGGGTTGGGCAAAACAAGGATTTATCTAACTCAGCGGCCAAGAGGGCGGCGGGCAAGCATCCTGTGACCATATTCAAACGTCCGTCCAAAGACAGCTCGCCCATGGCAATCGCGGTGTTAATGGCCTCTTTGTCTATAACGTCCATTGCGCCCAAGACCGATAAGGCAAGAGCAAGGTCAAAATGCGAGCCTTCTTTGGGGATGTCCGCAGGGGTGAGGTTTATAGTGATCCGTTTGGCAGGCAGCGCAATCGCCATTGTGGAAAACGCGGAGCGAATGCGGTCTTTGGCTTCTGAGACTGCTTTGTCAGGTAGGCCGACGATTGAAAACGAAGGAATGCCAGGTGCCAAAGCACATTCCACCTCGATCAAGCGAGGATCGATGCCTTCAAAGGAAACAGTATGCGCGCGTGTGATCATTTATGGCCGTTTTCCCTTGGTCATACCTTAGGAAAACTTGCCAATTGGTTAACACTGGTTAATCGCGATTAAAGATTTCCAAAAATTGCGGCCAAGCGGCGGGATCTGGAACCGTTTTATCGCGACAAAATGCATTGCAAAATCCAAAGACCCGTCCGTCAATCTCAAGGAAATGGGTCACAGAATCCCCTGAATAGAGGCAAGTGTCATTTTCTGATGGGCCATGGTCAACAGCTTGTGCGCGAATTTGGGCTGGGCCGGGCCAGGCTTTGACGGGATAGTCGCGCACATAAAATTCTTGCGGCTCTTGGGTCAGGCCCATGGCGCGGAATTGACGGAAGGGGGCATGCTCTAGATGTTGCTGCACATAGGATTGCGCGTCCTCTGACACAGGCAAAGCATACCCAGCAATCCGCGCCGCAACGGGGGCATAGAAGGCATCGGCCATCGAATAGTCCCCACAGAGCCACGGGCCTGATCGATCGCGCCATAACAGCTCAATGCGGGCAAGGTCGGATGCAAGCGCCTCTGACACTGGGGTTTGGACATAGGCCGTGCGCGTGTTCATCGGGCAATTGTTGCGAAGGGTTTGAAACCCCGAATGCATTTCCGCAATCAAAGATCGCGCTTTTGCCCGCAAGACTGGATCGCTCGGCAAGAGGCCTGCCTCGGGGTGACGTGAGTGCAATTCCTCGACAATGGCGACGGAATCAGTCCAGACGGATCCATCAGAACACTTTACAACGGGAACCGTTTTCGCAGGGAAAAAGGGGATCAGGTCGTCTTTGAACCCGTCTTGATAAAATCGCGTGGTGTGAATTTTAACGGGAATGCCAAAGGCCCGAAACGCGAGCCAGCCGCGCAGGGACCAGCTAGAATAAGAGCGATCGCCGATGAGTAGGTCGTAATCTGTCATGTGAAATATCTCTAAATGAATTGGCCTTTAGATACTCTCGTGGCATTTAATCGGATAATCAATGGAGGGTGCTGAAAATATCGTACGTCCACCCGTCCCAAGCATGTTTTCCAAAATTTATTCGAACAATTTTCTTTGAAAGTGATCCACCTCCAGTCCCGCTGCGTACCTAGATCAACAAAGCAAAAAGACCACGTCACTTTAGGTTTTCTTGTAGGAGACAGACCAATGGCACTTGATCAGGGAACAAGCCACGATTTACCACGTCGTGCGATGAAAGCTGAAATGCTAGATGCGGAAACCGAGAGCCGCCTTGCCTATGCATGGCGAGACGAGCGCGATGAGGAGGCGTTGCATCGATTGATCACTGCTTACATGCGGTTGGCAGTGTCCATGGCGTCAAAGTTTCGCCGCTACGGTGCCCCTATGAACGACCTGATCCAAGAGGCGGGGCTTGGCCTGATGAAAGCGGCGGATAAATTTGATCCAGACCGCGGCGTTCGGTTTTCGACCTATGCTGTATGGTGGATCAAAGCGAGCATCCAAGACTATGTCATGCGCAATTGGTCGTTGGTGCGGACGGGGTCAACCAGCTCTCAAAAATCGCTATTTTTCAACATGCGCCGTGTTCAAGCCCAAATCGAACGAGAAGCGTCGCAGGCAGGTGTCACTCTTGATCGCGCGCAATTGATGCAAAAGATCGCCATGGAAATTGGTGTATCGTTGAATGATGTTGAAATGATGGATGGTCGCCTGAGCGGATCTGACTTTTCCCTAAATGCGCCGCAATCTAGCGACGAAGAAGGCCGCGAGTGGATCGACATCTTAGAAGACGACGATAGCCAATCACAGCTGACTGTGGATGATAATCATGACCGTGATCAGCTCCGCAACTGGTTGCTCTCTGCAATGCACGCGTTGAATGAACGTGAGCGTTTCATCATTCGTGAGCGCAAGCTGATTGATCAACCACGCACCCTAGAAAGCCTTGGGTCGGAAATGGGGTTGTCAAAAGAGCGCATTCGCCAAATTGAAGCGGCGGCCTATGGCAAGATGCGCAAATATCTTGAGCAAAACGTGACCGAAGTTCAGAATTTTTTGTGAACAGACGATCTCTTGTCACCCCTTTGAATTGCGCCTAGGTTGAGGCAAATCAAAGGGGACTGCTATGTTGTCTGAAAAACGCATTCTGCTTATTATAAGCGGTGGTATTGCGGCTTATAAATCGCTTGATCTTATCCGACGCTTGCGCGAACGCGGTGCACATGTGACCCCAGTTATGACGGGATCAGCGTCGCAATTTGTAACACCAATGGCGGTGTCAACTTTGGCAGGCGAGGCCGTTCATCAAGAGCTGTTTGATCTGACCAGCGAAGCCGAAATTGGCCATATTCAATTGTCGCGTTCGGCGGATTTGGTTGTTGTGGCCCCGGCAACTGCAAATATCATGGCAAAAATGGCTGCTGGTATCGCCGATGATTTGGCGACAACCTTGTTATTGGCCACAGATACGCCCGTTTTGGTGGCCCCTGCGATGAATGTTCGGATGTGGGATCACCCCTCAACCCAGCGCAATTTAGATGTGCTGCGCGCGGATGGTGTTCGCTTTGTTGGTCCAGATGAGGGTGACATGGCCTGTGGCGAATTTGGTCCAGGACGGTTTGCAGAGCCGCTTGATATCGTCGCGCGGATCGAGGCGCATTTTTCATCGGGGCCACTGTCGGGGAAACATATCTTGATCACCTCTGGCCCGACGCATGAACCGATTGATCCCGTGCGCTACATTGCAAACCGATCCTCTGGGACACAAGGCAGTGCACTTGCATCCGCTCTGATTGCACAAGGTGCAGAGGTGACCTTTGTGACGGGTCCCGCAGATGCGAAACGACCCGTGGGGGCCAAAGTTATCGAAGTACAATCCGCCCAAGATATGATGCATGCGGTTGAAGCAGCCTTGCCCGTCGATGCAGCCATCTTTGCCGCAGCGGTCGCCGATTGGCGTGTGGCATCGCAGTCTAATTCCAAAATCAAAAAGAAAAACGGCGATTTGCCTGTTTTGGAATTTGTCGAAAACCCCGATATTTTGGCGACGGTTAGTCAGATGCATAAAGGTCGTCCTGAATTGGTCATTGGGTTTGCTGCGGAAACAGACGACGTAATTGCAAATGCAACCGCTAAACGTGAGCGCAAGCAATGTGATTGGATCGTCGCGAATGATGTCTCTCCTGAGACAGGTATCATGGGGGGGGACGAAAACTTGGTAACAGTGATCTCTGAACACGGAGCCGAAACATGGCCGCGTATGCACAAGGACCAAGTGGCCCAAAAGCTTGTCGAAAAAATCACGTCTGCTCTTAAGGAGCGTTCTTGATGGTTCAGGTCAAAATGTCGTGGGCTGAGGGGGCGGATACCAGCTTGGGGTTGCCGTTTTATGCGAGCGCTGGAGCAGCGGGCGCAGATGTGCGCGCGAACTTGGCGGAGGCTGATCGTGACAGTGGCCTTACGCTTCTGCCGAATGCTCGGTGTCTTGTGCCAACTGGACTGAGGTTGGAAATTCCCTTGGGATATGAGGTGCAACTGCGCCCGCGCTCTGGATTAGCGCTCAAACATGGGATTACGTTGCCGAATTCACCGGGTACCATTGATAGCGATTATCGCGGTGACCTTGGTGTGATCCTGCTAAATACATCGCAAGAGAGCTTTCACATTGTCCACGGAGATCGCATTGCTCAGATGATTGTTGCGCCCGTTGTTCAGGCCGAATTTGTTCTTTCTTCTGACTTGTCTGAAACGGATCGGGGTCGCGGTGGGTTCGGATCAACGGGACAGACCTGATGATTGTACTCGTTTACAGTGGGTTATTCTGGATTGTCGCGGGCCTCATGGGGATGCCTCGTAAGCTTCGGTTATGGATTTTAATCGCCGTCCTGCTCTGTGTTATCTTGTTGCAGTTTTTGCTCCCTGAGGAGTCCGCTATTCGACAGGCAACAGGGGGATCGGCGGCCCCTTGGTTGCTTTTGCTTGGGGGTGGGGTGCTTGTTGCGCTATATCGTTTCGGACTTGGACAATTGCGGTCTATGGCGGTGAGCAAATCACCGGAAACGCCTGTTCAATCGGCAACCTATAACGACGCTGAATTAGAGCGATATGCCCGCCATATTGTGTTACGCGAAATTGGGGGGGCGGGACAAAAACGGCTCAAGTCTGCACGTGTTTTAGTGATCGGGGCAGGGGGGCTGGGCGCACCCGTCTTGCAATATTTGGCGGCCGCAGGCGTTGGAACGATCGGGGTAATTGATCATGATGTGGTTGATAATTCAAACCTGCAACGGCAAGTCATCCATAGAGAAGATTTTATAGGTGAGCCCAAGGTCTATTCCGCAAAAGATGCGCTCAATGCTCAGAATTCACATATTACGATCCTCCCTTACGAGCGGCGGTTCGACAAAGAGATCGCTCGGGATTTGGTCGCGGATTTTGATATCGTGATTGATGGCTGCGACAACTTTGAAACGCGTTATTTGGTAAATGAAACCTGTGTCGCCCTCGCTAAACCGCTTGTTTCGGGCGCGTTATCTCAGTGGGAAGGTCAGATTTCCATTTTTGATCCATCTCAAGGCACACCCTGTTATCAATGTGTTTTCCCACAAAAGCCCGCCGAAGGACTCGCGCCAAGCTGCGCTGAGGCCGGCGTTTTTGCACCGCTTCCTGGGGTGGTTGGATCAATGATGGCTGCCGAAGCGATGAAGCTGATTATTGGGGGATGTCCGACATTGTTGGGCGAGATGCAGATGTATGACGCGCTCTATGGCGAGGGGCGAAAGATATCGATCAAAGCGACGCCCGATTGCCCGATTTGTGGCCACCTAAACTCATCAAAACATGCCGAGATCGGCGGACAGGAATGACTATGACAAATCCACTGTTAGAGACTTGGAACACCCGATTCAAGTTGGCTCCATTCGACACAATCAAAGACAGCGATTTTGAACCCGCACTTGATGTGGCCTTGGCCCAAGATGTCAAAGAAACAGAGGCCTTAGCAAATAATCCCGAGGCCCCGACGTTTGAGAATACAATCCACGCATTATTGCGCACAGGCCGCGCGCTGGATCAGGTTTTGTCGGTTTTTTATACTGTGTCAGGTGCTGATAGTAATCCTGAGCGTGAACGGTTGATGCGTGAGTTCTCGCCCAAGCTATCGGCCCATAGTTCCAAGATTTACTCAAACAAGACGCTGTTTGCACGAATTGATGCCCTGTGGTCGCAACGTGACGATTTGGATATAACATCAGAGCAAGAGCGCGTCTTGATGCTCATCCGTCGCAATTTTGTGCGCGCTGGCGCCGCATTAGAAGGGCAAGCCGACGAACGAATGACTGAGATTAAATCGCGTCTTGCTGTTTTGGGAACAGAATTTTCCCAAAACCTCTTGGCGGATGAACGGTCTTGGTTCATGGAGCTGAGTGAAGCGGATTTGGACGGGTTGCCCGAATTTTTGGTCACATCTGCGCGTGCTGCAGGTGCGGAAAAAGGTGTTGATGGGCCTGTCATAACGCTCTCCCGATCATTGATCACGCCATTCTTGCAGTTTTCGACAAATCGCGATCTTCGCAAGACGGCGCAGCACGCTTGGGAAGCCCGTGGGACCATTGGTGATACGCATGATAATCGGGTTTTAGCGCAAGAGATGTTGTCACTTCGTCAGGAAATGGCTGAGCTGCTTGGCTATAAAAATTTCGCTGAGTACAAGCTTGAAACAGAAATGGCCAAGACACCGGATAATGTGCGTGGCTTACTGATGGATGTTTGGGCACCCGCCGTTGCGCAAGCGAACAAAGACCATGATCGTTTGGCGGATTTGATGCATCGTGATGGGGTTAACGGGGATCTTGAGGCTTGGGATTGGCGCTATTACGCCGCCCGCCTTCGCGAACAAGAGTATGACTTGGATGAATCCGAGGTGAAGTCCTACTTCCAACTAGAAAAAATGATAGATGCCGCCTTTGATTGCGCACATCGTTTGTTTGGTTTGGACTTCTCTCCTGTTGATGTTCCCCTCTATCATGCGGATTGCCGCGCGTGGGAGGTCACTCGAAATGGGAAACATATTGCCCTATTCATCGGGGATTATTTTGCGCGCGGATCAAAACGATCAGGAGCGTGGTGCTCTGCAATGCGTGCGCAGGCTAAATTTCCCGAACATCAGTCGCCCATCGTTATCAATGTCTGTAATTTCGCCAAAGCGGAGCCGGCGCTTTTGTCTCTGGATGATGCGCGGACGTTGTTTCATGAATTTGGGCATGCCCTGCATCAGATGTTGTCGGATGTCACGTATGAAATGGTGTCTGGAACGTCGGTTCCTAGAGACTTTGTTGAATTGCCAAGCCAGCTCTATGAACACTGGCTCACAGTGCCTGAGGTCTTGGAAACATTCGCGCGTCATTTCGAGACAAACGCGCCGATGCCAAGTGCGCTGATGGACAAAGTCTTGGCCGCTTCCAATTTTGATATGGGCTTTCAAACGGTGGAATTTATTTCCTCCGCTTTGGTTGATCTAGAGTATCATATGGGACCACTAGACGTCGGCATTATGGAAAAACAGCAAGAGGTGCTCGCAAGTATCGGACAACCCCCTGCGATTCCAATGCGTCACGCCACACCGCAATTCGCACATGTGTTTTCTGGCGGCTATTATGCCTCAGCGTATTATAGCTATATGTGGTCCGAGGTCATGGATGCGGATGCTTTTGCCGCCTTCGAAGAGGCAGGTGATCCTTTTGATACAACAACCGCTCAATCCCTCTATGAGAATATTTTGTCCAAAGGAGGCTCGCAAGATCCCGCGCAATTGTACAAAGCGTTTCGGGGTCGGATGCCCTCTGTGGAAGCATTGTTGCAAGGGCGCGGATTAGCCTAGCACATAGGTGCAAAAAATTTGGCCAATTCCTGTTGACAGTCCTCTTGAGGCTCCCTAACTATGCCGTGTTAGCACTCAGCTTGTGTGAGTGATAACGCCCCCCGAGGAGGGGTGGCATTTGTAATTTTGAGCGAAGGAGCCTCAGAGATGGCATTTAAACCGCTACATGACCGCGTTCTTGTTCGTCGCACAGAAGGTGACGAAAAAACAGCTGGCGGATTGATCATTCCGGATAGCGCAAAAGAAAAACCAGCTGAAGGCACTGTTGTTGCTTGTGGCGAAGGCGCCCGCAAAGACAGCGGCGAGTTGATCGCAATGGCTGTTAGCGAAGGCGACCGCGTTTTGTTCGGCAAATGGTCCGGCACAGAAGTCACAGTCGATGGTGAAGAGCTATTGATCATGAAAGAAAGCGATATCCTAGGCATTTTGTCCTAATCCCTTTCTCTTTCACTGAAACGTAAATTATTTAGACGAGGAAATGCACAATGGCTGCTAAAGACGTCAAATTCGGCACAGACGCACGCAATCGCATGCTGAACGGTGTCAACATCCTAGCGGATGCTGTAAAAGTAACACTTGGCCCAAAAGGTCGTAACGTTGTTCTAGACAAATCTTTCGGCGCACCGCGCATCACGAAAGATGGTGTCTCTGTTGCGAAAGAAATCGAACTCGAAGACAAGTTCGAAAACATGGGCGCGCAGATGGTCAAAGAAGTGGCCTCACGCACAAACGACGAAGCGGGCGACGGTACAACAACTGCGACTGTTTTGGCTCAGGCTATCGTCAAAGAAGGCATGAAGTCTGTTGCCGCGGGCATGAACCCAATGGACCTTAAGCGCGGTATCGACCTTGCGACAGCAAACGTTGTTCAAGCGATCCGTGACATGGCACGCGAAGTTGCAGACAGCGACGAAGTTGCACAAGTCGGCACAATCTCAGCCAACGGCGAAGCAGAAATCGGTCGTCAGATCGCAGATGCCATGCAAAAAGTTGGCAACGAAGGTGTTATCACTGTTGAAGAGAACAAAGGCCTAGAGACAGAAACAACTGTCGTTGAAGGCATGCAGTTCGACCGTGGTTACCTGTCACCATACTTCGTCACAAACCCAGACAAGATGACAGCAGAGCTCGAAGACTGCATGATCTTGTTGCACGAGAAAAAGTTGTCTTCTCTTCAAGCGATGGTTCCATTGCTAGAGCAAGTTATCCAATCTCAAAAGCCACTTTTGATCATCGCTGAAGATGTCGAAGGCGAAGCGCTTGCAACTTTGGTTGTGAACAAATTGCGCGGCGGCTTGAAAATCGCAGCTGTCAAAGCACCTGGCTTCGGCGATCGCCGTAAAGCAATGTTGCAAGACATCGCGATCCTAACAGGCGGTCAAGTGATTTCCGAAGACCTCGGCATGAAGCTTGAGAGCGTCACAATGGACATGCTCGGCACTGCGAAGAAAATCCAAATCACAAAAGACGAAACAACAATCGTTGACGGTGCTGGTGACAAAGCAGAAATCGAAGCACGCGTTGCCCAAATTCGTGGCCAAATCGAGGAAACATCTTCCGATTACGACCGTGAAAAACTTCAAGAACGTGTTGCCAAATTGGCAGGCGGCGTTGCTGTTATCCGCGTAGGCGGCATGACAGAAGTCGAAGTTAAAGAGCGCAAAGATCGTGTTGACGATGCATTGAACGCGACACGTGCTGCGGTACAAGAAGGTATCGTTGTTGGTGGTGGTGTTGCTCTTGTTCAAGCTGGTAAAGGCCTAGAAGGTCTCACAGGCGCGAACGCGGACCAAAACGCGGGTATCGCAATCGTTCGCAAGGCGATTGAATCACCTCTTCGTCAGATTGCTGAAAACGCAGGTGTTGACGGTGCAGTTGTTGCCGGCAAAATCCGCGAAAGCGACGACACATCATTTGGCTTTAACGCTCAAACCGAAGAATATGGCGACCTATTCAAATTCGGCGTGATCGACCCAGCCAAAGTGACACGTACAGCTCTAGAAGACGCATCCTCTGTTGCAGGTCTTTTGATCACAACAGAAGCAATGGTTGCGGACAAACCATCCAAAGACGGCGGCGCTGCAGGCGGCGGAATGCCAGACATGGGCGGAATGGGCGGCATGGGCGGCATGATGTAAGCCTCGCTGCATAGCTTTAGGAAAGGGCTCGCTTTGGCGGGCCCTTTTTTGTTGGGCATAAGCCCTCTTTCGTTTTATGCTGTGACGCATATATTTGAGAGCATGATGTTAAGATATTTTGTAGTATTGCTTTGCTTTATGCCCGTGGCTGGGCTCGCTGACTGTGTTGCTTTAGTCCACGGTTTAGGTCGGACGTCCCAATCGCTCTGGGTGATGTCGCTTGCCTTGCGAGAGCAGGGATTTACCACGGTTCGGATTGATTACCCCTCGACCAAGGCGGATATTCAGAGCCTGTCCAATGCGACGTTTCCCGTGGCCTTTAAGGAATGCTCTGGCACAACACATATTGTGACGCATTCCATGGGGGGCATCCTCGCACGTATTTGGCTCAAGGATAATAAGCCTGCAAATTTGGGCCGTGTCGTGATGCTGTCCCCACCCAATCAAGGTTCTGAAATCATTGACACCTTTGGGGACTTTTCGCTCTTTCAGGACATAAATGGTCCAGCCTCATTAGCGCTCGGCACTGACGGATATTTGAGCAAATTGCCCCCAGTTGATTTCCCTTTAGGGGTGATCGCGGGCACTCAATCCACCAATCCCTTATTTTCTGAAATTATTCCCGGACCCGATGATGGTAAAGTCTCAGTTCAATCAACCAAGGTCCCAGGTATGCAGGACCACATCACATTGCCGGTGACCCATACATTCATGATGAATAACCCCCAAGTTGTTGAACAAGTGATCCATTTTATAAAACATGGATCATTTCACCATGATGCGGTAGAGACCAACTGAGGTAATCAATCGGTGGCAAACATGGCATTCATGTTACAAGGTGGCAAAGCGCTCTGGTCTGAGCAGCTCGATCAAAGGGACATTTGTGTCGCTGACACGATTTTGCAAGACAGCCCAACAGGGCCGGTTATTGACGCCTCAGGCTATGTTATTTTACCGGGGATTGTCGATATCCATGGTGATGGGTTTGAACGTCACGTCGCGCCGCGTCGTGGGGCGGTCAAAGACCTCAGTCTTGGGCTTCGAAAAACCGAACATGAATTGGCGAGCAATGGGATTACCACAGCCGTTCTAGCGCAATTCTACAGTTGGGAAGGCGGCATGCGCGGACCCGATTTCGCCTGTGACATGCTTGAAGCAATCGACGAGGTGGCGCCGACTTTGGCAACAGATATCCGTGTGCAGCTGAGGTTTGAATACCTGATGCAAGATCACTGGGATCGCGTCTTGGGTTTGGTCACGAAACACAAGATACCCTACGTGGTTCTGAATGATCACGTCCCCCATTCCGCGCTCAGCCGAGGGAAAAAGCCACCCCGACTGGTTGGGCAAGCTTTGAAATCTAGGCGAAACCCTGAGACGCATTTGGAGTTGCTCAAGGCACTGCATGAGGGAAAAGAGGACGTTCTGTCCGCGCTTCCGCGTTTGGTGCAAGCGTTGTTAGAACAAAAGGTCCTAATCGGCAGCCATGATGATGCGACGGCGGAGACCCGAGGGTTTTTTCATGCCCTTGGTGTGACGGTTTCGGAATTCCCTGAAACACGCGAGGCGGCGGATTGTGCGCATGAACTCGGCTCCGCAATTATAATGGGCGCGCCCAATATGCTGCGGGGGGGATCGCATACGGGAAACCTGAATGCCAAAGATATCTTGGGGCAGGGATTGGATGCGCTGGCGTCGGATTATCATTACCCAGCCCCACTTCAGTGTGCTTTGCGATTGTCTCACGACATTGGGTTAGCTCCGGCTTGGGCCTTGGTTTCCAAAAATCCCGCGCGCCTTCTTGGGCTAGAGGATCGCGGGATATTAGAGCTTGGGTGTCGCGCGGATATGGTGATCTTGCGAGAAGAGGATCACGCGTTAGAGGCAACTATTGCGAATGGTCGCTTTACCCATGTAACGGGTGATTTCGCCAGCCGCCTTTTGAGTGCGGCCTAAAGCGCGTGATCGGTTTTTGCGCTAATGCGGTTGAAATGGCCCATCTTGCGCCCTGCTTTGGTGTCTGCTTTGCCATAAAGGTGAACCGCAACTGAGCCATCTTTGACCAAGTCAGGCACCCGATCCATATCATCCCCGATCAGGTTTTCCATGACGACATTCGCCATGCGGGACCCATCACCAAGGCTCCACCCAACAATGGCGCGGATATGTTGTTCGAATTGATCAATCGCGCAGCCGTTTTGTGTCCAGTGACCAGAGTTGTGAACACGTGGCGCGATTTCATTAACGATGAGACCCGTTGGCGTCACAAAAAGCTCAACCCCCATCACCCCAACATACTCAAGAGCATTTAGGATTTTTCCCGCAATCAACACGGCATCCATGCGCTGCGACACGTTTAGACGGGCAGGGAGTGTTGTGGTGTGTAGAATACCATTCAAATGGACATTTTCACCGGGATCGTAACAGGCCACTTGGCCATCTTGGCTACGGGCGGCGATGACCGACACTTCGTGAGTAAAATTTATGAACCCTTCAAGAACAGAAGGCTGTCCGCCCATGTCGTTCAAGGCGCTATCGGCCTCCTCGGGTGAGGTGAGGCGCGCTTGACCTTTGCCGTCATATCCAAATCGACAGGTCTTGAGGATGCTCGGGGTTCCGATGGTTTGAACGGCATGGGCCATGTCCTCAGCCGAGGTGACGGCCGCAAAGGGGGCTGTTGCCAATCCCAGCGCGTTCAAGAATTCTTTTTCGATGATGCGATCCTGCGATACGCGTAAGGCTTCGCGGTTCGGAAAAATGGGTCGAATGGATTCTAACGTGTCTAATGCCGAGGTCGGGATATTTTCAAATTCATAGGTGATCACGTCAACCGACTGCGCAAATTGGCGCAACGCCGCATCGTCCTCATATGAGGCAGTTGTCACATGATGCGCAACATCCGCCGCAGGAGGGTTCGCGCTCGGCTCAAATATATGCGTTTTGAACCCAAGACGGCTTGCGGCAACAGAGAGCATACGACCAAGTTGACCGCCGCCTAAAATGCCAATTGTTGATCCAACAGGAAGGATATTAGTCATCAGTAGGTTCATCCGCGATTGAAGCACTCAGATCAGCGCGCCATGTATCTAGTTTTTGGGCAAGCTCACCGTCATGAAGCGCAAGAATCCCCGCGGCCATAAGGCCTGCGTTTTTTGCACCCGCTGCACCGATTGCCATTGTGGCCACAGGAAATCCACGCGGCATTTGCAAGATTGAATAGAGACTATCAACACCAGACAAAGCTTTGGTTTGAACAGGCACGCCAATAACCGGCACACGTGTTTTTGACGCCATCATTCCCGGCAAATGCGCAGCGCCGCCAGCCCCGGCAATAATCACATGTAATCCACGAGACACAGCGGTCTTGCCATACTCCCAAAGACGGTCAGGGGTGCGATGTGCGGAGACGATTTTCTTTTCGTAAGAAATGCCGAGTTCATCCAAGATATCGGCGGCCTCTTTCATGGTGGGCCAATCGGATTGACTGCCCATGATAATGCCAACTTTAATGTCTGTCATGTTCTGCCCCTGCTCTTAAAGCGCGCACTATAACGATTGAAACGACTCAGGCAATAATGTCAGGCGTCAATCTGTCTTCAATCACCGCGATTTTATCTTTTAAAAGCAGTTTTTTCTTTTTGAACCGCTGAATAGTGAGCTGATCACCCGTTCCACGCTCGACCATGGCGGCAATGGCTTCGTCCAAATCACGGTGTTCGCGTTTCAAAGTCGCAAGTTCAATGCGCAGAACATCGTCCGTTTTCATCGAAATGTCAGTTGGTGCGTTCATTGAGTGCTCTCTGAGTCGTGAGAGCATAGTCTAGCGAATGGAAATTCCTGTGCAAACCCCTTGCGTCAGGCGAATTTCTCACCATATTTACGTCATGGATCGCCAAATTGGGATCTTAACTTCGACTGTCGCTTTAGCAAAGGACGTGTCATATGACCAAATTAACACTGAGTTCCTATCCTCATATGCTAGGATTTGAGCAACTTGAACGGCTTTTGGAACGGACGGCAAAGTCCGGGAACGAAGGCTACCCCCCTTTTAATATCGAACAAACATCGGATCGATCGTATCGCATCACTTTGGCTGTCGCTGGCTTTGCCGAAGAGGATTTGGCAATCACAGTTGAAGATCGACAATTGGTGATCCGTGGCCGCCAATCGGATGACGGGTCAGAGCGTATTTTCCTACATCGCGGCATAGCGGCGCGACAATTTCAACGATCCTTCGTTTTGGCCGACAACGTTGAAGTTGGCGAAGCGATCATGGAAAATGGATTGCTACATGTCGATCTGACACAGACGCTTCCTGAAACGGTGGTTCAAACAATCAACATTCGAAAAGGGTAGGGAACATGACAACACAAGGTGATACGATAAAATTGAATGATCGCACAGTATACGTGCGTGCGGTGTCTGCGCAAGATTTGCCGCAGGATGTGAAAGCTCAGATTGGCGATACGCAAACCCTCTATGCGGTGCATTCGTCCGAAGGGGAACGCTTGGCCTTGGTCAAAGAGCGCGGATTAGCTTTTATTTTGGCGCGCCAAAACGATTTGACCCCAGTTACGGTCCATTAATTGCAAGCCTGCACCTGATGGCAGGCTTTTGCTTTGAAAGAGGGCTGAAATGGCGACTTATCAAACAGATTGGGTGGATGCATTCACTGATCAACCCTTCGGTGGAAATGGCTGTGCTGTGGTGCATGACGCTGGGAATATCCCGCCTCAGACATGCATGAAATTTGTGCGAGAGACGTCGCTTGTCGAATGTACCTTTGTTGAACACTCCAACGTTGCGGATTTCAAAGTGCGTTATTTTCTAGCGCGCAGTGAAATTCCGTTTGCTGGACATCCCACAATCGCGACTGTCCTTTCGCTTTTGCATAGGGGTCGGATTGAGGCCTCGCATATAACCCTTGAAACGCAGGCGGGTCTGATCGGGATCGAAATTGACACGGCCTTTGATCGACCAAGGGTGATTATGACACAAGTTGCACCTAAATTCGGGGCGGAGATGGATCGCGGTTTGATGGCGAAGATTGGCTCAATTTCAGAGGACAGCATCATTGCCACGCCGCAAATCGTGTCAACGGGATTGCCCTTTACCATTGTGGTGCTCGACAGTTTGGACAGCCTGCGTTCCGTCCGTCTCAATCAACCTTTGCTAAAGAAGTACATGCAAGCAGGCGCCAAAATGAACCTGATGGAGCCGTTTTGGGCAACACTCTCGGGGCATAGTGAGGTTGGGGATACGTTTTCACGGCTTTTGCTGGCGCAGCCTGGCCCTGTTGAGGATTCCTTTACGGGGTCTGCAACGGGGGCATTAGGGGCTTATCTTTGGGCCAATAATTTGATTGAAGATCGTAATTTCATCGCAGAACAAGGCCACGATATGGAACGTCCCGGTCTGGCGCAGGTTCAGGTGCTGGGACCGCAAAACGGTATCACTGGCGTCAGGGTCGCCGGGAGTGGTCATGTTTTAATGAGTGGTGACTTATTCATATAGCGGCGACAACGCGTGTGACGCCGCTATCGTGTTTATTCGTCTTCGGCCAAGAACCGTTCGGCATCAAGGGCAGCCATACAGCCCATTCCCGCACTGGTAATTGCTTGGCGATAGGTATGATCTGTTAGATCACCCGCAGCAAAGACACCGGGAATTGAGGTGCGTGCACTTCCACCTTCGACTTTGACATAGCCGCCATTGTGAAGCTCAAGCTGATCGGAAACCAATTCGCTGGCTGGGGAATGCCCAATGGCTACAAAGACGCCTTTACACGGGATTTCTGTGATTTCGCCTGTTTTTGTGTGTTTCACTTTGATCCCTTCAACGCCAAGCGGCGCATCGGTGCCAACGACTTCTTCCAATTCATGGAACCAAAGCGGCTCAATTTTTGGATGTTTCATCAAACGATCTTGAAGGATTTTTTCCGCGCGCAGGGTGTCGCGGCGGTGCACCAAGGTCACTTTTGACGCAAAGTTAGTCAAGAAGAGCGCCTCTTCAACGGCTGTGTTGCCGCCGCCGATGACGACAATTTCTTGGCCGCGATAAAAGAAGCCATCACAGGTTGCGCAAGCAGATACACCAAAGCCTTTGAATTTTTCTTCGCTCGGCAAGCCCAACCATTTCGCACGCGCCCCTGTGCAAAGAATAACGGCATCGGCGGTATAAGTTGTCCCGCTATCGCCTGTCGCAGTGAATGGCCGCTTGGAAAGGTCGAGATTGGTGATGATGTCGCCGATGATTTCGCAGCCCATAGCCTTGGCATGGCTTTCCATACGGATCATCAAATCAGGTCCTTGGACTTCAGTATCACCGGGCCAGTTCTCTACTTCGGTCGTGGTGGTTAATTGTCCGCCTGGTTCGATACCTTGAACAAGAATGGGCTCTAACATCGCGCGGCTTGCGTAAACGCCCGCAGTGTAACCAGCTGGGCCAGACCCAATGATGAGGACTTTCGTGTGTCGTGTTTCGGACATGTCGGATTACCACCTAAAAATTTGTTTTTTCTCATATAGCGAGAGGGCGTCCTTTGTGAAAGGGGAATGCTAAAAAACAGTCAAAAATATAGCCAATCAGGGCGTAATATTCTTTCTGAGTGGTGAAATATTATTGCGCAATCCATGGGGGCTGCTATAAGAATGGAAAAACAATTGAGGTAGATTTATGCCACTTACACGTCTTGATCCTATTGACCGACTGATTTTGGCAGAATTGCAAGCCGATGGTCGTATGACCAATGTTGAGCTTGCCCGCCGTGTTGGAATTTCTGCGCCGCCTTGTTTGCGTCGTGTGCGTGCCTTAGAAGATCAAGGCTACATCAAAGGGTTCCATGCAGAAGTAGATGCCCGTGCTTTGGGGTTTGAGGTTCAAGTCTTTGCGATGGTCGGATTGCAAAGCCAAGCCGAAGCAGATCTAAGCGCTTTTGAAGCGCGCTGTACAGACTGGCCTTTGGTTCGGGAATGTCACATGCTCAATGGCGAAGTGGACTTTATGTTGAAATGCGTCGCGCCAGACCTGAGTTCGTTTCAATCGTTTTTGACTGGTGAATTGTTGTCCGCCCCGAATGTGGGAAGCGTGAAAACAAGCTTGGTTATTCGCGGCGCCAAAGACGAGCCTGGTGTTCCCTTTGACGTGCTAGAGGATCGTTTGGCGCGGAACGCTTAAGCGACGTCCAAAGTAATAGTTGAAATCAAACGTCCATAATCGGCTTCGCCTTTATGGGTCGTGCGGCGATAGGAAAAAAATCGATCTGCATTTGCGTAGGTGCAGGCTTTGATCCATTCTGCATTCTGAACCCCAGCTTCGCGCAATGCGTTCAATCCAAAGGCGGGAAGGTCAAAGAGATATTTATCTGCGGCCTGACCGTTGATAAAAAATCGTGAATTTGCGGGGTCTCGCTCCATGAACTCTTCTAGGAACTCTTGGCCAACTTCATAGTTTGGTTGGCTGATGCAAGGGCCGATTACGGCGGAAATATTGCTCCGCTCCGCACCGAGTGTGACCATCGCATCCACTGTGTTCTCCAAAACACCATCCACGACGCCACGCCATCCTGCGTGGGCCGCGCCAATTACGCCGGCTTTTGCATCGGCAAATAAGACGGGCTGGCAATCCGCGGTGAGAATGCTGAGAATCAACCCTCGCGTCGCTGTGACGATCGCATCCGCTTTGGGTTTGATCTCATGCTGCTCGCTCACTGTGACGACATCGGCGGAATGGTATTGATGCACACCAACCAGCCTGTCCAAATCTCCGCCCATATCCTCGGCCACGCGCGAGCGATTAATTTCGACGGCCTCGGCTTGATCTGATGAGCCTTGACCGCAATTCAACCCTTCAAAAATACCAGAAGAGGCACCGCCAAGACGTGTATAAAACCCATGTCGCAGAGGCGAAAGAAGTGGCGAAGTCAGAGCTGTGAGCGTCATGTTTCAAATCCAGCAGGGGGTTGGCCATTTTCAGGAAACAGCGCGATTGCTTTGAACAAACTCCCCATTTCATGCGGATGTGTCAATCGTCGATGTGCTGCGATGAGATCATCGAGCGCTTGTCCCGACAGGTTTTTAGCGAGCTGTTCGGCCCGTGGCGTGATGCCAAGGCGCTCAAGAAAAATTCCCTGTGGTGTCACGCGGCTATATCCGCTGGGGGTCGCGCGCGTGATTGCCTCAAAGTCAACATGAGCGGTAATATCGGCCAGCCCTGGGTCCTTGAGTGGGTCGGTATATGTGTGATCTTGCATGGCTTGGACCGTGTCCCCAAGTGAGCGCCAATCCCCATAATCAATGAAAAGTGCGGCACCGCCACGTGCATTGATTTGCGCGCCAATTTTTTTCACGTAACCGTCCAGCGCAGGGCAATATTCCACGAGGTCCCCGTCGCGGGTGTCCTCTAACCTGAAGTCCAACTCAGGACAGGATGTGACCGCTTCCGAGGGCTCAAGCATCAGTTGATCACCATCTGCGGTGACCATCCACTCTTTCCATCCATCACCGTGGCGCACCATTTGGCGCACTGGCAGCGCGTCAAAAAATTCATTGGCAATCAAAAACAGTGGGAGGTCAGGGATCGTGCTGAGGTCGTCATGCCATTCAACATCATATTGACTGAGTGTGCCTTTCTGGACCTCACGCAGGGTTTGCGAGGTTTCAACAAGGTGAAGTCGCGCCGCATTTCGAAAGCCTGCCACAGTAGAGGTCGCGCGAAGGGCGTCGCTTAGCAAAGTTCCCCGTCCAGGGCCGAGTTCGACCAAGGCAAACTCCTGCGGCGCACCTTGATCCAGCCATGTTTGTGCCAAGCAAAGCCCGATCAATTCCCCGAATATTTGGCTAATCTCTGGGGAGGTGGTGAAATCCCCTTGTGATCCGAATACGGTTCGTTTTGTGTAATATCCATGCTCTGGGTCCATCAAACAAGCGGCCATATAATCGGCCATGTTTATCGGACCCGTTGATGCGATACGTTCTGAAAGGATGCGGTGCAGAGGTGTCATTTCTGAGCTTTCGGCCGTGACCAAAGGATCAAAGCAAATCCAATAATCCACATCGGGCTGGACAATATTTGCCCCATGGTGACGCCGTAGTCACCGAATTGGACCAAATAACCCACAGGATTTCCGGGGGTGATAAATTGTGGATCAGCTTGGCGCACAAACTCAACGAGGGTGCGGGCAATGCCGTAGCCTGCAAAAAAGACCCCCGTGATGAACCATGGCCGCTTGAGGGCTTTGTAGCCAAAGGTCAGAACAATCAAAATAAGGCCAAGGACCAGCCCTTCTAAAAACGCTTCATAAAGTTGTGAGGGGTGGCGTGCGCAGGGGCCAGATATTTGACCACAGGTCTGCGCGGCTTCGCCGGGAAAAATAACCCCCCATGGCATATCGGTCGGTCGACCCCAAAGCTCGGCGTTGATGAAATTCGCCAACCGTCCGAGCAAAAGCCCGATAGGAACCGACAAGGCCAAGAGATCAGCACCCGACCCAAGCGGAACCAAGTTTTTGCGAAAGAAATAGAGAGCGGCGACAACAACACCAAGCAGCCCTCCATGAAAGGCCATGCCCCCTTGCCAAATCATGAAAATCTCAAGCGGATGGGACAGGTAGTAGGCGGGTTGATAAAAGAGGACATATCCCAAACGACCCCCTAAAATTACGCCCAAAATGACATATGTCAGGAGGTCTTCGACTTGGAGGGGATCAATGGGGGATTGATTCTTGGGCCAGAGGTCAGCGCGCCGTGTGGCTAACACGGCTAAACGCCATCCTAAAAGAATGCCGATGATATAGGCCATCGCGTACCAGCGAAGGGAAAACTCTAGTCCGAAGGCTGAAATCGTGAAAATTTCTGGGGCAATATCTGGAAATTGTATCATTTTCGCCTTCTGATGTCGTTGTAATCCATAGATACCCAAAAGTCTGACTTGAGACTAGGGCCAAGTCGCCCCATATAAAGGTAAAGTGATAAAGGAGACGACCATGCAGACCAAGAATAAGATGTTAGATGATTTTTCAAAACTAATGACAAATGCCATGGGTGTCGCCCAAGGTGCAAAGGATGAGGCAGAAAACGCGTTTTCATCCATGGTTGATCGTTGGCTCGCAGATCGTGATTTCGTAACACGCGAAGAATTCGACGCAGTTCGTGCAATGGCGCAAAAAGCACGCGAAGAGAACGAAACACTCAAAGCGCGCCTGGATGCTCTTGAGCGCAAATAGTAATTCCTCCTTGTATCATGAATATGACAAGCCGTCCTTTGGGCGGCTTTTTCTTTATCTTGTAGTGGGTTTTGACATATCCACAACTTATTGAGTTATCCCCAAAGATTTTGCTTTACAGATCCCTCAAAGCACAGCACCATATGTAGTAAGGGGATGCATTCAATACGCATCCTCTTGAGCAGGCACCAAGCGTTTGGGACGCTGCCACGTCCAAGCGCAAAGCACAAAGAGGTGGCGCTATGGCATTGAGCGAAACATATCTAGAAGACGACATTCACCCCATTGATATTGTCCAAAATATTGCGACACATCAGGATTGGGAATTTCAACGCATTGCGGATGATCAAATCGCGATGGCCGTTGTGGGCCAGTGGCGCACGTATTCGATAACACTCGCATGGTCGGATTACGATGAAACGCTGCGCTTGATTTGCACTTTTGAAATGGAACCTCCCGTTGACAGTTTGCCAGCGCTTTATGAGACGCTGAACGAGGTGAATGATCAATGTTGGGCGGGCGGATTTACCTATTGGCAGGAACAAGCCTTAATGGTCTATCGCTACGGCTTGATCCTAAGCGGTGAACAAATCGCATCACCGGAACAGATTGACACGATGATTTCGGCGGCTGTCCTGAGTGCGGAAAAATACTATCCCGCGTTCCAATTGGTGGTCTACGGGAACCGGTCCCCAAAAGAAGCCCTGCAAGTCGCCATTGCAGAGGCCTATGGTCGCGCGTAACACTATACCTAACCGGTAACGTTACGAGGGAAACATGAACGATCAAGAAATTCAGGCGCGCGGCCTTGTGTTATTAGGCTGTGGTAAGATGGGGTCTGCTATGTTGGCGGGATGGTTGTCCAATGGGCTTGATCCCGCATCTGTTTACGTTGTGGATCCGTTTCCAAATGACTGGGTTATGTCCCAAGGGGTCCATGTCAACGCGTCTTTGCCAGCCTCCCCTGCAATCGTTTTGATCGCGGTTAAACCGCAGATGATGCAAGATGCCTTGCCGACGCTTCAGACGATGGGAAACAGCGACACAGTGTTTCTATCTATTGCCGCAGGGACGTCTATCGCCACGTTGCAAGGGATATTGGGACAAAACACCCCAATTATTCGCGCCATGCCAAATACGCCCGCAGCGGTGGGCAAGGGGATTACGGCGCTCATTGGAAATGATTTCGTTTTGGAGTCGGCCATGGATGTGGCGGATCACCTGCTTCAGGCGATTGGTCAAACGGTTCGTCTGGATCATGAGGATCAAATGGACGCGGTCACAGGGGTCTCTGGCTCAGGTCCAGCCTATGTGTTTCATCTGATTGAAACTCTTGCGGCGGCTGGGCAAGCGCAAGGATTGTCAGAAGATTTAGCTATGGCCTTGGCCAAAGCCACCGTTGCAGGGGCAGGGGCGTTGGCTGAGCAATCGCAAGACACGCCAGAACAGCTTCGCATTAACGTCACCAGCCCGAACGGAACCACACAAGCCGGGCTAGAGGTTTTGATGGACGGGGATACTGGGTTGCCCTCTCTCATAAACCGCACAGTTGCCGCCGCGACAAACAGATCAAAGGAATTGGCCAATGGCTGAGATTACGTTTGATGACTTTCTCAATGTAGATATCCGCGTTGGAACGATAATCGAAGCCGCGCCGTATCCTGAGGCGCGTAAACCTGCGATAAAACTGGTCATCGATTTTGGACATGAGATTGGGGTCAAGAAATCCTCAGCTCAGATTACGGTCCACTATACGCCAGAGGGTTTGGTTGGAAAACAGGTCATGGCCGTTGTCAATTTCCCACCACGCCAAATCGGTAAATTCATGTCCGAAGTGCTTGTTCTAGGGGCCATGGACGACGAGGGCGCCGTCGTTTTGATTGCCCCAGATCAAGCCGTGCCAAACGGGGGGCGGATGCATTGAGCGCGATCCTGATTTCACGACCTTTGCCAGAGGATGTGTGTCGGGCGGCCTCTGACCTTGGTGAGGTGACGGTCCGCCAATCCACAGACCCAATGAGCTTTGATGAGATGTGTTCGGCATTGTCGCACTATGATATCATTTTGCCGACACTTCGCGATATGTTTGATGCCTCTGTGTTCGAGGCGGCGGCCTCCAAGAAGCGCTGTAAACTATTAGCGAATTTCGGGGTTGGCTATAATCACATCGATGTGGCGGCGGCCAAATCACACGGCATATCCGTCACGAATACCCCAGGTGCCGTGACGGATGCGACAGCGGACATTGGGATGAGCCTTTTGCTCATGTCCGCGCGCCGTTTGAGCGAAGGGGAACGCCTTGTGCGCCGCAAAGAGTGGACAGGGTGGCATCCAACGCAATTACTGGGTCAGCATGTGAGTGGAAAAACCGTTGGCATAATTGGCATGGGGCAAATCGGCCAAGCGATTGCGCGGCGATGTCATTTCGGATTCGGCATGAAGGTCGCTTATTTCAATCGCTCTCCTAAATCATTGGAGTTTCATGCCACCCGATACGACAGTATTGTTGAAGTCGCAAAACACAGCGATTTTTTGGTCATCGCCTTGGCGGCCAATCAAGACACCCATCATGTGATCGACAAAACGGTGTTCGATTCACTGCAGCCGCATGCACATTTTATCAACATTGCGCGCGGTGACATTGTGAATGAGGCTGATCTCATCGGCGCACTGCAATCGGGCCAAATTGCTGGGGCGGGCTTGGATGTCTATGAATTTGAACCTCAAATCCCAGATGCCCTCTTAGCGATGGATAACGTGGTTTTGCTGCCGCATTTGGGGACAGCCTCGCTTGAGGTACGGGTTGATATGGGGATGATGGCCGTTGAGAACATCAAAGCCTTTGTAACAGGTGTGCCTCTGCCAAATTTGCTGTGATCTTAGCTTTGGCCTTCAACCGCATCTCGCCAATGGCGGCGGCATAGGGACACATAGGTTTCGTTGCCGCCAATTTGCACTTGATCGCCGTCCGTTAGCACTTTGCCATCTGGCCCTTGGCGCACGACCATCGTCGCCTTTTTCCCACAATGACAAATTGTGCGAATTTCGCGCATCTCATCAGCAAGGGCTAGCAAAGTCGCCGAACCAGGAAACAAGGCCCCCAAAAAATCAACGCGTAATCCATAGCACATAATTGGAACACCGAGATCATCAACGGCGCGGGCCAATTGCCAGACTTGATCATGGCTTAGAAACTGGGCCTCATCAATGAAAACACAGGAATAGGCCGTCGTCTCGAACTGCGATTGCAATTTGGCAAATAGATCCTCATCAGGGGCAAAGGTATCTGCGGGCTCGCGGATCCCAATGCGTGAGCCAATATGCCCATCCCCTGCGCGGTTATCGAACTGGGCCGTCATCAGATAGGGCGTCATGCCCCGTTCGCGGTAATTATGCGCCGCCTGTAGCAAGAGCGTCGATTTACCCGCGTTCATCGTCGAATAGTGAAAGTATAGTTTTGCCATATTCGCGATATGCAATGTCAGATCACAGTTGGCAAGGGTGTTTCAGGGTGGGACTTTGGGAAGCTAAGTTCAGGACTCCTGAAATTAGATACTCGTAACGCAACCAACCATCCCCTAAAAGGCTCTCCCGGTAAGTTATTTACTCGTACAAAATCCCAATGGTATGAACTTTTCCCACCCTGACCCGCAAAAAATGCGGCACTCACGAAAACCTCATATAACCCGAGGCTTGTAAAAGGGTGACATTTCTATACAACTTCTATAATGGGAAAAGTAGAGACGGTTTCCCCTATGGTTCGGGGAGCATGAGGGCTGAGATGGCTGGTACTGGAAGTTATTTAAAAAAACACACAGAAGCTTTGGTAAAAGACGTCGGAATCGAAGTGGCTTGTGAGATTACAGGCAAATCCAAAGCGACGCTGGGCCGCTATTATTCTGATAATCCAGAACATTCAGATCGGTTTATGCCGATTGATTCGGTCGCTGCTTTGGAAAAATCTGCATCCTACCCGCATGTGACAGCGGCTCTTTCTGAATTGGCTGGGGTCACTTTGTCTTTTGACAAGCGTCGATCAAACACGCCCTCGTCTGGTGGTGTGAACACAGATGTGATCGCCTTAAGCCAACGCTTTGCGATGTTGATGAGCGAGTATCATCAATCTATCGAAGACGGTATCATTACGATGAACGAAGCCAAGCGTTTGCTTCGTGAGACGGTTGCGTTGCAGCAGGTGCTCATTGATATGAAATTACACCTTGAGGACGAACACGTTTAACGACGTCCTGTGATTACGTTTGATAACATTTTAGTCGACCGCGGATCGAAATATTCGGTTACAGGCGCGCCTGCAGTGGATAAAGCTGCGGCGCTTCAGGTCTTGAAAACCCTCAAACGCAACAAGAAGTTTGCCAAAGCAACACATAATACATGGGCTCTGCTGTCGTCATCTGAAGGGCCGATCAAAAACGATGATGGCGAAGCGGGTGCCGGCATTGTGATCTTGCGTATGTTGGAACGCGAAGAGCTGATGGATCACATTATCATTGTGACCCGCTGGTTTGGGGGAACACATCTCGGCGGTGATCGGTTTCGCCGCGTTCAAGACAGTGTCAGGTATTACTTGGACACCGCTGAATTTTGAACGCGCTTCTTGTGCCACGCGTATAAGGCTGGGGCGAGGATCCAGTCATAGACCCCAATCGAAAGCGGGCGAATAATGGGCAGTCCGATGACTTTAGCCAGCCATTTATACCGAGGCATGTCATCCCAAACGGCCAAAAACGCGGGGATACCATCATAGAGCACGCCATCTTTGAACACATGCAGCCGTTTTGCCGCTTGATCAGGCGAAACGTTCCATTTCTCACGCTCTGAGGAGTTTAAATCATCGAATTGGATCGCGAGATCATGCTTTTGTGAATAAGACCGATAGTGATTGATCTCAAATCTGCATACTGGACAGTCCTCGTTATACAAAACGCGTGTTTGCCCGTCGTCCATTTTTCATAGTCCTTCAAACTCGCATAAGACATGCACATCCATGCCCATTGCGTCCAACTTTTTACGACCGCCCAATTCAGGAAGATCGACAACAAAGGCACATCCGATGATGTCGCCGCCAAGACGCTCGATCAACTTGATCCCAGCTTTAGCAGTTCCACCCGTCGCCAAGAGATCATCGACAACCAATATCCGCTCTCCTGCTGAGATAGCGTCATCATGGATTTCGACAATGGCCTCGCCGTATTCGAGTGTGTAATCTTGGCTTATGGTGGTTCCAGGAAGCTTGCCTTTTTTGCGGATTGGCACAAACCCAGTGCCGAGCTGATGTGCAATGGCCCCGCCAAGGATAAATCCACGCGCCTCTAGGCCGACCACTTTGTCAATCGGTTGACCTGCGTAAGGGTGCAGCATTTGATCAATGCACATACGAAACCCGCGCGGATCGGAAAATAAGGTGGTCACATCGCGAAACATGATCCCTTCGTGTGGGAAATCAACGATGGTGCGAATATAGTCTTTGACGGTTTTCATGTCGGTGCCTTTTGCAAAATCTGTCTAACTTAAGCGTTGAGTGCAGGGTGGTTATCCCAATACTCGCCCCGCAACGGCATCTAGTTTGGCAACCAAACTCGGGTCACGCATCTCTGGGGCGGTCATAATTGCGTATTCTAATGCTTTATCGCAGCCATGTGGACAATCTTTGCGCTCGGCTCCTAAAAGGGCGGGCAATTTGGCGACAAGGTCGCGTGCGTTTTGTGCGTTCCCCATGAGGGTTTTGATGATGTCATTGACATCCACTTCTCCGTGATCTGGGTGCCAGCTGTCATAATCCGTGATCATGGCAATCGAGGCGTAACATAACTCGGCTTCTCGTGCCAATTTCGCTTCGGGCATGTTGGTCATGCCGATGACATCCGCCCCCCAGCTTTCGCGATACATTTTGCTCTCTGCGAGGGTTGAAAATTGGGGTCCCTCCATGGCGAGGTAGGTGCCGCCGCGATGAACGCGCACACCTGTGTCACGCGCGGCGGTTTCGCAGGCATCCGAGAGGCGTGGGCAGGTGGGATGGGCTACAGAGACATGCGCCACGCAGCCTTGCCCAAAGAAGGATTTTTCACGTGCAAATGTGCGATCAATGAATTGATCCACGATCACAAAATCCCCAGGCGCCATGTGATCGCGAAAGGATCCACAGGCAGAGACGCTAATCACATCCGTTACCCCAATGCGTTTGAGAGCATCGATATTGGCGCGGTAGGGAACAGTGGTCGGCGAATGAACATGACCGCGCCCGTGACGAGGAAGGAAAGCCATATCGACGCCATCCAATTGACCCGTCAAAATCTGATCAGAGGCTGGTCCCCAAGGGGTGTCCACCTCTTGCCATGTTGCATCCTTGAGGCCGTCAATCTCATAAATTCCCGAACCGCCGATGATTGCTATTTTGGTCTGGCCCATGGTGCTCCCCTATGTTGGTTATTCGCAACAAGGTTTAACCATCAAAAGGCGAAATGAAAACGATTTGCGGCGCAAATTCCTCGCATCCTCTCATAATTGTGAGTTAATCATAGCTGCGGGGTTTAAACTTGGCACCTCATAAGGTAGGCAGCAGCCAAACCTCCTAATGGATAAAAAAGATATGAGACGCGCAATTCTAAGTACATTTGCCAATATGAGCAAACCTGATTTCAGCCTTATGAATGACGAAGGCCTGAGTGTCGGTCGCATTAGAATAGAGTTACTGTCTGGTTTGACGGTTGCTTTGGCTTTGGTGCCCGAAGCGGTTGCTTTTGCTTTTGTGGCGGGTGTTCATCCGCTCGTTGGGCTTTATGCAGCCTTTATGGTCGGATTGATTACGGCAATCTTTGGCGGTCGCCCTGGTATGATTTCGGGCGCAACAGGTGCCTTGGCGGTTGTGATGGTGGCCTTGGTGGCACAGCACGGCGTTGAATATCTGTTCGCGACAGTTGTTCTTATGGGGATATTACAGCTCTTTGCGGGGGTCATGCAGTGGGGGAAATTCATTAGATTGGTGCCTCACCCTGTGATGCTAGGTTTTGTGAACGGCTTGGCGATTGTGATTTTCCTCGCACAGATGACGCAGTTCAAGGTTCCTGGAACGGCCGAGGTCTCTGGTCATGGAGTGAGCGGCGGTGAATGGCTCTCTGGTGGCCCACTTGCGATTATGCTGGGTCTGGTCGCTTTGACCATGGCGATTATTTACATCATGCCACGGATCACCAAGGTTATTCCTGCACCACTTGCGGGGATTGGGATCGTTGCGATTATCGTGATTGCTTTTGGCCTTGATGTGCCGCGCGTGGGTGATATGGCCTCGATCGAAGGTGGTCTTCCCCTATTCCATATTCCGGCGGTTCCTTTGACATGGGAAACCTTTGAAATCATCCTGCCTTATGCGGTTATCCTCGCAGCGATTGGATTGATCGAAAGTCTTTTGACCCTCAACTTGGTTGGTGAAATGACGGGCAAGCGTGGTGGTGCAAGCCAAGAATGTATCGCGCAAGGGGCGGCGAATGTGGCCACTGGATTCTTTGGTGGCATGGGCGGTTGTGCGATGATTGGTCAATCTATGATCAACGTTAAATCAGGCGGACGAACACGGATCGCTGGGATTGCGGCGGCTCTGTTCTTGCTAAGCTTTATTCTCTTTGCTTCGCCGTTGATTGAGCAAATCCCACTGGCCGCATTGGTCGGGGTGATGTTCATGGTTGTGATTGGTACATTTGCATGGAATTCATTGACGATCCTGCGTCGCGTGCCTTTGACAGATGCCTTTGTGACAATTTTGGTGACCATTGTGACGGTGATGTCCGACTTGGCTGTTGCGGTTGTTGTCGGCGTGATCGTGTCGGCCTTGGCTTATGCGTGGAACAATGCGCGCCGCATTCATGCAAAGATCGAAATCGCGGACAATGGTGATAAGATTTACCAAATTCAGGGACCGTTGTTTTTTGGATCAAGCGATGGCTTTGCCGAGCTCTTTGATCCTTCAAATGATCCAGACACGGTTGTTGTCGATTTTGCAGATAGCCGCGTGGTGGATCAGTCGGCACTGCAAGCCATCGAAGCCGTTGCCGCAAAATATGAGGCGAAGGGCAAGCAAATTCAGCTTCGCCATTTGAGCCGCGATTGTCACAAGTTGCTCAATAAAGCTGGGCATTTGGTTGTCGATAGCGATGATGATCCAGATTACGAATTGGCCGTCAACTATTCTGTGCGTACAGGTATTTTGGACAGCGGACACTAGAAACAGAGACGCGTTTGCTGGGGGGGTCGACCCCCTGCAAACGCGGTTACATGCCTGCGGCAGTAACGCGCCCTGATTTAATCGGTGAGATCAAATTCCAGGTCAATGTCTTTGGCGGGCGTGCAGTTAGTTGGAACAAACTCTCCTGAGATTGTGAACTCTTCACAAACCAAAAAATAGGGATGATAAAGCCCGACGAGAAAGCCAATTAGCGTAATCAATCCAATGATCGCGAATAGCGCGATTAGGACGTCCCAGCGTTTGAGCCGAAGCATCTCTGGATTGGAGACATAGATCAATACCAAAGCCACGTAGGGTATTGTGTAGAGTAGCACCAAAACCTCGGCAATCGCGCTCATCCATGCGGGCATATCCAAGACATTAATCCAGCTCACGACCACAAGGGTTGAGCTGATCACTGCGATCCACGACCACAGCATGCGCCATTCGTTTTCTTTGCGCTCTTGCACGCGTGGGAGAATAAACGCATGCGCGAAAAAGGCCGCGAGCGTGAGAATCCAAATCTTATAAAAATCCCTAAAGAACAGAACTCCGTAAGCGCCGAAATTGAAAGCGATGGGCCAAATGGCCAAAGGGATTACAATCGCTGCGACCAAGAACGCGCGGGCTTCGTTTGCGGACAGGGTCTGTTTTGCCATCCTTGCAAATCCTATTTGCTGAGACACCACTGCATGATTGCTTTTTGCGCATGAAGCCGATTTTCGGCTTCGTCAAAGATCACTGAATTTGGTCCATCCATGACTTCTGACGTGGCTTCGTCGTCGCGGTGCGCAGGCAAGCAATGCATGAAAAGGGCATCTGGTTTGGCCTTGGACATCAAAGCGGCGTTGACTTGATATCCGCGCAGCTGATTGTGGCGGCGTTCGCGGGCGGATTGTGGATCATGCATGCTGACCCATGTGTCAGTGACGACCAAATCAGCGCCTTGAACCGCCACATGAGGATCGCGTTCGATGACAACGTTTGACCCTTTAGCGCGGGCTTCCTCAATAAAGCCCATATCGGGATCAAGGGGCTCTGGTCCAGTAAAGGTTAAATCAAATCCGAATTGACCCGCCGCATGTGCAAAGCTCGCAAAGACATTGTTTCCGTCCCCAGACCAGACGACTTTCTTTCCTTTGATCGGGCCGCGATGTTCCTCAAATGTGAGGATATCCGCCATGATCTGGCAGGGGTGCGTACGATTGGTGAGGCCGTTGATCACGGGAACAGTTGCGTGTTCCGCCATCTCCAAGAGCGTTGCTTCCTCAAAGGTGCGGATCATGATGAGATCAACATAGCGGCTGAGAACACGCGCTGTATCGGCAATGGTTTCCCCATGCCCAAGCTGCATATCCGCGCCAGAGAGAACCATCGTTTGCCCCCCCATTTGCCGCACGCCTACATCAAAGCTCACGCGGGTGCGGGTTGAGGGTTTTTCAAAGATCAGCGCGACCATGTGGCCGTCAAGAGGGCGGTTTTCGTCCAAGGTTCCCTTGGGTTGGCCATGACGTGCTGATTTAATGGATTTTGCAGTGTCGATCATGCTCCGCAAATCTTGGGGGTCTGTTTTGTTGATATCTAGAAAATGGTTCATTTGAATGTCTTTCGATCGCTTATTGCGTGGATAGGGCTGTTGCAGCATGTTCCAAGCGCACAATGGCTTCGTCAATTTCTGCGTCGTTAATGGTGAGTGGGGGGAGAAGGCGAATGATGTTGTCAGAAGCGGGAACAGTGATGACCTGCGCATCATATCCAGCGTTCACGACGTCAATATTAGTCACCTTACATTTCAACCCGATCATGAGGCCTGATCCACGGACAGAGTCAAAAACATCTGGATGCGTGGCGACCAAGCCTTCTAATTTTTGGCGCAAACGCCCCGACTTACGGTTAACTTCAGCGAGGAAGCTGTCTTGCGCGACAATATCCATGACCTTTGATCCTACAGCGCAGGCTAAAGGGTTCCCGCCATAGGTCGAGCCATGCGTCCCGGCAGTCATGCCTGAGGCCGCCGTTTCGGTTGCAAGTACTGCGCCCAAAGGAAAGCCACCACCGATGCCTTTGGCAACCATCATGATGTCGGGTTCGATGCCTGACCATTCATGCGCGAATAGTTTTCCAGTACGCGCAACGCCACATTGGACCTCGTCCAAAATCAATAAAATACCGTGTTGATCACAGAGATCGCGAAGACCCTTGAGACATTGATCAGGGAGCGGGCGAATGCCGCCTTCGCCTTGGACAGGCTCAACCATGATCGCGGCGGTATTTTCTGTGATCGCCGCGTCAATGGCCTCGTGATCGTTCCAATCAAGATGCACAAACCCAGGGAGCAGTGGACCAAAGCCTTTGGTCATTTTCTCGGCGCCCGCCGCCGCTATTCCCGCAGAAGAGCGCCCGTGAAAGGATCCCTCAAAGGTGATAATTTCAACGCGGTCGGCTTGACCTTTTTCATACCAATACTTGCGCGCCATTTTCACGGCGAGCTCACAGGATTCTGTTCCAGAGTTGGTGAAAAAGACGGTATCCGCAAACGTGGTCTCAACCAGTTGATCCGCTAATTTTTCTTGTTGTGGGATGTGATAAAGGTTGGAAACGTGCCATAGGTTTTGCGCCTGAGATGTTAATGTCTCAACCAAATCAGGATGCGCATGGCCCAAGGCGTTTACCGCAATACCCGCACCCAAATCTAAAAAACGTCGGCCGTCCGCTTCGATCAACCAAGTGCCTTCGCCTTTGACAAAGTTCAAAGGGGCCCGTGAATAAGTCGGAAGGACAGACGAAATCATAATTAGTTTCCTTGTCAGAGAATATCCCAGTCTTGGTGGCTTATGGGAATGTTGATGTCAATTAGAAGGGGGGTGGAACAGAGTCCAAATGCAAGAAGGCCGCGGTTTAGGCGCGGCGACGTCGGCGTCGGATAGGTTGCATAAGTGTGTTCATGAGGGGCGTGTAACGTGCTTTGATCCAAAAAGCAATGGATTTTGGCGGATGTCCTTAGTCGTCGGGACGCGACAGTTCGAATGTATTATTAACGAGCGAGTAATCTCGATACCCTAATCGGGCAACTGGGGTAAAGGTCGAGACGTCAAATTTGCCATCAACCATGCAGGCGTCTTGCATATGCACACCGATGACTTCGCCAAAGACGGCAAAGTTATTTTCGCCATTCAGGGTCACAATCTGAGTGACCTTGCATTCCAAGGCCGCAGGGGCCTGCGCCACGCGCGAACAGGCAATCGTCTGACACTCGGTTTTATTTAGGCCTGCTTTTGCAAATTCATCGATATCTTTGGCAAGGTTTGCTGAGGATATATTCATGGCATCAATCATCTCTTGGCCGACAACATTAATGCAAAACACCCCTGTCTCACGAATGTTGTTTACGCTGTCTTTGCCGTCCGTATGATCATTTTTGCCACCTGTTGAGGCAAACATGACTTGAGGGGGGACATAGGCCACTGCGTTAAAGAATGAATAGGGGGCGAGATTATCCACCCCATGCGCATCGCGGGTTGAGACCCATCCTATGGGACGCGGAGTAACAATGGCATTGAATGGGTTATGTGGCAAACCATGCCCATCTTTGGGTTCATAAAACATTTTCGCTACTCCTTGTTTGATAAGACCTTAACGCTGTGATACGTGCGGTGCCAGTCCAAAAAGCAAAAGTATCCAAGTGCCCGAAATTAGACCAGAAACACAAGAGGATTGGTGGGAAGTCGAAGCCCTCTATGACCTGTGTTTCGCCCCGGGCCGCGAGGCGCTTTCGTCCTATCGCCTAAGGGATAATGTGGACCCCGTTGCCGAGCTGTGCATGGTGATGCGCGATCTGGATGGAATTTTGGGCGGCGCAATCCGGTATTGGCCGGTCCAAGTTGCAGGACACCCTGTGATCCTTCTTGGTCCTGTCGCGGTTCACCCGACTCGCCAAGGCGAAGGTGTAGGGGGGCAATTGATCCGCACCAGCATGTATGCAGCTCAAGACTTGGGATGGGACCGTGTTCTCTTGGTCGGCGATGCACCGTATTATTCGCGTTTTGGATTTCGTCGATTGACAGGCGTTCTGATGCCGCCACCGACAAACCCGGATCGGGTTTTGGGGTTTGATCTTAGCCCAGATGCGTGGCGCGGTATTCAAGGCACGGTCGAGAAAATATCAGTCGACTGATTTATCAAAAACACCTGTCAAAGATCGTCGCACTAGGGTTGTCACACTTGGACGGGTCTGGGTCACAAAGGGCATGGGGCGACACACTTCCATCGCTGCACGACCGACACGCGCCGTGAGGGCACCATTGATCATTCCCTCGCCAAAGCGGCGTGACAATTTGGAAAACAGACCGCCACCGAGGATCGAGCCAAGCCAATCATCCCCCACCGCCATAGCCCCAGTGGCAACAAGATGTCCCATGACGGAGCGCAGCAATCGCCAGCTTCCAATCACGCCGCCGCGACCGCCATAGATTTGGGCTATGCGTCGGATCATGCGAATGTTGGACACCATGGCTGTCGCAACATCTGCAAAGGCCAGTGGAACAAGGGCGGTCACTGTGGCGACCTGTCTTGCCGCAGCTTCGATTTCACGTACAGCTTGCGCATCTAAGACGCGCATGACATCGGTTTCAACGACGGCGAAAACGCTGTCTGCATCGACTTGGTCAGATATCCTTGTGCTCGCCTGAGAGGTGAGTGACGCCATTTCAGGACGCGTCTTATAAAGGGATAGCAAAGAGCCACCTAGTTTTTTCGCAGTGTGGCTATCTTGATCACTTACCGCTTTGATAACCGCGTTTTGCAAGCGATCCAATCTGCTCAAACGGAAAAGGGCAAAGGTTTCGCGTACAATAATGGCCAGCACGCTGAGCGCCAAAAGCACAAGAATGATCGAAAAGGCCCAGCCTAGAATTTGATTGCGCGCAAACATGGAAATAGCGAAATCCCAAAGCGCGAGGGAGACGAAAAATCCTATAATCGACAGGAGCAAAGATAAGGCCCAGCCTCCCCATCCAATCCCTTTTGAGGTTATTTGCGGTGTAGGCGGCGGCGTCAGGCTCGTGTCAACGACCTCGGGGGCATCGTGGGGATGAAGGAGGGGGGCGTCCTCTTCGATTTCAATAACGACGGGGGCTTTGGTTTTACTCATGAGGCTAGTCTTTCCCATCTGAAATGAATATCAGGCAAGCCTTCGTCATTATGATCGCCATTGCTTGTTGCGAGCGGGTTAAATCCAAGGGACGCATAAAATGCACAAGCGGCTGTGTTATATTGATGAACCCATGCGCTGAGGCTCGTCCTTTGGGTTTGCAAAAATTCCACCAAAGATCGGGCGATTCCGCGGCGTTGGTCTGACAGGTCAACATAAAGCGCAAGGATATCGTTTTTTCGCAACGCTATAAATCCGGTGATGTGTTGATCTTCATGCACATGAACCCAGCCGTTCGAAATCATGTGTCCACAATAATGAATAACTTCGGCCTTGGTATGGATCGATGGCAACCAGTCTGTTCGCGCAAAGTGATCTGATAAAATACCACCAATACGTCCCGCATCCAAGTCTGTCGCCGCGCGGATCATAGGCGATCCCCAAAGAGATATTCCGCAGCGCGATCCAGCCGAATATGCGCAATGCCCTCTCCATGGCGAAGCGCACTTGGAGGCGGGGCAAATCGCATCGCGGAAAATTCACCCTCAAGCCATGTTTCTGGTAAATCTGTTGTCTGAGACAGAACAATTTGGGGATCAGAGGGCAGCTCACCTGCAAAGAATACCGCTTGCTTGCCAGTGTCTAAAACGGTTCCCCGCACGCAATCAATTTCGGCACCCTTATGGGGGCGGGTTTCTTCGGTCGTACTGCGAACACTCGCTATAGAAAGCGCTAATGTTTGCGCCCCTTTGAACCGTGCTTCGCGTGCGGCATCATCTGTCAACGCTTGCATCATGGCATTGAGGCTTGCGTGTTGGCTTTGATGTAAATGATCCGCTTTGGTTGCAGCAAACAAGATGCGATCAACACGCGCGCCGCGTAGTAAGCGAGACACAGTCGAATTCGTCCCAGGGCGAAAGGCCTTGAGAATATCACGCATTGTTCGACGCAAGTCTTCAATCGCACGCGGCCCATTATGCAAAGCTCCGAGCACATCAACCAAGACAATTTGTCGATCAATGCGCGCAAAATGATCCCGAAAAAAGGGTCGCACGACATTTGATTTATAGGCTTCAAAGCGGCGTTTGAATTCACGGCCAAGGCTACCACGCGGGGGGCGGCCGTCCAAGGTCAGTGGCGCAAACGTCAAAACGGGCGAACCTTGCAAATCACCCGGAAGCAGAAATCGTCCAGGAGTGAGATCGCTGTAACCATCTTCACGCGCGGCATTCAGGTAGGTTGTGAATTCTTGCGTCAAAGCTTTGGCCAAGGGTTCATCCAAATCGGCATTTGGATCAATCTCGGAGAGTTTGTTTAAATAAGTCTCTGCACTCTTACGATAGGACAATCGCGCCAGCGTGTCCTTGGACCAATCCTCATAGCTCTTGTCCAAAAGCGAGAGGTCTAACAACCATTCCCCTGGATAATCGATGATATCGAGATGTTGAATGTGTGCGGAGCGAAACCCCGACAGCATTCCATTCGGTTTGACCTTTAACGATACGCGCAATTGGCTAATCGTCTTTGTATTATCGGGCCATCTTGGGGTCGGCCCCGTCAATGCAGCAAGGTTTCCCTCATAATCAAAGCGCGCAACGGTATCGTTAGGCTGCGGTTGCAAAAAAGCGGTTTCAATCCTTCCTTGCGCCATTGCATGCAGCTGAGACATGCGCCCTTGTTCCAAAAGATTGGCAACCAGAGAGGTGATAAAAACAGTCTTGCCCGATCGGGCCAATCCCGTGACGCCCAATCGGATCGGAGCACCAAACAACGTGTCCGTGATTTGCTCATTCGCGGCACCGACTGTATCGCTAATCGTGCGCGTTACTGTTGAAATGACCAAATCTATTCCTCCAAAACCTGATCAATAGTTAAGCAGTCGTTGCAAAAATTGCTAGATGACTTTGCGGGGAATTCGCAAAAGGACTTTCACAGGGGAATAAATTGTTCTAATTCGCATTCATGCCTAGATATGCCTTAAAAATTGAATACCACGGTGCGCCCTTTGCTGGATGGCAGAGGCAAGCAGACCAACCCTCGGTTCAAGGTGCGATTGAGGCGGCTTTGGCCAAGTTGGAGACGCGTGATCACACAATTGCAGCGGCTGGGCGCACGGATGCAGGGGTGCATGCAACGGGTCAAGTAGCGCATTGCGATATGGACAAGCCGTGGGATCCGTTTCGTTTAAGTGAGGCATTGAATTTCCACCTAAAACCTCAGCCCGTGTCCATTGTTGCCTGTGCGGAGGTGGCTGATGATTGGCATGCCCGCTTTAGCGCTTTAGAGCGTCGCTATGTGTTCCGTCTATTATGTCGGCGTGCGCCTTCGACCCATGACAAAGGATTGGTGTGGCGGGTAAATCGCATGCTTGATTTGGATGCGATGCGCGAGGGGGCGGCCCATTTATTGGGACATCATGATTTCACAACCTTCCGATCCTCAATTTGTCAGGCGCAAAGCCCAGTGAAGTCGCTTGATATGCTAGACATCGACTTAATTGACGGCTGGTCTGGACCTGAATTTCGGTTTTATGTCAGGGCGCGGAGCTTTCTTCATAATCAAGTGCGCAGCTTCGTGGGTACCTTGGAGCGCGTTGGATCAGGGTATTGGGATCAGATTGACGTGAAACATGCCTTGGAGGCCCGCGATAGATCGGCCTGTGGTCCCGTGTCCCCACCCCAAGGGCTTTATCTAGCAGAGGTGTGTTACCCGACAGACCCCTTTGATGCTGGGTGATTATGTAACGCTTTGGTTTTTCGCAATGAATTTATGAGTTTGACCAATGATGGGTCGCTCAATAATTTTTCAGCCTTGCGCAGGGACACCCATTTAAGGGTACGTTGACCGCGTTCAGGGAATTTCTTGAGCTGCTTTTTTTCTGGCGTCAAAAATACATGCACTTGGACTTTGCGACGACGTTTATCTATGTAACGTTTGGTGTACTGGAATTGGCCGATCTCGGGACAATCAGCGGATTTTCTTGTTACAACGCCTGCTTCTTCCCATGCCTCTATTTGGGCAGCTCTCGCAAAGGTCTTGTCCCGCATGGGCCAACCTTTTGGAATAATCCAACGACCAGTTTCACGGCTGGTAATGATCAATATCTCTGGCTTACCATTCTTTTTCCAACGCGCACATAGGGCGGCAACTTGGACAAGATGCGCTTTGTCATCAAGGACATTGTTTGGATTTGACATTAAACTGCTTCTTTTTTGACTATTTTGATATCAAATTAGTCTAAGATTGCAAACAAAGCCTTTAGTTTGGTCGCTGTTTTACCCGAAGTGTGGGATCTTCGTGACGCGGATCCTCAGGCCATGGGTGTTTGGGATATCGGCCACGCATGTCTTTGCGAACGTCTTCATAGCTTGTGTCCCAGAACCGAGGGATATCCATTGTGGTTTGTAATGGTCGCCCCGCGGGGGACAGCAAGGTGACGCGCAAGGGTGTATTCCCAACCATTGGGTGGCTCACTTGACCAAACATTTCCTGAAGGCGAAGCTCGATTGTTGGATGATCGGCGTCATAATCAATCGGAATGCGTCGTCCCAAAGGTGTCGTGAAATGCGCGGGAACGGCGGCGTCCAATCGTTGCAGTTGATCCCAGCTTAAGCATCCGCGCAATGGGTCCAAGAGGTCAAACTTTTTCCACGCCTCTGCAGTTTTTATCCCCGTCAAATAGGGGGCGAGCCACGTCTCTAAGGTGTCCATCAGATGGGCGTCAGACAGATCAGGCATATCGCGCTCAACAAGGCGAACACGTGCGAGAAACCGTTTTGCAGCAGGGCTATATGTCAGCCCCAAATCCCGAACACCATCGAGCATGGCCGCCGTTATATTTGTGTCACTCGCGTCTTTCCAAATGCGATCATCTAGAACCAGCGCACCAAGTTGTTCTTGCTGTCGCGCGACGACACGCCGATCCCGCTTGGACCAGTAACAAATATCTACCCATTTGATTTCATTTGAAAATAATTCGCGAATGTCGGCTTGGCTGATGGGGATCGCTTGACGAATTTTCGCCTCACGCGGGTTCCCATCGAGATCGGATGCCACAAGAAACCGCTCATTTGCGAGGCTGTCTGCATTGTCTAAAATCGCCCCTTTGCCCCCACTTAAAACAAAGCGGGCATCGCTGCCTTTGCGGCGTTGGCCGATGCGGTCGGGGTAGGCGAGGGCGACCATTTGCGCAGGGCTCAAGGGGCGTGCGCTATCACTCAAACGACCGAGCCGTTTGGCCTCTGCTTTGATACGCTCAAGCGCTGGGCGATTGAGGGAATAGGGATACCGCTCAGTGAACCCTTTGGTGTTTGAGACGGCTTCAATACGCAAACTTAGATCAACAGGTGCGCCTCGGGACAAGGGATCACGATCACTCAACAACGCCGCGATTGGGGCGGAAGGTTTGCCCGCGATTGCCAACATATGCGCCAATCGGGGATGGACAGGCATACGCGCAAGTGCACGTCCATGTGCCGAAATGCGCCCGTTGTCATCTAGGGCGTCAAGGTTCACCAAAAGATTTTTCGCCTCTGAAAACAACGTATTAGGCAGTTGCGTCAGAAAGGCCAGATCATCCGGACTGCTGCCCCAAATCGCCAAATCGAGCGCCAGTCCTGTCAAATCCGCTGTTTCTATTTCCGCAGGCGCAAAGGCGGGCAAGGTGCCTTCTTCGGCGCGCGACCATAGCTTGTAACACCACCCCTCTGCGACCCGTCCAGCGCGGCCCATGCGTTGGGTGGCTTCGGCTTTGCTGACGCGTTCCGTGATCAATCGCGTCATGCCAGTGCCGCCGTCAAATCGGGCGCGACGGGCATATCCTGCGTCGATCACAACACGGACATCTGGGATGGTTAATGACGTCTCAGCGATGGATGTTGCGACCACGATTTTACGTCGGTATTGCGTCGGTATTACGGCGGTGCGTTGATCGGTAAAGGACAAGGCCCCATAGAGCGGAAAAATATCGGTCTCTTTGTCCAATGTCGGCTTTACCCGTGCGATCACTTGGTGAATGTCCCGCTCTCCAGGGACAAAGGCCAAGATGCCCCCGTCGTGGTCCTTGAGAGCCTGTTCAATCGCTTGCGCGACGAGCACATCCAAGCGATCTGTTTTCGCGGTGGGACGGTCGCGCCAGATTGGCGTGACCTCAAAGCTTTTGCCCTCTGAAATAATGACAGGGGCATCATCCAACAGTTTGGCAATCGGCGCGGCGTCCAAGGTTGCAGACATCACCAAGAGCGTTAGGTCAGGCCTCAGGATTGATCTGGCCTCGATGCAAAGGGCTAGCCCCAAATCCGCATTCAATGAGCGCTCGTGAAATTCGTCAAAAATAACGCAAGCCACGCCGCTCAGTTCGGGATCAGATTGCAACATGCGGGTCAAGATGCCTTCGGTGACAACTTCGATCCGTGTGTGCGGGGATGTTTTGGCCTCGCCTCGAATGCGGTAGCCGACGGTTTGGCCAACATCTTCACCCAAGGTGTCCGCCATACGCTCGGCAGCAGAGCGCGCGGCGAGCCGTCTGGGTTCAAGCATAATAATGCGACCCTCACGCTCAGTATGTTCTAACAGGGCAAGAGGTACACAGGTCGTCTTGCCCGCACCGGGAGGGGCGCATAAAACGGCGCGGCCGCTCTGATGAAGGGCGGCAATCACATCGGGAATTACGTCATGAATCGGTAGCTGTGTCACATCGCCTTTATTGACGAACAAATCGCGCGCGTCCACGCAATGTTGATATTTCCATATCAGAGACACGATAGGTGTCGCCTTTGAGGGCGTAATTCAGGGCAAACGGAAACTGTGTTCCCTCTGACATTTCACGTTTAGAAAAGCCATCCACACGTTTGTAAAGACCGCTACATTTCAACATAGATCCTGATTTTTTAGGGTTTGACAGCGTGATGGTCACACGTCGCGCCCCGTCAAAGAGGTCTATTTTTGAATTACACACTGATTTTGCGGAGGCATCATTCAACACCAAAGCAATCGCCGTCATCGGATCAACGGTTCCCTTTTGTTTTTTGGGGTCAGCCCAATGGGATTTGGGTAATTTACGTTCTGTTACCCGTGGGATGCCATTGGAATAGCTGATTGATTTTTGGCTCTCTCGACGACCCGTGTTTGAATCCTCTTGATAGGATTGCGGTGCATGTTTGCCTTTGACAATTTTTCCAGACGAGCTTGCTGTGAATTTGTATTTTGCCAAGGCTCCGACGATTCCAGTCGATTGTAAAATACCCGACGCGCTGTAGTTTGACCCGCTTTGGGCATAGGCATATTTCAACTGTCCTGCTTTGATACCGCGCAAGTAAACATTATAGGTGCTTGTCTTGGTCTCTGCGACAACAGGGGTTGCACAGATGAGCGCAAGGCTTGCTGCGATTGCTTTGGTCAGCGTCAATTTTTTTTGCATCATCCCACTTTCCATGGCCATGTTGGTCTGGACTTTTGTTATCTAAACAAGGCAAGAAAAGGCGACAAAGGTCAACGGGGCCACAATTTTTATGCGGAAAGCTGCCGAAAATCGAATGCACATGATACCTGAGCTTGCGGAAAAAATTCTGAAATCTGATCGGCGTTCCCTGTCGCGGGCGATTACTTTGGTCGAAAGCAGTCGCGCAGATCACCAAGAGCAAGCCGCTGCACTCATTGCCGAAGTGAGCAAGCATAAACGCCAAGCGCTTCGCATTGGGTTGTCGGGGACGCCGGGGGTTGGAAAGTCCACGTTTATCGAAAGCTTTGGGATGCAATTGATCGCCCAAGGCCTGCGGGTTGCTGTGTTGGCAGTTGATCCGAGTTCGGCGCGCTCAGGTGGGTCAATCTTGGGGGACAAGACGCGCATGGATTATCTATCGCGTGAACCGAATGCCTTTATTCGCCCGTCACCATCGCAATCGCATCTTGGTGGTGTGGCGCGCCGTACCCGAGAAGCAGTCGCGCTCTGTGAGGCGGCGAATTTTGATGTGGTGTTGATCGAAACCGTGGGGGTTGGACAATCGGAAACCATCGTTGCGGAAATGTCGGACCTCTTTATTTTGCTCTTGGCCCCTGCGGGTGGGGACGAGCTTCAAGGCGTCAAACGCGGCATCATGGAGATGGCGGATATCATCCTTGTGAACAAGGCTGACGGGGATTTGAAATCGGCCGCCACGCGGACCTGTGCGGATTATGCAGGGGCGTTGCGATTGTTGCGCAAACGTCCCCAAGACCCAGAGGGATATCCCCTCGCGATGACCGTTTCGGCGGCGACGCAGGACGGGTTGGATGAGGCTTGGCAAAAGATGCAAGAGTTGTCCGATTGGCGCAAATCCGTGGGTAAGTTCGACGAGATCCGCGAATCCCAAGCGCGGTTTTGGTTTCAAGAGGACTTGAAGCAAGGCTTGCTCTCTGTGTTGAAGCGCGAAGATGTTGCGGCGCTGTCGGATGAGATTGCTCAACAGGTCGCCCAAGGTGATCTGTCTCCGGCGCAGGCTGCGCAGTCTGTGATGAGGTATATTCAGGGACAGTGACGATTCGAGCGTGTCATTGGGAAACCCAAGGGAATATCAGCCTGAGATCGCTGTTTGCCGACGAAACCCTGTTATTTCGCTCTGAATTGTCGAAATAACCAGTTCAGAGCGCTTGACGATCATTTGCTTTCATCCTAGAAGCAGCAAACCGAATTTATGGCGCCGCCCTTTGCTGCGCCTTTTTATATTGGTAGGTGTCCGAGATGCCTGCTGTAGACCAAACAAGAGGTATCTGACATGTCGCGCCGCTGCGAACTTACTGGAAAAGGCCCGATGACTGGCAACAATGTCAGCCACGCCAACAACAAAACACGCCGTCGTTTCTTGCCAAACCTGAACGATGTGACTTTGCAGTCTGAAACACTTGGTCGTTCTGTTAAACTACGTATTTCTGCTGCTGCATTGCGCACAGTGGATCACCGTGGTGGCTTGGACGCGTTTCTTGCAAAAGCAAAAGACACTGAGTTGTCTTCAACAGCTTTGAAAATCAAAAAAGAAATCGCAAAAGCGCAAACTGCAACTGCGTAAGCGCTGCGACATTTGATCGATTTGAAAACCCTGTCCGAAAACGGCAGGGTTTTTTTATGGAACGAAAGGGATTCGCATCACTGTGACGAAGATGGCAGGCATATTTAAGGTCTTTTTGATCTTATTGGCGCTCATGTCTGGGCAAAGCATTGCGCAAATGCGCGCGATGCCAGATGCCGTGTCGGTCATGGTGCTCTGTACAGGGACGGGGGCGGTCAATGTCGCCGTGGATCAAGAGGGTCAACCTGTCGATCCCGCACCGATCTGTCCTGAATGCCTAGTCAGCTTTGCAATTGATGCGGAGGCCACGCCATTTGACACGGTAGCACGACGCCTTGTGGTCGTTTCGCCTGAGTGGATCACACAGGACCTTTATGGGGTGATCCAACCAGACACGCGCTATGCGAGAGGCCCGCCTGTGATTGGTTGAGACTTTTACACTCAACACTCAATCAAAGGATACGACTATGAACGTCTTAAAAACATCTCTCGCAGCGGCTGCCGTTGCTCTCTTGTCATCCACAGCTTCTTTTGCTGGGGATATTATGGTCATGGACCCCTATGCGCGCTCGGCGACGAAAGTGTCGAAATCAGGGGCGGCCTTCATGACGATTATGAACCACTCTGACACAGATGACCGCCTCATTGCTGCGCGCTCTGACATTGCAAAAAAGGTTGAACTGCACACGCATATTAAATCAGATGATGGTGTTGTGCGCATGACACACGTTGAAGAAGGGTTCAGCATTCCCGCCAATGGCAGCCATTCTTTGGCGCGCGGCTCGGATCACGTTATGTTCATGGGCCTCGCAAACCCAATGGCGCAAGGTGATGAATTCACCCTGACACTTGTGTTTGAAAACGCAGGCGAAGTTGAGATCACGGTTCCTGTCGATCTTGATCGCAAACCAGGTGACACGGCGATGAGCCACGATAACTAACCCAATACTGAAACGGCATGTGTCTGGGGGCGTTTTGATGCAATGCCTCTGTGACATGTGCCGTTTGTCTCATTCGATGAGACGCCGAAATGGTGCATATTGCTCGTACTTTTTCAAAACGAACTCTTGTCCATATTCAAAGTGATCCAAATGGATTACCAAAGCGTAATGAGTGCATAAAACATAGGAGTGTTTATGACTTATCTCATTTTGTTCGTCGCGTCAGCGATTGTGTTCTTGCTGCTAGATGTCGTTATGTTGAAGTCAGTATTGTTTCCGCTGTTCTCTGATCGTTTGGGGGATCAGTTGCTTGATGAGCCGCGCATGGCGCCTGCTGTCGTGTTCTATGTGATGTATATCTTGGGAACGCTTTGGTTTGTCTCTATTCCTGCTTTGGCCAGTGGTGTGTCCTCCCAAGCCTTTTGGAACGGCTTAATTTTGGGCGCATTGGCCTATGGCACCTATGAGCTAACAAATTTTGCAACGCTCAAAAGCTGGAAAATTGAAATGGTTTTGGTTGACCTAACGTGGGGTGGTATTTTGACGGCCCTGACCGCATGGGGCGGTGTCATGATCACGCGGGCTTTGACCTAATCTAATGACTATCTGATTTGCTAAGAAATCATAGCTTTACGCCTCTCAAAGGCTTGGCAAAGGGTGATTTTGCGCGTATAGCCGCGGTTTGAGCGAACAGAGGAATAACCGAAATGGCTGGCAGCGCGAACCTGAATGTGATGATGAAAGCCGCCCGTAAGGCGGGCCGCTCACTTATCAAAGATTTTGCAGAAGTAGAGAACCTTCAGGTATCGCGCAAAGGGGCTGGTGATTTCGTAACCCGTGCTGACATGGCCGCGGAAAAAGTCATTCGCGAAGAATTGATGTATGCGCGCCCTACATATGGCTATATCGGCGAAGAAACAGGCGTCGTTGAGGGTCAAGACCCCACACGCCGTTGGATTGTTGATCCTCTAGATGGGACCACGAATTTCTTGCACGCTTTGCCTCATTGGGCTGTGTCCATTGCGCTAGAACACAAAGGCCAGATTGTCGCCGGTGTGGTCTATGATCCAGTGAAGGACGAAATGTTCTACGCCGAAAAAGGCGAAGGCGCGTTTATGAATGAAACCCGCATGCGCGTTTCTGCGCGTCATCGCTTGATCGAGAGCATCTATGCAACAGGTGTTCCCTTTGCAGGTCGTGGTGATTTGCCGGCAACATTGCAAGACCTCGCGCGTTTGATGCCTGCTTGTGCAGGTGTGCGCCGTTGGGGGGCTGCGTCGCTTGATCTGGCATATGTTGGAATGGGGCGCTATGAGGGGTACTGGGAACGCGATCTTCAGATTTGGGATATTGCCGCGGGTATCATCATTGCCAAAGAAGCCGGTGCAATCGTCGAAGGGATCGCAGACAATTCAGATCCTTTGATAAGCAATGACATTCTCTGCGCAAACGAAGTTCAGTTTGAGCAATTTGCCAAGGTCATTCGCAACACTTAATCCCTATCGGAGGGATGGTTTCGGCCATCCACCCATCGCACATCCCCGAGATCACGTGGATTAACTCCGTCCAATATGGCGACATTGACGCCGTATTCATTTGGGTTTGAGCGGCGTTGATGGTGCGTATAAATCTCGCATGTCTGACAGAAATAATGTTTGGCCGCTTGCGTGCCCCATTGATACAGCGTGATGTTCAATTCAACAGCTCCGCAATGACATGTGCCTTTCATGGTGATCTCCTGACCTAACAGGGATCATCATCAGGCACATGCCTCCTTTGGTCAAGCCGCCCCTGAGAGCAGGGCAGCATTGCCCCCAGCCGCCGTTGTGTCAATGCAGACATGACGTTCGCCGCAGACATGCCCGGTATCAGGGCGTCCGCAAATGACGGGGAGGATTGCGCCGTTTCGTTTAGCAAGACTTTGACCCATAAGGCGCGCCTGATCCAGATCGCCCCACCAGATCACGCCGGAAAATCCTGTTAGGGATTGCAAATCTTTGGGATCAATGCGCCCCGTGGCCATGACGGGCGTGCCGCCCAGCGATGTGACGATATCCGCTTGATCTTGGGCAAGCTCTGCGCTTGGGCCTGCACAGAGGATCGGTGCGCGGCTAAAGTGATAGAGCTGATTGCTTTCGCCCGTTGGACCGGGAAGCGAGGAGATCGTTTTAGTCTCTGAGGGCAGGGCGGCAGTGATCGCGCTCTGCACTTGATCAAAGCACATGTCGCTCTCCCATTCTGCCTCAGATCGCGTAACGGGGAATGATTTGAAACGGGTGAGGTAATTGGGGCCACCCGCCTTTGGCCCCGTTCCAGAAAGCCCTTCGCCGCCAAAGGGCTGGCTGCCGACAATGGCTCCGATTTGATTACGGTTCACATAGATATTGCCTGCGTGAATACGATCACTCACATGTTGCACCCGATCATCGATCCGCGTTTGCAGGCCAAAGGTTAGGCCATACCCCGTTGCATTGATCGCATCAATCACGTGATCGAGGTCTTGGGATTTGAATGTCGCGATATGTAACACAGGACCAAAGATTTCGCGCGTCATGTCCTGAATGCCATCCACCTTGATCAAGGTTGGGGCAACGAAATACCCGTGATTTGGCGCGGAGAGTTCGTATTTTATCCGTCCCTCGCTGCGTGCCGCGTCAATGTAAGCGAGGATGTTCTGTTGTGCCTCTTGGTCAATGACGGGACCAATATCGGTTGCCAAATGCCAAGGGTTGCCAAGCGAGAGCTCTTTCATCGCGCCAATGAGCATGGTTTCAAACTGCGCGGCGATGTCCTCCTGAACATAAAGACAACGGAGCGCAGAACAGCGTTGCCCCGCGGATTGAAACGCGCTTTCTATGATAGCTGTGATGGCTTGCTCGGGTAGCGCCGTGCTATCCACGATCATCGCGTTCAACCCACCTGTTTCGGCAATCAGAGGCGCCGTTGGTGAGAGGTGCTCAGCCATCGTCTTGCGGATCAAAAGCGCCGTATCGGTCGAGCCTGTAAAGGCCACGCCGCCAACTCGGGCATCCGACGTCAAAGCCGCCCCAACAGAGCCGCCCCCTGTCAAAAGCTGAAGCGCATGGGAGGGCACGCCTGCCGCATGCAATAACTGAACCAAGCGATAGGCAATAAGCGGTGTTTGCTCCGCTGGTTTCGCCAAAACGCCATTTCCTGCGGCCAAGGCAGCCGCTATTTGACCCGTGAAAATCGCAAGCGGAAAGTTCCAAGGCGAGATACAGGTAAGGACACCAATCGCGTCCCCCTCATCCACATTGGCGGCGTAATAGCGCAAGAAATCAACGCCTTCGCGCAATTCGGCAACCGCGTCCATTTGGGTTTTCCCAGCCTCACGCGCAAGCAGGGCGAAGAGCTCGCCATAGTTTGCTTCATATAGGTCTGCAGCCCGTTCTAACACGGCGCGGCGCTCTTGCGCGGTTGCGGTCCAAGGGGCCGCCGCGGATAGGGCGTTGGCAATGTCTGCTTCTGTTGCATGGACCACTGTTCCAATGGTGTCGCTGGCATCACAGGGGTTTGCGCAAGGCATGGCTTCGCCTTGGGATAGCTCGCTGTCAATGAGCGGTGTCGCTGACCACGTCGCCGTTTCAAATGGGGATCGCGCCTGTGCGATGCGCTCAAGCGTTGGGACATCCTTGAGGTCAAAGCCTTGGGAATTGGGGCGCTCTGGTTGAAAGAGGTCTGTGCCCAATGTGATGGGGGCAGTGTCCAATTTGACCAGGTCAAACGGATCTTGGGCCACGGTTTCAGGAGGCACTGTTTCATCGACGATTTGATTAACAAAGCTGCTGTTCGCCCCGTTTTCCAACAAGCGGCGCACCAAATAGGCCAAAAGATCATGATGCGCGCCAACAGGGGCATAGATGCGACAATGCGTGTGTTCTTGGGTCAAAACGATATCATGCAAAGTTTCGCCCATGCCGTGGAGGCGCTGAAATTCAAAGCTGTCTTTGTCCCCAGCCATATCCAAAATTGCGGCCACTGTATGGGCATTATGTGTGGCGAATTGCGGATAAATACGATCCGTCATCCCCAACAGCTTTTTCGCATTGGCGAGGTAGGACACATCTGTTGCTGATTTCGACGTGAACACGGGGAAAGAGGTGAGGCCTTCGACTTGGGCTTGTTTGATTTCCGTGTCCCAATAGGCGCCTTTGACGAGGCGGACCATGATTTTACGATCTAGCGTTTGCGATAGGGCGTAGAGGGTGTCCAACACATGGCTTGCCCGTTTGGAATAGGCCTGAACCACAACGCCAAACCCGTCCCATCCCGCCAAGGCAGGTTCGGACAGAACTGTTTCAATGATATCAATGGACAAGGACAAACGATCGGCCTCTTCGGCATCGATGTTCAATCCCATCCCCGCAGATTTCGCCAGCAATGCGAGAGAGCGGATACGGGGCACCAATTCCGTCATCACGCGCTCTTTTTGAGCAATTTCATAGCGCGCATGAAGAGCGGAGAGTTTGACGGAAATCCCTGGGTTTTTGCGAATGTCCTCATGGGTACAGGCCTCTGCGATTGCTGAAATCGCGCGGGAATAGGCCAAATGATAGCGCTTGGCATCTGCATCCGTGCGCGCCGCTTCGCCAAGCATGTCATAGGAATAGGTATAGCCCTTGGCCTCCATCTTTGAGGCGCGTTTCATCGCCGAGGTAATCGTTTCCCCCAAGACGAACTGGCGGCCCATTTCCTTCATCGCGCGCGAGACGGCTGTGCGGATCACGGGTTCCCCAAGGCGACGCACCGCATTACGCAGATGGCCCACAACGCCTGGGTTTTCCTCTTTGAGGACTTGGCCCGTTAACATGAGCGCCCAAGTTGAGGCATTCACCAAGGGAGACGTGGAATGCCCCATATGACGACCCCAATCTGAGGGGGCAATCTTGTCCTCAATCAGCGCATCAATCGTATCGGCATCTGGCACCCTGAGCAACGCTTCGGCAAGGCACATCAGGGCGACGCCTTCATCGGTCGAGAGACCATATTCCGCCAAGAAAACTTCCATCAAGCCAGGCTTTGTGCTGCTTCGGATTTGTTTGATTAGATCCACAGCGCGATAATGAATGTCTGTGCGCTGGGCCTCGGACACATCAGCCGCAGCAATCAAATCGCGCAGGACGTCGGCCTCGGGCGCGTAGGTTGTTTCGTCAATTAAGTTGCGGGACAAAGTCAAGGAATCACGTGGCATTGAAAGCTCCATCATTTTTTCCGTTGATACTTGATCCAGAAAAGGTAAAATTCCTGAAGAATAAAAAATGACAGGTCGTTTGGGTTTATAATATGTCAATATTAAGTGAAAATGAGTCTCTAGATGGATTTGATCGGGCGATTTTGTCCGTTTTGGCCGAAGATGGCCGAATAAGTGTCACGGATTTAGCAAAACGTATCGGGCTGTCTAAGTCCCCGACGCAGGCGCGATTAAAGCGGTTGGAAAAAGATGGTATCATTCTAGGCTATCGTGCCTTGGTGGATCCAATACGGCTAGGCTTGGATCACATCGCCTTTGTCGAGGTGCGATTGAATGATACCCGCGAGGCGGCTTTGGCGGCGTTTAACAAAGCAGTGGCCAAAATTCCCGAGATTGAGCAGGTGCATTTAATTGCGGGCAATTTTGATTATTTGATGAAAATCCGCACGCGCAATATGTCTGATTATCGCATTGTTTTGGCTGAGAAAATTTCCACCTTGCCGCATGTAAACAATACATCGACCTATGTCGCCATGCAGGCCGTCAAAGAAGAAGGCTTGGCGGACTTTACTTGACGGGATCGGGGCGCGCTCCATACTTGTCTTATGATCCGGTCTGTTTTCATCGCCCTTACGCTCTGCGCGACATCTGCTTTTGGTGACACCTGTCCCAAAGTCCAAGATATTTCAGATGATATGTCGGCTCTAATTGCGCAGGCGAATGCCGCCCAAACCCAAAGTGCGGGCGATGCGGTGAATGCACAAATGTGGGCGCTCTGGACGCAAGCGCCAGATGACTATGCGCAAAACTTGTTAGACTCTGGTATCAATCGACGTGAGGTCTATGATTTCGATGGGGCCTTGGCTGCGTTTAATGCTTTGATTGATTACTGCCCTGATTACGCCGAAGGGTACAATCAACGCGCATTTGTCAATTTCCTGCGTCACGATTTTGAAACAGCCTTGCCCGATTTGGTTAAAACGCTTGAGATGTCCCCAGATCATGTGGCCGCACAAAGTGGTAAAGCCCTGACCTTGATAGGGCTCGGGCGCAGCCAAGAGGCCTATATTGCCCTCAAACTAGCGGTAAAGAAAAACCCATGGATTAGTGAACGGGGTCTTTTGCCAAGCTTAGCTGGCGATGCTCTTTAGGCACCGATAAGAACAAAAATGACGACAAACACAGCGAGGCCAATCAGCACATAGGTGGCAATTTCACCGCCGATACGTGCATCGCTTTTGGGTTTCTTAGGGGCGCGTTTTTCACTCATGAGGGTGAATTAGACTAATTTTGTGGTTTTGCAACCTGTGCGTTGAAAATCGGCTTTACCTTTTTTGAACAGCTTGGTAGCAGAGAGGTCGAAAATATACGTTCGCGTTGTTTTCACTGGAGACTGTTTTAGTCTTCGAAAATACCTGGTGTGCCCACGTGGTGGAATGGTAGACACAAGAGACTTAAAATCTCTGGGCGTAAGCCGTGCCGGTTCGAGTCCGGCCGTGGGTACCAGGTATATTTCGAAATTTCCGATAAGATAGTGACAGCTTGGCCGATCATATGAGGCGGTCCTACGGCGCTTTTGGGCTCGGATACTGAATAGGGCTTCTGTATATGTCGTCGTTGTGACGTCTCCAATATTCTTGCATTGTACGTTTGGTTAGTGCCCCGACTTTGCCTGAACCAACTGGCTGATTATCAATTCTGGTAACCGGCATGACACCTCCTGCGGTGGATGTCACAAAGACCTCATCGGCTGTTTTCAATGCATTCACTGAGACATCTTGAGCCGAGCAGTCGATGTCAAAACTGGCGCAGATGTCGAATATGCTCTGGCGGGTCACGCCGAGCAAGACGCTCATGTCAGGGGTTGTGAGCGCGCCGTCATGGAGTGCGAAAATGTTGAAACCTGGCCCTTCGGACACATTCCCGTTTGCATCGATCAAAACCGCAGTGTCCGCCCCGCGCTCATAAGCCGCGTAAAGCCCCTTGACCATGTCCAGCCAATGATAGTTTTTGACCGTCGGGTTGACCGATGTGGGTGGGATGCGAAGAACATCGGTGACCGCTAAATGTAGGCCATGCTCCATCTGTTCTTTGGTGGCGACGGATCCGAAGGGGATGGCAAAGGCGATAAATCGGTTCTCTGCGTCTCTTGGATCTCGGCTAAAATTCGGCGACGTTCCACGCGTGCAGATAAACTCCACATAGGCGTTCTCAAGCCCAGATAATGCGACACAGTTATGGAGGATTTCAGAGATCTGATCTTTGTTATAGGGAATGGACATATGCAGTTCATCCATCCCGCGAAAAAAGCGGCTGAGATGATCATCCAATCTAAAAAAGGCGCCTTTCCAAACATGGACAACATCATAGGTGGCATCTGAATGCAGGAACCCATAGTCCAAAACCGAAAGCTTTGCCTCGTGCATCGGGAGGTATTGTCCATCCATATAGGCAACACCCGGTGGATAGATACGATGGTCACTGTGGCGCTCTGATAAGTGGGGCAAGGTGTTCATGTTGATCTTTCGATGTTTGCAAGCAGGCGACGTCTTATGGGTATTTTCGCCTGTCGCAAATCACCCGTTGATCTTTGCGTTGCGCTCAAGCAGGTTAACGCCTTGTTGGTGAAACATAGATAACATATCGATAAAGATCCAGTTTTCTGCCAATTTATCACCCTCGCGGCGATAGATATCGATGACATTGAACGCTAGGCGGTCTTTGCTTGCCGGAAGGCCCATGAACCCGCCATCATGTTGCGTTGTGAAATTGGGCCAGCCAAAGAAGCCGCCATAGTGTCCTTCGGCAAGGCGCGCGATGTGGTTGGTTTTTGAGCGCTCGGAAAAGGCCGCTCTGAAGGGGCCAGAGTGCTGTTTTGCGTAGCGTTCAATCGTGTAGGTTGCCCCTATCCCCTCTGGACCCCACCAAAGCATATCGTCGTGCCATGTCTGTGCGAGTTCTTCTTCTAAGGTAAGGCCGCTGTTCCATTGGCCCAAATCGGTGATCATTGCATTGATAACAGCAAGGGTTTTTTCACCCTCCTCGTCGGGCGCATCGTCAAACAAAAGGCCTGTGTGTGTTCGGGGACCAGGTTGCACAAGATGCGCGGCTGTTTGGGGGCCAAAGGGGTTTTGACCTGCTTGAACCATCAAGTGAGGGATGTCGAAATAGAAGGCGGTTTGAGTGATTTTTCCCTCAACAACCAAGTTGAATTCGCAATACCGCAGCATGGTCAGTTTGCGCGAAGGGCGTATCCCAAGCCAAGGGGCATCAAAGAGCCCCATCAAATGTCCCATCGACACGACCCAGATGCCGCCATCATCCGTCAGGCTGTTTTGACCTGCAAAGAAAATATCTTGGCGGCGCTGAAGAGAGGTCATGGCCGTTTTGAACGGACCCCAGAATTTGTCAACGACGGTGTTCGCATCTGTGAGTTCCCCAAAGGGGTGGAAGGCGCGCCAGATATAATCAGCCGCTGTATATCGCTGCAAAACGTCTTTGGTCTCTCGCGCGTCTGGCGCTGCATCTAAGGCTTTAAAATAGTCCAAGATAAGTGTTTTAGCGGCTTGAAGGGTGCTCATGACGGGGGGCCTCAAAGGTTCAGGATATGATTTTGCATGCGTTTGCAAAATAGTCTTGCCAAATAACCATTCGCGAGTCTAGTGTTTTGCAAGCGTATGCAAAAATAGCGCAGCGAATCCATCTAGGGGGTAAATATGGCTGAAATTCAGCTTAAGAAAGTGACCAAGCGTTGGGGTAACTTTGTTGGGGTGCATGAATTTGACCTCACCATTCAAGATCGCGAATTTTTGGTTCTTCTTGGCCCGTCTGGATGTGGCAAGACAACAACGATGCGGATGATCGCCGGTTTGGAAGAAGTCTCTTCTGGTGACATCTTGGTGGATGGCGCCGTGATCAATGATCTCGAACCCAAAGACCGGGATGTGGCGATGGTGTTTCAAAGCTACGCGCTTTACCCAAATATGAACGTCTACGAGAACATTCGCTTTCCTCTCAAGGTGCGCGGCATCGATCCTGAGACCCACGATGAAAAGGTGCGTCGCGCCTCGGCTATGGTGGAATTGGATGAATTTCTTCATCGCAAGCCGGCTGAGCTCTCTGGCGGTCAACGTCAACGCGTGGCCTTGGCCCGTGCGATTGTGCGCGAGCCGAATGTGTTTTTGATGGATGAGCCTCTGTCAAATTTGGATGCCAAACTGCGCGTCTCGACAAGGGCGCAGATCAAGAACCTCAGCCATGAATTGGCGGTCACAACCATCTATGTCACCCATGATCAAATCGAAGCGATGACTTTGGCGGACCGTGTGGTCGTGATGGAAAAAGGCAAAGTCCAACAAGTTGGCAGCCCCACAGAAATCTATGACCGCCCCGCCAATACCTTTGTTGCAAGCTTTATCGGAAGCCCCGCCATGAACCTGATTAAGGGGAATGTTGAGGGCGGCACATTTGCGGCACAGCACACGTCATTGGGCGGACTAAACGCATCTGAGGGTGCGGTTACCTTGGGCTTTCGGGCAGAAGACGCGTCAATTGTTGACGGTGGCGGCGCAATCACCGCGCCGATTTATACATTAGAATTGCTGGGCGATGCCACTATGGTCACTGTCCGCATAGATGGGGCGCTCGTGTCGGTCAAAGCCGACAAGACGTTCCGCGCAGGAATTGGGGATATGGTGTCAATTCATATACCCAGTGAGCATTGCCATTTGTTTGATGCACAAACAGGGGCGAGAATAGGGGACTAAGGTCTCATCAAAAGCCATCTGGAATAGGTGGCAATTAAATAGGGAGAGTAACATGAAATTGAAACAAATTCTTTTGGCGGGCGCAGTCTCGCTAATGGGAACAACGGCATTTGCTGGTTGTGCCTTTGAAAACACGGTTCCGTTGAAGTCTTTGACCGCTGGGTTCGAAGCTTGGAAGTCTGTGACAACGGCGATGGCTGAATGCGGAAACTTTGAAGCAAACCTTGACCAAGATTTCCGTGAAAAGCAGCCAGAAGCTTTCGCGGCAAACCCATCCCTCTATCACATCGGTGGTGTTGCGAACTCGACCATGGTTCCTTTGTTGAACGCAGGGTCCATTCGTCCTTTGGATGATCTTGTTGCAAAATACGGTCAGAACTTGTCTCCGAACCAGTTGATCAAAGTTGATGGCAAAACATACGCCATCGCGATGATGGTAAACGCACAGCACCTCATGTATCGCGAAGACATCCTAAGCGATTTGGGTATTGCGGTTCCGACAACCTATGACGAAATGATGGCCGCTGCTGAAAAAATCGCAGCTGCTGGCGTTGTCGATTATCCAATCGGTGGCACATTCAAAACAGGTTGGAACCTAGCGGAAGAATTCGTCAACAACTACCTTGGTGAAGGCGGTGACTTCTTTGGTGATGGCAATATGCCCTCCATCAACAACGACGCAGGTGTACGTGCGCTAGAAGTGATGAAGGCGTTGACTGCGCATATGGACCCAGAATACCTCGTGTCTGATTCCACATATGTTCAGCAGCAGTTCCAGCAAGGCAAAATCGCCATGGCAAACCTATGGGCAAGCCGCGCAGGTGCGATGGATAACGCAGAAGAAAGCCAAGTTGTCGGCAAAGTCAAAATGGCCTCCGCTCCGATGGGATCAGCACGTCCGATGTCTACAATTTGGTGGGACGGCATTGTGATTGCGTCAAACATCACGGATGAAGAAGCCGACGCAGCCTTCCGCGTTGCAATGGAAGGTATCGATAAGGAAATGGTCACAGCGCATAATGATGATGCGATTTGGTTGATTGATGGCTATGCGCCTGGTCCAATGGCGGCAGGTGCTGCGGCAACGGCTGCTAATGGTGCCGCGCCTTATCCTGCTTCTGGTCCAATGGGTGCAATGCACACAGCTTTGGGCAATGGCATTGCTGATTACCTAACAGGTGCCAAAGATGCGTCAACAACATTGGCTGACATCGAAGCGGCATATATCACATCTGCTAAAGAAGCTGGCTTGATCGAATAAGAGATCTCTCCCGCAGGTTCCGCCTTTGGGTGGAGCCTGCAATTTTTGACCCAAGATGCGCGCGCGGTGGCGTTGCCGTTTTCGCAAAGCAATCTCTGCGCTGGGTCCATGACTGAATAAAACGCTAATCCGATGAGCCATAGAAAAGGGACGGTACATGAAGTTTAAGGTATTCGCAGGTTTCGTTGCCCCTTCGATGGTGATGATGTTGCTTTTTATCGCGTTCCCCTTGATCAGCGTTTTTGTCCAAAGCTTTTACATCACGCAACCGCTCTATGACGTGGTTGAAGTGGAAACCTGTACACCTGGATTTTTGACGCAAACCTGTGTCACCGAGGAAAAATCTGTCCCTCAAATAGATGAGAATGGCGATATTCGCACGATCACCAAATTCGTCGGTCTGCAAAGCTATCGCAATGTATTGGAATTGGACCGCGCGTGGGAAGCTCTGTCTTCTGGGTCATGGGCGGCGTTTCAGTCCATCGATTTTTGGAAGGCGCTCCGCTTTACCCTTGTCTTTACCTTTGTCACCTTGCCATTGGTCTTGGGCATGGGTCTGATTATTGCGCTTGTGATTAATAATGCGAGCAAAGCCATCAAAGGCCCCGTTATCTTTATATCCCTCCTGCCGTTTATCATAACGCCCGTAATCGGCGCGCTCTCGGTGAATTGGTTGTTCCGAGGGGATGGTATTCTAACCGCGACGCTCGAAATTCTGCTTGAGCGGGACATTGCGATGTTTGCGCAGGCTTGGACGATTGAGGTCATGATGATGATCTATCGTGTTTGGCACGTCGCCCCCTTTGCAGCGATCATATTTTATGCAGGCCTGCAAACGGTCAACCAAGACAGCCTCGAGAGCGCGCTCATTGATGGGGCAAGCCGGTGGCAGAGATTGCGCTATGTTGTGATCCCGCACCTCATGCCGTTGATTATTTTCGTGACGATGATCCACCTTATGGACACCTACCGTGTGTTCGAAGAAGTTGTTGGATTTTCCTCACAGGGCCACGTCATTTCGCTTCAGTGGTTGACCTATGATTTGTTGAAACCTGATGAGGCGGGCAATCGCTCTATCAGCCGCGCATCGGCCTCGGCCATGTTGACGATGATTGGAATTATCTTGATCCTCATTCCCCCACTGAGACGCACTTGGCGTGATCACAAAGGAGCCGCGTAATGTCTGTTCGTGCGCTAAGACAACCGCTGTCGCTTCAACTAACCTCTGCAACGTTTTTGGTGTTGTGGTGCGTGATTGCGGCCTTTCCGATCTTTTGGATCACAGTGATGAGCTTTAAATCCCCCGTGGATGCCTTCAACAGCAATGCGTTGAACGTGATCATGGGACCAGAGACCTTGGCCAAGGGCAAAGGTGTTTCGACGTTTGAAATCCTGTTCGCCCTAGCTGTGTTGGGGCTGACGGGGTGGTTTGCGACGCGCAAGTTGCCTGTTTTGGTGTCCAACCTTTCCCCGCATGGGATGGTTTGGCTCGGTTGGATTGTCGGTGCCTTCGTGAGCGTCCTTGGGTTTTTGGTGGTGTTCTTTGGTGTTTTGCCTGCGATCGCAAACGCCCTTAATCCCGTTCTCGGACCGCTTGGTCGGGATGTGTTGGGATTGACGACAGAGCATTACAAAACCGTCTGGATTGATCGCGGGTTCTTTGGGAATTTTCAGAACTCTTTGGTTGTGACGCTTGGCGTTGTGACTGTGTCGCTGACTGTTGGAACGCTGGCAGGCTATGGTTTGGCGCGCTCTGGATCTAAGCTTGCGTTTTGGATTTTGATTGTCGCTCTCGTGTTTCGCGCCTTGCCGCATTCTGTGTTGGTTGCGGGATATTTGCCTGTGTTCATCAATTCAGCTGAGCTCTTGTCCCCCATTTTGGGCGAGGCCGCGCCCACGCTCTATGGCAAGCCTTGGGCGGTGATCGCGGTCTTGGTGGCAATCAACCAACCCTTTACCATTTGGATGCTGCGCTCGTTTTTCCAAAATATCCCATCTGAGCTGGATGAAGCGGCGCGCGTAGACGGATGTTCCCATTTCCAAGCTTTTCGCCGTGTGATCATGCCAGTGATGTGGCCCGGTGTGATTACGACTGGTTTGTTCAGCTTTCTCTTGGCGTATAATGATTTCTTGGTGACATCCTTGTTGTTGGATGCCTCAAATCAAACAATGGTTCCTGCGATTGCAGGCATGTTTAACCGTGAAACCACAACGACCGATCAAGTGGTTGCTGTGGCGGCAGCTGTTTCAATCACTGCGCCTTTGTTCTTCTTGGTCATGGCCTTTCAAAAACAAATCGTCAGTGGCCTAACCGCAGGAGCCGTCAAAGGATGACACAGCCAGAATTTGGAAAAGGATCACGCCCAGAGCAAGCTGTTCTTTCGCGAGATACGGATATGTCCAAAACGGATGAAACCCGTCGCGTTATCGAAGGTATGGTCGATGGCCTCAACGATCACCGTATAGACGACATCGGACAATTCTTTGCGCAGAGCTTTCGCTGGATGGGGAATTTTGGCTGTGGGACCAAAACAGGTCTTCGCGAATTCCAAGACAATTGGCAACGCCCCTTCCAAGCGGCCTTTTCGGACAAAACCTGTGTGGATGAGGCACGCCTCTATATGGGGGAATGGGCCGCCGCCTTTGGTCGCCAAGAGGCGACGCATTCGGGTGAGTTCATGGGGATTGCGCCGACAGGAAAACGGGTCGAAATCCGCTATATGGATTTTTGGAAAGTAGAGGACGGAAAAATCGTGGACAATTGGGTCATGGTCGATTTTCCGCATGTCTTGGCTCAGTTGGGCAAAGACGTTTTTGAGAATGAAGGTTGGGAAGCTTTTGATCGTGGGGAGAAAACGGCCCCACGCCCTGAGAAATGAGGTAGGACATGGCAGTACAGTATCTAAAACAATCCAAACCAGAAACCGAACGCGCAGAAGACGACGCGAAAGTGCGCGCAACAGTTGAAACGACGCTCAAGGATATCGAAACCAGAGGCGACGCGGCTGTGCGTGATCTAAGCCAAAAGTTCGATGGCTATGCGCCTGAACGGTTTCGATTGACGCAATCGGAAATCGACGCCGCCATGCAAAAAGTTTCGGCCCGCGACATGGAAGATATCAAATTCGCGCAAACGCAAATCCGCCGCTTTGCCGAAGAACAACGCGCCTCAATGACAGACATCGAAGTGGAAACGATGCCGGGTGTGATCTTGGGTCACAAGAATATTCCTGTGCAATCGGTTGGATGTTATGTGCCAGGTGGTAAATTCCCTATGGTGGCCTCGGCCCATATGTCCGTTTTGACAGCCGCCGTTGCAGGTGTGCCGCGTATTATCGCCTCAGCACCGCCTGTCAATGGCGAGCCTCATCCCGCGATTGTTGCCGCCATGCATATGGCGGGGGCGCATGAAATTTACGTACTCGGCGGTATCCAAGCTGTTGGGGCCATGGCGATTGGCACAGAGACCATTGAGCCTGTACATATGTTGGTTGGACCAGGAAACGCTTTTGTCGCAGAAGCCAAGCGCCAATTGTTTGGCCGCGTGGGGATTGATTTATTCGCAGGCCCAACGGAAACTATGGTGATCGCGGATGAGACAGTTGATGCCGAACTCTGCGCGACGGATTTGTTAGGTCAAGCGGAGCATGGCTATAATTCGCCTGCGTGCATGATCACCAATAGCCGCAAATTGGCGGATGAGACGATGGCCGAAATCGAACGCCTCTTGGAGATTTTGCCAACGCGGGAAACCGCCGAAGTGAGTTGGTGTGAGTATGGTGACATGATCGTCTGTGACAGCCACGATGAGATGCTACAGGTGGCGAATGATATGGCCTATGAGCATGTTCAAATCATGACGGATCGCGATGATTGGTATCTTGATAATATGCATTCTTATGGCGCGCTATTTTTGGGACCGCGTACAAATGTTGCCAATGGTGACAAGGTGATTGGAACGAACCACACGCTTCCAACAAAGAAAGCGGGTCGGTATACAGGTGGGCTTTGGGTTGGGAAGTATCTCAAGACCCATAGTTATCAGCGGGTGACAACGGATGAGGCCGCAGCTTTGGTCGGGGAATATGGATCACGGTTGTGTATGCTCGAGGGTTTTGTTGGCCATGCGGAGCAATGCAATGTGCGTGTGCGACGCTATGGCGGCAAGAACGTGCCTTATGGTGAAGCGGCAGAGTAAGCAGTTTTAGGCGAGGGGCGCTGCCCCTCGTGCTCCCCGGGATATTTGAGGACAAAAAATGAGTGATAAGCATACAGATCATAAGGCATTGATCGCCCCGCTGAGGGCGGCAATGTATGATTTTGACGAGACGGCGGTGCGCAGCGCGCTGGCGGCTTTGATTGCGCCGGATGCTGTCATTCATATGCCTTGGCCCTTTGGCGATTTGGTCGGGCCAGAGGCGCTTTATGAGGTGTGCTATGCGCCATTGTTTGCCTCTTTGCCCGATCTTGAGCGACGGGATTGGATCGTGATGGCTGGGCCGACCGAGCATGGCGGCAATTGGGTCGGCTGTGGTGGTCATTACAGTGGCACCTTTGTCGCGCCATGGTTGGACATCCCCCCGACGGGTCATTTGGCGCATATGCGGTTTCATGAGTTCTACCGCTTTGAAGAAGGGCGCGTTGTTGAGGTTCAAACGCTTTGGGATATTCCAGAAGTGATGATGCAAGCGGGCGCTTGGCCAATGGCGCCCTCATTGGGGTTGGAGTTTCATATTCCAGGCCCTGCGAGCGTGGATGGTCATGTGGCCGGGCCTTGGGATGAGGCACAATCGCAAGCCAGTTGTCAGCATATTGTCGATATGTTGGATCATATGAAGCGGCACCCAAGCCAAGGTGGACCTGAAGTCATGGAAATGGCCAAGTTTTGGCATCCCAAGATGAATTGGTACGGACCTGCAGGAATTGGAACCGGTCGTGGGATAGCTGGATTTCGCAATTGGCATCAAATCCCGTTCCTGAATGGGATGCCAGATCGTGGACAATTTGTTGAGGATATCACCTATCATTTCTTTGGTGACGGCAATTACGCAGCTGTGACCGGTTGGCCTGATATGATCCAAACTGTGACCCATGATGGATGGATGGGCATTGCGCCATCGGGCAAGCGCATCACAATGTGTAGTTTGGATTTCTGGCGCATTGAAAATGGATTGATCCGTGAGAACTGGGTTCTTGTGGATCTCTTGGATGCATATCGGCAATTGGGTGTCGATGTCTTGGCCCGTATGCGCGAATTTAATAAAGCACGCGTGTCTGGCTCCATTCCATATCCCGTAGGAGACATATAATGAAATTTCCAACAACGCCAAAGTTTGATTTGAGTGGAAAACGCGCGCTTGTTGCAGGGTCCTCCTCTGGTATCGGATTGGCGGGGGCAATTGCCTTGGCGGAACATGGGGCTGAGGTGATCTTGGCGGCACGGCGTACAGATCTGTTGGAGGATATTGTTGTCCAAATGACCGAGAATGGGTGGAACGCCCGTGCGGTTACGTTGGATGTGGGTGACGTCGCAGCAACGGCTAAAACGGTTGAGACGCTTGGACCCTTTGACATTTTGTTGAATTCCGCTGGATTGGCGCGACATTCCAAGGCGGTTGATACGCAACCCGATGATTTTGATGCGGTGATGAACGTTAACTTGCGGGGTGCCTATTTCCTCACGCAGGCAGTTGCCAAGGGGTTGATCGCGGCGGGCAAAACGGGATCACTCATCAATATCTCAAGCCAAATGGGGCATGTTGGCGGATTGGATCGCGCGGTGTATTGTGCGTCCAAATTTGCCGTTGAAGGATTTACCAAGGCAATGGCCTTGGAATTTGGGGCGCATAAAATACGGATAAATACGATTTGCCCAACCTTTGTTTTGACCGACTTGACCCGTCCTACATTTGAAGACCCTGAAAAACGGGCATGGGTTTTGGACAAGATTAAACTGGGCCGCCCTAGCGATGTTGAGGATCTGATGGGGGCGGTTGTTTACCTCGCTTCTGATGCGTCTTCTATGATGACGGGGACGTCGATGTTGATTGATGGGGGTTGGACAGCAGACTAATGGCCCAAGGCAAGATCACATCAGCCGAAGTTGCAGCCAAGGCAGGGGTTAGTCAATCCGCCGTGAGCCGTGTCTTTACGCCCGGTGCATCAGCCTCGGCTAAGACGGCGCAAAAAGTGCGTGCTGCGGCGTCTGAGCTTGGCTATCGGCCGAATGTGTTAGCGCGGGCGATGGTGTTGGGTAAAAGCCGCATCATTGGGGTTGTCGTTGCCTATCTTGAAAACCAATTCTACCCCGATGCTTTGGAAAAACTGTCCAAAGCGCTTCAGGATAAAGGTTATCATGCGATGATCTTTATGGCGTCTCAGACCACGGGAAATCTGGAATCCGTCGTGGATGAGATGTTGGATTATCAGGTTGATGGGATTGTTGCGGCCTCGGTTGCCTTGTCCTCTGAGCTGTCTAAACGATGCCAAGCTGCGGGTATTCCGATGGTGCTGTTCAATCGAAGCCAAGATGACATGCATTTGTCTGCTGTGACGTCGGATAACTTTGCCGGTGGGCGCAAGGTCGCAGAATTGCTCTTGGATTTGGGGCATCGCAAAATTGGGTTTATCTCTGGTTGGGAAGGGGCCTCGACCCAACGGGATCGTGAGGCGGGGTTTACCCATGTCTTGAACCAAGCTGGGCTGTCGGTTCACAGTCGCAAGGTTGGGGATTTCAAATATTCAGGGGCAGAGAAGGCGGCTCTTGATATGTTTGCGGCTGATCCGCCAGAGGCGGTTTTTGTGGCCAATGATCATATGGCCTTGGCGGTGATGGATACGCTACGTTTCAAAATGGGCATTCGGGTTCCCGAAGATGTCTCGGTTGTTGGCTATGATGATGTCGCAGCAGCCTCTTGGCCTGCGTATAATTTAACAACGGTGCGTCAGCCCGCAAATCGGATGGTGGCTGAAACCGTCGATATTTTGCTTGAGAAAATAGATGACCCCAATGCCCCACCGCGACGCATAGAAATAGATGGACCACTGATGGAACGTGGATCCACAAGCCGTGTAAAAGGATAGCTACATGCAAGGATTTGACACTAAATTCCAAGATTTTCCTGATTACATCATTGGGATTACCAAAGAAATTTGGGAAGATCGGGGGATTGCCACGCTCCACCAATATTATGCTCCTGATATCATTGTGCGATCTCCGTCCTCTATAGTGGTGGGCAATCAAGGGGTGATTGGGGCGACGATGGCCACGCTGGCCGAATTTCCTGATCGGACATTATTTGGCGAAGATGTGATTTGGTCGGGGACACCAGAAACGGGGATGCTATCGTCCCATCGGCTGCACTCCACTGCGACGCATGCGAACCCTGGGGTCTATGGCGCTCCGACAGGTAAAAAGCTGCATTATCGCATTATTGCCGACTGTCATGCCAAGAATAACATGATTGATGATGAATGGTTAATCCGTGACCAAGGCGCGATTGTGCGTCAGCTTGGCATTGATCCGGCGCAATTCGCGCGTGACCTGATTGAGCGCGAGGGTGGACCAGACAACTGTGTCACACCCTTCACCCCAGCGAATGATGTTGAAGGCCCTTATAAAGGCACGGGAAACGAGAATGAATGGGGCGCACGCTATGCGGATATCCTCACGCGGATCATGAACGCCGATTTCACTGTGATCCCTCAGGAATATGATCGCGCGGCGAATTTGGCCTATGCGGGTGGGATCGACACCTTGTCCCATGACGGGGCCGGTCAATTCTGGATGGGATTGCGGGCCGCCTTTCCCAATGCCGAATTCAAGATCCATCACACCATTGGCCGCGATGATCCAATGATGCCACCGCGCGCCGCGCTGCGCTGGACCTTGCATGGCAAACACGAAGGATGGGGCAGCTTTGGCACACCAACGGGCGCAGATGTGTTCATCCTTGGCGCAAGTCACGCAGAATTTGGCGCATTGGTGGGCGGACGCCCGCAACTGCGTCGCGAATGGGCGCTGTTTGATGAAACTGCGGTTTGGAAACAAATCATTTTGAAAACAGGGTGAGGACACATGTCATTCGCCCCTCATAAACTAGCACTAGGATGTCACAAATGACCCCCCAAGACATGGAACACCGTATCGTTCGTTATGGCGATCTGATCCCTTGCAAAACTGCCTTTATTGATGCGCATACACCCGGCAGCGATCAAAAAGAAAACTTTACTATTATCGGCGGTGGCGTTTCGGAAAGCCCAGATCAACACGTGCATATTTCGATCCCGCATGGGTTCAACATTGGCGCAGCGGGTCAACCGCCCAAATGCCGCAATTCCCTGCACGACCATCACACAGCCGAGGTGTTTTTTGTCCTCTCTGGTCGGTGGCGGTTTTTCTGGGGCCGTTGGGGTGATGCGGGCGAAGTCACGCTGGAAAAAGGGGATATTTTCAACATTCCCACTGGCATTTTCCGAGGCTTTGAAAACATCGGCACCGATTACGGGATGATCATGGCAATCCTTGGCGGGGATGATGCAGGCGGTGGTGTGATGTGGGCACCCCAAGTGATTGAGGATGCCGCAGATCACGGGTTGGTCTTGGGCGACGATGGCAAGCTTTATGACACGAAAAAACAACAGCGCCTGCCTGACGGGGTCGCACCTATGCCTGTGATGAGTGATGCGGAATTGGCCAAACGTCCAGAGCCGACAACGGCAGATGTGTTGCCCAACCACGTGGCGCGATATCTCGATATGGTGGCCTATGCGGACAAAACACCTTGCAAAGTTATCGGGGAAACGGGCCTCTTGCGCGACAAACCGGGGTTTGAAGTGGACTTCGTCACCCGCGCCAGTGCCAGTGATCGCAAACATAAACACGACAAGCCAAGCGTTTTGATGCCCGTCACAGGCCATTGGCGCGTGGATTGGGAAGGGGGCAGCACAACCCTTGCGCCCGGCGATACGATGTCAGTTCCAGAAAACATTATGCACAGTGCCGTTCCGTCGATGACGGGGGACGCCGCGCTCTATCATGTCGTGGCGACAGGTGATGGCGCTGGGCCAACTTGGCAAGGGTAAGATATGCATATGTCCTTTCATCGCGGACAGAGCTTTGATCGCCGAGCAATAACCAAGAGAGCAATCTGATGTCGGCGCCTGTTTTGCTTTTACCCGGAATGATGTGTGATGCGCGTTTGTTTGATCCGCAAATTGCGCATCTCGCAGGATCATACGACATCCTCATTGGGGATCTGTCAGAAGGGACATCGCTTGATGATATAGCGCGCCATATTTGCGCATCTCTTGAGGGGCCAGTGCATGTGGTTGGATTATCCATGGGGGGTATCCTCGCGCTTCATTTGGCATTGCATTGGCCGCAATATGTGGCCTCTCTCACGTTAATTGATACCAATGGGCGGGAGGACAAACCAGAAAGCGCACCCGTTCGTCATGCACAGATCAAAGCGGTTCAAAATGGGGAACTTGAAAGCCTCATGCGCAATGATTTGACGCCGCTCTATGTGTATGATGCTGAAGGGAACAATGACATCCTTGAGCTCTGCGTCGAGATGGCTTTGGACCTTGGGCCAAAGGTTTTTGAAAGCCAATCACTCGCTCTCTTAAATCGTCACAGTGTCATTGATCGACTAGACGAAATTACAGTTCCGACTTTGATAATTTGTGGGGCGCAGGACAAGCTCTGTTCTCTCGAAGATCACAGATCGCTCGAACACGGCATTGCGAAGGCGCACCTTCAGATCATTGACCACTGCGGTCATTTGGCTACACTTGAACATCCAGACGTGGTGAATACCGCGCTTTTGGCTTTTTTATCGTCACATTAGGAAATCACATGTCCCGCATTGCCACTTTCAAACAGCGCCTCTTGAACCGCGAGCCAATGAGCGGAACATTCTTAAAGACGCCGCATTACGCATTGGTTGAGGTTTTTGCCCAAAGTGGGTTTGATTTCTTGTGTCTTGATGCAGAACACGCCCCCTTTGATCGCGCGGCGATTGATCAATGTATGGCGGTGTCGCGCGCGCTTGATTTTCCACTCTTGGTGCGGGTGGGCGATGCGAGCCATCGTGAAATCCTCTGGGCGCTGGATTGCGGAGCAGTGGGCATTGTTGTGCCACATGTTGAAACGGTTGAGATGGCGCAAGATATCGCAAAATCGGCCCGCTTTGGATTAGGGGGGCGCGGATATGCAGGATCATCGCGCTGGGCGGGCTATGCCACACGCAAAATGCCTGATGTTTTGGCCCAATCTCAATCAGAAACCGTTGTCATTGCCCAAATCGAAGAACCAAGTGCCGTCCCCTTGGCCGCGGAAATTGCCGCGCTAGACGGCATTGATGCGCTCTTTGCGGGGCCTGCGGATTTGTCTGTTGGACTAGGCTTTGATCATCAGGATACACCAGACTTAAAAGAGGCTCTTCGCACTGTTGGGGACGCGGCGAAAGCAGCGAACAAAGGATATGCGAGCTTTATTGGGGATAGCTCTCAGGCCAAAGCATGGGCAAATGACTATGGTGTCCATATGTTCTTTGTTGGTTCAGAGCATAATTACATGCGCGCGGCTGCCAACAAAATTGCGCAGGATGTGCAAAATATAGACAGCTAAGTCGGATGTTATCAGAACGCAGCACAGGGTTATTGGTCACGTTGATTGGTGTCCTCTTTGTTGTGCCTGATTCCTTGTTTGTACGCTTGATCGATGCCAGCGCTATGGAAACAGCGTTTTGGCGGAGCCTCAGTGCGGGATGCTTTATTTTGGTTGGGCTTCTTGCCTTTGGTGGACGCTCCAGTGTGGCAAGCATCTGGAACATGGGGCTCTTGGGCTGGGTTTATTGTGCGCTGATTGGGTCCACGTCTCCTGCGTTCGTTTTGGCGGTGACCCAGACGAGTGTTGCTAATGTTGTGGTGATATTTGCATCCATTCCAATGTTTGCCGCCTTGATCAGCTATGTTGCCTTGGGCGAAAAAATTAGTCGCGCTTTGGTGACCGTTATGGCCGTTGTCTTTGTTGGGTTGTCGATCATTGGCCTTGGATCATACGGTGGTGAAGCCTCAAACATTAGGGGCGATCTCTGGGCGCTTTATGTGTCGGTAGCATATGCGGCGGCACTTACGATCCTGCGGCGGTTGAAGCATATTTCGATGATCCCTGCGATCCCGATTGGCTATATTGGCGCCGCTTTGATCATCGGACCCACGATAAATCCGATGGCCTCCTTTGATAGTAATGCCATGTGGTTCGTTTTGCATGGTGGGTTCATTGCCATCGCGACCTGTGGGCTTACTTTGGGGCCAAGGTATATCTCTTCTCCTGAGGTGTCCTTGTTGATCCTGCTTGAAACCGTGTTGGCCCCGATTTTGGTCTGGGTTGTCTTGAATGAATACCCAGGAAATTACACCTTGGTGGGTGGGGCGATTGTTGTTTCAGCTTTGCTCCTGTATCACGCCCATGGGTTACGGTCGCAAAACCATTAGCGCCCACGCACCTTTGGATCGAGCGCATCGCGTAATCCATCGCCCATATAATTGACGCACAACACTGTCAGCGAAATCGCAAGACCTGGCCAAAATACGCGCTCGGGCGCTTGTTGCAGGTAATCCGTTGCATCAGCTAACAAACGGCCCCAAGTCGGAAAGTCAGGGGGAAACCCTAACCCCAAGAACGACAGCGCGCTTTCTGTGATGATGGCGTTTGCGATACCAAGCGTGGCCGACACAAGAATAGGGGACAAAATATTAGGAAGGATATGACGCGAAATTATTTTGCGATTTGTGGTGCCTATGGATTTTGCCGCCAAAATGAATTCGCGCTCTTTTAAGGCCAAAACATCACCGCGCACAATTCGGGCCGTTGGCATCCAATTCGTCAGGCCAATGGCGGTGACAATGAGAATAAAGATACCGGTTTCTGTTCCAAAGGTGGAACTTAAGGTTTCTCGAAAGAGCAGCATCATCACCAGTAAAAGCGGCAATAGAGGCAGCGCTAGAAACAAATCAGTAAGACGCATCAAAGGGCCATCCAGCCATTTGAAATAGCCTGCAATCACCCCAACAAACGTCCCCATAATGATGGCCAAGACCATCGCGGCAAGTCCGACGGTAATAGAGGTTTGTCCCCCTGCAATGACCCGAGCCAGCGTATCACGCCCCAATTGATCGGTTCCAAAGGGATGTGCCCAACTTGGCCCTTGATTGCGGGCTCGTATGTCAATCTGCGTTGCATCAAGCGACCAAACAAGCGGGCCCAAGAACACAACCGCAACAATGACCAAGAAAATGATGGCCCCAAGGAGCGCCCCTTTATGGGTTTTGAATTGGTCCCAGACGTCCAACCATTGCGAACGGGGTTTCGGCAAATCAGAACTATTCATAGCGGATCCTCGGATCTAGTAGCCCGTAAAGGACATCTGCGATGACGTTAAAGAGGACGATCAGGACGGCGAAAATAAACGTCAGGGTTTGGACCATCGGCAAATCATTGCTGTGGATCGCCCCAATCAATAGCTGTCCGATGCCATTCACTTTAAACACTTCTTCGGTGATAATCGCCCCGCCAAAGATGCTTGGGATACCAAGCGCGATGACCGTTACCACAGGGATCATGGAATTGCGCAAGACATGGACCAAGACAACCGTGCTTTCGCTCAGACCTTTGGCGCGTGCCGTGCGCACAAAATCTTGGTTCAGATTGTCCAACATTGAGGCGCGCATATATCGGCTAATCTGAGCCGTGATTTGGAGGGCCAAGACCATCACGGGCATGATCATCTGATTGAGTTGAACCACAAAGCTATCCCAATCGCGCACCACATGAGTGGTGTCGTAGATCGAGGGAAACCAGCCTAAATTCACCGAAAAGATCACGATGACCAAAACACCTGAAAAGAAAGGAGGCACGGAATAGCCGACCATGGCGACAAACGTGCCGACTTGATCGAACACAGAATATTGGCGGTAGGCGGAATAGATGCCGATGGGCAAGGCAATCAGGATACCAACCACATAAGCAACCCCCACAACCCAAAGCGTTTGGGGAAGGCGTTGAACAACAATATCCATCACAGGACTGCGGGTTTGCCAGCTTATGACACGAAGCTTGCCTTCGGAAAGGGTTGTTCCGAATATGGAATCAATCAGGACTTGCGGTTCTATCCAGAAAAATTGGACGATCCATTTCCAAAATCGTACATGGACGGGTTCCCCTAATCCCAAGGCGAGCCGCATTTTCTCTTTGACCTCTGGGGGAACGGTCAAGGGAACTTCGGCCATTGGGTCACCCGGGGCGAGTTCGAGCAACATAAAGATAACAAGACTTATGAACAAAAGCGTCGGGACGGATAAAATCAGTCGTCGAATTGTGAATTGCAGCATGTCTCGCCTCTGATCATAAATCTAGGAACGTGCCGCGCTTGGGATCAAGCGCGACACGAGGGTTTCATTATTTGATGCGGTGCCAGTCGGCGACATTCCACAATTCGCTGTCCCAAACGTTCAAGACAACGCCGCCCAAGGAATTGGCATGCGCGGACAAACGACCACGGTGAACAAGGGGGATCATCGCCCCACCCGTCACGGCCATGTCGTTGAGCTTGCGACCAATTTCCGCGCGCTCGTCGATACCTGCTGTTTCAGCGAGTTGAGCGTGCAAGGCGTCATAGGCAGGATCACACCAGCGTGAAATATTCTCACCTTGCCACTGCGATTCTGGACGCGGGGCCTTGTCACACAAGAGGTTGCCAAGATAGCTCTGAGGGTCTGTGCCGTTGAATGTATTGGCATACATCTGAACATCGGCATAGAATTTTTGGAATGTATCAGGCGATCCTGGATCCCCACCAAAGAAAACGGATGCGCTAATGTTGCGAAGTTCCACTTCGACGCCAATTTCGCTCCACCACTGTTTGATCAGCGCTTGGAAATCCTGACGCACTGCGTTGGTAGACGTCTGATACAGCATCGACATTGGAACACCAGAGGGTGTTTCACGCACGCCATCGCCATTTGTATCCATATAGCCCGCGGCATCCAGCATGGCATTCGCGCCTGCAATGTCTTGGGTATCACAAGTGAGCGTATCTGAATTAAACGCAGCAGGTGCGGGAACCCAGTTACACGTTACGCGACCCGCTTGACCATAGCCGATTTCAACCAAAAGATTACGGTCAATCGCCATTGAGAGCGCTTTGTAAACATTTGGATCCGTGAGGAACGGGTGTTCCGCTTTGGCAGTAGAGCGTGTCTCAGCGTCCAAGCTAGAGGACGGGTCAGTTTGGTTTAGCATAATCCGTTCAACCAATGGACCAAATCCGGCGACAGGCTTGCCTTTACCGCCTTGTTCCATTTGAGCAATCACTTCAGGAGCCAGCTGCAGGTTCCAAGCGTAATCATATTCGCCTGTTTCCATCACTGCACGACCCGCAGACGCAGCATCCCCGCCGCCTTTGAAGGTCACTGAGGCAAAAGCAGGCTTGGCTGGATCGCGATAGTTTTCGTTTGCGACCATTTGAATAACGTCGTTTGGACGGAAATCGGCCACGGTGAAGGGACCCGTTCCAACAGGGCCAAAGTTCTGATCTGTACACTCAGGCGCCTTTGCCCCCATACAGCTTTCAAACTGAGCCTTTTGAAGGATCGGGCTTTCGCCACCAACAAAGGGGCCATAGGGGAAAGGTGTCGGTTTATCAAACGTGATCTTAACCGTCAGATCATCAATGGCTTCAACACTTGTGACACCTGTGAATTTTGTCAATTGCGCACAGCCACCTTCGGGATGCATGCAATAATCGGCGGTAAACACCACGTCTTGGGCCGTGAAGGCCGTCCCATCGGACCATTTCAAGCCCGGTGTGATGTTCCATGTAATTGATGTCAGGTCTTCTGAGACACCACCATTGGCAACGGTCGGAATGTCAGTCACCAAGAACGGAACCATCTGTCCGTTTTGGTCATAGCGCGCCAAAGGCTCGATGATCAAAGACGCGGCTTCGATGTCTTTGGTACCGCCTGATAGAAATGGGTTTAAAATAGAGGGGGCTTGCCAATAGATGATATTGACGTTTCCATCACTGCCCCGCTCAGCAAATGCAGCGGATGCACAGGCTAGGCCCGCGACAGCGCCTAAAAGCGAAGTTTTAAAATTCATGTTGTCCTCCCTTTGAACAAATTTTGCCACTTAAGGCAGAGTAATAAGGTTCAAGACTAGGCACAGTTAAATGTGATTTGTTCTCTAGTTTGAACCTTCTGAGGAACATGGAATACAGACTTTCGTAAAAAATCAAACGATTTGTATAAATTATTTTGTCGTTTGACAGGGGTGTCAAAGCCTGAGTAGGCTCTTTTGGCAATAAGGAGACAGGCTGTGTTGGACCAAACGATTGCGTCGGTGCGTAACCTTAAAGTTGAATTTGAAACCAAAGACGGCTCCGTCGTTGGCGTAAAAGACGTGTCTTTTGATATTCGCGCGGGTGAAACGCTCTGTGTTGTTGGCGAATCTGGGTCGGGAAAATCAGTTTCGTCTTTGTCTTTGATGCGTCTCATTGAATACGGGGGTGGCACGATTACGTCGGGTGAATTGCTCTTTGATCGCAAACAGGAAGGCGAGAGCAACCTTGCGACCCTTGATCAAGCCAAGATGCGATCCGTGCGCGGCAATGAAATCGCAATGATCTTTCAAGAGCCTATGACCGCTTTGAACCCTGTGTTCACCATTGGGCGTCAACTTAGCGAGGGTGTTCGCCGTCACAAGAAATTGTCCAAAGCTGATGCCAAAGCACGGGCGTTGGAGTTGCTCAAACAAGTGCGCATTCCTGAACCTGAGCGGCGCATGTCACAATATCCGCACGAACTATCGGGCGGTATGCGCCAACGTGTTGTTATCGCTATGGCGCTGGCCTGTGAGCCGCGTTTGTTGATTGCGGATGAACCGACGACGGCGCTGGATGTGACAATTCAAGCTGAAATATTGGCATTGATTGATAGGCTCAAGCGCGAGACGGGCACGGCCGTTATGTTTATCACCCATGACATGGCTGTGGTCGCGCAAATGGCGGATCGCGTTGTGGTTATGTATCGCGGCAACAAAGTCGAAGAGGGCGAGGTTGATCAAATTTTCAACAATCCTCAACATGAATATACCAAATCCCTTTTGGCGGCTGTCCCCAAACTTGGTGAAATGACGGGTCGTCCGCTCCCGGAACCGATGCGATTATTTGGGGATACTCAAACGGCGACAACGCCCATCGAAGACGGATCACAGCCGCTATTGAGCGTGCGCAACCTCACAACGCGGTTTCCAGTCAAGGGCGGTATGTTGCGCCGCACAGTGGCACAGGTTCATGCAGTTGAAGATGTCTCATTTGATTTGGCCAAGGGGCAAACCTTGTCATTGGTTGGTGAATCTGGTTGTGGGAAATCGACAGCAGGGCGATCTATTTTACGATTGGTTGAACCAACCTCTGGTCATGTTCAACTCGAGGACAAGGATGTCCTAAGCTTGGGAATTAGCGACTTGCGCGAAGCGCGCCAAGATATGCAAATGATCTTTCAAGATCCCTTTGCATCGTTGAACCCACAAATGCAGCTGATGGATCAAGTCGCCGAACCGCTTCGTAACTTTGGGACAAATTCGGCGTCGGACATAAAAGCCCGTGTTGAGATGTTATTTGACCGTGTTCAACTGCCTAAAAGCTTTCTGCGCCGTTATCCGCATGAATTATCTGGCGGGCAAAGACAGCGCATTGCGATTGCGCGCGCTTTAGCTCTTAACCCCAAGCTGATCATTGCGGATGAAGCGGTCTCTGCCTTGGACGTGTCTGTTCAGGCGCAAGTCTTGAATTTGATGATGGAACTTCAGGCTGATTTAGGTCTGTCCTATTTGTTCATTAGCCATGACATGGCGGTGGTCGAACGCGTTAGTCATCGGGTTGGGGTTATGTATCTGGGCCGGATTGTGGAAATAGGCTCTCGGCAACACGTTTTTGAAAATCCACAACATCCCTATACCCAAGCGTTGATGAAGGCGGTTCCAATAGCGGATCCGAAAAAAAGGAAATCGGAGAGGGATTTGAATTTCAAACCGATTCCCTCGCCAATTCACAAACTGTCCTACACTCCAGCCCCTTCTGTGTACCGCGAAGTGTCCCAAGGGCATCTCGTGTTAGAAACCGACAGCGGCTATTAACAGGGATCACGATGTGGGGTCAAAGACACCCGTGAAATAGGTATCGCCCATATACGTGAGCGAAATAGAGACATAGGTTTTTTGGCTCAAGTGGGCGTGAATAGGCTGTTCAAACGCTTTGATCATGGTTTGCGAAAAGGCGTCGTCGCGATGTGGTTTCGTCAGCATCGCCACCTCGAGAAGAACATGGGTATGATGCCAGTCTTTGATCGGAAATGCGCGACCTTTGCAGTCTCCTGCACCAGGATCATGTTCCAAGATGACGGCTTCAATCTCTTTCAAGAGACCGACTGCATCAATATTCAGATCATCGGAATATTTGATCTCTGCATGAGGCATTGTGCGATCCTTTTGGCTTTAATGCTATTGTGATTACCCGCCGAGATGCGCGCGCTCAATCAATTCAAAGTATCCGTCTTGATTTTCCCCCACAAGGCAAATTGACTCAATCCTATGGGCGCAATTGAGAAAGGGAGCGAAGGTTTTCGATAGGGTGCTTTGAAGGCGGTCCATCTCTGACGGGGTGAGCCGACCGCTGAGTGTCATATGAAATTTGAAGTCATCCATGACAAAGGGATATCCCCATTGCATGAGATGTTCGCGCTGGGTCTGGCTCAGCGTTTCAGGTCGACGTCTCTCAATGTCTGCTTGTGTCAGAGGCGCGCGGAAATGGTCCAAATCTTTTACGATCGTACTTGCGAGTTGATTAAGATCACTTGAATTCCCTGCGTTCACAAGGGCAAAAAACCGACCAAGACGCGCAAGCTCCAAGGTGATCGTGACAGGCGCAAGACGCGCAGCCAAGCTGCGAAAGCCCTCTGATAAATCAGTGAAACTCGATCCATCGCGCAAGCGAAATGGCGCTTTCAGTGTCGCATGGAACCCATATTTTTGCGGTGTCGCGACGACATCCAAATCAATATCCTGCGGTCTATCAATGGGTTGACCAGTGAGTACATCCCACCCCAGCCATTTTGCGCCAGCCTCAGACAAGGCGATATCTTGGGGAAGGTAGTAAATGGCATAGCGCTTAAATTTCTGCATCATAACATCCGTAGGGCTAAATAAGGTGTTAAGTTGAACATGATGATCAGAATCCAATAGCTGAACAGGATCTTGGGGATGGCTTTTTCAATGTCATCTGCATGACGCGGGAACAAGAGTACGTTCACCTTTTTCGTGAGTGGCGCGAGAACCGTAATTTTCATCAATCCAATCGCGAAAAAGCAGGTATTGATCACGGTCATATAGGCCAGCCAAGTTCTCAGTTGATCTAAGTCCATTTCCCTATCCTCAGGAATTTCCCGTTTGTGCATGGAAGATTTGGTAATAATAGGCTTTGTTCTTCATCAGCTCTTCGTGCTTGCCTTGCTCGATAAGTTTGCCACCTTCAAGAACATAAATCAAATCGGCATCAATGATTGATGACAATTTATGGGCCACAACAATTGTCGTCTTTCCAGCCTGCAGTCGGGCAAAGGATGCGTTGACCTCTGCCTCTGTGAGCTGATCCAGTGCGGATGTGGCCTCATCCAAAATCAAAACTGGGGCAGGGCGTAAAAAGGCGCGCGCAATCGCGATGCGTTGCTTTTGCCCACCAGAGAGCTGGCTTCCTTTGGGCCCGACGGGCGCATCCCCGCGTTTCAGCATGACATCATAGATACGGGCGGCTTTGGCGGCCTCTATGACCTCTTCATCACTGGCCTCTGGTCTTGCGTAGCGAATGTTGTCCATGACGGATTTGTTAAAAATCACAATGTCCTGGGCAACGATGGAAAATTTCTCGCGCAAAGAGGCCAAGGTGATTGACTGTATATCGCGATCATTAAGATGGATTGAACCTGCCTCAGCCTCATAAAGGCGGCTAATTAGGCTGAGAACTGTGGTTTTGCCTGACCCCGTCGCGCCAACGATTGCTGTTTTTTGACCAGCCTTGAAGGACAGCGAGATATCGGAAAATAGGGGATTTTCCCCGCCATAGGAAAATTGAACATTCTCCATTTGAATGGACACCACATCATCCAATAGGGGCGTTGCTTGGTCTGAATCGGTGATGGTCGCTTTGGCTGAAATCAGTTCATAAATGCTATCCAAGAGGATCAAGCCGGCCTGCAATTTCGTGAAAAACTGCGAAAATTTGCGTGCAGGATCAAGGATCAAGGCCAGCCCCAACATGAACGCGATGATAGAGGCGCCATCCATGTCGTAATTCGGGGACAGGGCCATGTACCCGCCGCCGCCAATGACCAAAACATAGACAAAAGCCGTCGCGACATCGATGGTCGGCGCAACAATGGCTTCGGCAGCTTGTTGGCGAATGGTGAGCGATTTGATCGTTTCAGAGGAGCCTAGCATTCGATCAACTTCGGCAGATTCCTGACCCGTCATTTTGATGGTCCGCATGCCGCCGGCCATCTCATCAATATTGCTCATATACGCACCCAGTGCGGCCTCGGCTTTTCGACGCAGGACTTTGATATGGCTAGAGACCCACTGCAGCAAAATAAAAATGATCGGCAGGACAATCAGCGCGACTGCGAACAAATAGACGGATTTGTAGATCAGGTAGCCAGAGACAATCAAAATTGTGCTGAGGTCGCGCACAGCATTCACTGTTGTTTGCCCGACAAAGTTGGATAATTCTTGCGCTTGATTCACCAAGCGCAAAATCAAATCCGATGGAGAGGTTTTGTCAAAATAAGCTTGATCCAGCTGAGTTACCGAAACTGTGAGATCGCGGCGCATTTTCCAGACGGCATCGGCCGCAAGGTAGGTGGACAAGCGTGGCACCACATATGATGCCGTCGCGCGTACAGCGAACAAGATCACCACCATGATACAAATTTGAATTAAATCAGCCAATTTCCCGTTCGAAAAAATGACCCGTAGACCATTTTCCGTAATAGACAGAAATTGTTGATAAACAACGCCTTGAAGTAGAACCAATAGGATAATGAACAAAAGCCAAGGCGTCCTTTGTTTGAGGTAGGTTCTCCAAAACCATCGCACATTGCGGCGATCTGCATCATTGAAAAATTTCTGGGCCATTTCGGTCTTCCGATCGTCAATCTAGTGTGTGCTAACCCATTCTTTCGCAAGGTTCCAGTGCTCTGCGCGGCTTTGAGCGCAGGTCAGGTAAAGGTTTCTTGACCTATGCCGTTGTTCTGAACATGAGAAATCTTGTCAATCACGTCCTTTTGTGGACCCTCATTTTTGCGATTACGCCAAGCTTTGCTTTGGCTCAAAGGATATTGGTGGACGCTGCAGATCACCAAGACGTTATTCCCTTGATTGAGACGCTTGATCAGACTCACATTGGGCTTGGCTTTGCTGAAAATGCCATGACTGAGTTAAATCATGGTGGGGTAGATGTCGCTGTCCTTGGAATGGGCAGGATTGCAAAACTAGCGCCTCAGCTTGAATTCCTGCGGGATCCTTTTGTCGTTCTTGATCAAAAACATATTGCAAAGCTTCGCCTTGATCTGGATATTATGAATGAGGCGAGCAAACCTCTGTTGCCTTTTGATCTCAAACTCATTGGGATGGTGTATCTAGGTCAGTGGGGGATAGTGAGTAATCAGGCTCTTTTTGAGGGGGCTGACATAAAACCCGACATGGTGAAACATCTTCGCCTCGCTGTTGGACGTGATCTCTCTGACATGCAATCGGTGAGGGGGCTGGGAATGGTGCCTATTCCAATGATGCAAGAGCAATTCAATGCCGCGTTAAACATGTCAGCAGTGGACGCCTTTGTGCAGTCAAACTTGGCCACTGCAGGTGACGCCTGTACCCAATGGATCCCTCAATTATACAAGACATCGTTTGCTTTCCTCGTTGTCAAAGCGAGCCGATGGACTGCTTTGTCCTCAGATGCACGCGCCGTAGAAATGTCGAAAACCCAAGCGTTTATCGAAGATTTGGAAAAGGTCATCCAGGATCAAGAAAACAGTGTCGTCCAGAAACACACTGAGCAAGGATGTGAGATGGTCAAAGTGGATATTGGGGCTTTCAAATCATTTACGCGTCAACCTGCGCCTGACCCTGATCAGCCAATGAGATGGGAGGAGCACCTCTATCAAAAGGTCATCGGATCAGGAGGGTGACGTAAGTGGGGCTAATATGGACCAAATGATAAGGTCATCACAGGTAAATGCAGCATAGCAGCATTTCCTTTTACTTTGTCACAAAACTGTTTCATTTCTTGTATACGCGACGGGTAAACATGTTTGAAAAAGGATTGGGACATTGGTTACATTTGCAGTCAACGGATTAGGTCGTATTGGAAAATTAGCCATAAAGCCACTAATTGAATCAGGCGCTGAGATTGCCTTTTTGAACGACGCTGTTGGATCCCCAGAAATGCATGCGCATTTGTTTGAATTTGACACTGTGCATGGGCGTTGGGATGCTGATTTCGGCTTTGATGACGCTGGAATTTCCATCAACGGAACGCATATCCCTGTTTACAAAGAACGCTCCTTGGCTGATCTGCCACTTGATGGTGTAGACGTCGTTATCGATTGTACAGGTGCGTTCAAGACCGAAGCGGCTCTTGCGCCGTATTTTGCAGCTGGCGTTAAAAAAGTTGTCGTTTCCGCCCCAGTGAAAGATGGCCCAACGGCCAATATCGTTTATGGCGTGAATAACGACACATACATCCCGTCTGAACATTCCATCGTGACAGCGGCCTCATGTACGACAAACTGCTTGGCGCCGGTTGTTAAAGTTATCCATGAAAACCTAAAGATCAAACATGGGTCTATCACGACAATTCACGATGTGACCAACACACAAACAATCGTGGATCGTCCCGCCAAAGACCTCCGCCGCGCGCGTTCTGCGCTAAATTCTTTGATCCCGACAACAACGGGATCTGCAACGGCGATCACGCTGATTTATCCTGAGCTAACGGGACGTTTGAATGGTCACGCCGTGCGTGTGCCTCTTTTGAATGCCTCTTTGACAGACTGTGTTTTCGAAGTTGAAACGGAAACCACCGCAGAGCAGGTTAACGCGATGTTCAAAGCGGCAGCAGAGGGCGAGCTTGCGGGTATCCTCGGATATGAGACGCGCCCATTGGTCTCAACTGATTATGTCAATGATGCGCGCTCTTCGATTGTGGATGCACCTTCCACGATGGTTGTGAATGGCACGCAGGTTAAGATTTACGCTTGGTATGACAATGAATGGGGCTATGCGAACCGTTTGGTGGACGTGGCTCACATGGTGGCCGCCTCTCTATGAAGATTGCCTTTATAGCCGTCACACTTGCCTATTGGGGCTTTATGCTCAGCGATGGTGCTTTGCGCATGCTGGTGCTTTTGCATTTTCATACGCTCGGCTTTAGCCCCTTTCAGCTCGCTAATCTGTTCGTCTTGTACGAAATAGCGGGGGTGGTGACAAATCTGTCTGCGGGGTGGATCGCGGCGCGATTTGGATTGGCATCGACCTTGTTTTCAGGGCTAGCCTTGCAAATCATTGCTCTAATTGCATTGACCCAGCTTGATCCTGCTTGGACCATTGCGGCCTCTGTGATTTTCGTCATGTGTGTTCAAGGTCTGTCAGGCGTTGCCAAAGACCTCGCAAAGATGAGCTCGAAATCAGCGGTAAAAATCCTCGCACCAGATGAAGATGACGTTTTGTTTAAATGGGTGGCCTTTTTGACAGGCTCCAAGAACGCTATCAAAGGGTTGGGCTTTTTTCTGGGTGCGGCGGCTCTGGGCATTTTTGGCTTTGTTCCCACAATTATCGCATTTGCTATCTTCCTCTCAGCGATCTTGATCATTCTTTTGCTCAAGCTTCCCGCAGGGTTGCCGACGGGTAAAAAGGGCGCAAAATTTAGCGAAGTCTTTTCCAAAAATCCCAAGGTAAATTACCTCTCTCTTGCACGCGTCTTTTTGTTCGGTGCGCGGGATGTGTGGTTTGTGGTTGGAATTCCGCTGTTCTTTTATGCGCAGTGGTCGGACGGAACACCCGAAGGCAAGCGCTGGGCCTTTTTTGCGATTGGGGCCTTTATGGCGGTGTGGGTCATTCTCTATGGCTTTGTTCAAACCATGGCGCCAAAGCTGATCAATTTGGATCGTAAAAATACAAGCCATCTTGTCTTTGGTCTGGCTCTCATTCCCCTTGCTCTAACGGCTCTTGTGATGCTGTTTGAAGGTGGCGCGGTGTGGTTGGTGATTATCGGTCTCTTTGCCTTTGGTGCTCTGTTTGCGTTGAATTCGTCGCTACATTCCTTTTTGATCCTGCGCTTTACGGATAGCGAGCGTGTCACATTGGATGTCGGGTTTTATTATATGGCCAATGCGGCAGGCCGTTTAATCGGGACTGTCTTGTCAGGGGCCATGTATCAAATTGCGGGTCTCAATGGGTGTCTGATCGCCGCCTCTGTGATGCTGTTCATTTCATTCATCGCGATGCGCAAACTTGATAGTTACGCTTAAATGACTAAGCCTGACTACCTAACAAGAAGCGCGTTAAATTTGTGCCCAGCATATCGGACACATAGCCGCCTTCTTGTACCAAAAGGGTCGGAAGCTTGTGCGATGCTATGGCGTTTGCAATCTGCTCAAACCCGTCTGGTGTGATTTTCAAGGCTTGGAACGGATCATCTATTGAGGCATCCAAGCCCAGAGCAACCACAATCACATCGGCTCCAAACAGGGCGATACGATCTAACGCGATATCCAAGGCGGCGAGGAATTCCACGTTCCCCAGCCCGCGATCAAGGGGGAGGTTGAGGTTATATCCAAGCCCGTCGCCTGCGCCGCGTTCATCGCTATAACCCCAATAAAAGGGATAAAATCGTTCGGGATGGGCATGAATAGACACGGTTAGAACATCAGAGCGATTATAGAAAATCCCCTGTGTTCCGTTTCCATGATGCACATCGACATCCAAAATCGCGACCCGTTTGCCGGATTGGGTCAGGGACTGTGCTGCTATGGCGGAATTGTTCAAAAAACAAAATCCTCCTGCGAGATCGCCAAAGGCATGATGTCCAGGAGGGCGACATAAGGAATAGGCCAGATGGCCACCACTCGCGATATGTTGCGCCCCAGCGAGCGCGGTTTGTGCCGACCAATAGGCCGAGTCCCAAGTCTGCGCCCCAATGGGGCAGGCGGTGTCGGCTTGGTGATAACCGGCTTGTCCGACGACGGATTTGGGGTAGCTGTCTGTGCGATTGGCAGGATGAATATTTGGGATGACCTCGTCGCCGTTTCCATCGATTCGGCTCCACCGTTTATGAACCGAATTCAGGAATTTCAGATATTCCGGAGTATGAATTGCGCTGATTGGACCTAAACCAAAATCTTGCACAGGCTCGAAGGTACACCCTGCATCCAAGGCACCTTTTTTCAAAAGTTCAACGCGATTTGGCGTTTCTGGGTTGGGTTTTATCACCCCAGAAGCCATAAAATGTTTCGGATTATGGTGCGCTTGGGCGTCATGTAGATAGGCGTGCATCTTGGCTCCTGAAATTGGTCCCCTGATTTAAGCGCATTCCTGCCCATTTTATCAACGCTTATCTCCCAATGTGCATCGCATAAGCCGTTGCTTGCCTCATTGAGATGTGGCAATACAGGGCAACTGTGAAGTGAAAGAGCTGCTCTATGACTGATTATACTCACCGCCGTACAATGATGGTTGATACTCAAGTACGTCCATCTGACGTCACAAAATTCCCGATTATTGATGCGATGCTGTCCGTTCCTCGCGAAGCTTTCGTGCCTCAATCCATGCGCGAAGTGGCCTATGTGGGTGAATGCGTTGAACTGGGAAACAATCGTGTTGTTTTAGAGCCGCGGACATTGGCAAAAATGTTGGACGCTTTGGATATTCAACCCAATGAGCTGGTCTTGGATATCGGCTCTGCGCTTGGCTATTCTGCAGCCGTAATTGCGTGCATGGCTGAAGCGGTTATTGCCTTGGAAGACGACGCCTCAATGACGAGCGATGCCCAAGAGAATTTATTGGAAAACGGTGCGGATAACGTGGTCTGTGAAACAGGCACTCTTGCACAAGGCGCCGCCGCGCATGGTCCTTATGATGTGGTTCTCTTGCAAGGGGCTGTAGAGGAACTGCCTGATGCAATTGTTGATCAGGTCAAAGAAGGGGGCCGCATCGCATGTATTTTTGCCGATGGTGCCCTTGGAACTGTGAAAGTAGGGTATAAATTAGAAGGCAAGATGAACTGGCGCTTTGCATTTAATGCGAATGCTCCTGTCTTGCCAGGTTTTGAACGCGAAGCTGCTTTCGCATTGTAAGTTGTATTGGGGGATCGCTTTTGTGTGATCACCCGAATTTAGGGGGGCCGCATGGTCAAATTTAGTCGCAAAGTCAAAATGCTTGCGGGCATTACGTCTGTATTTGTTAGTTTGAACGCACCTGCCACGGCACACTCCCTGAACGAAGCCCTGATAAGCGCCTACAACAGCAGCGGTTTGCTAGAGCAAAATCGCGCTGTCTTGCGCGCGGCAGACGAAGATGTCGCTCAGGCGATTGCGTCACTAGGGCCTGTCATAAATTGGAGCGCGTCTATGCAGCGCTCGATCTCACGGGGATATGCTGGATCTAATTTCGTTGGAACGACGGCGGGAACCACGGCGACCGTTGGCTTGAGCCTGACGCAACTTCTTTATGATGGCGGCCGCAGTGCTTTGGCGGTTGAGCAACGCAAAGAGGCGGTATTGTCCTCACGTCAGAGTTTGGTGTCCGTTGAGCAGAATGTTTTGTTGTCGGCTGTCCAAGCTTTCATGGATGTGCGCCGTTACACTGAAACGGTTGCTTTGCGTGAAAATAACCTGCGCGTTATCCGAGAAGAGCTGCGGGCCGCACAAGATCGATTTGATGTCGGCGAAGTGACGAAAACGGATGTTGCCCTTGCCGAAGCACGGCTTGCCGCGTCTCAAAGCGCGCTTGCCGCTGCAAAAGGCAATCTTGCGCAGGCAAATGAGTATTACAAACAAACGGTCGGCGGTGCGGCGCATGCTTTGGATGCGCCAAGATCATTGCCACGTCTTCCTAAATCCGCTCAGGCTGCAAAACAATTGGCGGTGCGCAACCATCCAGATATCAAAAAGCTTCAGCATGATGTGAAAGCGTCTGAATTGGGTGTTCGCGCGGCGGCGGCCTATCGCCAGCCTAACGTTTCTGTTGGCGGTCAACTTCAAGCCAGTGATCAAATAAGCAATGATACGTCTAGCTTGAGCGCATCCGTGTCGCTTCAGGCATCGGGCCCTGTTTATGCCTCGGGACGATACCCATCTATCACGCGTCAGGCGCAACAACGCAGCGATGCTGCGCGCTCCGCGTTGCATGTGGCTGTGTCACAAATCGAACAACAAGCCGGTAGCGCCTTTTCAATCCTAGAAGTCGCGCGTGCGGGACGGGCCGCGAGCGAACAGCAAATTCGCGCCGCAACAGTGGCCTTTCGCGGTATTCGCGAAGAGGCGACTTTGGGATCACGCACGACCTTGGATGTGTTGAACGCGGAACAAGAACTTCTTGATGCGCGCGCAGGTTTGATTTCAGCAATTGCAGATGAAAACATCGCGGCCTATCGTTTGTTGGCGGCAACTGGCCAGCTCACCGTGGATCACCTGAACCTTCCGGTTCAGAAATATGACCCTGCGGCGTATTACAATATGGTCAAGGATACGCCTACCGCGACGAGCAAGCAAGGCAAGCAATTGGATAAATTGTTACGGTCTTTGAATAAGTAATCTGTCGATGGGCTTGTCGGATTGCCCCAATATTGTTAGTCTTGCGACCAATATGGGGCGATAAATAATGACCGAAGCAGCTGGTAAAGACCTTTCTGATGTTTTGACTTCTTTGCGAAAGTTGGTCGCAGACGAGCCTGAGTTGGATACAATTCCACAAGCCGTTGAAAAACAAGACAAAGCTGAAGCAAGCTCAGAGACATTAGTCCTTTGCCCCTCTTTGCGCGTTGACGAAGAAGAGGTGTCAGAGCCCCCTTCGCTTGAGGCGAAAATCACCAAGCTTGAAAAATTGATTGCCCATTCCGATCAACTTTGGGAACCAGATGACGTCGAACAAGACGATTTCGCAGGGAGCAAGACCACGATACCGCTTGATGTCGTTAGCGAAGCAGGGCGTGAGATTGTTGAAACTGCCTTGGTTCAAAATGAACAGGTGTCAGCAACCCTCGCCACATCTGAGAGCGATCCTTTGGATCAGGAGGAGCTGCGTGCATTGGTTGCGGATATGATCCGTGATGAATTGCGTGGGGCCTTGGGCGAACAAATCACGAAAAACATTCGCAAGCTCGTTCGTCGTGAAATCAATAGCGCCCTTATAAATCAGCGTATTGATTAAAAAAAGCGCCGGTAAAAACCGACGCTTTTAGAAGTAAACCGCAAATTAATGTTAGGCAGCTTCTGCGTGATGTGCTGCGTTGCGACGTTCGCTTTCTTCGCGTGACAGCGCGACAGATGTGCGAACACCTTTGCCAACAAAGTCCATCAGCCCAGAAACAACACGTTCATTGGGGTCGATACCGGCGCAGCTAAGAACTTCGCGGCCATCGCGTGAACGCGCCCAACGTGCAATCTGTTCAGGACCATTACCATATTTTTTGTCATCGGCGATGGCATCGTCTAGTGCAGCAAGAACCACGGCGGCAAACAGCTTGCGCGCACGGTTCCCTTGTTCACTGTTGAATGCGGTTGCATCAACGAAATCTTTCATCTCGTCGTCCTTTGATTATTGCTCTTGTCTTTTAGGCGTGAGGAGCCTTATGACCCAAAAAAATTGATTCGGGTAGTTTTATTTTGCATAGCTTCATTGCAAAAAACGCAAGGCTCGTAATTGGTCTACTAGACCACGTGACTTGCCATGCCCTTGCCCTCAATATATAGGGTTTGTTAAACTTTCATCAACCTTTGAGACTAGGTTTCTATCATGGCAAAGATTAACGGTAACGAAATTCGTCCAGGCAACGTAATTGAACACGACAACCACTTGTGGGCGGCTGTCAAAGTGGATCACGTCAAACCTGGCAAGGGCGGGGCATTTGCCCAAGTCGAGCTACGCAATTTGCGTAACGGTTCTAAATTGAACGAACGCTTTCGTAGCGCGGACAAAGTTGAGCGTGTTCGCTTAGAGCAAAAGGATCAACAATTCCTATACGAATCTGACGGTATGTTGGTGTTCATGGACACTGAGACCTATGAGCAAATTGAATTGCCCTCAGAATTGCTCGGCGATCGCCGCCCGTTCCTTCAGGATGGGATGACGATTGTTGTTGAATTCTATGAAGAAGAGGCGCTGAATGCCACTGTTCCACAAAAGGTGACCTGCAAGGTTGTTGAGACTGAGCCAGTCGTCAAAGGTCAAACAGCGGCAAATAGCTTTAAACCTGCGATTTTGGACAATGGCGTCAAAGTGATGGTGCCGCCTTTTGTCGGGCAGGATGAGATGATTATCGTGAACACAGACACGATGGATTATTCGGAACGCGCGTAAGCTATAATTAAAGAAACGCCGTTATAGAATAATATCGGCGTTTCCTGCTTTAAGTGGCCCCTTAGCACGATCATACCTAAGATAGGCAATCGCTTGGCCATTGGCTTGGGTGAAAATGGTACCCGCGACTTTATCGTCTTGGGTTACAATGTCGGTCCCGATATCAACCAACTCAGAAATACCAACTGTTTTGAACCCTTTGCGCAGCTCGGTTTTGTGTTTCATTCTGGCGGTGATTTCTTGCCCGACATAGCAGCCTTTGCGAAAATCAACACCGTTGAGCACCTCAAATCCGGCCTCCAAAATAAAGGTATCCGGTGTGAGTTCAATTCCATGTTCGGGAATGCAGTTTGGAACACGTTGTGCGGCCCAGTCTACGTCCTCCGAGACATCTTTTGAGTCATAGAACCGCCAACCCATATCAGGATGGCGGGGGTCCATAAGTGCCCCAGAGGGTGCGTTCGTAAGGCCTGTGCTAACCATGAGATCACTGGGCGATATGTGCACGTCCGCGCGTAGACGGTACATGGACAAGCGTTTTATCAAGGCTTCCGCGTCTTGTGCAGGCGCGTCCAAAAGCACGTCGTCCCCCTGTTGAAGCAAAAAGAAATCGCAGATGTACTTCCCTTGTGGTGTCAGCAGAGCCGTATACACAATGCCACTGTCGAGCCTGTTGATATCATTGGTGATCAGACCTTGCAAAAATTTGCGTGCTTCTGATCCTGATATGCAAAAGAGTTTGCGTGATGACATCGTCTGCCCCTTTGATTTGCTGTGTTGCATTAGATATAGGGGGACATCATCACAAGGACCAGTGAATGCGCGCCCCGATTTCAGTTATTGTTCCAACGTTAAACGCCGAAGCCGCGCTTAGATCAAGCCTGCCTGACATCTATCGTGGGGTAGAGGCGGGATTGATTGCGGAATTGATCATCTCTGATGGTGGGTCAACGGATGAAACTATCCAGCTTGCCCGTGAGGTTGGGGCAGAGGTTGTAACAGGGTCGCCGTCGCGCGGCGGTCAAATTACCCGTGCGGTACCCAAGGTTCGAGGTGAATGGGTCTTGATCCTTCATGCGGATACTGTGCTGGGTGATGGATGGTGCGACGCGATCGCAAGGTTCATGGCAACATCGCACGAGATCGGCTATTTCGACTTGGGATTTGATGACGGTGGTTTTGGTGCCAAGGTGGTGGCGGGCTGGGCCAATCTTCGATCACGGGTTTTCAAATTGCCCTATGGGGATCAAGGGCTGTTGATCAAGGCCACGCTTCTCAATGACCTTGGCTTCCCAGATCAGCCTTTGATGGAGGATGTTGAATTTGCCCGCCGTGCTAAAAACCGCTTCAGGCCAATTGGGTATCGCATTCAGTCCTCATTTGAGAAATATCAAAAAATCGGATGGCTGCGCCGTGGGTTCAAAAACCTTGTGCTTTTGCTGCGGTATAAATTGGGGGTGGATCCTACTGAGCTCGCCCGTGCTTATCGCCGCTCGCGTTGACTTAATTTGCCTAAATTCAGCTCAACAGTCCGATCCATCCGCGCCGCTAAATCGGGATTATGTGTTGCGATCAATGCAGATAGGCCCGTTTCACGGACAATTTTGATCAAGGTTTCGAAAACTGTATCAGAGGTCGCCTGATCCAAATTGCCCGTGGGTTCATCGGCTAACAAAATCTGCGGCTCATTTGCGAGGGCACGACAAAAGGCAACCCGCTGTTGTTCGCCGCCAGACATTTCCGCAGGACGATGATCAAAGCGATCCTTTAACCCAACTAAGCTCAACAAATGTTGCGCACGATCCTGTGCGATAGATTGTTTTACCCCATTCGCCAACTGAGGAAGGATGATGTTTTCGCAGGCGCTAAACTCTGGTAGCAAGTGATGGAATTGATAAACAAACCCCATGTCATTGCGTCGAATATTTGTGCGACGCCGATCTGACAATGTGGACAGCTCCTCACCATTCAATCGAACCGATCCACTATCTGGCGTATCTAAGAGCCCAGCGATGTGTAGAAGGGTTGATTTCCCCGCACCAGAGGGCGCGACCAAGGCGACGATTTCCCCTTTGGCCAAGTCAAAGCTGGTCTCGGTGAGAACATCAATTTGGTTAGGCCGCCCGATATGATAAGATTTTGAGATACCATTCAAGCTTAGGACAGAATCATTCATAGCGAAGGGCCTCAACAGGGTTCATACGTGCGGCGCGACGGGCGGGGAAAATGGTAATGATGAAACTTAACCCAAGGGAAAGGCTAACCGCCTTGATCACGTCATCAAGGTGAAGTTCGGCAGGGATCGAATAAATCCCCCGAATAGAGGGATCCCAAACACCGCCGCCGGCCACGTAATTGATAAAGGAAAAGATCGGGTCAATGTAGATGGCGAAGAGGCATCCAAGGATCACACCGAACACTGTTCCAATTATTCCAGTAAAGCTGCCGCAAATGAAAAAGACGCGCATCACAGACCCCTCGGTGAGGCCCATCGTGCGTAAAATACCGATGTCGCGACCTTTGTTTTTGACCAACATAATGAGGCCAGACACGATGTTCATTGTGGCGATCAAAACCAGAATTGCCATGATGATGAACATGACGTTGTCTTCGATCTCTAAGGCGCGCAGGAAATTATTGGAGGCGTTTTTCCATGTCCATAGCTGTGATCTTGGACCCGCCGCTTGATAGAGGTCATTTGACAGGGTCTCGACGTCGTCGGGCACATCAACCATGACTTCGATTTCGTCGGCGGCATTTTCACGATTGAAATAGCTCTGAGCTTCGTCAAAGGGCATGTAAATGCGTGTTTTGTCGATGTCATATCGACCTGCGGTAAAAATATATGTGATGTCGTATGATTTGACACGTGGGCTTGTTCCAAAGGCGGTTTTTACGCCGTCTGGAGAAATGAGTTTGATTTTATCCCCGACGGACGCGTTCAATTCTCGTGCAACACCTGAACCAATGGCAAGCCCCGCACCAAAGTCATTGATGTCCCCTTGAAACGATTCCGGGTTTGCAATGCGCGGTAGGGTTAAAAGGTTCTCAAAACTAATGCCATAGACCTGTACCCCCGCATTTTCGCCCTGATAATTGGCCATGACTTGGCCTTTGATCAACGGGGCTGCACGGGTAACGCCGTCGATTGAACGGATGTTTTGCGCAACCTCTTCGTAATTGGGGATCGTGCGTTCAATCTTGCCAAATTCGTTAGCAGCAGGAATGTTGTAAACGGTGACATGGGCATTGGCCCCGAGGATCGTATCGACGATTTCAGAGCGAAATCCGGAGCGCACAGAGAGTGTGGCAATGAGCGCAAACACAGCCAAGGTGATCCCGATAAGGCTAATCCACGTCATGACACTGACGCCGCCTTCGGATCTCTTGGCTCTGAGGTAGCGCCATGCAATCATCCATTCAAAACGGCTGAAAGGGGGGATTGATGTGCCCAAAATCTGTCTCCTGCTCAAATCTGTCCTTTGCGGGACTATTGAATATCAACACCCTAAACCGAGCATGGCGAAAGGGAAAGTCACTTTCCTTTGATTGGTAATTGATTGGCCACAATCGCAAAAAAGTGCAGCGCTCTTGCACTTTGTCCTCAGAATGAATTAGCAATGCGCCATGACACATTTACGATTGACCTCTCTGGCGCAGAGCCTGCCGTCCGCTGTTCCCTTCGTGGGACCAGAAACACAAGAACGCCAAAGAGGCGGTCCATTTCATGCACGTCTCGGGGCGAACGAAAATGTTTTCGGACCGTCCCCCAAAGCGATTGCAGCGATGCAAAAGGCATCCAGCGAAATTTGGCAATATGGCGATCCGACGAGCTATGACCTTAGGACTGCTTTAGCGAACCATCATGGTGTTTCTATAGATAATATCGTGGTGGGCGAAGGCATTGACGGGCTTCTGGGCTATTTGGTGCGCTTGACTGTTGAAGCAGGGGACAAGGTTGTGACCTCTGATGGGGCTTATCCGACGTTCAATTATCATGTCGCGGGGTTTGGTGGCGAGCTGGTTAAAATTCCCTATGTGGACGACAAAGAGGATTTGATTGGGCTCTTGCACAAGGCCAAAGAGGTTGACGCAAAACTGGTCTATTTTGCGAACCCTGATAATCCAATGGGCACTTGGTTGTCTGGCTCCGATATTGAAGCTGCGCTTGATGAAATTCCCTTAGGCACGCTTTTGATCTTGGATGAGGCCTATGGTGAATTCGCGCCCAGCGATGCGCTTCCAACTATTGCGATAGAGGATCCCCGTGTGATCCGAATGCGGACCTTTTCCAAAGCCTACGGCATGGCTGGTGCGCGGGTTGGCTATGCTATGGGTGCCCCAGAACTGATCACCGCGTTTGAAAAAATACGCAATCATTTCGGAATGAACCGCGCGGCGCAAGAGGGGGCTTTGGCGGCATTAGAGGATCAAGATTACCTTAATGAAACAAATCTGAAAATTGCTGAGGGGCGCAATCGACTTTATCAAATTGCCCAGTCCAATGGTTTGGTCGCCATTCCGTCGGCCACTAATTTCGTGGCCATTGATTGCGGACAAACCGGTGCTTTTGCAAAACAGGTGCTCGCCCATTTGGTGCAATCAGGTCTCTTTGTGCGCATGCCTTTTGTCAGCCCGCAAGATCGCTGTATCCGCGTAAGTGTTGGCACCAAAGATGATCTTGATCTCTTTGAACGGTTATTTCCCCAAGCGCTGGCCGCTGCGTCAGGCTAGGTCGGCAAGAACCCGCGCCGCCGCGTCAACAGCACCGCGACCATGGGGAGCATCTAATGCGCAGAGGGCGGCTTCGACAGAGCCAATAACGCCAAGCATCATCTGGCCGTTCACATGTCCCATATGACCAAATCGGAAAAACCCATCGCCATTGGGATCCTCAGGCGTGGACATACCCAAGCCGATGCCAAGCGTGATCCCCATATTCGCCTCCACCCATTGCCGCAGCTCGGTGCCCAACGGTGCGCCAATATGAACCGAGGTGACGGCGTAGCTGCGCAAATTGGGATCGCTGATATTCATTCTAAGGGTTCCGCCATCCTGCCCCCAAACGTCGATGGCCGCCCAGAGCGCTTTGGCCAATGCGCTATGACGCGCCCATGTATTTTCGATGCCTTCCTCGTGGATCATATCCAATGCAACACGCAAGCCATGCAGGTGCTGCGTTGGGGCGGTTCCGCAGAACAACTGATAAAACATGTCTGGGTTGGCGCGTGGGATCCAATCCCAATAGGGGCTAACAACATCCAACTGCTTTTGTCGTTCCGCGGCTTTGTCCGAAAAGAACACAAACCCCAGACCCGGGGGCACCATCAATCCCTTTTGCGAGGCGGCGATAGCTACATCGACTCCCCAATCATCCATTTCAAAGCGATCACACCCCATAGAGGCTACGCAATCCGCCGCAAGCAGGGCGGGGTGGTCGAGATCATCCATAATGTCACGCACAGCCTTCACATCGTTTTTGACCGAGCTTGACGTATCAACATGTGTTACAAGGACCGCTTTGTATCTGTGTTGCGTATCTTTGGCTAAGGCGTCTCGGATGACCTCAGGATCATAAGTGGCGCTATTCCCAAATTCCAAAATATCGGCTTGGATCCCCATTTTTTGCGCCATTTCAGCCCAACCATGCCCAAATCGCCCTGTGGCAAGAACCAAGACGTGATCCCCCCGATTGACCATATTCGAAAGCGAGGCTTCCCAAGTTCCGTGGCCATTTGCGATATAGATGGCGACATGGTGTTTGGTCCGCGCAACGGCCTTAAGATCAGGGAGCATGGCAAAGGTCATATCAACCAAATCGCCCTCATAGATATTAGAGCAGACCCTATTCATTTCGCGCAAAACACGATCGGGCATCACTGAGGGGCCAGGAATTGCGAGGTAGGAGACACCATTGGCTAAGGACATTAGGTTTGCTTTCACTTGATTTCTTGGTTGGACTCTATCTGGACTATCGCCAAGGTCAATGTGTCTTGCGTCACGCATAAAAGCTGCGTAGGTCTGATCATACATGAGACAACACTGGTGAAGGGGTGTGGAGGTTCCGCACTCTTGGCCGCAGCGGGGGGACAGAATGCCACTTATTTCAATCGAGACTATCGAAAAAACCACACATGCGGCTTTGGTTCGACATGGCGCAGCGGATTGGATCGCGGCCCATATGGCGGACGCTGTTGCAAAAGCAGAGTCCATTGGGAACCGAATTTGTGGCCTCTATTACCTTGAAAGCTATTGCCAGCAACTTGTGACGGGTCGGGTTGATGGGACGGTAGAGCCTGTTGTGACGCAACCAAAAGCGGGATCAATTCATGTCGATGCGCGTTTTGGATTTGCACAGCCTGCCTTCGCCCGTGGTCTAGATCAGGCGGTTGCCGCGGCGCGTGATAATGGGATCGCTTATTTGGCGGTGGGACATGCGCATACCTGTACCTCGCTTGGCTATTTCACGGAACAAATTGCGCGCGCTGGGATGATTGGGCTTGGGCTTACCAACGCCTCACCTATCGTTGCGCCACCAGGTGGTAAGACACGCACCATTGGCACAAATCCGATGGCCTTTTCTGCTCCAGATGGACAGGGGGGTGTCGCTATGCAGTTTGATCAATCCACAACTGTTGTGGCTTTGGGGAAAATCACGATGGCCAAAGCCGCGGGTGAAAAGATCCCCTTGGGGTGGGCCGTTGATAGCGATGGAAACCCAACAACGGACCCAGACGCGGCGTTGAAAGGCTCTTTGGTGTCCATCGGTGGATACAAGGGCTGGGGTCTTGGCTTGATGGTGGAACTCTTGGCTGCGGGCATGACAGGTGGGATCATTTCCAAAAACGTGAAACCGCTCAAAGCACCCGAAGGTGCTCCGCATGATTTAGGCCAGTTCTATGTGTTGATTGATCCTACCTCAGGTGTGGATTTTGCGGATCGCTTGGCTGCGCTAAGTGATGTGATCGCTCAGGAAGAGGGCGCGCGAATGCCGGGCCAAAACAAAGTGCCACAGACGGAAATCGATGTGCCAGAGGCGCTCTGGGCTCTGACGCAATCCTTGGCTTAAGCTTGCTGGGTGATCCAAACACCCAGTGCCATCACGGATATTCCTAAAGACCGCACAAACGAGAGGGGCGACACACTCGCCCCGAAAAGCCCAAAGTGATCAATCAGGGCTGCTGAGATCAGCTGACCCAGTAATACAAAGAACACAGCATTGCCTACCCCAAATTTGGGGGCAATGAAGGTGATTGAGAGGACATAAAACGCAACCAAAAGCCCCGCTAAAAAGAGGTGCTTGGGTGCATTGGCGGCGTTTTGAATGATGGCGGGACCCGTTGCCAGTAACAATATTGAGGTGCTCAAGAAAGCGACTGAAAACAAAATTGTCGCCGCCGCAATAGGAGAGCCGATAAATTTACCAAGGGCGGCATTGAGCGCCGCTAATATCGGAATACCGATCCCTGCAAATAGCATCGTTATCGCATATGAATTCATGGTGACCCTCACGATTTTACACGAGGGTGCATCCAACGCATAGAATTGTCACGCCTTAGTTGCGCTTAGACATCCAATTCTTCTACAAATTTTGCATTTTCTTGGATGTATTGGAACCTCAACTCAGGCTTTTTACCCATCAAGCGTTCTACCAAATTCCCTGTTTCACCTGGCTCATCCTCATCAATATTGACGCGGATTAACTTTCGTGAGCTTGGGTCCATAGTCGTTTCTTTAAGGTCTTTGGCGTCCATTTCACCAAGGCCCTTAAACCGTTGAACGTCAATTTTACCTTTGCCGCCCAAGCCTTTTTCCATCCACATGTCTTTTTCGGCGTCATTTGACACATAGAGCCGCTTGGCCCCTTGGGTCAGGCGATAGAGCGGTGGACAGGCCAGATACAGATGACCTTGATCAATAAGGGGGCGCATTTGTGTGTAAAAGAACGTCATCAAAAGGGCCGCGATATGGGCACCATCGACATCCGCATCGGTCATAATGATGATTTTATCATAGCGTAGATCATCAACATTGAATTTGGTGCCCATGCCAACACCCAAAGCTTCGCACAAATCGCTGATTTCTGCGTTTGAGCCCAGCTTGTTTGAGGCTGCACCCAGTACGTTTAGTATTTTCCCCTTAAGCGGCAAGAGCGCTTGGGTCTCACGGTTGCGCGCGCCCTTGGCAGAGCCGCCCGCACTGTCCCCCTCGACGATAAACAATTCGGTGCCTTCGCGGTTCTTGGCCGTACAATCCGTCAGCTTGCCTGGAAGACGCAGTTTTTTGGTCGCTGATTTACGCTGGGTTTCTTTTTCCTGACGGCGGCGCATGCGTTCTTCGGCGCGCAAGACGAGGAAATCAAGAATGGCGCCGGCGGATTTCGTATCTGCGGCGAGCCAGTTGTCAAAGTGGTCCCGCACAGAGTTCTCGACCAAACGCGCCGCTTCATTCGTTGCAAGACGATCTTTGGTTTGGCCCACGAATTCAGGTTCACGGATAAAGCAGCTGACCAAGGCGCAGCCGCCAGTGGTGAGATCATCGCGTGTGATGTCCTTGGCTTTGCGGTTATTGATCAATTCTCCGTAAGCGCGGACGCCCTTTAGAATAGCGGCCCAAAACCCAGCCTCATGCGTGCCACCTTCGGGGGTCGGAACCGTGTTACAATAAGATTGAATAAATCCATCACGTGACGGGGTCCAATTTATGGCCCATTCCACTTTGCCTGGGACATTGAAGCGATCTTGAAACTCAACAACACCTGCAAATGGGTTTTCGGAATAAGTTGTCGCCGTTCCAAGAGTTTCGTTGAGATAATCGGACAAGCCCCCTGGGAAATGGAATGTCGCCTCTGTTGGTGTTTCGCCGTCATCAATGGCTGATTTCCAGCGAATTTCGACGCCGCTAAACAAATAGGCCTTGGATCGGATTGATTTGAACAAACGCGCAGGTTTGAAACGGTGGCTTCCGAAAATTTCGGCATCAGCATGAAACGTCACCGTTGTGCCGCGTCTATTTGGAGCCGCGCCTATTTTTTCTACTGGACCTTGGGGAATGCCGCGCGAAAAGCGTTGTTCAAACAGTTCTTTGTTACGGGCGACTTGGACAACCATCAGATCAGAGAGCGCATTCACCACAGAAGCACCCACACCATGAAGGCCGCCAGAGGTTTGATAGGCTTTGCCGCTAAATTTACCGCCTGCGTGGAGGGTACATAAAATAACCTCTAGCGCGGATTTGTCGGGAAATTTGGGATGCGGATCAATCGGAATACCACGACCGTTGTCGCGTACGGTCAAAGAATAATCTTCATGCAGTTCAACTTCGATACGATTGGCGTGACCGGCAACGGCCTCGTCCATCGAGTTGTCCAAGACTTCGGCGACCATGTGATGCAACGCGCGCTCATCGGTGCCGCCGATGTACATGCCTGGGCGCTTTCGAACAGGTTCCAGCCCTTCGAGCACTTCGATCGAAGATGCGTTATAATCGTCTGGTTGACTATTCTCGAGTAAATCGTTCATTCAGCTGCCCATTCTTTTTTCTGCAATATGCCACCTGAATGGTACGAGGAAAAGGCCTAGTTATCATTCAGGCGCGAATCATCGATGCAACGCATGTGAACCACGCGTTATCAATTCTGTACTCTTAGGAGTAATTTTACATCCTAAATGATATATTTTGTCTCTTAAGTGTATGTGTTTGCTTGGTTAATTGCATTTTTCAGTAATCCAATATTGCAGCAATAATTCATTCTCACTTGGTGAAATCCCCAATTTTGCATTGATTTTGGTAATGTTTACTTAGGGTTAGAGATTCAACTCTTAAGGTTTTCAATTTTGCAACACTCAACTTGCAATTTTGGCGATTGATCCAAGCACCATAATCCAACACCTTGGTGACACAACAGCGATCACCCGATCATGTTATTACATCAACAAGACTTCGCAAGAAGTGAACCATAGCAGAATAATCGACATTCTCTGTCGGTATCTGTTCTTCAGATTACCGTAAGGTGCCCGTCAAGCTCTTCGGTATTTAGCTTGGTTCAAACAGATACCTGCATCCCCCCCACTCCCACTCTGTTTGAACCAAGCACACTCCGCTTAAGTGTTGTGATCTTGGGGCGTTTATCCTATCGGTTTAATATGACACGTACCCAACATTTTTCCGCATTGTTCAAACTGGCGGCCCCGCTTTCAGGGGGAAACCTCGCGTATGTTGCCATGGGAATGACCGATACCATTATGATGGGGTGGTATTCGATTGAGGATTTGGCGGCCCTTGTCCTAGCGACAACACTGTTTTTTCTGGTCTTAACTGGGGCTGGCTTTGGACATGCTGTCATGCCAATGGTCGCAACAGCTGTGGCCAAAGATGATGCGGTCACAATCCGGCGTGTGACCCGCATGGGGATTTGGTTGTGCTTGGTTTATAGCGCTGTTTTCATGCCGGTTCTTTGGTTTAGCGAGGCTGTGTTGCTTGCCCTTCGACAAGAAGAGGTGCTGAGCGCATCCGCACAAATTTATTTGCGGATTGCTGGGTTTGGTTTGTTTTTCTCGCTCGTGACCATTTGCTTGAAATCTTATCTCTCTGCCCAAGAGCTGACGCGCGTTGTTTTCATAGCGACCTTGATCATGGTTGGACTGAACGCCGTTTTCAATTGGATTTTTATTTTTGGGGCCTTTGGGATCCCTGAAATGGGTATTCGAGGCGCAGCCTTTGCAACGCTTTTGTCAAACGGTTTGCTCTGTGCCGCGACCCTCATCTATGCCCTGCGCAAATTGCCGGAACATGCGTTGATGCATCGCTTTTGGCGTCCTGATTGGGATATTCTGCGGCAAGTGGCCGTTGTCGGGTTTCCCATTGGCTTAACGGCTCTTGCGGAGGCCGGCATGTTTTCCGCCTCTTCTATTATGATGGGGTGGTTGGGAACCATTCCGCTTGCGGCGCATGGCATCGCACTTCAGGTGGCGACGATTACGTTTATGTTGCATATGGGATTGTCCCAAGCGGCCACTGTTCGGGCGGGCAACGCAATTGGGCGCAACGACAAAGCACATTTGATCGACGGCGCCAAAGTTGCGCTTGTTCTCTCCTTTGTTTTATCCGTTTTCACGATGATTTTGTTTGTGTCGGCACCAGATGCACTCATTTCATTTTTCATCAAATCGGATGATCCAGCTCGCGCTCAAATTCTAGAGGTTGGTCGAGGGCTCATCTATATGGCGGCCCTGTTTCAATTGGTTGACGGTGGTCAGGTGCTTGCCCTTGGATTGTTGCGTGGCATTCAGGACACGAAAGTTCCGATGATCTTCGCTTCCGTTAGTTATTGGATTGTTGGGCTTCCCGCTGGATATATCCTTGGATTTGTTTTTGGATTTGGCGGTTTGGGCGTTTGGGGTGGTCTTGTGATTGGCTTGGGATGTGCCGCCGCGCTCATGACGTGGCGGTTCATCCGTAAGCTAGAGGATTATTAAGTTAGGCTCGCGCAAAATTTGGCTATCCGTGCGCAGGCCTTTTCTAATAAATCGTCCGATGTGGCATAGCTGACGCGGAAATTGGGCGACAATCCGAATGCTGCGCCAAAAACCACAGCGACACCTTGATCCTCTAACAAAGCCAGAGCGAAATCTTCGTCGGTTTCAATTTTTGTACCCTTCGGTGTTGATTTTCCAATCAGACCGGCAATTGAGGGATAGACATAAAACGCCCCCTCAGGAACGGGGCAGGATATTCCGTCAATCGCATTTAGCCTTGCCACGACCAGATCACGGCGGCGTTGGAAAAGGGCGCGATTATCTTGCAAGAAATCTTGCGGGCCATTGAGAGCCTCAAGCGCCGCCCATTGTCCGATTGAGGATGGGTTTGACGTGCTTTGGCTTTGCACTTTGCGCATTGCTTTGATGATCGGCTCTGGACCTGCGGCATAGCCAATACGCCACCCTGTCATAGCGTAGGCTTTCGAGACACCATTGCAGGTCAATGTGCGGTCATAGAGTTTTGGCTCAATCTGGGCAGGGGTCACAAATTCGAAATCGTCAAACACCAGATGCTCATACATGTCGTCCGTCATGATTTGCACGTTTGGATAGTCTAGCAAAACATCAGTCAACGCTTTGAGATCATCATAGGTATATCCCGCGCCTGACGGATTTGAGGGCGAATTAAAGATGAACCATTTGGTCCGCTCCGTTAATGCACTGCGAAGTTGATCCGCTGTGAGCTTGTATCCCGTCTCTACCGAGGTTTCCGCAAAGACGGGTGTCCCGCCCGCCAAAAGCACCATATCAGGATAGCTCACCCAATAGGGCGTTGGAATGACCACTTCGTCCCCTTTATTGAGAGTGGCGACCAGAGCATTGTACAAGATTTGTTTGCCCCCTGTGCCAACAGAGACTTGATTGGGCGTATAGCTCAAACCATTCTCACGCTGAAATTTGTCACAGATGGCTTGCTTGAGAACCATCATCCCATCGGGATCCGTATATTTGGTTTTCCCCTCTTGGATCGCCTTGATCCCTGCGGCTTTAATCGTTTCAGGGGTGTCAAAGTCAGGCTCCCCCGCGCTTAGCGCGATGATGTCGCGTCCTTCCGCCTTGAGGGCGGTGGCTTTGGCGCTCATGGCGATTGTTGGAGAGGGTTTAACACGATCTAAAGTTTGGGATAGCAGGGGCATATGAACTCTGGTTTTTCTGGTTATAATTGCTATGCTTGGCTGAGGATTTTAAACAAGTAAAGACAAAGGCAGGAAATTTATGACAACAGACTGGTACAGCGATGATACAGCCACCCTCGGTGATCGTATCGCAGCAGGGCGTGACGCATCCGGCATGACGCAATCGCAATTGGCCAAACGTGTTGGTGTTAAATTGACAACTTTGCGCAGTTGGGAAAACGACACGTCAGAGCCACGGGCAAATCGTCTGTCTATGTTGGCGGGGATTTTGAACGTTTCGGTCATGTGGCTCTTGACGGGAGAAGGCGAAGGCGTTGGCAATCCAGACGACGTTCAAGAATTATCCCCCGAAGTGACAGATATTTTATCCGAAATCCGCGACCTTCGCGTGGAAATGCGTGATACAACTGATCGCCTTGGTCGTTTAGAGAAAAAGCTCCGTGCAAAGCTTAAGGAAATCTAATGACTGAGCTGCGCGACCATAAAATCAAACGCCTTGCGATGCGATCAATGCGGCGTGGGATCAAAGAGATGGATATCATCCTGTCCAATTATGCGGACAAGAAATTGAGCGACATGGATGATGCTGGGCTTGCACAGTACGACGCTCTTTTGTCTGAAAATGATCAAGATTTGTATCAATGGGTGTCTGGTCAAGTTCCCGCCAAGCCGCAGTTTGCCAACCTCATTGAGGATATTCTGGCGACCATGGCGAAATCCCATACATAGCCTTTAACGCAATTTTTGGATTTTTGTTTGATGCTCTCTGAAACGGTTTGTTTCGGAGAGTACCATGAATGTTATCACCTCGTTAGATTTGTCCAAAGAGACGCAATTTATGGGCAATTATTTGGATGCCCTGTCTATGGTTGAACGGCTGCACCGCTTGCTCTTGGATGTGATCAAGGATGAATTTGAACGGGTTGGCGTGTTGGAAATAAATGCGGTTCAGGCGTTGCTGTTGTTCAACATTGGCGAGAACGAAGTAACGGCTGGGGAATTGAAGTCCCGTGGGTATTACCAGGGCAGCAATGTAAGCTATAATCTGAAAAAGCTGGTTGATATGGGCTACATGCACCATCAACGCTGTGAGGTGGATCGGCGGTCTGTGCGTGTGAAACTTACCGAGAAAGGCAATGATGTGCGTAAAATCATTGCCAAACTCTTTGCGCGTCACGCCGAAGGATTGATTGAAAACGCGATATTAGATGTCTCTTCGATCAATAATATCTCAGAAACCCTCAAGAAGGTTGAGAGATATTGGACAGACCAAATTCGCTATATTTACTAGGGAGCCTGCCCAAGATCGAGACGCGCACTATTAGGTGGTGAGCAGGTTACCAGTGACCAATGTTTCCCATCTCTGTCCACGGGGACGCGGGCTCTAAGGCGTCGCCCTCTTGAAGCAGTTCGATCGAAATGTTGTCAGGAGAGCGGACAAAGGCCATGCGCCCATCATGCGGAGGTCGATTAATCGTGACGCCGTTGTCCATTAGGAATTGGCACATGTCATAAATGTTCTCGACGCTATAGGCGAGATGTCCAAAGTGGCGGCTATCACTTGGCAATTCATCATCACCGTCCCAATTATAGGTAAGCTCAAGGGGACGATCTTCTTGTCCCTCGGGGGCCATAAAAATCAAAGAGAAACGCCCTGCATCGCTGTCCATGCGCCGCGTTTCTTTGAGACCGAGCAATTTATAAAATGCCATTGATGCGTCTAAGTCTTTGACGCGAACCATAGTGTGAAGGTATTTAGTCGGCATATTGTATATCCTTATTGGCGCGTGACGATAAAGCCACCAGTTTCGTGAACTGTACTGCCACTAAAAAGCGGGTCAGTCCAGTCGACGACAACAACGCCAACCGCTTCGCTAGCATCGTTCCCAGAGATAATTCCGTAAAAATTGCCTTGATCAATGTTACCACTCGGCGTCAGGTCGCCTGAAAACTCACCATTTGCAGTCAACACACCACCAGTGCTTACAACCGAGACAATTCCTTGGTGATACGTGCTATCCGTTCCATCGGGGTTTGGAACCGTGTTGGAGTCAAATAGGCTTGTTACATCTGTTCCCGCATCATCGAATATTTGGCGTTCAGTAATGTAAAGCGTGACACCCGGGTTGGTAGCAAAATGGTCAAAATCAATATTGAGTTCTGTTTTGCCGATAACATGATTTAGTCCAGATTGGTCGCTATAAACCAGCATAGCTTGGTAGCCGCCTTTCCAAACCGCTTGGCCGTCCGATGGCCTGATAAAGCCCATATCGTTGCCGTCCAAATCGGACGCAAGCCTTTGATAACTATAGCCCCCAAATCCTTGTCCAACGTACGAGCCTGTTTTCACGATGACCACTTGGCTTCCGCCGCTTTCTGAGCTGCCATATATGGCTCTATGAGGGAACTGTTCTATGTCCGCATCGCCATTGCCCACTGCGCCGTTGACAACATCGACCGACTTATAAATCCCGAATTGGCCATTTGTGGTTGGGACCTGTGCGTGTCGAGTGTAAGGATCTGTCGCCAAACCGTCAAAGGGCAGATTATTGATGTAAATATGATCATTGTCTGCGTCATAACGGTAGCCATCTGCCTCACCCTGTGATGCAAAAATTGCAGAATTATTTTGGCTCATGACCGTCACGACGGGCGGAGCAAGCCCGTCCGTAGCGATGCCCGTCGATGAGTCTTCATCCGTCGTTCCCGTTTCAGTCTCTGTATCGCTGTCTTCTGTCGTTGACGCGCTCGCCGCCTCACTGAATGGATTTGTTCCATCGTTCGACATACAACCCGACATGCCGGTTAATAAAATCAAAAATGCCGTTATGCGAAGCATGTCGTGTTACCTTCAGTGGAAAAGTCGAAAAAAACCGCGGGACTATCTAACGATAGTCATAGTTTGCTTGGATTTTCTATAATTGTAAAGATGGCTTTGCTAATTGTCGTGGTTCCTTCTGAACGGTTCACAATATATAGTGGTTGGAAAATAACACTGAAAGGATTCGTTCCATGCCTCTATCCCGTGATCAACAGGCCGAAATTGACGAGCAACGCGCACAGCAGCGTCCCACTTTGCGGGCTGTGAGCGAGGGTATGGAAAGCCATCTCTATACGGCTTATCCTGTTTTAGATCATGGGTTTGTGCGGGTCATTGACTATATGGGAGATGACGCAGCGATCTGCCAAGCGGCGCGTGTGAGTTATGGTAAGGGGACGAAATCCGTTCAAAACGACGAAGGGTTGATCCGCTATTTGATGCGTCATTGGCATTCGACGCCGTTTGAAATGTGCGAAATCAAATTGCATGTGAAGTTGCCCGTCTTCGTCGCGCGTCAGTGGATCCGTCACCGTACGGCAAATGTGAATGAATATTCCGCCCGTTATTCTATTTTGGATCGTGAGTTTTATATTCCAGAACCCGATGCTTTGGCGGCGCAATCCGTGATCAATAACCAAGGTCGCGGCGAAGCCTTGAGTGGCGAAGAGGCCGAACGCGTGTTGCGCTATTTGCGCGATGATGCAATGCGCGCCTACGATCATTACGAAGAGATGATTAACCAAGAGGGCCAGCAAGGCTTAGCACGTGAATTGGCGCGGATGAATTTGCCTGCCAATATTTACACTCAGTGGTATTGGAAGGTCGATCTGCACAATTTACTGCATTTCCTACGTCTGCGCGCGGATGCCCACGCCCAATATGAAATTCGCGTTTATGCCGATGAGATGTGTAAAATCGTAGCCGACTGGGTGCCCTTTGCGTTTAAGGCGTTTGAGGATTACCGCATGGGCGGTGCGACCCTATCCTCGAGCGCAATCGACTGCGTGCGTCGAATGCTCAAGGGCGAAGATGTGACGCAAGAAACCTCTGGCATGTCTGCTGGGGAATGGCGGGAATTTAAGGGTGTGATAGACGGCTAAGCCATCAGTTCTGGGTTGTAACATCGAGAGTTTGAGACAGTTCGCCATTTAAATCGAAAATCAAAATGCGGTTGTCCTCTGTGACAACTGCATACCAATCCTTGGTTTGTGTAAACGCGACGGGTTTCGTTCCGTTTGGAAGCGTCACAGAGGCAGGCAAGCTGACTGCGTCGTCATTTAAGCGGATGACAAGCAGGGCAATGATGATTAAAACGCCCCCAATCATCGTGACGGTTAGGACCGTTACCAGTTTTTGCAAAAACCGCAGGCTCGGCGGCAGTTCGATGTCCTGAGAAGGGTCTTTAATGTCTTTGTCCATTATCACGTTCCAAATTGGTGAAAATCCGCCTAATCGCCTTGATAAAGCGCTTTTCCTAAATGCGCCAGTCGAAGCAGACCTGTCGCGCACAAGATTAGCCAAATTGATTGAAACGGGACTGGTCAAATTGGACGGGCAGGTTGTCTCGAACATCAAAGCCAAGGTGAGCGAAGGCCAAGCGGTAGAGATCACCCTTGAGGTTCCCGATGATGTTGAGACCATTGCACAGGATATACCCCTGGCGGTGATTTACGAAGATGACGATTTGATTGTGATCAACAAGCCGACGGGCATGGTCGTGCATCCGGCCCCTGGATCGCCCGATGGGACACTGGTCAATGCATTGCTGTTTCATTGCGCTGATAGTTTGTCTGGCATCGGTGGGGAAAAGCGTCCCGGAATTGTGCACCGCATCGACAAAGACACAAGCGGGCTTTTGGTTGTGGCAAAGCATGACAAGGCGCATCATGGCTTGGCTAAGCAATTCGAAAAACACACGGTTGAGCGGTATTACCAAGCCTTGTGCTACGGTGTGCCTGATGCAAATGATCCACGGGTGCGCGGTGTACGCGGTGTGAATTTTGAATCGGGTAACATCATGAAGGTGACCACGCATCTGGCGCGTCACAAAACCGATCGCCAACGCCAAGCGGTGTTGTTTGAAGGCGGACGGCACGCTGTGACCCGTGTTCGGATTGTGGATCGCTATGGCTCACCTGAGGTCTTGGCTTTGGTTGAATGTTGGTTGGAAACAGGCAGAACGCATCAAATTCGTGTTCACATGGCACATACTGGGCATGGGTTGGTCGGGGATCAAACCTATGGCGGACGGCGCAAATTGGCTAAGAAAGCATTGTCAGAGGCGGCAATAGAGGCCGTTGGCAACTTCCCACGTCAGGCCTTGCATGCCGCGGTTTTGGGGTTTGTTCATCCGATAACGGGCGAGGATATGCGATTTGAAGCGCCTATGCCAGATGATATGCAAGCGTTGATTACAACGCTCGCGTAATTTTGCGACGGAAAAATTTGCAAGAGTCGTATAAGTTTGTGATGGGACTTGAAGCGCGTGCAATCAATTCCTAACTAAATGTTAATGCTTGACACATTAAGGGAGCGTCATGAGCAATTACGCAAATCTACCAGCACCAACCCCAGAGGGCGGTCTGTCTCGTTACATGCAAGAAATTCGCAAATTTTCAATGCTTCAGCCAGAAGAAGAATACATGCTGGCCAAGCGTTGGGTCGAAGAGCAAGACACCCAAGCGGCGCATAAAATGGTGACAAGCCACCTGCGTTTGGCGGCAAAGATTGCTATGGGCTACCGTGGATATGGACTGCCACAGGCCGAAGTTATTTCTGAGGCCAATGTCGGTTTGATGCAGGCGGTCAAACGCTTTGATCCTGAAAAAGGGTTCCGTTTGGCGACCTATGCCATGTGGTGGATCCGTGCCAGCATCCAAGAATATATATTGCGCAGCTGGTCCCTTGTTAAAATGGGGACGACAAGCGGTCAGAAAAAATTGTTCTTCAATCTGCGCAAAGCAAAATCGCGCATTGGGGCCTTGGATGAGGGGGATCTGCACCCTGATAACGTCAAGAAAATCGCAAAAGACCTCGGTGTGACCGAAGCAGAAGTGATTTCGATGAACCGCCGTATGTCAGGTGGGGATGCCTCTTTGAATGCAGTTGTCTCCGCGGATGGCGATGGGGCGATGGAATGGCAAGAGTGGCTCGAAGATGAGGACGCAGATCAAGCAGGCGATTACGAAGCCAGCAATGAGCTCGAAGTGCGTCGCGAAATGTTGGTCACGGCAATGAGTGCCCTGAATGAACGTGAACGCGATATTCTGACTCAACGCCGTTTGCAGGATGATGTTGTGACCCTCGAAACTTTGAGCGAGCAATATGGTGTCAGCCGTGAGCGTATTCGCCAAATCGAAGTGCGCGCATTTGAAAAGCTGCAATCAGAAATGACCAAGCTTGCGGCGGAAAAAGGTATTTTGGCGCACGCTTAAGATCGTTGCAAAACACCTAAACTCATGTACCCTCTCATTTGAACAATGGGAGGGTTATGTCATGGCAACGGAATTAAGATGGGGAATTCTTGGCGCGGCCAAGTTTGCGCGCGAACATATGGGACCTGCAATCCATATGGCCCCGAATAATCGGCTTGCCGCTCTTGCGACGTCCGATGCTGTCAAAGCAGAGCCGTTTTTAGCGATAGATAGCCGCCTTCAGGTCTTTGATGATTATGAGGCGCTTATTTCCAGTGATGCCATTGATGCGGTTTACATCCCGCTTCCAAATTCGATGCACGTTGACTGGGCCACCAAAGCGGCTAAAGCAGGCAAACATGTTTTGTGTGAAAAGCCAATTGCAATGCAGGCTTCTGAGATTGATGACCTTATCCAACTCAGAGAGGCAACAGGCGTTCTTATTGCCGAGGCTTATATGATCGTCCATCACCCTCAATGGATCCTTGCGCGTGACCTCTATCAGTCAGGCAAGATTGGCAAACTGGTTCAAGTGGATGGCGTGTTTTCCTACGACAATCGCAGCGATCCACAGAACATTCGCAACATTCCAGAAATGGGCGGCGGGGGCTTGCGTGACATTGGCGTTTATACCTTTGGCTCCACTCGATTTGTCACGGGTGAAGAGCCACAAGACATCTTATCAGCAAAAATAGATTTGGAAAATAACGTGGATGTTTGGGCGGCTGTAACTGCGCAATTCCCAAGTTTCTTTTTCAACGGAACAACATCGATGCGGATGTTGCCGCGCCAAGAAATGAACTTTCATGGGGAAAATGGGATAATCCGATTAACGGCACCCTTTAATCCAGCTGTTTTTGATCAAGCCGAAGTTCACTTGATCAGTGGCGATGGTCAGGTCACAACGCAGCGGTTCCCACGAGAAAACCACTATATAAACCAAGTCAACGCCTTCTATGAGAGCGTTGTAAATGGTCAGGACTATCCGTGTTCACTAGAATTTGTGCGCGGAACACAGCGCATGATCGATATGGTGTTCGATCACGCGCATGTGTCAAAGGGCTAGATTATGCCGCAGATTTCCGTTTGGTTTTCGAATTGGCATCAATAAAATCTAGCACAAGCGGGCGGATATTATTGCGCCAGCTTTTGCCTGCGAAAATACCATAATGTCCCGCACCAGGTTCAAGGTGCTGGGCTTTTTTCGAGGCATCGACGCCTGTGCATAAATCTAACGCTGCCACACATTGACCGGGTGCCGAGATGTCATCCTTTGCTCCTTCGACGGTCATAACGGCCACATCGGTGATTTTCCCGATATCGACGAGTGTGCCGTCAACGGTAAAACAATTCTTCGCAATTTCACATTTCTTGAAAATGCGATCCACTGTGGACAGATAGAATTCAGCGGTCATATCCATAACGGCCAAATATTCGTCATAGAACTTGTTATGGGGGTCGTGATCTGAGGCTTCGCCTTGGGCGACGCGCATCACTTGGTCTTGGAATGCCTTGGAATGACGATCCCCATTCATAGACATAAAGGACGCGAGCTGAAGCAGACCTGGATAAACTTTGCGACCGACGCCTGCATATTTGAAACCGACTTGCTGGATCATAGTGTGTTCTAATTGACCCATTGTGACACGGTGCCCAAAATCAGTCACATCTGTTGGGCTGGCTTCTGGATCAATCGGGCCGCCGATCAGAGTAAGGCTTCGCGGTTGTGCCTTGGGGTCCTCTTGAGCAAGATAAGCGGTTGCTGCCAAGGTTAACGGTGCAGGTTGGCACACGGCAATCACATGGGTGTCGGGCCCCAAATGGCGCATGAAATCAACCAAATAGAGCGTATAATCTTCGACGTCAAACTTGCCTTGTGACACAGGAATATCCCGCGCGTTATGCCAATCGGTGACATAGACTTCGCAATCAGGAATCAGACTTTTGACAGTCGAGCGCAACAAAGTCGCATAGTGTCCAGACATTGGAGCCACCAAAAGAACCTTGCGCTCTTGTTCCTCGCGTCCAATGACATTGAAATGAATGAGATCGCCAAAGGTGCCTGGTAGGACCGTATCCACCTCAACTGTATGATCGCGGCCATCGGCACAGGTAAAGCTATCAAGCCCCCAGTCAGGTTTCACGACCATACGGTGGAACGTGCGTTCGGTCACTTCGCCCCAAGCGGCAATCATATTGACCATCGGATTTGGCACCATAGAAAAAAGCGGGTAAGATGCCATCGCTTGGGCGGATGCGCCCATCCACTGATTTGTATTGCGCATCGATTCCATAAAATCGTAGCTGGCCATATATCTCATAGTGTGTCTCCTCAGGAGCGTGGATTTAGCGCAGGTAAATTTGTTGTAATATAATTACACGGCTTTATGCTGCATAGCAGAAAAGATATGCGGAAAAAAATATTATGACAACCGAAGATACAAAAATTATTCAGGACAGTGACAATTTGAAACAAAATTTGTCCAAGCTCGAAGAATTAACGCAGCGCTTTGTTCAGGTTGTCAACAACAAGCGTCATGTGAACCCTGCTTTGAATGGCCCCGGACCTGATCTGGTTATGAAGGCCTCGGCGGCATATTGGCAAGCCATGCTGGACAATCCATCAAAACTGATGGAACAACAGATTGCCTATTGGGGCCAAACTCTCAGCCATTTTGTCGAGGCGCAAAAGGCTATGAGCGCGGAAAATTTCGCTCTCAACGATGTCGAGCCTTCCAAAGATCGACGCTTCTCCAATCCGCAATGGACAAGCAATCCCTATTTTCGACTCATCCGCCAACAATATGAAACAAATGTCGCAACCATTCGCAAATCGGTGTCCGAGATAGAGGGCCTCCCGACCAAAGACCGCCAACGGTTAGAATATTTCACAGATCAAATCACGGATATGATGGCGCCGACCAATTTCTTTGGGACCAATCCGGATGCTCTGGAGCGGGCGGTGGAAACTGAGGGGCAATCATTGATCACAGGATTAGAGAACCTGATTGCTGATTTAGAGGCGAACGACGGCGAACTCATCGTGAAATTGGCGGATGAAACCGCGTTCGAGGTCGGCGGAAATATTGCCACAACAAAAGGCAAAGTCGTCTTTCGCAATGATTTGATGGAGCTTATCCAATATAGCCCAACCACAGATGAGGTTTATGAGACGCCTTTGGTGATTTTCCCGCCGTGGATCAACAAATTCTATATTTTGGACCTAAAAGAGCAAAATAGCCTGATCAAATGGATTACGGATCAAGGGTACACTTTGTTCGTTGTCTCATGGGTAAACCCAGATTCGCGCCATTCTGAGGTCGGTCTTGAGGACTATATCGAACAGGGATATCTCAAAGCTTTTGACGTCGCAAAAGAGATCACAGATCAACCCCAAGTCAATGCAATCGGATATTGTATTGCTGGCACGACCCTGAGCTTGACACTTTCTCTGTTAAAGAAACGCGGAGATACAACCATTAAATCCGCGACCTTCTTTACGGCACTGACGGATTTCTCAGACCAAGGTGAATTCACACCGTTTCTCCAAAATGACTTTATTGACGGTATCGAAGAGCAAGTAGCGCAGACTGGGATGCTTGAAAGCTTTATCATGGCGCGCACGTTTAGCTATCTGCGCTCAAACGATCTGATCTATCGGCCTGCTATCAAAAGCTACATGATGGGCGAGGCGCCTCCTGCGTTTGACTTGCTCTATTGGAACGGGGACGGGGCCAATTTACCTGCGAAAATGGTAGTGGAATATCTAAGAGGCCTCTGTCAGCGCAACGAATTCGCCACGGATGGGTTTGAGTTGTTCGGCGAAACTTTGCATCTTCGGGATGTGGACGTCCCCTTGTGTTCTGTCGCTTGTGAAACGGACCATATCGCTGCGTGGAAAGATTGCTATCGCGGGGTTCAGAAAATGGGCAGCGAGGATAAGATGTTTATTTTATCTCAATCGGGGCACATTGCAGGGATCGTTAATCCGCCGAGCAAGGATAAATATGGTCATTATACGAATGAGGACCTGTCCTTGATCAATGAGGACTGGTTCGCCTCTGCGACCTTCCAAAAAGGAAGCTGGTGGCCACGCTGGGAAAATTGGCTCAGGCCCTTGGCCGGCGCAAAGGTTCCAGCACGCAGTCCGGGTGATTCGGGATATGAGGTCCTAATGGATGCGCCTGGGTCTTATGTTTTGCGTCGCGCAAACGATTGAAAAATATATAAAACCATATTTTATTCTGCGGTGCAGCAAAAAATACTTGAAATGCTGCGATGCAGAATGTATCTATTGTATGCAAGATGAACGGTAGGGTTACCTGCTTAGCGGTAAAAGGAATTTTGAAATGACTAAGACACTAGATATGGCAGCAGTATTCAAAGACATGATGGGCGCATTCCCAGTAGACACAACAGCATTTGATGGCGCGTTCAAAAACGCGACAACAATGAACGAAAAACTCGCAGGCGTTGCGTTCCAAGCAGCTGAAAAATCTGCTGAGTTGTCTACAGAGTGGACAAAGAACACACTTTCAAAAATGACAGAAATGTCAAAAGCAAAAGCAGAGCCAGCTGACTACGCAAAAGCGATGACTGATTTCGCATCTGCTCAAGCTGAAGTTGCCGCTGAGAACATGGCTGCTTTCGCTGAAATCGCGAAAAAAGTACAAATGGACACAGTCGAGTTGTTGATGGCTGCTGGCAAAGACGCGACTGAAGAAGCGACTGCAGCAGTTAAGAAAGCAACAGACGACGTGACTGCTGCTGCGAAAAAAGCAACAGCAAAGTAATTAGACACATCACCCAATTCCTCCCTTTTGGGTCTGTCTAGAGAGCGAGCTTTATGCTCGCTCTTTCTTTTTGTGAAGAGACAGCGTAAGGTTTGCTGCAGTGCTGCAATTTTCGGAGGCTCCCGTGGCTGATACGTCTAAACCATTGTTGATCAAGCGTTATGCTAGTCGGCGTTTGTACAATACCGAGACAAGTGATTATGTTACGTTAGAAGACATCTCGACCTTCATTCGAGACGGCCGCGAAGTTCAAATTGTTGACCTGAAATCTGGCGATGATTTGACGCGCCAATATCTGTTGCAAATCATTGCAGACCACGAAAGCCGCGGTGAAAATGTGCTTCCTTTAGAAGTCTTAAACGACTTGGTGCGCAGCTACACAACCCAAGCAACCTCAGTTGTTCCGCAATTCCTTCAGATGTCTTTTGATATGCTGCGTGACGGGCAAACTAAGATGATGGAAAATATGACCAACATCTCTCCTGTGACGCCACAAATCCCAGGTCTTGAAATGATGCAGGCGCAGCAAGAAGCCTTTATGAAGGCTTGGACAGGTGGGTTTACAGGCTGGCCTGCGCCAAGTGAGGCGCCGAAAGCGGATGCACCGAAATCGGATGACGATTTGAGCGACATCAAAACGCAACTGGCTGAGCTCCAAGCGAAACTTAACAACCTATCGAAATAGGTTAAATCCCTAGACGATCCCGCATGGCATACCACGTCATTGCTAAAACGAGCAAAGGTGTGCGGGCCATGCCCCCACCGGGGAAAGGCGTCGCAGGGACGCGTGCCATGGTGTTGAACCCTTCCGCTTGACCTTGGATAGCAAGCGCCATGAGCTTGCCTGCATGGGTGGCGGTTCCGACGCCATGTCCAGAGTATCCCGAAGCGGACAAGGTATTGTCATCAGGCCGCGCGAAATAGGGCATGCGACGCATCGTGATGCCGAGTGTTCCACCCCACGCATAGTCAATCTTTGTATCTTTGAGATGTGGGAAAATTTCGCACATCGGCTTGCGCACGGTGTCAGCTATATTTTTCGGAAAACGGTAGCTATAGTTTTCGCCTCCGCCAAATAACAGACGACCATCGTGAGACAGTCGGAAATAATTGACCACGAATTTCGTATCGGCGACGGCCACGTCTTGGGTCAGAACCTGTTTGGCCTCATCACCGAGAGGCTCGGTTGCGGCGATAAAATTGTTGATGGGCATAACGCGGCTAGCAACCTTGGGACTAAGTCCCCCCATATATCCATTGCAGGCTAGTATAACGTGATCACATTCGACGTGACCCTGATCCGTCCGCACAATCGGGCGCGGGCCTGTTTGGATGTCATGCACATGCGTTTTCTCAAAGACCCGCGCGCCAGCGCTTTGCGCGGCCGCACCAAGCCCGAGCGCATAGCGGAGGGGATGCAAATGCCCCGCACTCATGTCAAGGATACCACCATCATAGGCTGGTGATGGACAGAGCGCATGTGATTGTTCGCGGTCTAGTTTTTGAATGCTGTCATATCCATAGCGGTCATTGAGGTAATCCGCATACCAGTGAAGCTCTTTGGTTTCGTCTGTGTTAAGGCCAATATGAGCAACGCCAGGTTTAAGGTAGCAGTCAATCTTATGTTTTGCGATCAGCGATTTGACGAGGTCTTTGGCCTCTTCTGCCAAATGCCAAAGCTTGTCCGCATCCGCATTGCCAACAAGTTTAACAAGGTCGTTTTGTTCCATCCTCTGACCTGCGCCGAGCTGTCCGCCATTGCGACCAGAGGCCCCAAAGCCAATGCGGTGCGCCTCTAATACGACCACGTCTAATCCAGCTTCTGCTAAATGCAGCGCTGCGGATAATCCTGTGTATCCTGCACCAACGATACAGACATCCGCTTTGATCCGCCCTTTGAGGCTCTCGCAGGGGGCCAAAGGTGTCGCTGTGGCGGCATACCAACTATCGGGATAGTGGCCTTGGCGGTCATTTGAATACAGTAGGTTCATACGTTCAAAAGCAAATGTTCACGTTCCCAAGGGGAAATAACCTGAAGGAATTCATCGTATTCTGCGCGTTTGACAATCGAATAGACCCGCGCAAATTCGGGACCCAAGATGTCGTGCAATTCTTCGGCGCCTTCAAATAAATCCAAGGCTTCGCCCATCACGCGGGGAATATCTGTTTCACCTTCATAGGCGTCGCCATGAAATTGTTTTGTGGGACGCACTTCGTTCATCATTCCGAGGTATCCACAGGCCAGAGAGGCCGCAATTCCGAGGTAGGGATTGCAATCCATGCCTGCTAGGCGATTTTCGACACGACGTGCGTTTGAATCCGATATGGGAATACGAATGCCCGTCGTGCGATTGTCGCGCGCCCATTCAAGGTTAATGGGGGCGGCGTGATCTTTGACGTAGCGGCGATAGGAATTCACATAGGGCGCAAGCACCGCAATTGCCGCAGGCAAGTATTTCTGCATACCGCCGATAAAGTGATAGAAGAGATCGGTTTCACCACCTTGGGGTCCAGAAAAGGCGTTTTTCCCAGTTTCCATATCGATGATCGAATGGTGAATATGCATCGCGCTTCCAGGTTCGGATTCGATGGGCTTCGCCATAAAGGTCGCAAAGCAATCATGCCGCAGAGCCGCCTCGCGAATGAGGCGTTTGAAGTAGAAGACTTCGTCCGCCAATTTGATTGGGTCCCCATGAAACAAGTTGATTTCCAACTGACCAGCGCCGCCCTCTTGGGTGATACCATCAATTTCAAACCCTTGAGCTTCGGCAAAATCATAGATGTCATCAATCACAGGGCCAAATTCATCCACTGCCGTCATTGAATAGGCTTGGCGTGCGGCGGCAGGACGTCCTGTTCGACCCATCATTGGGGCGATTTCCTGAGCTGGATCAATGTTTCTGGCGACAAGGAAAAATTCCATTTCCGGCGCCACAATCGGATCCCAGCCTTGTTTGCGATAGAGATCGACGACACGCTTTAGGACGTTGCGCGGAGCAAAGGGAACAGGCTCGTCCTTGCGGTCATAGGCATCATGGATAACTTGAAGGGTCCAGTCTGCTGTCCACGGCGCCGCAGTTGTCGTGCTTAGATCCGGTTTCAAGATCATATCGCGTTCAATAAATCCATCCTTACCCGCAGCTTCGCCCCAATCCCCTGTGATCGTTTGATAAAATATCGAGTCGGGGAGGTAGAACGTACCTTGGCGCGCGAACTTCGACGCAGGAACAGCTTTGCCGCGTGCAATGCCGGGTAGGTCTGAGATGACACATTCTACTTCGTCGAGTTTGCGTCCCTCAAGGTAGGCCTGAGCCGCTGGGGGAAGTGTCGAAATTAGATCGTCAAGCGTGCTCATGACACAGGCTCCTTGCGTTTGAGAACGGAGGCAATTTCTTTTGCGAGGAGCGCGTTTGAAAGAGGTTGATCCATTTTGCTACGTGCTGTCTCAACAAGCTCTGGCGGCACAGTAGCGCTGCGATATGTGGCAAGCCCATCCACGACAGCTGCGCTAAATTCGGGATGCGCTTGGACTGTGAAAATATGATCTCCGTAAGATATCATCGCGTTTTGGCAATGCGCGTTTGATCCCAATACCTTGGCCCCTTGCGGGAGCTGGACAACTTGGTCCTGGTGCCACGCATTCAATGAAACAGGCTGCCCTTTGAACGTATACTCCGTGTGGCCAACGGCCCAACCTCCGGAAAATTTCTCGACCTTGCCGCCCAAAGCTTGGGCGATGATTTGATGGCCGAAACAAATCCCAACCAAGGGTAGTTTTTGTTGATCAATCTCTCGGATGAGGTCCTCAAGCGGCGGAATCCATTTGTGGTCCTCATAGGCGCCATGTTTTGAGCCTGTGATCAGCCATGCATCCGCATCATTGGGTGAGGAGGGGAAATGATTATCCACAACATCATAGACCGCAAACTCAAACCCAAAATCGCCGAGCATAGATTTGAACAGATCCGCGTAATCGCCCAAAACATCGCGGAGCTCATCTGCGCTGTGACCTGCTTGTAATATTCCTAATTTCATAATTCACCATTACTTCAAAATATCTGGATCAGGTTAGACCGTTTCCAAATAAATTTCAGCCTGCTCTGTTTGGCTAAGATCTTTCATGTAGTCGTGTTCTTGCCGTTTGGTTAATACCATGTTTCGGATCAAGTTTTGGGGAAAAATACGTTTAGTGATGTCACTTCCATCAAACGCATCGATGGCATCGGACCAGGTTGGGCAAAGTTGTGGGACGTCCAAATTATAGGCGCTTCCCGTGATCGGGGCGGGTGGGGTGCGCTTATCCTGAATGCCGACCAACGCCGCGCCCAAAATTGCAGTTAACAATAAATAGGGGCTGACGTCTCCACCAGCCACGCGATGTTCAATCCGCCGTGCCGCGGTTGATCCTGAGGGAATTCGAATAGCTGCCGTTCGATTTTCGTAGCCCCAACAGATGCCTGTCGGCGCGTGGCTGTCTGGCACCATACGGTCATAGCTATTTGCATGGGGGGCAAAAATTAACGTGCAATCTGACATGGCATCGATACAGCCAGCAACCGCGTGACGGAGGACATCCGACCCCTTTTGCGAGCCATCATCAAATACATTCTTTCCAGTTTCATCCAAAACAGAGAAATGTGTATGCAATCCTGATCCTGCATAGTCAGGGTAGGGTTTCGCCATAAAGCTTGCAGCAAAGCCGTGACGACGCGCGATCCCTTTGACTAACATCTTGAACAACCACGCATCATCTGCGGCGCGCAATGCATCGTCGCAATGCATGAGGTTTATTTCAAATTGCCCAAGGCCAGACTCGGAAATGGCGGTATCCGCAGGAATGCCCATATCTTCGCAGGCGTCATAAAGGTCCGTGAAGAATTCATCAAAGCTATCTAGTGCACTTAGCGAAAGAGTATCTGCTGCATGCCGTCTTTTGCCTGAGGTCGGAGATACTGGAACTTGGGGTTTGCGTTGCCGATCATCAATGAGATAAAATTCCATCTCCATTGCGACCACAGGAGTCAGTCCCAAATCCTTATATCGCGAGACAACGGAATTGAGGGCATGTCTGGGATCGCCATCAAAGGGGCGACCATCGTCATGGAACATCCAAATCGGCAAAAGGGCCGTCGGGGCACTGAGCCAAGGCATAGGCACAAAGCCCCGTTCAGTTGGTTGTAGAACCCCATCGGCATCACCACTGTCAAAGACAAGGGGGCTATTCTCAATGTCATTTCCCCAAATGTCCAAATTCAGAACAGACAAAGGAAACCGTGCGCCACTGCCGTCCATTTTGTCGGCATAGCGTGTCGGAATACGTTTTCCGCGGGCTTGTCCGTTTAAATCTGAGGCCGCAATGCGAATGGTTTTTATTTCAGGGTGCTCGTGAAGCCAGGTCGTCATTTTATCACCAGTTTGGGTATACGCGCGCGATTACACGTCACAAATTACCCTGAGTTTTTGTTTCAACAGGGGGGTAAATCCCTGCCGAAATAATTTGATCAAATTTAGCTTACTACCGAATGAGATTTAAACGCAAGCGAATTTTCGATTGGTTGGCTTGGGGAAGATGGCGGTTCAAACGTTTGTTGATTATGCCAAAAATACCAATGACGATAAGCGTCAAGATTATGAAATATCCTGCGAGAATTGGATAGGGGATAAAGGGGTTGAAGGTTTTGTCGGCAAAATAGCTTGCATAATATAGCGCGTCACCGCGTTGCTGCCACGCAGGGAAACCTGAGAAATAGACTAGCGTTGTGGCGTGAAACAAAAAGATGGCTTCGTTGGTATAGGCAGGCCAGGCTAAGCGCAGCATCGTCGGCCAGATCACGCGCTTGAACCGTGTCCAACCTGTCATGCCATAGGCATCGGCGGCTTCGACGTCGCCTTTTGGTATGGATTGCAGTGCGCCATAGAAGATTTCACCTGAATATGCGGCTGTATTGCAGAATAAGACAACCAACGCACCGAGCCATGCCGCCGTAAAGGGGGCAAAAATGGGGACCGATTGTTTGAGGCTCAGGAACAAGAAATAGGCAAAGAAGAACTGAATAAACAGCGGTGAACCGCGAAAGATAAAGATAAACCATTCAGCAGGCTTGCGCACCCATATCGATCGAGATGCTTTTCCGACGGCCAAAGCTGTTGCTAGGATAAAGCCAGAGACGAGAGCAAAGAGGCCAAAGTAGATATTCCAAATCATACCCGAGCCAATCAAGGTGAATTGATGGCACAAAGTGAAATCAGAGCGCGGCAGCAGTCGTTCGCCGATCCCAATGGAGCGAAGCCCATAATCCGCGATGATGTCTAAACAGCTCATGCTTGAGCCCTCCGTTGCGCTTCTCCGCCTGTGGTGGCTTGCCCTTTTGTGAGCTTGAGCATCACTTTATCAAGGACGATTTCAGACAGGCGTGTAAAGGCGAGATAGAAAATCAAGAGGGCGAAGAAATACCACATTCGCCAATCTCCATGGGGATAATCTGTGAAGCGCTCGGTTTTGGTTCCGCCCAGCTCACGCGCCCAATAGACGATGTCTTCGATGCCCAAGAGGAACAAGAGCGGCGTCGCTTTGATCAAAACCATCCATAGATTTCCCAAACCAGGAAGCGCATAGACCCACATCTGAGGCACTAAGATGCGCCAAAAAGTTTGTCTTTCGTTCATCCCATAGGCGGCGGCTGTTTCCAGCTGTGCTTTGGGAACAGCGCGCATGGCGCCAAATAAAACATTGGCGGCAAAGGCTCCAAAAACGATGGAAAAAGTCAAAACAGCAATGGCAAAACCATAGACTTCGTGAATCCATTGCGGGGCTGTGCCCAAGGGCATCTTGGCGGCTGAACAGACTACGAAATCGTTTCCTTGGCGAATAGGATCTGTCCAATCGGGACAAAGTATTTTGTGACGCGACCATTCTATGAGCTGATCAAGAGCAATGACAAAAAACAAGAAGAAGGCGATATCAGGAACACCGCGCACCACAGCTATGTACCCCCGACCAAACCAGCTGAGGGGTGCAAATTGCGAGCGTGCTGCCATGGCACCGCCAAAGCCAAAGCCAAGGGCAACAGGGGCCGTGATCGCCAGTAGCGTGAGAACTGTGACAAAGGATTGATAGAACCCCATATGTTTGCCGGTAGTCAGGTAACAGGCAAACCATCGAAAGGTTTCGAGCTGCGACGGATCACTGCAAAATTCAAACATCAGGGCGTCCTTGTTCTGGTGGCGTCGGGCGAAAGCCATAGGGCGCTGTCATCGGATTTGGGTCTAATCCAAGGAGGCTATCAACACAGGTTCTCGCAGCCATTGGGGCATTTGTCACGCCGCCATGCATCGCCATAACCGAGAGATTGGCAAATGGATCAACCCGCCCAATAATTGGCAAGCCGTCTGGCGGTAAAACACGCGTTCCGATTGAAAAACTGCTCACTCTGAGGGGATCACTTTGCGCATTGGGAATCTCAAAATTGTCTTGTACTTGTTTTACCAATCTCAAAGCTGCATCCGCGACACTTAGCTCACCACTGAAATCTTGATCAAAGGTTCCCCCAATCAGCAGGGATCCGTCACCGCTTTGGCGGACATGAAAATCAGGCCCCATGATCATGTGCGTGAGAAATGGAACAACCGGCTGAGTACGTACCAAAAGACCGCGAGACTGTTCCAGATGAAACGGAACACCAACTGTTTGCAATAGCGCGGGCGTGCCATGACCTGCGGCCAAGACCAAATGATCGGCCATTATCGGACCATCCGATGTCATGGCCCCAGTGATCTGTGTCCCCTCGCTGATTAAGCCATGGACATGCGCGGTAACCGTCTTGGCTTGCGACAGCGCCAATAATTGATCCGCAGCGATCGCGGTTTCAACGCCGACTTCATCCTGAGTAAAAAGGGCGCATTCTGGCGCGCCTCGGAACGACGGGAGGTCGCGCAGAATATCTTGGCGTGTTGCCATCGCGATTGGATAGCCCCAATCGTGATGGGCTTGATAGGCGTCCTGTAAGGCATCATCAGATAAATCAAAAACGAGGCTTGGACGGCGCTGGGCCGCCAAATCAGGATGTTGATGTATCAGATCATGCCACATAAGGCGTGACGCATTTCGGACTTGAAAATAAGTGGCATCATTGTCGACATGGGCATTCACCCAGCCCCAAGAGGCACCGCTGGCTGTGGCTCCACTGCCAATAGGATGTGACGCAACACAAGTAATCCGCGCCTGAGGAAGCCGCTGAGCCACCTCATAGGCAAGGCACGATCCCAAGATACCTTGGCCGATTATGAGTATGTGTTGAGACATCGTATAAATTCAAAAAAGACCGGCACGCAATCTGCGGCCGGTCTCGATTTCACAAAGCAAAGCTTAGAATTTTTCGCCGATGCCGTGCTTTTCGATCAACGCGTTCAAAGATCCGTCTGCTTTCATAGAGTCGATTGCAGCTGTGAATTTGTCACGAAGCTCTGAGTCGGATTTGCGAAGACCCATGCCAACGCCGCCACCGATAAGAACAGATTGACCAACGATTGAAAGGTCTGCATCTGACTCTGCGATTGGCTCCAAATAGGCTTTGTCCGCAAGAACAGCGTCCGCTTCGCCATTTTTCACCGCTGCGACTGTTTCTTCTGGTGTTGCGAATTCAACCAAAGTGGCGCCAGATTCTGCAATGTAGCTTGCTTGGATTGTGTTGGATTGTGCTGCGATAACGCCGCCTGCAAAATCAACATCCGCTGACATTGCGAGGAACGCAGATGGGTCAGGCTGTGTGTAGTTTGTTGTGAAGTCGATTTTCTCTTTGCGCTCATCCGTGATGGACATGCCTGCAATGATTGTGTCGTAGTTGCCTGAAACGAGGTTCGGGATAATGCTATCCCAGTCGTTTGTGACCCACTCACATGTCAATTCCGCGCGTGCGCAAAGCTCGTCGCCCAATTCACGCTCAAAGCCTGCAACTTCACCGTTATCATCGATGAAGTTGTATGGAGGGTAAGCGCCCTCGGTGCCCATGCGAACGACAGAGTGGCTTCCTGCGAGGGCAACGCCTGCAGTCAAAGCAAGTGCTGCTGTGCTTAAGATTAGGTTTTTCATAGTCTCTACTCCCTAGAGGTTGGTTATGCGGCTACAGTCGAACTTAGGAACTGCTGTAGTCGCGTTGATTTCGGTGCGCCAAATAGCTCAGTTGGTGCGCCTTGCTCTTCGATCAAGCCTTGGTGAAGGAAAACAACATGATCTGACACGTCAGCGGCCATTTTCATGTCATGTGTCACGATCAACATGGTCCGCCCTTCGGCCGCCAAATCTTTGATCACTTTCACCACTTCTTGTTCTAATTCTGGATCTAATGCGGATGTTGGTTCATCAAACAAGAGGGCTTCTGGTTCCATACAGAGCGCGCGCGCAATTGCGGCGCGTTGTTGTTGGCCACCAGAGAGCTGGGCTGGATAGACATCACATTTATCGCCAATTCCGACCTTGTCCAGATATTGGCGCGCGGCGGTTTCAACCTCTTGTGGGTCACGTTTCAGAACCGTAAGCGGGGCTTCCATCACGTTTTGCAAAATCGTCATATGCGCCCAGAGATTAAACTGTTGAAACACCATAGAGAGGTTTGTCCGTATCCGCATGACTTGGTTGCGATCTGCGGGAAAGCGATTAAGCCCTGTTCCACGCCATGTCACAGGTTCACCTTTGAACAAGACGTCCCCTTGTTGGCTATCTTCCAACAAATTTGCGCACCGAAGCAATGTCGATTTCCCTGATCCAGAGGATCCAATAAGGGATACAACATCACCGCGCTTTGCCGTGATATCGACACCCTTTATCACCTCAAGCGCACCATAGGCCTTGTGAAGGTTACGAATTTCTATGACGGGGCTTTGGTCAGACACTTGATTCCTGTGGGCTTGTTAGTGGTGACCATACAATAAGGATCAATTTGGGGGCATGGCAACGCCCAATGCGACACTAATTGACCAAAACGTCAACACATGTCGGAGATTTTGGTCATTTCGTCAGGTGTTGGCGGGGTAGGAACGTCAAAATAACGACGGGGGTCTATTTTTATAAATCCACAAAGTCCTAACGCCGCGCGGTCTTTAGGCGAAAGTTGCTGGAATGCGTCCAAAACGAGCGACTCGATTTCAGAAGAATCAGTCTGTTTTGAACAAATATAGGGCAACGCAGGCGTCGGTTGGGTGCGCTCCAACTCACAAAGATCTGCAGCAAAGGCGTCATAGCGCTGAATAAGGCGCCATGTATGCGCATCTACGGCGCAATAATCGGCCTCTCCCTCTGCGACCATCAAAGCAGATGCGACATGGGCGTGACTTTGCACAAGCTTAGTCGGTTTCAATCCTGATTGCAGGAGATGAGTTATCGGACCGGCCCATCCAGATTGCGAGAGCTCTTCGTTATAGGCATATGTCCCTTTGGCGATCTGTGAAAGGTCGCGTGTTTCAGAGCGTCGCTTCAAGAATACGCTGTTGTAGTATCCCGCTGGGCATCCGTCCAAAGCATAATCGGGCGTGATTACGTAATTTACGCTCTCCCGCAAGGAGACGCGAAAGGGCATGCCGCATGTTTGGGCAAGGATCAATTCAGGGTGGCGCCAAATGTCCCAGAGGTCTTGATCCCGTGACAAAGATAGGGATGAAAAACCTGTTCCTTGGCTGATGAGGGACCAAAACCGATCTGTTTCCTCGCGTGTTTCTACGCGGTCATACATTGGCAATGCGGCTATCATGCGCTGCGCGATACCTTTTGTCGGGCTGTTGCGCTGTCGACATCACTTACGCCCAAAAGCGAGGCAACGAGGCGCACAAGGGAATCCTCTTCGGCATCGCGAACCCCATCAGCCAAGACGATGCTCCATAAATCCTCAATGACGGCTATGCGATCTTCATAGGCAACGGCATCTTTGATTGCACGGGTAAATCGCACTGTGTCGGGGGCTTCACTTTCAAGGGTTTCGGCGTCCTTGCGTAATTTGACAACGTCTGTTGTCTCCATCGCATATCGCGCGCCCAAGAGTGTATCGATGGTAGCAATTTCTTCGGTGTCGTAGCTCCCGTCAGAGCGCGCAATGCGCACCATCAATGCGGCAAGCGATAGTTTGGCATCTTGGGGGGCGAGGGGGGATTGCGGTCCATCCAGAAGTGTTTTCAAAAAAGCAGCAAACATTACGCGTCGTATCCTTCTACAATAACCATATCCGCCATTGAAATCGGAGCCCTAATCGCAAAAGCGCGTTGATATTCTGGACTATGATAGCAATCCAAAGCGTCTTGATCGCTTGGGAATTCAAGGACGACGGTGCGGGGTTTTGCCTGACCTTCCTTGACCTCTTGCGATCCACCGCGCACAAGAAATGTCGCATTATATTTTTCGAAGGCTTCGGCGTTGGCCGCGCGATAGGCTTCATATGCTTTGGGGTCATCGACCACGACGTGGCCTATCCAATATCCTTTGGGCATCTCATATCTCTCTTATGTTTGATCATATAAGTGGGGCAAGTTACGCCAAGTCGCAAGGGCAAAGCCGCAATCAGACCCCGGCTGTGCAGGATCTATGATCCGAGTTTTGCGAACTGTCGGCTGAGGGCGTTGAGTTCCGCGTCAATCCCAAAGGGCGCGTTAATCATGAACAAACCAGAGCCAATCATGCGATGTCCGTCGCGCGCAGGGGGAAAGGTCACTTCATGCGTGATGGCATCGTCAAACTGATGTTGAAGCGCGGTGATCATCGGTTTGTGGGCGTTGGATGTTAGGAGTGGGTACCATAACAAGATGACCCCAACATTCCATTTTTTGTTCACTTTTCCAATGAAATCCGGGATCAAGCCGTAATCGGTTTTGATCTCATATGAGGGGTCAATCAACATCATCCCCCGCCGTGGCGTTGGTGGCGTAATAGAAAGCGCCATTTCAAAGCCATCTTGTTGATACACATTGGCCGCAGGCATGACATACCTAAGTGCGTCTGCTTCTTGCGGGTGTAATTCCGCAAGGTGTAATGTGTCGCTGTCTCGTAAAATCTGTTCCGCAATCATTGGCGAGCCGGGATAGGCTGTTGCGCCATGATCGGCGCGACAGGTGTCTAGCACCTTGGCATATGGGTGCTGAGGCGAAAACCAATCACGCTCTTGCGCCACACGAATGCCTTGCTCAGCTTCGCCGGTTTTCAACGCGGCGTCATCGTCCAAATGATACAATGCCCGCCCAGAATGCGTTTCGATATAGCTGACCGGCTTATCTTTTCGGGTCAAATAGGACAAACACGCCGCAAGAGTGGCGTGTTTATGCACATCGGCCAAATTGCCCGCGTGAAAGATATGTTGATACGACAGCATAAGGATCGCGCGCCGTTAAACGAGGCGCGAGTTTTCTTTTGCGGCCCGTACAAAATCTTTGAACAAGGGATGGGGTTCAAAGGGTTTTGATTTGAGCTCGGGGTGGAATTGAACGCCAATAAACCAAGGATGGTCTGACCATTCTACGATTTCAGGCAATTTGCCATCTGGCGACATGCCGGAGAAGGTAAGACCCACATTTTCCAGCTGTTCTTTGTATTTCGTGTCCACTTCATAGCGGTGGCGGTGACGCTCTTCGATGGTTGCGGCCCCATAGACTTCGGCAACTTTCGAACCCTCAGTCAGCGCAGCGTCATAGGCACCAAGGCGCATTGTCCCGCCTTTGTCATCATCCACTTTACGTGCGACCTTGTGATTGCCCTGCACCCATTCCTTGAGGTGATAGACAACAGGTTCAAACCGACGTTCGCCCGCCTCGTGATCGAATTCTTCGGATCCTGCATCCGTGACGCCTGCAACATTGCGCGCGGCTTCGATAACAGCCATTTGCATGCCCAAACAAATTCCAAGATAGGGAATTTTGTGAACACGGGCAAATTCGGCGGCTTTGATTTTGCCTTCTGTGCCGCGTTCGCCAAATCCACCGGGAACCAAAATGGCGTGGAAGCCTTGCAAATATGGGGTGGCGTCTTCTTTGTCGAAGATTTCGGCATCAACCCATTTCACGTTGACTTTGACACGGTTAGCCATGCCGCCATGGGTCAAGGCCTCGGCAATAGATTTATAGGCATCTTCGAGTTGCGTGTATTTACCCACGATTGCGATGTTGACGTCGCCTTCAGGGTTGTAAATGCGATCTGCAACATCTTCCCAGCGGGACAATTCAGGCTTGGGCGCGGGGGCAATGCCAAAGGCATCAAGCACCGCTTGATCCAAGCCTTCACGGTGATAGGCAAGGGGGGCTTCGTAGATGGATTTCAAATCTTGCGCTGCAATAACGCTATCGGGGCGCACATTACAGAACAGCGCCAGTTTTTCGCGCTCTTTCGCAGGGATTGGGCCTTCGGAGCGGCATACCAAAATATCAGGCGCAATGCCGATCGAGCGCAATTCTTTGACCGAGTGCTGTGTCGGCTTAGTTTTGAGCTCACCGCTGGCTTTGATCCAAGGGAGCAGCGTTAAATGCATAAAGATACACTGACCACGTGGTTTATCTTGGGAAAATTGGCGGATGGCTTCGAAAAAAGGAAGCCCCTCAATGTCGCCAACGGTGCCACCAATTTCGCAAAGCATGAAATCAACTTCGTCTTCACCAATTGAGATAAAGTCTTTGATTTCATTGGTCACATGCGGGATTACTTGGATCGTTTTCCCCAAATAATCACCGCGACGCTCTTTTTCCAAAACAGTGGAATAGACGCGGCCTGACGAAATGGAATCAGTCTTGCGAGCCGGAACACCTGTGAAACGCTCATAGTGGCCCAAGTCCAGGTCCGTTTCTGCGCCATCGTCTGTGACAAAGACTTCGCCATGCTCAAACGGGCTCATCGTGCCAGGATCAACGTTCAAATAGGGATCAAGCTTGCGCAAACGAACGCTGTAGCCACGCGCCTGAAGCAGCGCCCCAAGAGCGGCTGAGGCCAACCCTTTGCCCAATGATGAAACAACACCACCTGTGATGAAAACAAATCTAGCCATGTAAGGGCGCTCCCGTGAAGTTGGCGTCTAGCGTATCGCAATATGGCGTCCAAAGTGATTTGAAAAAATCACAGTACCACGGGACTTGAGACATAAAGGATTCGCATCATTAATGCAATAAGACCGCAAGATAATGTTGCGGCCTTTTGGCTACCCTCAAGGGGTAGTGGTATTAGTCAGCGCTTGGCACGAGTGGCGCCGCATCATCCGCGCTTGGCGGAAGAAGGGCATCTGTGTCCGGAAGGGCCGGTGTGCTTTCTTCTACAGCGGGGGCTGTGCCCAAGCGATCAAAGACAGAGGATCCAGCCGAATTCTGAGCTGCGATCACTGTGAGCGTGAGCGATGTGATGATAAACGCAATCGCAAGGAACCATGTGACCTTGGTGAGCGCCGTTGCCGCGCTGCGTCCTGACATGGCGCCATCACCGCCGCCGCCCATTCCCAGGCCCCCACCTTCGGAGCGTTGCAAAAGAACGACGCCCACAAGAGCAAGTGCCAAGATTAGGTGGATGGTAAGAATGACGTTTTCCATAAGGCCCCGCGAAGTCTGTTTCAGCGCGCTAGATAAGAAAGATTTACGCAATGGGCAAGGCTTGATTGCGAAAGAGCGATGGGAATTGGCGAATTTTCAACAAAAGAGGTAGGTCTGCGCCATTTCTAAGCGCTGCGTTCAGTCAGAAACATCATCCATGTCGGATTGCCCACTGATTGCGCGACGAATGTGTGACCAGCTAAGACCAATGCCCAACACGAGGCTCGCGGCGATATTCCCCAGCCAGAGATTGAAGGCGGCATTCCGTATATCTAACCAGCCTAAATCATAGAGCACCCATGCCAGGGCGGCTAATATCGCCAAGACTAAGCCCATGCCAAACACGCCGATAGAGCGCAACGCTGCACGCAAATAGATGATGTAGCCAACAGCCAACAACAATCCAAACAACGTCACCATGGGTAAGTTTTCGCTAAAATTTGCCACCGCCCATTGAACATAGTTCCACTGAGTCGGGTTATATGTTGCCGCAATTAAAAAGAAGGCGATTGCCCACCGAACCAAGAATCCCATTGCTATCCCTCACAAAAGTTAGGGTTAGAATGCGAATTTTATGAGGAGTGTCTAGTCCTGCGGCAATTTCGAGGTTTCTTTCACTGACATGTCCAGTTATATCGACGCGGGTTTCACGCGTATTCAGAAAGGTCCAATATGGCTAACGTAGTGGTTGTCGGCGCTCAATGGGGCGACGAAGGCAAAGGCAAAATTGTAGACTGGCTTAGTGAACGTGCCGATGTGATTGCGCGCTTCCAAGGGGGCCACAATGCGGGCCACACTTTGGTTATCGATGGAAATGTCTATAAATTGCACGCTTTGCCGTCTGGTGTTGTGCGCGGTGGCAAGCTCTCTGTTATCGGGAATGGCGTTGTCTTGGATCCGTGGCATTTATTGACCGAAATCGAAACAGTCCGCGCTCAAGGCGTTACGATTTCCCCTGAAACCTTGATGATTGCGGAAAACACGCCGTTGATTTTGCCAGTTCACGGCGAATTGGACCGTGCGCGCGAGAATCAAAATTCGGTTGCGAAAATCGGAACCACTGGGCGTGGTATTGGGCCAGCCTATGAAGACAAAGTGGGCCGTCGCGCTATCCGTGTTGCGGACCTTGCAGATCAGGCCACGTTGGAGGCGCGCGTTGATCGTATGCTGCAGCATCACGACACATTGCGCCGCGGCATGGGGCTAGAGCCTGTTGATCGCGATGAGCTGTTGCAAAAGCTCAATGACATTGCGCCACAGATTTTGGAATATGCCGCCCCCGTTTGGAAGATTTTGAACGAGAAACGCAAAGCGGGCAAGCGTATCTTGTTCGAAGGAGCGCAAGGCGCCTTGTTGGACATCGACTTTGGCACCTATCCATTTGTGACGTCCTCAAACGTTATTGCTGGCCAAGCGGCCACTGGCACAGGTATCGGGCCAGGTGGCATTGATTTTGTGCTTGGCATTGTGAAGGCCTATACAACCCGCGTCGGTGAGGGGCCGTTCCCAACCGAGCTTGATGATGCAGATGGTCAACGTTTGGGCGAGCGTGGACATGAGTTTGGAACAACAACGGGGCGTAAACGCCGCTGTGGTTGGTTTGATGCGGTTCTTGTGCGTCAAACATGCGCCACGTCGGGTGTGACAGGTATTTCCCTCACAAAACTAGATGTTTTGGACGGGTTTGAGAGGCTCAAAATTTGTGTCGGTTACGATCTCGATGGAGAGCGTTTGGATTATTTGCCAACCGCTGCGGATCAACAAGCCCGCTGTACACCAATCTATGAAGAAATGGATGGGTGGAGCGAAAGCACAGAAGGTGCGCGCAGCTGGGCGGATTTGCCTGCAAACGCGATCAAATACGTGCGTCGCGTCGAAGAGCTAATTGAGTGCCCTGTTTCGATGTTGTCGACCTCGCCAGAGCGCGAAGACACAATCCTTGTCACTGACCCGTTCCAAGACTGATGGCGTTAAGTTACAAAGCCCGTCGTCGGTGGTCCTTGATCATCTTGTTGGTTGGATTGCCGCTCTATATCGTGATCTCAGTCAATGTGATCGATCTGTTTGGTATTCAAAACAAGCTGATCCAATTGATCGTCTATGTTGTCTTGGGGGTTCTTTGGGCCTTCCCCTTGAAATCCGTTTTCAAAGGCATCGGGCAGGACGACCCAGATAAACACGAATAAAAAGGCCCCGAATCGGGGCCTTTCGACAGACGCAAAAATTTTGCATATTGATCTGTATTATGAAAATTGAAAATTTAAAAATAGCGAGCATCGAGGCCTCTATCGTCCTCATTCCCACGTGGCTTGTGGCTTTGGTGACGGATAAGATGGTCTTTGTGGTGCCAATGCTTGCTGCTGCAAGCTTCTTTGCGGGTGCTGTTGAATTAACAGAACAAAATGTCCGACGTCGATTGGATGACGATACGGACGACGGAGACAGTGATGTTCTGGGGGAGGGCTAATCCAGACACGATCTAAAATTTGAATACTTTATAAGACTTTAGGAAAATAACATGCCAGACATAATTTACATTCTGACGAACGAAGCCATGCAAGGTTATGTGAAAATTGGAAAAACCAAAAAGTCATTGTCGCAACGCCTGAAGCAATTAGATGTCACATCGCTCCCTTTGCCGTTTGAATGTTTTTTCGCAGCCGAGGTTGAAAATTGTGACGTTGTTGAACGTCTTCTGCACGATGCATTCGCAGATCGCCGCACGCGCAAATCGCGCGAGTTTTTCGAAATTGCGCCTGAGCGTGTGGCCTCTGCGCTCAAGCTGGCCGCACTTCGGGAAATTACTGTCGAGGATGTGATGGGCGATGAGGCGCGTGTCGCAATCAAAGAGACGATAGAGCGGCGATCCCCGTTTAATTTTGCAATAGTTAATGTTCCGATTGGTGCCACCTTGGTTCACACGGGCGACGAGGCAACGACGTGTCAGGTGGCCAATTCCAAGCAAGTTGAATTTGAGGGCGAACTGGTCAGCCTTTCGGACGCAGCCTTGCGCGTGTATCACAGACTTGGCAAGAATTGGAAAACAGTGAGCGGTCCGACAAGTTGGTTGTATGAAAATGAAACGCTTGATACGCGCCGCCGACGCATTGAAAACGCGTGACACATACCGACCAAATACCGACGTGATACCGACATGAAACAGACCACGGAACTTTTGATTTCAACGCGGGGCCAAGGGCTTTATGAATTTACGCGAGAGGTGTCGGATTGGGTTCAGGGGACGGGGCTGTTGACCCTGTTTATTCGCCACACCTCTGCCAGTCTTTTGATCCAAGAGAATGCGGATCCAGAGGTGAAATCTGATCTCGCAGAGTTCTTTCACCGCCTTGTTCCTCCGACATCGGATCCCAGCATGCACTATCTCACCCATACCTATGAGGGGCCAGATGACATGCCTGCTCATATCAAGGCCGCGATGATGCCCGTGTCGCTCTCGATCCCGGTGATTGAGGGGCGCCTGTGTTTGGGGACATGGCAGGGCATCTATGTGTTCGAACATCGTGATGCCCCGCATGATAGACGTATTCGCGCTTATCTGTCGGGATAGATCGGTTAAATTTTGTGAGTTTGTTGGCTTATTTAGCGCAGAAATTTCCCCTCTACCCAAATTGTTGTTGCTGTCCTATACTGCCTGTGGATAACTTGGCTAAAGACCAAGATATATGAGGCAGACCATTGAGAGAAAGGAAATGCTATGCGTTGTCCGTTTTGCGGTAATATTGATACGCAGGTAAAGGATTCACGTCCCGCTGAGGATCACGTCTCTATTCGCCGTCGCCGGTTTTGTTCAGCCTGCGGAGGCCGCTTCACGACATATGAACGCGTGCAATTGCGGGATCTGGTTGTGATCAAAACCAATGGCCGTCGCGAAGACTTTGACCGAGATAAGCTGGAACGCTCTATCCGCATCGCTTTGCAAAAGCGCCCAGTGGAACATGATCGTATGGATCAGATGATCTCTGGTATTGTGCGTCGTTTGGAAAGCATGGGGGAAACGGACATCAATTCCAAGATGATTGGCGAAATCGTTATGGAAGCTTTGGCGCGCATTGATACCGTTGCTTACGTGCGTTTTGCGAGTGTTTACAAGAACTTCCAAGCTGCGGATGACTTTGATAAATTCGTTTCTGAGCTCCGTCCAGACGTCGAAAAAGAAAGCTAGTTTTCGCCGTGTCGCATGAGAAATTTATGGCGATGGCCCTTAGTTTGGGCCGTCGTGGGCTTGGTCGAACATGGCCTAACCCATCAGTTGGATGTGTGATTGTCAAAGACGGGCGCGTCATCGGGCGTGGCTGGACGGCTGATGGGGGACGCCCTCATGCCGAACCTCAAGCCTTAGCGCAAGCAGGGGCCGATGCTATGGGCGCAACTGTTTATGTGACCTTAGAACCGTGCTCACACGTTGGGCAAACCCCGCCCTGTGCTCAGAGCTTGATTGACGCGCAGGTTGGTCATGTCGTCGCGGCCCTTGCGGATCATGATCCACGCGTCGATGGTCGTGGCTTTGATATGCTGCGCGCTGCTGGTATTCCTGTCACGACAGGGGTTCTGGCCGAACGTGCTGCACAGGATCATAGGGGCTTCTTTTTGCGCTGTGATGAAGGCCGCCCCATGCTCTGCCTCAAATTGGCCTCAAGCTTTGATGGGCGGATTGCAACCGCGACCGGGGACAGCCAGTGGATTACTGATGCCCCCGCGCGGCGGTTGGTTCATTTGATGCGGGCAACCCATGATGCGGTCTTGATTGGCGGCGGGACGGCGCGGGATGACGACCCTTCGCTTACCGTGCGGGATTTGGGCATTGATCACCATCCTGTGCGCGTTGTCGCCTCGCGTAATCTTGATCTTCCCATGTCGGGTAAATTGGCTCAAACGGCCGCGCAAACACCGCTTTGGCTTTGTCATGGTCCACGGGTGAGTGAGGACCTTAAATCTGCGTGGCGTGGATTAGGGGCGGTTTTGATCGAATGCCGAGAGACAGCGCAAGGGTTGGATATGCGCTCTGTTATGAACGCGCTTGGGGACAAGGGGATCACACGGGTCTTTTGCGAAGGTGGCGGCACATTGGCGGCCTCCTTGTTACAGGCGGATGTGGTGGATGAGCTGATAGGATTTAGCGCAGGTGTTGTGATTGGGTCTGAAGGACGCTCCTCGATTGGCCCGCTTGGTCTCACGCGGCTCGCAAGCGCACAACGCTTCACGCTGGCACAGACGCGCCCAATTGGTCCAGATGTCCTGCATGTGTGGAATCGCGCGCCCTAGCGCCAAAATGGCTGTGCGCTGGCCATGATCCCCTGGAGCTTGGCCAAGATGCGCGTGCCCCAATGGGCCGCGGGAATATCGGAGGCCTCTATTCGATCCAAGACAACTTCAATCGGGCAAGCCTGTTTGGTTTTCGGATCAAAGTAGCGCGGATACTCAATGAGCGCGGCATGAATTAGTCGGTCCAAATCAATATGCACATGTCGGCGCGCGGGAATTTTTCCAAGGTCCGTTGTCAGCCCCCATCCCGCATAAAACGGCGCGCCATAGGTTGTGACCTCTTTGCTGCGCACCAAGGCTTCAAACCCTATGAGGGATGTCATGGTATGGACCTCGTCCACTTGGTTAATGAGTGCGATGGCATCCCCTGTATCGGCGATCAGATCCGCATAGGCCAAGGCCTCTTCTGACGCCACTGCACCAATACGCAGACCCGTTTCCACGTCGGGATGGGGTTTGTAAATGATCACGGCCTCAGGGTTTGCCGCGCGCACAGCCTTGAGCAAGTCCAAGTTCGTGCGCACATGGGACGTGCCTGTGCGAATTGAGGCATCATCTTCGACTTGACCTGGGACTAAAATTTTGTGGCCTTCTGGGAGCTCATAATCGACACCGCCGAGGTTGTATTTGCTAAGCGAGGTGGCACAAAGGCGTTCTCGAATACGCTCTGCGCGCCGTTGTTGGTCTGGTCTCAAGAGGGGTGCGGAGAGGATGATCTGTTCCAGACGGCTGAGCTTGGTTGGATCATAATAGATCCCCAAGTCATCACAGACCAAGGACAAAGGCGGCACCAATGTCGCACCTAGCCCTTTGGAGCGGATAAACCCGTCCTCAACACGAGTGTGTTGATCTTCTGGATTGCTTTTGCCTGCCCAAATCATATGAGGGCGATCAGGTTGGGGGGCATCCTGAAAAATCATCTTTTTATGGCGGCCAAAGATGTCTTGGAAATATTTACGTTTCCACAAACGGATGTGGGCTCCGCTCCAGCCATGTCGATCCTCGCGCCATGCACGGGTGCGTGCCTCAAGCGCGGCAATGACATCTTCGAGCGCGCAGAGGCGGTCGTGATAGGGATCATACCATGTGGGATAGAGGATCATAGCGGCGGCGAATAATTGCGCTTTGGTGAGCTTGCGTTGACGGCGTTGGAGAGGGAATTGATCATCGCTCAATCCCCAGCCCGCATAGAAGGGTTGGCCAAAGACACGCGGTTTGTGGCCCATCATAATCGCCTCAAACCTGAATTGTGAGGACACTGTGTAAACCGCAATCGCCCCTTCAAGCAAAGCAAACGGGGACACAGGATCGCTGAGCAAAGAGATGTGATCAGTCGTGCAATGCTCTGGTCCATAATAGCCCTGTCGCAAGCCGCTATTGGTTTCTGGGTGGGTCTTGATCACAATGCGTGTGTTGGGATGTTCCTCTTGCGCATAATAGAGCATTTCCGCAAAGAGCGCAGGATTGCCTTTTGAGGCGGTCACTGAGGCATCATCCCGCGCTTGATCAATCACCAAGACATATCCCGCCTCGGGGCAGGGGAGGTCTAGGTCAGTTGCGGTGTATTTGCTCAGGTGCGACTTCGTTATCCGCTCTATTGCCAATTTCGCACGCTGCAAGACCGCGCCGTCATCCAAGGGGTCAGTGGCCAGAAGCTGTTCTAAATCCGAGGGTGTTGAGGGGTCAAAATGCACGCCAGAGTGATCAATCAACAGGCCCATGGCCGCCTCGCCTTTAACCTTGGCGGGAAAGAGGCTGCGCAAAAAGGCATCTTCGACGGTAATGAGGGAACAGCCTTGTTTTGCGGCCACCTGTTTGCCACGATGCGCCGTCGGAGAATTGCCCCAGATCACAACGTTATCTTCGGGCGAGGGCCAGCCTGCTTTGATCTGATAGCCTGCGAGGTTCAAAATGCGGCGCGTGGTTTTCTGAGTGAAAAAGCCGCCATTAAATGCAAAAGCCCGCGTAAGCGAACGGGGCTTGCGCGGGCTTTGTGAGCGTGAGTGCATTGTGATTACTGACCTGAGAGGGTCGACACAGAGCTGTTAAGTGTATTCACCGCTGAGAGCGACCCAGTTGTTGCAGCAATCGCTTTGTTCCATTGTGAGAATGGCGCTTCGGTGACGTAAACCGTGTCTTGATCACGGATCACAAAATCACGTGCCATGAACATGCCATTCGGTTTTGTCAGGTCCAAGACATAGACCATCCGTTGCGCGCCTTCTAGGTCATCGCGTCCCATGACTTGGTTCGCAATTTCAGCAGGTTCGTTCCGGAAAACAAAGATACCTTTGGGATCCGCGTTAACCGAAGACAGGCCACCAACCTCAGCCAAGGCTTCGATGGCTGAAATAGTTTGGGTCGGGAAAGGAACGCGTGCTTGTGCGCCCGTTGCCCCCAATGAGGTAAAGGCACGCGTATCGGTTTCCACCAAAATACGATCCCCACCACGAAGGGCGATATCCATATCTGGATTGTCATATAAATCTTGGAACCAGATTTTTTCACGCTTGTTGCCTCGGATGAGGGTCACCTGCGCGACTTCAGGAACGATGGTCACACCGCCAGCACGCGCCAACATTGTCGATAGCGTGCGGGTTGGGCGTTCAATCGCATAGACACCTTGTCCTCCAACGGCTCCGATCAAGGACACAGTCGATCCATCGCCCGCTAAGCGGCGCACTTGGACTTGGGGATCCGGTGTTTGATCTTTTAGTTTGTTCACAATCACACGGCGCACGGCTTCGGGAGAATTTCCCGAGGCTTTGATGCGGCCGGCATAGGGGACAAAGATGAACCCAGCTCCGTCAACTTGGACTTCTTCCAAGGCGGTTGCATTGGTTCCTTGCGGTGCCAAAAGCGCGTCATCGACGTTTTCCCAAATGGTCAACCCAAGTGTATCACCCGGTCTAATTGTGTCGGATCCGACGACGGCGGCGTTACGAAAAGATTTACTAAACCCAAGCTAGGGGCGCACGGCTGTTGCGCGTGTGACATGGTCGTTGACGTCAATCACGAATGCATCGCCTTGGCGCTGTACAGATCCTTCAAAGATTTCGCGTTTGTTTGGGCCAACACGAGGGAGTCCACAGGACCCCAGTATTGCCACAACGGACACTAGGGCGACTGCCTTCGCCCATCGGGTTGTATTCGATTTCACTGCTCGGTCTCCTCGACCTAATTTTTTTATATTTTTTTTTAGGATAGCGAAAAAACTATGAGTTGAAAAGACTTTTGCTGATTTGGGCTTAGTTCACCGCTCGCAACTGTTGCCTTGGTGCCGCGTGGCCTGATTTTAGCGCCTCATAGGGGTCCTCGTCGCTGAGCATCATATCTATAACGAGTCTGAGGGCTTGGCGACGCCCTTTTGAGGAATAAAACCCGCCTGGAACCTGACTGGTTTCCATCAAATAGCGACGAAATTCCTTGTAAGCGCGGTTGTCGGGTCGCGTGGGGGCCGCGAAAAATTCGGCCAAAGATTGATCAGACATGAATTCAGGTTTTGAATAGACGGCCTTGCCAAAAGCTTTGAGAGGTATGCCGCGCCAGAGGACTTGTTGTCCTGCGGTTGAATTCACCGTCACCGCAGTGCGTGCATCATTCAACAGCTTGGCCAATTTTCCACCGCGCACATAGTGAATGCGATCTTCGAGACCGTAGTCTTTGGCCAATGTTTTGAGCGCATCACTGATTTTTGCGCGGCCATCTTCGAGCGGATGTGCTTTGAACACAAGGTGATGGTGCGATGGGGCGCCCTTGGCAAAGTTCTCAACACAAAGCGTTAAGAAATCGGTCATGGTATCAAAAGGGGAGTGCATTTGAAACGAGGCGTCGTGTTCCAATTGCAATAAAACCAAGTGATAAGGGAAGCCACCGCGATGAATTTTGCGTGTTGCCAAGGCACGGCGGATGGAATGAAACGGCATCATCCCAAGCCGCTTGACATAAAGCTTGAACTCTTGCGCCACGGTCAATGTACGATGAGGGCGGAAGTTGGGAAACTTGCGGTTTCGGAACATCACGTGCCAATGATAGAGCGCGCCATAAAACACATGTTGACGCGTATCGCCCCAATGCGCTGGGGGAAGGGGCATTTCCAAAGTGGAATTTTCTAAATCTTCGCGCATTTGATCCACGGTCATATCCATCAACTTGGAATGTCCGTTGGCTCCATTTCGCTCATAGGTAAACCAATAGGGGCGCAGGTATCCTTCTTCAAAGACGTGAACTGTTATGTTTTTGGCTTTGGCAATTGTGATAGCTTGCGCATGAATGGCACGTGTGTCGCCATAAAGCACAATGTCCGTGACAGATTTCTCATCCACGGTCGTTTCAAAAAACGTCTCCCAGTGGTCCAAAGTATCGTTAAAGCCAATAAATCGTTCAGGGTTGCGCCAAAAATAGGCATCCCCTTGGTTAAACCCAATTCGCCAAACCTGAGCCTTTGCTTTGGTGAGCATGGTTGCGAGCTGATCAAAGAACGGCCCGTGGGGTCCCTACAGGAATAAAAATACCCGATTTTTGAACATCACATTTGTGAAAGCGTTGTTCATTTCTAATCTTTACTCCATAACAAAGACATACCAAACTAAGTCTGGTCTATTTAGGTATTTCGGCAAAAATACGGCAAAGCTTAGGTAATCTAAGGGGAAAATTGTTAAAATGTTCACTGGAATAGTCACGGATATGGGTGAAATCGTTGAATTAGAGCAACGGGGTGATCTCAGGGCGCGCATCAAAACGTCTTATGACACAGGCGGAATCGATATTGGGGCCTCTATCGCGTGCAATGGTGTGTGCCTCACTGCGATTGAATTGGGTCCAGATTGGTTTGACGTGGAAATTAGTGCCGAGAGTGTTTCAAAAACCAATATTGGGACGTGGACGGTTGGGGCGCGGGTTAATCTTGAACGCGCACTTAAGGTTGGTGATGAACTGGGCGGGCATATTGTATCTGGTCATGTTGATGACGTGGCTGAGATTGTCAAAATCCGCGACGAGGGTGATAGCACGCGCGTTACCATCAAAACCACACCTGCTTTGTCGCGATTTATTGCCTCCAAAGGGTCAATTACCTTGAACGGCACATCCTTGACCGTGAACGAAGTTGAGGGCGATGAATTTGGCGTGAACTTTGTTCCCCATACCAAAAAAGTGACAACTTGGGGCGAGATGGCCGAAGGCGACAAGGTCAACCTAGAGGTCGATACAATGGCGCGTTACGTTGCGCGATTGCATGAAACATCTTAAAAATTTAGGGTTCAATCAATCCGATTGAACCCTTCGATAAGTTGGCGCAGACCAAACCATGCGCCAGCAAATATCGACGCAAACGTAATAGGCGCTGTGAGGGCAAGCACGCTAAAGGCCGATATCCCTTGCCCAACTGAGCATCCCATAGCAATGACAGCCCCTGCGCCCATGATCGCGGCACCGATGATTTGGCGGCGCAATTCACGGGGGTCTTCGCAGGCTTCCCACCGGAAATGTCCTTTGAAAAGAGAGCCGATAAAGGCACCGATTAAGACGCCGCAGACTGAGCCAATTGCGAAATTTGGGCTGAGGGCACTTCCGAGCATCGCGTAGACAATTGTATCACCAACAGGCGCAGAGAACGTGTGAGAGGCGACTTGTGTCGCAGCAAACCCAACGTCAGCCACCCAATGCGTTCCGATCCAAGCAGAAACAATTGCACCCGCCACAATCAACGCCCAAAACACTGATTTTATATCTTGGCGGAAGGCACGATTGATCAGCATTGCGATGACGATCCCTGTGCCAATGAAGACTCCAATGACTTGAGACGACACGCCAAGAGCAGAGGCGAGCATGTGCGCGATGCCATCGGGTGTACCCGTATTTTCGATTGGGGGAAACAGAGTGACCCGCAAGGGGGCTAGGGGGCCAGATAAAACAACATAGGCCGAGATACCCATAATGATCACAATGACAAAAGACCTTAGATCGCCGCCGCCTAATCTGGCCAAAGCGCCGTAGCCACAATTCCCACAGAGCGCCATGCCATAGCCAAACATCAAACCCCCTATTATGGCCGCGATGATATTCGCGCTTTGAACGAGGTAGAGGGATTGCGTCGGATCAAATAGTCCAAGGGCAGATAGGCCAAAGACACCCAAGATGGAGGCTCCGATAGAAACACCCCACATTCGCATGCGCGTGTCATTCCCACCATAGATGAAATCTTCAAGCGCCCCTAATGTACAAAACCGACCAATGCGCGCCGCAAGCCCCAGAAGGGTGCCGCCAATGATACCGATCAAGGCTAATATCGTATTTTCAGACGCGAACTCGAACATGGATGCCTCACAATTTGTTGCGGTACTGTAGGAGTATTCGTTTTAGGAAATCAATATTTTAGTTTTGCTCATCTTTGCAGAACAAATCATAGACCACTTCTAAAACGCGCTTGGGTTTGTCATCGGCGAGGCGGTAATAAATCGTCTTGCCATCGCGTCGTGGGATCACCAATCCTTCGAGGCGAAGGCGTGAGAGCTGTTGTGACACAGCGGCTTGTCTTGCGGAAATCAGGTCTTCTAATTCGGTTACGGATTTTTCACCACTGACGAGATGACACAAGATCATCAATCGGCCTTCGTGGCTGATGGCTTTCAGGAATCCAGAGGCGGTCGTTGCTTTTTCAACGACTGCATCAATTTCTTGTTCCGACATATTCTCGGAGAGTACCGGTAGTACCATAAGCGGGTCCTTTGCTAACGCGCTGGTTCCTCTGCGAATCAAAAGGCTATGTCGTCTTCTATCGCATTGATACCCGCTTGTGCGCAAGTTTCGTCCATTTCGGGGCTTGGTGCGCCGGACACGCCGATGCCCGCTACAATTGCGCCGTCCCCTGAATAGGCGACGAGGCCACCCCCCAAAGGTAAGGCTTCGCTGAGGAAGCGGATACCATAGGCATCTTTGCCAGCCTCAGTCGCCTCAGATAGATCAGATGTTGAGATGCGAAAACTTACGGCTGTCCATGCTTTACGGCGGGAAGTTTCATAGGAATGCATGCCTGCAAATCGATCACGGATATAGGCTTGAGGAATGCCAAAACGATCCACAACTGTTACGCCAACTTGCGCTCCTAAATCGCGACAATGCTCCATCGTCGCAATGGCCATCGTGTTGGCCAACTCAGGTGTTATTGTCTGATGATTGACAAATGCCTTTTCAGCAAATGTTGGGCTTGCGGCTAGAGCCGCGACAAGAACAGTAGAGCGTATCATTTTGTGGATCCCTGAAAGTCTGTTTTATCTTCGAGTAAGAGTTCTAGCATCGGCCAAAAGAAATCCTCGCTTGCGTATCCTTCTAGACGGCCAATTTCGACGTTTCCCTCAACCAATAAAAACGTCGGGGTAAAGATAACGGGCGAGCTGAGATCAAGGTCACCGCCGCGTATCTCGCTAAGTTGAACGTGTCGCAGAGGAGCGAATTGACCTACTTCTGTTTTGGGATATATCGGCGCGAGGTCTTTGTTCCATTGACGACAATAGACGCATCCGGGTTGTTCAACCATGATGAGTTCGACGGCTCCGACAGCGGCTGCATAAAGCGACCAGAAGGACAAAAAGATTGCTGTAAGAAATGGCCGCATAGAAACACTCGATTGACGTTATAGGTTTTAAACAACATAATATGAATATGTGAATTATTCAAGGAACGCAGTTATGCCAGACCTGTCTATCTGGAGCGCATTTACTGGGGGGCTGCTTGTTTTCTTTTCGCCCTGTATTTTGCCCATTGTCCCATTTTACCTCAGCTATATGGCGGGGACAGGGTTAGCTGTTCTGTCAGATGACGGCGCTTTGCCTGACGGAGTGCGCAAAAAGGCGGTTCTGTCGTCCATCATGTTCTCTCTTGGGATCATTACTGTGTTTGTGCTTCTTGGGGCGGCAGCCTTTGCTGTGTCTCAGCAGTTCCGCGCCTATCAAGACGAATTTCGAATTTTGTCAGCAGCGATTATCTTTGTGCTTGGTCTACACTTTTTAGGTGTTCTGAAGATCGGCATTTTAAACAGACAATTCCAAGTGAACGCGGGGGACACAAATAACATGTCTCTCATTGGCTCCTACATCGTTGGGCTTGCCTTTGCGGCAGGCTGGACGCCTTGTGTGGGCGGTGTATTGGCGGCGGTCGTGATGACGGCGTCTTTTGAGCAAACGGCCTATCAAGGCATCGGGTTGCTCTTTGTCTTTGGCATTGGGTTGACGTTGCCTTTCGTGATTGCGGCCATGTTTATCAAGGAATTCCTGCAATTTGCAGGTCGCTTCCGCAGACATCTCGGTAAGGTCGAAAAGGCAATGGGCGCTTTGTTGATCATATTCGCGATTCTGCTTGTCACCAATTCGATCAATCTGTTTGCATTTTGGCTGATTGAAACTTTTCCAGTCTTTACGAATTTCTAAGAACAGGAGGATACCAAATGAAAGTCCTGACCACATTTTTAACGGCACTTGCCTTTAGCGCGACAGGCCTTTGGGCCGAAACAATTGGCGATGATGGATTGCATAAACAATCTTGGATGCGAGACACCTTCAAGGATCTCCAAGAGGACTTGGCGGAAGCCAATGCCGAAGGAAAACGGCTTGTTCTGTTTTTCGAACAAAGAGGCTGTATCTATTGCGCCAAAATGCACAAAGAGGTCTTCTCCCGTGAAAATGTGAGCAACTATATTGATGAGAATTACTTTGTTGTTCAGCTGAATTTACACGGTAACGTTGACGTCACGGATTTCGACGGAGAAACCCTTGAAGAGCGGGACATTGCCCGCAAGTGGGGGATTCTCTTTACCCCGACGATTATGTTCCTTCCTGAAGAGGTCGAAGAGGGCCTGACAGCGCAAACAGCATCGGTTGCTGTGATGCCTGGTGCCTTTGGGGCAGGAACGACTTTGGATATGTTTACTTGGGTAAATGAAAAGCGGTATCTTCTTGATAATGATGAAGATTTTCAGCGCTATCATGCACGCAAGATCGAAGAGCGCCGCAATAACAAATAAATTAATTGGATTGTTTTATTCAATTCTGTGAATTTGTTGTTGCGTTTAATAGGCTTGGTAGCCTACGGTATACGAAGCTATCGTAGCCGATACACTGGTAGCCATAGGGAGGAACTATGAGGCTAACAAACATGACACTCGTAGCGAGCGTTGCACTGTCAAGTGCCGCGTTTGCTGAAATGGTCGCACCCGCGGACGTAACTTATGATGAATACGGTTCTGTTGAACAGTCTTTAACTGGCAAGCCAGGAAATGCTGAAAACGGCGCTATCGTTATGAAGTCAAAGTCTCAAGGTAACTGCATCGCATGTCACGCTGTGACGGCACTAAACGACGCACCGTTCCACGGTGAAGTCGGTCCAATGTTGGACGGTGTAGGAGATCGTTGGAACGAAGCAGAGCTTCGCGGAATTTTGGCGAACGCCAAAATGACATTCGAGGGCACAATTATGCCAGCCTACTACAAAGTAGACGGCTATATTCGCCCAGGAGATGCATACACTGGCAAGGCACCAAAGGGTCCATTGGATTCATTGCTAAGTGCTGAGCAAATCGAAGATGTGGTCGCATTTCTTTCAACTCTGAAAGAATAGTGGCTTTTTAATAAGGAGAGACTAATGGAATTCTCAAGACGCGAAACACTAGCGCTTGGGCTCGGAGCGGCAGTACTTACAGTGCTTCCAATGCGAGTATCTGCAGCAGCAGACGATGCGATTTCAGCCTTCACAGGTGGTGCAGAAGTAGCGACTTCTGGCGTTACTTTGGATGCACCAGAGATTGCTGAAAACGGAAACACTGTCCCGGTTAGCGTATCTGCGCCAGGTGCTGTTTCAATTTTGGTTCTAGCGATGGGTAACCCAACACCAGGTGTTGCTCAGTTCAATTTTGGGTCGGCTTCTGGTGAGCAAGCGGCATCCACACGTATTCGTCTCGCGGGTACACAGGATGTTGTTGCTGTTGCTAAAATGGCCGACGGTAGTTTTGCGCAAGCCACGAGCACTGTTAAAGTGACTATTGGCGGCTGTGGCGGATAAGAGGAGAAGAGACAAATGGCAAAGAATGTAAAACCTCGCGTCAAAGCTCCTAAGAAGGCAGCAGCTGGCGAAACCGTTACCATCAAAACATTGATCAGCCACAACATGGAATCTGGTCAGCGTAAAGATAAAGAAGGTAACAAAATTCCGCGTTCGATTATCAACCGCTTTACATGCGACGTGAATGGCACAAATGCCGTTGACGTAACACTAGAGCCTGCGATTTCCACGAACCCATACTTCGAATTCAGCGTTGTTATCGAAGAAGCAAGTGAATTGAAATTCACTTGGTACGATGATGATGGCTCTGTTTACGATACAGCTAAATCAGTGGCTATCGGCTAAGGTCGATACCCCATAGATTGGTGGTCTTGCTCGCAATTGCAGGGCTACCCCTTTAGGGAGGAATTGCAATGAAATTAAAAGCACTTACAGCAATCGCAGCTGTCATGTTTGCTGGATCCGTTTATGCGGATGAAGCAGCGGAACTCGTGGTCAATGACGACATCGAGATGGTCACGAAAACAGCGGCACCAGCGCATTTGTCTGACGCTATGGACGAAGTGATGTCGGGCTGGCGTTTCCGGTCTGACGAAACGCAAGCTATGCAAATGGATGATTTCGACAACCCAGGCATGATCTTTGTGGATCAAGCTATGGATGCTTGGAACACAGCTGAAGGCAGCGCAGACAAGTCTTGCGCATCATGCCACGGCGCTCCTGAAGAGAGCATGGCAGGCGTTCGCGCGGTCTATCCAAAGTGGAACGAAGATGCGGGCGAAGTTCGCACCTTGGCAATGCAGATCAACGATTGTCGTGAAAACCAAATGGGCGCCGAGAAATATGGCTACACAAGCGGTAACATGGCATCAATGGAAGCATTGATCTCCGTTCAATCACGCGGCATGCCAGTTAACGTTGCGATTGATGGTCCTGTAGCAGCTGTGTGGGAAAAGGGCAAAGAGCTCTACTACACACGCACAGGTCAGCTTGAGCTGTCTTGCGCAAACTGCCACGAAGACAACTATGGCAACATGATCCGTGCGGACCACTTGTCACAAGGCCAAATCAACGGTTTCCCAGCATACCGCTTGAAGAACGCAAAGTTGAACACGTCACACGCACGTTTCAAAGGTTGCGTTCGTGACACACGTGCGGAAACATTCAAGCCCGGTGGTGAAGAGTTCATCGCATTGGAGCTTTATGTTGCATCACGCGGCAACGGTCTTTCTGTAGAAGCACCTTCGGTCAGAAACTAAAAAACGTATCAAGGGCCCTCGCATTTTGGGATGCGGGGGCCTTTTCAAATTTATTTATTCAAATATGCGCATATGTAGCGAAGGTAGGATGAACACATGATATCACGTCGTGATTTTCTTCAAGTTGGGATGGCAGCCTCGGCATTGTACGGGGCCTCTGGTTTTGGAAACTGGGGACGTCTTGCTGCTCAGCAAAAACTGACACAAGATGAATTGTTGCAGTTTGACACCTTCGGTAATGTGTCACTGATCCACGTTACAGACATCCATGCGCAGCTAAAGCCAATCTATTTCCGCGAGCCATCCATTAACTTGGGTGTTGGTGATGCACGCGGGCAGGTGCCTCACGTCACGGGTGCAGATTTCCGGAAAATGTATGGCATTGCTGATGGGTCTCCCTCTCATTACGCATTGACGTATAACGACTTTACCGCAATGGCACAGACCTATGGTCGTGTTGGCGGTTTGGACCGTGTCGCAACTGTGGTGAACGCTATTCGTGCCGATCGCCCTGATGCGATTTTGCTGGATGGTGGGGATACGTGGCACGGGTCATACACCTGTCACAAAACCCAAGGCCAAGACATGGTCAACGTGATGAATGCGTTAAACCCTGATGCGATGACATTCCACTGGGAATTTACATTGGGATCAGAGCGTGTTCAAGAGATTGTGGAAAACCTCCCTTTCGCAGCTCTTGGTCAAAACATCTTTGATGCTGAGTGGGACGAACCCGCCGAACTCTTTCCTCCCTATAAGATGTTCGAGCGGGGCGGTTCCAAGATCGCAGTGATCGGTCAGGCCTTCCCTTATATGCCGATTGCCAACCCTGGTTGGATGTTCCCTGAATATAGCTTTGGTATTCGTGATGAACGTATGCAGGAAATGGTCGACGAAGTGCGCGGACTTGGTGCCGAAGTGGTGGTTGTCCTATCTCACAACGGTTTTGACGTTGATAAAAAGATGGCGAGCCGCGTGACAGGTATCGATGTGATCTTGTCAGGTCACACGCATGACGCCTTGCCTGAGCCAGTATTGGTGGGTGAAACAATCGTTGTTGCCTCTGGCTCCAATGGTAAATTCGTCAGCCGCGTTGATCTTGATGTGCGTGATGGTCGTATGATGGGCTTTAAACACAAGCTTATCCCGATTTTCTCGGACGTCATTGAACCAGACAAGGATATGGCGGCATTGATCGATGAACAGCGTGCGCCTTATATCAATGAACTGACCGAAGTGATTGGGAAAACAGATAGCCTTCTTTATCGTCGTGGTAATTTCAACGGAACGTGGGATGATTTGATCTGTGAGGCTTTGATCCAAGAGCGTGACGCAGATATTTCGATGTCTCCTGGTGTTCGTTGGGGGCCGTCAATCTTGCCAGGGCAAGACATTACACGTGAAGATATCTTTAACGTGACATCAATGTCTTATGGCAAAGCCTATCGCACCGAAATGACAGGTGAATTCATTCACGTCATTCTAGAAGATGTTGCGGATAACTTGTTCAATGTTGATCCTTATTATCAACAGGGCGGCGACATGGTGCGCATCGGTGGCATGGGCTACCGCATTGATGTGAACCAACCGCAAGGCAGCCGCATCAGTGAAATGACATTGCTCAAAACAGGCGAGCTCATTGATCCAGCCAAAACCTATGTTGTGGCGGGATGGGCATCTGTAAACGAGGGCACGGAAGGTCCAGAAATTTGGGATGTGGTTGAAAATCATATCCGCAAACAGGGAACAATTACTGTGCCCCAAAACAATTCAGTGAAAGTTGTCGGCGCGTAAATCGCCGGCTCATTAATTAACCAAGTCAGGAGCGTTACAAGATGACAAACGGCTTCAAAAACAAAGGCGCATCACGTCGCCAGTTTTTAACAGGTGCTGCGGCAGCAGGCGTCGGCGGTGTTGCCGCGACAGTCGCTAAAGCATCCGGGGATCCCTTGATCACCGAAAAGCAAATTTGGGCTCAGGCGACCGGAGACGGCGTTGATGCCTATCCCTATGGGATGCCTATCGAATTTGAAAAAGACGTTGTGCGTCGCAACGTGGAATGGTTGACAGCGGATACAATCAGTTCAATCAACTTTACTCCTATTCACGCACTCGACGGAACAATCACGCCACAGGGCTGTGCGTTCGAACGTCACCACTCTGGTGCGATTGAATTGCGCAAGGAAGATTATCGTTTGATGATCAACGGGCTTGTGGATCGTCCTCTTGTCTTCACCTACGCCGACTTGGAACGCTTCCCGCGTGAAAATCATGTGTATTTCTGCGAATGTGCGGCGAATACAGGTATGGAATGGGCGGGGTCTCAATTGAACGGTGCTCAGTTCACGCATGGTATGATCCACAACATGGAATATACAGGCGTCACATTGCGCACATTGCTGGAAGAAGCGGGCCTAGATGCGGCTGGCGATCTTAGCGACAAATGGGTCTACGTTGAAGGGGCGGACGCCTCCTCTAACGGTCGCTCAATCCCAATGGAAAAAGCTTTGGATGATGTTCTCGTCGCCTTCAAAGCGAACGGTGAAGCCCTGCGCAAAGAGCACGGCTATCCAGTTCGCTTGGTTGTTCCTGGTTGGGAAGGCAACATGTGGGTCAAGTGGCTGCGTCGTGTCGAAGTGACAGACCAAGCTATCGAGAGCCGTGAAGAAACATCAAAGTACACAGATACTTTGGAGGATGGCACATCTCGGAAATGGACATGGGCCATGGATGCGAAATCCGTTGTCACAAGCCCAAGCCCACAATCGCCGATCACACACGGCAAAGGTCCGTTGGTCATCACTGGCCTTGCGTGGACAGGTCGTGGAACGGTCACGGGTGTTGACGTGTCAATCGATGGCGGCAAAAACTGGCAGAAGGCCCGTCTTGCTAAGCCAGGCGAGCGTATGGCGCTCACACGTTTCTATCTTGATATCGATTGGAACGGCGAGGAAATGTTGATCCAGAGCCGTGCGCATGATGACACAGGATATGTTCAACCTACGAAAGACCAACTTCGTGAAGTTCGTGGCTTGAATTCAATCTATCACAATAACTGTATTCAAACTTGGTGGGTAAAACCAAATGGGGAGGCCGAAAATGTCGAAATCTCTTAATGTATTGATTGGCGCAACAGCGTTAACACTCTCATCTACATTCGCTGTTCACGCCGAAGGTAAATTTGGCTTGGGTCGTGTGGCCTTGCCTGAGGAAATCGCGGCTTGGGACATCGATGTTGCGCCTGATGGTGCGGGATTGCCTGCTGGTAAAGGAAATGTATGGGACGGCGAAGAAGTCTTTGCTGATCAATGTGCAAGCTGCCACGGTGATTTTGCTGAAGGTGTTGATAACTGGCCCAAATTGGCTGGTGGAATGGACACGCTAGACTATGAAGATCCACTGAAAACAGTTGGATCCTATTGGCCGCACCTATCCACAGCATGGGACTATGTGAACCGCTCAATGCCATTTGGCAACGCGCAGAGCCTAGAGCCGGATGATGTTTATGCGATCGTCGCTTATATCCTCTATTCCAATGACTTGGTGGATGACGATTTCGAATTGTCACATGAGAACTTCGCGGATTTTGAACTTCCAAACGCGAATGGCTTTATCATCGACGATCGTGCCGAAACGGAATATCCGATTTTCAACACAGCATGTTATGAGAACTGTAAAGAAACAGTTGAAATCACAATGCGTGCGGCTGTTTTGGACGTGACACCTGAAACCGAAGAGGCCTCTGTGGTCGAAGCTGCGGCCGAAGTTGTTGCAGAGGCGGCACCAGCTGTTGAAGAAGCGCCTGTAGAAGTTGTTGCCGCTTTGGATGCTGACCTCGTCAAAAAAGGTGAAAAAGTATACAAGAAGTGTAAAGCGTGTCACCAAGTTGGTGAGGGTGCCAAGAACAAATCTGGTCCTCAGCTGAACGACATCGTTGGCCGCCAAATGGCAGCTATCGAAGGGTTCCGTTATTCCAAAGCAATGGCTGCAATGGGCGAAGATGGCGCCGTTTGGGACGAAGAGGCCTTGGCCGCGTTCCTCGCGAAACCAAAAGCCTACATCAAAGGCACCAAAATGTCTTTCGCTGGCCTCAAGAAAGAAAAAGATATCGATGCGGCTATCGAATATCTGAAATCTGTTTCACAATAAGTGAGATAAATTCTAGGAAACCAGCCCCAGTTTTGGGGCTGGATTTTTTGTGCCTAGCTGAGTGCCGAAGTGGCCCAGCCCTTGCGAAAGCTATTTGGTGGCACACCGTATTTTGCTTTGAATTGACGCGCTAAATGTGATGTGGAATTGAACCCTGTCGCCGTCGCGATTTGTGTGATTGTCATTTCCGTTTCGTTCAACAAGGCATGCACGCGCTCTAGCCGGAGACCGTAGTAGAACTGGGTCGGGGATTGGCCGGTGTATTTCTTGAACAACCGTTCCAATTGCCGCCTCGAGATATCCAATGTGGCGCATAGGTCCAATAGGGGTAGCGGCTCTTCAACTGTTTCCGTCATCACTTGGATGGCATGAATGAGGCGTTGGTTGCGCGAGCCAATCGCAACGGATAGCGACGATTTCTGAGGCGCTTTCCGATCGCTGTTGCGTTTATGAATGCACATATCCGCAACAACAAGCGCGACATCACGGCCATGATCGCGTTCGATGATATCTAACATCATGTCTGTGGCCGCACTTCCGCCGCCACAAGTGATGAGCCGTCCGTCGATTTCATACAAGTTGCGAGTTGGGACGAGGTCTGGGAATTTTTCCGAAAAGCTTGGTTGATTTTCCCAGTGCAGCGTAAACAAGTGTGATCCAATCAAGCCCGCATCCGCCAAAGCAAAAGCGCCTGTGCAAATCCCGCCCAAGGTTGTGCCAATTCTATCTTGGCGACGCACCCAATTTCGAACCTGCTCTGAGAGCGCGAGGGTTGGCTCAACTCCGGAACAGATAAACGCTGTTGCATCGCGATCAATCGGGGCGAGGGAGCCATCAGGTGTAATGGTGACGCCGTTAGAGCATTGAACAGGGCCTCCATCAATGGTCATCGTGTGCCAGCGATAGAGTTCTTGTTTGGTGAGCTGATTGGCAATGCGCAACGGCTCAACTGCGGCGCTAAAAGCCAACATGGTTAATTTGGGCGTTAACACGAAATAAAAATCACGCGGATCAGCTGTTGAATTATAGGTAAGGCTTGCTGCGCCCTTTTGAATAAATTTCTCTGAACTCACGTTGCTCATCCTGACAAGTTTCTTTGCAAATATGCGAATTTTGCGGCCAATGAAATGAGAAATGGGGATTTAGGGCATCTTTGTTGACAAGCCTTCATGGAATCTTAACTCTCCCAAGAGAGGTCATTTTTCGCGTTGCCTATTGCAGCCATCCTATTGCGATACTAAGACTCTTATACGCTGTACGGAAATTACATTTGAAGAAAGCAGGGCACTATGAACGATCCAGTCGACTTTTACATGAATTCACTTGTTCCAATGGTTGTTGAACAAACAAGCCGTGGGGAACGTGCCTATGACATCTTCTCGCGTTTGCTCAAAGAGCGGATCATCTTTTTGAACGGTCCCGTTCATGACGGGATGTCCTCTTTGATTGTTGCGCAGCTTTTGCACCTTGAGGCGGAAAACCCGTCCAAAGAAATCAGCATGTATATCAATAGCCCCGGTGGCGTTGTGACATCTGGTCTGTCGATCTACGATACGATGCAGTACATCAAACCAAAGGTCTCGACTTTGGTAATCGGTCAAGCGGCCTCAATGGGGTCCTTGCTATTGACTGCTGGCGAAAAAGGCATGCGCTTCTCTTTGCCAAATAGCCGCGTAATGGTGCACCAACCCTCTGGTGGCTACCAAGGTCAAGCAACGGACATCATGATCCACGCAGAAGAAACGCTCAAGCTCAAGCGTCGTTTGAATGAGATCTATGTGACGCACACTGGTCAAGACCTCAAGACAGTCGAAGCCGCTTTGGAGCGTGATAATTTCATGTCTCCCGAAGATGCAAAAGAGTGGGGCTTGATTGACGAAATCGTCTCTAACCGCTCTGCTGGTGATGAAGCCGACGCATAAGTAATACTCTTACGGCACTCAAATAGGGTGCCGTAAATTCGTTTTTTGGGATTGTGAACCTGTTGGGCCTGTCCTAAGCTAACATTGAAATTTGGTTTGGACCGCGACTAACCCCAAACCCGAAAGGTTGACGATGGCAAATAACTCTGGTGGAGAAAGCAAAAATACCTTGTATTGTAGCTTTTGTGGAAAAAGCCAACACGAAGTCCGCAAGCTCATTGCAGGACCGACAGTGTTCATCTGTGATGAATGTGTTGAATTGTGTATGGATATCATCCGCGAGGAAACCAAGAGTGCAGGATTGAAATCGTCTGAGGGTGTTCCAACACCACGGGAAATTTGTGGCGTTTTGGATGATTACGTCATTGGTCAAGCGGTTGCAAAACGTGTGTTGTCTGTTGCGGTTCACAACCATTACAAACGATTGAATCACGCAGCCAATAGCGGCGAGATTGAGCTATCGAAATCGAATATCCTTCTTATCGGACCAACTGGCTGTGGTAAGACATTGCTTGCGCAAACTCTGGCGCGCATTTTGGACGTTCCGTTCACTATGGCCGATGCGACGACATTGACCGAAGCGGGTTACGTCGGCGAAGATGTTGAAAACATCATCCTTAAATTACTTCAGGCCTCTGAATATAACGTCGAGCGGGCCCAACGCGGGATCGTGTATATTGACGAAGTTGATAAAATCACGCGCAAATCTGAGAACCCGTCCATTACACGTGATGTTTCTGGCGAAGGTGTTCAGCAAGCCTTGTTGAAGCTAATGGAAGGCACGGTTGCCTCTGTGCCACCACAAGGCGGCCGTAAGCATCCACAGCAAGAGTTCTTGCAAGTGGACACGACAAACATCCTCTTTATCTGTGGCGGTGCCTTTGCGGGTCTTGATCGGATCATTGCACAGCGTGGCAAGGGGTCCGCGATGGGCTTTGGCGCGGATGTGCGGGACAATGATGATCGCGGCGTCGGTGAAATTTTCCAAGACCTTGAGCCAGAAGATTTGTTGAAATTTGGTTTGATCCCAGAATTCGTAGGACGCCTTCCTGTATTAGCGACGCTCGAAGATTTGGACGAAGACGCGCTTGTGACGATCTTGACACAGCCGAAAAACGCCTTGGTCAAGCAATATCAGCGTCTCTTTGAGATTGAGGATACGAAGCTAACCTTTACCGACGACGCACTGAGCGCCATCGCCAAACGCGCGATTGTCCGGAAAACGGGTGCGCGAGGATTGCGCTCTATCCTCGAAGATATCTTGTTGGACACAATGTTTGATCTTCCAGGACAGGATGATGTTGTCGAAGTGGTTGTGAACGAAGAAGTGATCGGCTCTGATGCTGCGCCATTAATGATTTACACCGACGCAAAATCGGATTCATCCGCTTCGGCGTCCTAAAGCCTAGCCAGAATTGCCCCTAGACCTTGGGGCGGTTCTGAGTCATATATCCATCAACGTTAAGTGGAGAGTCCCATGGGAATTCTAAAAACAGTGCTACGCGCTGCGACTTGGTGGAATGGCCAAACATTGAACACGCAGTTCTTCACATGGCGCAAGGGCGTCAAAGTTGGTGAAGATGCGGAAGGTAACATCTATTACCGTACACGTGACGACAAGCGTCGTTGGGTCATCTACAATGGCGAAGCGGAGGCAACACGCGTTTCGGCTGATTGGCACGGATGGTTGCATTTTACATGGGATCACCCTCCAACCGATAAACCATTGGTTCACAAAACTTGGGAAAAACCCCATCAGGAAAATCTGACGGGTTCTGCTTTGGCTTATGCGCCTGCTGGCTCATTGCGGCGCGCTGATCCTGCGTCACGCCAAGATTACGAAGCGTGGTCTCCTGAATAAGTAAAAGGTGCGGTGTCATGGGTGAAAACAAAGCAGAAGTTGCAGTAGGTGGCCTCGTGTTGGCGACGGCACTTGGATTTGGGTTCTATGTTTTGCAATCCACTGGCATGTCTGGCCCGTCGGGCTCCTACCCTTTAACGGCCTCCTTTCGATCCGCTGAAGGCATCTCTGTTGGAACTGATGTCCGATTAGCGGGCGTCAAGGTTGGGACCATTTCTCAAATGGCACTCAACCCAGAAACCTTCCGCGCGGATGCGACGCTTTCTGTTCAAGACAGCATTCAAATCCCTGACGATAGCGCCATTGCGATAACATCTGAGGGGCTATTGGGCGGGAACTTTGTCGAAGTGATCCCAGGGGCCTCTTATGATTATCTCGCAGCAGGGGATGAAATCATCGATACCCAAGGCTCTGTGAGCCTCGTGTCCCTCTTGATGAAGTTTGTTTCAGGAAGCGGCGAATAAAGATGCGCAATGCTGTGTTCGCACTTGCCTTAGGCCTTGCCTCATCTGTTCAGGCACAACAACTCACTGGGCAAGCCGATGGCGCTATTTTGCGCGGACTTGATAAAGTGAGCGGCACAGTAAACGATGTCACTCTCCCTGTTGGGAGCGAGGTCAAATTGGGCTTCATGACAGTGAAACTGTCGGAATGCCGCTACCCTAAAAACAACCCGTCAGGCGATGCTTTTGCGCATTTAACCATCACTCAAGATGGACATGACGCACCGGCATTCAGCGGCTGGATGACGGCCTCATCTCCTGCGCTAAACCCGCTTGATCATTCCCGTTATGATGTCTGGGTGCTTCGCTGCGCGATTGCTAAAACGTCTTCTGAATAAGTGTCATCTAAAAAATTAGCCCGTTGTGACACGGCGCGCGCAAGGCGCTTGTGGTAGTTTGACCGCGAAATCTCAATAGCACCGAGGGAAGCCAAATGTGGAGTGATGAACTGTGTGTCAAAAAGGCTGAACCCCGTTGATCGCAGTCGATGGACCAAATAAGCTAGCGCTATTTTTGAGGCATCTCTCTCTTTTGAAAACATGCTTTCGCCAAAAAAGGCGCCACCAGCAACCACACCATAAACGCCCCCGATCAGGCTCTCGTCGCGCCAAACTTCTAACGAATGCGCCTGTCCCATATGATGTAGGGCACAGTAGAGGTCAAATATTTGATCGTTGATCCATGTTTCTTCACGATCAGCGCAGGCGAGAACGACATTTGCAAAATCGTGATTGACCCGAACCGTATAGTTTCGTTGTTTGATCGTTCGGGCAAGGCTGCGAGAGACATAAAACCCGTTCAGAGGAAAGATACCACGACGTTTGGGATCCACCCAAAATAGCTCAGGATCGTCGCGTCCTTCGGCCATTGGAAAGACACCTGCTTTATAGGCTTGAAGTAAGAGGTTTGGCGTTAATCCAACAGTCATAGCAGTTCATAAGATGTGCGTTTCTTAAACCGTGCCAGATGATGATCAGGAACACAAGCAACTGACCAAAAGGGCGCCCGATGGGACGCCCCTTAATCTATTATGCGAATTGTTTTTCGAGCCAGTGTTCCAGCCAGTGAATGTTATACTCACCGCTATGAATGTCGCCTTCTTCCAAGAGCGCGTGGAAAAGGGGCACTGTTGTATCCACACCATCAACGATCAGCTCACCCAAAGCGCGATGTAACCGCGCAATTGCCTCTGGACGGTTGCGACCGTGGACGATCAATTTACCAATTAAGCTGTCGTAATAGGGCGGAATAGAATAGCCATCATAAAGTGCACTATCCATGCGAACACCTAAACCACCGGGCGCATGGTAATGTGTGATCTTACCAGGGCAGGGGCTAAAGTTAGGCAGCTTTTCGGCATTGATGCGCACTTCGATCGCATGACCGTTAATCGTGAGGTCGTCCTGTTCCCAAGACATATCCAACCCAGCGGCCACACGGATTTGTTCACGCACGAGATCAACACCAAAGATGCCTTCGGTCACAGGGTGTTCCACCTGCAAACGTGTGTTCATCTCGATGAAATAGAATTCGCCGTTTTCATAGAGAAATTCGATTGTACCGGCACCGATATAGTTGATGCGTGCAACCGCATCTGCACAGGTTTTCCCGATGCGCGCGCGCTCTTCTTCGGTAATGCAGGGGCCGGGCGCTTCTTCAAAGACTTTTTGGTGGCGGCGCTGAAGCGAACAATCGCGTTCGCCCAAATGCACAGCCTTGCCTTTGCCATCGCCAAAGACTTGGATTTCAATATGGCGCGGCGTGGTGAGGTATTTTTCGATATAGACCTCATCATTGCCAAAGGCAGCTTTGCCCTCAGAACGGGCTGTCATAAACGCGCTTTCCATCTCAGAGGCATTAAGCGCCACTTTCATACCGCGACCACCGCCACCGGCTGTGGCCTTGATGATCACAGGATATCCAATTTCTTCACCGATGCGCTTGGCATCTTCGAGGGTTGGGACACCACCGTCAGAGCCTGGAACACAAGGGACACCGAGGTCCTTCATCGTGTCTTTGGCGGTAATCTTGTCGCCCATGATACGGATGTGTTCGGCTGTTGGGCCGATAAAGGCGATACCGTGGTCTTCTAGAGCTTGGACGAAACGCGCGTTTTCGGACAGAAAGCCGTAGCCGGGGTGAATGGCCTGAGCACCAGTGATTTCGCATGCAGCGATGATCGAGGGAATAGAGAGATAGCTATCTGTGCTTGAGGGCGGTCCAATACAAACAGATTCATCCGCCATTCGAACATGCATTGCATCTGTGTCTGCTGTTGAATGAACCGCAACAGATTTGATGCCCATTTCGCGACACGCGCGGATTACGCGGAGCGCAATTTCGCCTCGGTTAGCGATAAGGATTTTATCAAACATCTGGCTGACCTTATTCGACGATGACCAAAGGTGTGCCGAATTCAACTGCGGCACCGTCTTCGACCAAGATACGTTTCACAGTTCCTGATTTTGGCGCAGGAATGTGGTTCATCGTTTTCATGGCTTCGACGATCAACAATGTATCCCCTTCGTTGACGCTTGCGCCGACAGAGATGAAGGATGGCGCGCCTGGTTCCGCCTGCATGTAAACAGTGCCAACCATTGGTGAGCTTACCGCACCTGGGTGGGAGGCTGGATCCTCTGATGCGGCTGGAGCCGCTGCTGGGGCCGCCGCTGCAAGTGCAGCCGCGACAGGGGCCGCAGCAACAGCAACGGGCGCTTGTTGGGTCACAACATTTGTTTGACGGCTGACGCGAACGCTTAGGCTGTCGTCTTCGCCAAATTCACGTGTCACTTCGAGTTCAGTCAGCTCGTTTTCTTTTAAGAGTTCGGCTAGAGCCTGAATAAAGGCTACATCATCGTCACGTGTTTTTTTTGTCATAGTGGTCCTCAAGCGTCCTGTTCAGATGTTTTTGCTCAGTTATGGCTTTCGTCTGTATATTCCAAGGGGAATTTCGATAAAAGCACAATTGGTTAGCATTTAAATAAGAATTTGCCGAAATGCACATGTTTATTTTGGGAAATTTTGAATTTGGACGTCACTCTTGGTCATTGATGCGCGTTTTTATGACGTGAGGAACACCCTTGTATTGTCATTCAAGACTGCGTTTTATGAAGAAGACAGGGGACAGTAATCGAGGGTCGGCTATGAATATCGCGCTTTATTTGGAACGGATTTCTCAGATTGCACCAGAGAGGGATGCGCTCTTTTCGGGGCGCGAGAGTTTGGCGACCTATGGCGAATTTGCGCGTCATACCCGCCGAGCGGCCTCTTGGTTGCGCGCTCAGGGTATTGTGGCAGGGGATCGCGTCGCAATTTTTATGAAGAACGATCCTGATTATTTGGTTTTGCAATATGCGATCTGGTATCTTGGAGCGGTGGCGGTCCCAATCAATGCCAAGCTCCATGCAAAAGAGGCGGCTTGGATCATTGAGAATTCAGGGACCAAGCTCACCTTTGTGTCGGATGCGTTTTATGATGAGCTATCCTCTGTTGTCACGTCATCCCGTTGCATCCCAGTATCGGGTTTTGGATTTGCGGCCGATTTTCAGGATGACGATCAAGGCTGCGTTTCTCGCTCTGGGGATAATTTGGCCTGGTTGTTTTACACCTCAGGAACGACAGGACGTCCCAAAGGAGTGATGATTACGCATCGCATGCTTCGAACAATGGCCCTGTGTTATTTCACGGATGCAGATCAGGTCACATCCCAAGATACCGCCCTCTATGCCGCGCCTATGTCGCATGGGGCGGGGATTTATAACATCATGCATGTGATGATGGGGGCAAAACATGTTTTCCCTCTCACTGGAGGATTTGACGAAGCTGAGATATTTGATCTGGCCAAACATCACCGCTCTGTCCACATGTTTGCAGCGCCAACAATGGTGAAACGCCTCACCGAAGTTGCCAAAGCAACGGGTGAGACAGGCGAGGGGCTGCGCACGATCGTATATGCGGGTGGGCCGATGTATGTGACGGATATTATCGAAGCCGTCGATCATTTTGGCGATATCTTTGTTCAGATTTATGGCCAAGGCGAATGCCCCATGGCGATAACAGCTCTGTCGCGTCACGATGTCAGCGACCGCAACCACCCGCGGTGGCGCGAACGGATTGCCTCGGTTGGACGGGCGCAATCCGCAGTCGAGGTCAAGATTGGGGATGCAGAGGGACAGGAGCTACCCATTGGGGAGATTGGCGAAATCATGGTGCGCGGCGATGCAGTAATGCCGGGATATTGGAATAACCCTGAGGCAACGGCGCAAACATTGATTGAGGAATGGTTAATCACGGGGGATATGGGCTCGATTGATGCGGAGGGCTATGTCACCATGCATGATCGTTCTAAAGACATGATCATCTCTGGCGGAAGCAACATCTATCCTCGAGAGGTCGAAGAAGTGCTCTTGCAGCATCCAAGTCTTCGTGAGGTCGCAGTTATTGGCGTACCTAGTGAGGAGTGGGGCGAAATTGTCGTGGCGTTTGTTGTGCTGCAAGACGGGGCCGAGTTAATCGCTGAGGACTTGGATGCCCATTGTCTGGGATCAATCGCGCGTTTTAAGCGACCTAAATCGTACCGTGTGATTGAGGCCTTGCCCAAAAATAACTACGGGAAAATTTTGAAAACTAAACTACGAGAGATGGCATAAAAAAACCGAGGTCAGAGCCTCGGTTTTTTCGCGTGCTTTCAGCAGAGCTTAGCGGTTCATGCGGTTTTCGATCAAATCGTCCACGACGGAGGGGTCTGCCAATGTGGATGTATCCCCCAAGGCGCCAAAGTCGTTTTCAGCGATCTTGCGCAAGATGCGGCGCATGATTTTGCCAGACCGTGTTTTTGGCAGGCCAGGGGCCCATTGGATCAAATCAGGCGACGCGATTGGGCCGATTTCTTTGCGCACCCAGTTGCGCAACTCAGTGCGTAACTCGTCTGTGTATTCTTCACCATTCATCAAGGTGACATAGCAATAGATGCCTTGGCCTTTGATGTCGTGTGGGTAACCAACAACGGCGGCCTCGGACACTTTGGCATGTGCAACAAGCGCGCTTTCGACTTCGGCGGTGCCCATGCGGTGACCCGAAACATTGATCACATCGTCAACACGACCCGTGATCCAGTAATAGCCATCTTCGTCCCGACGACATCCGTCCCCAGTGAAATAATAGCCTTTGTAATCGCTGAAATAGGTCTTCACGAAGCGCTCATGATCGCCATAAACTGTGCGCATTTGGCCAGGCCAGCTGTCTTTCATGCACAGAACACCTTCGGCTGCTGTTTCATGGATTTCGGCCCCTGATTGCGGATCAAGGATGACAGGCTCGACACCAAAGAACGGAGTCGTACACGACCCTGGTTTTGTTGCTGTGGCACCTGGAAGCGGGGTCATGAGATGACCCCCAGTCTCAGTTTGCCACCACGTATCAACAATCGGGCAGGTGCCTTTGCCGACAACGTCATTATACCAATTCCATGCTTCTGGGTTGATCGGCTCACCAACGGTTCCCAAAACCTTCAACGAGGACAGGTCGCATTTTTCAACAAACTCTGGACCCTTAGCCATCAAGGCACGGATCGCGGTTGGGGCGGTGTAGAATTGATTGACTTTGTGCTTTTCACAGACCTGCCAGAAACGGGAGGCATCTGGGTAGGTTGGCACGCCTTCGAACATCAATGTCGTCGCGCCATTGGCCAGCGGGCCATAAACGATATAGCTGTGACCTGTGACCCAGCCAACATCCGCAGTACACCAGTAAATGTCGCCATCATGGTAGTCGAACACCAATTCATGCGTCATTGAGGCCCAAACCAAATAGCCGCCTGTGGTATGAACAACACCTTTTGGCGCACCAGTGGAGCCGGATGTATAAAGGATAAAGAGCGGGTCTTCTGCATTCATCGCTTCTGGGGCGCAGTCCGCTGAGGCAGAGCCCATTGCCGCCGTGTAGGAATGATCACGACCGTCTTTCATGCCGACATCACCGCCGGTCCGTTCAACAACCAATGTGTTGACGTCGCCACAAATATCGAGAGCCTTATCAACGTTTGTTTTTAGCGGTGTGTTTTTGCCGCCGCGTGGTGCTTCGTCGGCTGTGACGATGAGCGAAGCTTTACAGCCATCAACACGTGCTGCCAAAGCTTCAGGGGAGAAACCAGCAAAGACGATTGAGTGGATGGCGCCGATACGGGCACAAGCAAGCATCGCATAGGCCGCTTCTGGGATCATCGGCAAATAAAGAACAACACGGTCGCCTTTGCTCACGCCCATAGATTTATAGACATTGGCAAGTTTGTTTACGTTTTGCGCAAGCTCATTATAGGTGATGTGCTTGCTTTCTTCTGGGTTGTCGCCTTCCCAGATGATAGCTGTTTGGTCGCCACGGGTTGCGAGGTGGCGGTCAATACAGTTGGCGGCGACGTTCAATTCACCGTCTTCAAACCATTTGATGGACACATCTGGATGCGCGAAATTGACGTTTTTCACCTTGGTGAATGGCGTGATCCAGTCAACGCGCTTGCCGTGCTCTGCCCAAAACGCATCTTTGTCAGATACGGAGGCGGCATACATGCTGTCATATTGTTCTTTGTTGATATGGGCGTTTGCTGTAAATTCAGCGCTCGGCGGATAGGTTTGGTCGGTCATAATGATGCCCCCCTTAATTCGAATGAGTATCGGATAAGTATGCCGTGCCCCTTGGGAAGTATAGTCGACCAAGGGACAGGGCGATAGCGTTTAGATTGCTAGGTATTCAGCACGGAGTTCCGCGTTATCTAGAACTTCTTTGGCAGAGCCATCAAAGACCACGGAGCCTGTGTCCAAGATCACGGATCTATCAGCTAGCTCAAGGGCACGAACCGCATTCTGTTCTACGATCACAGTGGTAATGCCTTGTTCTTTAATGATGTTAAGAGTTTTCTCAATTTCATCAACAATAACAGGGGCCAGACCTTCGTAAGGTTCGTCCAACAACAAAACTTTGATGTCACGTGCCAAGGCGCGTGCAATGGACAGCATTTGTTGTTCACCACCAGACAAAGTAATGCCTTCTTGTTTACGACGTTCGCCCAAGCGTGGGAACAACGTGTAGATGCGATCCAAAGACCACCCAATCGGCTCTGCAATTTGCGCAAGCTGAAGGTTTTCTTCGACTGTGAGGCCTGGAATGATGCGGCGGTCTTCGGGGACCAGTGCCATTCCATGAGCCGCGGCTTCGTAGCTTTTCATGGTGTGAAGGGGCTTGTGATCAAGCCAGATTTCACCACTGCGGGCTTCTGGGCTGTCCAAGCGTGCAATCGCACGCAATGTCGATGTTTTGCCCGCACCGTTACGACCCAAGAGGGCCAAGATTTCACCTTCGTGAACGTTAAAGTTCACACCTTGGACGATATAGCTTTCGCCATAATAGGCATGCAAATCCCAAACTGAGAGATATGCAGGTGCGTGTGTAGCTGTCGCGAGATTTCCGCTCATGTTTTCTCTCCTTAGGCCGATTCGCCAAGATAGGCTTCTTTGACTTTTGGATGGCCTTTGATTTTCTCTGGAGTATCCTCCACCAAAGGCGTTCCTTGTGCCAACACAGTGATGCGATCCGCGAGGCTGAAGACAACATGCATGTCGTGTTCAATAATCGCGATGGTGATGTCACGCTCTTCTTTGATCTGTTTCAAGAGATCAATCGTGTTGTTGGTATCCGCACGCGCCATACCGGCGGTTGGTTCGTCCAACAAGAGCAAGCGTGGATCTTGGCTGAGACACATGCCAATTTCCAAACGACGCTTGTCACCACGTGACATAGAGGCCGCGTTCATGTGGCGCTTGTCGATCATATTCATGTCGATCAAGACCTTTTCAGCCGCTTCAACAACGTCGTTTTGGCCCATGAATGCTTTGATCGGGTCCAATTTGTAGGCGCCATCCCGTTTGGCGAAAATCGGTAACATCATGTTTTCCATGACCGTCAAATCCGCAAAGATTTCAGGTGTTTGGAAAACGCGTGAAATCCCCATTTGGCAAATCTCATAGGGCGAACGGCCCAGAACAGATTGCCCGTCAAACATCACGCTACCTGTGTCGGGAATGAGCTTCCCGATCAAGCAGTTCAGCAATGTTGATTTGCCGGCACCGTTCGGCCCAATAATCGCGTGGACGGTGTTTTCATGAACGCTTAGGTTTACGTCCCCAAGTGCTTGTAGGCCGCCGAAACGTTTACCTACGTCTTTTACTTCAAGAATACCCATTTTCGTACTCCTTATTCTGCAGGTTTATCGTTTGCGGCAGATTTGCCTTTGAAGAGACGCCCAATGCGTTGGCCACCTTCAACCAGACCACCTGGCAAGAAGATAACAATCAGCATGAACATAAGACCGAGTGTCAGGTGCCAGCCCTTACCGATGAACGGGTGGATGATGGCAACCATCAAATTCTCAAGCCCGTCTGGCATGAAAGAGAACCACTGATGCACGAGGGTGTCGTTGATCTTGGAAAAGATGTTTTCAAAGTATTTGATCAAACCTGCACCAAGTACGGGACCAATCAATGTCCCAACACCGCCAAGAATTGTCATCAAAACAACTTCACCAGAGGCTGTCCACTGCATCCGCTCAGGACCGGCGAGTGGGTCCATTGCGACCATCAAACCACCTGCAAGACCCGCATACATGCCAGAGATAACAAAGCATGCAATCATATAAGGACGCGTGTTAAATCCTGTAAAGGTCAGGCGTTGTTGGTTGGATTTGATCGCCGTCAAGGTCAAACCAAAAGGTGAGCGGAAGATGCGAATAGCCAAGTAGAAGGCCAACAACATGACGATACCGCTGAGGTAATAGCCAACGTTGAATGTCCAGAGCCAATCGCCGACAGCCAGTTGAAAGCTAGATCCCATTTCCAAGCCAAACAAGCTAGGCGCAGGAATGTTACCTTCGTTAGAGGCTGCGAAATCCAAGATACGAGGATCGTTGAGGTTTGTCTGTAGACCCGTTTCACCGCCTGTGATCGGTGTCAAAACAGAAGCCGCCAAAGCAAAGCTCATCTGAGCAAAGGCAAGTGTCAGGATCGAAAAGTAGATCCCAGAGCGACGCAGCGAGATATATCCGATAAAGAACGAGAAAACGCCAGCAACCAAAGTGGATACGATAATCGCCGGGATAATGTTGATTGTCAGAAGCTTCAGCGCCCAGACGCCTGCATAGCTACCAGCGCCCAAAAAGGCCGCGTGACCAAAGGATAGGTATCCTGTCAGACCGAACAAGATGTTAAATCCAATGGCAAAGATGCCAAAGATAACAAAACGTTGCATGAGGTCAGGGTAACCTGCGTTGAATTGTGACAACGCGGATCCCTCAGGGAAGGGGTTAAGGAAAATTGGTGCTGCGAGTACCATCAAGGCGACGATCAGCAACAACGTGGTGTCTTTTTTAGTTAGACCAAGCATTGATTTAGTCCTCCATCACGCCTTTGCGACCCATCAATCCACGAGGGCGCGTCAGCAAAATTACGATTGCAGCCAAATAAATGACCACTTGGTTGATGCCTGGAAGGGCTTCGAGAACAACTTGCATCGATGCAAAGCTTTCCAAAATACCCAAGAGCAGGCCAGCGAGAACAGCACCGGGAAGGGATCCCATGCCGCCAACCACAACAACAACGAAGGAAATAACCAAGAAATCCATGCCCATATGATAGTTGGGCGCAACGATTGGGTTATACATAACACCAGCAAGACCAGCGATAGCCGCAGCAAGACCAAACATAATTGTAAAACGGCGATCAACGTTAATACCCAAAAGGCCAACTGTTTCACGATCCGCCATACCTGCGCGAACAACCATACCGAAGGTCGTGAATTGCAAGAAGGCAAAGATGGCACCAGTGATGAGCGCTGCAAAGCAGAAGTAAATCACGCGCCAGTAAGGATACATAACTGCGCCAGCTTCGAAGCCAACGTATTTCCCAAGGTCCATAGCCCCAACCAATGCGGCAGGTTCCGGCGCTTGGATAGACATCGCACCAAAGTTTGCTTTGACGATCTCTTGCAAAACAATGGCGAGGCCGAAAGTCACAAGGATTTGGTCCGCATGTGGGCGTTTATAGAAATGCTTGATCAAGCCGCGTTCCATTACGACGCCTACGAGCATCATAAATGGAATACAAATCAGGATAGAAAGTGGGACGGACCAATCTGTGATGATTGCGCCAGCCGCTTCGCCGAACCAATGTTCAACGTACAGCGTTTCTTTGGGGCCACCAAAGCTAAAGCCGCCAACAGTTTCTGTTGTCGCGCCATCAGCAACAAAGCCGAGTTGAAGTGCTGAATTGAGTGCAACTGTGCAAAACGCGCCGAGCATAAACAACGCGCCGTGCGCAAAGTTTACAACACCGAGCGTACCGAAGATCAAAGTCAGACCAAGGGCAATCAACGCATAAGCGCTCCCTTTGTCCAACCCGTTCAATATTTGTAGAAGTATCTGGTCCATTTGGCCCCCTGGGTCCCATGGGTAGGTGTATTTTTAAGAGGTGAATTCGACACGAGGCGTCGAAAGTGGTTTTATGAATGAAATGCCCCGCCTACATGGTGCAGGCGGGGCAAAGACATTATGCACCTGTGTTACAAGTACCTAGATCGCCACCGAAGATTGACGCGTCATATGTCACTTGCTCAGCAGGTGTTACGTCAACGATTTCAAGAAGATCGAAGTCTGATTGTGGGTTTTCATTCCCCTTCACAACAAGAACGTCTTTGAAGCACTGGTGGTCTTCTGCACGGTACAATGTTGGACCATTACCTAGACCGTCAAACTGGAAGCCTTCTAGTGCTTCTGCAACCGCACATGGGTTGAAGGAGCCAGCACGCTGAACAGCATCAGCATACAGAAGTGTCTGACAGTAAACAGTGTGCGCCGCCTGTGAGGGTGGGAAGCCGTATTTTTTGCCGAATGATTCAACAAATGCGTTTGTGCCCGCATAGCGTGAACCTGCAACATTTTCCAAAGACCAGTGCCAGTTTGTAGAACCGAAGATGCCTGCAACGTTTTTGCCCGCACCTTGCGCCATGAGACGTGAGTACAATGGAACAACGATTTCAAAGTTCTTACCGTTTGCTTCAGCTGCGCGCAGACCGAACTGAACCGCTGATGTCAAAGAGTTAACCATGTTGCCGCCGTAGTGGTTAAGAACCAAAACGTCTGCGCCAGAGTTTAGAACTGGTGCCACATATGAAGAGAAGTCAGTTTGAGCCAAAGGTGTTTTAACGGCTGCAACTGTTTCCCAACCCATTGCTTCTGTAGATGTACGAACAGCTTCTTCTGTTGTGTAACCCCAGTTATAGTCAGCAGTTAGGTGGTAAGCTTTACGGTCTGTGCCGTAACGATCCGCTAGGATCGGCGCAAGAGCAGCACCTGACATGTATGAGTTAAAGAAGTGACGGAAGCCGTTTGCTTTTTTGTCTTTACCGGTTGTGTCGTTTGAGTGTGTCAAACCAGCCATAAAGATGATGCCAGCTTCTTGGCAAAGCGCTTGAACCGCAACCGCAACACCAGAAGATGACCCACCAGTGATCATAACTGCGCCGTCTTTTTCGATCATGGAACGTGCAGATGCGCGCGCCGCGTCAGGTTTTGTTTGCGTGTCGCCTGTGACGTATTCGATTTTTTTGCCCAAGATGCCTGAGCCGTTCAAAACTTTTGATGAGAACGTGTTCATCATGCCGCCGTCGCCGCCACCGTTGAGGTGCTCAACTGCGAGCTTATATGCACGAAGCTCGTCCGCGCCTTCGTCGGCATATGGGCCGGACTGAGGAACGTTGAAACCCAAAGTGACTGTGGAACCAGTTGGATCGTTTGTGAAAGCTGCGACAGATGACGCTGTGAAAATTGTAGGAACTGCGAGACCTGCGCCGGCCGCTGCACCTGTTTTAATCACGCCGCGGCGTGTGAGGTTTGATTTGGACATATAATCCTCCCATAAATGATTTTGTAAAGCAGGCTCCTCTTCCTGCGATACGCGCACATGTAGTGCTGTCGCATAATGGGACTGTTTGTGAAAATTTCGCAATAAATACCTCAAACGAATTATAATTTCTGTAAATTATTACACATTATCGTTACATTAATTGTAAATTAATTTACACTGCCGTGCAGAATGGCTTTGAAAACATGAAAGGATTCTCATGTCGGGACTTGGTTCAATTGGGGCGAGAATTCGGGATACTCGGGTATCCCAAGGGATACGTCAGGCTCAACTGGCCCAATTGGTCGATATTTCACCGTCCTATTTGAATTTGATCGAACATGATCGGCGCAGAATCGGCGGAAAACTCTTGCTCAAGTTCGCAGAAGTGCTCGGGGTTGAGGTTTCTGTTCTAAGTGCAGGCGCGGGGGCTGCGATTGTTGGCCGTCTCATGGAGGTTAATGCCAGCCATGGCGGGGATATTGAGGATGCTGAAGCTTCGGCTAATGAGTTTGCCTCGCGCTTTGCTGAGTGGGCCGATCTGTTGGTCGGGCTCGACCGTCAGGTGCGCGTTCTCGAGCAAACAGTGGACACGCTAACAGATAGGCTTGCGCATGACCCCCATCTCGCGGCCTCGCTGCATGAAGTTTTAACGACGGTCACCGCCATTAAATCAACCAGTTCGATTTTGGCCGATACAGATGAAATCGAAGTCGAGTGGCAAAACAGGTTTCACCGAAACTTAAATGAAGACAGTAGCAGATTAGCAGATAGTGCCTCGGCTTTGGTGGATTACTTGGACGGTGCTAGTCGGGATCAGCGCACTAATAGCGTTCCGCAAGAGGCGCTTGAAGCGGCCTTTGAAACACGCGGGTTTCATTTTCCCGAAATTGAGAATGACCCGCGTCAGATTCCAGCTCTTATCAAGCAACTTGATCTCTCTCAGAGTGCAGCGCGTCACCTCGCGCATGCCTTTTTCGAACAATATTGCACGGATGCTTTGGAATTTCCGATGGAGCAGGTGCGCGTTTCTGTTATTCAGCATGGACCGGATCCGATAGCAATTGCACAATCCTACAAGCTTGACCTTTCTTTGGTCATGCGGCGCCTTGCCTATCTCCCCGAAGACTTGGTGGGGCCAATCGGCTTTGTGTCCTGTGACAGTTCAGGAAGCTTTCTGTCCCGTAAACCTGTGCGTGGCTTTCATATTCCCCGCTTTGGGTCCGCCTGTGCGATCTGGCCATTGTTTGAGGCAATGCTCAGCCCCCATCGCCCCATCCTGCAGCGGGTCACGCATACGGGCCGAGAAGGGGGCACCTTTGATGTGATCGCATTGGCGCAGTTCCCAAGTGGCATTCCCTCTCACAACACAATCGTTGCACAGTCGTCTATGTTGATAATTCCCGTGACAGAGCAACACGGTAATATCCCCGTGCGCCGCGTTGGCGCCGCGTGTCGTGTGTGTTCGATTGTTGAGTGTGAAAATAGACGAGAGCCGTCAATCTTGGGAGAAGGCTTTTGACTTTGCCTGCGGAAATGGTGTTAAGTTACTGAAAATACAAGGCGCCCATATGCCGATAGGGAGAAGTATATGAGCAAAACAGTTCTTTTGATTGAAGATGAACCGAACATAAAAGAAGCGTTAAACTTTTTGCTGACCCGTGATGGTTGGACAGTTTTGATGCATTCAAACGGTCACGATGCCAATCAGGTGATTGATGACAAGAAACCTGATCTTGTAATTTTGGATGTCATGTTACCTGGAAAAAGTGGCTTTGATATATTGCGCGATCTGCGAATGACCTATGCGCACACGGACTTGCCCGTTCTGATGTTAACGGCCCGTGGACAAACTAAGGATCGTGAAATGGCCAAAGAGTTAGGGGCCAATAAGTTCATGATTAAGCCCTTTTCTAATACAGAAGTCCGCGAGGCTGTCCGCGAATTGGTTGGTCAATGAGCCAAAAACCGAACCAAGTTTTTTTGGAGAAATCAAATTACCGTATGCGCCGGATCATTGACGCGGTGCGGTTGCTTCCCTTTTTGGGTCTGTTCTTCTTGGCAATTCCTCTATTATGGGGAAACGAGCAAAACACGCATTTGACCAGCTCGACGATGATCTACTTCTTTTTGATCTGGTTTTTGTTGATTGGTGTAACCGCTTGGTTATCACGCCTGCTCGGTAACGCGGGGGACAAAGGAGAGGGCGATAGATCTGGGATTGATCTGCAATGATGTTGAATATCCTCATTGCGATCTGCAGCGGTTATGTCGTGTTGCTGTTTGCTGTGGCCTTTATGGCAGAGCGGTCTGCTCGACGGGGAAAGGGTCATTGGCTGCGATCCTCGTTCATTTATACGCTGTCGTTGTCCGTCTATTGTACTGCATGGACCTTTTATGGCGCGGTTGGCTATGCGGCACGATCTGGGTTAGAGTTTTTGACCATTTACCTTGGTCCATCGCTCATCATGTTTGGGTGGTGGTGGGTCTTGCGCCGCTTGGTCCGCATTGGACGCGCGCAACGTGTCACGTCGATTGCTGATTTGTTATCATCACGGTTTGGGAAATCAAATTTACTGGCGATCATAGTGACGGTTTTAGCTGTTGTAGGGACCACCCCATACATCGCGCTACAGCTGCAATCTGTGACCCTATCGTTCGAAGTCTTTGCCATAGCGGGCAACGAAACGGGCTGGTTGCCAACACAATCCAGCATAGCACTTTGGGTTGCCAGTGGATTGGCCTTGTTCACGATCTTGTTTGGAACGCGTAATTTAGATGTAAATGAACGTCATCACGGCGTCGTTATGGCCATCGCGGTAGAGGCCTTGGTCAAGCTCTTTGCCTTGCTCGCTGTGGGGGCATTTGTGGTCTGGGGCATCGCTGGGGGGATTGGGGAAACCTTGTCACGCATTGATGCGTCCAGCCTTGCTGAAATACCGATTAACGAAGGACGATGGACAGCGATCACATTCCTATCGGCGGCCGCATTTATTTGTCTGCCCCGCATGTTCCAAGTTCTCGTCGTTGAAAACGAAAACGAAACTCATTTGCGCACAGCATCTTGGGCCTTTCCGACCTATGTTTTGCTGATGTCGTTATTTGTGGTTCCCATTGCTGTCATCGGGCTTGAAACGCTCCCTGAGGGAGCAAACCCGGATCTCTTCGTCCTCAGTTTGCCGCTTCACTTTGGTAATGAAGGCTTGGCCATTCTTTCCTTTTTAGGGGGATTTTCCTCGGCGACCTCGATGGTCATTGTGGCCTCACTTGCGCTATCAACTATGGTGTCAAACCATATCGTCATGCCGTTGTGGTTACGACTTGGGGCAGGGGGCGCCAGCGTTTCTGGGGACGTGCGCAAAGTCATCCTTATCACGAGACGAAGTTCAATCGCTGCGATCTTATTCTTGGGATACCTCTATTTCATTATGTCGGGCGGTGGATCGGCCCTTGCGGCGATCGGTTTGATTTCCTTCACAGGGGTTGTCCAAGTCCTGCCAGCATTGCTAGGAGGACTGTTTTGGCGCGGTGCGACGCGGCTTGGGGCGATTTCTGGGGTCGTCGTGGGATTTGCGATTTGGCTGTACACGTTGTTTCTACCGAGCTTTGGTGAGGATGTGTTGTTGTCCTCTGAGCTGTTAGAGTTTGGTCCGCTGGGTATTATGTGGCTGCGCCCTCAGTCGCTCTTTGGCTTGGATGGCATGGACCCATTGGTGCATGGAATTTTCTGGAGCCTGTCGTTAAACACACTGGCCTTCATGATCCTTTCCTTAGTTACCTTTCCAAGCCCAATTGAACGCTTACAGGGCGCGCAATTCGTGAATGTCTTTGATCATTCCTCTAGTCCCAAAAGCTGGTCAGGTCGCTTTGCGCCGAGTGAGGACCTCATGGTGATGACACAGCGCATATTGGGCCCCAAAGATGCGCAGAACCTCTTTCAAGAGGCGGCAAAGAAACAGGGTTTGTCTGGGTATCTTCCTGAACCGACACCAGAATTTTTAAGCGTATTAGAGCGTGAGCTTGCAGGGTCTGTCGGGGCTGCAACAGCGCATGCGATGATTGGACAAATTGTGGGGGGCATGTCAGTATCTGTGCGCGATTTGATGGCGGTTGCGGATGAAACCGCACAGATGATGGAATACTCAAGCCGACTTGAGGCCCAACAACAGGAACTTAGCCTAACAGCAGGGAAACTACGCGAAGCAAATGAAAAGCTCACGCGCATGTCGCATCAAAAGGATGCGTTTTTGTCCCAAATTAGCCACGAACTGCGCACGCCCATGACCTCAATTCTGGCGTTTGCGGAAATTTTGCGAGACGAGGCCGATCAAAATGATGGACAATATGCTTCGATCATTCACGAAGAGGCCATTCGATTGACCCGCTTGTTAGATGACCTTTTGGATTTGAGTGTTCTGGAAAATGGGCAGGTGAATTTGAACATTTCAGACGTTGCCCTTCCTGAATTGGTTAACCGGTCCATTCAAACTGTTCTCGCGGGACAAGCGCCGAATGATTTTCAAGTGGATGTAGCCGTATCAACATCCTTGCCAACGCTTAGCACGGATGCTGATCGCTTGGGACAGGTCTTTATTAACCTTGTGTCCAATGCGCGGAAATATTGTGATGCGGTCAATCCGAGCCTAAGAATTGTGTCCTATCGAACTGTCGATAAAATATTTTTGGACTTTATCGACAATGGCAGCGGCGTTCCCAAAGAAGCGCAAGACATGATTTTTGAGAAATTTTCCCGTATTGGCGAACAAAAGGCGGGTGGCGCTGGGCTCGGCTTGGCGATTTGTCGGGAAATTATGCATCGATTGGGTGGTGATATTGTTTACCTTCCTGGTCAAGGTGGAGGCGCCTTTCGGATAATTGTTCCGATTTCTTAAAGGTCCTGCATAAATGATTTCGTAACTCTTTCACGTCAATGTGCCCAGATAACGGTCCGTAGAATGCGGTGTGCAAGTGGTATGATCGAACAAGCTAGCGAAACAAAACGGCGACTACTCGCGACGGCGTCTTCTGCCTCTGTTGGGAAAGTTGCGGATATACAAAATACATTGCGCCGCGCGCTTACTCAGAGCTTGTTTGACGTCGCCAATCTCATGACGCGAGTGGAGCGTATTGGTCAAAAAAGAGTGGATGCGCAAAATTTGGCGTCTCAGCTTACCGAAGTGTGCCTCATTGGCGTTGTGCAAAGTGATCAAAGCCAATCAGGCTTTGTGGCCCTTGAGACATCGGTGGTCAATGCGATTGTCCAAATGCAAACTATCGGCTATTTACCTGCGCCCCGCGGCGACCATAGAAAGGCCACGCTAGGCGAGGCGGCATTGGTGTCCCCCGCTATAGACAGGATTTTTCAAACGTCTTCGGGGCGCTTGCCCGATGATATTCCACAGTTTCATTTTGCCCATAGGCTTCCTGATGCAAAACAGCTCGCTCTTGGCGCGGGGGACCAACGGTTTGATGTCTTTGATTTCACCCTGTTCTTCGACAATGACATACAGGGGCGAATTATTCTTGCCTTGCCATTTGCACCCGAAAGTAATCCAGAACATGCCGAATTTGACAAATCAGATGATCTGCATACCTATCAACTCAATTTGCCAGTTGAGATGACGGCTGTGATTTACAATGAGATTCGCCACCTCGGGGATGTGTCTGGATGGCGGGTTGGGCATGAATTTGTGCTGGGGCCGGAAGTTCTCTTTAATGTTTCGGTTAAATCAGCAGGAGGGCGCACGGAATTCCATGCACAGCTTGGCCAAGCGGAGGGGAATAGAGCATTGAGGCTCTATTTGGATGACATGCCCGAAGTAGACGATGTTATGCCCATGCCACTACCACCCCAAATAGAGGCCCCCAAAGAGGACAATAAAGTCGCCATTGAAGATGGCGAAGACCTGAGCGATTTAGATTTTGAAGACTTGGAAATTTAGCTGTCTTGAAGTGCGTTCAGCGTTGGGCGCAGCCCTTCAAGTGGATAGCCAGCCTTTTGACACGTATCTAAGATATCATCCACTGGCATCTCTTTTGCCACACCAATAGCCCAAATAACGGTACTCCGAGTACCGGAGGCACAATAGGCCAAGACTGGTCCCTCAGAATTCGCGATGAGGTCTTTTTGCGTTTGTGCTACGTCGAGCGTCATTGCATTATGCGTTAGCGGCAAATAGGCGAACTCCAAACCAGCATCTTTGGCGGCTTGTTCCATAACGCTTGATTGTAGCTCAGGTGGGTTTTCTACATCGGGACGATTACAAATGACTTTGTGTATTCCGAACGCCTTGATTTCAGCAAAGCTATCAGGTGAAATCTGTGGGGACGTGAAGTAAGTTTCGCTGATGGGCGCGGCAGTCATGTGATAATCTCCTTGTGGTGCAAAACACCTTATCGCGTTTGTGCCGCAGACACGAGACCTGCGGCACAGAAAGTTTTTACGTGCCTAATGCGCGTTTTGCAAAAGGCGCAAGCCCCATGCCAACAAGCATTGCCGCAACGAAGATCAAAATTGATGGTCCACCGAATGCAAATGACGCCATTGCTGGACCTGGGCACAACCCAGCCAATCCCCAGCCTGCACCAAACATGATTGATCCGATAATCAAATCACGACCAAATTCGTTTTTCGAAGGCTCTGGAAATGACCCTCCCGCGAGCGGTGTTCTGTTTTTGGTGAAGAGCCATGCAATCGCCATTGGGATCATCGCACCGCCCATAACAAAGGCGAGAGTCGGGTCCCAATTCCCAAAGACATCAAGCCAACCTTGAACCTTGTTCGTATCGGTCATTCCTGACACCAACAAGCCTGTTCCGAAGAGGGCACCAGATAAGAGCGCTATTACGTTTCTCATTAGATTATTCCCAACATGTTTCTAAAGACAACGACGCTTAGTCCGCCGGCCAAGATGTAAACGACAGTGGCTGCCATACCGCGCAAGGACAGGCGAGAGATGCCGCACACACCATGCCCTGATGTGCACCCATTTGCGATCCGTGTGCCAAGTCCAACCAAGAGGCCTGCGCCAATGAGGACAGCGACGTTAGACGTCACATTTGTCGCTGAGCGGTCCCAGAATTGAACGATGATCAATGGCGTCGCAATCAATCCAGCCAAAAAGAAGACACGCTCCATCAGTGTGTTCCGGCCTGATCCGTCGATCAGTCCACCAATAATCCCACTGGCCCCCATCACACGGCCATTGCCGAGCAAATAAAGCGCGCCAGCGCTGCCAATGATGAGGCCTCCAATAAGCCCATATATCCAGTCAAGTTGCACGGTAATCCCCCATGGTGTTGTTTCGGTTTGGTTATAGTTTGTTCACAGGAACTTTTAGAAAGACCTGACCCGTGTCATCGGGGTCTGGCATATGCCCTGCGCGCATATTGGTTTGCAGCGATGGAATGATGAGCTTGGGCATCGCCAAAGTTGCATCTCGTTCGTCGCGCATTTTGACAAACCCGTCCTGAGTTTGCCCCTCTGCAATATGAATGTTTTTGGCCTTTTGTTCGCCGACTGTCGTTTCCCAGGCATAGTCTTCGCGACCGGGGGCCTTGTAATCATGCCCTACAAAGATGCGTGTCTCTTCGGGCAAAGATAGGATTTTTTGAACCGACTGAAACAGCATTTCAGAGGATCCCCCAGGGAAATCACAACGCGCGGTCCCAAAATCAGGCATAAACAAGGTATCACCCACAAAGGCCGCATCGCCGACGACATAGGTCAAGCAGGCTGGTGTGTGTCCAGGTGTGTGCATGACATCGGCGCGCATTTGCCCGATTTGCAGGCTATCACCGTCTTTGAAGAGTTGATCAAATTGGCTTCCGTCTCTTTGAAAGTCTGTCCCTTCGTTAAAGACTTTGCCAAAGGTGTCCTGCACTGTGGTGATTTGATCGCCGATCCCAATTTTGCCGCCCAAACGGTCCTGAAGGTAGGGGGCGGCGGAAAGGTGATCCGCATGCACATGGCTTTCTAAAAGCCATTGTACGTCTAGCGCGTTTTCTTGAACGAATTGAATGATTTTATCGGCGGATGCTGTATCGGTGCGTCCAGAGGCATAATCAAAATCTAGCACACTGTCTATTATTGCGCATGCACTGCCCTGTGGATCGCGCACGACATATGAGACTGTAAAGGTCGCGTCATCAAAAAACGCAGTTACCTCTGGTGTCATAGTGATACTCCTCTTGTTCAGCGGATCATATAAAAATCTATGAATGTGTTTCAAGGGGAATGTCTGATGCATGTACAGATGACACTTTATCAGCTGAAAAAGATGCCCAAGATAACAAGCATCAAGCCTATGACAGACAAAAATAAGGAGCCAAGGTTTAGGGGTAAAGCCTTTTGAAGCGTTGCTTTCATCTCGTCATCGGGCAAATTTTTGCGTTTCGCCTTGGCCACAAAGACAATGCACCAGATTAAACCAATTAGCCCAATGAGTGAAAGGACCACTCCACCAGAAATCAAATAGCCCATATGTGCCTCTCAAGATTTATATTATCTGTTCCCGCGTTTCCTAGGTGAAAGATGCTCATGAAACAAGAGGGCGCTTGCAGTTAATCGATTGGGCCGCTACATCAAAGCAAAAATATGGAGCCGCGTCATGGAAGATGTCACAGAAACAAATTACCGCGTAACAGCTGATGAACTTCGTCAGTTTATTGAGCGTATCGAACGTCTTGAACTCGAAAAGAAAGACATCGCAGACCAACAAAAAGAAGTGATGGCCGAAGCCAAAGGGCGCGGTTACGACACCAAAGTCATGCGCAAAATCGTCTCTCTTCGCAAGCGTGATCAAAATGATATTGCCGAAGAAGAAGCTGTCCTTGAGATGTACAAAGAAGCCTTGGGAATGTCCTAAGGGCTGATGAGGGTAACGTTGGGGATGTTGCGAATATCCTCAACATCTTCTTCATAAAATTCCGTGAGATCCTCAATCAACATGTCGCTCCAGCCCGGCATCGCGAGGGTTTCCGATGCCTTGTCGGGATCGGCAAATTTGTCATAAAATGCCGTCAACGTACGATAAAGCTGATCTTGCGTCATATTGGGATGCTTTTGAACGTAAGTTTTAAAGCGTGTTAATCCTTCCTCACTCAAAAGCGATCCAAACAGGGCAAAATCACCGCGCATTGCGTGGTCGGCAGGTAATCCCGCCATGGCCCTAGAAATGCGTCCCCAAATAAAGGGGCTATCTTCGTGACACCAGACTGTTATTGGGAGCTCAGGAATGGACTGGCGAATGCGCCCAATCAATTCGCTCCACTGCAAAGCATAAGGGTCTGAATTCGTCAAAATATCGGCAGGATTTTCTGTTTTTGACATCGCAAACAAGGCTGGAACAAAGGTCGCAGGGTTGCGAAGGCTCAGGAAAAGCTCAAAGGGATATTCCTGAAACAGATAGCGGAATTTTGCCAATTGATTGAGAGCAGAGGGATAAAATATATCGTTATCAATTGCTTCTTTTGGAGTGCCAAAAAAATTCGAGTTTGAAATAATTAAACGCTCGACCTCTTCGGGTTCATTAGACAGGAGGAGATCTAGCAAGGCCTCTCGTTCCTCTGGAGAGGGAGCTGCCTTATTCATTTGAATTAATTTTTCACGTAACAGTTTTCGAAAATGTGCAGCGCTCGGAACCGCAATCCGATTTTTCTTTAAAATACGCTCGCTCGCAGTGAGAGTGCCTAAAAACCCATCCTCGTCTGTTTTGTGCACACCTGCGTGTAGAACGATTTTCATCGTATTTGGCTTCCTTGTTTAATCGCTACAGCACCTATATAGGGAGCTAAGCAGGCATTGAAAACGCTTTTCTTCTGGAGCCGTAATGGTTGAGCAATCGCAACAAATAAGACACGGTAGACGTCCTTGGTTGTCACAGACAGGTATTTGGTCCGTTGGCGCCTTGATCATTGCAGTGTTGGTATTGATGCCTATTGCTTCTGTTCTTTGGATCGCGCTGTTCCCGTCCGAGAATATTTGGCCACATTTGCTGAGCACAACTTTGCCGCGGTATCTTACGACGACTGTGTCCTTGATGATATCCGTTGGTCTGCTCGCGGCCTCCATTGGGGCCGGGACTGCTTGGCTTGTGACACGTTACAAGTTTATGGGGTCACGCTGGTTAGAATGGGCCTTGCTGTTGCCACTTGCTATTCCGGCCTACGTTGGCGCCTACGCATTGGTTGATTTGTTTGAATACGCTGGACCGGTTCAGACACTCCTACGGGCGACATTCGGGTGGACCTCATCCCGCGAATATTGGTTTCCAGAAATTCGATCTTTTGGCGCAGCGGTTATCGTTTTAAGCGCCTCTCTATTTCCCTATGTCTATCTCCTAGCGCGCGCCGCGTTTCGGGAACAATCAGGCTGTACCGAAGAAGTTGCCCAGTCTTTGGGGGCAGGGGCGCTTGCACGGTTCTTGCGTATCGGTCTCCCCCTGGCCCGTCCTGCTATAGCGGCGGGAACCGCAATCGTGATGATGGAAACCGTGAATGATTTTGGAACCGTTGATTATTTTTCCATTCAAACCTTAACAACAGGGATATTTAGCGTTTGGCTCCAAAGCAACAATGCAGGTGGCGCGGCGCAACTTGCCAGCGTCGTGCTCATCCTTGTTGTGGTTTTGGTCGCTTTGGAAAAAACAAGCCGCCAAAAAATGCGCTACTTTAATCTCTCGTCGCGCTACCGTCCGACGGAAAAACATGCACTTACTGGCATCGGCTCTTTGATAGCTTGTCTTATCTGCTTGCTTCCCTTCGGCATTGGCTTTGTAATGCCTGTCGGTGTATTTCTCTCTCATGCGGCTGACAATTTAGACGTTTGGACCAATGCAAAGCTGTTTTCTGCGCTCTTGAATACGCTGCTGGTCTGTGGAATCGCCGCCGTTGTCACAGTGAGTGCAGGCATTTTCATGGTCTATGGTGTGCGCTTATCTGGCCGCACATTACCACGTGTTCTCTTGCCCATAACCACGATCGGCTACGCAGCACCCGGTGCTGTTCTCGGCGTCGGCTTGTTGATCCCCTTAGCGAAATTGGACAACTCGATCGCAGACGGAATTTGGTCAATGACGGGCGTTGACATCGGCTTGATCATGACAGGCACTGCCTTTGCACTGATTTTTGCCTATTGTGTGCGCTTCTTCGCCATTGCCCAAGGGGCGGCAGACGCGGCGATGGGGCGGATTTCGCCTAATTTGCCAAATGCAGCTCGATCTTTGGGGCGTAATCACTCACGGGTGCTAAGCGACGTCTATGTCCCATTGATGCGCGGATCTGTGGCTTCAGCCATTCTCTTGGTCTTTGTGGATTGCGTAAAAGAACTCCCTGCAACGCTTTTGCTACGGCCCTTTAACTTTGACACGCTGGCAACACGTGTTCACGAACAAGCAAGCCTTGAGAACCTCGCAGAGGCCACCCCAGCCGCACTTTTGATCGTTCTCGTCGGTCTCTGCGCGGTCGGATTACTCGCCCGCGCAAATCGCTGAATCCAATGTTGAATAATTTTTTGAAAAGAGTGCAATTTTTTCCAAAAAGCCTCTTGCAAGTCCAATATGTTTAATTTAATTCACCGCTTAGTGCCCCTATAGCTCAGCTGGTAGAGCAACTGATTTGTAATCAGTAGGTCCGCGGTTCGAGTCCGTGTGGGGGCACCATTTTAATCATAAAAATAAGAATACTTCTGTGATTACAGTGGCTTGGACCATTATTTGGGACCGCTTTTGGGACCACTAGGTC